>CAWBIZ010000011.1:0-617051 GCA_963789005.1 uncultured Solirubrobacteraceae bacterium
TGGATACGAGCAGTCAGCGCGTCGCCGCTGCTTTTCACGAATGCAGCAGCGGGACCGGCTCGGATCGCCCGCCGCCGGGCGGCTCCTCCTCGTCCAACTCAGGAGCGCGGCCGGCCGCCACCGCGCGCCTGCTTCTGCTTGACAGGGAGGTTTCACGACGTTGCGCGCGAGGGTTTCGCTGACGCAACTTTCATGCGCCCGCGCGACCCGGAAGCGGACAGATGAACTCGAGCGGTAGCGCGGTTGTGGACGTTCGGCCCTCGCCGCGCTACCGCGGACCGTCGAGGCTGACATGTAGATCGCCGCGCAATTCGTATTTCCAAGCGCGGAGGCGAGCCGTCAGTCCGAAGCGATAGACGTCATACCTCAGCTCTTGGCCTCGGTTGGCCGCAGTCAGCGCCCAAGGCCCTGGAGCTGCTGAGGCGTCAGTCGGCGCCCCCGTCGCCATCGTCGTTGGCGCCGTCGTGGCGATTGTGGTCATCGCGGAGCGGCTGCCAGTCTTGGACCCAGTCGAATGCCGGGTTGTTCGTCAGGTTCATCTCGTGGCTGCCGTCCGCGCGCATCTTGTAGACCTCGAAGTTCTCGGGGTGCTCGTCGCTGACGTCGCGCGTGCTCGTAAAGGCGATCCTTCGCCCATCCGGCGACCAGACCGCAGCGAGGTCCCACGCCGGGTTGCGTGTCAGGCGGACCGGGTGGCTGCCGTCGGCGCGCATCTTGTAGATCTCGAGGTTGCCCTCGCCGTCGCGCTCGGTGTCAAAGGCGATCATCCTGCTGTCAGGCGACCAATTGGCCCCGCCGTCGAAGCCGGGCGTGAAGGTGAGCTGACGAAGCCTCGAGCCGTTCGGGTCGGTCGTGTAGACCTCGTTGCTGCCCGTGCGGTCGCTGGTGAACGCGATCTTTCTGCCGTCGGGCGACCAGTTGGGCTCATTGTCCTCGGCGAAGTTGTTCGTGAGGTTGCGCTGGTTGCTGCCGTCGGCGTTCATCGTCCAGACGTCGTGGTTGTCGACGTCCGGATCGGGGTCGTCCTGGAACATATGCCTCACGAACACGATCTTCCTGCCGTCGGGAGACCACGCCGGGTTGTCGTTGTTATTGACGTCGGTAAACGTGATTTGGGTCGCATCTGAGCCGTCGGTGTTCATGACGAAGATCTGCTGGGTGCCGTTGGGGTTGGTGGCGGTAACGCGACCGCTCTGGAACACGATCTTGCGCCCGTCGGCGCGCCAGTTGCCATACCCGTCAAAAATCGCGGGGGTGGCGGTCAGGTTGATGGGCGCGCTCCCGTTCGGGCGCATCGTCCAGACGTCGGCGTCGCCGCCCTCGCGGAAGCTGTCGAACGCGATCCTCCCGTTGTCGCCCGGAAACGTCCCAAATGCCGGCGAGACCCCCGCAACAAGACCGCCGACGCAGAGAGCTGCCAATACACGCAAGACCTGGCACATGAGTGCCTCCTTCATGAGCAGAACAAGCACTCGCATAGCGAGCGAGGGCCACTAAGCCGGTGGGGACAAGGTTGCGGCTGGCGCGCCGGCATCGCGCCGCGGCGAGCGCTGGTGCGCCCGGGGGGCCCCGATCCCACGAGCGCCGCATGGACACCGGGGAGACTCGCGCCGGCCGGTCAAGGCCGTCCCCTCATTCGGGAATACGGCGATATGGGCAACCTTCCAGGCGGCCTGCTTTGGAGGCGGTCTGCGGTGCATGGGTGGGAGGTTGCTCCCGCGCGGTAGAGCGCCGGTCGAGTCGTGGTTTACTCGCCGGCCGAGCGCGAGTAGGCTCGACGTGACCCGTGGCCCTGGCCACCGCTCGGCATGGACCTGCTTCTCCTCGGGCCGATCGAGGCGCGCCTCGATGACCGGCCGATCTCGCTCGGCGCGCGCAAGCAGCGCGCCCTGCTGGCGATGCTCGCGCTCGAGGTCGGGCGCACCGTGTCGGCTGACCGCTTGGCGGAGGGTCTGTGGGGCGAGCACGCGCCGCGCAGCGCGCCCAAGCTTGTGCAGCTGTATGTCTCGCATCTGCGTCGGTTGCTCGACGGTAACGGCGCACAGATCGTCACCCGCGGTCGCGGCTACGAGTTGCGGCTCGCGGAGGGCGACGTCGACGCGGTCCGCTTCGCGCGCCTGATCGAGGAGTCGCGTCCGCGCGAGGCGCTCGCGCTGTGGCGGGGCAAGCCGCTGGTCGACGTGGCCGATGAGCCGTTCGCCGCGGCAGAGGTACGGCGGTTGGAGGAGCTGCGGGCACGCGCGGCCGAGCTGGCCATCGAGGGCGACCTCGCGGCCGGCCGCCACGGCGAGGTGGTCGCCGAGCTCGAGGCGCTGGTCGAAGAGCACCCGCTGCGCGAGCACCTGCACGCCCAGCGCATGCTCGCGCTCTACCGCGCCGGCCGGCAGGCCGAGGCGCTCGAGGCGTACCGCCAGGCGCGGGCGCTGCTCGTGGAGCAGATCGGCGTCGAGCCCGGCCCTGAGTTGCAAGGGCTGCACGCCGCCGTCCTCGCGCAAGACTCGGCGCTCGCCCTCGCCGGCCCGGCCGCACCGCTGACCCGGGTACCGGCGCCTTCCGCGCACGAGTTGGCTGTGGTGCCCGCGCCGGCCGTGGAGTCGCCCCGCAGCGCGTTTGTGGGCCGCGAGCGCGAGCTGGCCGAGCTCGTCGGCGGGCTCGATGATGCCTTCGCCGGCCACGGTCGGCTCGTCCTGGTCGTCGGCGAGCCCGGCATCGGCAAGAGCCGCCTCGCCGAGGAGCTGATCGCATGCGCGAGAACGCGCGGCGCACGCGTGTTGGTCGGCCGCTGCTGGGAGGCGGGGGGCGCCCCCGCGTACTGGCCCTGGGTGCAGTCGCTCCGCGCGTACGTGCGCGAGAGCGATCCCTCCGAGCAGCGCTCGCAGGTCGGATTCGCGGCTGCGGATCTCGCCCAGCTCGTCCCCGAGCTGCGCCAGCACTTCCCCGACCTGCCGGAGCCGCCCGCGCTCGACCCCGAAGCTGCACGCTTTCGCCTCTTCGACGCAACCGCGGACCTTCTGCGGAACGCCTCCGAGAGTCGACCGATCGTGCTCGTCCTGGACGATCTGCACGCGGCCGATGCACCGTCGCTCCTGCTCTTGCGGTTCCTCGCGCGCGAGCTCGCCTCTATCCGGGTGCTCCTCGTCGCGGCCTACCGGGACGTCGATCCGCTCCCCGGTCAGCCGCTGACCGAGATGCTGGCCGCCGTCACCCGGGAGCCCGTGACCAGCCGCATCTCGCTCGGAGGGTTGAGCGAGGGCGAAGTCGAGGAGTACGTCGAGCTCACCGCGGCGGAGATTGCTTCTGCGGCGCTCATCGCCGCGCTGCACGGGGACACCGGCGGCAATCCGCTTTTCGTCGGCGAGATCGTGCGCCTCCTGTCCGTCGAGTGCGTCCAGTCCGATTCCACCGACGAAATTCAGCTCGCCATCCCCCAGAGCGTCCGCGACGTCATCGCCCGCCGGCTCGCCCACCTATCCGACGAGTGCAACCGGGTGCTGGTACTCGCGTCCGTGCTCGGCCGGGAGTTCGCGCTCGACGCGCTCGCTCGCCTGGGGGGTGTCCCAGAGGATGAGCTGCTTGACGTGCTCGACGAGGCGATGGCCGCTCGCCTCGTCTCCGATGTTCCCGGCTCGCCCGGTCGCCTTCGCTTCGCGCACGTACTCATTCGCGACACGCTCTACGAGGGGCTCACGACCGCCAGCCGCGTGCGGCTGCACCGGCGGGCGGTTGGCACGCTCGAGGCGCTCTACGGCGCGGAGCCGGGACCATTCCTCGCCGAGCTCACGCACCACTCGCTTAACGGGAGAGACTTCGAGAAGAGCCTGCGCTACGGCACGCGTGCGGCGGATCGTGCGGTCGCGCTCCTCGCCTATGAGGAGGCGTCGCGCCTGTACGAGACGGCCCTGGACGCGCTCACGCGTGGGGACCAGGCCAACGAGAAAGCGCGCTGCCGGCTCCTGCTATCGCTCGGCGAGGCGCAGGCGCGGGCGGGCAACACACCGGCCGCGAAGACGGCCTACCTCGACGCCGCCGGCATCGCCCGGAGCCTCGGGCTGTCCCGCGAGCTCGCGCTCGCCGCTGCCGGCTATGGCGGGAGATTCGTCTGTAGCCGAGCATGGGGTGATGCGACGCTGGTACCCCTACTCGAAGAGGGGCTCGCCGCACTTCCCGACGACGACGTCGAGCTTCGGGTCAGGCTTCTCGCCCGCCTCGCCGGGGCGCTTCGCGACGAGCCCGCGCGCGACCACTGCGACAAACTGAGTTCAGAGGCGGTGGAGCTCGCCCGCCGCGCGGGGAGCCCCGCAGCGCTTGCGCACGCGCTCGACGGCCGTGCATGCGCCCTCCTCGCCCCCGATACGGTCTCCGAGTGTCTCGCGCTGGGCAGCGAGCTCCGCGACGTGGCGGAGCGGATCGGCGACAGAGAGCGGATCGCGGATGGGCACTTCACCCGGCTCAGGGCGCAACTCCAGGTAGGGGACATCTCGGCGGCGGAGATCGAGCTCACGGCCGCAAGCCGCATCGCTGACGAGCTGCGCCAGCCCACCCAGCTCTGGGAGGTCTGCGCCGCTCGAGCGCTGCTCGCGCTCGCAGCCGGCCGGCTCGGCGACGCCGAGCAGCTCATCGACCAGGCCCTCGAGCTCGGTCGCCGCGCGCAACCGGCGGAGGCGATCCCGGTCCACCGGGTCCAGCGGTACACGCTCTGCGACTACCGGGGGACCCTCGCGCAGGTCGAGCCTGCCATGTGCGACTTGGCCCGCGAGCATCCGGCTCGCCCCGTCTTCCGGTGCGTGCTCGCCCATCTCCACGCTCGACTAGGACGGACGCAAGAGGCGAGGCGAGCGCTCGAGGACCTGGCCGCAGACGGCTGCCGCGCTCTGCCAGTCGATCAGGAATGGCTCTACGGCATGAGCCTCCTCGCCGAGACGTCTGCGCTCCTGGGCGACACCGACTCCGCACCGACCATCTACGGGTTGCTGCTTCCCTGGGCCACGTTCAACGCCGCGGACTATCTCGAAGGGATCAGGGGCTCAGTGTCGCGCTACCTCGGCCTGCTTGCCACGACGCTCACCCGCTGGAACGAGGCCGCACGGCATTTCGAGGACGCGCTGGAGATGAACGCCAAGATGGGCGCGCGCCCCTGGCACGCCCACACCCAGAACGACTACGCGTGCATGCTGCTCGCACGTGGGGCATCCGGCGACCGACAGAAGGCACAGCTGCTGCTCTCCCAAGCGGTCCCGACGTATCGCAAGCTTGGAATGCCGGTCCCCGCAGCGAGCGAATCCGCGATAGCGCTCGAGGTAGGGCCGCTCGCAAACGTAGTCGCCCCCAGAACCTAGCGCGCCGCCACACCGCACTGCGCGCGACTGCCCACCACGCAAGCAGTAGCGCGACCAGACGCTCGCTGTGGGACGACGACCAGGAGCGAAGGCGGAGACTGCCGCTTCTTGGCAAAGGGGCAGTCGTGGCGCACCGCTTGGCGCGGTCGAGCGCTGCCCAGTTGGACGAATACGAGCAGCAGCCGATGCACGATACGGGGCGAGATGCCCGCTGCTCCTTTGATGGGCGGGCGTCTTCGCGGTCCGGGAGGTCACGCCTGCTCGGGAGAAACATTCGCCGGCGCCGACGCCGCGTTCGTACCCGCCTTTGCGGAGAAGCGAGCGCTGCCGCCCAACGCGATCCGTGCCAAACGCCGACCTCCGACGTAGCCCGCACGGCGCGAATCCACGCGCATGTTCGGATCCGGATGCAGCCCACACGGCGCGGGTCCCAAATCTGGGCCTGAGGCGCCAGCCATTCCCACAAACGGCGATAAACATCCGCAAACTGCGAACATGTTGCAATCGCCGCACACCGGCGGAAACCACGTAACTAGCAGGGATTTGGACACCTCAGGCCGCTCCGACGCGCACGACTGAAAATCGTGGTGTCCCCGGTTCGAGTCCGGGTCTCGCCATACCCCGCAAAGCCCGATAGCTGCTGGATCTCATTCTTTCCGGCGTGTCGGAGCGCATCCGCAAAAAGGGGATGAAAAGGGGATGGCCGGCTGAACTCCCGGCAATTCCGCGTAATCGCTGGACGACCGGCGCGGGTTACCGAGACACCCCGTGACTCGTCCCGAGCCGGCGTGAGTTCCAAGGCTGGCGGAGACGCCCGCCCTATCGAAGGAGCAGCAGCGCGGTGGCCCGCGTCGGCGTATCGGCCGCTGCTCATAGATTCGTCCGACTCAGCAGCGAGCGGGTGCGCCAAGCGGTGCGCCAGGACTGCTCCTTTGCCAAGAAGCAGGCGTCCCCCTGCGCTCCTGGTCGTCGTCGCTTGCGGGCGCGTCGGGGACCGGCACTCGGGTGCTCGCATGTGGGCGGAAGCGCGCGCGCGAGCACACGACCGGCTGCTCGCCGGTTCCAGTGGATGCCGGCATGGCCAGTGCCCTGCTTCTGGCGAAATAGAGGGTCGTGGCCGCTCCAGATGATGTCCCGCTTTGGCCGCGCCGCCGGCATTTCCATCGCGCGAGCGACCCGGCGCAGGGCAGTGCGGCGCGTCTCGCTGACGTGCAGTTTCCGCAGCCCCTCGCGACGAGCACGGCTGGATTCGACATCGTTAGGAGATGCCGCTTCGTACGGCCTCAACGGCTGCTTGGATGCGGTTCTCGACGTGAAGCTTGGCGAGGATCCCGGCGACGTGGTTGGCGACGGTGTTCGGGCTCAGGGAGAGGTCTCGTGCGATCTCGTTGTTGCTCTTGCCGCTAGCGAGTTGCTTGAAGATCTCAAGCTCGCGGTCGGTCAGGGCAGTGCGGATGGCAACCGCGGCGATGGCGCTGGTCTTGACGGGGATGTCCAGTTCGCGAATGTGCTGCAGGAGCTTCCCGGCGATCTTCGAGGACAGCACCGATTCTCCGGCGGCCGTGACTTTGACGGCGCTGATGATCGCCTCGACCGGCGCGCTCTTGAGTATGTAGCCGCGGGCGCCGGCGATGATCGCTTCGACGACGCGGTTCTGTTCGCTACGGGTGAGGACCAGCACGCGCGAAGTGGGCGCGAGCAGTCCGAGCTGTTCGATCGTGTGCACTCCCGACATTCCGGGGAGGTGCAGATCCATCAGTACGACATCCGGGCGCACGTCGACCACGAGTTCGATCGCGTCCTCTCCGGTTGCGGCCTCGCCGACGAGGTCAAGCCCGCTGCTCGATAGCGCCTGCGTGAGTGCCACGCGGATCAGCGGCTCGTCGTCGACCAGCACGACGGTAATCGGCGGTCGACGCTCCGCGGCGGCGGGATTGTCCTCGGCTGGCATCTGAGCCTTCCGAGCGTCAGCCCGGCTCACGGCCGGATCCCAAATCGCCGCAACGGCCGAGAGCGGCCAGGGCCGACGCTGGCGAGTAGTTCGATCGGACCCCTTCTGCGCCCAAAGAGGGCCTGAGCGAACCATTTACAGCGCCACTCCCGCGCCATAGCTTCGATGAAGGTTGCCGCGGCCCCGGGCAGCCTGTGGCTAGCACGGATCGGGTTGCGTCGTGGTGGTGGCGTGGTTCGCCGCGCATGGCTGCGGTGCATGCTTACGCTCGCGCCGGAGCGGCCGGAAGTCAAGTCCGCTGAACACCCCCGGCCGGGGTCGCGCCACGGGCCGGACCGCAACTCGCAAGCCCACGGTCCGCAACAAGGGAGGACCCGCATGACTGTCACGGTCGAAAAGTCAGCGGACGCCACAGCGATCCGTCCGTTCACGATCGAGACGCCCGAGGCGGACCTCGAGGACCTGCGTGCACGCATCGCGGCCACGCGCTGGCCCGAGAAGGAGACCGTCCCCGATGACTCGCAGGGCGTGCCGCTGGCGACCATGCAGAAGCTCGCGCGCTACTGGGCGACCGACTACGACTGGCGCAGGTGTGAGGCCGAGCTGAACGCTTTGCCTCAGTTCATCACCGAGATCGACGGGCTCGACATCCACTTCATCCACGTTCGCTCGCAGCGCGAGGACGCGCTGCCGCTCGTCGTCAACCATGGATGGCCCGGCTCGATCATCGAGCAGCTGAAGATCATCGGTCGGCTGACCGATCCGACGGCGTATGGCGCGAGCGCGGGCGACGCCTTCCATGTGGTGATCCCGTCGATGCCGGGGTACGGGTTCTCGGGCAAGCCGACGGGCACGGGCTGGGGCCCGGAGCGCATGGGGCGCGCGTGGGCGGAGCTGATGAAGCGGCTCGGCTACACCAGGTACGTCGCTCAGGGCGGCGACTGGGGCGCGTTCGTGGTCGACCAGATGGGCGTCCAGGCACCGGCGGGATTGCTCGCGATCCACACGAACATGCCCGCCACGGTCCCGGCCGACGTCGACAAGGCCACCCTGGCCGGCGACCCGCCGCCACCCGGTCTCTCGGCCGAGGAACACCGCGCGTACGACGGGCTGATCAGGACATACGGCCAGGTCGAGTACGCCAAGATGATGGCGGCGCGCCCGCAGACCCTGTACGGCATCGCGGACTCACCCGTCGGCCTTGCCGCCTGGCTGCTCGACCACAACGATGCCGACGGCCAGCCGGCCGTGGCGGTCGCCGAGGCACTGGAGCGGACCGAGAGTGCGACGGGCGAGCTGACGCGGGACGAGGTCCTCGACAACATCACGCTCTACTGGCTGACGAACACAGGGGTCTCCGCGTCTCGCCTCTACTGGGAGTACAAGGGCGGCTTCTTCAACGCCAAGGGCGTGAACATCCCGGTTGCCGTGACGGTCTTCCCCGGCGAGCAGTACCAGGCGCCCCGGAGCTGGGCCGAGGAGGCCTACCCCAACCTCATCTACTTCAACGAGGTCGACCGAGGCGGTCACTTCGCCGCCTGGGAAGAGCCGGAGCTGTTCACAGACGAGGTCCGCGTGGGCTTCCGCCCGCTGAGGACTTGAAAACGAACAGAGGAGCGACGTATGTCCGCTACCGCTGAAGCAACAGCCGTCCGCCCGTTTCAGATCGAGGTTCCGGAGGAGCAGCTCGCTGAGCTGCATCGCCGCATCGAAGCGACGCGGTGGCCCTCCAAGGAGCTCGTCGACGACCGGTCGCAGGGCGTGCAGTTCGCGACGATGCGGGAGCTCGCCCGCTACTGGACGACCGAGTACGACTGGAGCAGGTGCGAGGCGAGGCTGAACGCGCTGCCGCAGTTCACGACCGAGATCGACGGGGTCGAGATCCACTTCATCCACGTCAGGTCGCGGCATGAGAACGCGCTGCCGCTGATCATGACGCACGGCTGGCCCGGCTCGGTGATCGAGCTGCTGGAGACCGTCGGCCCGCTCACGGACCCGACCGCGCACGGCGGCAGCGCCGACGACGCGTTCGACCTGGTGCTGCCGTCGCTGCCCGGCTACGGCTTCTCGGGCGAGCCGGCCGAGCTCGGCTGGGACGCCGCCCGCACCGCACGCGCGTGGGCGGAGCTGATGCACCGCCTCGGCTACACCCGCTACGTCGCCCAGGGCGGCGACGTCGGTGCGCTCGTCACGGACCTGATGGGCCGCCAGGCGGTCGAGGGGTTGGCCGGCTATCACCTGAACCTGCTGACCGCGGTGCTCGCGATCGGCGATCACCTGCCCAAGGAATCCGAGCAGGAACGCGTAGCGGCGGAGGCGGTCGCGACGTTCCGGCAGGACGGCTTCGGCTACTTCCTGGAGATGGCAACGCGGCCGCAGACGATCGGCTACGCGCTGCTGGACTCACCGGTCGCGCTGGCGGCCTGGCTGCTCGACCACGACACGGACAGCTACTACAAGATCTCCCGCGCGTTCGTCGACGGCGAGCCCGTCGGCAATCTCACCCGCGACACCATCCTCGACAACATCACGCTGTACTGGCTGACCGGCACCGCCGCCTCGGCGGCCCGGTCCTACTGGGAGGACGCACGAGCGCTGGCCGCAGCGCTTGCGAGCGGCCAGCCTCCCCCGCCGGTCTCGGTTCCGGTCGGCTTCACGACGTTCCCCGGCGAGATCTGGGCTTCCCCGCGCAGCTGGGTCGAGGCGGTCTACCCCGACCTCGCCTACTTCAACGAGGTCGACAAGGGCGGCCACTTCGCCGCCTGGGAGGAGCCGGACCTCTTCACCACCGAGATGCGGGCGGCGTTCCGCGAGCTTCGGTAGCTGAGCGTCTTCCAACCCTCCCTCGACAAGCGACCGGGTGGCTCAACTCCGAGCCACTCGGTCCCGCCGATCTGCACGGGCACGCCGTGCCGGTGAACGCTGCGACGCTCACGTGAGGCGGGCGCGCCGAGGCGCCTGGGTTGGACGACGACCAGTTGTCCGCCGGCGCGCGATCGGGTCCCACCTCGCTCCTGCATCCGTAGAAACAGCAGTCGTGCCGCCGCGATCGCCTTCCATGCAACTCGGACACCGCGCCGGTCACCTCCCCCACTACCGCTGCGCTCCTCCTTTCGTGCGTGCAGGCAACCGCCGCCGAGTTCATGCGGAGCGGATTCGCGCTCCTCGAGGAGCCGACCAAGCAGACCGCCTAGCAACGGCGCGCTCAAAGAGGGGATGTGAGTCCAGCCATCCCCTGAATTGCGGCGATAAACCTGCAAATTGGCGACTTCGCCGTCGAGCGGTCGTTGCGCCGGAACCGCTTGTTTCCAGGGATTGCGTGTCTTCGTACGGTCTCGACGTCATGACTGAAAATCGTGGTGTCCCCGGTTCGAGTCCGGGTCTCGCCATCTGAGAACCGCCTGCTATCAGAGGGTTTTCGCGTCATCAAGGCGCAGTCCGAGCGCGCGGTGCGGAGCCAACAGCACCGCGAGTGCCTAAACGCGGCAAATGTCCGGCGACGGCTCGGCCAGCGCTTCAGGCGAGTCGTGCCCGCGCGCCGACGGTGAGCAGCCGCACAGCGTTCTAGCCTCGCGCAGCGAGGAATCGGGAGCAGCACGATCCCGCGCCAGCGATCGCATCAACGCTGCGGTTCACCGGGCCGCCGGATGACGAGCGTCGGTCGGTCGGCGTGATGCACGACCGCGTTCGAGACGCTGCCTAGCAGCATCGACTGCAGACCGGTCAGTCCGCGGGAGCCCAGGACGATCGTGGCTGCGTCGTGGCGGTCGGCGATCTCGACGATCGTCTTCCACACCGGTCCGGTGGCCTCGACGGCGACCGGCTCGGCGTGCAGGCCCGCCTGCTCCGCGATGCGGACGCCGTCGTCGGCGACGCGGCCGCCGAGTTCGGCGGCGGCGCGATCGGCTTCGACGAAGGGGAACATGCTGTCGGTCGCGCCGGCGAATGCGAAGCTGCCGAGGGCGGGCGTCGGTTGCCAGACGGTCACGACGAGCGCATCCCGCCCGCCGAGCAGGCGGCCTGCGAACTCGATCGCATGCTTGGCGTCATCGGATCCGTCGTAGCAGAGCAGCAGCGAGCCATCGGCGCTCGGAGTGTGTCCGGCGGGGTCGACCGCGAACGTCGTGACCGGTAGCCGGAAGCGCTTTTCGACGTGCTCGATGAGCCGCCGCTCCTGCCAGATGGCGTGATCTGAGACGTGCAGGGCGACCAGGATGTGGTCCGGCTCGAACTCGGTGGCAGCGTCCGCGATGACCGTCAGGACGCTGCCACGGGCTGCTGCGCCGCCGGCGTCGGCGCCGATCGCGTGCATGTGGCTCAGGACCGCGTCGAGGCGCTCGTCAGCGTAGTGCCGGAATCGATCGACGTCGTCGGCGAGCCAGGCGAGTCGCCCTGGAAGCGTCGGCGTGAGGACGTAGATCTCGCTCGCGGCGTCGATGATGGTGCGCACCGCGGGCGGCAGCTCGTCGACGTCGGCGACAGCGGCGTCGGAGACGAACAGGAGTCGCTGGATCGCCGGGTTGTAGTTCGTCGGACCCGCGTTGGATGCGGCGCCGTGTGGGCTGGTCATGATGCGCTCCTTTCGAGCGGATGCTCGGCGATGCTCGGCCGGCGACCCGGGGTGGGCCGTACGTCCGCGAGCTCGCTGACATGGTCGAGCGCGATCTCGACGGGGATGCCGTCCTGCCGGGGACGCATGCCGTCGCCGCCGTCGTCGGTCGGGCGGCTGAGGTAGGGCGCAAGGTAGCGGCCGCAGAGCTTGTTCGGTGGCCACCACAAGGGCTCGGTCGAGATGGTGGAGTCGTCGCCGGCGCCGCCGCTGATGTCGGCGCGGAGATAGCGCGACGCGGCGCCGGTGGACAGCACGCCGCGCAGGACGGGCCGGAACGGCTGCGGATCGATGTCGACGCCGACCCTGGCCGCAATCGCCTCGGCGACCGCGTCGGCCTGTTGGGCGGCGAGGCCGCCCTGCTTGATCGGGAAGGTCGTCGCGTCTCCGGCGGCGAATACGCCGTCGAGCCCGGGCAGCCGGCCGTGACGGTCGGTCTGGAGAAACCCGTCGCGTCGGCAGGGGATGCCGCTAATGCGAGGGCCTACCAGGCGCGGCTCGACGACGATGCGATCGGCGGGTATTCCCCGGTCGCCGGGAGCGAGGTCCAGCCATCCCGGGTGCCGGGCTGCGACGAGGCTGCTCGTGTGCAGTGCCACACCGGCTTGTTCGAGGAGTCCACGGACTGCGGCGCTGGCCTGAGCGCCGAAGATCGCGAGCGGCTGCGCCTCGGGCGTGATCAGGCTCAGCTTGACCTCGGTCCGGTCGTGTGCGGCGCACTCGGCCGCGGTCATCAATGCCAGGGCGTACAGCGGCAGCGTCCAGGTCGGCCCGGCCGGCCTGACGAACGCCAACCTGCCGATCCGGCCTTCGCGGAGGTGGCCAAGGAGCTGTCGGTAGCCAGCCCCATAGCGGCCGAAGCGAAACGTCAGCACGTCTTGTGGGTGCGACTGCCGACCGCGTCGGGCCCCGAGCGCGAGTACCAGCAGGTCATAGCCCAGCTCGTCGCCATCCTGCATGACGACGGACCGCTGTTCGTGCTCGACGCGAGCGACGTTGCCGCGATGCCAGCGAGCGCCGTAGTCGTCCGTGACGTCCTGCATCCTGACGCTACGCGCGAGCGAGGCCCCGAACAGCTGGGCGACGGCCATCGAGCGGTTGACGAACCGCCGCTCGGGCGTGACGAGCGTGATGTCGACGCGATCGCCGGCCAGTGAACGCAGTGCGAGCAGCGTCTCGAGCCCCGCGACCCCGCCGCCGGCGATCAGCACGCGCGCGCGGTCCCGACCGCGTCGCCGTGCACCGCGGCGATGATCGGTGGCGCGCAGCTCGCGATCGATCACAGCTTCGGGTGCGAGATGACCGCCTTCGTCGATCCAGCGCTCGGTGGCGAGTCGGTCGGTCATAGCTGACACGTTGCTCGCCATGGCGGCTCTGAGCCATGGGGTCGGCGCCGCATTTCGAGCGCAGCGCGGTCAGCGGCGCTCCGCGAGACGTGGAGGGTGGTCGACGGTGGCCTGCAGCTTGGTGTCGATGCAGTCGAGCAGGTCGCGGTAGGAGTCACAGAAGGAGCGGACGCCTTCGCGTTCCAGCGCAGTCGTGACGGCGGTCAGGTCGATGCCCGCGTCCGCGGCGCGTCGGAGTGTCTCCTCGGCCGCAGTGGAGCTCGGGTCGAACGCGCGCGTGACGTCGCCGTGGTCGGCGAAGGCACGCAGGGTGGCCTCGGGCATGGTGTTGATGACGTCGGCATTGATCAGCTCTTCGACGTAGAGCACATCGGAATAGGCCGGGTCCTTGGTGGCGGTGCTCGCCCACAGCGGTCGCTGAGGGTGCCCGCCGGCGTCGCGCAGGGCGCGCCAGCGCCCGTCGGAGAAACGGTCGCAGTAGCGGGTGTATGCGAGTCGGGCGTTGGCGATCGCGACGCGGCCGCGCAGGTCGGAGCCATCAGGGAGCTGAACGTCGGTCTTCGTGTCGACGCGCGAGACGAAGAACGAGGCCACCGAGGCGATCGCATCGATCGGGCGCCCGCCGCTCACGCGCCGTTCGAGGCCCGTGAGGTAGGCGTCGATGACCTGCTCGTAGCGCGCGAGGGAGAACAGCAGCGTGACGTTGACGTTGATCCCGCGGGCGGTCAGCTCCTCGATCGCGGGCACCCCGGCCTCCGCCGCGGGCACCTTGATCATCACGTTCGGACGTGCGAGCCGGCCCCACAGCTCCACGGCTTGCTCGACGGTCGCCGCGGTGTCGTGGGCGAGGTCGGGAGTGCACTCGAAGGAGACGAACCCGTCGCGCCCGCCGCTTGCGTCGTGCGCCGGGCGCAGGAGATCGGCCGCGCGGCGGACGTCCTCGAGTGCGAGGCAGAAGAACAGCTCCTGCGGATCACGGACACCGGCGGCGACAGCCGCGCGGAGCTGGTCGTCATAGCGGTCCGAGCCGGTTATCGCCTTGGCGAAGATCGTCGGGTTCGACGTGGCGCCCGTGACGGCGCTGTCGGCGATCAACGCCGCGAAGGCGCCGCTGTCGAGCAGCTCGCGTGACAGCGTGTCGAGCCAGATCGAGACGCCCGCGTTCTGAAGTTGCTCGAGGCGGTTCATGCGGCTGCGCCTCCCTCGATGGGAACCAGCTGCTCGAGCGGCACGTCGGGGTCTGACAGGCGCCAGTCGTCGACGGCCACGCGGTCCCCGATCAGCCGCTGGATAGGGTCCACGACGTCCCACACGCCGACATTCATGCCGGCCTGCACGCGGTCGCCAGCAAGCCAGAAGGCGATGAACTCCCGGCTCGCGGGGTCGCCGCGGAAGACGACGCGGTCCCAGCTGCGAGCGAAGCCCGAGTACTCCATCCCGACCTCGTACTGGTCGGAGAAGAAGTACGGCAAGCCGTCGTAGGCCTCCCCGGCGCCGAGCATGTTGCGCGCGGCGACCGGCCCCTGGCGGAGAGCGTTGGCCCAGTGCTCGACCCGGATCCGCTCGCGGTAGAACGGGTGTTGGGCGCCGGCGACGTCGCCGGCGGCGAACACGCCGGGCGCGGTGGTCTGCAGATGCTCGTCGACGAGGATGCCGTCGCCGATCGAAAGGCCGGCCCGCGCGGCGAGCTGCGTGCGCGGCTGCACGCCGATTCCCACGACTACGAAGTCGCACTCGACATGTCGCCCGCGGCTGGTGCGGACACGGTCGACGGCCCCGTCCCCTTCGAAGGCCTCGACCCTGGCGCCCATGAGCATCTGGACGCCGTGCTCGGTGTGGATGTCGCGGTAAACGCCGCCTACCTCGCGGCCCAGGACCCGCTCCAGCGGGACCTGATCGGGGGCGATGAGGGTGACGTCGAGTCCGCGCTGCCTCGCCGAGGCGGCGACCTCGGCGCCGATCCAGCCGGCGCCGACAACGACGACCGCGCCGCCGCGGTCGAGCCGTTCGCGCAGCCCGTCGGCGTCCGCCACGGTGCGCAGGTAATGCACGCCGTCGAGGTCCGCGCCGGGGACCGCGAGCCGGCGCGGCGCGGCGCCGGTGGCCAGCAGCAGCCGGTCGTAGCGCAGCCGCTCGCCGTCGTCGAGCGCCACCTCCTGCAGCGACGCGTTCATGTCGACCGCTGTGCGGCCGAGCCGCAGCTCGATCTCGTGCTCGGCGTAGAAGCCCTCGCCGTGCACGTAGACGCGGTCGCGTCCGGCCTCGCCGCGCAGGTAGTCCTTCGACAGCGGCGGGCGCTCGTACGGGCGCTCGTCCTCGGTGCCGACGAGCACCACGCGCCCCTCGAACCCTTCGTGGCGGAGGGTCTCGGCTGCCTTGGCGCCAGCCAGGCTGGCGCCGACGATCACGAACGTGTGGTCAGCGGTCATGGGAAGTCCTTGTGGTCAGGGCCAGGAACTCCTGGCGGGTTTGCTGGTCGTCGCGGATCGCGCCGCGCAGCGCCGAGGTGACAGTCCGTGCACCCGGTTGCTGGACGCCGCGCAGCGACATGCACATGTGCTCGGCCTCCAGCACGACGCCGACGCCCGCGGGCACCAGCTCGTCCTGCAGCCAGTCGGCGATCTGCCCGGTCAGGCGCTCCTGTATCTGCAAGTCCCGGGCGAACCGCTCGACCACCCGCGCGAGCTTGCTCAGCCCGATGATCCGCTCTCCCGGCAAGTAGCCGACGTGCGCTAGCCCGCGGAACGGCAGCAGGTGATGCATGCACAGCGAGTGGAACGGGATCGCCTGCGCGACGATCAGCCCCTCGTAGCCGTCGTCGTTCGGGAACGTGGTCGCCCGGAACGTCGGCGGCGTCAGCAGCTCCGCGTACGCCTCGGCAACGCGGCGCGGCGTCTCGCGCAGGCCGTCGGCGCCGACGTCGGCGCCGAGCGCGCGCAGCACGTCGCCGACGGCCTGTTGCAGCGCGTCGTGGTCGATCCGTCGCGCCGGGGCTTCGCCGTCATCGACGAGGGCGAGCCCCGACTGCGCCGCAGGAACGGACATCGCGCCCGTCAGGACCGGTTGCGCTTGAGCGGCGGGTCGTACGACAGCGCCAGCCGCGCCAGCGTGAGCGCGCCGAGCAGCAGTCCGAAGTCGCGCAGGGCCACGTCGTAGAAGCCCGACGCGGTGAGCAGGTTGAAGATGATCCCGGCCAGCCATGCCGCCACCACCGGCGCGCCGTAGCGCGGCTTGAGCGCCACCAGCACGCCGGCCAGGATCTCGACGCCGCCGACGAGGTACATGAAGTCCTGGCCCGACCCGGGCGCGATGTCGTTGATCCACGGGGCGAGGTAGATCGGCCAGTCGACCATCACGTTGAAGAACTTGTCCACGCCGAAGGCGATCGGCGCGACGGCGAACGCGATCCGCAGCAGTGCGAACGCCTGGTAGCCGGCCTCGCGCCCTCTCAGCACGGCAAGCGCCGAGGTCGAGCGACTCGCGGTTCCCTCGTGAAGTGCGGAGGCTTCCATGGTGCCCTTCCCTTCTATAGACAATGGATGTAGGTAGAAGATGCCGCGAATCTAGCCTAATGTCAATCGATCTTGTCGTTAGACTGACCGTATGGACGATCCGCTGGAATCCGTCGGTGCGCTGGGCGCGCTCGGCGATCCCACTCGCCGCCGCGCGTACGACTACGTCGCCGCGCAAGGGCGCCAGGTCGGCCGCGACGAGGTGGCGGATGCGCTCGGCATCGGGCGCACGCTCGCCGCCTACCACCTCGACCGCCTGGCCAAGGAGGGGCTGCTGTCGGTCGCCTACGCGAGGCGATCGGGCCGAACGGGCCCGGGCGCGGGACGGCCCGCGAAGCTCTACGAGCGCTCCGACCGTGAACTGGCGGTCAGCGTTCCCCCGCGCGACTACGGTCTCGCGGCGCGACTGCTCGCGCACGCCGCGGCGCATGACGAGGACGGGACAACGCGGCGTGCCCTGCGCGGCGCCGCCGAGGCGCTCGGCCGCGAGATCGCCGCCACCGCGCCCGCACAGCTCGACGTTGAGCGACTGCTGCGCGAGCGCGGCTACGAGCCTTACGAGGACGACGCCGGCGTCGTCCGCCTGCGCAACTGCCCCTTCCACGCCGTCGCCCAAAGCCACCCCGAGGTCGTCTGCGACATGAACCTCAGCCTGCTCGGATCGATCCTGACGGGCCTTGACGCCGACGTCGAGGCCGTGCTCGAACCGGGGCCTGGGCGCTGCTGCGTCGCGATCAAGCCCGTGCGGGAGACCGAAGAGTGAGTGCTCAGCGATCGTCCTCACCCGCCAAGCGCTCGAGGCGAGCCCCGTAGAAGTAGGACGCGGTCAGCGCCAGGAGCGAGCCGGGGACCGGCCACAGGGCCTCGCTCCATCCGGGCGGATTGTCGACCGGGATCCCGGGAACCGGCAGCACGTATCCGGAAGCCAGAGCGCCGAGCAAGGCGGCCAGGAACGCGCCGATGATGCCGCCCCAGAAACGGTCGGGAACCAGCACCGCGAAGTGCCAGACCGCGATGCCGACCATGGCCCACACGAGGATGCTCACGAGACGCCTCGCCCGCCTGCCGTGAGCTCGCGGTAGAACACAGGACCCCTTTCTCGACGTTCGACGACTGAGGCCACAGCGTGCCGCCGGCTCGTGGTACAGCCCATTGGGTGCGCAGTCCATTCGCTGCTCGTCAGGAGCCCATGCCGCGGTCGATGACGATGCGCATGGAGCGCTGGAAGCGGCAAGATGCGGTTGCGACCTCATCGCCGGCATCGCGCGGCGCGGCGATGGTGTCCGGCATGGACGCACATCGCATCGCCATGCCCACTTCGCGCGAGGTCCCGCCGACGGGTGCCGTCATGTCACGCGCTGAGTACGCCGCGCTCGTGCGCGAGCTCGAGAGCTTGCGCGCAGCGCATCGCAGCGAGCTGGCGCAGCGGCTTCATGATGTCCGGACGCATGGCACCACCAGCGACGACGACGATCGGCTCGCCGTGCTGGAGGAGGCGGCGATCGACCGCGCGCGGATCGCTCAGCTCGAGGATCTCGTCCGATGCGCGACCGTGCTCGACGACGACGCCGCGTTCGACGGCGCAGCCGGGCTGGGCTCGACCGTCGAGGTGGCCGACGAAGCCGGCCGCACGACGAAGTACCGGCTGGTCGGACGACGCACGTCTGAGTCCGGGGCACACGAGGTGTCCCTCGGGTCGCCCGTCGGGAAGGCGCTCGTCGGCGCCCGGACCGGCGATGTCGTCCACGTCGGCCTCCCGAACGGCCGCGACCGCAGCCTAACCGTGCTCGACGTCAGCGCCGGCGCGATGCATCTCCTCGCCAACGCTGCGTGACCCCATGTCGGTCAGGGCCAAGCGCAGGCGACGGCTACCGGGTCCTCATCGACGGCATCTGGCCCCGAGGCATCACACGCGAGCGGGCCGCCGTCGACGAGTGGGGGCGCGAGCTCGCGCCCAGCACGCAGCTGCGCCGGTGGTACAGACACGAGCCGGACCGCTTCGAGGAGTTCGCTGATGACCGCTACCTCCTCGCGCTCGGCTCGCGCGGCTCGGGCCAATCCGGAGTGCTCTGCTACCTAACCTCGTCGTATCCCGTTGCGAAGCTCCCGCGGCGGAGCTTGCTCGGCGCTCGCGGGAGTTGCTCGATTCCTTCGCTGAAGCGTCCCCTGCGCAGCTCGTGGTGTGGGCGCTGCTCGATTCCCTCGCTGAAGCGCCCGATGTGCTGTTGTCCAACAGCGCCTTGGGTCTTCGTTCGGTCGTTCATGAGTTCCTCCTTCGGTGAACCCGCGGTCCTGCGTGATCCAGTGAGCGCGTCGCGGTCGGATCCGTCTGGCCCCGTTGTGCCTGGCCGGGCGCGCCCCGGGCGGTACGACGAGGACGGGCAGAGGTGCGCTGGCGGCGAAGGGCGCGACACCGAGCCGAGCACGGTCCTCGTTCATCGACAGAAGTCACCGGGGTCGATGAGGTCGTGTTGGAGCGCCGCCGCGATCGTGTCGGAGTCGGTGATCATGCGCTTCCGGTCGAGGCGCGCGAACTCTGCGGCGATCTTCTTCACGCCGCGGTCGAGTTCGCGTTCGAACCGCTGCGCCTCCTGATTGGTCACCTCGACCTCGCGCATGAAGCCACACTCGCCGCACCGGAGACGGATCCACCAGTCCGTCTCGCCGAGTTCGTGCCACGACACCGGATTCACGAAGTGGGAGCCGCAGCGCTCGCAGACCCCCAGTCCCCGGTGCGGTAACGGATACGTGGGTCCGGCGAGGCGCCTCAGGAGCGCGCGCACCTTGGTGAGGTTCCGCTGCATGCCTCTACGATCGCCCGGTGCGCCGCCTGTAACCATGGGCAGCGCACCTCACATCGCGCCGGGGTAGGCAGTAGAAGCGGAGATCCGTGGGCGCCGACCCCATTGCGAGAGCTACTGGCGAATCTAGACTTGCCAGCATGTCCGAACGACGCGATCCCGACCCGGAATCGCCCGCATAGAGCCATCGAGAGGTCGCCATCGAGGGATCGGCGTCGACGCGGCCAACGGTTGAGGAGATGGGCGAGTTCTCGTTTCCGGCGAGCGACCCTCCGGCTACCTGGACGTGGGACGTCGAGCGTCCGTTTCACGGCTGACCCGTCTCGCGGCTGACTCGTGCCGGGCGCCCGCCCTCGGAACGGTCATCGTCGAAACAGTGGCCATCGGCGGCTGCCATCGCGCGGCCGGCTAACGGGCGAGCCGCGGCCGCCGCGCGCTCGGCGTCGGCGAGAGCGGTCTGAAGGTGCGCATAGCCGAGTCGCATGCGCTCGGATCTCCGTCTCGCCCCCGGGTCCGTGGAGCCCGAGCTCTGCTCGACAGTCCGTGCGGTCGTCTGCTCCAGATCGGCTGCTGCCCAGAGCAACTCACGCAGGGCCGCTTCGATGCAGCCGAGAACGGCGGGGATCGCTCGCGTAGCCTCCGGGGCGTCGGCCACCCGGCGGATGGCCGTCGCCGCCTCGACGAGATCGCAGCCGCGATCATAGAGCTCGTTGTCCGGTGCGCGAGTCGCGGCGTGCGGGCGGACGAGACGGTCATGCCGCGCACCGCCATCGTCACGCGGCCTTCGGCGGCGCGGTTCGGTGCTTCCGGCCGGGCATGCTCGCCGGTGCCTCCATCGTCTCGGCTACGAGATGGCTCGTCCGCGCACAACATGCGGCTGCGGTTCGCAGCGCCGCGGCAGTGTCGTGGATCGAGGCCAGCAATTGGGCCTGCCTCTCGTGTGACGGTCCGGCCCCGTCGACGGCTCCGGGCCAATCGGCCGCAGCTCGCGCATACCGCCATGAGATGCTCTCGTGGAGGTCACCGGGCGGGATGAGGGCATGCGCGGCGGAATCGCATCCGCGACTGAGGGCGTATAGCGATCCGCTCGATGCACTCAAGGGCGGCCGGAAGGAACGCGGCGCATGCTCGATTGCCGGCGCCCTGCTGGATACGCTCCGCTGCCGATAGCAGCGCGAAGCGAGTCGTGCGCGAGCCTGATTGCGGGGATCGTCCATGACACCCAGCCTGGTCGCGCAGGCACGCCCGACATCTATGGGGGCGGGACTGCAAGTCAGCTCGATCAGGACACCCTCGCTGCCCGCCACGCGCGTGGGAAGCTTGATCCATGCGCACGCGGCTGAACTCGCTGCCGCTGTTCTGGCGGGTGTTCGGCACTAACGCAGCGGTGCTGGTGCTCGCGTTCCTGGCGCTGGTCTTCGCGCCGGTGACGGTGTCGGTGCCGCCCGCGGCGATCGAGCTGGTCGTGCTCGCGGTGGGCCTCGTCTGCCCTGCTCACGCTCAATCTGGCGCTGCTGCGGCCGGCGTTCCGGCCGCTCGACGAGCTCGTCGAGACCATGCGCGGGCACGATCCGCTCTCCCCCGGCAAGCGCGTGCGCGTCGAGCGGCGGGCCGGCGATCGCCGCGCTTGGCGCAGACCTTCAACGAGATGCTCGACCGGCTGGAGTCCGAGCGGCGCGACAGCGCTCGCCGGGCGCTGCTCGTTCAGGAGGGCGAGCGCCAGCGGATCGCGCGCGAGCTGCACGACGAGGTCGGCCAGACACTCACCGGCGTCATGCTGCAGGTGGAGGGACTGGCCGGGAGGATCCCGGACGAGCTCCAGAGACCAACTCGACGAGCTCCGCGAGACCGCTCGCCAGGGCACCGAGGAGGTGCGCCGGATCGCACGCCGTCTTCGCCCCGAAGCGCTCGAGGATCTCGGGCTGGAAAGCGCGCTCGCTGCGCTGGCGGCTGCCATCGGCGAGCAGGCAGAACTACGGATCGAGCGGCGCCTGGAGCCTGCGCTACCGCTCTCCGCAGGAGCAAGAACTGGTCGTCTACCGCATCGCACAGGAGGCGCTCACGAACGTCGCCCGGCACGCCGACGCGACCGAGGTGCAGCTCCACCTCGAGCAGACGAACGAGCACGTCAGTCCTGACCGTTCGCGATGACGGCGCGCGGACTCCCACCGGGACGCCTTCCGGTCCTCGCACGGGATCCGCGGCATGCGCGAACGCGCCATGCTCATCGGAGCCGAACTCACCATCGGGGAACCGGCGGCCGGCGGCACCGAGGTCCAGCTGTCGATACCCCTCGAACCGAGAACCGCATGACAACCCCACTGAAGACCCGCATCCTCGTCGCCGACGACCATCCGATCGTGCTGCGCGGACTGCGAATGGTGCTCGACGCCCAACCCGACCTCGAGGTCGTCGCGGAGGCGACCGACGGCGACGAGGCCGTCGAGCGGGCACTCTCGGACGAGATCCACCTGGCGATCCTCGACATCTCGATGCCGCGCAAGACGGGACTTGCAGGCCGCGCGCGAGATCACGCACCGCAAGCCAGACGTGCGCGTGCTCATGCTCTCGATGCACGACAACGAGCAGTACCTGTTCGAGGCGATCCGCGCCGGCGCCTCCGGCTACGTGCTCAAGAGCGCCGTCGACCGCGACCTCGTCGAGGCCTGCCGCGCCGCGATGCGCGGCGAGCCGTTCCTCTACCCAGGCGCCGTACGCGCGCTCATGCGCGAGTACCTCGACCGCGCGCGCGCCGGCGAGGCGCTGCACAACGAGCTGCTGACACCGCGCGAGGAGGAGATCGTCAAGCTCGTCGCCGAGGCGCACACCAACGACGAGATCGCCGAGATGCTCTTCATCAGCAAGAAGACCGTCGAGCGCCACCGGGCGAACATCCTCGAGAAGCTCGGCATGCGCGACCGCGTCGAGCTCACCCGCTACGCGATCCGCCGCGGCCTCGTGCAACCCTGACCGCGGGCGGCGCGAGTCGCCGTCAACTGCACCTTGCACGACGGCGACGTGCGGTCGGCACCCCATCGCCGCCGGCAAGGCAGGCGCCCACACTTCAGCGAATGCTTCGCGTCGCACTCCTGGATGATCACCCGCCGTGCTCGCCGGTTTGCGCCGACTCATCAATCCGAGCCGGACCTGACGGTCGCAGCCGTGGCCTCTACCGCCCACGAGCTCGCGCACGAGCTCGACGGCCTGCGTCCCGACGTGCTTGTGCTCGATTACGACCTCGCGCACGACGATGGGCTCTCGCATTGCCGGCGCATCAAGAGTCGCCCATAGCCCCCGGCCGTGATCATCTACTCGGCGTATGCGGGCCCGGCCCTGACGCTGGCAGCGCGTGCCGCGCAGGCCGACGGCGTCGTGGACAAGGCCGAGCCGTGTCCATTCGCTGCTGAATGCGATGCGCCGGGTCGCGAACGGCGAGGTCGTGATGCCGCCCATCCCTCGCGACGTATTCGAGGCAGCAGTCGCGAAACTCGACGACGAGGACCTGCCGGTGTTCGCGATGCTGCTCGACCGTGAGCCGCAGGATTCGATCGCGCACGCATTGCGTGTCGACCCGGCGGAGATAGCCGGCGCGCGCAACGGATCGTCGGGCGCCTCCGCCCCGGCTCGGTACCGGCGTAGACGGTCAGGCGATCAAGGCCGGGCGATATCGGCCGGCAACGCCGCGGGCGGGGTGACGCCGGGCGGCGCGGTGGTGTCCGCGTACTTGTAGCCGATCGCCTCCGTCGTGAGCACGTCTTTGACGCGCCACTTGTGGACGCCGCCCCCGACCTTGGGGAACGAGAACTCCGTGTCGCCCCAAGCCGGGTCGCCCGCCGGATGCTGGTTGGCGGGATCCAGCTCGAGCCAGACCTGCCACAGCCGGTCGATGTTGGCGTGGTGCAGCCAGAAAACGGGGTCCAGGCCGGCGGTGAAGAAGGACCCCATCCACCCGCTCCGCAGGGGATTGCCCTGGCTGTCGAAGTCGTCGCCGACGAACCGATGGACGGCGCCGTGGGGCGTGCCCTCGAGCAGGCCGCGCTCCGCGCCGTTGAAGCTCGGGGTCGACCGCTCGCCGCCGCCGAACGTGCTGATGCCGTCGGCTGTGCTGAACCGGTCGGCGTTGAGCGCGTCGATCAGGCTGGGCGCGAAGTCGGGCAGTCGCCGCCCGCCGTTGGCCGGAGCCGAGCGGTGCCTGGTGTGGAGCGTCCTGGATGGCCAGCTCGAACGCCCGCAGGTACATGCGGTGCCAGGCCAGGAAGTACCAGCTCCCGTGCTGGCATTTGCTCCACAGCGGGTTGCCGGTGTCCGGCGTGGTGCCGTCGGCCAGCGCGATGCCGTGCATGGCGGCCAGGAAGCGCCACCCGAGCGGCTCGGACGGCTTGCCGTTCTCAGGGTCCCGGTCGAGCAGGATGCGGACCCCCTTCTCGTAGGCGTCGAGCACGGCCGGCCAGTCGCCTTCCGCTCGGGTGACGGTCCAGACGTCTTCGCGGATGCGGGTCATGGCTCCTCCTAGACGGTGAGCTCGAAGAACGGCTTGCGGCGTTCGAGAACCTTCACGGTGATCCCCGGGTGCCGGCGTGCGGCCGCCCTGGCCTCGTCGATCGCGGCCTTCATCGCGTCGCGCCTGGTCTCCAGCGTCCGCGCGGGCGTGCAGTTGAACCAGAGCGTGAACGGCCGTCCGGGGTCCTCGGCGCTGCGCGTCTCGGTGAGCGTCTTGACGACGTCGGGCTCCGGGTTGTGGTGGTTGCCGTCGGCGCAGAACACGTAGTGGTCCGCGAGGACGGTCCCGGCGAACTCGATGCTGAGATTGGCCGTGGCGCCGTGGTGCTGGACCTTCACGACGTTGCACCGGAAGTGGCCGTCCACGATCCGGCCCGCCGCCTTAAGGCCGTCGATCAGCTCGGGCTCACCGGCATCCCCCGTTAGCAGGCACGTCCGGCCGTCCTCTTCGGCGAGCAGCGTGATCGACGCGCGGTTCGGCGGCGTGACGGCGTCGGGATCGGTGTCCTGAATGATCGTGGCCGCCTCGACGAGCGAGCTCACCAGATGCTCGGCCTCGGCGCGCTCCCGCGCGAAGTCGAACCCGCCGAGCGCGTTGCCGGGCGGCGCGGGGGCGGGGTCCGGCGCCGCGGTGCTCAGCCACTTGCGCCAGTCCTCGCGCAGCCGCCTGAGGTGCTTCTCGCCGGGCCCGATCACCGTGAGCCGGGTCTTGCCGAGCTTCTCGACGTGCAGCGGGCTCTTGAGCATCACGAACTTCTGGTTGCGCGGGATCGGCGTCTTGTGCTCGATGGTCTCCAGCAGCTCGACGCCCTCGGGGATGCTCTCGGCCAGGTTCTCGACCGCCTCGATCGCCTCGACCGCAGCGCGCGGCACCCGCGAGCGGTCGACCGTCGCCAGCTCGAGACTGTCGCCGACGCGGCTCAGGTAGGCCTCGATCGGCCCCGCGAGATCGCTGAGCTGCGCGCGCCACGAGTTGTGCCACAGCTTCTTGATCTCCGGCGGCCGGGGCGTGCCGGGCTTGCCGAAGCCGGGGTTGTTCCCGGCGCCCGTCTGGTGGTCGAAGCGCACCCACTCCTCCACGAGATGCGCGAGCCACAGGATCCCGGAGATGTGGTCGGAGTCGATGTGGCTCACGACGATGAGGTCGATCGCCTCGTTCGCCGCCGCCATGGCCCGCAGGAACGGCCAGGTCTCCTTCTTGAAGGTGCCGCTCCGACCGCCGTCGACCAGGGCGTGGCGGCCGTCGCGCGAGGTCAGCAGCAGGCAGTCGCCGTCGGAGGCGAAGAAGACCCTCAGCTTCATCGTCCACCCTGCCTCGCGCGCGCCTGCTCGTAGACCGCCGCCTCTTCGACGCAGGCCGCAGGATCGATCACGCCGAACCCGGTGTCGTTGCGCCACGCGAAGTCGTGGCCGGCGAGCGGGCGCGACGTGCTGCGCATGATCCCCTGGATCTGCGCCGACGTCAGCTTCGGCGCGATGGCGAGCATCAGGGCGGCCACACCGCAGACGTAGGGGCTGGCCATGCTTGTGCCCGTCATCGTGACCCACCGGCGCGTTCGATCGACCGCGCGCGCCGCGAGGATGTCGGTGCCGTCGGCGCCCACGTCAGGCTTGAAGCGGCCGTCGCGCGTGGGCCCGCGGCTCGATGTGACGTTGGCCAGGTTGCGGCCGACGTCGACGTTGGCCACCGAGAGGATCCGCTCGGCGCAGGCGAGCGAGCTGATCATGCGGTCGTCGGTGTAGCTGCCGGGCGCGAAGAAGGACGGGTACCTCCATCTGCGCCCGCCGATGCCCGGCATGCGACGCGGGTCGTCGCGCTCGATCCAGGCGTCGTAGCGGCCGTCGCGGATCACGTCGCCGGTCAAGCGGACCTGCCACTCGCCGGCCGTGATCGGCCCGATCGCCTGCACGCCGTTCTCGACCGGGCCGAAGAAGGGGCTCAGCACGATCGAGATCCGGTTGGCGCCGTTGGCCGGGTAGTAGGTCTCGCTGTGCACGCTCAGCACGGTGCCGTCGTCGAGGACCCGGTTGAGGATCGCGTCGCCCGGCACGACGGGGCCGATCCATGAGCCGCCGGGCGGCCGGACCTCGACGCTGATCCGGTCCTGCGGGCCGTACCAGATCTCCATCTCGTTCTCGGAGACGTCCGCCACCTCGTTCCCGCCGACGACCCAGCCCAGCTCGTGCCGAAGCCCGGTGGCGGCGAAGCGGGCCCCGGCGTGGATGCGGCCCATCGGCAGCCGGCGGTCGGTCGACGACGCGGGCTCGACCTGACCGGCGTTGCCGGCAGCGACCGCGACGCAGCGGCCTGGTGTGGTCAGCGCGTTGTCGATCCAGCGGGCCATGGCGCTCGACGTGTCGTGGGCGTGGCCGTTCGTCCCGAGGCTGATGTTGATCGAGACCGGCAGCCCCTCGCGCGCCGCGAGCGCCAGCAGGTAGTCCACGGCATGGGCGATGCGGGTGGAGTCGTAGAAGCTCGACGAGGCAACCGTGTCTTCCGGCCGCAGGGCGACCAGCACGCCGGCGAGCTTCGCGTTGCGCGCGACGCCGCGATTGCCGGCCGCGATCGAGGCGACATGGGTGCCGTGTGAGCCGACCATCATCGCCGACTGCGGCTCGAGGCTCGTGGCCGCCATGTTCAGCTTCTCGGCGGCCGCGATGGCGCTGTCCATGTCGTCCTTGAGGATCTCCCCGCCGTAGCCGAGGCCGTCGAACCGGCTGTCGCCGCGGCGCTTCGCGGGTGACTGCCGGGCGGTGCCGCCCTGGTCCCAGATCGCGATCCACCGGGTCCCGTCGCGGTTGGTGAAGTCCTCGTGCGCGAAGTCGAAGCCGCCGACGTCGATGATCCCGACGAGCACGTCGCGCCCGTAGCGGTGCTGCCGCCCTTGCGCCTCGATGCGGCGCAGGGAGCTGTCCGGCGCCCGCCCGCCGCCGGCGCCGACCTCGGGCTCGGGACCGCGCAACGTCTGGCCCGGCTCCAGGTAGGCCACCGCGTCGAGCGCGTGCAGCTCCTTCACCCTCGCTCCCGGCACCTCGACCGTCGCAGTGGCCAGCTTCCATCGCGCCCGGTTCGTGAGGCCCTCGACGTCGCGCCGCGCCTCGCGCCGGGCCTCGGGGTCGAGGTCCTCGCTGAGCTGCACGAAGAGACTGACGTCGACGGCCGGAGGGCTCGGGTTCTCCGGCAGCTTGCCCTTGAGCTCGATCACGTCCGCGCGCGTGAGCAGCCGCACCGCCGACGGCGGCGCGGCAGCCCGAGGCGTGGCGACGGAGCCCGACTGCGCGGCCCGGCAGACGTTTACGTCGGTCGAGCCGTCCAGGATGATGTCGAGCATCGGCGCCATCCGCTGCACGACGCCGCCGAATCCGGCCTTCGGGGCTCCGCTACGCATCACTGCCGATCGTCTGCCGTCCGACGCCCTTTGTCAAGATCGTTCAGCGGTTAGCGTTCCATTTGCGCCCATGTGGGACGACGTCGTCGAGACGGGGCTGCGGTTCCCCGAGGTCGAGCCGGACACCTCCTTCCGCACGCCCGCGCTGAAGGTCCGGGGCAAGAATGCCGTCGTCACCGAATCGGCCGACACACCGCCACCCGGCGGGGCGTCGGAGGTGGAGGGCCGGGACGCGGTCGCGGCGCTGGTCGTCGCGCCGCTGGATGTCGTGCCGTCTGAGCTGCCGGTGAAGCCGGCGACGCCTATGTCGATCAGGACGGTGGCGACTTCAGCAGCAGCGAGGTTCTTGATGTTGGTCATGCGACGCATCGTCGCCGCGCAACCGCAGCGCGACCTGTTGAGAACCTGGGACGTGGCTGAGAGCCGCCGCCTCAGGCACGACGCTTCGAGGCGTTGTACACCGCCTGGAAGCTGCCTGGCATCGTCGAGGCGATCGACGACGTGAAGAGGATCCGGCCCTCGCCACGCGCCGCCATGTCGCGGACGACGTGCTTGGCCAGCTCGAGTCCGATCCCGGTCGACGCACCGGTGACCAGAGCCAGCGGCCTGGAGGATGAAGTGCTCATGCCGGACCAGCTTCCCGATCCTCGTCGGGCCCAAGGGATCGCGTTCAGCGTTCGAACTCAGATCCCTCCGCCGCGGGCGCTTCCCGGGCCGGTCGACCGGGTAGCAAGCCGACCAGATGTCAGATCAGGACCCGACGCAGGCGCAGCCGACACCGCCCTTCCCCGAGCAGGAGCAGGAGCCGCCCGGCACCGACGCCGAGATGCGCCCGCGCGCCGATCACGGCGAAGACAGCTACGTCGGGCACGAGCGCTTGAAGGACAGGGTCGCGCTCATCACGGGCGCCGACTCGGGCATCGGCCGGGCCGTCGCGATCGCGTTCGCGCGCGAGGGCGCGGACGTTCTGTGCTCGTACTGGAAGGAGGACGAGGACGCGGCCGAGACGCGAACGCTCGTCGAGGCCGCAGGTCGGCGCTGCGTGACCGTCGCGGGCGACATCGGTGATCGCCAGCACTGCCGCGCGCTGGTCGAGCGCGCGATGGACGAGCTGGGCGGCCTCGACGTCCTCGTCAACAACGCCGCCTACCAGATGTCCTACGACTCGTTCCTCGACATCCCGCCGGATGAGATCGAGTTCGTGTTCCGTACCAACGTGATCGCGATGTTCCACCTCTGCCAGGCGGCGGTCCCCCACATGCGCGAGGGATCGACGATCATCAACACCACGTCGATCCAGGCCGCGCAGCCGAGCCCGCAGCTGCTGCACTACGCCGCCACCAAGGGCGCCATCAGCACGTTCACCAAGGGACTCGCCCAGGAGCTGGCCGAACGCGGGATCCGCGTGAACGCCGTTGCTCCAGGCCCGATCTGGACGCCGCTGGTGGTGATGAGCTTCCCGGCCGACAAGAACGCCGAGTTCGGCGCCGACACGCCGCTCGGCCGGCCAGGACAGCCCGGCGAGCTGGCCCCGCTCTACGTCTTCCTGGCCACCGACGACTCGAGCTACATCAGCGGAGAGGTCGTCGGCGCCACCGGCGGCAAACCGCTGCACTGACGGAGCCGGCGCTCGCCGCTTTCCGCGAGCACGAGCGTTCTAGCCGGGTCCGCCGCCGTCATTCGAACGGCTGGGTCCTCTGCCGTCATTCGAACGGCTGGGTCCCCTGCCGTCATTCGACAGGCCCGACTCGATCGGCTCGAGCGCGAAGACCTCGAACACGACGGCCGCGTCGGGATCGATCGCGCTCGCGAACGCGCGCACCTTGCGATAGAGGATCTCCTCGAGGGCGCGGATGAACTTGTCGCTGGTGGCGACCTGAAGGAACATCCGCGTCTCACGGACCCGCTGCTGTTCGCCCATGTCGACCATCGCCCGCTCGCCCGCAAGCAGTGCGTCCTCGAGCGTGCACACCACCGTATCGGGGCCGGCGAAGTCGGTGCGCGCGCTCGTGGGGCCTCGTCCGAACTGCTCCTTGTGGAGCTTGACCATCGCGTTCGATAAGGCCGCGAGCGCAACGGTGCGAGCTCGCTGCTCCGTGGGGGCCTCCGACATGACTGACTCGCGATCGTCTTCCTCGAGGACGGAATCGCGAGCAAGCGGAGGAAGCGCGAGAACCCACAGGCGACGACTACCTGCCAGAGCTTACGCCCCGCATCGCCTCTCTACAGCTCGGAGCCCGAGCGCCGCCTGTGTGTGAGCTCGGCCGGCTCCACGAACGGAAGCCGCTCGCTCAGGCCGGCGACCTCGAGGGCGCGCTGCACGTTGGCAGGCCCCTCGATGATCCCGAGCTCCCAGCCATCGGCTGCCGACGCTGCCTGCGCCTCCAGCAGGAGGTGCATGACGCTCGAATCCAGGAACGTGACGTCTCGTAGGTCGAGGACCACACACGCGAAACCGGCGCGCGTGAGCTCGCCCAGCTGGGCGCGCACGACGCCGACCGTGTCGCAGTCGATCTCCCCGACCGGACACACGCGAACCAGGTCGCGCTCGGGGCGAACGTCAACGCTGAAGGCGGGCGGCAGCGCTCCGTCACGAACCCGGGCATGGGCGACGCCACTGAGCAGAGGAGACCGTGAGCGATGGTGCACCATGCACCTCCAGGTTCTCTTCGACCCGGCCCAGCTCGTGCTCCGCCACGGGATCCGAACCTTCCCGGCGTTTCAGCCAGTCCTTCGCCTCACCCAGGGGCGCTGCGTGAACCTGCCACGAAGACTACCCGCCCGGCAGCGGCCGCAACAACCCGCCGCGCACTCAGGAGGAGCGCCGCACGCCTGCCTGCATGCTCCTCGCCCGCCCGCAAGCGGATCGCCTGGAGTGCCATTGTCATGTCACAGACCCAGCCGCTATCCGGTCCTCGCTAGTGCACCACCGATCACGCCATCCAGCGTGACTCGGGATCACAACGCCACGAACGAAAGGGCGGCCCATGAGTCCTGCCACGTCCACGCCTGACACGATCGTCCTGGTCCACGGCTTCTGGGTCACACCCCGCAGCTGGGAGCACTGGATCGAGCGCTACGAGGCCAAGGGGCTGCGCGTGATCGCCCCCGCCTACCCGGGGTTCGAGGTCGAGGTCGAGGCGCTGAACGCCGACACGACGCCGATCGAGCAGCTGAAGGTCCCGGCGATCATGGAGCGCCTCGAGGCGATCGTCGGCGAGCTCGACTCGCCTCCGATCGTCATCGGCCACTCCGCCGGCGGCGTGTTCACCCAGATCCTGCTCGACCACGGCTTCGGCGCCGCCGGCGTGGCGATCAACTCGGCGCCGACCGAGGGCGTCAAGCGGATCCCGCTGTCGCAGGTGCGCGCCAGCTTCCCGGTGCTCAAGAACCCGGCGAACCGCCACAAGGCCGTCGGCCTCACCTTCGAGCAATGGAGCTACACGTTCACCAACGGCCTCCCCGAGGACGAGTCGCGGCGGCTGTACGAGCGCTACCACGTGCCCGCGTCCGGCGAGGTCTTCTGGGGCAGCGCGCTCGCGAACATCCACCCCGGCAAGGACGAGACCTGGGTGAACTACGACAACGAGGAGCGCGCGCCGCTGCTGTTCATCTCCGGCAGCGACGACCACCTGATGCCGCCGTCGATCCAGCGCTCGAACGCAAAGCACTACGGCGACGACGTCGTCACCGAGGTCAAGGAGTTCGAGGGACCGCACCTGCTGCCCGCGTCGCCGGGCTGGGAGAAGGTCGCCGACTACGCCCTCGACTGGGCGCGCGAGCACGCGGCGCTGCCGAGCGCCCGCTGAGAGGCGTTCTGAGCTTGTGGTTGTGCGCGGGACGGTAGTCCCAGCGCTCCCCGGGGGGTGCAGACCAGGGCATTTCACGGGCGCGACGTGGTGGCGAGAGGCGCAGGATCTAGTTGCCCACACAACTAGATCTCTTGAGAGGAGATCGTCATGACCACCACGACACCCGATACCTTCACCAGCCCGGCGATCGACGCCGGCAGCGGCCTTCGCGAGGGCTACGCCGAGATCGGCGACGTGGAGTTGCACTACGTCGAGGCCGGCGACGGGCCACTGGTCGTCCTGCTGCACGGCTTCCCGGAGTTCTGGTACGGCTGGCGGCAGCAGATCGCACCGCTCGTGAAGGCGGGCTTCCGCGTCGTCGCGCCCGACCTGCGCGGCTACAACCTGTCGTCGAAGCCGGACGGCTACGCCGCCTACACCGCCGACAAGCTCGCCGGCGACATCCGCGGTCTCATCCGCGAGCTCGGTGCCGAGTCCGCGATGGTCGTCGGTCACGACTGGGGCGGAACCGTCGCGTGGACGCTGGCGGCGAACCACCCGGAGGTCGTCGACCGCCTCGTCATCCTGAACGCGGCCCATCCGCGGCGGCTGAACGAAGGACTGCGCAACCCGCGTCAGCTCCTGAGGAGCTGGTACTTCTTCTACTTCCAGTTCCCGAAGCTGCCCGAGCGCCGTGCGCGCCGCAGGCACTGGCGGTTCTTCAAGCGCTTCCTGCGCGACGCCCGCCCGCCGTACACGGCGGAGGAGATCGATCGCTACGTCGAGGCGTGGTCCCAGCCAGGCGCGGCGAAGGCGATGATCGACTACTACCGCGCCGCGGTGCGGCTGTCGTCGAAGCAGGGCGAGCTTCGCCCCGATCTCGGCGCCCACCCTGGTCATCTGGGGGCAGGGCGATCGCTACCTCGGCCCCAAGCTCGCCGAGCCGCACCACGAGGACGTGCCCAACCTCGACCGGGTCGAGCGCCTGCCCGACGCGTCCCACTGGGTCCACCACGACGAGGCCGAGCGCGTGAACGAGCTGCTCGTCGACTTCCTCGCCCCCGGCCGCGGGAGCCAGAACGGCCGCATGACGTAGCCGCCCGACGCACCGACAGCAGCAGGGCACAGAAAAACGTGGGCCGCCACCGGCGACGCCGGTGGCGGCCCACTCCGCGTTCCGGCACCATCGGAGAACGCGCAGGTCCGATTCGAGGAAGGAGTTGTCCGTGGTCTTCGAGACGCTCACCGTGCGCACGGAAGGGGCCGTTCTGTTCGTGGAGATCGCGGCCCCGCCCATGAACCTTCTGGGGCCCGAGCTGGTCCGCGATCTGGTCTCCCTCATTCAGCGAGCCGAGGCCGACGACGCCGTCCAGGTGCTCGTGTTCACGAGCGCCGACCCCGACTACTTCATCTCCCACGTCGACGTGACCCGGATCGATGAGTACCGGGCGGAGGCGGCGAAGCTGACCGGCGAAGCGTCGATCGCCCTCCTGTTTCGCCATCTGAGCGCAAGCCGCCTCGTCACCATCGCGCAGATCGAGGGTCGCGTCCGCGGCGCCGGCAGCGAGTTCGTGCTGGCGTGCGACATGCGCTTCGCCGCGCGAGAGTCAGCGATCTTCGGCCAGTTCGAGCCGGCGTTCGGTGCTGATCCCCGGCGGGGGCGCCGTCCAGCACCTCACGCGCCTCATGGGCCGCGCCCGGGCGCTCGAGGTCATGTTGAGCGCGGAGGACTACGACGCGGAGCTGGCCGAACGGTACGGCTGGATCAACCGAGCGCTGCCCGCCGACGAGCTCGGCGAGTTCGTCCGATCGCTCGCGCATCGGATCGCCGGGTTCCCCGCCGCCGGCCATGCCGCGGTCAAGGACCGGGTCAACGCGATCGCGCTCGCGCCGGCCGAGGACTTCCGTCGCGATTCCGATCTCTTCGGCGAGGGCGTGCGCGATCCCGAGGCGCAGAGCCGGATCCAGGCCGCGATGGAGCGCGGCTTCCAGACCCGCGACGCGGAAATGGCCCTGGCCCGGATGCTCGGCCAGTTGGTCGACTGACAGGTTGTGAGGAACTGTCACAGGTCCAGGCGCTATCCGGTCTTCGTCAGTGCAGCACCGATCACGCCGGCCAGGGTGACTCGGAATCACACGAGCGAAAGGCACGACATGAAGATCGTCGTCATCGGCGGCAACGGGCTCATCGGATCGAAGCTCGTGACCAAGCTGGGCGAGCACGGGCACGACGCCGTCGCCGCCGACCGGCGACCGGCGTCAACACGCTCACGGGCGAAGGGCTCGACGAGGCGGTCGAGGGCGCCTCGGTGGTCGTGGACGTCTCGAACTCCCCGTCGTTCGAGGACGCCGCGGTGATGGAGTTCTTCAAGACGTCGACCGGCAACCTCCTCGCCGCGGAGGCGGCCGCGGGCGTGGGGCATCACGTGGCGCTGTCGGTCGTCGGCACCGATCGGCTGACGGAGAGCGGATACTTCCGCGCGAAGCTCGCGCAGGAGAAGCTGATCGAAGGGTCCTCGATCCCGTACTCGATCGTGCACGCGACGCAGTTCTACGAGTTCATGAAGCGGATCGCCGCGGACGCGACCGACGGCAACACCGTCCGCCTCCCGCCAGCGCTGATCCAGCCGATGGCCGCCGACGACGTCGCGAGCGCGGTCGGCCGGGTCGCGGTCGGCGCGCCGCTCAACGGGATGGTGGAGGTCGCCGGGCCCGAGCAGTTCCGCCTCGACGAGCTGATCCGTGGCGTGCTGACGAAGCGCGACGATCCGCGCGAGGTCGTCACCGACCCGGAGGCGCGCTACTTCGGCATCAACCCCAGCGAGCGAGCGCTCCTCCCGGTCCCGACGCCCGCCTGGCCGAGACCCGCTTCAGCGACTGGCTCACACAGCAGCTGGCGACCGCGTAGCGCCGCGTACCGACCTTCAAGCCTCGCGTCGACTTCGTCACTCCTGAAGCGAGGCGAGCTGCTCCTCGAAGCGGGCCATCGCGTCGCGGTACAGGAGAGCCCCCAGCTCACCCGGGCCACGCCGAGCTCGGCCAGCTCGGCGAGCGACGGCGCCTGCGGCAGGCGCATGACGTTCACCGGGCCGCCGACCTCCGCCATGAAGCGGCGCAGCGCGTCCGTCTCCCACAGGCCGATCGGGTACACGCAGTCGACGCCGGCCTCGAGGTAGGCGTTCGCGCGCTGCAGCGCCTCGGGAACGAGCTCCTCCTGGGTGCCGGGGCCGGCGCCGGCGACGAAGGGCCGAAGAAGACGTCCACCCGGGCGTTGATCACGAGCGGGTAGCCGTCCTCCGACGCGGCCTGGCGAACCGCCCTGAGCCACTCCGCGTGCCGGTCGGGATCGCGCAGGCCGCCGGCGGCGTGGTCGGTGTCCTCGAGGTTGCAGCCGGCGGCCCCGGCGCTCCGCAGCGCGGCCACGAGCTCGGCGGGCTCCATCCCGTAGCCGGCCTCGGCGTCGACGGTCACGGGCACCTCGACGCCGCGTGCGATCCGCGCGGCCGCGGCGAGCATCTCCTCGGCCGGCGCACCCTCGTGGTCCTCATAGCCGAGCGCCGCGGCCACGCCCGCAGCTGGTGGTCGCGACCACGGGGAACCCGGCCGCGACCACGGCTCTCGCCGTGGCCACGTCCCAGGCGTTCGGAAGCAGCAGGGGCGCGCCGGGGCGGTGCAGCGACCGCAGCAGGTCGCACCGGCTCTGGAGGTCGGCTGTCTGTGAGGTGCTCATATGCCGAGACCTACGCCTCCGCTCGCCGCCGCGATAATGGCGCGCCGGCATGCTCGACGCCCACCTGTCATCGTCGGGGTTGCTCGACCGTGACAGCGAGCGCGACGCGCTGGAACGACTCGTCGCGGGAGTGCGCGCGGGCCAGAGCCGCGTGCTGGTCCTCCGCGGCGAGGCGGGCGTCGGCAAGACCGCCCTGCTGCGGCACCTGTCGGCGGCCGCGGACGGGATGCCGGATCGCCCGGGCGGCGGGCGTCGAGTCCGAGATGGAGCTCGCGTTCGCCGGCCTGCATGCGCTGTGCGCGCCGATGCTCGGCCGTCTCGAGCATCTGCCGGGCCCGCAGCGCGACGCGCTGAGCACGGCGTTCGGCCTGAGCGCCGGACCGCCGCCGGATCGCTTCCTCGTCGGGTTGGCGGTCCTGAGCCTGCTGGCCGACGCCGCCGAGGAGCAGCCGCTCGTGTGCATCGTCGACGACGCGCAGTGGCTCGACCGGGTGTCCGCGCAGACGCTCGCGTTCGTGGCGCGCCGGCTCCTGGCGGAGCGGGTCGGATTGGTGTTCGCGCTGCGCGAGTCCGGCGACGAGCACGTGCTCGAGGGGTTGCCGGAGCTCGTGATCGAGGGGCTGGCCGCCGACGACGCCCGGCTGCTGCTGGACGCGACGATCCCGGGGCCGCTCGACGAGCGGGTGCAAGGCCCGGATCCTCGGCGAGGCCGCGCGGCAACCCGCTCGCGCTGATCGAGCTGCCGCGCGGATTGACGCCGGCGGAGCTCGCGGGCGGGTTCGGGCTCCCCGACGCGCGCCCGTTGGCGAGCCGCATCGAGCACACCTTCCTGCAGCGCGTCCAGACGCTTCCGCGCGACACGCAGCTTCTGCTCCTGACGGCGGCGGCCGAGCCGCTGGGCGATCTGGGCCTGCTGTGGCGCGCCGCCGAGCGTCTCGGGATCGGCGGCGAGGCCGGGCGGCCGGCCGAGGCCGCCGGATTGATCGAGCTCGGCGCACGCGTGCGCTTCCCGCATCCGCTCGTCCGCTCGGCGGTCTACCGCGCGTCGGACCCGAGCGACCGCCGCGACGTGCACCGGGCGCTCGCCGACGTCGACCGACCCGGTCCTCGATCCCGACCGTCGCGCCTGGCATCGCGCGCACGCGACGGCGACGCCGGACGAGGCGGTGGCCGCGGAGATGGCGCGCTCGGCCGACCGCGCGCAGGGCCGTGGCGGGCTGGCCGCGGCCGCCGCGTTCCTGCAGCGGGCGGCCGAGCTGACGCCGGACCCCGCCGTGCGCGTCGAGCGCTCGCTCGCCGCGGCCCAGGCGAAGCTCGACGTCGCCGACGCCGCGTCCGCGTCCGACCTCCTGGCCGCCGCCGAGCTCGGGCCGCTCGACGAGCTCCAGCGCGCGCGGCTGGAGCGGTTGCGGCGCGCAGATCGTGTTCGCCAGCCGGCGCGGGCGCGACGCGCCGCCGCTGCTGCTCGAGGCGGCCAGGCGGCTCGATCCCCTGGACGCCGCGATGGCCCGCGAGACCTACCTCGAGGCGATCGCGTCGGCGATGTTCGCCGGGCGCCTCGGCACCGGCCCGGATGAGCGTGAGGTGGCCGAGGCCGCGCGCGCGTCGACCCGGGCGGAGGCCGCGGGCGCGGCCGACCTGCTCCTCGACGCCCTCGTGACGCGGTTCACCGAGGGGTACGCGGCGTCGGTCGCGCCGCTCTCGCGGGCGCTGCGCGCGTTCGGCGAACCCGACGGCGGCGGAGAGGACCGGCGCTGGCTGTGGCTGGCGTGCCGCCTCGCGCAGGATCTCTGGGACGACGAGCTCTGGCACGTGCTCGCGACCCGCGGCGTGCGCCTCGCGCGCGACACCGGCGCGCTCAGCCTGCTCCCGAACGCGCTCAACTACCTCGCCGCGCTCAACGTCCATTCCGGGGCCTTCGCCACCGCCGCCGCGCTGGTCGACGAGGTCGACGCGATCACGCAGGCGACCGGACTCCCGCCGCTCAAGTACGCGGCGTGCATGCTGGCCGCGGCGCGCGGCGATCAGGCGCAGCGCGCTCGTTCGACGACGCGTGGCGGAGTGCGGATGGCGCGCGGCGAGGGCTCGGCGGCTCGCGCCTGGTCTGGTGGCTACCGCGCTGCTGCACAACGGCCACGGCCGCTACGGCGAGGCGCTCGCGGCCGCGCGGCAGGCCTGCGAGCACGAGGACGTCATGGCGTACGGCTGGGCGCTGGTCGAGCTGATCGAGGCCGGCGTCCGCGGCGGCCGAGCCGGACGAGGCCGCCGCCGCGCTCGAGCGCCTGAGCGAGCGCACGCAGGCGAGCGGCACCGAATGGGCGCTCGGGATCGAAGCGCGCTGCCGTGCGCTGGTGAGCGACGACGAGTCGCTCTACCGCGAGTCGATCGAGCGGCTCGCGCGCAGCCGCGCGGCGGTCGAGCTCGCGCGCAGCCGGCTCCTCTACGGGGAGTGGCTGCGGCGCGAGAACCGGCGCACCGACGCGCGCGAGCTCCTGCGCGCCGCCCACGAGAGCTTCAGCCAGATGGGGGCCGAGGCGTTCGCCGAGCGCGCCCGCCGCGAGCTGCTCGCCACCGGCGAGACCGTGCGCCGGATCACAGCGGACACGCGCGACGCCCTGACGCCCCAGGAGATCCAGGTCGCGCGGTTGGCCCGCGACGGGCACACCAACCCGGAGATCGGCGCCCAGCTGTTCATCAGCCCGCGCACGGTCGAGTACCACCTGCACAAGGTGTTCCGCAAGCTCGACGTCAGCAGCCGCAAGGAGCTTCGCGACGCGCTCGCGGACATGTCCGACCAGGCCGTCTTGGGCTTCGTGTAAGAGAAGGAGTTACGCCGCGACGGGGACGACCGCACCGGCAGCGAGCAGCTGTTCGAGCGTTGCGAGATCTCCGGTCTGCGCCGCGGCGACGAAGGCATCGAGCAGTCGCTGGTGCTCGTTGGCACCGACTGGCCGGCGATGTTCGCCGCACAGACGGCGGCGGGCACGGATGACGAGTTGCCGGGCGTTCGCCTCGCTCAGTGCGAGGACTTGCGAGATGTGCCGGTACGGGTAGTCGAACGCTTCCCGAAGCACGTAGGCGGCTCGTTCGGTCGGAGACAGCTTCTGCAGGAGCACGAGCACCGCGGACTCGAGCGCTTCGCTGTGCTCGGCGTCGAGCGACGGGTCGGCGGCGGCGTCGACCGGGTCGACAAGCCGCGGGCCGATGCACGTTTCGCGTCGCGCACGTGCGGATTGCCGACGTTGATCGCGAGTCGCGACGTCGTCGTCGCGAGAAACGCCGCGGCATCGCGCACGTTGGTCCGGTCGGTGCCCTGCCAGCGGAGCCACGTCTCCTGCACCACGTCATCCGCTTCCCTCGCACCCCCGAGCACCCGATACGCGATGCCGAACAGCCGCGAACGCGCGGTCTGGAACAACGCGGCGTCGGCCTCGGACACCCTGGGCGTGCTCATGCCGCCCACTCGCGGGGATTCGATCGCGACAGCCTGCGCGGTGGTGTTCATGCCGCGAGCTTGCTCCGGCGCCGGCGTCCTCTCGTCCGTGGAAGTCCCCCGTCGGGTCCCTAGTCACCGGCGCCAGTGCCCAGTCAGTGGCCCGCGCCGCGCCAACGTCATGTCACGACTCGCCCCCCTGTCCGGTCTTTGCTGGTGCCAACCCGCTCGACGCCGAAAGGCGCGAGCGGGATCTCCCGGCCGAAAGGTCCGTTCCCATGTCATGCACCATCGTTCTCGTCCACGGCGCCTTCGCCGAGTCGGTGAGTTGGGACGGCGTGATCGATCCGCTGGTGGCGGAAGGCCACCGCGTCGTCGCCGCCGCCAATCCGCTGCGCGGCCTCGCCACCGACGCTGCCGCGGTCAGTGACCTGGTCCGCACGATCCAGGGGCCGGTCGTGCTCGTCGCCCACTCCTACGGGGGCGCCGTGATCCGAACGCTTCAGCTCCGACGCCGGCGAGATCGCCGGACTCGTCTACGTCCAACGGGTTCGCCCCGGAGCCCGGTGAGAACTGCTTCCAGCTCGCGGCCATGTTCCCGGGCAGCATGCTCGGCGAGGAGACGGCACGGCCGGTCCCGCGGAGCGACGGAACGACCGACCTCTACATCGCTGCGGGCAGCTTCCACGACATCTTCTGCCAGGACGTCTCCGCGCCGCAGGCCGTCGCTGATGGCCGCAACGCAGCGTCCGGCCACCCAGGAGGCGCTCGTCGAAGCGTCAGGCGAGCGTTCGCTGTGGAAGGACGTGCCGTCGTGGTTCCTGATCGGCGAGCACGACCGCATCATCCCCGCCGCCCTCCAGCACTTCATGGCTCAAGCGCGCCGGCGCGCCATCCGCACGATCGAGATCCCGGGCGCGTCACATGCGCTCGGCGTGTCGCAACCCGGCGGCGACGGCTCACCTGATCCTCGAGGCCGCAGCAATGTGCGTGGCCGCGTAGATCTCGAACAACGACCAAGAGAAACTCACCATGTCCGCAACGACCACGTACACGCCAGTCGTGCTCGAGCCCGCCTCGCAGGCTTTTGCTGACGCGACCGCCAAGGCCGCCGCTCCTGTATGAGCTCACCCGGGACGAGGCGCGCAAGGTGCTCGACGACGTGCAGGGCGCGCCCATCGACAAGCTCCCGTGGACGAGAGGTGGATCACCGTCCCGGCGGAGGGTCGGCGACGTCCGGGCGCGCATCGTCCGCCCGGCGGGCGCGGTCGGCACCCTGCCCGTGATCCTGTACACGCACGGCGGCGGCTGGGTCCTCGGCAACGTCGCCACCCACGAGCGGTCGTGCGCGAACTGACCGCGCGGCCGGCGCGGCGTTCGTCTTCGTCGAGTACGCCGCTCGCCGGAGGCCCGGTACCCGGTGGCGATCGAGCAGGTCTACGCCACGGTGCGGTGGGTCAACGCGAGGAGCCGAGAAGGGGCTGGACGGGCCCGGCTGGCGGTCGCCGGTGATGGGTCGGCGGCAACATGACCGCCGCGGTGACGCTCCTGGCGAAGGAGCGCGGCGACGGCGATTCGTGACCAGGCGCTGTACTACCCCGTCACCAACGCCGCCTTGGACACCGATAGCTACGCGCAGTTCGCCGAGGGCCCTGGCTGACCCGCAAGGCGATGCAATGGTTCTGGGATGCCTACACCCCCGACGCCGCGCGCGCTCCGAGCCGAACGCCTCGCCGCTGCGGGCGAGCCTCGAGCAACTCGCCGGCTTGCCGCCGGCCCTGGTGATCGCCGACGAGGCCGACGTGCTGCGCGACGAGGGCGAGGCGTACGCGCGAGCTGCGCCAGGCCGGCGTCGACGTCACCGCCGTCCGCTACGAGGGCGTCTTCCACGACTTCATGATGCTCAACGCGCTGGCCGAGACAAACGCCACTCGCGACGCCGTCGAGCAGGCCACCGCCGTCCTGCGCAAAGCGCTGCACAGCGCCTGAGGGCTGACCATGCACGAGATCCATGTGAGCGTCGTCGGTGCGGAGGAGGCGTCAAGCAATGGCACCGCCGAGTTCTGGGCCGGCGACCGGCTGATCGGCTTCACACGCCTCGACGACGGCGACCTCATGTTCCAAATCGAGCCGAATCACGACGGCAGCGCCGTCGTGGTCGGCGCCCACAGCCTGGCCGAGGCCCTCGCCGAGGCCATCCTGCTTCTCGCCCGCGACCCTGAGAACCACTCACCCCGACGAGGCACTCGTGCACCACACAACACTGCCGAGCGCCTGGCTGCGCGTGGCCAAGGAGGATTCCCCATGAGCACTTCCGAGCCATCCGAACCCGAACGAGACGTATTCGACCACAGAGCGAATCGAGGAGGTCGCCTCCGAGATCGGCCTCGTGGGAGCGCTGGCGATCCGCGCGGTCGAGGTCGGGACCATAGTCCTCATCGGCCTCCTCGTCTGCCCGCCGCTGTTCATCCTCGTCGTGGTGGTCGTCGTCCCGCTCGTCGCCCTGACCGTCCTCGTGAGTCTCATCGCGGCGGTCCTGGCGACGCCCTACCTGATCGTTCGCCACCTCCGTGGGCATCGCGGCGGCCACGCAGTACTGCAGCAGCGGCTCGGACATGCGTTCCACGCGCTCCTGGACATCGCGCCGCACCGCCTCCTCGCCGCCATCCGTGCGTCCGGCCGCGCACATGCTCGGCGATCACCAGCGCGACCAGCAGCGCCGCGAGCGCCGCCCACACGACCAGTCCCTTGTAGCCGACGACGCGAGCGGGATCGCGGCCAGCAGCGCGACGACCGCGACCGCTCGCGGCCACCGCTGCGCGTGGCCGATCCGCGCCGCGCAGGCCATCAGGCCGACGAGGAACAGGGCCGGGCCGCCAGGTCACGAGTGCGCCGGAGTCTCCAGGTCGTCGGTGGGGTGGGCGATCACGAGCTCCTCGCCGACCGCCACGAGGAAGATCCCGGCGACCATCGGCAGGTGCAGGTAGGTGTAGGTGTCGCGGCCGGTCTGGCCGCGCTCGTCGGCGGTGGGCGGCGCGGATCCGCTCGAGCACGTGGCCGGCGACCTGCCCGAAGTACAGCCACCACAGCGCGATCGTGGTGCCGAACGCGAACAGCAGCGCGGTCACGACATCGGTGGTCGGGCCCGTGTCGGCGGCGGTCTCGCCCGCCATCACGATGCTCTCACCCAGCGCGATGATCACGAACAGCTGGAACCGCTCGGCGAAGTGGGCGCCCTCGATCGGCCATGGCTCATCGGGGTGGGACCCAGGCGCGGCAGCCAGTAGGCCGCCAGCGGGCCCGGCCAGGTCGACCGCCAGGGCGGCGAGCCACAGCGCCCACCGGGCGCCCTCGCCGTCGACCAGGCCCCGGCCATCCACAGCGGCGTCGACAGCATGCTCCATGTGAGGATCTGGATGAAGTCTGGTGGAAGGGGCCGGACGGCGTGACGGCGACGACGAAGGCGTTGCGGACGATCTGCAGGGCCGATTAGCCGCCGGCGAAGAACAGGGCCTCGTCGCCGAACGCCTCGGGGATCGCGGCGGCGATCAGCAGGCTGGAGAGCATCACGAACACGAGCACGAGCCGCACCGGCACCACGTCGGGATCGAACCAGTTGGTCATCCAGGTCGTGTAGTTCCAGGCCCAGTAAGGGCGAGGAGCATGAAAGCCGTCTGCGCCGCGGCCTCCCGGATGTCGAGGTGTAGAGCAGGTGGTGCGGAGCTGCGTCATCGCGAAGACGTAGACGAGGTCGAAGAACAGCCGAAGTACGTCGCCCGGTGCTCGCCGTCTGCCGCGTGCGGATGAGCGGGATGTCCGGGATGATCGGGCTCGCGGTCATCGCGCGGGGTGGCTCCGGCGTAGCCGTGCCCGCGCGAGCTCGTCGACGAGCTCGCGGGCGGCAGGGAGCTCGTCCTGGCCGACCCTCGTCACGGCGATCAGCCGGCGTTCGACGACGGGCGTCAGCGGCCGCCACTCGACGCCGTGTGGCTGGCCCGCGACCGCGAGCTCGGGGAGGACGGCGACCATGTCCCCGCCCTCGACGAGCGCGAGCATGGCACCGGCGTCGTGAACGCGAGCGCGGACCTGCGGCTGGACTCCCGCGCGCCGGCACTCGCTCTCGACGCTGCGGGCGAACACCGAGGAGCGGTGCTCGGCGACCTGTGGCTCGCCGGCCAGGTCACTCCACGCGACGGCATCGCCTTCGGCCCAGCGGTGGCCGGCGGCGAACACGACGACGAGCGGCGTGGCGAAGAGGTCGGTCGTGCGAAGCCCGTCATGGCGACCGGCGCTCCAGGTCAGGTCGTCGATGACGGCGACGTCGACATGCCCGAGGCGGATGGCTTCCAGGCTCTGTTCGCCTTCCAGGTCCTCGACTTCGACGAGGAGCTCGGGGAACCGCTCGCGCAGGCCGGCAAGCACCCGCGGCATGACGAGCCGGACGACGCTGGGAAAGGACGCGACGCGCAGGCGGCCACTCGGCAGGGTCTGGAGGGCCTGCAGCGCGGACCGTGCTTCGTCGAGCGCTTCGAACACGCGCTCGCTGCGGTCGGCGAGCAACTTCCCGGCAACCGTGAGACGGACGCCTCGCCCCGCCCGCTCCACCAGCTGGACGCGGGTCTCCCGCTCGAGCGCCGCGAGCTGCTGCGAGACGGCCGACGGCGTGAGCCAGAGCGCGTCGGCCACGGCCGCGATGCTCCCGCGGTGTGCCAGCTCGCGGAGCACCCGCAGGCGGGTGACGTTGAGGACGATGTCCTCGGTCATGGCGCTGATTATCCGTGACCCGCCGCGAGGATTCAGCGCAGCTAATGCGACGGTCACAGCAGGTCTGCTGGATCGGTCGGCTGCTGGGCCGCACACTCGCCACTCGACCCGTACCGAGGAGAGGGAGTGGCGATGAGGGCTTCGTATGCGGCGTGCGCCGCGGTGCTGACGGCTGCCGTCGTGGCAGCCGGTTGTGGAAGCGACGACGGCGGCACCGGCGCGGCGTCCGGCGGCGGGAGGGCGCTGACGATCTACTCGAGCCTTCCGCTGCAGGGAGCGTCGAAGAACCAGTCGGAGGCGATCGCCAACGGGATGAAGCTCGCGCTCAAGCAGGCGGGCGGCAAGGTCGGAGACCACGCGGTCAAGTACGTCCCGCTGGACGACTCGACGGCGCAGGCGGGCGCCTGGACGCCCGAGGCGACCCAGGCCAACGCCCGCAAGGCGGCCCAGGACGATTCTGCGATCGCCTACCTGGGCGAGTTCAACTCAGGCGCCAGCGCCGTCTCGGTCCCGATCCTCAACGAGGTCGGCCTCGCCCAGAACGGCCTGACCAACACCGCGGTCGGGCTGACGACCGATGAGCCCGGCTCGACGCCCGGCGAGCCCGACAAGTACTACCCGAGCGGCGAGCGCCACTACGTCCGCATCGTGCCCAAGGACACCATCCAGGGCGCCGCGCTCGTGACGCTCATGAAGCAGGACGGCTGCACCAAGACGTACATGACCAACGACAAGGAGGTCTTCGGCTCCGGCCTGGCCAGCAACATCGACCGTTCGGCCGGGGAGCAGGGCCTCGAGATCGTGGGCAATCAGGGGATCGACAAGAACGCCGCGAACTATCGCTCGCTGGCGACCGGCGCCAACAGCCGCGGCGCCGACTGCATGGTCTATGCCGGTAAGATCACCGCGAACAAGCCGCGGCGGAGTCCGTCCGAAGGACTTCGCGGCGGCGATGCCGGACGCGAAGCTCTACGGGCCGGACGGCATCGCCGAATCGGGGTTCGCCGATCCCAAGGAAGGCGGCATCCCGGCGGACGTGGGCGCACGGGTCAAGGTCGTCATCGCCACGCTGCCCGCGAGCGAGTATCCGCCCGAGGGCCAGCAGTTCTTCGACGAGTACGAGGGCGAGTACGGCGAAGCCAACCCCGATCCGTACGCCATCTATGGCTACGAGGCGATGAGCCTGACCCTCGACGCCATCGAGCGCGCGGCGGAGCAGGGCGAGGTCGACCGGGCATCCGTGATCGAGCAGCTCTTCGCGACGAAGGACCGCGAGAGCGTGCTCGGCACCTACTCGATCGACGAGAACGGCGACACCACGCTCACCGACTACGGCGCGTACAAGATCGAGGACGGCGCGCTCGTCTTCGACGGGACGATCAAGGCGCAGCCGTGAGCGAGCAGATCGCGTTCATCGGCGTCGGCCGCATGGGCGGACGCATGACCACGCGGCTGCTCGAGGCCGGCTATCCCGTCGCCGTGTTCGACCCCAGCGCCGCCGCGGTGGCGGCGCTCGTCGAGCGCGGCGCGCGGGCGGCGGGCACGCCGGCCGAAGCTGCCTCGGGAGCGGCGTTCGTGCTCTGCAGCCTGCCCACCCCGGCGATCCTGCGCCACGCCGTCGCCGGTCCGGACGGGGTGCTGCAGGACGCCGGGCGCGGCGCGGTGATCGTCGACTTCAGCACCGGCGATCCCGCGGTGGCACGTGAGCTCGCGGCAGGGGCTGCGGATCGCGGCGTCGCCTTCCTGGACGCCCCCGTCAGCCGCGGCGTGGTCGGCGCCGAGCGCGGCACGCTGGCCGTGATGGTCGGCGGCGACGAGGGGCAGAGACTGGCGCTGGCGCGTCCGGTGTTGGACCACCTCGCGTCCGACATCGTGCACGTCGGAGACGTCGGCGCGGGGCAGGTGACCAAGCTCTGCAACAACATGCTGACGGCGATCATCACGACCGCTCTCGGCGAGGTGCTCGTGACGGGCGTGAAGGCGGGCGTGGAGCTCGAGCCGCTGACCGAGGCGCTGGCCGCAGGATCCGCAGGCAACTACGTCCTCAGCGGCTACCTGCCGAACACGCTGTTCACCGGGGAGCGCAACGCCGGCTTCGCGCTCGCGCTGATGCGCAAGGACCTGGGGCTCTTCCTGAAGGCGGCGGGCGACGCGGGGATGGAGCTCCCGCTGAGCGACCTGGTCTACGAGCGGTACCTGTCCGCGCAGGCGGCCGGGCTCGACGAGGCCGACTCGACCAGCATCGCCGAGCTCTACGAACGCGCCGCAGCCGTGCGCCTCCAGCTCGAGGGGGTGGTCACGTGAGCGCTTCGGAGCTGTACGCGGCCGACGTCCCGTCGAGCCTGGCCGAGGCGGGCTTGCTGATCGACGGCGAGTGGGAACACGCCGCGAGCGGCCTCCGGATCGAGGTCGAGAACCCTTCGCGACGTGAGGTCCTGGCCAGCGTCGCTCGCGGCGACCCCGAAGACGTCGACCGCGCGGTCGACGCCGCGGCCGTCGCCTACCCGGCGTGGAGCCGGCTGCCCGCGCGGGAGCGGGGCCTGCTGCTCGCTCGCATCGCCGACGACCTCGCCGAGATCGGCGAGGAGCTCGCACGCATCATCGCCGCCGAGACGGAACGCCATCCGCACCAGGCGCGTGGCGAGGCGGCACCTCCGCCGACGTGTCCGGTACTTCGGCGGGGTGGCCAGCGAGCAGAAGGGCGAGGTCCTCGGCTCGGCGACGGCCTGCTGAGCTACAGCGTGCGCGAGCCGTTGGGCGTCGTCGCCGCGATCGTCCCGTGGAACGCGCCCGTGCTGCTGGCCTCGCTGAAGATCGCCATGGCCTGTGCACGGGGAACACGCTGGTGCTCAAGGCGGCCGAGGACCCCCCGCTGGGAGTGCTGCGCCTTGCGCAGGTCTGTGCGCAGCACCTGCCCGCCGGGGTGCTCAACGTCGTGACGGGCTACGGCGACGAGTGCGGCGGCGCGCTGCTCGATCACCCCGGCATCGCCAAGATCACGCGGGTCCACCGAGGTCGGCGGATCGCGATGCGTGCCGCGGCCGAGCGCATCTGCGTCGTCGAGCTCGGCGGCAAGGCCCCGACAACGTCTGCGGACTGGACGACGACGCGACGGTGGCCCACGTGATCGGCGCGATGCGGTTCGCTCGCCAGGGCCAGTCGTCACCGCGGGCTCACGGCTCTATGTCCACGCGAGCATCTTCGACGACTTCACCGCCAGGCTGGCGGACCAGCTCGGCGAGATGGTCGTCGGCGACGCGCTGGATGAGCGGTCGGACATCGGGTCCGTCGTGTCCGGAACCCAGGACGCCCGCGTCTGCGGGTACGTGCGCGAGGCGCTCGACCAGGGCGCCACCGCGCTCGCCGGCGGCCTCCCCGACGAAGGCCGGGCCGGCTACCAGCTCCTGCCCACCGTCCTGGTGGGCGTCGAGCATTCGTGGCGGGTCAACCGCGAGGAGGTGTTCGGCCCGGTGCTGGTGGCGACGCCCTGGAGCGACGAGGACGAGGTGATCTCGTGGGCCAACGACACCCACTACGGCCTCGCCGCCTTCGTGTTCTCCAAGGACCTCGACCGCGCGCTGCGGACGGCCCATCGGATCGAAGCCGGATGGGTCCAGGTCAACCGCAGCGGCGGGCAGCTCCCGGGGATGAGCTACGGCGGCAAGAAGCAGAGCGGCCTGGGGTCCGAGTACTCGATCGAAGGAGCCCTGGAGAGCTTCACGCAGCGCAAGGGCATCACGATCGGGATCGCGTGAGCGACATCTCGATCCCGTGGGCGTCAGACGCTGCCCAGCGACGGGTGCGGGAGATCCAGGCTGGCAGCGAACCGGGAACCGCGGCTGACCTCGAACGGGCGTCCCGCGCCGTCGATGCGCACATCCGGGCCATGGATGGCCAAGGCCTCGTGCTGTACGCCGGCACCAACGCCATGATCGGAGCGGTCGCGGCGGCGCATGACGTGCAGCTCGGCGTCCGCCCGAGCCTCGGGGCGCCCGGGGAGAAGCTGCAGCCTGGTTTGGAGCATCTGGAAGTCCTCGAGGTGCTCACGACGCGAGCCGTGGCGGCCACGATGGGCGCCGGGCACGCCGACGTGCGGGTGCAGAGCGCGACGCTCGCCAACCTCGCGGTCTACGCCGGGCTGACGCCGGTGGGAGCGACCATCGCCGCGCTGCCGCGGATGGCGGGCGGCCACTTCAGCCACTTCGAGGAGGGTGCCGCGGGGATCCGCGGGCACCGCGTGGTCGAGCTGCCCTACGACGTCGCGGCGCGCGACGTCGACCTCGCCGCGCTGCCCGATTTCCTCGACCGCGAGCGGCCGGCGCTCGTGATCGTCGGCGGCACGCTGATGCTGTTCCCGCACCGGCTGGATCGCATCGTCGATGTGGTCCAGAACTCAGGTGCGCGAATTCTCTACGACGCCTCGCACGTCGCGGGCCTGATCGCCGGCGGGCGTTATCAGGACCCGCTGCGAGACGGCGTCGACGTCGTCACGTTCTCCACGTACAAGTCGTACGGCGGCCCGCCGGGCGGCGCCATCGCGACGCGCGATCCCGAGGTGGCGGCCCGCGTGTTCGCCGCCGTCTACCCGGGCCTGACCGCCAACTTCGACGCCGGCCGGCTGCGCGCCCTCGGGATCGCCGCGGCGGAGCTCCTCGATCATGGCGCCGAGTACGCCGCCCGCTGCATCGGCGCCGCGCAGGCGCTCGGCCGATCGCTTCACGAGGCCGGCCTGGCGGTGGTCGGCGCCGACCGTGGCTTCACGGACTCGCATCACCTCGCGGTCGGCGTGCCGGAGGGGATGACCGGCGACTCGGCGGTGCGCCGCCTCGAGCGCGCCGGGATCTACGTCTCCGCGACCCAGCTCGCAGACGAGAACGGACCCTTGACCGCGCTGCGCCTCGGCACCCAAGAGCTCGTCCGCCGCGGCTTCGGATCAACCGACATGCCCGGCATCGCGAGCCAGATCGCGCGCGCCCTCGGCACTTCGACCAGGACGACCGATGGCGGCTTGTCGGCGGCTTAGCGCCAGCCGCGCCGCCGCGGCCGGGTCGCACGCCAGCGCAGCGCCGACCCCCCCGCGTCCCGCAGCCGCCCGAGGAGCGGATGCCGGGACTTGCGCAGGACCGGCACGCGCAGCTCGCGTGGCCCGTACCGGCGCTTGTAGTCGCCGCCGCCGCCCATGTCCATGACGCTCATCCCGCGCGCCTTCCAGTAGCGCATCGCGAACCAGAAGATCGCCTCGTTCGGCCGCAGGATCTGATGGCTCCGCCAGCTCGCGCCGCCCCAGAAGTAGGCGGTCCCGTTCATCGCCGGGAAGATGCCGCTGGCGATCGGGTCGCCCTCCGGCCCGACGGCCCGCACCAGCAGCAGCCGGCCGGTGGGATGGACGCACCGGATGAGCTCGCGTACGCGGTCGACGCCGTAGGTGGGCCGCAGGCCCTGCTTGGCGAAGACGTCTTGGAGCTGGGCGTAGTACTCGTCGGCGAACCCGGCGGGGCTCGCCTCCTCGACGGTCACACCGACCCGCCCCCCCTTGCGGATCGCGCGCCGGCACGCACTGCTCATGCGGGTGAAGAGCTCGTCCTCGTCAGCTGACAGGTCGAGCTCGAAGGTCAGCATCGGAGCCGGCTCGAAGCCGAGCCGGATCAGCTCCTCGTGCGGCAGCGTCCGGTCACGCAGCTCGAGGTGGACGCAGCCGAGCGAGCTGAAGGCGAACCGCGTGAGCGCGTGCGCAGCGGCGCGCGGGTCTGTTCCGACCGCCAGGTTGAACCCCATCCACTGCGTGGTCCAGCCCGGGAACGGGCTGCCGAGGATGCGCAGGCCGAACCGCCTGACGATCAGCCCGGTGAAGTAGCCCATGACCTCCTTGTCGCGTATCACCGCCGCGACGACGGGCTCCGCTCCCTGAGTCCGCGCGACGAACTCCAGCCACTCGCGGGTCTGGAACACGACCCGGTCCGGGAGCGTGTCCATGCGCTCCCAATCGCAGTCGTCCAAGTCGAGGCGCTCGAGGGTCAGCATGCGGCTCAGCGACGCGCGAGCACGGCCGCGCGGGCCTTCGCGTAGGTCTCGCCGCCGACCGCCTTGGCCGCCTTGGCCGCGGTCCAGGCGGCGCGCTGGCGTAGCCAGGGGCGGTGGCCGCCGGTCGCCGCGCGCGCGACGGTCGCGGCGGACGTCGTCCGTCGGACGGCGTGCCGGCCGACGACCAGGCACCCGTCGACACGCCGCGCCCGGCGCACCGGCTCTGACGTGAAGAGCGCCTCGACGCCGGCTGCGGCGGCGGCGCGGGCGACGACCGGGGAGTATGAGCCGCCCGGCACAGCGGCACTGAGTACAGGCTCGCCGACGAGCGCGCCGAGGCGCTCGGCGCTCGCCCGCCACTCCTCGACGAGCTCCGGCCAGGGCAACGCCGACATCCGCTTGGGATGCGAGCGCGAGTGGGAGCCGATCACGTGCCCCATCGCCCGCAGGGCCGCGATCTCCTCGACGCCGATGAAACCGGGCCGGCCGACGAGATCGCTCACGCAGAAGAAGTGCCCACGCCAGCCGTGTCGGGCCAGCTCCTCGCCGGCGGCCAGCGCGCTCGAGCCGCCGTCGTCGAACGTGATCGACCACGACTGGACACCCGCCCTGTCCGCGAGCAGGTCGTCGATGACGTCCGGCGGTCCGAGGGTCACCCGCTCCAGCTCCTCGAGCTGCTCGACGAAGGCCGCCCAATCGAGCTTGTAGCGAGCGGCGGTCGCCCCCGGGAAGCCGATCGCGTCCGGGTCGTCGCCTGCGCGGATCACGTCGTGGTAGAGGAGGACGCTGGTCTTCACCGCACGAGCCTCCCGCGCAGCCGCTGTCGCTGCTGGTAGCCGTACTTGGCAAGGGTGCGCAGTCTCGAGAGCACGTCGTGCCTCGACTTCTGGAGGAACGGCACATAGACCGTCTCGGCGCCGTACTTGCGCTTGTAGCGCTCCATCCCACCGCCGAGGTCGCAGGCCTGGATGCCGCGCCTGCGCCAGTAGCGCATCGCGTACCACAGGATCGCCTCGTTGGGCCGAAGGATCTGGTGCGCCCTCCAGCTGGCTCCACCCCAGAAGTACGCCGTCGTGTTCATCGCCGGGAAGATCCCGGTCGCGATGCAGCGGCCCGCCGGGTCCCTCGCCCTGAGGAGCAGCAGCCGGCCCGTCGGCTGCATCACGTCGATGAGGGCCCGGACACGGTCGATCCCATAGCCGGGCACGAGCGCCTGCTTGGCGTACACCTCTTGAAGCTGTGCGTAGTAGTCGTCGGCGAACTCCCGGTCGGTCGCCTCCTCGATCACGACGCCGCTGTGCTCCGCCTTGCGTATCGCGCGCCGGCAGGCGCTCGTCATGCGACCGAAGATCTCGTCCTCGCTGTCGCGGAGGTCGACCTCGTAGACCCAGGACAGATCGTGGTGGTAGCCCAGCCCGTCGACGTCGGTCAGGCTCAGGCTGCGGTCGCGGAGCTCGAGGTGCAGGCAGCCCAGCGAGCCGAACGCGTAGCGCCCGAGCGCCTCGACCGCCTCCCGGCCCGACACGTGCTCGGCGAGGTTGAAGCCCATGTACCACGTGGACCACCCGCGCATCGGGCTCGCGAGGATCCGGATGCCGAAGCGCCGGACGACGAAGCCCGTGAAGTAGCCGACGGTGGCGGCGCCGTCCGTGACGGCGGCGATCGCCGGCTCGACGGCGGCGCCCGTGGCGATGAACCTGCTCCACTCGGGCGTCTGGAAGATCACGCGGTCGGGGAAGGCGTCCATGGCCCGCACGTCCTGCTCGGTCGGTTCCATCCGCTCGAGCCTCAGCATGTGCCCGACATCATCCCTCAGCCGGCGAGGCGGACGAGCCGCCGCCGCGCTGGGGGTGGGAGCGCTTGGGCGACCCTCGCGGCGCCGAGCGCCGCGCGGCCGCGCGCGCCGCGTGCAAGGGCGGCAGTCGCCAGCCCAGCATCCGTGGTGGCGAAGCGCGCCTTGTACGCCTCGTCCCCGCGAAGGAGGTGGTACCGCGCGAGCCCGGCGTCCGCCGCCTCCCGGATCGTATGGGCCATGAGGACGAACCCGACCGACAGGCGGTCGTGCGCAGGGTCGCGCCCGCCCTGGTAGAACCAGTCGGCGCCGCCGTAGCGGAAGCCGTACCACGCCGCCGCCGGACGGTCGTCGAGCTCGAGGAGCCACAGACGCAGCCACCCGCGGCGGAGCGCGACTGCCGCGAACTCCTGGTGGAACGCCCGTCGCCGGGCATCGAAGGCGCCCGAGCCGGCCGCCCCCCAGCGCGCGTCGTGCAGGCGAACGAGCGTCGCCAGGTCGTGCGGGAGCCGGGCGGGGTCGTCCGCGAGCCGGTAGCGCAGCCGGTGCGACCGGAGCAGCCGGCGCTCGCGGGAGCGGACCTGCTGGCGGAAGTTCGCGCTCGCGGACGCCAGCAGCTCCTCCCAGCTGCGACCCGCGAGCTCCAGCACCGGGCAGCCCTCGCGCCGGATCGTCACAGTGCCGAGCAGGCGGTCCCAGCTCTCCTCGGACGGCAGGCGCTCCGCGAGCAGGACGTCCCAGCGCGGCAGCGTGCCCGCCAGTGCCTCGAGCAGCGCGCGTGCCAGCGCTGGACGGTCGTCGGGACCGCAGATCGGGCCCTGCCGGTCTGCTGGACCGCTGCCGAGGAAGCGAAGGACGCGCAGCGGCCGCGTCGTCGACAGGTACAGCGGCAGCACGCCGAGCAGCCGCTCGTCTCCGTCGCGGCAGACCGTGGCGAGCAGCGGACGGCCGGCGCCGAAGTGGCGCCACCACGTCACGGCCCACTCCCAGGTGGCGAAGATGTTGCCCGACAGCTCGGCCGCTGCAGTCCACTCCTCCCGGATCGACTCGAGGTCGCCCACGACCTCGAGCGTCATCCCCGCGGACGGCACCTGCGTCACCATCCGCCGTGGTCGAGAGCGGCCAGCGGCGTCCGCAGGTTCTCGGCGACCCACGCCGAGGTGCGGGAGGGATCCAGCGGCGGCGCGAGCTCTCGTGCCATCCGCGTCAGCCACTGGGCCACGGCAAGGCCCGCGAGCGTCCGCGGATCGACCGGCGTGCCGGTGACGGCGCAGTACCGCCGGACGCGCTCGTCGCCCCCCGCACGCGCAAACGGGAGCAGCATGTCCGTCAGGCGCCGCCCACGCGGCAGCCCCCTCGCCCGCGGGTCCCACTGGACGGTGAGCTCGAGCAGGTCCAGCAGGGGGAGCGCGTCGGGCGCCGCCCATTCCCAGTCGACCACCGACCCCAGTCGGCCGGCTTCGGCGAACAGGTTGTTCCGCGTGAAGTCGCCGTGTGCCCAGCCGAGCGGCACGCGGCCCAGCCGGTCGTGGAGCTCGCGCTCGACGCCCGCCAGCGCGTCCCGTCCGCCGCTGTCGAGGTGGCCCGCCACCGCACGAACATTGTCGGCGAGCGTCGTGGCGCCGTGGTCGGCACCCTGGACGCCGCCTGGGTGCACCCGGCGGAGTGCGATCAGGAACTCCAGGCAGTCGTGCCAGAGCGCAGCGGTCATCTGCGCCGGGTGACCGCCGCGCGCCTTGCCCTCGAGCGCGTAGCGGGCGCAGCCCACCTCGCCGTCCACGAGCGGCCACGGGATCTGCTCCCGGAACGCGGGTGGCAGGTCGGCCGCGGCGAGTGCCGCCAGCGAGCGCAGCGCCCGCTCGAGCGGCGGGCGGGCGGCGCCCGCGGCGACCCGCAGCACGTAGGCACGCCCCACGTCGTCGACCAGCTCGATCATCAGCTTGCCGGTCTCCACCACGCCGGCCGTCGACCACGACAGCGAGGCGCCGAGCCGACCCCGGCTTCCTCGACGATGCGCTTCGCCACGCTGGCGCGGCGTGGCCCGGACCAGCCGACCAGCACCCACCCGACCGGAAGCCGGTGCCGCCATCGCCAGCTGCGCGGCCCGAGCCCGTAGCGACGCGCGCGCTCGCCCGTCGCGATCCTCTGCACCTCGCGATCGCCGCCCGCCAGCAGGCGGGCGGTCCCGGCGGCGCGCACGACGGCGCCTGCACTGTGCAGCGGCGAGAGGCCGAGCTCGAGCGCCCGCAGCCAGCTCGGCATGCGGTCGGGCAGGGCCTCGCGTCCGCCGCCGATGGCGACCGCCACGACCTCCGCCTCCCGGAGCCGGGCGGCCAATCGAAGGATCGCCGGCGTCCGCGAGGCGCCGCCGACCAGCACCGCGTGGGGCGCCGGCGCGCCCGAGTCGAGATCGTCGCGCACGTGGAGCCCAGCTTCGCGCAGCGTGGCGCTCAAGCCCGGATCGCCGAGCACGCAGACCCGGCGATGCTCGGGCGCGAGCACGGCCCAGACCCATGAGTGCGCGTGCGGCGGTGCGGCGGCGGGAGTCATCCCGGGCGGCGCCGGTCCTCGATCCGCACCACGGCGAAGAGGTTGCGCTCGCAGGGCTCGCCGTCGGCGTCGAACGCCGCGTGACGGCCGAGGTGCTCGATCCGCGAGCCCGCGCAGGCCTGCGCAAGGTAGTCGCGCAGCCAGGTGCGTCCGTCGGGAACCATCGCCGGCAGTCCGAACGACGGTGGCATCTCCGACTCGCCGGTGTCGAAGAGCATCACCTTGCCGGTCTTGGCCCAGATCGACTGGACCATCGTCGTCGCGGCCTCGAGCCCGTGGCCGCGCACGAAGTGGTGCCAGACGGACAGGACGAGGACGCAGTCGGCCGGCGGCACGAGATCGACGTTGGCGGGCTCGAGCCTGAGCGAAGTCACGGCGACCGTGTGCAGACCGCTGCGGCGGACCGCCAGCATCGCCGTCCGCTGAGCTCGCGGGTCGCCGTCCATCGCCACCGTCGGCACCCCAAGCCAGCCGAGCTGCAGGGCGAAGTAGCCGGCGTCCGCGCCGACGTCCACGGCCTGGCGCGGAGCGAGCGACTGGATCAGCGGCGACATCGCGGCCCAGCGCGACTCCGACCCGCGCGCCCTGGTCGCGTGACGGAAGGGCAGTGTGGGCACCGGCTGATAGACGCCGGCGGGAAACATGTCGAGCCGCAGGCGCAGCCGGTCGAGCGCGTCATCCATCCAGCGACGCTTGACGACGCCGCGCACGACCGACCGTGCCGCCTTGTGACGATGCGCCGGCCGCTCGAGATAGCCGGAGGGCCGGCCCGGCCGCTCCCGGCGTCGCAGCGACCCGTGCCGGAGCGTGGGGCGGGGCATCGAGCCAGCGTAGTTGAACGTCGGGTGGGTCCAACGGGCGCGCGGGTAGACTCCCGCCGTGACGCGCGCCGACGACACCGCGGGTCGGCGGCGTTCATTCACATCGGCGGTGTTCGAGACCTTCTCGGCCAACGTCGCGGTCTCGGCGCTGTCGCTCGTGAACGTGCTCATAACGGCGCGTGCGCTCGGACCAGCAGGCCGAGGCGAGGTGGCATTCCTGACCACCGTGGCCGCGCTCACTTCGCAGGTCGCGGCGCTGGGGGTTCAGCAGGCCAACGTGAACTTCGCCGGGAGCCGACCCGAGCTGATCCCGGCGCTGATGAGCAACTCCCTGGTGCTCGCGAGCCTCCTCGGCGCGGCCGCGGCGGCGTTCGTCGCGGGGGCGGTCGCCCTCCTCCCGGCGGTCGGCGGCGGCGTCGCCACGCCGCTGTTGGCATTCGTGCTCGCGGCGGTGCCTGCGCTGATCCTGCGCATCTATCTCGAGTACCTGGCCTATGCCGACTACCGCTTCCGGCTCGCGAACCTCTCGTGGCTGCTGACCTCGCTCGTGACGTGCACGGTCAACGGCACGCTGGCCGTGCTCGGCATCCTGTCCGTCGCGGTCGCCGTCGGCGCATGGGTCGGGGGCCAGATGCTGTCCGCCGCGGTCCTGTGGTGGCGGCTCGGCGGATTTACCCGCCGCCCCGGACGGCTCGACCGTGGGCTGGCGCGGCGCGCACTCGGCTTCGGTCTGCGCGCGCACGGGGGCCGGGTGATGCTGCTCGGCAACTACCGGGCCGATCAATGGATCCTCGGCTCGGTCGCGGGACAGCGCGAGCTCGGGCTCTACAGCGTCGCGGTCGCGTGGGCGGAGACGCTCTTCTACCTCCCGACGGCGATCGCCTCGGTGCAGCGGCCGGATCTCGTGCGCGACGAGCGGCGCGGCGCCGGGTTGCGAGCCGCGCTCGCCTTCCGCGTGGCGCTGGCCGCGACGGCGGTCGCGACGCTCGCGATCATCGTGCTCGCCCCGGTGCTGTGCGCCGGCTTCTTCGGCGAGGAGTTCGAGGGCGCCGTCGTGCCGCTGCGCCTCCTCGCCCTGGGCGCGTCGGCATCGCCGCCCTCAAGCTGCTCGGCAACACGCTGACGGCGCAGCGCATGCCGCTGCGCGAGACCGCTGCCATCGGCGTCGCCTTCGTCGCCATCGTGGCGCTCGACGCGGCGCTGATCCCGCGGTACGGCGCCGAAGGCGCGGCGATCGCCTCGGCGATCGCCTACACGCTCGGTGGCGCGGCCGTGATCCTGGTCTTCGTTCGCTCGCTGCCGGTGCGCCTCTCGTGGCTGGTGCCGCGGCCCGGGGACGCGCAGATGGCGCTCGAGCGGTTCGGCGGCTCGCTACGATGGCGCCGCCGGACGCGACGGGAGTGACGAATGGCCATCAGAGACGAGCTTCACCGGTTCCTGCTCGACGACCTCGCCGCCCGCCACGATCTGACGTCGATCGAGCCCGACCAGGATCTGATCCGCGCCGGGGTGATCGACTCGCTCGGGATCCAGGAGCTGGTGACGTTCCTCGAGTCGCGCTACGGCATCTCCGTCGCCGACCGCGAGCTGGTCCCGGCGAACTTCCAGACTGCCGGCCGCATCGAGGCCTTCATCGAGGGGAAGACAACGCCGCCTAGCCTGCCGGAGCCGACGCGCCGCCGGCGGTAGCGCGCCGCGGTCCAGGATCTCGCCTGTCTCTATCGGCGCGACGGCCTCGGCGGCCTGCTGCGCCGGCTCGGCGGACGGCTGCTGCGCGCCGTCTATGCCAGCGACGACCATCTGATCATCAGGAAGGACCTCACCGAGCCGGGGCCAGCGACGGCGACGGAGAGCGTCTTCCGGCTCGAGCGGGCCGACGATCGCCATCTGCCCCTGGTCGCCGGCTTCAACGCGCGGCGCTGCTTCGGTCGCGACCAGCACCTTCAGGGACCGGCTCGACCGCGGCTACACCGGACTTGTCGCCCTCCGCGACGATCAGGTGGTGGGCTGGATCTGTAGTGCCGACCCCGGCCTGCACCCGCACGACGCCGAGATCCAGCGCTACGGCGTCCCCGATCGGGCGGCAGCCGTCTACGGGTTCGACCTGGTCCTCGCCGAGGAGCACCGCGGCCAGGGGAACGCGACCGCTCTGCTCGATCAGGTCCATGCCGCACTCGCCTCGGACGGCTATCGGACGCTGTGGGGGTACGTCGAGAGCGACAACCTGCCCTCCCGCTGGCTGTTCAGCATCTGCGGGCACACGGTCGTCGGCCGCAGCCGGAGCCGCCGGATCTTCTCGCGGCTGCTCCTCGCCCGCTAGAGCGCCCGCCGGTCGATCTTGCCGGTCGAGGTCTTCGGCAGCGCCGGGCGGAACTCGACGCTCTCCGGGACCATGTAGCGGGGATCCGCTCCGCAGAAGCCGACCAGCTCCGCCGGCTCGACCGCTCGCGGGCGACGACGAACGCCTTGATCCGGTTCGTGACGAGCTCGTCGGGCACCGCCACGACCGCGCACTCGACGACCGCGGGGTGGGCGTAGAGGGCGGTCTCGATCTCGCCGAGCTCGATCCGGTAGCCCCGGCTCTTGATCTGCGTGTCGCGCCGACCGAGGAACCGGAAGTCGTCCGGCATCTCCTGCGACGAGGTCGCCGGTGCGATACACGGCGAGTCCGGCGGACCGCCGAGCCGGGTCCGGACGAGCGCGCGAGCGGTCCGCTCGGGGTCGCCCCAGTAGCCCTGCATGACGGTCGGCCCCCGGACGTACAGCTCGCCGACCTCGCCGGCGGCCGCAGCTGCGCCGTCGTCGCCGCACGGCGAACACCTCGACGTCGTCGATCGGCCTGCCGATCGGGATCGGCGTCGGCGTGCTCGCCGGCCGGCGGCGGCACCTCGTACCACGTGCAGACGTTGGTCTCGGTCGGCCCGTAGAGGTTGCAGAAGCGCACGTGCGGCAGCAGCTCCATCAGCCGGCGCAGGTACTTCGTCGGGAACACCTCGCCGGCGAACAGGACGTGCGGAGGTCCGGGAAGCCGCCGCCTTCGAGGCCGCCGCGCAGGACCAGCATGCGTGAGGATCGACGGCACCGAGTACCAGACGCGTGATGCTCGGCTCGCGCGATGAAGCGCGCGAGCTCGATGCGGGAAGACGCGAGCGCCTCGCCGGGCACGAGCACGACCGCCGCGCCCGCGCTCGCCGCGGCGAACAGGTCGAAGATCGACAGGTCGAAGTGGAGCGGCGCGTGGCTCGAGAGCCGGTCGTCCGCGTCGACGCCGAACTCGTCGACCGCCCAGTCGACGAACGCGAGGGCGTTGCGGTGGGAGAGCATCACGCCCTTCGGCTCGCCGGTCGAGCCGGAGGTGTAGAGGATGTAGGCGAGGTCGTCGGCGCCCGAGCGCTGCGGCGGCGGCTCGTCCGGGTACTCGTCGGCGGCGCCGGAGCGCGAGCACCCGCACGCCGGCCGGACGCCTCGCCGTCGACGTCGGCGGCGTCGAGCACGACGAGCTGCTCGAGCGGCGCGCCCTCCGCGCCAGGCCCGGCCACTCGCGCCTTCTCGCCGCCGTCACGAGGCAGCGGAGGCCCGCGTTGCCGGCGATGTAGCCGAGCCGCGGCCGGGGGCCTGCGGGATCGAGCGGAACGTAGGCCGCTCCCGCCTTCATGCCGTAGATGGCGACGACCGACTCGAGCGACTTCTCGAGGTAGAGGCCGACGCGGTCGCCGGCGGCGACGCCGGTCGAGCAGCAGGTGGGCGAGCCGGTTGGCCGGCGCTCGAGCTCGGCGTAGGTGGGGCCGCTCGCCGTCGACGACGGCGGGCGCGTCCGGGCCGCCTCGGCGGCGGCGAGGAGCCGTGAGCAGCGCGGTCACGCCAGCCCCAGGTGGCGCGCGAGCGATGTTGCGCTGGATGTCGGACGTGCCGGAGTAGATCCGGCTGCCGATCGCGTCGCGGACGTCGCGCTCGAGCTCGTACTCGGCCATGTAGCCGTAGCCGCCGTGGATCTGCAGCGCGTCGAGGCTCGACTCGACGAAGCACTCGCTCAGGTGGAGCTTCACCAGCGCCGACTCGAGCGCGGTCGGCTTCCGCGGTCCATCAGGAGGCCAGCCGGTAGAGGAGCAGCCGCGCCGTCTCGAGCCGGACCTTCATGTCCACGATCCGGTGCGAGACCGCCTGGAAGCCGCCGATCGGCTGGCCGAACTGCTGGCGCTCCCGCGCGTAGGCGACGCACCGGTCGAGCTGGCGCTGCATCGTGCCGACGGCGCTGGCGAGGATGCAGCTGCGCTCCCAGTTCATCGAGGCGTTGAAGACCGCCATGCCGGCGCCCGGCTCGCCGAGCAGCTGGTCGGCGCGACCTCGCAGTCGTCGAAGAACAGCTCGCTCATCGGGGCGACGTCGAGGCCCATCTTCGTCAGCGGCTGCCCGACCGCGAGGCCCGGCGTGTCGCGCTCGACGAGGAAGCGCAGAGGCCCGCGAACCGCAGCGCTCGATCGGTGGTCGCGAAGACGACGAACACGTCGGCCTCGGGCGCGTTGGTGACGAACGTCTTCGAGCCGTTGAGGACGTACCGGCCGCCCCGCTCGGCCGCGGTCGTCCTCAGGCGAAGGCGTCGGACCCGAGCCCGGCTCGGTCATGCCGTGGCCGGCGATCAGCGAGCCGTCGCAGAGCCCGGGGAGGTACCGCTGCTTCTGCTCCTCGGTGCCGAACGCGCGATGGGCGTCTCGCACGCCCACATCTGCGCGTTCAGCGAGAAGATCAGGCCGTTGTCGGTGCAGCCGTAGCCGAGGGCCTCGAGCGCGAGCACGATCGTGGTGGCGTCGGCGCCGATGCCGCCGTAGTCCGTCGGGACCGGCAGGCCCAGCAGCCCGAACTCGGCGCACCTCCTCCAGGCCTCGCGCGGAAGGCCGCTCTCGCGCGCCCGCTCGAGCTCCTCGGCGAGGTCGCCCTCGCGAACTCGACGACGGCCTGCTGGAACCGCTGCTGCTCCTCCGTCCAGTCAAGCCCGATCATCGGAGCGTTCGGTGCCGCCCAGGCTTCCGCCGGGTCGGGATCGGGGTCGGCCAGGGCAGGGCTTCTGTCGGGTCGCGAAGACTCCCCCGCCTGCGCTGCTCGGCCGGCGCCCGCCGCGGACGGCATAGCCGGACGCGCCGCCCCGGGCGCCTTGCCGCCGATGACGACGTAGCCGCTGACCGTCCGCACCGTCCCCTCCAGCAGCTCGCGCATCGTCCGCAGGCTCCCGGGCCCGTGTTGCCCAGCCGGACGACGTCACGACCTCGTCGACGGCGCCCATCAACTGCAGCGCGTCGCTCACCTCGCCAAGCGGCGGGGTGTCGACGAAGAGGTAATCGGCGATCTCGACCGCCTCGCCGACGAGTTCCGGCATCTCGCGGCGGCGCGTTCCACCAGCGCGCGCTGGCCTGCTGGACTGCGCGCGCGAGCCTCAGTTCGGAGTGTCCGGAACGGCGGTCAGCGCTCGAGCAGCGCCCTCTGCCGCTCAGCGCCGCGGTGGTGTCTCGGGTCGGCTGCACGCCCAGTGCGGTCGCGAGCTGGGGAGAGCGGAGGTCGAGGTCCTCACGTCGTCTTGCGCCGCGCCTCGGCGAACGCGCGCGCCAAGCCGACGATCGTGGTGGTCTTGCCGTCTCCTCGCGACGGGCTCGTGAACAGCACGGACCACGGCGGGTCGGCGCTTGCTCGAGCTCCGCCTGCATGTACCGGTACCCTCGTCGGCATCGCCAAGAACGCCGGGGCCCGTCGCCACCGGCCCCGGCGAGGCGGCGCCGGAATCCGCGCGAGAACGGGCAGCGGGTAGATCGAGAGCAGCTCGCGCTCGCTCGAGATCGTCTGCGTCGTGAACAGGTCGAGGATCAACGCCGCGCCCGTGGCGAGCACGCCGCCGGCCAGCGCCCGAGGACGATCACGAGCCACGCCGGGGGGTTCTGCGCCGAGAGCGGCACGCTGGCCAGCTCCGAGATCGACAGGGTTGGATCGGTTCCGTCGCGCAGCGACTGCAGGTCGCTCAGACGCTGCTCAGGTCCCCGGCGACGGCGGGCGGGAGATCGGGCTGCGCCAGCTGTGCCTGCGTATTGTCGATCGCGGCGCGCGCGGCGTCGCGCAGCGCCCGGCTGCGTACCTCGATCACCGAGAGCGCGAACCTCGTCGCCAGCTGGGCAGCACCCTCAGGACTGTCGGTCTGCGCCTTCACGACGAGGATGCTGCTCTCCCCGAGCGGCTCGACCTCGACCGCCTCCATCACCTCCTCGCGGGTCCAGCCGCCGCCGACCCGGCGCGCCGCCTCGGCGCCCGCCTCGTCGGAGTCGGCCAGCGTCGCGGCCGTCTGCAGCGTGCGCGTCGGATCGCCGGTGTCGCGCACGATCGGCAGGCCCAGGTAGGAGCTGCTCTCGGCGGGCACCGCCGTCACCAGCAGCTGCGCGGTCGCCTCGTAGACCTCCGTGCGGAGCAGGACTCCGACGACGGTCCCCACGATCACGGCCAGCCAGATGGCGACGAACACGCGGGCGTGCGACCGGATCGCGCGGACGTACGGCGCGAGCGGCCCCTCCCGCTGGGAGTCGCGCACGTTCCAGGCGGGACCTCCCCCGGCGGCGATCGGCGAGAGTTCGCTCGACACGTCGCTGTTGAGCGTAGCCGGAGGCGAGCCGATCGCCCACTACGAACGTCGGGGTGCAAGACCCTGAACGGCGTACGCTAGAGGCCCACCCTGCGCGTCGCCGTCTACACCGACTACGTCTACCGCCACGATGGCGGCGCGATCTACGCCGAGCGCGCGTTCGCGCTGTTCCTCGCCCGGGTCGGGGAGGAGCTCGACGAGCTCGTGATCGTGGGCAGGCTGGAGCCCGCGCGGGGGCGGTGGCACTACCGGCTTCCCGACGATGTGCGGTTCGTCGCGTTGCCCCACTACGAGCGGCTCTCCCAGGTACTTCCGGTCCTGTCGGCGACGGCCCGCTCGCTGCGGATCTTCGCCCGGTTGCTCCGGCGCGTCGACGTGGTGTGGCTGTTCGGCCCGCATCCCCTCGCGTTCGCGTTCGCCGTGCTGGCAGCGACGGCCGGCCGGCGCGTCGTGCTCGGCGTCCGCCAGGACCTTCCGCGCTACACGGCGCGCCGCCATCCCGGCCGGCGGGGACTGCGCGTCGCGGCGCTGGCGCTGGAGCACGGCTTCCGCGCACTCGGTCGCGCCTCCCGCGTCGTGGTCGTCGGCCCGGAGCTTGCGCGCAACTACCGCCGTGCGGGGGAGGTGCTCGAGATCAGCGTCCCGCTGGTGCGCGACCGCGACGTCGTGCCGCCCTCGGCGGCTGAGGCCCGGCGCTACGACGGCCGGCTCCAGGTGCTCAGCATCGGTCGGCTCGACCGCGAGAAGAACCCGCTGCTGCTGGCCGACGTCCTGGCGGACCTGCGCGCGCGTGACGAGCGCTGGCGGCTGGTCGTCTGCGGCGACGGCCCGCTCCGCGAACCGCTCGCGAGCCGCCTGACGGCGCTGGGCGTCGCCGATCATGCCGAGCTGCGCGGGTACGTCCCGCTGAACGCCGGGCTGCTCGCGCTCTACCGCGAGAGCCATGCGGTGCTGCACGTCTCGTGGACGGAGGGTGTTCCGCAGATCCTGTCCGAGGCGTTCGCGAGCCGCGTCCCCGTCGTGGCCACCGCCGTCGGCGGCGTCCGCGAGGCCGCCGGCGACGCCGCTGTTCTCGTCGCGCCCGGCGACGCGGCGGCGGCCGCGGATGCGCTGCGCCGCGTGGCCGCCGATCCCCAGCTGCGGCGCCGGCTCACCGACGCCGGCGCGGCGCAGGTGCAGGAGCGCTCGCTCGACGCCGAGGCGCGCCGCGTGGCGGCCTTCCTCTCAGGCTCAGCGGAGCGCCGCCGCCGCCGCTGAGCGCAACACGGCATCCAGGCGGTCGATCTGGCGCGAGCGCGCGTGGGCGCGCGCGGCGACGCGGCCCGCCGCGCCGTAGCGCCGGGCCAGCGCACGGTCGCGCGCGAGCCGGCGGATCGCGCCGGCGAGCGCGTCAGGGTCCGCGGGCGCCACCACGATGCCGCAGTCGTGGTCGCGCACGAGCGCGGCGGCCTCACCACGCGCAGAGGTGATCACGGGCCGGCCGACTGCCATCGCGTCATAGGTCTTGGAGGGGATGACGGCGTCGAGCGCGGCGTGCGCGGCGAGTGGGGAGAGGAGCACGTCGCAGTCCATCAGGATCTCTCCGAGGCCCTCGACCGGGACGCTCGGTCGCAGCTCGAGCGACTCGAGGCCGCGGCGCTCGCGCTCCCGCTCCAGCGTGCCCCGGAGCGGTCCGTCGCCCACGAGCCGGAACCGGACGTCCTCGGACCGCAGCCGGTCGGCCGCCTCCACCACCACCGGCAGATCGTGCAGCAGGCCGAAGTTGCCGGCGTAGCCCACGACCAGCGGCCCGCCGGCGGGTCGGTCGCGGTCGGGGAGCGCGAGCAGCTCGTCGGCCACGCCGTTGGGGATGTGGTCGCTGATCCCTCGCCCGACCGCACGATCGATGTGCTCGCAGAACGCGCGCGTCGCGGCGGTGACGCGGTCGGCGTCGGCGAACAGCCGGCGCTCGGCGAGGTCGATGGCTCGCAGCAGCGCCGCCTTGCGGCCCACGTCGACTGCCTGGACCGCGATGCCCCAGACGTCGCGCACGTCCAGGACGACGGGGGTCCCGCGGATGCGGGCCGCCCAGACGGCGGCCAGCGCTCCAGGCAGCGGCGGCGAGGTCACCAGCGCGACGTCGTGGCGCCGGTCGCCCAGCACGCTCGCGAACGCGCCGGCAGCGAACGACACGTAGAACGCGGCGCGGCGCGGCAGCGTCCTGCGAGGCGACGCCGCCACCCACAGTCGCCGGACGGTCAAGGCGCCGCGGCGCTCGACCATCCACGGTCGTCGGCCATAGCCGGCGTGGAACACCCCGGCGGGATGGTTGGGCTGCTCGCAGGCGACGGTCACCGCATGCCCCCGCGCGACCAGCCCGTCGACGAAGGCGCCGAGGCGGTTCTGCGCCGCGCCGGGCTCCGGCCGGAAGAACTGCGACACGACGAGAATGCGCACGGGTCACGCCGCCGGGCGGCGGCGGGCCGCCGCGTACAGGCTCCAGACGCGAGGGAAGGTCTTCAGGCTGAAGCGCCACAGCGCGTCGGAGTGGTAGACGCCGACGCGCGGCCACGACAGGGGTAGCGACGGCCCGGGACGCGCCGGCAGCCCGGCGGCGACCTCATAGCCGACGCGGCGCGTCGCCTCGATCACTCGTTCGTCGACGTCGCCGTACGGATACGCCAGCGACCGGCACGGCCGTCCGGTGCCGCGCTCGCAGTCGGCGCGCGACTGCTCGAGCTCGGTGGCCAGCGCGACGCCGTCGAGCTGCGTGAGCCGCGGATGGGTGCGGGTGTGCGACCCGATCTCCCAGCCCGCGTCGGCGAGCGAACGCAGCTGCGCCCAGGTCAGGGCGGTGAGCTCGGGAGCGTACGGCCCATCGCTCCAGTGGTCGATGCCGGCCCAGTGCAGCGGCTTCCCCTCGTCGGCGAACGCCGTCGGCACGAAGATGGTGCCCGGGACGCCCGCGCGCTCCAGGATCGGAAAGGCCAGGTCGAGCACCGACCGGAACGCGTCGTCGAACGTGACGGCCATCGTCTTCGCCGCCGGTGGAGACGTCACCGCTTCGTGGAACGTCGCGCCGCGATACCCGCGCAGTCGCAGCGAGCGCAGCTGCGCCTCCAGCCGCCCCGGCCGGACCGCCAGCGGTGCCGGCCAGCGGTCGCTCACGGCGTGGTAGCAGAGGACCAGGACCACGCTTCATCCGCGAGCGGCCCACGGCCCGTCACGGCCCGCGGCGCGCTCCCGGCTGGCGACGGCGAGCAGCGCAGGCCCGAGGGCGAACAGGACCCACATCCGCTGGTCGACCATGCTCGAGAGGAAGAGGGCGCTGATCAGCATGCTGCCGGCGCCGACGAACACGGCACGTGCCAGCGTCTCCATCGACGGGTCCCCGCGGGCCGCGAACCGGTCCGCCGCGACCCACGCGGCGCGCAGGCACCCGGCGACGAACAGCAGGAAGAGCGCCAGACCGACGATGCCGGTCTCCGCCAGGACGTGGAGGTAGAGGTTGTGGACGTACTGCGGATTCTCGGCGATCCGCTCCACCCGCGTGAGCGCACCGGGCTCGCGCACGTAGTCGCCGGCGACGACGACGAAGTTGTCGAGGCCCACGCCGGCCAGCGGCTTGTCGCTCGTCACGCGCCAGGCCACCGTCCACAGTGAGCTGCGTCCGCTGCCGTCGGGGTCGAGCGTGGTGATCCGCTCCCACGCCGCCGGCGTCGCGGCGAACGCCCCCACGGCGACGCCGACTGCCAGCAATCCGAACCCGGCGACGTGCCGGCGCTTGCCCTTGAACGCCACCAGCGCGAGCAGCAGCGTGCCGGCGGCCGCGAGCGCTCCGCCGCGGGACTGGCTCATCACCAGGCCCGCCGCGAGCACGGGGATCGCGATCACCACCGCGCCGCGCAGCAGCGCGTCCCGGACGCCGCCGACCAGGGCGCCGGCCAGGACGATTGCCGGCACGAGGCTGGCGGCGAGGAAGTTGGGATCGCCCGCGGCGCCTTCGAGCCGGCCCTCGGTCTCGGGGTCCGTCAGCGACCCGGCGGCGACGCCGATCGCCACGGACAGGATCGCGCCGGCGACAAAGGCCGCCGCCGCCAGGCGGAGCCAGCGCGGGCTGTCCAGCGTCGTCGCGAGCACCAGCCACAGCAGCGCCAGTGCCGCCCAGTGCCAGAGGTCTCCCAGGACGTTGGCGCTGCTCGCCGCCCACAGCGCCGACAGCGCGAGCCAGACGAGGAGCAGCACGAGCACCTCGAGCAGCCGCCGGTGACGGTCGACGACGGCCGCCGTTGCGGCGGCGGCGGCGCGCCCGCGGTTGCCCAGCTGCCCCAGCCACAGCAGGGCGAGCAGCAAGCCCGCGGCTTCGGCCGCGAGGTTGAGCGCCGGCACCGCGCCCAGGAAGATCAGCGGCAGCCAGAGGGCGATTGCCGCGCGGAGGCTGAGCAGCGAGATCCCCAGGTAGCAGATCACCGCGACGAGCGCGAGGCCGAGCGCGAGGTCGACCGCGAGCGCGACGCCGACGAGCGCTGGGAAGATGGCCGCTGCTGCGAGGACCGGCGCGGTCGGCGGCACGAGCGGGCTGGCGCGAGTCGTCACGATCGCCGTTCAGCTGGTGATGACGGGCGGCGCCACGCGCATCTGGGGGCCAGTCTACGCGCTCTACGATCTATCGGATGCATGTCCTCGGTGCGCGACGGCGCGTCACGCCGCATTGGCACGCGCTGCTGCTCGCCACGGCTGGAGCGGTCGTCGCGGTCGTCGCCGTCGCGCTGCTGACGGGGGCCACGGGGTCGCCACAGCCTCGGGAGCCGGCGCCCTCCAGGGAGAACATGCTGAGCATCGCGACACCGCCGGATAAGCCGCGCGTCCCGCCGGGCGCGCGCTTCCTCTCGCCGAGCGGCTCCGACGACAACCCGGGCACGCGCCGGCGCCCGTGGCGCACGCTGAGCGCCGCACTCGACCGGCTTCAGCCCGGCGACACCGCGGTCGTGTTGCGCGGCTCCTACGGAGCGCGCGGGCGCACGCTCGACGCCCGTCGCAGCGGGACGGCGGACGCGCCGATCACCATCACCGGCCCGCCGCGCGGCCCGCGACCCGTGATCCGGGGCTTCGTGCGCGTGGCCGGCAGCCACCTGCGCTTCTCGCGGCTGGTGTTCGACGGTCCGACGGGCCGCGTCCAACCCGCCCGCCCTGGCAACCGCTCGGGGGAGCAGGTCCTCGTCAGCATCTCGGGCGACGACGTGACGATCTCCGACAGCGTGGTCCGCGACAGCGCGTGGCACGCCGGGATCTACGTCGACGGCTCAAGAGGCGCGCGACTCGTCCGCAACCACATCTACAGCAACGGCAACCGGTCCGACCGCGCGCACGCCAACGTCGACCACGGCATCTACTGGGCCCGCGGCAGCGGCCTCGTCGCCAACAACGTGATCGAGCGCAACGTCGCCCGCGGGATTCAGCTCTATCCCGGGGCGCGAGGCGTCCTCGTCACCCACAACACGGTGCTCGCGAACGGCAGGGCGGGCATCCAGGTCGGCGACGAGGCGACGCGGAACATCGTGGCCGCCAACATCGTCGCCTTCAACCGCGGCAGCGGCATCCGCTCCAGCGACCTCCAGAGGTCCCGCAACCACGTCATCAACAACCTCGTCTGGGGTAACGGCGATGGCGACATCGGCCCGGAGACGCGCGGCCTGCAGGTCTCGCGCACGAGGGTGGCCGACCCGCGGCTGCACCCGGCGACGTACTGTCCGCAGCCCGGCAGCCCCGCGATCGATCGGGGAACGCGCGTGTACGCCCCGGCCGACGACTACCGCGGGGAGGCGAGGCGCCGCCGCACCGCGGATCTCGGCGCCTGCGAGACAGCCACGCGCTAGCGCGCTCGCACGGAGATCACGGAGGCGACAGCTGAAGTCGCCTCATCGATGAGCACTTTCAGACCGGATGGTCAGGGACCTGACGTTGGTGGGGTCAAAACCACGACCCGTTGTGAACCGGTACCTGGCCTCTCGCGTAGGTAGGGCCTGGACGAGGCCCAGGACGAGGCCGATAATCAGTTGGCGGCGGCGCCTAAGTCGGCGCCTTGCACCACCAGAAAGCAGGCAATCGACTCGGCGGCGGAGTCGAAATTCCCATGAGGCTGTCTCATGACCCCCCCGCTTGAGGTCGTACGGCGATGAAGCTGGCGCCGAGTCGACCGGCCGTCACACGGCAGCCCCCGAGTCCCGCGCCGCCGCTCGCGACGGGCCCCCGGCGAACGGGCAGCCGGGTCGTCGCCGCCGCCGGCCGCTACCTGCTCGTGTGGCTGTCCGTCGCCATCGTCGCGGCGACCGAGCATCCGCTCGACGCCGGCGACTTCGTCGGTGCCTCGGTCGCCGCCGCGGTCTGGCTCGCCAACCTGCGCATCGCATTCGCCGGCGTGCCGTACGCCGTCGGCCCCGGCGTCCCGTCGATGATCGGCACCGCGACCGGCCTCGTGTGCGTCGCGGCCCTGAACGAGCACGTCGTCGGGCTTGACCTGGGGCCCGTCGCGCTGCTCGGAGCGGCACTTGGCGTCCTGGTATCGATCGCCGTCTGGGAGCACCTGCTCGAGCGGACGCTGAGCCGGCTCCGGGTGCTCGTCATCGGCACCACGGAGTTCGCCGAGGTCGCGGACGCAGCGAAGCGCGCCCGGAGGATGGCGTTGGACGTGCTCGGCGGCGAGTCCGCGCTGCGCTCGCTGGACAGCCTGACCGAGGTGGTGACCGTCCAGCGGCCGGACCTGGTCGTGCTCGCCGACGGCCAGGCCTCCTCGGCCGCGCTCGATCGGCTCCTGGACATCGCCGACGGCCGCTTCCGCGTCGCCGGCCTCACGAGCTTCTACGAGTACGCGCTCGGCCGCGTGCCCCTGCACCAGATCACGCCGATGTGGTTCATCAGCCTCCTGCACGTGCGCCAGCGTCCGTATGCACGCTGGGTCAAGCGCGCATTCGACCTCGTGTCCGCGACGCTGATCCTCGTCCTGACGGCCCTGCTGCTTCCGCTGATCGCGCTCGCGGTGAGCCGCACGCCCGGCCCGATCATCTACCGCCAGGTCCGGGTCGGCGACCGTGGGAGGCGGTTCACGATCTACAAGTTCCGCACGATGGTCGACCGCGCCGAACGGCCTGGCGAGGCGGTCTGGGCGCAGGACGCGGACCCCCGGACGACGCCGGTCGGCGCGTTCCTGCGGCGGACGCATCTGGACGAGCTCCCGCAGCTGTGCAACGTCCTCAAGGGGGACATGTCGATGGTCGGCCCGCGCCCGGAGCGTCCCGAGTTCATCGCGTCGCTGGAGGACGACATCCCGTTCTGGAGCCGCCGGCTCCTGATCAAGCCGGGGATGACGGGCTGGGCGCAGGTGCACTGCGGCTACGCATCTGACGTCGCGGCCATGCAGGAGAAGCTGGCATACGACTTCTGGTACCTGCGCCACCGCAGCCTCGCGGTCGACCTGGCGATCTGCGGCAGGTCGCTACGGGCGCTCGTCGACGTCTACCAACCGGGCCGGATCGCGCTTCGCGGGCCGGACGCGCGAGATCAGGCCGTGCCGTGAGGGCGACGCTCGTGATCAGCGGCACGGTCGCCTGGGGAGGCTGCTAGTGCGGATCCTCGTCACGGGCGGCGCGGGGTTCATCGGCTCGCACCTCGTCGACGCGCTGCTCGACCGGGGCCACGGGGTCGCGATGGCCGACCACCTCGTCCGCAGCCCGAAGCCGTGGTTCGGCGAGGCGCTGCTGCGCGGGGCCCAGCTGTACGTCGCCGACGTGCGCGAGCTCAATGCGATCCGCCCCGCGTTCGCGGCCGCGCGACCGGAGATCGTCCTCCACCTGGCGGCGCAGGCCGACGTCCGCCACTCGGTCTCCGATCCCTCGTTCGACGCGCAGGTGAACGTGGCGGGCACCGTGGCGGTGCTAGAGGCTGCGCGCGAGGTGGGCACGCGCCGCGTCGTGATGGCCTCGACCGCGGCCGTGTACGGGGACCCCGCCGACGTCCCGACCGACGAGGACGCGCCGATCGCGCCGCTCTCGCCATATGGCGCCTCGAAGGCGGCGGCCGAGTGGTACCTCGCGCAGTACCAGCGGCTGTACGGGATCTCCACCCTCGCCCTGCGCATGGCCAACGTGTACGGCCCGCGCCAGGATCCGCATTCCGAGGCCGGCGTCGTGTCGATCTTCTGCGGGATGGCCGCCTCCGGGGGCCGCGCGACGGTGTTCGGCAACGGCGCGCAGACGCGCGACTACGTCTTCGTCGACGACGTCGTGGCGGCGTGGCTGGCGGCGGCGGCCAGCGAGGTCACCGGCGCGCTCAACCTCTCGACCGGTATCGAGACGAGCGTGCGCGAGCTGGCGGAGGTGCTCGACCTGTCGTACGACTTCGCCCCTGAACGCGCCGGCGAGATCGAGCGATCGTGCCTGGATGCGTCGGCCGCCACCGAACACCTCGGCTGGCGACCGGCCGTGCCGCTCGAGAGCGGGCTCCGCCGGACGCTCGGGGCCGTCTCGCCGGAGGTGAGCCCGGTGAATCCGGCGCCTCCCGCACGCGATACCGCCGAACCGGCAACAACCCAACCGCGAGGCTAACTGGCCGTCGGTTAGCGTTGCGGCGAGATGGCCGGCGTGAGCGCCCACCGGGTCGTCATCGTCGGCGGCGGCTTCGGCGGGCTCCAGGCGGCGCGCGGGCTGCGGCGCGCCGGCGTCGAGATCACGCTCGTCGACCGGCGCAACTTCCACCTGTTCCAGCCGCTGACGTACCAGGTGGCGACCGGCGCGCTGTCGCCGGGCGAGGTCGCGTATCCGCTGCGGGCGATCTTCAAGCGCAACCGCAACGTACGCGTGGTCCTCGCCGAGGTCGCGCGCTTCGACCTCGACCGTCGCGAGGTCGTGCTGCGGCCGGTCGCCGGCCTGCCGGCACCGGGCCCCGTCCCCTACGACACGCTGATCGTCGCGGGCGGCTCGCACTACTCCTACTTCGGCCACGACGAGTGGAGCGAGCATGCGGCCGAGGTGAAGTCGCTCGAGAGCGCGCTGACCGTGCGCGGCCGCATCCTGGCCGCCTTCGAGGCCGCCGAGGTCGAGCGCGATCCGGCGCGACGCGGCGAGTGGCTGACGTTCGTGGTGGTCGGCGCGGGTCCCACCGGCGTGGAGATGGCGGGGCAGATCGCCGAGCTCGCCCGCGACACCTTGCGGGGGGACTTCCGCTCCGCGGATCCCGGCGACGGCCGCATCCTGCTCGTCGAGGCCGCCGACCGTGTGCTGACCGGGTTCCCGCCGTCGCTGTCGGCGAAGGCCGAGCGCTCGCTACGCAAGCTGGGGGTCACGCCCGTGCTCGGCAGCACCGTCGTCGACGTCGACGAGACCGGCGTCACAGTCCGGCAAGCCGACGCCGCGACGCAGCGCATCCCGGCACGCACCATCGTCTGGGCTGCCGGAGTCACGGCGTCCGGGCTCGCCACGACGCTGGCCGAGCTCACCGGTGCCGAGCAGGACCGCGCCGGTCGCGTGACGGTCGAGGCCGACCTCACCCTCCCCGGCCATCCCGAGGTCTTCGCGCTCGGCGACATGGTCCGCGTGCGCGGCCGCGACGGCTCGCCGGTCACCCTCCCCGGCGTGGCGCCGGTCGCCATGCAGCAGGGGCGCTACGCGGCGAGGGCCGTCCACGCCCGCCTGCAGGGCCGCACCCCGCCGCCGTACCGGTACCGCGACAAGGGCAACCTCGCCACGATCGGGCGCGCCGCGGCCGTCGCGGACATCAAGGGCGTCAAGCTCAGCGGCTTCCTCGCCTGGGCGACCTGGCTGGTCGTCCACCTCTTCTACCTCGTGGGCTTCCAGAACCGCCTCCTCGTCCTCATCCGCTGGTCGATCGGCTTCGCAACCCGCGGCCGTGGATCGCGGCTGATCACGGACCCGGGAAACGCCGAGGCGGCGCGCGCCTAGGACCCGCGACGCGGCGTGCGTCGCACTACGTGTCGCGGCCAGCCCAGACGGTGACGCGCTCCAGCGGCAGGCCGACCTTCGTCGCGACGAGCCACGCCGCGTGGTCGTCGTTGTCCGTCCAGACGTCGCGCACGGCGATCACCGCGCCGTCGCGCTCGATCGTCCACCCCGCCTGCTTCGCGGCCTCCTCGAGCGCCGCTCGGTGCTCCCCGAGCTCAAAGCCCTCGGGCAGCGTGACGTCGAACGGCTCGGAGCCCGGCGGACGCTTGCGCTTGCGCACGGCGTGAGGCTACTGGTCAGGTCCAAGGCAGCTCGGAGCGCCGCTCCCAGTACGCCTCGGGGCTCTCGATGAGCTCGTCCAGTGCGGGACTCGCCGGCAGCTTGGCTGCTGCGAGGTTGCTTTGCAGCGTGGGGAGCGACGCGGCGCCGCTCAGCACGACGGTCGCCCACGGCCTCGCCAGGGCTGCGGCGAGCGCGAGCGCGTCCGGTGTCGTCGCCGCACGAGCCGCGGCCTCGGCAAGCGCCGGCGCGGCCTGACGACCGGCCAGCCGGCCGTTCGCGAGGGCTTCCTTCACGTAGACCGCCAGACCCTGCTCGTGCGCCGCCTCGAGTGCGGCCTCGGCGGAGCGCTCGTGGAGGTTCCACGTCGCCTGGACCGCGTCGAACCCGCCGAGGGCCAGCGCCGCCTGAATCGTCTCTCCCTGACTGGTCCCGCTCACCGTCACGCCGATGCGCACGCCGTCCGCGCGCAGCGCGGCGAGCTCGCTCAGCACGCGCTCGTCGTCGAGCACGCCGCTCTCGGGCGTCGCGGAATGGATCGCGTACAGCGCGAGCCAGTCGCCGAGCTGCTCACGCGTCTCGGCGAGCTGGCGCCGGAACGTCTCGAGGTCGTGGTGCTTGACCTCGGGCGGATCGGCGTCGACGCGCCATCCCGCGGTGTAGACGTAGCCCCACTTGGACGACACGACCGCGCCTTCGGGCCGGCGGGAGCGCAGCCACTCGCCGAGGAACTCCTCCGCGCGGCCGTACGACCGGGCGGCGTCGAAATGGCGCAGGCCCGCCTCCCAGGCGGCGTCCAGCAGCTCGTGCGCACGCGCCCGCAGCGCCGCCACCGAACGATCCTCGCCGAGATCCTCGGCGTGCCCGACGTTCAGATAGCCCGGGCGGCCGAGCGCGGCGAGACCGAGTCCCAGAACCGCCATGCCGGCAACCGTAGACGAGTCGTGAAAGGCAGGCGGAGTCGGCCGGCGGCTCGGCGTAGGATCGAGACCTTGCCGCTCGACGTGCGAGAGCGGCGGTTCGAGCTGGTGTCCGTCAATCCGCGCAGCGAACCGAGGAGCCCGAATGAGCACCCCCACGCCTGACACCGTCGTCCTCGTCCATGGCTTCTGGGTGACGCCCCGCAGCTGGGAGCATTGGATCGCGCACTACGAGAGCAGGGGCCTGCGCGTCATCGCCCCCGCGTACCCCGGCTTCGAGGTCGAGGTCGAGGCGCTGAACGCCGACACGACGCCGATCGAGCAGGTCACCGTGCCGCAGATCATCGAGCACCTGGAGGCGGTCGTCGGCGAGCTCGGGTCGCCCCCGATCATCATGGGCCACTCCGCCGGGGGCGTCTTCACGCAGATCCTGCTCGACCACGGCTTCGGCGCCGCCGGCGTGGCGATCAACTCGGCTCCCACCGAGGGCGTCAAGCGCGTGCCGCTGTCGCAGGTGCGGGCCACGTTCCCGGTGCTCAAGAACCCGGCCAACCGCCACAAGGCCGTCGGCTTCACGTTCGAGCAGTGGAACTACGCGTTCACCAACGGGTTCCCCGAGGACGAGGCGCGGCGGCTGTACGAGCGCTACCACATCCCTGCCTCCGGCGCGATCTTCTGGGGCAGCGCGCTGGCGAACATCCACCCCGGCAAGGACGACTCCTGGGTCGACTACAAGAACGAGCAGCGGGCGCCGCTGCTGTTCATCTCCGGCAGCAGCGACCACCTGATGCCGCCGAGCCTCCAGAAGTCCAACGCCAAGCACTACAACGACAAGGTCGTGACCGAGGTCGAGGAGTTCGAGGGCCCGCACCTGCTGCCCGCGTGGCCGGGCTGGGAGAAGGTCGCCGACCGCGCGCTCGACTGGGCGCTCGCGCACGCGAGGCGGACGACCGCGGTGTGAAGGGCGTCCGGCTGACGCACGTCGGCGGGCCGACCGTCCTGATCGAGGTCGGCGGCTGGCGGCTCCTGACCGACCCGACGTTCGATCCCCCCGGCCGGAGCTATGGCTTCGGCTGGGGGACCGGCTCGCGCAAGCTGACCGGGCCGGCGCTCGCGCCGGAGGAGGTCGGCCCGCTCGACGCGGTGCTGCTCACGCACGACCACCACGACGACAACCTCGACCCGGCCGGCCGCAGGCTGCTGCCGTCGGCGGGCGTCGTGGTGACGACGGCGTCCGGCGCGCGGCGGTTGGGCGGCGGGGCGCGCGGGCTGCAGGCGTGGGAGAGCACGCGGCTCGAGGCGCCGGGCCGAGCGCCGATCGAGGTGACGGCCACGCCCTGCCGTCACGGCCCGCCCTTGAGCCGGCCGCTGGCCGGAGACGTGATCGGCTTCGCGCTGCGGTGGGAGGGCCAGGAGCACGGCGCCCTGTGGATCTCGGGCGACACCGTCCTCTATGACGGCGTGCGCCAGGTGGCCGGGCGCGTGCCGGTCGACACCGCACTCCTGCACCTCGGGGGCGTGCAGTTCCCGATCACCGGCCCGGTGCGGTACTCGATGACGGCGCGCGACGCGGTCGAGCTGTGCTCGCTGATCCGCCCGCGGACCGCGATCCCGATCCACTACGAGGGCTGGAAGCACTTCCAGCAGGGGCGCTCCGAGATCGAGCGCGAGTTCGCCGCCGCACCGCCACCGTTCCGGACGAGCGTGCAGTGGCTGCCGATCGGCGCTCGGGTGCCCTGACCGCCGGCCGGCGCTCTGCGACAGTGAATGGATGAGGCTGGGCGTCGAGGCGGCGCTCGTCGACGGTGAGCTGGTCGCCGGCGACGTCGAGGTCGCGGACGGCACGATCGCAGCGGTGGGCCTCGGCTCGGGCGGCCGCGGCGTGGCCGCGCCGGGATTCGTCGACTTGCAGGTCAACGGGTTCGCGGGCGTCGACTTCATGCACGCCGACCGCGACGGATACGCGCGCGCGGGCGAGGCGATGCTCGCCACCGGCACGACCGCCTACCAGCCGACGTTCATCACGGCCGCCGAGGACGACCTCGTGGCGGCGCTGCGCGAAATGCCGCTCGATGCTCCCGGCCCGTGCGTGATCGGCGCCCACGTCGAGGGGCCGTTCATCTCGCCGCGCCGGACGGGCGTGCACCCCCCGGCCTTCCAGCGCTCGCCTGACCCGGCATTGCTGCTTCGCCTGCTGGACGCCGGCAGCGTGAGCCAGATGACGCTCGCGCCGGAGCTGCCGGGCGCGCTCGAGCTGATCGACCTGCTGCTCGAGCGCGGCGTCGTCGTCTCGGCCGGGCACACCGACGCCACCGCGGCCGAGGCGCACCTGGCGTTCGACCGCGGCGTGCGCACGGTGACGCACCTGTTCAACGCGATGCGCCCGTTCGTCCCGCGCGACCCGGGGATCGGCTTCGCGGCGCTCGCGCGCCCCGACGTGACCGTGCAGCTGATCGCCGACGGCCACCACGTCGCGCCGGACGCGATGATCGTGGCGTGGCAGGCGGCGCGCGGAAGGATCGCGCTGGTGACCGACGCGGTCGCGGCGACGGCGATGGGCGACGGCGACTTCGCGCTCGCGGGGCGCCGGCTCGTCTCCGCCGGCGGCGTCGTGCGCGGCCCGGAGGGCGAGCTCGCGGGCAGCGTGCTGACGATGATCGACGCCGTGCGCAACGTGCACGCGCTCGGCGTGCCGCTCGCCGACGCGCTGACCGCGGCGTCGACCGTGCCGGCGCGGATCGCCGGGCGGCCGGACCTGGGCCGGCTCGTCCCGGGCGCACCGGCCGACGTGGTGGTGCTGGACGACGACCTGCGGATCGTCAGGGTCCTGCTCGGCGGAGGCGACCGCGTCGCTCGCTGAGCGGGCAATGCGTCAAAGCACACGGCATGACCGGAGGTCTAGGATCCCTCGCCATTGCGGATCCCCCAACCGGATGGGTCCAGCCACGAGGAGGTTCTAGATGTCCAAGCGCTTCTGGGCGCTGCCTGCGTTGACGGCCGCGTTCGCGCTCGTCGGAGCCGCTGCCGCGCTACCTGCGTCAGCGGACCCGAACAACAACACGGTCAAGAAGCTCACGAAGGCCGTCACGCCCGATGGTGTCCTCGACCACCTCGAGGCGTTGCAAGAGATCGCCGACGACAACGGCGGCAACCGCGCGGCCGGGCTTCCCGGCTACCGCGCGTCCGTCGACTATGTCGTCGAGCAGCTCGAGGGCGCCGGCTACGACCCCGAGGTCCAGGAGTTCACGTTCGACTACTTCGAGGAGAACTCCGTGCTCCGGCGGAACTCGCCGAGCCCGCGGACGTTCGTGAACGGCACCGACTTCCTGCGCAACACCTTCGACTCGGGCACGCCAGAGGGCACGGCGACCGGTCCGCTGGTCCCGGTCGGCCTGGTGCTCAACCCGTCCATCCCCACCCCAAACAACACGAGCGGCTGCGAAACCGGTGACTTCGCCGGCTTCCCCAGCGGTGGCATCGCGCTGATGCAGCGCGGCACCTGCGGCTTCGCCGTCAAGGCGCTGAACGCCCAGGCCGCGGGCGCCGCGGGCGTCGTGATCATGAACGAGGGGCAGCCCGGCCGCACCGGGCTCCTGAACATGATCGGCAACGCGACCGGGCTCACCATTCCCGCCGTCTTCACGACATACGCGGCGGGCGTCGACCTCGCGTCGACGCCGGGGGCGAACGTCACGGTGACCGTCGATTTCGTGGCCGAGGAGCGGCTGGCCTGGAACGTGCTCGCCGAGACCAGCAAGGGCAACGACGACAACGTGGTGATGGCGGGCGCGCACCTCGACAGCGTCCAGGACGGCGCCGGCATCAACGACAACGGCTCGGGCAGCGCCGCGCTCCTCGAGACCGCGATCCAGATGGCGAAGGTCAAGACCACCAACACGGTGCGCTTCGCCTGGTGGGGCGCCGAGGAGTCAGGTCTGCTCGGCTCCGAGCACTACGTCGCCGAGCTGACCGAGGAGGAGGCAGCGGACATCGCGCTGTACCTCAACTTCGACATGGTGGCCTCGCCGAACTACATGTTCGGCATCTACGACGGCGACAACTCGGGCGGCACCGCGCCTGCGGGCTTCATCCCTCCGGGCTCGGCCCAGATCGAGGACGTCTTCGAGCAGTTCTACGCGAACCGCGGCGAGCCGTCGCAGGACAGCGAGTTCTCCGGCCGGTCGGACTACGGCCCGTTCATCGCGATCGGGATCCCCGCCGGCGGCCTGTTCACCGGCGCTGAGGTGCCCAAGACGGCGGCGGAGGCCGCGCTGTACGGTGGCGTCGCGGGAGCTGCGTACGACCCGTGCTACCACCAGTTCTGCGACAACCTCCGCGGCGATGGGCAGAACGTCGCGCTCTACAACGCGCTGCGTGAGGACTACGAGCTCGTGGGCAACATCAACGTCCACGCCCTCGACGTGAACTCCGACGCGATCGCCACGTCCGTGCTCACGTTCAGCTACGACACCTCGACGGTCAACGGGGTGCCCGGCAAGCCGGGCAAGAGCAGGGGCCTCTACAAGAGCAGCACCGTCGACCCGATGAGGGGCGACACCGAGCGCTGACCATCGACGGCTCCCCTGCGCCTGCGGGCGTAGGGGAGCCGCGGTCGGCGCCTCAGGCCACGGCCGGTTGCGTGACGCGGCCGTATGGGTCGCAGAGGTCCGGGCGCTCCGGGTCGTCGAGGCCCTTGCGGAGGCCGGCGAAGGCGGCGGCGCCGAGCAGCAACGGGACCCAGAAGAGGATCACGCGGTAGGCGAGGACGGCGGCGGCGGTCGGCGCCGCCGGCAGGCCGAAGACGATGAGCGCGCCGATCAGCCCGCCGTCGATGCCGCCGATGCCGCCGGGGATCGGCAGCAGGCCGCCGAGCTGCCCGATCAGGTAGCCCATGAGCACGAGCGTCAGGGCGGGCGACTCGCCGAAGGCGCGGAAGCACGCCCACAGGACGGCGTTGTCGAAGGCCCAGTAGCCCAGCGAGCCGGCGATCACCCGCCAGTCGCGACGGCGGAGCACGCGTCCCGCCTCGCGAACGCCGCCGTCGAGCGCCTCGATCGCCGTCGCCAGCCAGCGGCGCCAGCGCTCGGGCGCGTCCCGCTCGCGCGGCGCCCGCCGGGCCGCGAGAGCCGGGACCGACGCCACCGCGACCATCGTCAGCACGGCGAGGATCGCCGGCAGGAGCGTGAGCAGCGGGGAGATCTCGGGTCCGACGCCGAGCCACATCGCGACCCCGAGCACCGCCACGGCGACGAAGTTCGCCGCGCTCTTGAGCGTGAAGAACGCGACCGTGCGGCGAGCGATGTCCTCCACCGGCATGCCGCTCTTGCGCAGCGCCCAGGCCCCGAACGCGAGGCCGCCGGCGCCACTGGCGGGCACGAGCGAGCCGACCGCCAGCTCCGACATCCCGAGCTCGTAGCTCGAGCGCCACGTCATGCGCGCGCAGAAGACGGGCTTGAACATCAGCACGTAGGAGAGGCACGAGAGCACCTCGAGCGCGACGGCCACGGCCAGCCAGCCCGGCTGGGCGGACGCGAGCCGCTCCCGGACCTCGCCCAGGCCGGGAGTCAGCCACGCGACCAACCCGACCACGAGGAGCACGAGCAGCACGCGAACGAGCCGCCGCCGCAGCCGCTTCGTGTCGAGCTCGCCGGGCAGCGGCTCAGGCGGCGGGAGATACTCGACCTCGTGCTGCGTCATTCCCGGATGATGCCGAGGTTGTGCCCGGCGCATGGGTCGGGGAGGATCGGGGCGCCATGTTCGCGCGCGTGACCACGTTCGCCGGACCCGACGCTGACATCGACGCCGAGCTGCGGACCGCGCAGGCCACCATCCTGCCCTGGTTGCGAGACCTCTCGGATGGAGCTGGAGTCGATCAGGACCTACGAGGTGCTCGCGCTCGAGGCGGGCCGCCTCCACGACGTCAGCCCCGGCGCGCCGTGAGGGCGATGAGTTTCGCCGGGCGTCGCGGTCTATACCGGCGATAGTGTTCGTCTTGCAGGCGCGGTCCCGCGCCCAACCTCCGATTCCGGCGCTCACGCCGCCGGCCTCGCGGGGGCAAAGGGGGCTCGAGTCCTCGGGATGCCGGTCGATGCTGCCCTTTCCCGGTGGGGCGTCGTGAGCGTGAGTCGCGGGGCCGCCGCCGCGAGAGGAGCACCATGACCAGGCAGAGCTCGTTCAAGCGCCTCGTGCGCGCGAGGATGGAGAAGACGGGCGAGAGCTACACGGCGGCTCGGGCGTCGCTGCTGACGGAGGAGCCACAGGCGAGCGCGGCGCCCGTGCTCGCGACGTCGGACGACGCGATCCGCGAGCGCACCGGGCGCGGCTGGGAGGAGTGGTTCGACGTGCTCGACGCGTGGGGCGCGGCGGAGCGCCCGCACCGCGAGATCGCGCGCTGGGTCGCCGGCGAGCTGGCGATCGACCCGCTCGCCTGGGCCGCCCAGGCGGTGACCGTGAGCTACGAGCGCGCCCGTGGCGGTCGCGCCGTCGGCGAGCGCGCCGACGGCTTCGCCGTCACCGCCGCCAAGACCGTGGCCGTCCCGGTCGAGCGCCTCTACGAGGCGTTCGTGGAAGCCTCGCAACGCGCGCGCTGGCTGCCGGACGACGAGCTGCGCGAGCGCACGGCCACGGCTTCGCGCTCGGCCCGCTTCGACTGGGGCGACGGCACGACCCGCGTGACCGTCACCTTCGACGCCAAGGACGAACGCAAGAGCACGGCCACGCTCGAGCACGCGCGGCTCGCGGACGGCGAGCAGGCCGAGCGCATGAAGGCCTTCTGGCGCGGGCACCTGGCCACGCTCAAGACGCAGCTCGAGGGAGGCCGGCACGATGCCTGACGTCGAGCTGCCGGCCGTACTCGCCGCTGCCGCCCTCGCGTTCGTGCTCAGCGGGGCCTACTACGCCCTGCTCGGCGACCAGCTCGCCCGGGTCAGCGCGGCAGATGCGCAGATGCCGCCGTGGAAGATCGGCGTCGAGCTCGCGCGCAACCTCGTGCTCGCCGCGGTCGTGGCCGGCCTGGCCGTGCGCGGCGACATCGACGAGTGGACCGGCGGGCTGCTGCTCGGCCTCGCGCTCTGGCTCGCGTTCCCGCTCGTGCTGTGGACGGGCGCGCTGATCCACGAGAACACGCCCGTCCGGCTCGCCGCCATCCACGCCGGCGACTGGCTACTGAAGCTGCTCGCGGTCGCGGCGCTGGTGAGCGTCTGGCAGTGACGGCCGCTCAGGAGGCCTCGACGGCCGACTTGATCGATCTCGCGAAGTCGTCCGCGCCCTTGCGCGCCGAGCGCAGCGCCAGCGGGGCGATCAGCTTGCCCGGGCCGTGCCCCTCGAGGACGTTGAAGATGGTCAGCCGCGTCCCGTCGCCCTCGCGGGCGAGGTCGTAGCCGCCCTCGGGAGCGGTGACGAGGTTCTTCGACACCTCCGCCCAGCGGATCCTGGTGGGCTCGTCGAACGCCGTCAGCCGGAACTCGCGCTTCGTCTTCATGCCGGCGTCCTTGACGGTGCTGGCGTAGACGGTGCCGACGCCCGGCGGCCCGTCGGTGGTCTTGGCGATCTCGAGCACCCGCGGGCTGAACTTCGGATCGTTCTCGCCGTTCGCGACGAACGCGAACACCTCCTCGATCGGACGGTCGATCACGACCGTCCCTTCGAACCGGCCCGACATGCGGCCTCCTCCCCTCGCTTGAGCGTGAGCACTGTGGTCTCGCGATGATGTCAAGAAGGGGCGAGGAAGCCGTGGCGCTTGTGGGATTGCTCGCCCGACGGCCCGCTCACGGCAGCAGCGCGTCGTCGAAGAACCCGACGACGCGCCGCTCGTACTCCGCGGGTCGCGCCGCGAGCCCGCCGACGTGCTCGGCGTCGGGGATCTCCCAGAGCGTCTTGGGCTCGCCGGCCGCCTCGAAGTACCCGCGATTGAGCACCTCGGTATCCACGCCGTGGATCGCCCAGATGATGAAGACGGGGCGGGGCGCGATCCGGTCGACGATGTCGTGCATGAGCGGCGGCGGCGGACTGTTCGAGAACACCGTGAGCCCTGCGGTGATCATCGTCTCGACGCCGTGCTGGACCGCTGTGGCACGGGGCATCTCGCGAAACTCGCCCACCGATCGCGAGCCGGCGCCCTCCGACACCACCGCCTTGAGTGCCTCGGTCTTGGCGGCGGCGTGGAGCATCAGCTCGCCGCCCACGGACAGCCCCAGCCCGCCGATGCGCTCGGGGTCGACGTCCGGTCGGCGCTGCAAGAACGCGATCGCGGCCTCGATGTCCTTCTCGCCCTCCCAGCCGAAGGCGTGCGGATCGCCCTCGCTCTCGCCCTGACCGCGTCGGTCGAAGAGCAGCACGCCGTAGCCATGCCGCGCGAGCATGCGCGTCTGCGCCTGAGGGCCGTTGCGGCCGGGGAACGCGATCACGGCAGCGCCGTTCTTGGACGGGACGTACCAGCCGGCGAGCTCGAGCCCGTCGCTGGTGGTAAGCGAGACGTGCTCGAACGGCCCACCGAGGTTGGCTTCCGGCACGACCGGCCGCCCGAGGTGCGTGAAGAGGTATGCGCCGCTCAGGGGAGCGACGACGAACAGCCCGATCGCGACGCCCGCGGCTGCGAGCAGCACGCGACGTGGATATCGCCATGCTCGGCTGCCGTCCGTCCGCCGCGTCCGCCACAGCGTGACGGCGCCGAGGACGAGGAGCAGCAGCCCGGCGGCCATCGAGAGCAGCCCGGTGAAGTCGTCGCCGGACGCCCCGACCTTCGACGTGTAGTGCACGGCCTCGATGCTTGCGACGATCCCGAACACGCCGAACACGAGGGCGGTCGCCGCGCGGCGACCGCCGCGCAGCCGCGGATAGCCCCACGCCGCGAGGCCGAGCAGCGAGAGCGGCACGAGCCCGCTGACGAGGTGGTCGGCGGGTGAGGTTCCGGGCTCAGGCTGGACGAAGCTGTCGTCGATCACGTGCAGCGCGATGACGGCGACGCCGAGGACAAACAGCCCGACCTCGCGCCGAAGCGCGGTCGCCAACCCGGCAAGGCGAGGTCGATGGCTCGCCACGCGAGCTCCGGTGAGTGTGGTCATGGGGGTCTCGCGGCCTCAGGCGGCGGCCGGCATGGCGGACTGGGCGGCTGCGGTCCGACGCGCGCGGAGCACCAACCAACCCGACGCGGCGAGACAGACGTAGCCGATCGGGGCGAGCGGGGGCGCGTGCGTGCCGATCAGCGCGATCGCGGCGAGCGCGACCTGGAGCCGGGCCGGTGCCCCCGCGCGGCGGAACGCCAGCACCGTCGCCACCACGACGACGAGCCAGGCGGTGGTGCCGAGCGCCCAGAAGACGCCGGGCTCGCCGAGGATCGGGTTGCGGGCGAAGTCCTCGACCAGGCCCGGCGCGACGGCCTCGCGCTGGGCCGCCGGGAGGCCGTTGAGCTGCTGGCCGAGCGCGCCCAGGGCGATCCCCTCGAACGCGACGTAGGGCACATAAAGCATCACGAAGGGGATCAGCGCGACGCGAGCCACGGTGGCCGGCCGGCTGCGCAGCCCGTCGAGCATGAGATACATCCCGCCGGCGAGCAGCGGGAGCACGAGCACCATCGCGACGTGGACGACCTGGAACCGCGTCGTCACCTCGCGCAGCCCCTGGTAGTCGCCGACCATCGGGTGAAACCACAGGACCACGGAGAAGGCGAGAGGGACGCCGACGAGCAGCAGCGGGCGTGCGAGCCTGGGAATCGTCATGCCGGAAGCCTCGCCTGGACGGGGCGCCGCGACCACGGGGGACGGCTGGCGTCCGCGTGCCAGGGAAGTGGCAGGCCGGGTGCGGCAGGCCGTACCTAGCCAGCGGATGCGCGAGGCGTCAGGATGACCCCATGACGGCGCATCGGACGCTCGCCATCGCGGCGGCGGCCCTGCTCTGCGGAGTCGGCGACGTGCTGCTCGTTCTCGGCAGCGACCACCTCCGCGATCCCGACGTGTGGGTCGTGTTCGGGCCGGCGGTCGGATGGAGCTTCGTGGGCGCGGGGCTCTACGCGTGGCACCGGCGGCCCGAGTCGCGCTTCGGGCTGCTCATGGTGCTCGTCGGCTTCGCGTGGTTCCTGGGGCCGGTCTACGCGTCGGACCACGAGCTCGTGTTCACGCTCGGGATCGTGGCGGGCGCCGTCTGGGGACCGATCTTCGGCCACCTGCTGCTGAGCTTCCCCACCGGCCGCCTTCCCACGCGCGCCCGCCGCCGGGTCGTGGCGGCGAGCTACGTGCTGATCCCGCTCGCGCCGGTTCCGGCGCTGCTGGTGAGCGACGCCGACGACGTCATCACCGACTGCCGCGGCGGGTGCCCGCGCAACGTCCTGCTCGTCGACCGCAACGCCGCGCTCGCCGACGCCGCGCTCGCGTTCGGCTCGCTCGTGACGCTCGGCCTCTGCCTCGTCGCCGTCGTCATGCTCGTCCGCCAGTGGCGCGCGGCGGCCGCGCCCGAGCGCCGCAGCCTGGTGCCGCTGTTCGCCGGCGGCGGCGTGACGCTCGCGCTCGTCGCCGCCTTCGCGACCACCCAGTTCGACCCGCTGCTGTGGACGGCGTTCGCCGCCTTCGCCGCCACGCCGTTCGCGTTCCTCGCGGGCCTCGCGCGCGCGGACGTGTCGGGCTCGCGCGGTGTGCGCATGCTGATGGCCGAGCTCGGGTCCGCCCCCGAGCGCGCGGACCTGCGCGACGGCCTGGCGCGGGCGCTCGGCGACCCGGGGCTGGAGCTCGCGTTCTGGATGCCCGAGCTGAATCGCTATGTCGACGCCGGCGGCGCTCCCGCCCCCCTGCCCGCCGACGACGACCCGCGCCGGACGGTGACCGCGATCGATCACCACGGCGCGCGCGTGGCGGCGATCGTGCACGACCGCGCGCAGGACGCCGAGACGGTCCGCGCAGCCGGCGCGGCGACCGCCCTCCTGCTCGAGAACCAGCGGCTCGACGCCGAGCTGCACGCCCGGCTGATCGAGCTGCGTGCTTCGCGCGCCCGGCTCGTGGAGGCGGCCGATAGCGAGCGGCGGCGACTGGAGCGCAACCTGCACGACGGCGCGCAGTCGCGGCTCGTGGCGCTCGCGCTGAACCTGCGCCTCGCGCGCATGAAGGAGTCCGACGGCTCCGACACCGCGGCGCTGCTCGACGCCTCGATCGACGAGCTCGGCCAGAGCCTCAAGGAGCTTCGCGACCTTGCCCGCGGCATCCATCCGGCGGTGCTCTCCGAGCGCGGGCTCGAGCCGGCGGTGCGCGCGCTGGCCGCGCGGGCACCGGTCCCCGTCGAGATCGTCGGCCGCACGGCCGGCCGACTCCCGGCGGCCGTCGAGACGGCGGCCTACTTCGTGATCTCCGAGGGGCTCACCAACGTGTCCAAATACGCGCACGCCGCCCGCGCGACGGTGCGGGTCGAGCGCGTCGACGGCCGCCTGCTGGTCGAGGTCAGCGACGACGGGATCGGCGGCGCCGACGCCGGCGACGGCAGCGGGCTGCGCGGACTGTCCGACCGCGTGGCGGCCCTCAGCGGCACGCTCGAGGTCTCGAGCCCGCCGGGCGAGGGCACCCGGCTGCGCGCGCACCTGCCGTGCCGGTGACCGATCACAGCCTGCGGGTCGTCGTCGCCGAGGATTCCTTCCTCGTCCGGGCAGGCGTCGTGCGCGTGCTCGAGGGGCAGGGCTTCACGGTCGTCGGGGAGGCAGGCGACGCCGACGAGCTGCTGCGTCAGGTGCGCGAGCATCGCCCCGATGTCGTCGTCACCGACATCCGCATGCCGCCGACGCAGACGGACGAGGGCGTGCGCGTGGCAGCCGTCATCCGCGCCGAGCATCCCGACACAGGGGTCCTCGTCCTCTCGCAGCACGTCACCCAGGACTACGCGATCCGACTGCTCGAGCAGAGTCCGGCGGGCGTGGGCTACCTGCTCAAGGATCGCGTGATGGAGCCGCGCGGTTTCGTCGAAGCCGTCCGGCAGGTCGCCCGCGGCGGGTCGGCGCTCGATCCCGAGGTGGTCGCCCAGATGCTCGAGCGCCGGCGCCCGGACGGCCCGCTCGACGCGCTCACCGCGCGCGAGCTCGACGTGCTCGCCGCCATGGCCGAGGGACGCGCCAACCCGGCGATCGCCGCCCATCTCGGCATCAGCGAGCACGTGGTGCAGCGGCACATCGGCCGGCTCCTCGCGAAGCTCGACCTCCCGATCGACGGCGAGGGCCACCGGCGGGTGCTCGCGGTCCTCACCTACTTGCGCGCGCAGGAGAACTGAGGCACACGCGGGGTCAGCCGGGGGTCACGCTTCCGGCTCGGTGGTGCGCTCGTCGCCGGGAGGGGCCGGCGGCGCGGCCGCCGCGCGCTTGCGCGCGTCCTTCTTCGCCTGCTTCTCCTCGCGGCGCTCGCGCAGCGCTCGCTCGCGGTTGAGCTTTGCCATCGTGGTCTTGTGCTTGGAGCTCGATGCCATGCGTCTATGGCCTCCGCTTCGCCAGTTCGGCGCGCTCGCGGCGATCGGCGGCGACGCGCAGGGCCGCATCACGCTCGTCCTTCTCGTGCCGCCGCGCCCGCGCGCGCTTGCTGGCCTGCTCGTTGCGACTGGCGATGGCCTCCTTCGCCGCTCTCCACGCCGCTTCGCCACGCACGGGCGTCTCTGCCGGTTGCTGCCGCTTGCTCGTGTCGCTCATCGCGTCACCTCACCTCGCTGCTCCCCAGGGCTCGCGCCTCGAGTACGCGACGGTGCAGGGAAGCCTGAACACGCGGCGCGGCGCTTGTTCCTCGCCGACGACCTGAAGGACTATATCCCCCGTCCGCGACAATCCCGCCGCATGAGCCGAGCATCCCAGGTGCCGTGGTGGCAGCGCGGAGCGATCTACCAGGTGTATCCGCGGTCGTTCGCCGACGGGAACGGTGACGGCATCGGGGACCTGCCCGGCCTCGTCGAACGGCTCGACCACATCGCCGACCTCGGGATGCAGGCGGTGTGGCTGTCGCCGATCTTCCCTTCGCCGATGGCCGACTTCGGCTACGACGTCTCCGACTACTGCGACGTCGACCCCGTCTTCGGGACGCTCGCCGACGTCGACCGCCTGGTCGAGCGGGCCCACGCCCGCGACATGCGGGTGATCCTCGACTGGGTGCCGAACCACACCTCCGACCGCCACCCGTGGTTCCAGGCCAGCCGCTCGGCGCGCGACGACGCCCGACGCGACTGGTACGTGTGGCGCGACGGGCCGGCGCCGGGCGCGCCGCCCAACGACTGGACGTCGCAGTTCCAGGCCGTCGGTCCGGCGTGGACGTTCGACGAGCCCACCGGCCAGTGGTACCTGCACTCGTTCATGGCCGAGCAGCCCGACCTCGACTGGGACAACCCCGAGGTCGAGGCGGCGATGCACGACGTGATCCGCTTCTGGCTCGACCGCGGGGTCGACGGGCTGCGCCTCGACGCGATCCACAAGATCGCCAAGGACCCCCTCCTGCGCAGCCATGCGACCGCGCCGCGGCGCCACGACGAGGACTGGGAGACGATCCACCCGCGCCTCCGCGCGATCCGCCGGGTCGTCGACGAGTACGAGGACCGCATGGTCGTCGGCGAGGTCGCGCTGCAGGACCTCCACCGCACGGTCAGCTACCTCGAGTCCGGCGACCAGCTCCACCTCGCGCACAACTTCGTGTTCGTCGACCTGCCGTGGGACGCCGAGGCCTTCCGCACCTCGATCGACGACTTCGACGCGCTGACCGACCGCACGGCGTGGCCGGCATGGTTCCTCGAGAACCACGACAAGCCGCGGGTCGCGACCCGCTTCGACGAGGACGGCCTCGGGCCCGCCCGCGCGCGCGGCGCGCTGCTGATGCTGTACGCGCTGCGCGGCACGCCGTTCGTCTACCAGGGGCAGGAGCTCGGCCTGCCAGACGCCGAGATCCCGCCCGACCGCGTGGTCGACGTCGACGGCCGCGATCCCGTCCGCGCGCCCATGCCGTGGAGCTCCGGCCCGCATGCCGGCTTCAGCACCGTCGAGCCGTGGCTGCCGCTGATCGGCGAAGCAGAGCGCCTGAACGTGGAGGCCCAGCAGCGCGACGGCGGCTCGACGCTCACGCTCGTCCGCCGGCTCGCGGCCCTGCGCGCCGCGACGCCCGCGCTGCAGATCGGCGACCAGCACACGTTCGAGGCCGGCCCGGACGTGCTCGCCTGGCTGCGCGAGCACGACGGCGATCGGATCGTCGCGGCCGTCAACTTCGCCGCCGAGCCGCGGCGCGTGCACGCGCTCCCCGCCGACGCCGAGCTGCTGGTCTCCACCACGCCGGCGTTCGAGGGCGAGACGCTCGCCCCCGGGCAGGGCGTCATCCTGCGCTGCCCGCCCGCCTGAGATAGTCGGGCACGCCGCCTTCGACGACATGGAGCACCTCGCGCGCGCCCGCGCGCCGTATGAGGCTGGCGGCCGTCGCCGCCCGTTGGCCGGAGGTGCAGATGACCGCGATCGGCCGCGCCGGGTCAAGCCCGTCAGGCAGTGCGTCGAGGTCGTGCCACGGCACGAACGTCGAGCCGGGAATGTGGCCCGCCTCCCACTCGCTGCGCTCGCGCACGTCGAGCAGTTGCGCGTCGCGACGTCCGGCCAGGTCGGACACCGACATGCGCTCGATCCGCTCGACCGGGCGCTTCTCCTGCCGCCAGCTCGTCATGCCGCCGTGCAGGAAGCCGCCAAGCCGCCGGATCCCGACCGCCACCGCCAGCCGGCCGGCGCGCCGGCCGTCCTCGTCGTCGCGCCCCACGAACACGATCTCCTGCTCGCGGTCGGCGAGCCAGGCGAGCCGCGAGCCGAAACCGGCCCGCAGCATCGGGTCGCAGATCGAGTCGGCGATGTGCGCGTCGTCGAACTGCTGGTCGGTGCGGACGTCGACGAGCATCGCGCCCGCCGCGCGCTTCTGCTCGACCTGGCGCGGGGCGAGCGGCAGCAGCTCGACGCCCTCGGTGAGCAACGGCCCGCGGTTGAGCTCGACGATCGCCTGGAAGTTCGGGGGCTGCGGCCCGAGCCCGGCCAGCGACCGCTCGACGAACTCGGCCTCGTCGGTGATCGCCAGCGCCGGGTTGTGGCGGCGCTCGAAGCCGATCGTGGAGGAGACCTTCATGTCCATGCCCGGGCCGCCGCACATCGAGCCGCCGAGGTGCCCCGGCCACAGCTCGACCTCCTCCGGCAGCTCCAGCAGGCGGTCGCGCAGGGAGCGGAAGATGCCGCGCGCGCCCTCGGACTTGTCGATCGCCAGGTCGGGGCGCGCGACGTCGTTGACGAACAGGCTGTCGCCGGTGAGCACCGCCCAGGGCCGCTGGCCGCGGCGCGTGTCGACGAGCTCGAACGCGGTGTGCTCGGGGCGGTGGCCGGGAGTGTGCACCGCGCGGATCCGGAGCGCCCCGAGCGCGAACTCGTCGCCGTCGTCGAACGGCTCGTGGTCGTACTCGGGCGCGGCGTCGCGGTGGATGTGGATCGTCGCGCCGGTGGCCGCCGCCAGCCGGCCGTGCCCGGAGACGTGGTCGGCGTGGTTGTGGGTCTCGAAGACGTGCTCGATGCTGATGCCCATGTAGCGCGCCAGCTCGAGGTACTCGTCGACCTCGAAGCTCGGGTCGACGACCGCGGCGACGCCGGCCTTCTCGTCCCCGATCAGGTACGAGGCGCAGCCGAGGTCGTCGTGGGTGATCTGGCGGAAGACCACGGACGCATCGTACGGCCGACCGCACCCCACGAGGGGTGCTATCCGGGTATAGCTTGCGCCCCCGGTGCCGAATACTCGGGGAGCGATGCTGTTCCGCTCCCGCAATCCGAAGCTTCCCGACCCGGACGTGCAGCTCGAGCACTGCGCCGTGTGCCACGAGGACTTCGTGAACCCGGTCGACTGGGAGCCCGTGGGCGACGACCACTGGTGGATGCTGCTGCGCTGCGGCGCCTGCGACACCTGGCGGGAGCTCACGACCTCCAACGAGGTGGCCCAGCGCTTCGACTCCGAGCTCGACCGCCGGATGGACATCGTGGCCCGCACGGTCCAGCGGCTCGACAGCAACCGCATGGCGGCCGACGTCGAGACGATGATCCAGGCCCTGCGCCGCGGGCTCGTCGACGCCGCCGACTTCGCCCGCTGAAGTTCCGCGTCCGCCAGCGCGGTCGCGGCGCCCCGCGAACGTCAACGGCGCTGGGTAGGTGCCGGCCGCCCCTCAAGGGAAAGCACGCGCCGTCAGCGGGACGACCACGCTGGCTCCCTCACTCTCCCTACCCAGCGCCGTGGATGCAACACCACGTTGACGCGACGGCCACGCCGCGTTCACTCGGTGTGGCCGCCCGGAGCTAGGGTTCGCACCATGTCTGCATGCACCCGGCTCGCGCTGCTCGCGATCGCCTCACTTATCCTGCCCGCCGCCATGGCCGGCCCCGCCTCCGCCGACCGGCGCGGCAAGCACGCCGAGCCCCTTGTGATCGCCCACCGAGGCGCCTCGGGGTATCGCCCGGAACACACCTTGGCCGCCTACGCGCTCGGTGCGCGCATGGGCGCCCAGTACATCGAGCCGGACCTCGTGTCGACGAAGGACGGGGTGCTCGTCGCTCGCCACGAGAACGAGATCTCGGGGACGACGGACGTGGCGGACCATCCGGAGTTCGCCGGCCGCCGCACGACCAAGGTGATCGACGGCGTCTCGTTCACCGGCTGGTTCACCGAGGACTTCACGCTCGCCGAGCTGCGGACGCTGCGCGCCAAGGAGCGGATCCCGGAGCTGCGGCCGCGCAACACGCTCTACAACGGCCGCTACCTGGTCCCGACCTTCCAGGAGGTCATCGACCTCTCGCGGCGCCTGTCGAAGGAGCTCGGCCGCCCGATCGGCATCTATCCGGAGACCAAGCACCCGACGTACTTCCGCTCGATCGGGCTCGCACTCGAGAAGCCGCTCGTGCGCACGCTACGCCGCAACGACCTCGACGGCCGCAAGGCGAAGGTGTTCGTGCAGTCGTTCGAGGTGAGCAATCTGAAGGCGCTCGACCGCAAGATCGACGTGCCGCTCGTGCAGCTCCTGTCCGGCCGCGGCAGCCGCCCCTACGACTTCGTGGTCGCCGGCGACCCGCGCACGTACGGCGACCTGGCGACCCCGGCTGGCCTGCGCGAGATCGCTCGCTACGCGGACGGCGTCGGGCCGTCGAAGGACTACATCGTCCCGCGCGATGCGGCCGGGCGCTCGCTCCCGCCGACAAGCTTCGTCGACGACGCGCACCGCGCCGGCCTGGTGGTGCATCCGTACACGTTCCGCAACGAGAACACGTTCCTGCCGCTCGAGCTGCGCTCGTCGGCCGACCCCGCGGCGTACGGGAACGCGTTCGCCGAGTACGACCAGTTCTACGGGCTCGGCGTCGACGGGCTGTTCTCCGACAACCCGGACACGGCTGTCGAGGCGCGCGACGACTGATCCAGCACAGCGATGCGGCCGCCGGGCCCGACGCCAAGTCGCCGGCGGCCGTTGAGCAGCTCGAGCAGCTCGGCGCCGACCAGCTCACGGCGCCAGCCCTGCAGCGTGCGCACGTCGGGCTCCTCGAGCCCGCGGCGGGCGGCGACGACGATCGGTGCGAGGTCGGCGCGGGCGGCGATCAGCTCGTAGGCCAGGCCGGCCTCCTGGGCACGGCCGCGGACGAGCGACTCGGCGAGCGCGATCACCGGGCCGTCCTGCGGCTCGGTGGGGAAGCGCTCCATCTCCTCCAGCCGGATCGGCTCGGCCGCGAGCCCGCGCTCGACGGCCGCCAGGATGGCGTCGCCGCGGCGGCGCACGACGTCGGGGTTGACGCCGCGGATCTGCCCCAGGTCGCCGCGGCTCGCGGGCGTGCGCTTGGCCAGCTCGACGAGCGTCGGGTCGCGCACCACGGAGCCCACCGGGCGGTTCTCGGCCTCGGCGGTGCGCTCGCGCCAGGCCCCCAGCTCGCGCGCGACGGCGCGCTCGCGCGGGCCCAGCCCGGTCGCGCGCGGCAGCCGCCGCCACACCTCCTCGGGGTCGCGCTCGTCGGTCGCCTGCTCGACGGCCCGGCACTCCTCCCGCGCCCACTCGAGCCGGCCCGTCGCCTCGAGGCGGCGGCGAAGCTCGTCCGCCAGGTCGAGCAGGTTCTCGACGTCGCCCTCGGCGTAGCGCAGCTGCTCCTCGGTCAGCGGCCGGGCGTCCCAGCGCGTGAAGCTCGCCGTCTTGGAGAGCCGGATCCGCAGCACGTCGTGCAGGAGCCCGCTGTAGCCCGCCTGGGCGGAGAAGCCGGCGAACCCGGCGGCGATCTGGGTGTCGAAGACGCGCGTGAGCTCGATGCCCCACTCGCGGCGCAGGATCGCGACATCCTGGCGGCCAGCGTGGACCACGATCTCCACCTCGGGGTCGGCGAGCACGGCGGCGAGCGGCTCCGTGTCGAAGCCCGCCAGCGGGTCCAGCACCCACACCTGATCGCCGACCGCCACCTGGATGAGGCACAGCAGCGGCCGGTACCGGCCCTCGGGCAGGAACTCGGTGTCGAGCCCGAGGCGTCCGGCGGCGCGCGCCCGCTCCGCGAGAGCGGCGACGTCGTGGGCCGCCATCGCTAGCGCGCGCCGGGGCGCGGGAAGGAGCCGCTCAGGACCCGCTCCCAGGCTCGCTCGGGCAGCACCGAATGCAGCGTCATCAGCAGCCGGGCCGACGGGGTGACCGGATAGCGGGCACGCGGTCGCGTAGCCGAGATCGCCTCCTCGATCTTCTCCGCCACCGCCTCGGGCGGACCGCCGAGCCGGCTCATCGGGCCCTTGACGTAGGCGTCGGTCGAGGCCTCGGCCACCGCCTCGTTGAAGCCCGCGTACGGGCCGTTCGCGGCGCCCTCGATCTCCTTGACGGTGCGCTCGCTGAAGTGGGTCCGGATCAGCCCCGGCTGGATCAGGATCACGTCGACGCCGAAGCCGCGCACCTCGAAGCGCAGGGCGTCCGACAGCGCCTCGATCGCGTACTTGGTCGCGTGGTAGACGCCCCCGCCGGGGAACACGAACTCGCCGCCCATCGAAGAGACGTTGACGATCTTGCCCCAGCCCTGCTCGCGCATGCCGGGCAGCACCTCGCGGCAGAGGGCGAGCGGCGCGAAGACGTTGGTCTCGAACTGCGCTCGCACGCGCTCGTCGGGGACCGACTCGACGGCGCCCGACTGGCTGTAGCCGGCGTTGTTGACGAGCACGCCGACCGCGCCCTCCCGGTCCACGACCGCCTGCACCGCCGCCTTGCGCGACGCGTCGTCGTCCACGTCGAGCGCGAGCGTGCGGCAGCCCTTGGCCTCGAGCTCGGACAGCGTCTCGCGCCGGCGTGCGGTGGCGTAGACCGTCCAGCCGGCCGTCGCGAGCCGGGCGGCGGTCGCGGCGCCGATCCCCGACGAGCACCCCGTGACGAGCACGGCACGGGACGGGTCGGCCATCGTCAGCGGATCAGCACCGGCGTGCCGACCGGCACGCGGGGATAGAGGTCGATCACGTCGGCGACGCGCATGCGGATGCAGCCGTGCGACGCGCGCGTGCCGATCGAGTACTCCGCGGCCGTGCCGTGGATGCCCACGCCGCCGACGATACCGAGCCAGCGGGCCTTCAGGGGATTCTCCGCCGAGCCGCCCGGGACGGTCTCGTTCCGGTACGCACCGGCCCACGGGGAGTCGGGCGCGCTCCAGGCCGGGTTGACGGCCTTGTTGCGGACGGAGAACAGCCCGGCCGGCGTCGGGTACCCGGGCGCGCCGACGGCGATCCCGTAGCGCCGGTCGTAGCGCAGGTTCTTGAACAGCCGCAGGCGGAAGCTCGAGCGGTCGATCGTGATCACCGTCCGGTAGCGCCGGCGCATCTCCCGGCTCGAGAGCTGCGGGTACACGCGCCCGCGCCAGAAGCGGAACGTGCGCCGGGCGTTCGGATCGCCGAGCCGCGCGCGGAGCGCGACGACGAGCGCGCCGGCGTCGACCGAGCGGCCCATCCTGGCGCGCCGCAGCTTGACCCGCCGGAGGGCGATCCGGACCCGCGCGTTGCGCGGCCGCACGTGCGTGCGGCGGTCGACGGCGCGGGCGAACTCGCGGATCTTCTCCCAGTCGTACGTGACCGCCAGCGGCACGTCGACCGGCCCGTCGCGGGAGGAGCGCTTGTACGCGCGCAGGGCCGTCCGCGGGGCGTCGAACGCGAACTCGACCGCCTGCGGCCGCAGCGCCCGCCGGTAGCGGGCGACGCGCACCTGGACCGGCAGCGCCAACCGTGCTCCGAACGCCGCCTCGAGCTTCGCGGCGGCCGCCGACAGCGTGAGGCCGCCGACGTCGAGCCCGGCGGCCGTGGCGCCCGCCGGGATCACCGGCTCGGGCGGCTGCGTCTGTGCTGAAGCCGTGGCGGGGAGGAGGGCGAGGGCGGCGAGGGCGAGGCAGGCGGAGCGGCGCATCGAGCGCAGCGTAGCCGCGCGCAGGCGCCGTCACGGCGCCTGCAACCTCGCCTTCAGGCGGGGAACGCGACGAGCAGCTCGAGCAGGCGGTCGGCGGCCTCGAGCTGCGGCGCGCGCCCGCAGCCCTCGATCAGCTCGACGCGCGTGGCGGGCAGCGCGTCGAGCACCCCGCGCGAGCCGCTGTCGGGCACGAGGCGGTCGTGCGCTCCCCACACGAGCATCACCGGGCAGGCGACGAGGGCGAGGTCGAACGGCGCGGTGGCCAGCTCGGGCAGCAGGCCGCGCCCGGAGTCAAGCAGCGCCGCGGAGCTGCGGCGCGAGCCGTGGTCGCCGGCGAACGCGTCGACCACGTCCTGCTGGGCGGCCCGCGGGTCGAGCCGCGCGTCGGCGCCCACGAGCGAGCGCACCAGCGCGCTCGGCACCGGCATCGGCAGGTCGAGCAGGCGGCGGACGATCGGGTCGCGCTCCACGCAGTCGAACCAGCCGGGCATCTCCAGGCCGGCCGGCGAGACCGGCACGACGCCCGCGATCGGCAGGTCGGGCCGCTCGGCCAGGCGCAGCGCCACGGCACCGCCCAGCGAAGCTCCCGCGACCACGACCGGGTCCCCACCGCCCCACTCGAGCACCAGCGCGGCGGCGAACTCGTCGAGCTGCGGCAGCAGCGGCCCGCGGGCGAGCGCCGAGGCGCTGCCGAAGCCGGGGAGGTCGACGGCGATCGCGCGCCGGCCGATCGACGCCAGCTCGTCGAGCAGCGGCCGCCACGTGTCCGCGGACTCCCCCCAGCCGTGCAGCAGCACGATGCCCGTGCCCTCGCCCTGCACCTCGAGCACGCGCGTGTGGTGGCCGAGGAGCGGCATCGAGCGTTCGTGGACCGGCTGCATCCCTCACGGGTACCCGGAATCGCCCGAGTTGCTACCGACCGCCCGGTGCGCGAGGATCGCTGGCGCCATGCGGGTCGTCGTCGCCGAGGACAACACGCTGCTGCGCGAGGGGGTGGCGCGGCTGCTCGAGGACGCCGGGATCGAGGTGCTCGGGCGCTTCGACAACATCGAGGAGCTGCTCGCCGTGGTGCGCGAGCACGCGCCCGAGGTCGCGATCGTCGACATCCGGCTGCCGCCGACCCACACCGACGAGGGGCTGCGGGCGGCGGCCCACATCCGCGAGCACCACCCCGGCACGGGTGTGCTCGTGCTCTCCCAATACGTCGAGCTCGGCCTCGCCTTCAAGCTGCTGGCCGACTCCGTGGAGCGGACCGGCTACCTGCTCAAGGACCGCGTGAGCGACGTCGCGGAGTTCGCCGAGGCCGTCCGCCGCGTCGGGTCCGGCGGCACCGCCCTCGACCCCTCGATCGTCTCCCAGCTGCTCTCCCGCAAGCGCGACGACGACCCGCTCGCCAACCTCACGCCGCGCGAGCGCGAGGTGCTCGAGCTGATGGCCGAGGGATCGTCGAACCAGGCGATCGCCGACAAGCTGGTGATCAGCCTGCGGGCGGTCGAGAAGCACGTCACGAGCATCTTCTCGTCGCTCGGGCTCCCCTCTACCGGGCTCGAGCACCGCCGCGTGCTCGCGGTGCTCACCTACCTGCGCTCGTAGTACGGGTAGCCGTACCCGCAGGCGGGCAGTTCGCTCGCAGCGCACACCGGTCGGCTTCCGGGCCGACGCCAGCGGCCCGTCATCGCGGTCGCGGGGCAGCCGCCTGGCTTGAGGAGGGTGCGACCGGGAGGCTGGATGTCGTCCGTCTCCCCCTCCCCGAGGAGCCTCCTGCATGCAGTCCGTCGTCGTCCAGAACGAAGACCACGCCGCTCCCGCCGCGGCCGCCGTATCCGCCCGCGATCTCATCCGCACCTACGGCGAGGGCGAGACGTGCGTGTACGCGCTGCGCGGCGTGTCGCTCGACATCGCCGCCGGCGAGCTGACCGCCGTCATGGGGCCATCGGGCTCCGGCAAGTCCACGCTCATGCACATCCTCGCGGGGCTCGACCGCCCGACGAGCGGTGAGTCCAGCATCGCCGGCACCGACATCACGCTGCTCGACGACAACGAGCTCACCAGGCTCCGGCGCGAGCACATCGGCTTCATCTTCCAGTTCTTCAACCTCCTCCCGATGTTGACGGCGGAGGAGAACATCGTCCTCCCGCTCGACCTCGCCGGCATGCGCCCCGACCGCGAGTGGCTCGGCGAGCTCGTGCAGCGCGTCGGCCTCGGCGACCGGCTCTCGCACCGCCCGGCCGAGATGTCCGGCGGCCAGCAGCAGCGCGTGGCCGTGGCCCGCGCCCTGGTCTCGCGCCCGACGGTGATGTTCGCCGACGAGCCGACCGGCAACCTCGACTCCCGCACGGGCGGAGAGATCCTCACGCTCCTGCGCGAGTCGGTCGACGCCCTCGGGCAGACGACCGTGATGGTCACGCACGACGCGCACGCCGCGGCGATCGCCGACCGTGTGCTCTTCCTCGCCGACGGCGAGATCGTGCGCGACATCGGATCCTCGAGCGCGCACGAGATCCTCGAGACCCTCGAAGAGGTCACCACCCGATGATCAAGGTCGCCCTCAAGGGCCTCGCGGGCCGCAAGGTCCGCGCCCTCCTCACCGCCTTCGCGGTGATCATCGGGGTGTCGATGGTGAGCGGCACGTTCGTGCTCACCGACACCATGCAGAAGTCGTTCGACGGGATCTTCGAGACGTCGTACGCGAACACCGACGTCGTCGTCAGCGGCCATCAGGTCGTCGAGTCCGACATGGCCGACGTTCCCACGATCCCGGCGAGCACGCTCGACGAGCTCCGTGGCCTGCCGCAGGTCGACGCTGCCGCCGGCAGCATCCAGGACGACCTCACGATCAAGGCAGTCGGACGCGACGGCGAGTCGCTCGGCGGCCAGAACGGCACCTTCGCGTCGGCCTTCGACTACGCCCATCCCGAGCTGAGCCCGTACAAGCTCGAGTCGGGCGAGTGGGCCAAGGGCGCCGGTCAGGTCACGATCGACGCCGGCACCGCGTCCAAGAACGACTACGCGGTCGGCGACAAGATCGGCGTGTCCGCCAACGGCCCGGTGGAGCAGTACACGATCGCCGGCATCGCGAAGTTCGGCGAGGTCGACTCGCTGGGCGGCGCGGTGATGGCGATCTTCGACGTCCCGGTCGCGCAGGCGCTGCTCGACCAGAAGGGCCAGTACGACGGGATCAACGTCACCGCCGCGGACGGCACCACGCCGGCGGAGCTGCGCGACGCGGTCGCGCAGGTCACCGGCTCGAACGTCGACGTCGCGCTCGCCGCCGAGGAGGCCGAGAAGGCCGCCAAGGAGACCAACGAGGGCCTCAGCTTCGTGCGGATCTTCCTGCTCGGCTTCGGCGGGATCGCGCTGTTCGTGGGCGCGTTCGTGATCTTCAACACCCTGTCGATCACGGTCGCCCAGCGGACGCGCGAGTTCGCGACGCTGCGCACGCTCGGCGCCTCGCGCAAGCAGGTGCTGCGCTCGGTGAGGCTCGAGGGCCTCGTCATCGGCCTGGTCGCCTCGTTGATCGGGCTCGTGCTCGGCATCGGCGTCGCCAAGGGCATGAACGCGCTGTTCGTCGCGATCGGGGTCGACCTGCCGAACGCCGGCACGGTCGTCAAGCCGCAGACGATCATCATCTCGCTCCTGCTCGGCACGGTCATCACGCTGCTCTCGACCATCGTGCCGGCCCGCCGCGCGACCCGCGTGCCGCCGATCGCGGCGGTGCGCGAGGGGTCCGAGCTGCCGCAGTCGCGTATGCAGCAGCACTCGACCAAGGTGGCGCTCGGCGTCATCGGCGCCTCCGTGGCGGCGATGTCGCTCGGCGTGTTCGGCTCCGGCCTCTCGGGCGGCGCGGTCGCGCTGCTGCTGGGCGGCGGCGTGCTGACGCTGTTCGTCGGCGTGGCGCTGATCGCGCCGCGGCTGGTGAAGCCGCTCGCGCGCCTGGTCGGCTGGCCCGCCCGCCGCACCGGCGGTTCCGCGGGACGCCTGGCGAGCTCGAACTCGGTGCGCAACCCGTCACGGACGGCGGCCACGGCCGCGGCCCTGATGGTCGGCCTGACGCTGGTCACGGCGGTCGCCGTGCTCGGCAACGGGCTGCGCGCGTCGGTCAACGACGCCGTGTCGAAGCAGCTCCAGAACTCCGACTACGTGCTGGCGGGCTCGAACGGCGAGACGTTCGCGGCCGAGGCCGACGACACGCTTGCCGGGACCGAGGGCGTCGCCTCCACCACGGGCGTCCGCTCCGGCGAGGCGCTGATCAACGGCACCGAAGGCACGCTCGGAGGCATCGACCCCGCGAACATCGGCCACTTCTACAAGTTCGACTGGACCGAGGGCTCGAACGACACGCTCGCCCAGCTGGGTGGCGACGGCGCCATCGTCAGCGAGTCGTACGCCGACAACGAGGAGCTGAAGGTCGGCAGCAAGCTCATCGTCACGACGACCGCGGGCGACGAGCACGCGCTGGTCGTGCGCGGGATCTACAACCCACCGCGCATCGACTCGCTGCTCGGCGACGTCGTCATCGGCCAGCAGGCGTTCGACGCCGCCTACCCGGCGCCGAAGAACCTGCTGACGCTCGTCGACGCCGAGTCCGGCGCCGACCCGGCGGCGATCGAGCAGGCCGCGGCCGGCTTCCCCGCCGCCGAGTTCAGCACAGAGGCGAAGTTCGGGAAGGACCGGACGAAGCAGTTCGCCACGTTCCTGACGATGATCTACGTGCTGCTCGCGTTCTCGGTGATCGTCTCGCTGTTCGGGATGGTCAACACGCTCGTGCTCTCGGTCTTCGAGCGCACGCGTGAGCTCGGGATGCTGCGGGCGATCGGCATGACGCGCCGCCAGGCGCGCCGGATGATCCGGCAGGAGAGCGTGATCACGGCGCTGATCGGCGCTGCGATGGGCCTCCCGCTCGGCGTCTTCCTCGCCGCGCTGATGACCGAGGCGCTGTCGGACTACGGCGTCGTCCTGTCGCTCCCGATCGGGATGCTCGCCGCCTTCACGGTGGTGGCGCTGCTCGCCGGCATCGGCGCGGCGATCCTGCCCGCCCGGCGGGCCTCGCGGCTGAACGTCCTCAACGCGCTGCACTACGAGTGATGACGGCCACCCTCGCACCCCCGGTCCCGCCGCGCACGCGGCGGGACCTGCGGGGGCGGCTCGCCGGCCTGGAGCGTCCGCTCCTGGCCGGCGGGCTCGCCCTCGTCACCCTCCACCTGCTCGATCGCGCGTTCTCCGGCTCGCACACCGCGATCCTCGGCGTGCTCGCGATCGTCGCCGTGCCGCTGGCCTGGTGGTTCGCCGCCCCTCGCGTGACGCGACCGACCCGGCTTGTCCTGGCGGTCGCCGTCGGGCTGCTCAGCACCGGCTTCGGCGTTGCCTCGCACGGGCTGCACGTCGTCAACTCCGGCCTCGACCGCTACGACCTCAGCGGGCTCGGCATGATCGCCGGCGGCCTGCTGCTCGTCGCGTCGGGCCTCACGGCCGTCGCCGCGCCGCGGCGCCCGCCGCGTCGCCGCGCCGTCGCGTGGCGGCTCGCGCACGGCGCCGGCTGGCTCGTGGGCGCCGGGCTCGTGTTCATGGTGGTCGTGTGGCCGCTCGTGTCGGGCCTCATGATCACCCACGCCCCGCGCTGGCAGATCCAGGAGTCGTCGCTCGCGATCCCCCACGAGGAGGTCCGCATCGACGCCTCCGGCGGGCGCACGGTGTCCGCCTGGTACGTCCCGTCGCGCAACGGCGCGGCGCTGCTCCTCGGCCACGGCTCCGGCGGCAGCCGCGAGCGCGTGCTCGAGGAGATCCGCATGCTCTCCCGCCACGGATACGGCGTGCTCGCCTTCGACCTGTTCGGCAACGGTGAGAGCACCGGGCACTCGAACGGGCTCGGCGACAACGCCCAGCCGGCCATCGACGCCGCGCTCGACTACCTCGTGCGCCGCCCTGACGTCGATCCCGGCCGCATCGCCGCGTTCGGCTCGTCGCTCGGCGGCGAGGTGCTGCTCGAGGCGACCGCCCGCGAGCCGCGCCTGCGCGCGGTCGTGTCCGACGGGGCGGCCCGTCCCGAGGATCAGGCGGAGGTCATGGACCGAGGCGTGACGGAGCGTGCGATCACGTCGTTGATGCTCCGTGCCGCTCGCACGATCTCAGGCACGCAGGCAGCTCCGTCGCTGATCGACATCGTCCCGCGCATCGCGCCGCGGCCGGTGCTCCTGATCGCCGCCGGCTCCGACCCCGCCGAGATCCCGACCAACCGCCGCTACCGCGAGGTCGCCGGGCCCGCGGCCGAGCTGTTCGAGCTCCCGGACGCGGGTCACACCGGCGGGATCAAGTCCCACCCGCGCGAGTACGAGTCCCGCGTGATCGGCTTCCTCGAGCGTGCGATAGGGGGTCGTGGGTAGATTCGAACGGGTGAGCGATGGCCCGTCCGTTCCGAGCGAGCTGTGGGACCGTCTGCGGGCAGATCCCGTGCGGGCGCCCGAGCACGTGGCGCTGGCGGCGGCCGACTGGCACGGGCCGGCCGCCGCCGCCTGGGTCGAAGAGAAGCGCGGGCGGCTGTCGGTCTCGGGTGCCGAACTGGCGCGGATGGCCAAGCGCCGGCACGCGTCGCTGGCGCGCGTCGGCGGGGCGGCGACAGGCGTCGGCGGCTTCCTTACCGTCGTGCCCGACATCGTGCTGCTCGCGTGGATCCAGTCGCGGCTCGTGTTCTTCACCGCGGCTGCCTACGGCTTCGATCCGAACGACCCGATGCGCCCGGCGGAGCTGCTGGTGCTCCGCGACCTCTATCCCGATCCCGAGACGGCCCGGCGCGCGCTGGACGGGATCGGCCGCACGGTGGCCGAGGCGTACGTGGGCGGCAAGCTCGACCGCGGCCGCGAGCGGGCGATCCTCTCGCGGCTCCTGCGCTTCGTCGGCAAGCGTGCGGCGACCCGGCTGATCCCCGGCGTGGGGATGGTGTTCAACGCGGTGGCCAACGAGCGCGATACGCGCGAGCTCGCCGACAAGGCCGCGCGGTTCTACGGCGGCTGACTCAGACCGGCACGACGGCGCCGTTCAGCGCCGCCGACTCGTCGCCGCACAGGAACCGCACGACCGAGGCGATGCGCTCCGGCGGCACCATCTTGTCGATCGCGTCGGGGCTGGCCTTACGGTTGGCGGGCGTGTCGATCATCGACGGCGCGATCACGTTGCAGCGGACGCCGTCGGCCTCGTGCTCCTTGGCCACCGTGCGCGCGAACGCGATCACGGCGGCCTTCGAGGCCGCGTAGCCGGAGCCGCTCGCCCACGGCGAGAGCGCGGCCGCCGAGCCGAAGCAGACGATCGCGCCGCCGCCCGCGGCCACCAGCGCGGGGAGCGCGGCCTGGGTCACGAGGTAGGTCGGTCGGACGTTCAAGGTGAACTGCGCCTCGAAGTCCGCCAGCGGGGTGTCGACGACCGGCTGCCCGGCCGCGAAGCCGCCCACGATGTTGACCAGCGCGCGCAGCGGCGCGTCGCCCTCGGAGGTCGCGAGCGCGACGACGCGCGCCAATGCATCGGTGTCGGTGAGGTCGGCCTCGATCGGCTCGGCGCCGTCCGGCACCCGGTCGCGCGAGGCCTGAGGGAAGTACGGCGCGACCACGCGCCAGCCGTCGTCGAGGAACGTCCCGACGACCGCGGGTCCCAGCCCGCCCCCCGCTCCGGTGACGACGACCGTTCGTCCCACGGTCGCGGATCTTGCCACGACGCACCGCGACCGCGCCCGTTCGTCCGTGGCCGCGCATCGTGCCACGCTTGCCGTCCGCCGCCCGCTCTAGCTTTGCCCTCATGTCCGTGCGCGAGCTCACCGACGGTCAGCCGATCGAGCGGGTGCTGCTCGTCCGCCAGCGCGAGGTGCGCCGCCGCAGCGACGGCTCGCGCCTGCTGAAGCTCGTGCTCGCCGACCGCTCGGGCACCGTGACGGCGATCGCCGCGGAGACCTTCCCCGAGGCCGAGCCCGGCGCGTGCGTGCACGTCAGCGGCCGCCACGAGGTCCACCCTCGCCACGGCGCCCAGATCGTCGTCGACGCCCTGCGCCTGGCCGAGCCGGACGAGTACGAGCTCGGCAACCTGCTGGACGGCCCGCCGCGCTCGGTCGAGCACATGGAGGAGGCGCTGCGCGACCTCGTCGCGCAGGTCCAGAACCCGCACCTGCACCTGCTGCTCGAGCGCGTGCTGGGCGCCGACGCGCCGACCTGGCCGGCGTTCCGCGAAGCCCCGGCCGCCAAGCGCTACCACCAGGCCTACCGGCATGGCCTGCTCGAGCACTCGCTCGGCGTCGGCGAGGCGGTGGCGGTCATCTCGACCACGTTCCCGGGCATCGACCGCGACGTGGCGATCACCGGCGCGCTGCTGCACGACGTCGGCAAGCTCGACGCCTACACGAGCGACCCGCTGGCGATCGACTTCACCGACCTCGGCCGGCTCCACGGCGAGATCCCCCTCGGCTACTTCCGGATCCGCCGCCTGATCGAGGACATCCCCGGCTTCCCGGAGCCGCTGGCGACCGCGGTGCTGCACATCATCCTCAGCCACCACGGCCAGCTCGAGCACGGCTCGCCCGTCGTCCCGTGCACGCGCGAGGCGACGCTCGTGCACATGATCGACAACCTGGGCGGCAGGCTCGGCTCGTTCGACCGGCTGGAGAAGGCGCAGCCACAGGGCTCGCCGTGGTCGGGCTACGACCGCGCGCTCGGCGGCAGCGCCTACTTCGCCGAGCGCCGCGCAGCCTAAGACCCCGGAAAATCCGGCCGTGTGCACGGCCGGCGACGCGCTCGGACTATGGTGGGAGGCGCGTTGGCGAAGGACACCGAAAAGCTGATCAGGCAGCTCTCGCTGATCTCCTACCTGATGGCGGAGCGGCGGCCGGTGACGGCGACGGAGATCCGCCGTGACGTCGAGGGCTACTCGGACATGACCGAGGACGCCTTCGCGCGCCGCTTCTACGCCGACCGCGCGGAGCTCGACGCGCTCGGGATCCACCTGTCGGTCGACAAGCCCGCCGACGGCTTCTCCGAGCAGGAGAACTACTCGCTCGCGCCCGAGGCGTTCCACCTCCCGGCGATCGCGTTCACCGACGCCGAGCGCGCGGCGCTGCAGACCGCGCTCACGCTGCTCGGCGGCGAGTTCGCCTACGCCGAGCCGCTGCGGCTGGCGCTGCAGCAGATCACCTGGGGCCGCCCGAGCCCGCTGGGCTCCGACCTGCGGCAGACGATCGGACTGGGCATCACCGCCTCGGCCGGGGGCGCCGAGCACTCCGCCCGCCTGGCCAAGATCGACACCGCGATCTACCGCCGCAAGCGGATCGAGTTCGACTACTACACGATGCAGAGCGACGCCACGGCGTCGCGCAAGGTCGATCCCTACCACCTGCTGTACGAGGGCGGCCAGTTCTACCTCGTCGGCTACTCGCACGAGCGCGGCGATGTGCGCATGTTCCGGCTCACGCGGATCCGCGGGAAGGTGGCCTACGCCACCAAGGCCGAGCACGACTTCCAGCGGCCCGCCGACTTCGACCCGCGCGAGTACGCCGGGCGCGTCCCGTGGCAGCTCGGCGAGCCGGTCGGCACGGCCCAGGTATGGGTCTCGGAGGACGTGTCGTGGTACGTCGAGCGGCAGTTCGGCGCCTACGGCGAGCTGACCGACAGCGTGTTCACCACCCGCTATGCCAACCCGCGGCTGCTGATCTCGTGGGCGCTGGGCCTGCGTGACCACGCGCGCGTCGAGGGCCCCGCCGAGCTGGCCGACGAGGCGCGCGAGCGGATCGACCGCATCATCGAGCTCCACCGCGGCGAGCCGGCGACGGCCACGCCCGTGCCCGCGCGCCCGGCCGCCGACGGCGAGCCGCCGGCCCGCGCCCGCACCGCCGAGGGGACGATCCGGCCCGAGCGCTTCGCCCGCCTCGTCACGCTCGCCTCCGTGCTGATCGCGGCCGGACGCGAGAACCGCCGCCTTGCGGTCGACGAGGTCTGCCAGCAGCTCAACATGACGTCGCAGGAGCTGCGCGAGGACATCTCGGTGCTCAACGTCGTCAACTTCGGCGGCGGCGCCTACGTGATCTACGCCGAGGTGCTGCCGAGCGGCGAGATCGAGGTCGACCCCGAGCCGTACTCGGACACCTTCGACCGCCCCGCCCGGCTGCTGCCGATCGAGGCCAAGGCGCTCGTCGCCGCGATCGACCTGCTCAACCTGGCGCAGCCCGAGCTCGGCAGCGCGCGGGACAAGGTCGTCGAGGCGCTCGGGCACGACCCGGTCGAGGAGGGCCTGCAGATCGCGTCGCCGACGGTCGCCGACGAGGTCGCGCACACGGTCGAGCGCGCCGTGCACGACAGCCGCCTGCTGCGGTTCGAGTACTGGTCCGCCGAGCAGCGCTTCTCCGAGCGCCGCGTGGAGCCGTACGCGCTCTTCAACGGCATGGAGGCGTGGTACGTCGCCGCCTACGACCTCGACAAGGACCGGCTCCAGCACTTCCGGCTCGACCGCATCAAGCGCGCCACCGCGCTCGACGAGCGCTTCGAGCGGCGGGAGAACCTCAACCCGATCGCCGACGTCGGCGGCTGGCCGCGGACCGGCACGGTCGAGGGCTCGCGCATCGCGCGCGTGTGGATCGCTCCGGAGCAGGCGCGCTGGGCGCGCGAGAAGCGCACCGTCGTGGCCGAGCTCGAGGACGGCGCGGTGGTCGTCGAGGTGCCGTTCAAGGGCATCGACTTCCTCGTCAAGGAGATCCTCAAGGAGGCGGGCGACGCCGCGGTGCTCGAGCCCGCCGACGCCCGCGACGCCGTGCTCGCCGCCGCCGAGCGCCTGCCGCTACCCGAGCGCGCGTAGGAACGCGTCGACGACCTGCGGGTCGAACTGCGTGCCGGCAGCGCGGAGCAGCTCCGCCCGCGCGAGGTCGTGCGGGAGCGCGCGACGGTACGGGCGGTCGGCGGTCATCGCCTCGTAGGCGTCGGCGACCGCCAGCACGCGGCCGCCGAGCGGGATCGCGTCGCCGGCCAGGCCGCCCGGATAGCCGGCGCCGTCGATGCGCTCGTGGTGGGCCAGCACCCAGCTGGCGACGTCGCGCAGGTTGGCGTGCTCGAGGATCCGGGCGCCGATCTCGGGGTGGCGCTCGATCTGCTCCCACTCGGAGGCGTCGAGCCCGCCGGGCTTGAGCAGCACGGCGTCCGAGACGCCCAGCTTGCCGATGTCGTGCAGCACGCCGGCCACTCGCAGGCGCTCGACGTGGTCGGGCGGGAGGCCCAGCTCGACGGCGATCTGCTCGGCGTAGCGCCCGACGGTCTCGGAGTGGCGGGCGGTCGCCACGTCGCGCAGGTCGAGCGTCTCCGCCAGCAGCACGGCCGCGGCGAGCTGTTCGCCCGCGCGCTCGTCCGCCAGCGCGGCGAGCGTCGCCAGCGTGTCGGCGTGGTGGACGACGCAGCGGTCGCGGCCGAGGCGCTTGGCGGCGAACAGCGCGCGGCTGGCCGCGCGCACGAGCTGCTCGGGGTCGCCGGCGGCGGGCGCGTCGGCGATGCCGACCGAGACCGAGATCGTCGCCGGGAAGTCGCGGAACTCGGCCGCCACGCGGCGGCGGAGGCGCTCGGCGACGGCCAGCGCCTCGCGCTCGCCGACGCCGCCCAGCACGAGCGCGAACTCCTCGCCGCCGAGGCGGACCGCGCTGTCGCCCTCGCCGACGGCGGCCGAGAGCAGGGCGGCGAAGCGGCGCAGCACCTCGTCGCCCGCCGTGTGGCCGAGCGTGTCGTTGACGCGCTTGAAGTGGTCGAGATCGCAGACCAGCAGCGCTTGGCGCTCGCGGCGACCGGCGAGGTCGGCCTCGAAGCCGCGGCGGTTGCGCAGGCCGGTCAGGGGGTCGAGCTCGGCGAGCTCGCGCAGGCGCTCGACCTGGCTGACGGCCTCGATCGCGCCGACCGCATGGTTGGCGAACGCGCGCAGGGCGCGCAGCTCGTCCACGCCGGGCAGCAGCCGGTCGGCGGGGTCGTCGGCCCACACGAATCCGAGCAGCGCCCCCTCGCGGCTGCGCAGCGGCACCATCAGCCAGTGGTGATCCCAGGCGCGCGGGCCGCGGCCGTTGTTGCGCGAGGTGTAGAGCGTGGGCATGCCCACCTGCGCGGCGAGCGTGCGCGCCGTCTCGCACTCGATCAGCACGCAGCCCTCGCGCAGGAACTCGGGCGCGATCATGGCCTCGACGGCGGCGGCGGTGAACGTGCTCAGGTCGTCGATGCCGTCGAAGCCGACGGCGGCCGCGGGAACCAGCCGGCCGTCGCCCTGCTCGTCGAGGAACACGCCGGCCATCTCGAAGCCGAGGGCGTCGCGGATCCCCTCGCACACCGTGCGCAGCATCTCGGCGCGCGAGGTGCTGGTGGTGAGCTCCGACGACGCGCGCATGAGGTGCTCGACGGCGGCCCGGTGGCGCTCGGCCTCGGCCGCCAGCTGCTCGCGCTCGATCACGCTGGCGGCGATCTCGGCGACCACGGAGAGCATCGCCAGCGGCGCTCCGGCGGGAGGCTCGTCGAGCGAGAGGATCGCCAGCGCGCGCCCGTCGGACGCGGTCAGGGGAACGGTCAGCGCGCCCTCGGGCACCGGGCCGCTCCCGACGACGGCCACGTAGTCGTCCCACGCGGGCCGGTACACGTGGACGGCCACGGCCGCGACGCCGAGCGTGCGGGCGGCGAGGCGGGCCACGACCTCGAGCAGCCGGTCCTCGTCGGCGCCCGAGCGCAGGACCGCGGCGAGGCCGGCGAGCGTGTCCATCTGGGCAGGGGGTCCTGTCGAGGCGGGTGCGGCCACGACTCTCTACATCGGCGGCACGCCCGGATTCCTCTAGGCTCCGCGCCGCGATGGAGCAACTCAAGGGCCTGATCCTCTCGGGCGGGCGCGGCACGCGGCTGCGCCCGATCACCTTCACGTCGGCGAAGCAGCTCGTCCCGGTGGCCAACAAGCCCGTGCTCTTCTACGGCATCGAGGCGATGGCCGCGGCCGGGATCCGCGAGGTGGGGATCATCATCGCGCCCGAGACCGGCGACGAGATCCGCGCGGCGGCCGGCGACGGCTCGCAGTTCGGCGTCTCGATCACGTACGTGGTCCAGGACGAGCCGGCGGGCCTCGCCCACGCCGTGCTCACGGCCGAGCCGTTCCTGGGCGACGCCCCGTTCGTCATGTACCTCGGCGACAACCTGCTCCAAGGCGGGATGGAGGACCTCGTCGACGCCTTCCGGGAGCATCGACCGGAAGCCCTGATCCTGCTCACCCAGGTCCCGGACCCGCAGAACTACGGCGTCGCCGAGCTGGGGGCGGACGGCGGGGTCGTGAGGCTGGTCGAGAAGCCCTCGGAGCCGGCCACGGATCTGGCGCTCGTGGGGGTCTACATGTTCACGCCGGCGATCCACGAGGCCGCGCGCGCGATCGAGCCATCCGCCCGCGGGGAGCTCGAGATCACCGACGCGATCCAGTGGCTGGTGGACGGCGGCCGGCGCGTCGAGCCGCACGTCGTGCGCGGCTGGTGGAAGGACACCGGGCGCCTCGACGACATGCTGGAGGCCAACCGGCTGATCCTCGACACCGTCGTGCGCTCGATCGACGGCACGCTGGTGGAGGCGCAGGTCGACGGCCGCGTGGTCATCGAGGAGGGCGCCGTGCTGGAGCGGGCCACGGTGCGCGGGCCGGCGATCATCGGCGCCGGCGCGGTGGTGCGCGACGCCTACATCGGGCCGTACACCGCCGTCGGGCGCGGCTGCGTGATCGAGCGCGCGGAAGTCGAGCACTCGATCCTGCTCGAGGGCTCGTCGGTGCGCGGGCTCGACGGCCGGATGGAGTCTTCGCTGCTCGGGCGCGACGTCGCGATCTCCCGCGGCGATCGCCAGCCGCGCGCCTACCGGTTCATGGTCGGCGACAAGTCCGAGATCACGATTCTCTGAGGCGCTCGAGCAGCGCCGGCAGGCCGGAGAACACGGCGTCCGCCGCCAGCTCCCCCGCGGAGTGGGTCGTCGTGACCGCCCACACCGCCATCCCCGCCGCCCGCGCGGCGTCGACGCCCGCGGGGGCGTCCTCGATCACAAGGCACTCCGACGGATCGGCCCGCAGCGCCGCCGCTCCCGCGAGGTAGGGATCGGGGAACGGCTTGCCGCGCGGCGTCATGTCGGAGGTGATGAGCACCTCCGGGGTGGGGAGGCTCGCCGCCGAGAGGCGCGCCGCGGCCAGCGGCGGGCTGCACGAGGTGACCACGGCGAGCCGTCCTGGCGGGATGGTGGAGAGGAGGTCGGCCGCGCCCGGGAGCGCGTCGCCCCCGGTGGCCGCGTGCAGCGCGTCGATGCGCTCGATCTCGGCGTCGCTCAGCAGGTGCGGCGCGACCTGCTCGAGCACGCCGCGGGCCGGCACACCGTGCATCGCGCGGATCACGGTGTCGGGATCGATGCCCTGCTCGAGCGCCCACTCGCCCCACACGCGCTCGACCGCGTCGCCCGAGTCCACGAGCACGCCGTCGAGGTCCGAGAGCACGTAGGTCATCGCACCGCCGCGGGCTCGGCCATCGCCGGGCCGACCTCGCCGCGACCGACGGCGTTCGCCGCCAGCACGACGCCGGCGAGCCCGATGCAGAGCGTCCCGAGCGCCAGCGGGAGCGATGTCGCGTCGGCAAGGAAGCCGAAGAACGGCGGTCCGGCGAGGAAGCCGATCGAGCCCATCGAGCTGACGGCCGCGATGTTCGGGCCGGACTCCTTGCCGGGCGCGTGGCCGGCGGCGCTGAAGACCATCGGCACGCCGTTGGCCACGCCGACGCCGACCAGGAAGAACCCGGCGAGCGCGACCGGCACCGATCCCGCGAGCAGCATCACGGCGAGCGCGATGCCGGCGAGCGCGGTGCCCCAGCGCATCAGCCTCGCGGCGCCCAGCCGCCGGTTGAGCCAGTCGCCGATCAGTCGCGCGGCCATCATGCCGCCGGAGAAGGCGGTGAAGGCGAGCGCGGCCACGGCGGTGCTCGTCCCGAGGTCGCGCGTCAGGTAGAGGCCGCCCCAGTCGGCCATCGCGCCCTCGGTGACCATGATCATCAGGCACAGCGCGGCCAGCAGGACCACGGCGCGCGACGGCCACACGAACCCGGCGGGGGCCTCCTCGGTCTGCGACCCCGCCCCGAGCCGGGGCAGGCAGGCGATGAGGGCGAGAGCGAGCAGCCCGGCGGCCAGCACGACCTCGAGCCGGGGGTCGAGCCCCGCGGCGCTGCCGATCGCCACGAGGCCGGCACCCGCGACGCCGCCGAGGCTCCAGCCCGCGTGCAGCGAGGACATCACCGGCCGGCCGAGCACGCGCTCGACCGCGACCCCGTGCGCGTTCATCGAGACGTCCATCGAGCCGCTGCCGGCGCCGAGCGCGATCAGCGCGAACGGCAGCAGCCACGGCTCGGGAGCGAGCAGCGGGAGCAGCAGGACCGCCGTGCAGAACGGCGCCGTGAGGCGCGTGGCGCGCACGCTGCCGAGGCGCACGATCGCCTGGCCCATGATCGGAAGCGCCACGATCACGCCGATCGACATCGTGATCAGGACGAGGCCGAGCGTGCTCTTGGAGAAGTCGAAGCGGTCGCTGATCCACGGGATGTGGGCGACCCAGGTGCCGACGATCGCGCCGTTGACGACGAACACGCCGAAGGTGGCGATGCGCGGCGTCATGCGCGCACCACGGTCAGCCCGGCCGCGGTGTACGCGGTCGTATCGTCGCCGTCGGTCACGAGGTGCGTGACGTCGGCGAGCGGGGCGACGTACCACGGGCTTGCGGTGCCGAGCTTGTCGGCGGTAGCGAGCGCGATCACGTCGCCCGAGGCCTCGACCATCGCGCGCTTGACGTGCGCCTCGTCGCTGTGGATCGTCGTGACGCCGAGCTCCGGATGCAGGCTGCAGATGCCGAGCACGCAGACGTCGGCGTGCACCTGCCGCAGCGCGTCGACCGTGTCCGAGCCGACCGTCACCTGCGCGTGCTTGAGCAGGCGGCCGCCGATCAGCACGATCTCGGCACGCGGGTGCGCGGCCAGCACGGCGGCCACCGGTGGTGAGTTGGTGACGACGGTGCAGTCGCGGTCCGCGGGCAGGCGGCGGGCGAGCTCGAGCGCGGTCGTGCCGCCGTCGAGCATGATCACGCCGGCGCCCTCGAGCAGCGGGAGCGCAGCCTCGGCGAGGTGCGCCTTGGCCTCGGGCGACTCGTCCAGCCGCTCGGTGAAAGGGCCGACGCCGGGCGTCGGCCGCAGCGCCCCGCCGTGCACGCGCTGGAGCAGCCCGCCGGCGGCGAGCTCGCGCAGGTCGCGCCGCACGGTGTCCTCCGACACGCCGAGCGAGCGCACGAGCTCGGAGGCGACAACCTTCCCGTCGCGGTCAAGGCGGCCGAGGATCGTCTGGCGGCGTTCTGCGGTCAGCACTGTGCCGGTTATAGCACGGAACTGCACGCTTCTGCCCGTTACGGCCTCCTGCTGTAGCCTCGTGATAAATGGCCACTCCCGCCGCCCGTACGACGTTCGCGGCAGTGCCGCCCGAGGCCGCCGACGTGCTGCGGCCGGCGCTGCCCGGGCTCGCCGACGAGATGATCGTGGCGATCTCCGCGGAGGTGCCCGACTACGCACGGGCGATGGAGGGGACGTTCGGGCAGCTCGTGCGGATGGGCGTCGAGGTCGCCCTCAACCGCTTCATGGACCTCGTCGCCGAGCCGCGCTCGGACGCCACGCCAGCGCGCGACACCTACGTCAACCTCGGGCGCGGGGAGTTCCACGCCGGTCGCAGCCTCGACGCGCTGCTGGCGGCCTACCGCGTCGGCGCCCGGCTCGCCTGGCGGCGGTTCGTCGAGGCGGGCACCGCCGCCGAGCTGCCGCCGGACGTCCTGTACTCGATCGGCGAGGCGATCTTCGCCTACATCGACGAGATCTCCGCCGAGTCGGCCGACGGCTACGCCGAGGAGCAGTCCGCGGCCGCCGGCGAGAGCCAGCGCCGCCGCCGGCGCCTGGTGCGGCTGCTCGCCCAGCATCCGCCGGCGTCGGAGGAGGCCGTCCGCACCGCGGCGCAGGCCGCCGCCTGGCCGCTGCCGCGGCGGGTCGCCGCGCTCGTGTGCGCGGAGGCCGAGACGGCCGCGGGAGCCGACGCCGCGGGGGAGCCGCCGGGCGGCCCACGCGGCGAAGCAGTCCCGGGAGAGGAGCTCGTGGAGGCCAGCGGGATCCGTCTCGCGCGCCGGCTCGGCGGCGCGGCGATCGGCGGAGCCGCGGGCGGCCTCGCGTGCGTCTGGCTCCCCGACCCCGACGCCCCCGGCCGCCGCCGCCAGCTCGCCGCCCAGATCGGCGACGAGCCCGTGGCGCTCGGGCCGACGGTCCCGTGGCCGCGGGCCGCGGAGAGCCTTCGGCGGGCGGCCGCCGCGTACCGGCTCGCGGACTCCGGCGGCGCTCCCGGCGGCCTCGTGGTCGCCGAGGACCACCTCGCCACGCTCCTGCTCGCCGCTGACCGCGGGCTGGCGGCCGACCTCGCGGCCTCGCGGCTGGCTCCGCTGACCGCGCTCGCGGACGGCCCGCGGGCGCGGCTGACCGAGACACTGCGGGCGTGGCTCGACCGTCCGGGCCAGGTCCAGGCCGTCGCCGCCGAGCTCGGCGTGCACCCGCAGACCGTGCGCTACCGGGTGCGGCAGCTGCGCGAGCTGTTCGGCGCGCGGCTCGAGGATCCCGAGGCGCGGTTCGAGCTCGCTCTGGCCCTTCGAGTGGGTTGAGCGCGCCGGCTTGCGCTATTCATTGGGGCCATGCGCCTCCTTGTGACGGGCGCCGCGGGCATGCTCGGCCGCGACGTGGTGGCAGCTGCGAATGACGCCGGCCATGAGGTCGTGGCCCTCACCCGGGCGGATCTCGACATCGCCGACGCCGCGGCCGTGCGCGCCGCCGTCGTCGACGCCCGGCCCGACGCGGTGGTCAACTGCGCGGCCTGGACCGACGTCGACGGCGCCGAAGCCGAGGAGGGCGCGGCGACCGCCGTCAACGGCGACGGAGCCGGCCACGTCGCCGCCGCGGCGGCCGAGGCCGGCGCCCGGCTCGTGCACGTCTCCAGCGACTACGTGTTCGACGGCGAGGCTCACGAGCCGTACGAGGAAGACGCGCCGACCGGGCCTCGCTCCGCGTACGGGAGGTCGAAGCTGGCCGGCGAGCGAGCGGTCGCCGGTGACCGCGTCGCGATCGTGCGGTCATCGTGGCTGTTCGGCCCGCACGGCCGCAACTTCGTCGACACGATGCGGCGCGTCGGCGCCGAGCGGGACGAGGTCGCGGTGGTGAACGACCAGATCGGCTGCCCGACGCACACCGGGCATCTTGCGCCCGCGCTCGTCGCGATCGCCGAGCGCGGCACGACCGGCATCCTGCACGTCGCCGGCGCCGGCCACTGCTCCTGGTTCGACCTCGCCGCGGCGACGTTCGCGGAGGCCGGAATCGACTGCGACGTGCGGCCGCAGGCCACCGCCGAGCTCGGCCGGCCCGCTCCCCGCCCCGCCTTCTCGGCGCTCGCCTCCACCCGGAGCGACGCTCCTGTCCTGCCCGACTGGCGCGAGGGACTGCGCGCCCATCTCGCCCGCGTGGAGGTCACGACCCAATGAGACTGCTCGTCTGCGGCGGAGCCGGCTTCATCGGCTCCAACTTCGTCCGCCTCCGGCTCGCCGACCAGGGCGACCAGGTCACCGTGCTCGACAAGCTCACCTACGCCGGCCGGCGGGAGAACCTCGAAGGCCTCGACGTGCGGCTCGTGGTCGGCGGGATCGAGGACCCGGCGGCGGTGGCCGAGGCCGTCGAGGGCGCCGACGCGATCGTCAACTTCGCGGCCGAGACGCACGTCGACCGCTCGATCGCCGAGCCGGACGCGTTCGTCACCACCCACGCGCTGGGCACCTACACGCTGCTCGAGGCCGCTCGCGAGCGCGGCATCCGCTACGTGCAGGTCTCCACCGACGAGGTGTACGGCTCGATCGAGGAGGGCTCGTTCACCGAGGAGTCGCCGCTGCAGCCCTCCTCCCCCTACTCGGCCACCAAGGCGGGCGCCGACCTGCTCGTCGCCTCCTACCGCCACACGTTCGGGCTCGAGGCGCTGATCTGCCGCGGCTCGAACAACTACGGCCCGTACCAGTACCCCGAGAAGCTGATCCCGCTGATGGTCCTGAACGCGCTCCACGGCGACCCGCTGCCGGTCTACGGCGACGGCATGCAGGTGCGCAACTGGATCTACGTCGAGGACTTCGCGCGCGGGATCGGCACCGTGCTCGAGCGCGGCGTGCCCGGCGACGTCTACAACGTCGGCGGGCCGGACGAGGCGCCCAACCTCGAGGTCGTCAAGCGGATCATCGAGTACACGGGCGCCGACGAGTCGCTGATCGAGTACGTCACCGACCGCCCGGGCCACGATCGCCGCTACTCGCTCGGCTCGGAGAAGGCGCGCGCGCTCGGGTGGGAGCCGCAGGTGCGCTTCGCCGACGGGCTCGAGCGCACCGTCGCGTGGTACCGCGACAACCGCCCGTGGTGGGAGCCGATCCGCTCGGGCGACTACCGCGCGTACTACGAGCGCCAGTACGGTCGCGCGCTCAGCTGAGCGCGGTCGCGCGCCACTCGCCGCGCTCCTGCGTGAACTGCATCGTCTGCGTGGGACCGTCGTCGCCGCGCCGCACCTCGGCGGTCGCGGTCGTGCCCGTCACGGTGACGTCGAGCACCTCGAGCTCGAAGTCGTCTGCGTCGTCGATCGCCTTCTGCATCTCCTGCTGGCAGTCGCTGCCGGCCACCTCGAGCTCGTCGACGAGGCTGGCGGCGAGGATGTCGGCGCAGATGTCCTCGGGGTTGCGGCCCTCGCCCGCCTCCTGCAGATCCTCGACCTTCTGGGCGACGTTGCGGTCCTCGCCGCGGAAGGTGTCGACGGACGAGTCGCTCTGCGCCTGGGCGCCGCAGCCCGCGAGAACGAGCGCGGCGAGGACGGCGAGGAGGGGGACTGCGGCCTTCATGCGGACGAAATCCTAGTATCGGCCTCGTGCAGGAACGTCCGACGGTGCCGCGGGGGCGCCACGCCCCGCCGCTGGAGGTCCGCCAGACCCGCCAGCGCGGGCGGCTGTTCGCGGCCGCCTCGGCGGTCTTCGCCCGCCTCGGCTACGCCGACGCCACCGCCGAGGCGATCGCCCGCGAAGCCGGCATGTCGAAGGCCACGTTCTACGAGCACTTCGCCAACAAGGAGGAGTGCATCATCGCGCTCTTCGACGTCGGCCTGCGGGACGTGCTGAACGTGATGCGGGAGGCTGCCGAAGAGACGCCGGCGGACGACCCGCGGGCGCGCGTGCGCGTCACCCTCGGCGCGTTCCTGGCGACGCTGGCCGAGTTCCCCGACGACTCCCAGACGCTGCTCGTGGAGATCGTCGGCGCCGGCCCGCGGGCGATGGAGCACCGCGACCGCGCGCTCGAGGCGGTCGCCCAGTACCTCGCGGAGCTCAACGAGCAGGACGCCGAGCGTGGCGCGACGCCGCTGCTGGGCTCGCCCCACGACGCGTACGCGATCACCGGCGCGGTGGTCGAGCTCGCCTCGCGGCAGATCCGCACCGGCGTGCCGGAGGACATCCGGGACCTCGAGCCGGTGATCGAGCGGCTGACCCTCGGGTTGCTGGCCGCCGGCTCGCCGCCGTGACCGTGCCAAACAAGGTTCCCCTTGGCGTGCTCGCGGCGCTCGAGGCCGAGATCGTCGAGTGCCGCCGCTGCCCGCGCCTCGTCGCGTGGCGCGAGCAGGTGGCACGCGAGAAGCGGGCGGCGTTCCGCGACTGGGACTACTGGGGGCGGCCGATCCCGGGGTTCGGCGACCCAGCGGCGCGCGTGGTCCTGCTCGGGCTCGCCCCAGCGGCCCACGGAGCGAACCGCACGGGCCGCGTGTTCACGGGCGACCGCTCGGGCGACTTCCTGTACGCCGCGCTGCACCGGGCGGGCTTCGCGAACCAGCCGACGGCGACGCACCGCGACGACGGGCTGGAGCTGCGCGACTGCTTCGTCACCGCCGCGGTGCGCTGCGCGCCGCCGGCCAACAAGCCGCTCCCGTCGGAACGCGACAACTGCGCCGAGTGGCTCGAGCGCGAGCTCGCGCTGCTCGCGCGGGCGCGGGTCGTGGTCTGCCTCGGCGCGTTCGCCTGGGGCATCGCCGCGCCCCGGCCGCTGCCGCGCTTCGGCCACGGCGCCGAGGCGCGCAACGGCCGCTACGCGCTCGTCGGCTCGTTCCACCCGAGCCAGCAGAACACGTTCACCGGCAAGCTGACGCCCGCCATGATGGACGCCGTGCTGACCCGAGCCCGGCAGCTGGCCGACGAGACGTCGGAAGGCGGCACCCGTCCGTCGTCTCCGGCCGGCGGCCACGCGCCGCCCCCGGCCGGCTCGTGAGCCGGTACGCGGCGGTCCTGCGCGTGCCGCACGTTGCGGCGCTGATCGCGGCGACGCTCGTGGCGCGCTTCCCGATCGGGATCAACGCGCTGGCGATCGTGCTGTACCTGCGCGCGGAGCGCGGCTCGTTCGCGGTCGCCGGGGCGGTCGCGGGCGCGCTCGCGGCCGGCGCGGGAATCGGCGCGCCGATCCAGGGGCGGCTGGTGGACGCGTTCGGGCAGCGGCGCGTGCTGGTCCCGCTCGGGTTCGTGCATGCCGGAGCGCTCGGCGCGCTCGTCGCCGGCACCGAAGCCGGGGCGCCGGGCACGGCGCTGTTCGCGTGCGGCCTTCTCGCAGGGTTCGCGATCCCCCCGACGTCGTCGGTCCTGCGCTCGATGTGGCCGTCGCTGCTGCGCGAGCGGCCCGAGCTGCTGCAGCCCGCCTACGCACTCGATTCGGTGCTGATCGAGCTGATCTTCGTGCTCGGGCCCCTGCTCACGGCCGTGGTGGCGACCGTGCTCACGCCGCAGGCCGCGCTCGTGGTGTCGGCCGCGAGCGTGGTCCTCGGCACGATCGCGTTCACCGCGCTCCCGCCGAGTCGCGCGATGCGCCCCGATCCCGACCGGCCGCGTACCGGCGCCCTCGGCGCGCTCGCCTCGCCGGGCGTGCGCACGCTCGTGCTGACCTCGCTGCCCGCGGGCGTCGGCATCGGGATCTGCGAGGTCACGCTCCCGGCGTTCGGCGACGCCTACGGCGCCGCGGCCACGGCCGGCATCCTGCTCGCGATCTGGTCGATCGGCAGCGCCGCCGGCGGCCTCGTCTACGGCGCGCTGCCCAACCGGCCACCGCTCGACCGCGTCCACCTCGTGGTCACGGCGCTGCTGCCGCTCGGCCTGCTCCCGCTCGCCGCCGCGCCCTCGGTGTTCGTGATGGCGCTGCTCGTGATCCCGGCGGGGATGTTCATCGCGCCGCTGCTCGCGACGCGCAACGAGCTGGTCGGCTGGGTGGCACCCGAAGGAGCGCGCACCGAGGCCTACACCTGGCCCGTCACGGCCTTCGTGGGAGGGATCGCGATCGGCTCCGCACTCGCGGGCGTGATCGTCGAGGCCGCGAGCTGGCGAACCGCGTTCCTCGCCGCGGGAGCGATCGCCACGCTCGGCACGTTCGTCGCGGTCGCCCGGCGGCACACGATCGTCGAGCCCGCGGCGGTGTGACGCCGCCGAACGTCAACGGCGGCTGGGCGTTCGCCGTGCTGACCCCGTCGTACACCCGGTCGACGACCCCGACCTCGACGGATCGAAGAGTGCGGCCAGCACGAGCCCACCGTACCTCGCCGCTCGTACCCTTCAATAGGTGCCGCTCACTGCCTTCACTCCGCAGGTTCGTGAGTGGTTCGCGCGGGCCTTCGACGCTCCCACGCCGGCCCAGGAGCAGGCGTGGCCGGCGATCGCTACCGGCGCGCACACGCTGATCTCCGCGCCCACCGGATCGGGCAAGACGCTGGCTGCGTTCCTGTGGGCGCTCGACCGGCTCGTGAGGGAGCCGACTTCCGACCGGACCCGGCTCGTCTACGTGTCGCCGCTGAAGGCGCTCAGCTACGACGTGGAGAAGAACCTGCGCGCGCCGCTCAGGGGCATCGGCGCCGACGTGAAGGTGGCGATCCGCACCGGCGACACGCCGCAGAAGGACCGGCGCGACATGGTCCGCCACCCGCCGGACATCCTCATCACCACGCCAGAGTCGCTGTACCTGATGCTCACGAGCCAGGCAGCCAAGATCTTCGACGGCACCGAGCAGGTGATCGTCGACGAGATCCACGCCGTGGCGCAGACCAAGCGCGGCGCCCACCTGGCGCTCACGCTCGAGCGGCTCGCCGAGGCCGCCGGGCAGGACGTCCAGCGGATCGGGTTGTCCGCCACCCAGAACCCGCTCGAGGAGGTCGGCCGCTTCCTCGTCGGCCCCAAGCGCACGTGCACGATCGTCGACACCGGCGTGCGCAAGCCCCTCGACCTGCAGATCCACGTCCCCGTCGAGTCGATGGTCGAGCCCGAGAGCGAGGTCACCCTCGACCCCTTCGAAGGCACCGGCCAGGAGGGCACGCGCAAGTCGATCTGGCCCGCGATCTACCCGAAGCTGCTCGAGCTCGTCAAGCAGCATCGCTCGACCCTCATCTTCGTCAACAACCGCCGTGGCGCCGAGCGCCTCGCGCTCAGGCTCAACGAGCTCGCCGAGGAGAACATCGCCCGCGCTCACCACGGCTCACTGGCGCGCGAGGAGCGCCTCGTCGTCGAGGATCTGCTCAAAGCAGGAGAGCTGCCCTGCCTGGTGGCGACGTCCAGCCTCGAGCTGGGCATCGACATGGGCGCGATCGACCTCGTGCTGCAGGTCGAGTCCCCGAAGTCGGTCACCGCCGGCCTGCAGCGCATCGGCCGTGCCGGCCACAACGTCGGCGACGTCAGCAAGGGCCGCATCTTCCCCAAGTTCCGCGCCGACCTGCTCGAGTGCGCGGTCGTCGCCCAGCGCATGCGCAACGGCGAGATCGAGACCACCGTCGTGCCCCGCAACCCGCTCGACGTGCTCGCCCAGCAGATCGTGGCGATGGCGGCCGCCGCCGAGGACGGGATCCAGGTCGACGCCCTGCACGCCCTCGCCACCCGCACGCACACCTACGCCGAGCTCTCCCGCCCTCAGCTCGAGAACGTGCTCGACATGCTCGACGGCCGCTATCCCTCGGAGGAGTTCGGCGAGCTGCGCGCGCGCATCGTGTGGGACCGCGTGGCGGGCACGATCCGCGCCCGCAAGGGCGCTCGCGCGCTCGCCATCACCAACGCCGGCACGATCCCCGACCGCGGCCTGTTCTCCGTCAACCTGCCCGACGGCCGGCGCGTCGGCGAGCTCGACGAGGAGATGGTCTACGAGGCGCGGCCCGGCCAGACGTTCCTGCTCGGCGCCTCGAGCTGGCGGATCGAGGAGATCACGCGCGACCGCGTGATCGTCTCGCCCGCGCCCGGCGTCCCCGCCGCCGTGCCGTTCTGGAAGGGCGACGGCCTCGGCCGCCCGCGCGAGCTGGGCGAGGCGATCGGCGCGTTCGCGCGCTGGGCGGTCGACGAGGAACCGGAGAAGCTCCAGGCCGAGTACCACCTCGACCCGCTGGCCGCGACCAACCTCGTCGACTTCCTGCGCGAGCAGCAGGCCGCCACCCGCGTGATCCCCAGCGACCGCACGGTCGTGATCGAGCGCTTCCGCGACGAGATCGGCGACTGGCGGCTGTGCATCCTCTCCCCGTACGGCGGCCGCGTGCACGCCACCTGGGGCCTTGCCCTCAGCGCCCGCATCCGGGAGACGTTCGGCCTCGAGTCCGACGCCATCTGGTCCGACGACGGGATCATCGTCCACCTGCCCGACGCCGACGAGCCGCCCGGGGCCGAGCTGGTGATGATCGAGCCCGACGAGCTCGAGGACCTCGTGGTCGGCGAGCTCGGCGGCAGCGCCCTGTTCGGCGCGCGCTTCCGCGAGAACGCCGGCCGCGCGCTGCTGATCCCGCGCGCGTACCCGGGCCGCCGCACGCCGCTGTGGCAGCAGCGCCTCAAGAGCCAGTCGCTGCTCGAGGTGGCCAAGCGCTACGGCCAGTTCCCGATCATCCTCGAGACCTACCGCGAGTGCCTGCGCGACGTGCTCGACGTCCCCGGCCTGCAGGAGCTGCTGCGGTCGCTGCACTCGCGCGAGCGCAGCCTCGTCGAGGTCGAGACGCCGACCGCCTCGCCGTTCGCCTCCTCGCTGCTGTTCGACTACGTCGCCACGTACATGTACGAGGGCGACACGCCGAACGCGGAGCGCCGCGCGGCCGCCCTCGCGCTCGACAAGGACCTGCTGCGCGAGCTGCTCGGCCAGGAGGAGCTGCGCGACCTGATCGACCCCGCCGCGCTCGAGCAGGTCGAGGCCGACCTCCAGCGCCTGTCCGAGCGCACGCGGGCGGACAGCCTCGACGCCATGCACGACGTGCTGCGCCGCGTCGGCGACCTCACGCTCGACGAGGCCCGGCTGCGCGGCGCCGGCGCTGAGGCCTGGCTCGAGCAGCTCGCCGCCGAGCGGCGGGCGGTGCGGCTGCGCGTGGGCGGCGAGCCGCGCTGGATCGCGGCCGAGGACGCCGGGCTGTACCGCGACGCGCTCGGCGCCGTGCCCCCGTCCGGGCTTCCGGAGGTCTTCCTCGAGGACGTGCCCGACGCGATGGAGCGGCTCGTCCGCCGCTACGCCCGCACGCACGGCCCGTTCGAGGGCGACGTGCTGAAGGCGCGCTACGGGCTCGACCTCACGCCCGTGCTGGCGGGCCTCGAGCGCGCCGGCGAGCTGGTGCGCGGCGAGCTGCGGCCCGGCGGTACGCAGCGCGAGTGGTGCGACACCGAGGTGCTGCGGCGCCTGCGGCGGGCCTCGCTGGCCGCGCTGCGTAAGGAGATCGAGCCCGCCGACCAGCGCGCGCTGGCGCGCTTCATGCCGAGCTGGCAGGGCGTCGACCGCCACCCGCCCTCCGGTGCCGGCATCGACCGCCTGCGCGACGTGCTCGTGCCGCTGCAGGGCCTCGCCCTGCCGGTCGACGTGTGGGAGCGCGACGTGCTGCCGCGCCGCGTCGGTGCCTACTCGCCCGCGTGGCTCGACCAGCTGTGCGCGTCTGGCGAGATCGTGTGGGTCGGCGCCGGGTCGATCGGCCGCCGCTCCGGCCGGGTGGCGCTCTACTTCCGCGAGGACGCCGCGCTGCTCGGGGCGCCACCGGCGCAGCCTGCCCCCGAGGGCGGCGTCCACGATGCGCTGCGCGCCCGCCTCGCACAAGGCGCCGCGTTCTTCACCGATCTGCTGAGCGACGTTCCGGGCATGCCAACGGAGGAGTTGGTGGAGGCCCTCTGGGACCTCGTCTGGGCCGGCGAGGTGACCAACGACGCGTGGGCGCCGCTGCGCTCGCCGAAGCTCACCGCGGCCACGCCGTGGTCGCAGAAGGCACGCGCCGAGCGCCGGCGCTCGTTCTCCGCCCGGCGCCGCGGCGCGCAGCCGACGGTGCAGGGCCGCTGGTCGCTGACCGAGGCGCTGTTCGCCGGCGATGGGGCGGGCGGGGATCCTATTTCTCGGCGGCGCGCCCAGGCGGAGCTGCTGCTCGAGCGCTACGGGATCGTGACCCGCGAGCAGGTGTTGGCCGAGGGCATCCCCGGCGGCTTCTCGTCGCTGTATGACTCGCTGGCGGCGCTCGAAACGATCGGCGTCGCCCGCCGCGGCTACTTCATCGAGGGCCTCGGCGGCGCCCAGTTCGCGCTGCCGGGCGCGGTCGAGCGGCTGCGGGCGCAGCGCGACGACGACGAGGCGCCGCCGGTCGTGCTCGCCGCCACCGATCCCGCCCAGCCGTACGGGGCGGCGCTGAAGTGGGCCAAGACCGAGAACCGCACGCCGCAGCGCGTCGCGGGCGCGTACGTCGTGCTCGCGGGCTCGGAGCCGGTGCTGTACGTCGAGCGCAGCGGCCGCGGGCTGCAGTTCCTGACAGGAGAGGACGATCCGCGGGTGGCGCCGAGCCTGGAGGCGCTCGTCGAAGCCGTGCAGCGCGGCCGGATCAGGCGCCTGGCCGTCGAGCGCGTCAACGGCGACCCCGTGGTCGGCTCGCCCTACGAGGCCGCGCTGCTGGAGCTCGGCTTCCGCGCCGGGCCGCGCAAGCTCACGCTCACGGCCTGATCGCGCAGCCAGGCGCCGAGCGCGTCGGCGGGCAGTGGCCGCGAGATATGGAAGCCTTGGGCGGTGTCGCAGCTCAGGCCCGCAAGGCCCTGCATGATCTCGGCGGACTCCACGCCCTCGGCCACGACCGCGAGCCCGAGGTTGCGGGCAAGGTCGATCGTCGAGCGCACGATCACCGCGTCGTTCTCGTCCTCGGCCATCCCGGCCACGAACGAGCGGTCGATCTTCACCTCGTCGAGCGGCAGCCGCTTGAGGTAGGCGAGCGACGAGTGGCCGGTCCCGAAGTCGTCGAGCGACAGCCGCACGCCCAGGCCGCGCAGGCGGTCGAGGACCTCGGTCGCGCGCACCGGGTCGGCCATCACGGTGTGCTCGGAGATCTCGCACTCCAATCGGTCGCCCCGGACGTCGTGGCGCGCGAGCAGCTCTGTGATGCGCTCCGGCAACGTCAGGTCGACCACGTTCGCCGCGGCCAGGTTGACGGCCACCGGCACGTCGACGCCGGCGTCGCGCCAGGCGCGGTGCTGGGCCAGCGCGGCGTCGACGACCCAACGCGTGAGGTCGGCGATCGCTCCCGTTCGCTCGGCCAGCGGCACGAACTCGTCCGGCGGCAGCAACCCGCGGGTGGGGTGCTCCCAGCGCACGAGCGCCTCGACCCCGACGACCGCGCCGGAGGCGAGGTCGACCTTCGGCTGGTAGTGCAGGACCAGCTCCTCGCTGGAGAGCGCGCGCCGCAGCTCGGCGAGCAGGCCGAGGCGGTCCTCGGAGTACGGGTCGCGCTCCTCGCTGTAGGTGGCGACGCCGTGGCGGCCGCGCTTGGCGTCGTACATCGCGACGTCCGCGCGCTGGAGGAGCGCGCCGACGGTCGTGCCGTGCTCGGGATAGAGCGCGATCCCGACGCTCGCCTCCAGCTCGACCGCCACGCCACGGAGCGCGAACGGGCGGCGGAGGGCGTCCTGCAGGCGCATCGCCAGCTCGATCACGGCGCTGCGGTCGGGCACGCCGTCGAGCAGGACCGCGAACTCGTCGCCGCCGAGCCGGGCGAGCGTGTCGCCGCGGCGCAGGACGGCCTTCAGCCGACCCGCGACCTCGATCAGCAGCTCGTCGCCGTGGTCGTGGCCGAGCGTGTCGTTGACCTCCTTGAAGCGGTCGAGGTCGATCAGCAGCATCGCGCCGAGCCCGTCGCCGCGCAGGGCGCGCTCGGCGCGGCGATGCAGGAGCGTGCGGTTGGGCAGGTCGGTGAGCGCGTCGTGCAGCGCCTGGTGGCGCAGCTGGCGCGAGGCGCGCGCCACGATCCGGTAGAGCGCGCCGAAGAGGAACACGAGCCCGCCGGCGAGCAGCAGGAACACTTGCGTGACGTCGTCGCGGATCGTCTCGGCGACCGGCCCGTAGGAGAGGTACAGCTCGAGCACCCCGGCCGGCGAGCCGGCGGGGCTGAGCCGGACCGGCACGTAGACCTCGAGCACGCGCTTTCCGGCCCCGTCGTCGTCGGTGCCATGCTCCAACTCGCGCACGGTGTCTCCGCGAAGCGCCGCGTCAAGGCCGTCGCGGTGCTCCGCGTACTCGCCGATGTTCGTGCGCGCGTTCGAGTAGACGAGCCGGCCTTCGGGGTTGAACAGCTTGACCTCGAGAATCCCCGCTTCCGCGAAGAATCGCTTGCCGACGAGCTGGTCGAGCTGCTCGAGCCGGTCGAGCGCGTTCGGATAGCGCAGGTCGCCGCCGCGGAGGTGCGGCTGGAAGCCGACCTGCGTGAGCATCTGCGCCTGCTGCGCGGCGCGCTCGAGCGCGCGCTGCTCGAGCTGGCGCTTGAGCACGAGCCCGAGCCCGATACCGAGGGCCGCCATGACGAGCAGGCCCATGACGGTGAACCGCCCGAGCAGGGAGACGCGCGAAGACCATGAGCGCACGAGCTTGTTAATCGGCGGATAGACAACCTTCCTGCACCCCTACTCTCAGATGAGTGCCAGAGGGCGACACGATCCACTACGCGGCGCAGCGCATCCGACCCGTGCTGGAGGGTCACGTGCCGGACGCGATCCTGACCCCGCATCCGCGCTTCGGCCGCGACCGCTGGCCCGAGCGGCTCGGCGGCCAGGCGGTGCGCGCGGTCGACGCCCACGGCAAGCATCTGTTCCTGCGCTTCGAGGGCGGCCTCGTGATCCACTCGCACCTGCGCATGACCGGCGGCTGGCGGGTGCGCGATGCCGGCGGCCCGGTGCCGCGCAGCGCGTGGCTCGTGCTCACCCGCGGCGAGCGGGAGGTCGTGCAGCTGCGCGGTCCGGTGCTCGAGCTGATGACCGAGTCGCGCACGCGGTTCGACCAGCGGATCGCCGGGCTCGGCCCCGACATCCTCGCGGACGAGCTCGACGAGGACCGGTTCCTGCACCGCCTGCGCCACGACGACCCCACGCGCGGGATCGGGGACGCCCTGCTCGACCAGCGGACGATCGCCGGCATGGGCAACCTGTGGAAGGTCGAGGGATGCTTCGCCGCGGCGATCGATCCGTGGCGGCCCGTCGGGCGGGTGAGCGACGAGGAGGCGCTGACGATCGTGCGCGAGACGCGCGTGCGCATGCAGCGCTCGGCGGCCGACGGCCGGCAGGACATGTGGCGCCGCATCTATTCCGCCGCCGGCCGGCCGTGCCCGCGCTGTGGCCCGCCGGCGCTGATCAAGGCCCGCGGGCAGGGTGACGATAATCGGATCACGTTCTGGTGTCCGAACTGTCAACACTGAGGCTGAGGCGAATCGGCCACAAGGGGGCCGATCACATCGCGCCCGGCAACACCGCGGCCTCGTTCGACGCTGCGCTCGCGCACGCCGTCGACATGATCGAGTTCGACGTGCTGCCCGAGGACTGGCGGCGGCCGTCGGAGGGGCGCCTGCTGCTCTCGCACGACTACGAGCACGACCTCTCGCAGGCGCTGACGCTCGAGGAGGGGCTCGCGCACCTGGCCTCTGAGCCGTTCGGTGGCGTCGAGCTCGACGTCGACCTCAAGATCCCCGGCTACGAGGCGCGCGTGGTGGACGCCCTGCGCGAGCACGGGCTGGTCGACCGCACGCTGGTGTCCACGCAGTACATGCGCTCGCTGGTGAAGATCCGCGCCCTCGAGCCGCGGCTGCGGCTCGGCTGGTCGGTGCCGCGGGTGCGGCGCGACTACGCCGCCTCGCCGCTGTGGGCGGTCCCGGCGTGGGCGCTGCTGCTGCGCATGCGCCGGCGGCTCCCGCCGCTCGCCCGCGACCACATCGAGGCCGGCCGCTGCGACGCGCTGATGTCGCACTGGCGGCTCGTGACCGAGCGGCTCGTCCGCACCGTCCGCGAGGCCGGCGGCGAGCTGTACGTCTGGACGGTCGACGACGCCGCGCGGATCCAGCGGCTCGAGGCCATGGGGGTCACCGGCGTGATCACCAATGATCCTCGCCTGTTCGGCTGACGCCGCGCCGCACGCCCGCATCGCGCACGGCGGCACGACCTTGTGCGGGGCGCCGCTCACCCCCGGGTGCGGGAGTTCCGTGATGGAGTTGGTGATTCGCGCGTAGTAGGCGCGTGAACTCGGCGATGACCGTCCCCGCGACCGCACCGGCTCGCATCGCGCTCGACTTCGACGCGCTGTACCGCGCGGCGCGGGATGACGTGTTCGCGTACGTGGCCACGCTGCTGCGCGACCGCGGCGCCGCGGAGGACGTCACCGCGCTCGCGTTCGAGCGCGCGTTCCGCAAGCGCGAGAAGTTCGACTCGCGGCGCGGGAGCCCACGCTCGTGGCTGTTCGGCATCGCGCGCAACGCGGCCCTCGACGAGCTGCGCAGCCGCCGCCGCACGGCGACCCTGGCGACCGAGCCGGTGAGCGACGCCCCGGGGCCGGATGAAGAGAGCGAGCTCGCGCTGCGCCGCGCCGCGGTCCGCACCGCGCTCGCCGGCCTGCCGGCACGCGAGCGCGAGGTCATCGCGCTCAAGTTCCATGCCGGCCTCGACAACGCCGAGCTGGCAGGCGTGCTCGGGATCAGCGTCTCGAACGCCGGCACCCGCCTTCACCGTGCCCTGACCACCCTCCGGGAGGCCCTCGATGACCGCACCTGAGGCCGCCGAGCTGGAGGCCGTGGACGCCGCCCTCGCCGGCCGCTACGTCCACCCCGAGCACGCGGAGCTCGCCGAGCTCGCGCTGCTGCTGCGCGACGACCGCCCGGAGCCCGCCCCGGCCTGGGCCACCCAGCTCGACCGCCGGGCGCAGGCCCGCTTTCCAGCCCGTCCGCGCAAGAAGCGCGACTGGGGCTGGATGCGACCGCTCGTCCCGGCGCTCGCGGTCATCCTGCTCCTGTCGCCGATCGCGCTGATCGCCTCGCTCCCGAGCGGCACCGACGACAGCGGGGATGGTGGCAGCGCGGGGTCGACCGCCGCGGAGCTCGACGGCGCCGGATCGGAGGGCGCCGGAGGCGGGGGCGCGGCGGCCGGCGGCGGCGCGCTCGAGGACCGAGCGGCACCCGAAAGTGCGCCCCGCGAAGTGACGCCGGCCGGCAAGGCCGGCGACCCGAGCTCCGATGCGCGCGACCGCCGCAACGTCCAGCGCTCGGCGGCGCTCACGCTCGCGGCGCCGCGCAACCGGCTCGACCGGGTCGCCGGCCAGATCGGCGACGTCGCCGCCGACGTCGGCGGCTTCGTCGACCGCTCGTCGATCACCAGCTCGGAGGGCGGAAGCCTCCGCCTGCGCGTCCCGACCGGGCAGCTCGACACCGCGCTCCGTGAGATCTCGGACCTGGGGAGGGTCCGCGACCTCTCGCGCAACTCGGTCGACATCACGTCGAACGTGGTCTCCGCCCGCGACCGGCTGACCGAGGCTCGCACCGAGCGCGAGAGCCTGCTGCGCCAGCTCGCACAGGCCGACACCGTCAACGAGACCGAGAGCATCCGGGCGCGGCTCGACATCGTCGCGCGTGAGATCGCCGCCGCCGAGGGCTCGCTGCGGCGCGTCCGCAACCGGGCGAACTTCGCCAACCTGCGGGTCGAGCTCGTACCCGCCGGCGGCGTCGACGAGGGTGCCTGGACGCCGGGCGACGCGTTCGACGACGGCCTGCGGGTGCTCGAGGTCGCGGCCGGCGTCGCGGTGATCGCCGCGGCCGTCCTCCTCCCGCTGCTGGCCATCTGGCTGCTCGCCTGGCTCGCGCACCGGGTCGTCGTCCGGCGCCGCCGCGAACGCTCGCTCGACCTGGCCTGACTGTGGCATGCTGCGGGCCGAGATGCCCGCCAGCGCTGAGCAGACGGCTGCACTGCTGGGGCGGGTGCCCGTGTTCGGCGAGCTCGCGGAGGAGGATCTGCGGCACGTCGCCGACGTGACGGTGCCGCGCCGCTTCGCCGCCGGGGAGTCGGTCTTCCGCGAGGGCGACGACTCGGACACCTGCTACGTCGTCGACGCCGGCCACGCCCGCGCGATCCGCGAGCACCCCGACGGGCGCCAGATCACGCTTGCGATCTTCGGCCCCGGGGACATCTTCGGCGAGCTTGCGATGTTCGACGACGAGCGCCGCTCGGCCACCGTCGAGGCGACCGACGAGCTCGAGCTGCTCGGCATCCTCGGCGGCGACATGCGGCGCCTGATGCGCCAGCACCCGGACATCGCGGTCAAGCTCGTGATCTCGCTCGGCCGCCGGCTGCGGGCAGCCAACGAGCGGCTCGCGAGCCAGTCGTTCCAGACCGTCCAGAGCCGCGTCGCCGCGGTGCTCGAGCAGCTCGTCGAGCAGGCGCGCTCCGAGGGCGCCGACGAGCGCGACGTCCAGGTCGTCGCGACCCAGGCCGACCTCGCCAAGCTGGCCGGCTCCTCGCGCGAGTCCGCGTCGCGCTTCCTCGCCGTGCTCGAGCGCGCGGGGGTGATCTCGCAGGGCCGCGGCCGCCTGACCGTTCATGATCCTGCTGCGCTCCAGGGCTATGTCTACTGACCGCCACCACATCCGCGAGACGTCGTTCGGCGGCGTCGTCGTGCGCGACGGCGAGGTGCTGGTGATCACCCCGGCGGGCAAGCGCCGCGTGACCGGGCTGCCGAAGGGCGGGCCCAATCCGGGCGAGAGCGGCGAGCAGACGGCCGCGCGCGAGGTGCGGGAGGAGACCGGCATCGTGGCGACCGTGCGGGAGCCGCTCGGCGACGTCACGTACTGGTACCGGCGGGGCGGCCGCCGCGTCTTCAAGACCGTCCACTTCTACCTCTTCGACTACGTCTCCGGGTCGACGCACGACCACGACCACGAGGTCGAGGACGCGCGCTGGATCCCGCTCACGGAGGCGCGCACGACGCTCAGCTACCCCGGCGAGCGAGCGCTGATCGAGCGCGCGCTGTCCAAGTCCCCTCCCGCTCGCTAGGCTCCGCGGCCGTGCAGGTCCTCAACTTCTACTCGACGGTCTTCGCGGACCAGATGAAGCGCGGCCGCAAGACCGCCACGATCCGGCTCGGCGACAAGCGGCACAAGTACCGCAAGAACCAGCTCGTGCTCGTCACGGTCGGCTACCAGTACTCGCCGCGCGAGAAGCTGTTCCACGCGGTCATCGACGCCGTCGAGGTCAAGCGCGTGAAGGACCTCTCGCCGCGCGACATCGAGCACGACAACCCCGAGTTCCGCCGCACGGAGGAGCTGGTGCACTTCCTCGAGCAGATCTACGGCCGCGAGGTCTCGCTCGACGACACGGTCACGGTCGTGCGGTTCTCCCAGATCGTCGAGAACCCGCCCGACTTCCAGGACCGCCTGCGCGGCGTCGGCGGCGCCCAGAACTAGGGGCCTAGCCCGCCTCGGTCGCCTCGTACCGGTTCTCGCCGGGGATGCGGCGAACCGAGCCCCAGCCATAGCGGGCCCAGACGACCAGCAGCGCCGCGCCGCAGGCAGAGCCGGCGCTGTCCGCGATCAGGTCGCCGACCGTGTCGTCGACGCCGAGTTGCAGGCTCGAGCCGAACGTGCGGTCCGAGACCCACTCCCAGATCTCCCACAGCCCGCCGAGCGCGACGCCGAACGAGAACGCCACCACGAACATGCCGACGTAGTGGCGCAGGTACGTCTCGTCCTTCGGGTCGGGCACGAGGTCGGCGCGCGCGAGCGCGATGTAGAGCGTGGGCGCGAGGAAGAACGGCAGCGTGAAGTGGGTGATGTTGTCGAACCAGGCGATCGAGTCGTACAGCCCGGCGGCCTCGCCGCACGCCTGCAGCACCAGCGCGAGCACGAACGCCGCGTCGTAGGCGCGCGGCAGCATCACCAGCCGCACGAGCCAGGCGAGCGCGCCCGCGCCGCCCAGCAGCGTCGCGCCCGCGGTGTCGCCCGTCGCGAGCAGCACGACCGCGCCGACCAGCAGCAGCGCCCGCAGCGCGTCGATCGGGTCGCGGATCCACGGCGTCCAGTCGCCGAGCAGGAGCGTGCGAGCGGTCACGCCGCTCGACACTACCCAGCGAGCTCAGCGGGAGCGCAGCGGCGCCGAGGCGACCGCGGAGCCGGCCATGACCGCGATCGCCGCCGCGAGCGCGGCGACGAAGGCCCCGTGGCGCGGCTCGAGCGCCGCGTTCGGGCCAGGTGAGTCGAACAGCTTCCAGACGGCGATCGCCAGGCAGCCGAGGCTCGCGTAGCGAAGCGCCTCGCGCGCAACGCCCTGCAGCGGCGGGACGAGGCACCCGAAGGCGCCGAAGGCGGTCAGCGCGGCCATCGCCGCGAGCGCCGTGCCCCAGGAGCCGAGCGCCTCCCAGCCGGTCGTGCCGGTGGTCTCGCCCAGCCAGCGGGCGATCGTGTCGGTGAGCGTGTACAGCGGCCCGTCGAGGTCGGCGGTCTCCTGGACCGGGATCGCCGGCGCGTACCACGGCCGGGTGAGCGCCGCGACGACGCCCACGGCGGCCGCCAGTGCGAGGAGGGCGTGAGTCCGGAAGCCGAGCGTGCGCATGCTTGGCCGGTGTGTCGGCACGACCGTGCGGATTCTGGAGGCTCCACACCCCAGCCTGGACGCACAGCTGCTTGGCACTCGTGGTACGAGAGTGCCAATTTGGCCTTGACTTCGCGCTCCGCCCTTCTAGAATCACCCGCCGTTGGCACTCCCTGGGTGGGAGTGCCAGGATGGTTCCAGTTCTTCGAGATCTCAGTGGAGGTCACTCAGATGAATCTCAAGCCCCTCGGCGATCGGCTGATCGTCAAGGCGGTCGAGGAGGAGTCGACGACGTCTTCGGGCATCGTCCTCCCCGACACCGCGAAGGAGAAGCCCCAGAAGGGCAAGGTCCTCGCCGTCGGCGAAGGCAAGCTCGACGACGACGGCAAGCGGATCCCGCTCGACGTCTCCGAGGGCGACGAGGTCCTCTACTCCAAGTACGGCGGCACGGAGATCCAGGTGGATGGCGACGACCTGCTCGTCCTCCGCGAGTCCGACGTGCTGGCCAAGGTCCAGTCCTAGGAAGCGAGACACATGGCTCACAAGGAACTCAAGTACGACGTGGAGGCCCGCAAGGCGCTCGAGCAGGGCGTCGACGCGGTCGCCAACGCCGTCAAGGTGACGCTCGGCCCGCGCGGCCGCTACGTCGTCCTCGACAAGAAGTTCGGCGCCCCCACCATCACCAACGACGGCGTCACGATCGCTCGTGAGATCGAGGTCGAGGACGTCTTCCAGAACCAGGGCGCCCAGCTCGTGCGCGAGGTCGCCACGGCGACCAACGACGTCGCGGGCGACGGCACCACGACGGCGACCGTGCTCGCCCAGGCGATCGTTCGCCAGGGGCTCAAGAACGTCGCCGCCGGCGCCAACCCGCTCGGCCTCAAGCGCGGCATCGAGATCGCGGTCGAGCAGGTCGTCGAGCACATCAAGTCGCAGTCCAAGGAGATCTCCGGCAAGGACCAGATCGCCCGCGTGGCGACGATCTCGGCCGGCGACGAGGAGATCGGCGACGTCATCGCCGACGCGATCGAGAAGGTCGGCAAGGACGGCGTCGTGAACGTCGAGGAGGGCCAGACGTTCGGCATGGACCTCGAGTTCACCGAGGGCATGCAGTTCGACAAGGGCTACATCTCGCCCTACATGGTCACCGACCAGGAGCGCATGGAGGCGGTGCTCGAGGATCCCTACATCCTCATCGCCAACCAGAAGATCGGCTCCGTCCGCGACCTGCTGCCCGTGCTCGAGCAGGTCATCCAGTCCGGCCGCCCGCTGCTGATCATCGCCGAGGACGTCGAGGGCGAGGCCCTCGCGACGCTCGTCGTGAACAAGCTGCGCGGCACCTTCACCGGCGTCGCCGTGAAGGCCCCGGGCTTCGGCGACCGCCGCAAGCGGATGCTCGAGGACATCGCGATCCTCGCCGGCGGCGAGGTCATCACCGAGGAGATGGGCCTCAAGCTCGAGAACACGCAGCTCTCGCAGCTCGGCCGTGCCCGCCGCGTCGTCGTGGCGAAGGACAACACGACGCTCGTCGACGGCGCCGGTGACGCCGACGGCATCAAGGGCCGCATCAACCAGATCAAGACGGAGATCGAGAACACCGACTCCGACTTCGATCGCGAGAAGCTCCAGGAGCGCCTCGCCAAGCTCTCCGGCGGCGTCGCCGTCGTGAAGGTCGGCGCGGCCACCGAGACGGAGATGAAGGAGAAGAAGCACCGCGTCGAGGACGCGCTGCAGGCCACCCGCGCGGCCCTCGAGGAGGGCATCGTGCCGGGCGGCGGCGTGGCGCTGCTCGAGGCGCAGGACGCCATCAACCTCGACGTCATCGCCGATGACGACGAGACCACCGGCGCCCGCATCGTGCACCGCGCGCTCGAGGAGCCGACGCGCCAGATCGCGGAGAACGCCGGCTTCGAGGGCTCCGTCGTGGTCAACGACGTGCGCCGTGCCGGCAAGGGCAAGGGCCTGAACGCCGCGACGGGCGAGATCGTCGACCTCGTGGCCGAGGGCGTCATCGACCCGGCCATGGTCACCCGCTCGGCGCTCCAGAACGCCGCGTCGATCGCCAAGAACATCCTCACCACCGAGGCGATCGTCGCCGAGGTGCCGGAGAAGGATGGCGGCGGAGGCGGCGGCGGCATGCCTGACATGAGCGGGATGATGTAGGCAGGGCGCCAAGCCCGACCGAGAGAAGGGCCCGGCCGCGCCGGGCCCTTCTTCGTTTAATTCTCTACCGCGCGCATCCCCGCCTCCGCGTAGCGCTCGCCCGCGGTGACGCCGGGCGGGAAGAGGTCGTCGAGCGCGCGCAGGTCGTCGTCGCTCAGCCGGACCTCGACGGCGCCGACGTTCTCCTCCAGGTAGTTGACGCGCTTGGTGCCGGGAATGGGCGCCACGTCGTCGCCGCGGGCGAGGACCCAGGCGAGCGCGAGCTGCACCGGCGTGCACCCGAGGTCGGAGGCCAGCTCCCGCACGCGGGCGACGAGCGCCAGGTTGCGGTCGAAGTTCTCGCGGCGGAAGCGCGGCGACACCCGCCGGAAGTCGTCCTCGTCGAGGTCCTCGGGCGACGTCAGCGCGCCCGCCAGCATCCCGCGGCCGATCGGCGAGTACGGGACGATGCCCACGCCGAGCTCGCGCGCGGTCGGCACGATCTCGCGCTCGAGCTCGCGGGTGAACAGCGACCACTCGCTTTGCAGCGCCGCGATCGGGTGCACGTCGCACGCCTCGCGCAGCGTGGCCGCGCTGACCTCGGAGAGGCCGAGGTGGCGCACCTTGCCCGCCTTCACGAGCTCGGCCATCGCGCCGACGCTGTCCGCGATCGGCACCTCCGGGTCGCGGCGGTGCATGTAGTAGAGGTCGATGTGGTCGATCCCGAGGCGGCGCAGCGAGTCCTCGCACGCCTGGCGGATCCACTCCGGCGAGTTGTCGATCCAGCGGCGGTCGCCCTCCCGCCGGTTGCCGAACTTCGTCGCCAGGACGACCTGGTCGCGCCGGTCGGCGATCGCGCGGCCCACGAGCTGCTCGTTGTGGCCGCGGCCGTACATGTCCGCCGTGTCGAGGTGGGTGACGCCCAGCTCGAGCGCCCGGTGGATCGTCCTGATCGACTCGGCCTCGTCGGCGTCGCCGTAGAACTCGGACATGCCCATGCAGCCGAGGCCGAGGGCGGAGACGGTGAGATCGCGCAGTCTGCGTTCTTCCATCTCACCTACGGTACGGCCATGCCGGCCTACGTCATCGCCTCGGTCACCGAGGCCCGCGATCAGGAGAAGCTCGCCGAGTACCGCGAGCGCAACACCCCGACCGTGACGCGCCACGGCGGGCGCTTCATCGTCCGCGGCGGAGCGCACGAGACGCTCGAGGGCGACTGGGCTCCGCTGCGCTTGGTGATCCTGGAGTTCCCGGACATGGACGCGGCACGCGGCTGGTACGAGTCCGACGAGTACGCGCCGCTGCGCGAGCTGCGCCAGAGCGCCTCGGACACCGACATCGTCATCGTCGACGGGGTCTAGCCGCCCGCGGCTTCGGCGCTCCGAAGTCCGCGCAGCGCCCACCACGCGAACGCCACGATCAGCGCGGCGGCGATCGCGAACGCCGCGCCCGGGTCCGCGCTGCCGGCGATCAGGTCGCGCCCCGTCTGCACGAGCGGCGTGAACGGGTTCACGCTCGCGGCGCCGTGCACCCATCCCGAGAGCAGATCGAGCGGCACGTAGACGGGCGCGAGGAAGAGGACGACGAAGACCGGCATCTGCATCGCCGGGCCGGCCTGGATCGTGCGCGCCCGCATCGCCACGCCGGAGGCGAACAGCGTCGCCGTCAGCGACACGAGGTAGGCGAGCGCGATCAACGTCAGCACGTCGACCCCGTCGCCGGCCACCTGCATCCCGGTCGCGAACGCCACGGCGAACAGCAGCGCGCCGACGATCGTGGCACGCGCCCAGGCGGCGATCGCGTAGCCGGCGATGATCGCGCGGCGGTTCGGAGCGGCGAGCAGCAGGCGCCGGGCGAAGCCGCGCTCGAAGTCGCTCGCGATCCCAAAGCCGGTGAAGACGCCGCCGAAGGCCGCCGCCTGGAGCAGCACGAACACGAACTGGAAGGCGGTGTAGCCGGGCTCGTAGTCGAACCCCGGCACGTTGCCGACGTTCGACAGGCCGCCCGCGAAGGCGACGAAGAAGAACATCGGGAAGATGATCGACGGGAGCAGGAAGGCGGGGTTGCTCGCGAAGTTGTGGATCGAGCGCCACGCGACGGCGCCGGCCACCTGGGCGGAGCGCCTCACGTCCGCACCAGCCGGGTCCGCAGGGCGCTCGCGGCGGCGGCGACCGCCCCGGCGGCGACCACGATCGCGATCCCGAAGCCGAGCGCGAGCGCCTCGCCGTCCCAGCCGACGACGATGAACGAGCGGATGCCCTCGATCAGGTAGGAGACCGGGTTGGCGGTCGCGATCGCGCGGAACCAGTCCTGCTCGATCAGCGGCCGCGGCAGGCTCATCGACGACAGGAAGAGCAGGACGAAGAACAGTGGGAAGAAGCCCTGGACGGCCTCGCCGGAGCCCGACCGCAGGCCCACGAACGCGCCCAGCGCGGCGAAGCTGAGCGCGATCAGCATCGCCAGGACCAGCAGCGCGGGCACCCCGAGCACGCCGGCCGGGAAGTCCATGCCGGCCGCGAACCCGACCACGAGGTAGATCACGGACGACGCGAGCGCCACGGTGAGCACGCCGGCAAGGTGGCCGACCAGCAGCGCGGCACGCTGCATCGGCGTCATCGCCAGGCGCTTGATGAAGCCCGTCTCGACGTCGCGCGCGAGCGCCGACCCCGCGTTGATCATCGCGAACAGGGCGCCCTGCACGAACGGCACGGCGATCGCGAAGTCGAGGTACGTGTCGGCGGGGAAGCCCGGCAGCTCGGTCGCCGCGTCGAGCCCGCCGGTGTTGATGGCGACGAGCAGCAGCGGGAAGACCACCGGCGGCACGACCATCGCCGGCTGGCGCAGCGTCTGCAACAGCGAGCGCCGCGCCATCTCGAGCACCTGGCCGATCATGCAGCTGTCTCGCGCAGAGCGCTCGCCCCCGCGTCGCCAGCCGGCTCGCCGTCCCGCTCCGGCTCGTCGGCCTGCTCAAGCTTGCGGCCCGTCTTGGCGAGGAAGACGTCGTCGAGCGTCGGCGCGTGCAGCCTGAAGTCGACGACCGCGAGGTCCTCGGCGTCGAGCGCGCGCACGACCTCGGGCAGCGCCTCGACGCCGCCGCGCAGCCGGACGGCGGCCGCGCCCGGCGGCGCCGTGACCGCGGTGCCGAAGCGCTCGAGCACGCCGGCGACCGCGTCGCGCTCGGCGCGCTCGGCGGGCTGGACCTCGAGCGACGGCCGGCCGATCTCCGCCTTCAGCGACTCGGGGGTGCCGCGGGCGACGATCCGGCCGTGGTCGATGATCGCGATCCGGTCGGCGAGCACGTCCGCCTCCTCGAGGTACTGCGTGGTGAGGAAGACGGTCACCCCGTCCTCGCGGGCCAGGCGCGCGACCTCCTGCCACAGGTCCGAGCGGCTCTGCGGGTCGAGCCCGGTGGTCGGCTCGTCGAGGAACAGGATGCGCGGGGAGTGCACGAGCGCGAGCGCCAGGTCGAGCCGGCGCTTCATCCCGCCCGAGTAGCCGCCCACACGGCGGTCGGCCGCCTCGATCAGGCCCATCCGCTCGAGCAGCGCGTCGCCGCGCGAGCGCCGCTCGGCCTTGGCGACGCCCTGCAGCGCGGTCTGCAGCCGCATGTGGTCGCGCCCCGTGAGCAGCGGGTCGAGCGCCGCCTCCTGCAGCGCCGCGCCGATCGCCTGCCGCACGGCGGCGCCCTCGCGCACGATGTCGTGCCCGGCCACCCGAGCCCGCCCCGCGGTGGGCGGCAGCAGCGTCGTGAGCATGAGCACGGTCGTCGACTTGCCGGCGCCGTTGGGTCCGAGGAAGCCGTGGATCTCGCCCGGCTCGACCCGCAGGTCGATCCCGTCGACCGCCCGCACGCTGCCCTTGAACTCCCGGACCAGCCCCTCGACCTCGATCCCGTTCTCCGTCATCGGGTGGGTTCTAGCGCACCGCCGACAGCGGGCGTTGCGGCTCGCCCACGTAGCGCGCGGTCGGGCGGATCAGGCGCCCTTCGCGCTTCTGCTCGAGGATGTGCGCGGACCAGCCCGCGGTGCGCGCGCAGGCGAAGACCGGCGTGAAGAGCTCCGGCGGGACCTGCGCGTGGTCGAGCACGACCGCGGACCAGAACTCGACGTTGGTGGCCAGCACGCGGTCGGGCTTGCGGGCGCGGAGCTCGGCGAGGGCGGCCGTCTCGAGCGCCTCCGCGACCTCGGCGCGCGGAGAGCCGATCGCCTTTGCGGTGCGGCGCAGCACGCGCGCCCGCGGATCCTCGGCCCGGTACACGCGGTGGCCGAAGCCCATCAGCCGCTCGCCGCGGTCGAGCGCCGCGCGCACCCAGCCGTCCGCGTCACCGGTCCGCTCGACCTCTTCGAGCATCCGCAGCACGCGCGCCGGCGCCCCGCCGTGCAGCGGCCCGGAGAGGGCCCCGACCGCCGCCGAGAGCGCGGCGGCCACGTCGGCGCCCGTCGAGGCCACCACGCGCGCCGTGAACGTGGAGGCGTTCATGCCGTGCTCGGCGGCCGCGGTCCAGTAGGCGTCGATCGCCTGCACGTGACCCGGGTCGGCCTCGCCGCGCCAGCGCACGAGGAAGCGCTCGGCGATCGTGCTCGCCTCGTCGACCACGCGCTGCGGGACCGGCGGCCGCCCGGCGCCGCGTGCCGACTGGGCGACGAACGACAGCGCCATCACCGAGGCGCGCGCGAGGTCGTCGCGGGCCTCCTCGGGGGAGCTGTCCATCAGCGGGCGCAGCCCCCACTCGGCCCCCAGCACCGCCAGGGCCGCCTGCAGGTCGACGCGCGGATCCGGCGAGCGCACGACGAGCGGGTGCGGCTCGGCAGGGGCGAGGCCGGGCTCGAGCGCGCCGTCCACGAGCAGGCCCCACACGCGCTCGAACGGCACGACGCCCGCGAGGTCCTCGACGTCGACCCCGCGGTAGCGCAGCGCGCCGCCGTCGCGGTCGGGTTCCGCGATCGCCGTGTCGAACGCGAGGGTAACGTCGTCCGCAGGTCGACGGGTGGGGTTTCCGGCGACCGGAGGACGAAACTCCTTCATCATCATCGTTTCTCCCTGAATCTCCGCGCCTTGGCCTGATTCCCGCACACCGCCATCGAGCACCAGCGGCGCGCGGCGGCAGGGGAGCGGTCGTAGAAGCGCGCCGAGCACGTGTCGGAGCCGCAGATCCGCACGCGAGCCCGCTCGGCGGGCAGGCCGAGCATGCGCGCGGCGTCGTACGCCACCATGCCGAGCGCCCGCCGCGGGGAGTCGACCGCCGAGCGCTCCGAGAGCCGCGGCCGCCCGTCGATGCCCGCGACCAGCGCGGGTCGAGAGCCGGCGAGCGTGAGCCAGCCGTCGATCAGCGCCACGGCGGCGGGATCGGGAGCGGTGCGGTCGACGGCGGAGCGGACGCCGGCGTCGATCGCCTCGCGCAGCTCGCGGGCCTCGCCGAGCACGGACACCGGCGCGCGCATCGGCTGCGGGAGCAGCCGCGCGCGCACGAGCCATTCCACGACCTCGTCCACCGACAGCAGGCACTCGACGTCGCGCCGCCAGCGCTCGCGCCGCGTGTTCACGAAGTCGAGCGCCGGGCGCCCGCCGAGCCAGTACCAGTACGGCGCGCCGTAGGCAGGGGGTTCGGGCGGGAGGTCGCGGTGGTACATAACCGCATGATACGTCATCAACCGGTTACAACGGTATGAATGCCTCCACTGGGCAACGCTTTTCCCGTAGGCTGCCGCCGGCCGCAATGAGCGCAACGGACCTGATGCTCAAGCCGGTCACCGAGGTCGCCGCGCTCGTGAGAGGCGGGGAGCTTTCTGCACGCGAGGTGGTCGCCTCCGCGCTGTCTCGAATCGACGACCTCGACGACCGCATCAACGCCTTCGTCGAGGTGGACGCCGAACGCGCGCTCGAGGCCGCCGACGCGATCGAGCCCGGCGACGAGCGGCCGTTCGCCGGCGTGCCGATCGCGATCAAGGCCAACGTGCCGGTCGCCGGCCTGTGTATGAATTTCGGCTCGAAGTTCCTCGCGGGGCACCGGCCAGACCACAGCGCGTACCTCGTGCGGCGGCTCCGCGACGCCGGCTTCGTGGTCGTCGGGATCACCAACATGCCGGAGTTCGGGATCCTGCCGACGACCGAGCCCCGGCACACGGGCGCCACGCACAACCCGTGGGACCTGGACCGGACTCCCGGCGGCTCCTCCGGCGGAGCGGCCGCGGCGGTCGCGTCCGGGATGCTGCCGGTCGCCCACGGCAACGACGGCGGCGGCTCGATCCGCATCCCCGCCGCCTGCTGCGGGCTCGTCGGCCTCAAGCCGAGCCGCGGGCGCATCTCCCGCGGGCCCGACCTCGGCGAGTCGTTCCTCAGCTGCGACGGCGTGCTCACCCGCTCGGTCGCCGAGACCGCGCACCTGCTCGACGTGCTGGCCGGCTACGAGGTCGGCGACGCCAACTGGGCCCCGCGGCCCGCCGAGCCGTACGGGACCAGCATCCGCCGCAGCCCGGGCCGGCTGCGGATCGCCATGACCGCCGCCAACGCGCTCGGCGTCGACGTCGACCCGGAGTGCGTGCGCGGCATGCACGCCGCCGGCGAGCTGCTGTCCGCGCTCGGGCACGACGTCGAGCCGGCCGCGCCAGCGCTGCCGGGCAGCGACGCGATCGGGCTCTTCGAGGAGGTGTTCGGGCCGCCGGTGAGCCTCGGGATCATGTACGGCCAGCTGCTCGCCGGCCGGGAGCCCGAGGAGGACGAGATCGAGCCGCTCTCGCGCGCGCTGTTCGAGCGCGCCCAGCGCCTTTCCTCGATCGGCTATCTCGGCGCGGTCGCGCAGCTACAGGCCGTCGCGCGCGCGATCGTCGCGTTCTTCGCCGACTACGACCTCCTGCTCACGCCGGCGCTCGCCGAGCGGCCGGCGCCGATCGGCGCGATCCACGGAAGCGGCGACGACCCGCTCGCGGACCTGCACCGCTCCGGGCAGTTCACCCCCTTCACCTCGCTCTTCAACGTCACCGGCCAGCCCGCCATCAGCGTCCCGATCGGGATCGGCGACGACGGCCTGCCGACCAGCGCCCAGCTCGTGGCCAAGCCGCTGGGGGAGGACACGCTGCTGCAGGTCGCGGCGCAGCTCGAGGCCGCGCTCGAGCGCCCGGTCCCGATGCCCCAGCTCTAGCTGACTATCATCCGGCGCTCGCTCCCTGCCGTCGAAGTCCCCAGGAACCCATGGCCTACGTGATCGCAGAACCCTGCATCGGCACCAAGGACAACTCGTGCGTCGAGGTGTGCCCGGTCGACTGCATCCACCCGACCCCGGACGAGCCCGACTACGACAAGGTCGAGATGCTGTACATCGACCCGGAGGAGTGCATCGACTGCGACGCGTGCGTCGAGGCGTGCCCCGTCGACGCCTGCTTCGCCGAGGACCAGCTCCCGGACGAGTGGCAGCAGTACACGAAGATGAACGCCGACTACTACGCCGGCCGCTCCTAAGCAGCTACTCCGAGCAGCGGGGCACGACGACCACAGGGCAGGCAGCGCGGCGCATGAGGCGGCTGGACACGCCGCCGAGCAGCACGCGACGCACGGGCCCGTAGCCGCGCGACCCGCAGACCAGCAGGTCGATCTCGCGATCGTCGAGCGCCGCCAGCTCGTCGACGGTGTCGCCCTCGAGCAGCTCGCCGGTCGCAGGGACCTTCGGCATCGAGGCCAGCGCGGCGTCGAGCGCGGCCTGGGCGTTCTCGCGCAGCGTCGCCAGGAACGCCTCCTCTGCGTCGCGGCCGGTGACCGGCGCGAACACCTCCGCACGCGGAGCGACGACCGTGAACAGCCGCAGGCCCGCGCCGGTGCGCTCGGCCAGGCTGCCTGCCACCTGCAGCGCCTCCTTCGCCTCGGGCGTGTCGACGAAGGCGACGCCGACCCGCTGGACGGGCCGGTCGGCGGGCTCGTCGCGCATCCCGCGCGGCGCGACGGCCACCGGGCACGTCGCCCCGTGCAGCAGCCGCTCTCCGGTCGAGCCGGGAGAGATCCGCCGCCGCGCGCCGCGAGCGCTCGAGCCGAGCACGATCATCTCCGCGCCCTCCGCCTCGGCGACGTCGTCGAGCCCGTGCGCCGCCGACCCCGAGCCGGCCACGCGGTACTCCGCGTCCACGCCTCGCGCCTCGAGGAAGCGCCTGGCGCATGCGCTCAGCTCCTTCGCGTGGTCGCGCATGTAGGCGACCCACTCGGCGTCCACCCGGCCCATCCCGATCGGGTTCTCCTCGGGGTACACGGTGACCACCAGCGGCTGGTCGCCGGTCGCGCGAGCGAGGATCGCCCCCAGCGTGAGCGCGTCGTCGCCCGAGCCGCTCCCCTCGTAGCCGATGACGATCACGGTCGCTCGCCGCCTTCCGCGGCCTCCTGCTGGAGCCGCGAGTGCTTCCGGCTGTAGACGAAGTAGAAGACCAGCCCGAGCGCCATCCAGATGGCAAACCGCCACCAGGTCGTGGCCGGCAGCCGGGTCATGAGGTAGACGACGAGGATGGCGCCGATGATCGGGAACAGCGGCACGAACGGGACGCGGAACGGACGCTCCATGTCCGGTTGCGTGCGCCGCAGGACGATGACGCCGATGTTGACGAGCAGGAACGCGAACAGCGTCCCGATGTTGACCAGCTCGACGATCTCGGCGAGCGGCACGAGCGCGGCGATGATCGCGATCAGGAGGCCGAGCACGAGCGTCAGCCCGACCGGCGTGCCCGTCCTGGGGTTCACGCTGGCGATCCGACGCGGCATCAGCCCGTCGCGCGCCATCGCGAAGAAGATCCGCGTCTGGCCGTAGAAGATCGTCAGCAGCACGCTCGTGATCGCCACGACGGCGCCGAAGGCGACGATGCTCGCGCCCCAGCTGATGCCGGCGCCGTCATCGAGCGCGGCGGCGAGCGGCGCGTCCGACTCCTGGAGGGCCGCGGCGTCGAGCGAGCCGACGGCCGCGATCGACACGAGGATGTAGATCACCGTGCAGATGACGAGCGAGCCGATGATCGCCAGCGGCAGGTCGCGGCTGGGGTTCTCCGCCTCTTCGGCGCCGGTCGAGACCGCATCGAAGCCGATGTACGCGAAGAAGATGATCGCGGCGGCGTCCACCACCCCCACCGTGCCGTCGGCGGCGAACGGGGAGAGGTTGCCGCCGTCGAAGGCGGCGGCGAACGCCACGATGATGAAGAACGCGAGCACGAGCAGCTTCAGGACGACCATGATCAGGTTCGCCCGCGCGGTCTCGCGCACGCCGCGCATGAGCACGAACGTGACGGCGACCACGATCGCGACCGCCGGCAGGTTGACCGTCCCGCCCTCGTCGCGCGAGAGGGCGATCGAGTCGGGCAGGGCGAAGCCGAACGTGTTGTCGAGGAACTCGTTGAGGTTGCCGCCCCAGCCGACGGCGACCGCGGCCACCGACACGCCGTACTCGAGCACCAGGTCCCAGCCGATGATCCACGCGATCAGCTCGCCCAGCGTCGCGTAGGCGTAGGTGTAGGCGCTGCCCGAGACCGGGATCGAGGAGGCCAGCTCGGCGTAGCAGAGCGCCGAGAACACGCAGGTGACGCCGGCCAGGATGAAGGAGAAGATGACCGCCGGGCCGGCGATGCCGATGCCCTCGCCGATCACCACGAAGATGCCGGTGCCGATCACCGCGCCGACGCCGAGCGCCGTGAGGTCGCGCGCGCCGACCGCACGCTTCAGCCCGCCTTCCGCGCCCGCCTGCGTGTCGGCGATCAGCCGCCGATGGTCCTTGATCGCGAACGGGCCGCTCGTCCGGCGCGACTCCACAGCCATCCCGCTCTCCCCTCCTCCACGGCGCCGCGAGCGCGAGTCGCCCCCGGTCGCGCGCGGCGAAGGCTACAACCGCTCGTCGTGCGGTGCGACTAGGCCATCGGGAGGCTCATGCCCAGCGGCTGCGGCGGCACCGGGTCGGCCAGGATCGGCAGGTCGACCGGGGTGATGGCCACCAGCCCGCGGGCGGCCTGGCGCACCGCCTGGGCAGCCGGGTCGTCCGGGTTCTGCTCGACCAGCGGGACGCCTTGGTCGGACGTCTCGCGCAGCGGCATCGTGAGCGGTACCTTGCCGAGCAGCGGCACGTCGAGCTCGTCGGCCAGCGCCTGACCGCCGCCCTCGCCGAAGATCGGGAACCGCTCGCCGCCGGGCGTGGTGAAGCCGGACATGTTCTCGATCACGCCGCCGATCTCGAGCTTGACCTTGTCGGCCATCTCGGCCGAGCGGCGCGCGACCTTCTGGGCGGCCGCCTGCGGCGTGGTGACGATCACGAACTTGGCCATCGGCAGCAGCTGGGCGAGCGTCATCGAGACGTCGCCGGTGCCGGGCGGCAGGTCGATCAGCAGGAAGTCCAGCTCGCCCCACGCGACGTCCTCGAGGAACTGGGTGAGCGCCTTGTGCAGCATCGGGCCGCGCCACACCACCGCCTCGTCCTCGGCGATGAAGAAGCCGATCGACATCACCTTCATGCCGTGGGCTTCGAGCGGCAGGATCTTGCGCTCGCCGGAGACCTTGGGCTTCTGGCCGCCGAGGCCGAGCATGCGCGGGACCGAGTAGCCCCACACGTCGGCGTCGAGCACGCCGACCTTCTTGCCCTCGGCCACGAGCGCGGACGCGAGGTTGACGGTCAGCGAGGACTTGCCGACGCCGCCCTTGCCCGAGCCGATGCAGATCACGTTCGCGACCTGCGCGAGCGCGCCCTCGGGCAGCCCGCCGGGCCGGCCGAGCTTGCGCTGCAGGACGCCCTTCTCCTGGTCGGAGAGCACGTCGAAGCCGACGTTCACGCGCGCGACGCCGTCGAGCGAGTTGACCGCCTTGGTCACCGCCGTCTGGAAGTGGCCCTTGATCGGGCAGCCGGGCGTCGTGAGGGAGACCGTGACGTCGACGACCCCGCCGTCCTTGATGTCGATCTCCCGCACCATCTCGAGCTCCACGATGTCCTTGCGGAGCTCGGGATCGATGACGGACTTCAGCGCTTCGGTGATCTGCTCTCGCGTCGGCATGTCCTCCGCATTGTGGCAGCTGGGGAACGCTGGCCCAGGGGGCCAGGTTCCCTTGCGGGTGTTCGCCCAGAGGGCGAAACCCGGGGCCGTATCGACCCACGCTCCTAGAAGCGGCCCCGCCGGTGTCGGACGAGGACCTCGCGGTCGCTGCTGCCGGAGACCGAGAGCGCGAGCACCGGGCCGACGCCGCGGGCGTACCACTTGTACTCCTGGATGCGCGGCTCGAGCGGGTTGACGTTGCTCGTCATGAGGGCGTTCGTGAAGTGGCCGAACGGCACCTCGACCTGCTCGTCGCGGCTCAGGACGCGCGCCTCGTCCTCGGCCTCGCCGGGGGCGCGCTCCTCCTTGTACGCGCGGCCGACCCGCGGGCGGGCCAGCATCACGATGCCGCGCCGGGCGCCGTCGACGCCGTCCTCGAAGGAGCCGGACTTGGAGACGGGCTTGCCGTTCTCGAACTCCGTCGTGTCCTCGCCGAGGTACCAGATGTTGCCGCGCCGGTCCTGGGCGTACCAGTCGAACGTGTCCTCGACGAGCTGCCCGTCCTCGGTCACCGTGTCGCGCACGACGCGGGCGACGATGCCGGTGGCGACGCGCTTGGTGCGGTTGGTGACCTTGACGACGACCTTCTGACGGGCGCCCTCGTCGTCGGTCTCGCGGTAGACCCAGCGGCTGCCGGGCGGCATCGGCCAGTAGGGGTTGTCGATCCGGGTGGTGAAGTCACCGGGGCCCGCGAAGGCGGCGGCGAGGAGCAGCTCGATCATCCGTCGTCCTCGCTGTCGCTCTCGCTCGAGACGACGCGGAAGTCGCGGTCGAGCTGGACGTCGACCTGGCTGCCGTCGTCGAGCGTGACCTCGACCTCGTAGTAGCTGTCCTCGTCGCCGGCCTCGGTCTCGGTGACCTTGCCGGGCGTGTCGGCGAGCGCGGCGGCCTTGGCGCGGTCGAGCGCGTCGCCGGTGATGGCGCGCTCGGTGGCGTCGTCGTCCCCGCCGGCGGTGGCTGCGGCGGCGGTGGCTCCTGCGGCGGCGATCGCGATCGCCGCGGCGATGATGATGGGGCGTCTCATGACCCGGGATCGTCGCTCGCCCCGCTGAGACGGCCCTGAGACGGCGGCAGCCACAGCCGCACGCTCGCGCCGTCGATGCTGGCCGTGCCGCCGTGGGCCTCGGCGATCGCGCGCACGATCGCGAGGCCGAGCCCGGTGCCGCCGCGGGTGCGCGCCGCGTCCCCGCGCGTGAAGCGCTCGAACGCCCGGCCGGCGATGTCGGGCGCGAAGCCCGGCCCCTCGTCGGTCACGGCGAGCGCGACGCCCCCATCCTCGGCGCGCGCGGCGAGCGTCACCGCCCCGGAGCCGTGCCGGAGCGCGTTGTCGACGAGGTTGCCGAGCGCCTGCCGCAGCCGTAGGGGGTCGGCGACCACCCGGAGGCTCGGGCTCCCGGCGGGCACACCGGCGGCGGGCGCGGGCGCGTCGCCCGCGTGCACCAGGATCGCCCGGCCGCGCTCGCGCGCGCGGTCGGCGAAGCGGGCGCGGACGCCGTCGAGCAGTTCCTCGACCACGATCGGCTCCGGACGCACCGGCAGCCGACCCTCGCTCGAGCGGGCGATGACGAGCAGGTCGTCGGCGAGCTGGGCGAGGTGGTCGCACTCCTCGACGGCGGCGACGAGCGCGGCTCGCACGTCGGGGGCGTGGTCACCGGCCCGGAGGGCGCCCTCGAGCTCGGTCTTGATGACGGCGACGGGCGTGCGCAGCTCGTGGCTGGCGTCGGCGACGAAGCGGCGCTCGCGCTCGAATGCCCGGCTGAGGCGGTCGAGCATGCCGTTGAGCGTCTCGCCGAGGCGGTGGATCTCATCGTGGGCGGCGGGGAGCGGGAGCCGCTCGTCGCCGGGGGCGAGCGAGACCTCCGCCGCCCGGGCGCGCATCGCCTCGACCGGCCGCAGCGCGACGCCGGCGAGCACGTAGCCGAGCACGGAGGCGACGAGGGCGGCCACCGGGCTCCCGACGGCGAACGTGGTGATCAGGCCGGCCAGCACGTCGTCGCGGTCGTCGGGGTCCAGCACCTGCTCGCCGAGCTCGTCCTGGACCTCGAGGTACACGAGCGCGCCGGCGGTCGCCAGCACGAGGAGCGTGGCGGCCGCGAAGGCCAGCGTGAGCCGCAGGCGGATCGGGAGCCGGCTCACTTGCGCAGGCGGTATCCGACGCCGCGCACGGTCTCGATGGAGGCGACGCCGAACGGGCGGTCGATCTTCTCGCGCAGGTAGCGGACGTACACCTCGACGACGTTCGAGCGCTGCTGGTAGCCGAGGTCCCAGGCGGCGTCGAGCAGCTGCATCTGGCTCAGCACCTGCCCCGGGCGGCGCATGAAGGTCTCCAGCAGCGCGAACTCACGGGCCGACAGCGCGATCTCCGTATCGCCCCGCCACACCTGACGCGTGGCGGGATCGAGGCGCAGGTCGCCGACCTGGTGGACGACCGGGCGCTCGACGGGACCGCGTCGTACGAGCGCACGCAGGCGAGCAAGCAACTCGGCGAGCGAGAACGGCTTGGTCAGGTAGTCGTCGGCGCCCTGGTCGAGCCCGCGAACGCGATCGGCGACGGCGTCGCGCGCGGTCAACATGATGATCGGCGCCCACACGCCCTCCTTCCGCAGCTGGAGGCAAGTCTCGAACCCGTCGAGGTCCGGAAGCATCACGTCGAGCACCACCGCGTCGTACTCGGTCGCGCGCGCCATGCCGAGCGCCTGGGCGCCGCCCGTCGCCACGTCGGCCACGATGCCCTCGTAGCGCAAGCCCCGCAGCAGCGCCGCCGCCATCCGGACGTCGTCCTCGACCACGAGCAACCGCATGGCACCAATCATCCCGCTCCGAACATGAGAGCAACCTGAGAACCCCTTTAACGACCGACGGCCCGCACAAAGGCGGGCCGACGGTTGAGGGAGGAGAGTGCTACATCCGCCGGCGGGGTATGTGGCCGGCGAATCCCGCCGGCGGAATATGAGGCCGGCAGGCTTGCCCGGGATTCGCCGCTCCTCCGCGGCGCCGGGGGAAACTGGAGCTAGACGATCGCGCCGACGCGCTCCTTGGCGACCGACGCGATGCGGTTGCCGTTGGTGCGCACGAGGCGCTCGGCCTCGCGGCGGCGGGTGCGGACGAGGCGCTCCACGCGGGTGCGCGCCTTCTTGACGTCGCGCTCGAGCTGGTTGCGCGCGGTGGTGCCGCGGCGCTCGAAGCGACGGATGTCCTTGCGCACCTCGCGCTCGGCCGACGGACGGGTGCCGAAGCGGTCGGCGAGCTCGCCGGCGATGTCGAGCACGCGGTCGCGCGCCTCGAGCGTGGCGCCGACGTACACGAGCGCGGCGCGCTCGGCGGCGTTGCGGCCCTGGGCAGCGGTCGTCCGCGCGGCGCGGGCCTGCGCCTGGGCGGCCTCGCGCGTCTCGTTGCGAGCGATCGTGCGGTTGCGACGACCCGTGGCCTTGCTCGGCGACTTGGTGGCCGTGCTGCGGCGCGTGGTCGTGCTCTTGCGTGCCGTGCTCTTGCGTGCCGTGCTCTTGCGCGCGGTGCTCTTGCGAGCAGCGGGCTTGCGCGTCGAACCGGTCGTGGTGTTGGTGGTCGTGGCGGTCTCGGCCATTGCTGGTCTCAGCCCCTTTGGGTTGGCCCTAACGGATATCAGGTCTCAGTCTGTTCGCTGAAGATCGTACCAGCGAACACCTGTTTGTAACCCTGATCGCGGATGCGGTTACGCGGGCTGTGCAAGTTTGTGACAGGTGCTGGGGAAAAACATGTGAACAAGCGGGGAAATCCGCTTGAGTTCGTGACACATAGAACACATGTTCGACCAATACGTGTGACCCTTCGCACACACGTGGTCTCCCACGCCACACCCGAGCTGGGGTCGCTCCGTTCGTGCGCGTCAGGCCGCGCCAGGCCGGAGCCGGGTCGCTCCGTTCGAGCGCGTCAGGCTGCGCCGCGGCCGAGCCGGGGCCGCTCGGTTCGAGCGAGCCAGCCGGCCGGATCGTCCAGCTCGGCGAACGAGGGGAGCGACGCGGGCGTCGCCCACGCGCGGTTCAGCGCCTCGATGCCGCCCTCGGCCACGACCGCATCGCAGAACCGCTTGCCCTGCTCGTACTGGCGCAGCTTGAGGTCCATCCCGATCAGCTTCTCGAGCACCCGCAGCAGACCCGAGCGCTCGGTGCGCCGGCGCGTCATCGCCGCGCGCATGGCGTCGAGGTCGGTCAGCAGCCCGGCGCCGACGGCGTCCATGACGTGCTCCGCGTAGCCCTCGATCAGGGCCATGAACGCCTGGGCGCCTTCGAGCAGGTGGCGTTGCTCCGGACCCACGGCCATGAACGCGAGGCCGTCCCGACGCACGCGCTCGACCAGCCCGCGCAGGTCGGTCGGGTCGGGCAGCCGCAGGAGGCCGCGGGGGTCGACGTCGAGCGCCGACAGCATCTCGCCGATCAGCTCCGCGAGGTGCTCCCGCAGCCACGGCACGGCGCCGAACTGCAGCGCGTGCGTGGTCTCGTGCAGCGCCACCCAGCGCAGCAGCTGGTCCGCGTCGGCCTCGAGCGTCGTGACGGCGTGGCCGAGGTTGGGCGTCACGAACAGCAGCCGCGCCGGGCCGTCGGGCTCGAGCGGCGCGAACTCGTACTGGCCGAGCACGCGCCCCGCGAGGAAGCCCGAGATCGCGCCCGCCTCGAGCGCCAGCAGCTTGCCCGCAGCGCCGCCGACCGGCCCGAGCCGGGATCCCAGCCGCCCGGCCACCGGCTCGAGGACGCCGCTCAGCGAAGCGAGGTTGGCCTCGATCCACTGGCTGCGGTCCACGGCCTCCGGCGCCGGCAACGGCGAGCGGGGGACGAGCCCGGTGTAGGCGGTCACGAGCCGCTCGCTCTCGGCCGCCGGCTCAGCCACCGCCTCGAACGGCGCGCGGTCACCCGCGGGCTGCAGGCCCGCCACGCCACGAGCCACCTGCCCGGCGATGCTCCAGTCGATCACCCATCCATGGTGGCAGGCCGGGGTCAGACCCCTCGGGGTCGGACCGCTCGCGGGGTCAGACCCCTGGCACGGCGGCCAGCTCAGATCGCTGGCACGGCGGCCAGCTCCGCCAGGGCGGCCTCGGTGCGGGCGGCCACGACCGGCGAGTGCGGGAGCAGGTCGAGTGGAGCGGCCAGCGGATCCTCGAAGCGCGTGAAGGCGACCAGCCCGCCCGCCTCGCGCACGATCAGCTGCGCGGCAGCGGCGTCGACCGCGCGGCAGCCCTTCAAGGTCAGCATGCCGTCGAAGCGCCCGGCGGCGACCTGGCACATCGCCGCTGCGATCGTCCCGATCGCGCGCAGCCGGTGCGCGACGCCCACCAGCGCCTCGGCGGACTGCAGCACCCAGCGCGGGTCGGCCGACTCGAAGCCGACGACCTCCAGCAGCCCGTCGTGCGCCCACCTGCGCTCGCCCACGCTCGGGTCGAGCGGCCGGCCGTTGAGCGTCGCCCCGCGGCCGCGCCACGCCACCCACTCCTCCTCGGGCCCGAAGTCCTGCACGAAGCCGAAGCTGACGTCGGCCATCGTCGGGCCCTCCGCGACCGCGATCGACACGCAGTGGTGCGGCAGCCCGCGCTTGGCGTTCAGCGAGCCGTCGATCGGGTCGACGACCACGAGCACCTCGTCGCCGCCAAAGTCCACGGTCCCGCGCTCCTCGCTGAGCACGGTGAAGCGCGCGCCCGCCCGGTGCAGCCCGTCGAGCTCCTCGAGCACCGCCGCCTCGGCGAGCGCGTCGATCTCCAGCGTGCGATCGCCGCCCATCCCACGCGTGCCGGTCTCGACCGCCCGCTCGTCGATCGTCCCCCGCTGCGCCAGGATGACCCGCAGCGCCGCGGCCGACCGCCGCGCCGCGCCCAGCCAGTCAGGGCTCAAGGGTCCGTCCAAGAAGATCCGGCCCCGCCAGGCAGTCAGGGCTCGAAGCGGGGCTCATCCGCGACCTATCCTACGTCGGTGCCTTCGCTGAGCCCGGATCAGCGTGCCGCCGTGGAGCATCCGAGCGGTCCGCTGCTCCTTCTCGGCGGCGCGGGGACCGGCAAGACGACCGTGCTCGAGGAGCGGTTCGTGCACCTCGCCGGCGATGCGCCCGACGCGCTGCTCGTGCTCTGCCTCGACGGCCCGGCCGCCGACGCGCTGCGCGAGCGGCTCGAGGACCGGCTGACGGGCGCGTACGACGAGCTCGCCGTCACCACGTTCCAGGGCTTCTGCGCGCGGCTGCTCCGCGACGAGGCGCTCGAAGCCGGCCTCGACCCGTTCGCCACGCCGGTCAGCGCCGGCGACCGCCTGGCGATGCTGCTCGAGCGCATGGACGAGCTCCCGCTGCGCCACCACGACCTGCGCGGCAACCCGAGCGCCGCGCTGGGCGCGATCGTCGGGCGCATCGACCGGCTCAAGGACGAGCTGGTGACCGCGGAGGACTACGCGGCGTGGGCGGGCTCGCTACCGGAGGGGGAGCTGCGCGAGCGCGAGTTCGCGCGCCTGTACGGCGCGCACGAGCGGCTGCTGGCGGAGTCGGGCTCGCTCGACTCCGGCGACCTCGTGCTGCACGCCTTCCGGCTCCTGCGGGAGCGGCCGCAGGTGCGCGAGCGGCTCGCTCACCGTTACCGGCATGTGCTCGTCGACGAGCTGCAGGACGCGAGCTTCGCCCAGGGCCTGCTGCTGCGGCTGCTCGTCGCGGGCCACGGCGGGATCACGGCGGCGGCCGACGACGACCAGTCGATCCGCCGCTTCCGCGGCGCGGCGACGAAGAACGTGCAGGACTTCCGCGCCGAGTGGCCGGCCGCCACCGTCGTGCGGCTGGAGCGCTCGTACCGCTCCGGCAACAGCATCATCCAGGCCGCGCGCGCGGTGGTCGAGCCCGTTCCTGACCGGCTCGAGAAGGCGCTGGAGGGAGAGCCCGGGGGCGAGGTCGCGTTCTGGCGCTGCGCGTCCGAGCGCGCGCAGGCCCAGTCGGTGGCCGCCGAGGTCGAGCGCCTGATCGCGCGCGAGGACGTCGCTCCCGCGGACGTGTGCGTGCTCGTCCGCTCGGTGCGGGGCGAGGGCCAGGCCGTAGCCGTGGCGTTCGAGGAGCGCGCGGTGCCGTACCGGCTGTCGGGCGCCGCCGCGTTCTTCCAGCGCGCCGAGGTGCGCGACCTGCTCGCGTGGCTGCGACTGCTGGTCGACCCCGGCGACGCGGGCGCCGTCGTGCGCGCGCTCGCCCGCCCGCCGGTGGAGCTGCGGGCGATCGACCTCGCGCGCGTCACCCAGATCGCCCGGCGGCGCAAGCTCGACATGGTCGCGGCGCTCGGCGCCGCGCTCGAGTCGCCCCAGATCCCACCCGAGGCGCGCGAGCGCATCAGCCACTTCCTCAAGCTCCACCGTGCGGCCGCGGCCGCGATCGACTCGACCCGGCCCGACCTCTACGTCCACCGGCTGGTCGAGCGGCTCGGCCTGCGCCGGCAGCTCCTGTTCGCGGCCTCGACCGAGGTCGTCGAGCGGCTGCAGAACCTCGCGCGCTTCGCCGGGCTGGCGGCCGACTACGTGCGCCGCACGCCGCAGGCCACGGCGCGCGACTTCGGCCGCGCGATCGCCGCCGTGGCCGAGGCCGGGCTGCGGCAGGAGGAGGCCGAGGGCGGCGACCGCCGGCACGGCGTGCGCGTGATGTCGATGCAGGCGGCGAAGGGACTCGAGTTCGACCACGTCTACGTGCTCGGGCTGATGGCCGCGCGCGTGCCCGGGCCGCGGCGGCGGACGCTCGAGCCGATCCCCGATCCGCTGATCAAGGAGTCGGTGCCGCCGGACAGCAAGGCGGTGCACGTGGGCGAGATGCGCCGCCTGCTGCACGTCGCCATGACCCGCGCGCGCCGGCGGCTCGTGCTCGCCTACCCCGCCCAGAGCGAGGGCGGTGCGCTGCAGCAGCCGTCGCCGTTCGCGGAGGAGGCGCGGGCGGCGGTCGGCGGCGAGTGGGAGGAGCGCGAGGAGGAGCTGTTCGGCCCGGCCGAGACGCTCCAGTCGACGTTCCGCATGCTGCGCGACGAGCTGCTGACGACGGTCGCGCAGGTCGGGGGCCGGCTCGGCGAGCTGCGGTTCGACACCGACCTCGACGTCTCGCACGCCGTCGTGCGCTATCTGGAGCTCGTCAAGCTCGCCGCGCTGCTCGAGCGCACGCGCGCCGGGGAGCAGGAGGTCGGCGAGCTGCTGCCCGAGATCAACGCCCGGCTGCTGCAGGCGGCGACCGCCGAGCAGCGGGAGATCTTCGAGACGTCCGCGCTCGACGAGTACCTGCTCGACGCCGAGCGCGACGAGAAGCTGCGTGCGCGGGCGGTCGCGCAGCGGACCGAGCCGTCACTCGAGTCGTTCCTCCCGCGGCGCGGCGAGGGGCTCGCCCTGAGCGCTTCCGACATCGAGACCTACCGCACGTGCCCGCTCAAGTACAAGTTCGCGCGCGTCTTCCGGATCCCGAGCGAGCCGACCATCAACCAGCGGTTCGGGATCCTGGTTCACCAGGTGCTCGAGCGATACCACGCGGCCGACAGCGGCGGGCTTCCCGTCATGCTCAACCTGCTGGACGCGGGCTGGCGGCGCGGCGGGTTCGGCGACTCCGAGGAGGAGCGCCAGTTCCGCACGAAGGCGACGCAGGCGCTGGTGCGCTACCACGACCGCTTCCGCGACGAGGACGCCGAGCCGGTGTGGTTCGAGCGCTCGTTCGCGTTCCGGATCGGTCCGCACCTGCTGCGGGGACGGGTCGACCGGGTCGACAAGCTGCCGGAGGGCGGCTACGAGCTGATCGACTACAAGACGGGCCGCCCGAAGAGCGCGGCGCAGCTGCGCGACGACGTGCAGCTCTCCCTCTACGCGGTCGGCGCGCGCGAGGCGTGGGAGCTCGAGGCCGCCCAGCAGGCCTACTACTACGTGCTCGACGACGAGAAGGTGCCGGTGCCGCGGGGCGACGCGGACCGCGACTGGATCACCGAGACGGTCTTCGAGGTCGCCGACGGGATCCTGTCGCAGGGCTTCGAGCCGACGCCGAGCTACGCGGCGTGCTCGATGTGCGACTACCGGATCGCGTGTCCCGCAGCTGAGCGTTAGCGGTCGCCGCGCTGCTTCAGAAAGCGCTGGAACTCTCTTGCTAGGACGTCGCCCGACGGGATCTGGGAGAGGTCGGTGGGGTCCTCCTCGGCGTCGGCGGCGCGCTCGAGCCGCTCGACGAACGCCTGCACCTCAGGGTCGAGCTCGACGGCGCGGGAGACCTGCCGCTCGTAGTCGACCGCGGCGGTCTCCAGGTCGCTGGCGTCGACGGTCACGCCCACGAGGCTCTCGAGCCGCCGCAGGATCGCCAGCGCGCCCTTCGGGTTCGGCGCCACGGCGACGTAGTGCGGCACGGCGGCCCACAGCGACGCGGCCGGCATCCCCGCCTCGGCGCAGGCCGACTGCAGCACGCCGACGATCCCCGTCGGCCCTTCATAGCTCGGCGCCTGGAGGCTGAGGCGCTCGACCAGCGCGGGATCGGACGCGTAGGCGCTCACCGACACCGGGCGCGAGTGCGGCACATCCGCGAGCAGTGCGCCGAGCGTGACCACGAGCTGCACGCCGAGCGCCTCGGCGAGCTCGACCACGCGCGCGCAGAAGTCGCGCCAGCGGTAGGCCGGCTCCGGCCCGGTGAGGATCACGAGATCGCGCGGGGCGAGCGGCACGCGGGCCTCGTAGATCTCCCAGTCCGGCCACTCGATCTTCCGGCTGCGGCCGTCGACGAGCTTGACGAGCGGGCGCGTGGCCTGGAAGTCGACGTACTCCTCTGCGTCGATCGTCGAGAAGCGCGTGGCGTCGAGCGCGGCGCCCATGAAGGCGACGGCCGAGGTGGCCGCCTCGCCGGCATCGTTCCAGCCCTTGAAGGCGCACACGAGGGCGGGAGCCCGGAGGCCGTCGGGGCGGCGTTCCCAGCGCAGCGGCTGCATCGATTCACCGTAGCGAGTCGCCGTCCGGGGCGGGGGCCATCATCGTGGGGATGCTCAGTGCCGAGGCGCCCACGATCGCGACGCTGCGGGCCGGCGACGACGTCGACGGCGTGTTCGCGTGCGCGCGCAAGGACCGTCTGGTGGCGCGCTCCGGGCTGCCATATCTGGCGCTGGAGCTACGCGACCGCAGCGGTGCCATCCAGGCGCGCGCGTTCCGCGACGCGGACGTGCTGGCGGGGCGGTTCGAGCGCGGCGAGCTGGTGCACGTGCGCGGGCGGGTGGAGCGGTTCCGCGACGAGCTGCAGGTCGAGGTGGCGGCGATCTCGCGCGCGGACGCCGCGGACCCAGCCGAGTTCCTCCCGGTCGCCTACCGCGATCTCGACGAGCTCGACGGGTTCCTCGAGCACCTCGCGCGCGAGGTGCACGACCCGGCGTACGCGGCGCTGCTCGAGCGGCTGCTGGGCGACGCGGCGCTGCGAGCGGAGTGGCGGCGTGCGCCGTGCACGCGCGGCGGGCACCACGCGTACCTCGGCGGCCTGCTCGAGCACACCGTCGCCGTGGCGACGCTCGCGTTGGAAGCCGCCCAGCTCCACCCGCGACTGAACTCGGATCTGCTGCTGTGCGCGGCCCTGGTGCACGACGTCGGCAAGACGCGCGAGTTCGTGTACGGCGCGGCGATCGAGCTGTCCGAGGAGGGGCGCCTGCTGGGGCACGTCGTGCTGGGCCAGCAGATGCTCGAGGAGCGGATGGGCGGCCTCGACGAGGAGCGCCGATTGGCGCTCCTGCACTGCGTGCTCTGCCATCACGGCCCGGACGCCGCCCCGGGGCGCCGCTTCGCGTCGCCGGAGGCGTTGGCGCTCTACCGGCTCAACGCGCTCGACGCGAGCGTCAAGGGCGCTCTCGAGCACGGGTTGCCTGGGGCTGCTTAGTCGCGGTATACGCGACTGAGCAGCCCCAGCCCAGTCGCGCGGCTAAGCCCTCGCTTCCTACCCAGCGCAGTTGATGTTCTTACAGCGGCAGCGAGGCGCGGATCGTGGTGCCGCCGCCGGCGCCCGGAATGACCGCGAGCGTGCCGTCGAGCGCCTCGACCCGGTGCCGGAGGCCCGTCAGGCCGCTGCCGCCGGCGTCCGCGCCGCCCTCGCCGTCGTCGGCGACCTCGACCACGAGGCGGCTGTCGACATCCGTCACGCGAACGTGCGCCCGCGCGCCCGCACCCGCGTGCTTCGCCGCGTTGGTGAGCGACTCGGCGACCACGAAGTAGGCCGCGGTCTCGACGACCGGGGGCGGGCGGCGGCTGACGGAGGCGTCCACCGTCGTCCGGATCGGCGCGCGCGCGCCGAGTGCCTCGACCGCCGCCGGCAACCCGCGGTCGGCGAGCACCGGCGGGGCGATCCCGCGCGCTAGGTCGCGCAGCTCGGCGATCGCGGCGCTCGCCTCGCCGCGGGCCTCGCGGACGAGCTCGGCGGCCTCGGGGTGCTCCTCCAGCCGCGCCTCCGCCCGCCCGAGCTGCATCGTCAGCGCGACCAGGCGAGCCTGGGCGCCGTCGTGCAGGTCGCGCTCGATGCGGCGCAGCTCGTGTGCCTGGACGTCGAGCGCGCCGCGGCGGGTGCGGGTGAGCTCGTCGACGCGCTCGGTCAGCTCGTGGTCGTCGGGCCGGAGCGCGACGACGACGGCGTGGAAGCCGAGCAGCAGCCCGAGGCAGAGCACGGGGATGCGCGGCCACAGCGCGTCGCTGCCGGCCATCGCCCACGTGACGAGCAGCGTCACGGTGACCCAGCCCACGAGCGCGCCGTGGAAGGCCACCGGCCGCCACCGGTTCCGCGGCGCCCGCGCCGCGAGGCGAAGCGCACCGTGCAGGGCGACCGGGATCGCCAGCCCGTACCAGACCCAGATCGGCCAGAAGGCGCCGCCGGTCAGCGCCCACAGCGCCGTGACCGCGAATCCGACGAAGCCCGACACGGCGGCGTGCATCGCCAGAGCCCGGCCGCTTCGTCGCATGCCGTGATTGTCTCATGGAAAGCTCACTTGACAACAAGGCGATGTCAAGCTAACTTTCCACGAACGAATGCAGAACGAAGTGCGGAACCTGCGAACGGCCCAGGGCCTCTCCCAGCAGCAGCTGGGCGAGGCGATGGACGTGTCCCGCCAGACGATCAACTCGATCGAGAAGGAGCGCTACACGCCGTCGCTCCCGCTGGCGATCTCGCTCGCCCGCTACTTCGGCCGACCCGTCGAGGAGATCTTCCATGCGAACGACAGCCGATAGACCGATCTACCGCAGCCGCTGGTGGCTGCCGGGCGTCTCCCTCTCGCTGGGCCTGATCATGCTCGCCGCCTTCTGGATCGGCGACCAGCCGGGCGACGGGCTGATCTCGCTCGGGATCATGACCGCGCTCGGCGCGCTGTTCCTGTTCGGCCGGCGCAGCGAGACGCTCCAGGGACTGGGCGGGCCGGGACGCGACGAGCGCTGGGCGATGATCGACCTCCGCGCGAACGCGCTCACCGGGCTCGTCCTGATCGCGGTGATCATCGGCGCATTCCTGGTGGAGATCGCGAGCGGCGGGGACGGGAGCCCGTACGCGGCGCTGGGCGCCGTCGGCGGGGTGGCGTACGTGGTGATCGTGGCCGTGCTGCGCCGCCGCGGCTGACGGCCGCGGGTCATCCCTGCGGACGACGGCGGGTCGTCCGCCAGGCGGGCCCAAGATCGTCCTGCCGGATCCCGGAAGATCGCTCCCGCGGCCGACGACGTGCGACGCCGCGGCGGCGAGTCTCCCGGTCATGGCTTACACCGGACAGATCATCGAGAACCCCGTCAGCGGCGAGCGCATCACGTTCCTGCAGACGTCCCGCGACACCAACGGCGAGAAGCTCGAGATCGAGCTCGAGCTCACGCCCGACGGCTCCGTCCCCGGCGCCCACGTGCACCCCGAGCAGGAGGAGCGCTTCCACGTCCTCGAGGGCGAGATGAAGTTCCGCCTCGGCATGCGCAAGATCGTGGCCGGCCCGGGCGAGACCGTCGTCGTGCCCGCCGGCCGCGTGCACCGCTTCTCCAACAGCGGCGACGGCGTGGCCCGCGCGCGCGTCGAGGTCGTCCCGGCGCTCGACATGGAGCAGCTCTTCGAGACCACGGTCGAGCTCGCGCTCGAGGGCAACACCACCTCCAAGGGCATGCCCAAGCCGCTCCACCTCGCGCTGTTCGTCGACCGCTTCCGCCGCGAGGTCCGCGCCCCGTTCCCGCCCGCGGCGATCGTCCGCGCGCTGATGGCCCCGCTCGCGGCCCTTGCCCGCCGGCGCGGCCACGCGGAGCGCTACGCCCTCCCGGCCGCCGGCGTCATCGCGTTCCCCGCGACCGCCGGGGCCGCAGCGGCGTAGCTGTCCTACTGGAGCGGCGCGGGGGGTTCGATCCCTGCGCCGCTCTCTTGGGCGTTCCTGTCGACTCACGCCACCGGGTTTTACACCGAGGACTAGTCGATCGTCGGTTGACTCACTACTCTGCGCCGTTGATCGACCACTTTCCGGGAGGCGGGATATGAAGCGTTTCACCCTGGCCACTGCAACCGCGGTGGCCCTGCTGGCCGCAGGGACGGCCAGCGCGTCGGCTGCCACACGCGCGGTCGACGACGACGGATTGGCCACGCCGCGCAACTGCAATGCGGCGACGCCGACGTTCAACTCGATCCAGGCGGCCGTGACGGCGTCCTCGGCCGGCGACACGATCGTCGTCTGCCCCGGCACCTACACCGAGCAGGTTCGCGTGCCGGACGACAAGGACCGGCTGACGCTGATCTCGAGCTCGCGCCGCCAGGCGATCATCAAGGCCCCGCCGGCCTACGGCAACGGCACGGTCGACCTCGTGCGCGTCGACGGCGCGGAGAACGTCTCGTTTGCGTCGTTCACGATCACCGGGCCGCAGCCCGACACCGCGTACTGCAACCCGCAGCTCGTGAGCAACGTGCGGATCGGGCAGGGCGGCTCCGCCAACCTCGTCGACAACCGCATCACCCAGGCGAAGCCGACGAACCCTGCGCTGCTGGGCTGCCAGAACGGCTTCGGCGTCCAGATCGGCCGCACCGCGGAGAGCGACACCGGCACCGGCCGCCTCTACTACAACGAGATCGACGACTACAACAAGGGCGGCATCTACGTCGACAACGAGGGCTCGGAGCTGATCGCGGTCGGCAACACCGTGCGCGGCCCGGACCTGTCCGGCGGTGCGCTCGGTGTGGCGCTGGCCGCCGCCAACGGCGTCCAGATCAGCCGTGGCGCAGACGCGGACTTCGAGCGCAACCGCGTGCTCGACAACGTCTTCCCCGGCGTTCGCGCCGTCGCCGACGGGCCGTTCATCCCCGGCCTCGAGGCCGGCCAGTCGTCCGGGATCATCCTGTTCGACAACGTCGACAGCGACATCGTCGTGCGCAACAACCACGTCGACAACAACGACGCCAACGTCGCCCTCTACAACAACGACGGCGGCGACTTCAAGAACAACACGGTGCTCGATGCGGTGTTCTACGACGGCATCTACGCCGACGAGGACTCCTCGGGCAACCGCTTCATCAGCAACACGGCGCTCGGCAACACCGAGCACGACTGCCACGACGACTCCACCGGCAGCGGTACGGCCGGGACGGCCAACGTGTGGAACGGCAACCGCGGCGAGACGTCGACCCCCGAAGGCATCTGCAAGAAGCGCGGCGGCAAGGAAGGACGACGACGAGCACGACGACGACTAGATGAAGCGCCGCTCGGTCTGACGGGGCGTCACGCGCCGTCAGACCGAGCGCGCCGCCGGCGAACGTAGACGCGCCCCGCCGAAGGGGGGATACTCGGTCGGAGGCTTCGAGAGATGAGCATCCCCCAACGGCTCGGCTCCGTGCTCGCCGACCGCGTCCAGCGGTCCTTCGTCGGCCGCGATGCGGAGTTGCAGCTGCTCGAACGCCTCGTCGGGCCGGCCGGCGAAGCCCGCGTGGTGCACGTCCACGGCGACCCCGGCGTCGGCAAGTCGGCGCTCGTCGACGTCCTCGTCGACCGCATGAGCGCCGCCGGGGCCGTCACCGTCAAGCTCGACTGCCGCTCGATCGAGCCGACCGAACCGGGACTGCTCGAGGCGCTGGGGAGCGACGACCGGGATGCCGAGGCGACCGCGGACCGGCTCGGCGCGCTCGGCGAGACGGTGGTGCTCGCACTCGACCACTTCGAGGTCTTCCGCCTCATGGACACCTGGCTGCGCCAGGTCCTCGTGCCGGCACTCGACGAGCGCGTGCGACTCGTGCTGGTCGGGCGTGAGGCGCCGGTGGCCGCCTGGTTCGGCTGGGAGGACCTCTTCCAGAGCGTGGCGCTCGGTCCGCTGGAGGACGAGGACGCCCACCTGCTCCTCAGCCGCCGCGGGCACGACCTGGACGAGGCGCGACGGCTCAACCGGATCGCGCGAGGCCATCCACTCGCCCTCGCACTCGCCTCGGCCGCGGCGCGGGAGCGGCCGGATCTGGGCCTGGAGGACGCCGCGACGGCGCGGGTCGTGACCGAGCTGACGCGCATGTACCTCGAGGACGTCCCGGATCCGCTCACCCGGCGGGCGCTCGAGGCGGCATCGGTCGTGCGCCGCGTCACGCAGCCGCTGCTCGGCGCGATGGTGCCGGATGCGCCTGCGCAGGACGCCTTCGACCGCCTCCTCACGCTGCCGTTCATCGATCTCGGCAGCGACGGCGTGTTCCTGCACGACGCCGTCCGCGAGCCGATCGCTTCATTCCTGCGTGCGACCGACCCGACTCGCCATCGCGACTACCGCCGGGCAGCGTGGCGCCGCCTGCGCAGCGAGGTCAGGGACGCCGCTGCCGCTGAGCTGTGGCGCTACACGGCCGACATGCTGTACCTGATCGCGAACCCGGTCGTGCGGGAGGCATTCTTCCCGAGCGGCGCTCAGCCGCTCGCGGTCGAGCCCGCCCGAGCGCACGACGAGGCGGCGATCTTCGCGATCGCGGCCCGCCACGACGGCCCGCAGGCGGTCGCCCAACTCGCCGGCTGGTGGACCGAGGCACCAGAGACGTTCTCGATCGTCCGCGACCGCGACGGGACCGTGCGGGCGTTCTTCATCCTCCTCGACAGCCGCACCATCCTGCCGCCCGATGCCGGTGGCGATCCGGTGGTCGGCGCGTGGCGGCGCCATCTGCGCGACCATCCGCCGCCGCCCGGGCAGCTCGCGCTCGGACTGCGCCGCTGGCTCGACGTCGACAGCGGCGAGGCGCCGTGCCCGGCACAGGCGGCGTGCTGGCTCGACGCCAAGCGCACGTACATGCTCATGCGGCCGGCGCTGCGGCGGATGTACGTGACCGTCAACGACGTTCCCACGTACTTCCCGGTCGTCGAGGAGCTGGGGTTCCGGCCGCTGCCGGTCCCGCTCGGCCCGCGTGGCCGCGCCGACGCCGGATTCGCCGCGCCGGTGGTCCTCGACGGCCAGGACTACGCGAGCGTCGTGCTGGACTTCGGGCCGGGCTCGGTCGACGGCTGGCTCGCCCATCTCGTCGCTGCGGAGCTCGGACTCGACGACGAGCATCCGCTGGACGACAGCGCGCGGGAGCTCACGGTCGCCGGGCACACCGTTGCCCTCACGCCGCTCGAGTTCGGCGTCCTGCGCCATCTCGACGCGGCCGCCGGCCGGACGGTGACGCGACCCGAGCTCCTCAGCGAGGTCTGGGGCTACGGGTTCGCCGGCGGCAGCAACGTCGTCGACGCCGCGGTGCGCTCGTTGCGGCACAAGCTCGGCGACTCCGCGGAGATCGTGGAGACCGTGCGGGGCGCGGGCTACCGCGTCCACGAGGAGTGGCGCGCGCTGATCGCGTGATCCGTCGCTGCGAATTTTCATCGAGGCTTCATCGAGCAGCGGCTTCCCGGCCTTAGCGTCGGCTCGACCGATCACGCGAAGAGAGGAAGCCATGAAGAAGCGCAGCGCGACCCTGGCCGCGCTCGGAGTGCTCGCTGTTCCCGTTGCCGGCGTGGCCGTCGCCACGCCGCCGGAGGGGCCCGAGCCCCCCGTTCTGACATCGACGCTGGTTGCGCGCGGCGCGGCCGGCGAGTTCCGCGTCCACGACCACGCCACGGGAGTCAAGCTCGCGGCCCGCCAGGCGACCGACATCGCGATCGTGAACGCGAAGCTCAAGCCCGGCAGCTCGACCGGCTGGCACGGTCACGCAGGCCCGTCGATCGTGATCGTCAACTCCGGATCGCTGAGGATGTACGAGCCGGGGCACGACCGGCATGGCCACCACCACGGCGGACGCCACGGCTGCCGCTCGGAGGTCTTCGAGAAGGGCAGGGCCTTCGTCCACCCCACCCACGCTCACACCTTCGTCAACGAGTCGGGCGAAGTGGCGGACTTCCACCTCGTCTACTTCGTGCCCGCCGGCGCGAGCCCCGCCCCGATCGACGTGACGCCCGCCCCGAAGGGCTGTGCGTGAGCGTTCCCGCTCCGCTCGTGCTGATCGCCGTCCTCGCCGCGGGCATGGTCGCCTGCGGCGGGGAGGAATCGGCGCGACCTGCGGCGGCACGAACGACCGCGGCGCCCGCAGCACCCGAGGCCGCCGGCGAACTCGGCCGACCGGCAACGGTCCCCGCGACGGCAAACATCTTCGGCGCCGGCCTCGCTCAGCCGCCCGAACCTGGGGGCGGCGGTGCCGGAGTGCTCCCGCCGGGCTGGCGGCTCCCGGCCGGCGCCAACCGCGTCGTCACGGTGCCGCGCGCGGCGGGGCGTGTGAAGCCGATCGACGACTACCCAGCAGCCAACGGCCCGGCGGGCGACAAGGTCGGCGCTACCGACGTCGAGTCCTATGAGGGCATCTCGGGCGTTGCGCACCGCCACAACGGCATGTTCCTGGTCGGCGTGTTCCTCACCGACGAGCCGCCGACCGAGCCGGCGCCGCCGCGCCTGGACTTCACCGGGCGCGAGCGCTTTGACTCGCTCGCCCCTCGTATCGCCCAGACGTTCATGATCGGCAACGGCCGTGGCCGCGCGTTCGAGGTGCCCGCGCAGGCGACGCGCCTGTATCTCGGCTTCGCCGACGGCTACTTCTACGAGGGACCGCCGGGCTGGTACGACAACAACGTCGGCGAGCTGGAGGTCACGGTGGACATGCGGCGCGGCTAGACTGGCCGCCCGCCATGAGCACCTTTGTCCGAAAGGCGCGCAGCGGGGCGCGGCTGGCCCGCCGCAGGCTCGCTCGCTGGGCCGCCGCGAACGAGCTGCGTGAGCTGGAGTCCACGCGCGCGAAGCTGCGCCGGACCCGTGCGCAGCTCCGCGACGCCCGCGCCCAGCTCGCCGCCGCCACGTACGACCTGCCGCCCGAGGTCGAGGAGGCGATCGAGCGCGCGCGGGCCGAGCACCTCACGTACCTGCGCCGGAACGACCTGCGCGAGCTGGCGGCGATCGTCGCCGACGCCGACGCCAACCAGCTGCCCGGCCTGATCGTCGAGGCGGGCACGGCCCGCGGCGGCTCGGCGATCGTCATGGCGGCAGCCAAGGCGCGCACGCGGCCGATGAAGGTCTACGACGTCTTCGGGATGATCCCGGCGCCGTCCGACCAGGACGGCGCGGACGTGCACCGCCGCTACGAGAAGATCGCCGGCGGCGAGGCCAAGGGCGTCGGCGGCGACACCTACTACGGCTACCGCGACGACCTCTACGAGGAGGTCAAGGAGTCGTTCGGGCGCCTCGGCGTGCCGGTCGACGAGCACAGCGTCGAGCTCATCCGGGGCCTGTTCGAGGACACCATCGACCTCGACGAGCCCGTCGCGTTCGCCCACCTCGACGGCGACTGGTACGAGTCGACCATGACCTGCCTGCAGCGGATCGCGCCACTGCTCACTCCCGGCGGCCGGATCGTCCTCGACGACTACGACCACTGGTCCGGCTGCCGGACGGCGGTCGACGAGTACTTCGCGGACCGTCCCGGCTACCGGCTCGAGCACAAGAGCAAGCTGCACGTCATCCGCGAGCCCTGACCACGATGCCGAGCGCTGCCCGCCGACTCGCCTGGCGCTACCGCCGGGTCCGCCGCGATCTGCCGAACGTCGTCCGCCGGGCGATGCTGGCGGCGCGCGAGCCGGACGCCAACGGCGCGGCGCCCGCGGCCGTCGCGCCGGAGCCGGTCGACACCGGCCCGGACCGCGAGGCGCTCGTGCGCGCGCTCACGCGCGGGCACAGCGTCGAGCAGGCCGTCGTCAACCAGGTGCGTGCCCTGCTCGCCGCCGAGGAGTACGACACCGTCCAGTCGCTCGCCGAGTCGCTCCGCCGGCGACCCGAGACGGAGGCGCTCGGCAACGTCGCCGGCGGCATGGCCGCGTTCCGGCGCGGCTATCCCGAGCTGGCCTGGGAGCACCTGCGCGGCCTGCCGCGTGACGTCTGGGCGCCGCACGCCGCAGGCGAGTACGTCCGCTCCGGGCTCGCGGTCGCGCCCGAGGAGACGCTCGCCGAGGTCCGCCGCCTGGTCGACGAGGACCCGCGCGAGCTCCGCGCGCGCCGCTGGTTCGAGATCCTCGGCCCGGTCTACGGCTTCGGGGCCGAGGAGCTGGCCCGCGACGTGTTCGCGATCTTCGACCGCCACGTCCGCGAGGGGGGCGGCGGCTGGCCGCAGGCCGAGATGCACCGGGACTGGCTCAGGCCATGGGTCGCAGCGTCGGCCGACTCCGCGACCGCTCCGCGCCCGGCGGGCGGCGACCGGCCGGTGTTCGCGGTGATGGACTACGGGCACCCGTCGGCGCGCAAGGCGTCGGCCAACATCGGCGACCACATCCAGACGATCGCCGCGCTCGGGCACCTCGTCCGCCACCAGAACGTCCGCCTGCACGGGCGCGAGGACCTCGTCGACCTGCTGCGCCAGCTCCAGGGCCGCACGCGCCCGGAGCTGCAGCGCACCGACGTCGACGCCGACCTCGAGGTTCGCACCGTGCACCGCGACGCCTCGATGTACGAGGCGATTCCCGAGGGCACCTGGGTGCTGTGCTTCGGCTGGTTCATGCACGCGCTGTTCAAGATGCGCCACGGCTTCCCGCTGCACCAGAACCTGCGGCCGATCTTCGTCTCGTTCCACTGCAACAAGCGCGAGCTGCTCACGCCCGAGGCGGTCGAGTACCTCAAGCGCTACGGGCCGGTCGGCTGCCGCGACTGGACGACCGTCTACCTGCTGCTCTCGCTCGGCGTGCCGGCCTTCTTCTCGGGCTGCCTGACGACCACGATCAACACCGTCTTTCCCGACCTCGCCGACCCGCCCGGCGGCGACGCCCCGGTCGCGTACGTCGACGCGCTGGGAGAGGTGCCGGAAGGGGCGGTCACGTACCGCCACAGCGACGGCGAGGTCCGCCGCCGCTCGTTCGTGGCCAACGTCTACGAGGGGCTCGAGCTGCTCGAGACCTATCGGCGCAAGCACCGCGGCATCGTCACCTCGCGCCTGCACTGCTACCTGCCCACGCGCTCGCTCGGCATGAACGTCGACTTCCGGCCCAAGAACCGCGCCGACGTGCGCTTCGACGGCCTGATCGACATCTCTGACGCCGCCTTCGACGCGATCCGCGAAGGCCTCGTCGACAAGCTCGGGCAGGTGTTCGGGGCGATCCTCGGGGGCCGCCCGGAGGACGAGGTGTACGCGCTGTGGCGGGAGCTCACCGCGCCCGACGTGGCGCTCGCGGAGGAGCGGCGGCAAAGCGAGATCCGGATGGCGCCGGTCGCCGCCGACATCGACGGCCAGGTCGCCCAGGCGATCGCCGCGACCGTCCGGCGCGAGGTGCCGGAGGGCGCCGGGGTGCCGGTGCAGGTCGCGGTCATCCTCTCCCGCGGCGGCGGCCTCAGCCTGTCGGCGCTGCTCAGCTCGCTGCTCGAGCACAGCTCTCGCCCGCTCGACGTCTCCGTGCTCGCGCTGCCCGGCACGGGCGCCATGAAGGCGCGCATCGGCGAGCGCTTCCCGCAGATCGGCTACCGCTGGGTGCCCGTCGGCGGGCTGGCGGCCGATCTGCGCACGCCGCAGGGCACCGCTCCGCGCCCGCGCGCGATGGTCCGGCTGCTGCTCGCCGACCTGCTGCCCGACGTCGAGCGCGCGGTGCTGCTCCCGCTGCCCGCGGTGGCCACCGCCGACGTGGCCGCGCTCGCCGACGTCGACCTCGAGGACCGCCTGCTCGCCGCTCCCGACCGCCCCGGCGCGGCCGTGAGCGGCTTCGGCGTGATCCACCAGGCGGCCGCGCGGCTCTCATTCCGCACCGAGGCGGCGTCGTCGCTGCGGCGCACCGCGCACGCCCGCCACGCGTTCGACTTCGACGCGTTCACGACCGACGTGCTCGTGCTCGACCTCGCCCGCATGCGCGCGGAAGGCTTCAGTCGCCAGGCGCTGCCGCTGGTCGAGGAGTTCGGGCTCGGCGACGTCGAGGCGCTGCACTACCTCGTCGGGCCCGACCGCGCCGCCGTCCCGCCCGACTGGGCCGTCGTCCCCACCCGCAGCCCGTTGCGCGGCCCCGGGCTCGTCCACTGGGCCGACCGCGTGAAGCCCTGGCAGCCCGAGCTCACGCCCGAGCGCGAGCGCTGGCGGCGCCACGCGGCGCCGTACCGGGGGAACACTGGCGCCAGAGGGCCAGGTTCCCTTGCGGGTATTCGCCCAGAGGGCGAAACCCGCGGCCGAGTAGGGACCCGCGCTGTGCGGGCCGGCGGGCAGCGACTCAGTACCTTTGAAAGCAGCCATGACCGCGCTCCGCACGATGCCGACGGCCGTCCCCTCGCGCCGCGAGCGGGCGGCGCGCACGGTCGTCGCCGCGCTGCGCGGCGGCCTCGTCGGGACGGTGGCCGCAGGCCTCGCCTGGCTGGCCGCCTCCGCGCTCGCCGCGACGGCGTGGGCGGTCCTGATCGTCGCCACGATCGTCGCCCTCGCGCTGCTCGTCTGGCGCGGCGACCTCGCCACCTGGGTCTGGCTCGCGCTCGGGGCCGGCTGGGCGGCGCTGCTGCTCGAGCGGGCGATCGTGCAGGAGAACGGCGGCGTATGGGTGGCGATCGCAGGCTGGCTCGGCGTAGTCATCGGCGCCCGCCGCGCCGGCATCTCCAAGTGGGCGCTGCCGCTGCTCGCCTACCCGGCGCTCTCGCTCGCGATCGTCATCGCCGCCGGCGAGGACGTGCTCGACCCGTGGGGCACGTCGTGGCTGTGGCTGCTGGCCGTGCTCGGGCCGGTGGCGGGCGCGCGCACGCTGCTGCGGCCGGCCGAAGAGCGCTCGCGCCGCTAGCGCTCGAGGTCGAGCTCGATCGCCAGGCGGGAGAGCGGCGCGCCCCAGTCCTCGATCGACGGCGGGTTGGGGATGCCGTAGCCGTCGCCGGCGATCGACACGCGCCCGCCGAGCGCCCACTTGGCGAACGTCTCGGCGAAGCGCTCCTCGACGGCCGGCGTGCCGAGGCGGGGAATCGCCGCGTCCATGCGCTGGCGCAGCTTGTCGTCGACGAGCACGAAGTCGATCACGTGGCCGAGCTCGTGCAGAACGACGACCGCGCGGTCGATCGCCCGCTCGCCGTTGAGCAGGCTCCCGTGGAGGCTGACCGTGGCCTGGTCGCCCTGCATCTCGGCGATGCCGATCGCCTCCCCCGACGCCAGGTCGGTGCGCACCTCGATCAGGCCGTCGACCTCGTCGATCAGCCGCCGGGCGGCGGGTCGCGCCGAGGCCACGGCGGCGAGCACCCAGGCGCGGTCCTCCGCCGTGACGCCCGGAGCGAAGCGCAGCGTCGCGGTCCGCTGGTCGTCGGTCACGCGCGCGCCCGCGGCAGCGGCCTGCCGCTTGTGCAGGCCGAGGCCCACTGCCACGCAGACCGCGAGGATGATGAGCGCGCGCGACACTGAAGTCGTCATCGGCCTTCCGTGGCCGCTGCCTGAGCGCTACGAGCGCGAGGCCGGCTCGCGCTCACCCTTGGGGACGTCCCGGTAGGGCGCCTGGATCTTTTCCTCGGCGCCGGGCACGCCGGCCTCGATCTCGCGTTGGCGCTCGGTCTCGGAGTTCAGCTCGGCGCCCAGCAGGACCGCGATGTTGGTGATCCACAGCCAAACCAGGAACACGATCACGCCGCCGAGCGCCCCGTAGGTCTTGTTGTAGGAGGCGAACTCCGCCACGTAGAACGCGAACGCGACCGAGGCCAGGACCCAGCCGAGCACCGCGACCACGCTGCCGGGCGAGATCCAGCGGAAGCCGGCGGGCTTGGCGTTGGGGGCGGACCAGTAGAGGACCGCGAGCATGAACATGACCACCAGCAGCATCACCGGCCACTTGGCGATCTGCCACACGAGCACCGCGGTGTCGCCGAGGCCGACCGCGCCGCCCACCGCTTCGGCCACCGGGCCAGAGACGATCAGCGAGACGACGACGAGCGCCGCCAGCAGCACGAGGATGAGCGTCACGAGCAGCTGCAGCGGCTTGAGCTTCCAGAACGGCCGGCCCTCTTCGCGCTCGTACACGGAGTTCGACGCGCGCATGAACGCGCCGACGTAGTTCGAGGCGGTCCAGATCGCCAGCGTGACGCCGACGATCAGGCCCACGAACGCGGTCGACTGGTTCTGGGAGATCTCCTCGAGCGGCTGGGTGAAGGTGTCGACCGCCGAGGCCGGGCCGAGCGCGGACACCGTCTCGGTGATCACGCGCGTGATCGTCGCCGGGTCGACGACGAGCCCGAGGATCGACATCATCGCGATCAGGGCGGGGAAGAGCGACAGGACGGCGTAGTAGGTCAGGGCCGCGGCCCAGTCCGTGATGTTGTCGTCGCGGAACCCGCCGGCGGTGCGCTTCATCGTCCCGAGCCAGGAGCGCTTCGGGAGGTCCGACGGCGATTCCGGAGCGGTGCGCTGGGAAGCCATGCATAAGGGATGCCCGTCACCGCGCCCGAGTAGTCGACTCCAGGCGTGTCCGTGGTATGAAGCCGCGCGGTTGGATCAGCGAAGCAACCTTCGAGGGAGGCCCGGATGATCAAGGAGTTCCGCGAGTTCCTGCTGCGCGGCAACGTCATCGACCTCGCGGTCGCCGTGATCATCGGCGCGGCGTTCGGCGCCGTCGTGACGTCGTTCGTCGAGGACCTGCTGACGCCGCTGATCGCCGCCGTCGGCGGCGAGACCGACTTCGCCGGCCTCACGTTCACGATCAACGAGTCGCGGTTCCGCTACGGCGAGTTCATCAACGCGATCCTCTCGTTCGTGATCATCGCCGCGGCGGTGTTCTTCGCCGTCGTCAAGCCCGTCAACGCGCTGATGGAGCGCCGCAAGGCGGGGCTCGAGCCCGAGCCCACCGCCGTGCCCGAGGACGTCGTGCTGCTCGGCGAGATTCGCGACCTGCTGAAGGCGGGCGCCCGCTAGCCGGGCTGGCCGTCCCGGCCGACGTAGCCGCTCTCGCCGCCGACGCAGAAGTACATGGCCTCGTCGGTGTCCGACGTGTTGCGCAGCGCGCGCACCGTCGGCGCGTCGACGCGGGCGAGCCCGCCCGGCCCGAGCACGTGCCGCTCGTCGCCGAACTGGAACTCGATCTCGCCGCGCAGGACGAGGTAGAGCTCCTGCTGGCGGTCGTGGAAGTGGCGGCGGCTGGTGATGCCCGGGGGCAGCACGACGGCGTTGACGCCGAACTCGGTGACGCCGAGCGTCGCGCGCACCTTGCGGAAGCCGGGGCCCTCGCCGAGATCGTCGAGCGAGGCGATCGACCAGCCGTCGCCGCTCACCGGGCTCGGGGGCATCGGGCGCCATACTAGACCGGGTGCCGACGGGAACCCTGGAAGAGCTGCTGCGCCCGCTCAAGGCCGAGCCGGCGCGCGCGGGGGTCCTGCTCGACGTCGACGGGGTGCTGGCGCCGATCGTCCAGCACCCGGACGACGCGCACATGCCCGAGAGCACGCGCCGGCCGCTGATCGAGGTCGCGCGGCGCTACGGCGTCGTGGCCTGCGTGTCGGGCCGGCGGGCGTCGGACGCGCGGCGGATCGTCTCGCTCGGCTCGATCGCCTACCTCGGCTCGCACGGGTCGGAGGTCCTGATGCCGGGATCGACCGCCCCGCAGCTCGACCGCGAGCTCCAGGCGTGGACGCGGCGGGTGCAGAACTTCACCGAGGACGCGTTCGACGAGCGCCTGCGCAAGCTGCGCGTGCGGCTCGAGGACAAGGAGGCGATCGCCGCCCTGCACTGGCGCGGCGTGCCCGACGAGGAGGAGGCCCAGGCCGCGGTCGAGGACGTCGCCCGCCGCGCCGAGCAGGCCGGCTTCACCTCCCACTGGGGTCGCAAGGTGCTCGAGATCCGGCCGCCCGTGCGGATCGACAAGGGCGCGGGAATCGTCACTTTGCTGCGCGACAAGCAGCTCGCGGCCGCGGTCTACGTCGGCGACGACACGACCGACCTCGACGCCTTCCGCGGCCTCACCGAGCTGGTCGAGAGCGGCCGCCTGGGCGCGGCCGTGCGCGTCGGCGTGCGCTCGGACGAGGGGCCGACGGAGCTGGCCAAGGAGGCCGACGTGCTGGTCGACGGCACGGACGGCGTGCGCGAGCTGCTGAAGGCGCTGCTCGACTGACGGTGCGCTTCGGGGACTTCCTCAAGGCGACGGTGCTGCTGAGCGCGGGCTCGGCCACCCTCCTCGCCGCGCTCACGGTGATCGGCCTCACGCGCGAGCCCGACCGGACGCTGTTCGTGTTCAGCGCCGTGTGGTGGGCGGGCTCGATCCTGATCGGCGTGTGGCTCGGCCGCCGCGCCGAGACCTCGCCGCCGATCGCCCGCCTGCTGGCGACCGCGCGCACGCAGACGATGCTGCCCGAGCTGCGCCCGGGGCTGACGCTCGTCAACCGCCTGTGGCCGTTGCTGCTGTTCACCGTCGCGTCGGCCGGCACGGGGATCGTTCGGCCGCCCGTCGCCGCCGTGGCCGCGGGCGGGGCGATCATCTGGGCGCTCGCGTGGCGCCGCCAGGACGCCGCCGTGCAGGCGATCGAGGAGCGCGACGGCGCGCGCTTCTACGTCGATAAGACCTCGCCGGTGCAGCCGATCCGGCTCGTGCGCACGCCGGGTTTCGGCGGCGCCTACCTCAGGACCTAGCTCGCTTTCGGAGCGGGGCGAACTCGGCCCACGGCCGCGTGTTGGCCACGTCGGCGGGCGTCAGCCACGCGCGCCGGGCGGTCGCGATCCCGTAGCGCAGGAGCTCGAAGTTTCGCGCCGAGTGGGCGTCGGAGTCGACGAGCACGCGGACGCCGGCGCGCGCCGCCTCGCGCGCGTGGATCTCGTTCATGTCGCGGCGGTCGGGGGCGGCGTTGATCTCGATCATCGTGCCCGTGCGGGCGGCGGCCTCGATCACGCGCTCCATGTCGATCTCGTACGCCTCGCGCGTCTCGATCTTGCGCCCGGTCGGGTGCCCGAGCGCGTCGAGCTGCGGGTGCTCGACCGCCGCCACCACGCGATCGGTCATCTCCTTGCCGCCCATCGCGAACGAGGTGTGCACGGAGCCGATCACCCAGTCGAGCTCGGCCAGCAGGTCGTCCGGGTAGTCGAGCGAGCCGTCGGGGAGGATGTTCGACTCGGTGCCGATCAGCAGCTCGATCCCGTCGAGCCGCTCGTTCAAGCCGCGGATCTCCTCGATCCGCGCGCGCAGCTCGTCGGGCGTGACGTGGTCGCCGAACCCGTGCGAGGCGGAGTGGTCGGTGATCGCCAGGTACTCCATCCCGCGCTCGCGAGCGGCGACCGCCATCTCCTCGGCGGTCTGCTTGCCGTCGGAGGTCGTGGTGTGGCAGTGCAGGTCGCCGCGCAGGTCGCCGAGCTCGATCAGCTCCGGGAGCGTGCCGGCGGCGGCGGCCTCGAGCTCGCCGCGGCCCTCGCGCAGCTCGGGCGGGATCCACGGCAGCCCGAGCGCCTCGTAGACCTCCTCCTCGGTCGCGCACCGCAGCGTCTCGCCGGTGGCGTCGTCGAGGATCCCGTACTCGGAGACGTGCAGGCCGCGCCGCACCGCCGCCTCGCGCAGGGAGACGTTGTGGGCCTTGGAGCCGGTGAAGTGCTGGAGCACGTTGCCGAACTGGTCGGGCTCGACGACCTTGAGGTCGATTCGCATGCCCGAGTGGGTGTTCACGCGCGCGCCCGCGTCACCGGCGTTGTGGACGGACTCGACGATCGGCAGCTCGCGCAGCGAGCCGGCCAGCGCCGCCGGGTCGGTGGCCGTGGCGATGATGTCGATGTCCTTGACCGAGTCGGCCAGGCGCCGCAGCGAGCCCGCGACCTCGACCCGGTCGGACGCCGGGTGCCCGCGCAGCGCGCCGACCACCTGGTCGGCGACCGGGAGCGCGCGCGAGAGCAGGATCCGCGGTGCCGGCCCGTTCTCGTCGTGGTCGGCGAGCACGCGCTTGAGGTTCTCCTCGACCTTGGCGCCGAACCCGCGAAGCCCGCGGATCCTGCCGTCCTCGGCGGCGGCGCGCAGGGCGTCGAGCGAGTCCACGCCGAGCTCGTCGAACAGCCGCTTCGCCCGCTTGGCGCCGAAGCCCGGCAGGTGCATGACCGACACGAGGCCGACGGGGATCTTGGCGCGCAGCTTCTGGGCGGCGGGGATGTCGCCCGTCTGGTCGAGCGCGATCAGCTTCTCCTCGAGCGTCTTGCCGATCGCGGGCAGCTCCGTCACGCGCCCCTCGCGCGCGAGCTGGGCCACGGAGACCGAGGAGTCGCGTACCGTGCGGGCGGCGTTGCGGTACGCGATCACGCGGTACTGGACGACGCCGTCGAGCTCGTAGAGGTCCGCCAACTCCTCGAAGGCGGCGGCGATCTGGGCGTTGGTGAGGTCGGCCACGGATTCCGTAGGCTACGGACCTCTCGTGTCCGCGCCCGTCTGGGTCATCCTGCCCACCTACGACGAGGCGGCCACCCTCGGACCCGTGGTGCTGGGCGTGCTCGGCGCCGTTCCGGACGCGCGTGTCCTGGTCGTCGACGACGCCTCGCCCGACGGCACCGGCGCGATCGCCGACGCGCTGGCGGCCGAGCATCCGGGCGTCGAGGTCCTGCACCGGCCGGGCAAGGCGGGGCTGGGCGCGGCCTACGTCGCGGGCTTCGCGCGCGCGCTCGAGGCGGGCGCCGAGCGGGTCGTCCAGATGGACTCCGACCTCTCGCACGACCCGGGCGACCTCCCGCGGCTGCTGGCGAGCGACGCCGCGCTCGCGATCGGCTCGCGCTACGTGCCGCGCGGCGGCGTGGAGGGCTGGGGCGCGGTCCGGCGCGCCGTCTCCTGGGGCGGGTGCGCGTACGCGCGGCGCGTGCTCGGCAGCCCCGTGCGCGACCTCACGAGCGGGATGCGCTGCTGGCGCGCGGACGCGCTGGCCACCGTCGAGCCCGCGAGCCTGCGCTCGCAGGGCTACGCGTTCCAGGTCGAGCTCGCCCACCGGACGCTGCGCAGCGGCCTGGCCGTCGAGGAGATCCCGATCGTGTTCCGCGGCCGCGAGCACGGGCGCTCGAAGATGTCGGCGCGGATCGCAGTCGAGGCCGCGTGGCTCGTGCCGGCCTTGCGCTTCGCGCGCTGGGTGCCGAATACCTGAGGCATGAAGGCCGAAGAGCTCGCGGTCGTCCAGGGCTGGGAGGACACCCGCGTCACGCTCGCGCGCTGGCGGCAGGCGCCGCTGGCCGTGCTCGGCCCCTGGGTGCTCGGCTCGCTCGCGGTCGCGCTCGCGCTGCTGGCGGCGATCTGGGCGGTGGCGGAGCTCTCCACCCCCGACCCCAGCGGCTACGTGCTGCCGGGCCTGTCCCAGCCGGCGGTGCTCGGCGACGTCGCGTTCCTGCTCTACCGCAACGGCCTCGTGCTCGCGCTGCACGCGCTCGCCTGTGTCGCCGGCTTCATGGCCCGCTCCTCGCTGCCGGTCGTGGCCGAGGGCTACACGGGCGTGTGGCGGCGGATCCACGAGCGCGCAGGAACGTTCGCGATCGGCTTCGTGCTGCTGGCCACGCTGTTCTCGCTCACCACCCAGGCGTACGCGCTCGGCCACGCGGCGTCCGACCTCGCGTGGCAGCTCGACCTCCCGCCGCTCGTGCTCCTCGTCGGCCTGCTCCCGCACGCGCTGCCGGAGCTGGCCGCGCTCTTCCTGCCGCTCGCGGCCTGGACGCTCGCCGCGCGCCGGAATGCGTGGGAAGAGCTGCTCGCCGCCACGCTCGTGACGGTGGCTGTGGCGGTGCCCGTGCTCGTCGCCGCAGCCTTGATCGAGACGTATGTAACGCCCGAGCTCCTAGCTATACTTTCTGAAGCGTAACGCCCTTCGAGAGGAGCCCTGAACACCCGATGGCCGGCAGCATCAACACCGTCACCGACAGCACCTTCCAGGCCGAGGTCCTCGAGTCCGAGACCCCGGTGCTCGTCGACTTCTGGGCTCCCTGGTGCGGTCCCTGCCGGCTGGTCGCCCCCGTTCTCGAGGAGATCAACGCCGAGCGCGAAGACCTGCGGGTCGTGAAGCTCAACATCGACGAGAACATGCAGACGCCGATGACCTACGGGATCATGGCGATCCCGACGATGGTCCTCTTCCGCAACGGCGCCGAGGCCGCGCGCATCCAAGGCGCTCAGCCGCGCAAGCGGGTCGAGGCGCAGCTCGAGCCCGCGCTGGCCTAAGCCCGCCTGACGCCGATGTGCAGCGGGCGGCCCTTGACGGTCGCCTGCTCGCCCGCGGCGCCGTCGTAGCCCACGCGCACGGCGAGCGTCTCGCCCGCCAGGTGCGGCTCGTGGGCGCGCGCGGCGGCCAGCAGCTCCTCGTCGCCGCCGAGCGTGAGCTCGATCCGGTCGGCGACCTCGAGCCCGGCGGTCTTGCGCGCGTTCTGGACGGCGTGCACGATCTCGCGCGCGAGCCCCTCGCGCACCAGCTCGTCGTCGAGCTCGAGCTCGAGCGCCACCGCGTGCGAGCCCTCGCGCTCGAGCTGGTAGCCATCGAGCGGGCTGATCGCGAGCAGCAGGTCGTCCGGGCCCAGCTCGTGGTCGTGCCCGTCGACGCTGACGCCGACCGCGCGGTCCTCGCGCAGCGCCTCCGCCACGCGGGGCGGCTCGAGCGCAGCCACGGCGGCGGCGACCTGCGGCATGTGCCGGCCGAAGCGCGGTCCGAGCGCGCGGTAGTTGGGCTTGACCTCGTAGGAGCCGAGCTCGTCCGCCTGTGAGACGTAGCGCAGCTGCTTGACGTTGAGCTCCGCACGCACGATCTCCTCGAGCCGCTCGATCGCGGACCGCTCGCCGCCGGCCGCCACCACGACGGCGGCGCGCAGCGGCTGGCGCACCCCGAGCTTGGCCTGCCCGCGGGCGGCGAGCCCGAGCCGCACGGTCTCCCGCACCACGCCCATCGCCTCCTCGAGCGCGACGTCGCGCTCGCCGACCTCCGGGAAGTCGCACAGGTGCACGCTCGGCTCCGCGCCGTCGAGGTTGTCGTAGATCTCGTCGGCCACGAACGGGCAGAACGGCGCCAGCAGGTGCGCGATGCCGACGAGGCACGTGCGCAGCGTGCCGAACGCCGCCGGGTCGCCGTCCCAGAAGCGCGCGCGGGAGCGCCGCACGTACCAGTTCGAGAGCTCGTCGACGAACGTGGCGATCGCGTGGCCGGCGCGCGTGGCGTCGTAGTGGTCGAGCCGGTCGCGGACGACCTCGGTCGTCGCGTGCAGCCGGGAGATCGCCCAGCGGTCGAGCTCGGTCTCCGGCTCGCCCCAGTCGGCGACCTCGTTGACGTTGGCGTAGAGGACGAGGAACGAGTACGTGTTCCACAGCTGGAGCAGGAACTGCCGCACCGACTCGCCGACCGTGTCGACCGAGAACAGGTAGCCGTCCCACGGCTGCTTGGAGGTGAAGTAGTACCAGCGGAAGGCGTCCGCCCCGTGGCGGTCGATCACCTCCCACGGCACGACGATGTTGCCCAGCGACTTGGACATCTTCTTGCCCTCGGCGTCGGCGATGTGGCCGAGGACCAGGCAGGTCCGGTACGGCGCCTGGTCGAACAGCAGCGTCGAGACCGCGAGCAGCGAGTAGAACCAGCCGCGCGTCTGGTCGATCGCCTCGCAGATGTAGTCGGCCGGGAAGCGCTCGCGGAAGTGGTCCTCGTTCTCGTGCGGCGCGTGCCACTGGGCGAACGGCATCGCGCCCGAGTCGAACCACACGTCGATCACCTCGGGCACGCGGCGCAGCGGCTCGCCGCCGGTCGGCGAGGGGATCTCGACCTCGTCGACGTACGGGCGGTGCGGGTCCTCGAGTCGGACGCCGCTGAGCTGCTCGAGCTCGCCGAGCGAGCCGATCGCCACCGTCTCGCCGGCGTCGTTGCGCCACACGGGCAGCGGCGTGCCCCAGTAGCGCTCGCGCGAGATCGCCCAGTCGACGTTGTTCTCCAGCCACTTGCCCATGCGCCCGTGCTTGATGTGCTCGGGGTGCCAGTCGATCGTCTCGTTGGCGGCCAGCAGGCGGTCGCGCAGCGCCGAGGTGCGGATGTACCAGGAGGGCTTGGCGTAGTAGAGCAGCGGCGTGCCGCAGCGCCAGCAGTGCGGGTAGGAGTGCAGGAACTGCTCGGCGCTCAAGAGCTTGCCGCTCGCGCGCAGCGCCTCGACGATGTCGGGGTCGGCCTCCTTCACCCAGCGGCCGGCGAACGGGCCCATCCGCTCCTCGAAGGTGCCGTCGAGCTTCACCGGGTTGACCACCGGGATGCCCTGCTCGAGGCCGATCCGGAAGTCGTCCTCGCCGAACGAGATCGAGGTGTGCACGACGCCGGTCCCGTCCTCGGCGCTGACGAAGTCGCCGGGCACGAGCGTGTGGCCCTTGGGGCCGAACTCCTCGGTGGCGATGAAGTCGAACGGCGGCTCGTAGCCGGCGCCGAGCATGTCGCGGCCGTGGAAGCGGTCGACGACCTCGACGCCCTCGCCGAGCACGGCCTCGGCGCGCGCCTCGGCCAGCACGTGGCCGTCCTCGGTGCGCACGTAGGCGAGGTCGGGCGAGACGGCGAGCGCGGCGTTGGAGAGCAGCGTCCACGGCGTGGTCGTCCACGCCAGCACCGTGTCGCCCTCGCGCAGGACGGACCCAGTCCCACCCACCCGGGTGACGGGGAAGCGCACGTAGACGCTCGGGTCCTCGACGTCCTTGTAGCCCTGGGCGACCTCGTGCGACGACAGCGCGGTGCCGTCACGCGCGCAATACGGCACGACCTTGTAGCCCTCGTAGAGCAGGTCGCGGTCCCACATCGTCTTCAGTGCCCACCAGACCGACTCCACGTACGTCGGGTCGAGCGTGCGGTAGGCGTCGTCGAGGTCGACCCAGTAGCCGATCCGCTCGGTCAGCCGGTTCCAGTCCTCGAGGTACTCGAACACCGACTCGCGGCATTGGGCGTTGAACTCGGCGATGCCGTAGCGCTCGATGTCGTCCTTCGACGTGAAGCCGAGCTTCTGCTCGACCGCGATCTCGACCGGCAGCCCGTGGCAGTCCCAGCCGCCCTTGCGCTCGACGTAGCGGCCGCGCATGGTCTGGTAGCGGGGGAAGATGTCCTTGAACACGCGCGCGAGCACGTGGTGGGAGCCCGGCAGGCCGTTCGCCGTCGGCGGGCCCTCGTAGAACACGTACGGCTCGCCTCCCCGCCGGCGGCGCACCGACTCGTGGAACACGTCGCGCTCGCGCCAGCGCTCGAGGACCTCCTCCTCGAGCTTGGGGAAGTCGGGCCTGGCGGGCAGTGGGCGCAGCGGAGCCAACGGACGGATGAGTCTATTTCGCCCACCCGTCCTCGCCAGCTCGGACGGCTATGCGACGTTACATCGATGGTGCGTGCATTGATCGCGGTGGGAGCGGCGCTGGCGTTGCTGATCGGCGGGCTGGCGCTGGCCGTCGTGCTCGGCAGCGACGAGGACGACATCGCGGTCGACAACCCGCTGTCGGAGAACCTCACGCGCGCGATCGCGACGACGCGCGACCGCGTCGACCTCCGTCGTTACGCCGCGGGCGGCTGGGACGAGGTGCTGATCGTCGCGCGCGGCGCCCCGCGCGAGGCGATCTCGGCCCGCCTCGGCTACGAGTGGACCGGCGACGACTTCCCGACCAGCGAGCAGTTCATCTTCCTCGAGGGCGGCCGCGTGGTGCGGTTCGCCGACTACCGCGGGCTCGGGGTGTTCGAGGGGTTCGGCGAGCCGGTCGACGCGCTGGCGCGCGATGAGGCGGTGCTGCGCGTGCGCGATCTGGTGATATCCCCGGCTGATGGGACGCCTGGATGAGCTCGACCTGTCGCTCAAGCTGAGCCGCGCGGAGGAGGCGGAGCGGCTCGAGGCGGCGCAGACCCGGCTGCTGCAGCTCAGGCTCGTGCTCGGCGGCCTGATCGGCGAGGAGAAGATCGGCCCGCCGCTGTGCGTGGTCTTCGAGGGCTGGGACGCGTCCGGCAAGGGCGGGGCGATCAAGCGCCTCGTCGCGCCGCTCGACCCCCGCCACGTGCGCGTCCAGCAGTTCGCGGCGCCGACCTACGACGAGAAGCGCCACCACTGGCTGGGACGCTTCTGGCCGCCGCTGCCGGGCTGGGGGGGCATGGCCGTGCTCGACCGCTCGTGGTACGGGCGCGTGCTCGTCGAGCGGGTGGAGGGCTTCGCCGAGAAGCAGGCCTGGCAGCGCGCCTACGGGGAGATCGTCGAGTTCGAGCGGATGCTCGTGGACGAGGGCATGCTGATGCTCAAGTTCTGGCTCCACGTCTCCTCCGCCGAGCAGAAGAAGCGCTTCGACGCCCGCGCGAAGGACCCGCTGAAGTCGTGGAAGCTGACCGACGAGGACTGGCGCAACCGCAAGAAGCGCCGCGCGTACACGAGTGCGGTCGAGGACATGCTCGCCGAGACGAGCACCGACTTCGCGCCGTGGACGCTGGTCGAGGCCGACTCCAAGCGCTACGCGCGCGTCAAGGTCGTCGAGACGACGGTCGCCGCGGTCGAGGCCGGCATGAAGCGCCACGGCATCAAGCCGCCGAAGCCGCTCTAGCGATTGCGGCGGCGGGCGGTGCGCTGTGCCTTGGTGCGCGCGCGGGCCTTGGCCTTCGCCTGGCGTTTGTGCTTGTGCGGGCCCTCGTCGCGCTGGCGCGGGGCGCCGGGCCGGTGGCCGGCCGGGAGCGTCCGGCGGGCGTCGCGCGAGATGTACCACCCGATCGCGATGAAGATCAGGAGGATCGCGCCGGCGATGTACAGCGTCGCGTTGCCGCTGATCTCCTGGTCGAGCCCGAGGAAGCCGTTGTCCTCCTCCGGCGGCGTGAACGGCGTCGGCTGCGGCTGGGGCAGCGCCGGGAACGGATCCTGGCTGGGCGGCTGCGGCTGGTTCTCCTGGCCGACCGCGGCGGCGGGGGCGAGCAGGACGGCGACCAAGGCGAGGGCGAGCGAGCGGCGGAGCATCGGGCCGCGCAGGGTATTACGCAGTTGCGCCGGTGAGAACCCACCGGCGGCCCAGGAAGCGCAGCCCGCACGTCAGCGCGCGCATCGCGATCAGCCCGGCGAGGCCCCACCACACGCCGGTGATCCCCCACCCCTGGTCGAGCGAGAGCAGCGCCACCGGCACGTAGACGGCGGCGGAGATCAGCATGCCCCACATCAAGAAGCGGGTGTCGCCCGCGCCGATCAGGATCCCGTCGAGCGCGAAGACCGCGCCGTTGAGCGGCATCAGCGCCGCGAACAGCCACCAGATCTCCTTCGCCTGCTCGACCACCCGCTCGTCGCTGGTGAACGCGCGAGGGATCACGTCGGCGAGCCCGACCAGGACGAGGCCGAAGCCGGCGCCGACCACGGCCGACCACAGGATCACGCGCGTCGCCGCCGCCCGGGCGAGCACGGCGTCGCCCGCGCCCAGCGCGCGGCCCACCATCACCTGCGCGGCGATCGCCAGGGCGTCGAGCACGAGCGCGAGGAAGATGAACAGCTGGAACGCGATCTGGTGCGCGGCGAGCGCGGGCGAGCTGACGCGCGCGAGCACCGCCGAGGCGACGAGGAACGAGGCCAGCAGCGCGCTCGTGCGCACCGCGATCTCCGCGCCGATCCGGATCAGCGGCCGCATGCGGGCGAGCAGCGGCGGCTCGAAGCCGGCGCGCCGCTGGACCTGCACGAACGCGGCGCCCATCCCCGCCTGCGCGATCACCGTGCCCCACGCCGAGCCGGCGAGGCCCCAGCCGAAGCCGTAGACGAACAGCAGCTCGAGCACGACGTTGACGGCGTGGGCGGCCACGAGGATCACCAGCGGCGTGCGCAGGTCGCCGATGCCGCGCAGGAACCCCTGCCCCGCCGTGGCGAGCATGAAGAACGGCGCGCCGAGCGCGGCGATCCGCAGGTAGGTGGTCGCCCCGTCGGCGACCTCGTCCTCGCCGCCCATCAGCCGCACCGCCGCCGGGGCGAAGGCCAGCGCGGCGACGAGCAGCACCAGGCCGATCGCCAGTCCCAGCCACAGCGCCTGCGAGCCGAGCGCGGCGGCCTCCTCGTCGCGGCCGGCGCCGTGCAGCCGCGCCACCTGGGCGGTCGTCCCGTAGGTCAGGAAGATGCAGAGCGCGAACGCCGAGGACAGGACCGTCGCCGCGATCGCCAGCGCCGCGAGCTGCGTCGTGCCGAGGTGGCCCACGATCGCCGTGTCGACGAGCACGTACAGCGGCTCCGCGGCCAGCGCGCCGAGCGCGGGCACGGCGAGCGCGAACACCTCGCGGTCCAGAGGGCGTAACACTCTCCTCATTGAAGCTCAGGCTCTATCACCACACGGACGGTGCGCGCGTGGCCTACCGCGAGGCGGGGACCGGGCGGCCGCTCGCGCTGCTGCACTCCAAGGGCCTCTCCCACCGCGAGTGGGAGCCGGTCGTGGACGAGCTGGCGCACCGCTACCGGCTCGTGCTCCCCGACCTGCCGCTGCACGGCGACTCGGAGGACCGCCCGCGCCACCCGTACACGCCGGACTGGCTGGCCGCGGTGATGGCCGGCTTCGTGCGCGAGACGTGCGGGCCGCGACCGCTCGCCGGCGGCCACGAGGTGGGAGCGCAGATCCTGCTCAAGGCGGTCGCCAGCCGCCAGCTCACCCCCGGCCGCCTGGTGCTGATGGCCAGCCCGCTGCACCGCCGGCCCGAGCGCGACCGGCTCGAGCGCACCGTGGCGCTCGCTGCGCGCGTGGGGGCCGTGCCCGGGCTCGGCCGCGCGGTCTCCCACGGGGCCAAGCTGGCGTTCCGCCCGGCCGCGGGAGAGCGCCTGACCGCCCGCCACAACCCGGCCGCGCGCGACCTCGTGCGCCACGCGCTCGGCGGGCTCGCGGGCAACCCGAACCGGGCCCGTTCGTGGGCCCGAGCCGCCCGCCGCTGGCCGACCGGCGCCCAGGTCGACCTGCTCGACGCCTACCGCCTGATCGACGTCCCCACGCTGCTGCTGTGGGCCGACGAGGACCCGATGCACCCGCTGGCGATCGCCGAAGAGGCGCTCGACCTGCTGCCCGACGCGCAGCTGCGCGTGCTCGAGGGCACCGGCTATCTGATGGCGTACGACGACCCCGTCGGCCTGGCCAGAGAACTGGCCGCCTTCTGCGGCTGAGGCGCTAACGTCAGGTTTCACATGTACGAGCTCGAGCGTCCGCCCATCTGCTCCGTCGGCAAGGCGATGGAGGTCCTCGGCGAGCGGTGGACGATGCTGATCATGCGCGAGGCCTTCTACGGCGTCCGCCGGTTCTCGGACATGCAGCGCAGCCTCGGCATCGCCCGCAACATCCTCTCCACGCGGCTGCAGTCGCTCGTCCGCGCCGGCATCCTCGAGCGCCGCCGCTACCAGGAGGAGCCCGAGCGCTTCGAGTATCGCCTCACGAAGGCCGGCCGCGACCTCTACCCCGCCGTGATCGCGATCATGCGCTGGGGAGACGAGCACCTGGCGGGCGACACCGGCCCGCCGGTCGTCCTGCGCCACACGTGCGGCCAGGAAGCCGACCCGGTACTCGTCTGCGGCCACTGCAACGAGCCGCTCCACCCGCACGACGTCACGCCCGAGCCCGGCCCCGGAGCCCGGCTCGAGCTCGCTTGAGGGGCTGACCCTTTCCCGCCAGCTAGCGTTGTCGGCATGACGACCGAGACGACGGACGAGCTGTGGGGCGGGGAGACCCGCAAGGCGGTGGCGAACTTCCCCGTGTCGGGCGAGCGGGTGCCGGTGGCGGTGGTGCGCTGGCTCGGGCGGATCAAGGGCACGGCGGCGCGCGTGAACGCCGAGCTCGGGCTGCTCGACGGCGCGCTGGCGGAGCGGATCGCCGCCGCCGGTGACGAGATCGCCGAGGGGCGCCACGACGCGCAGTTCCCGATCGACGTCTTCCAGACCGGCTCGGGCACGTCCTCGAACATGAACGCCAACGAGGTCATCGCCACGCTGGCGGGCGAGGGCGCGCACGCGAACGACCACGTGAACATGGGCCAGTCGTCCAACGACGTCTTCCCGAGCGCCGTGCACCTCGCCGCGCTCGACGAGGCGACCAACCGGCTGCTGCCCGCGCTCGAGCGGCTCGAGCAGGCCTTCGCGACGAAGGCCGAGGCGTTCAAGGACATCGTCAAGTCCGGCCGCACCCACCTCATGGACGCCGTGCCGGTGACGCTCGGGCAGGAGTTCGCGGGCTACGCCGCGCAGGTCCGGCTCGGCCGGGCGCGGGTGCAGGCCGCGCTCCCGCACGTCGCCCAGATCCCGCTCGGCGGCACCGCCACGGGCACGGGGCTCAACACCCATCGCGACTTCGCCGCCAAGGTGCGCGAGCGGATGGCGGCCGACACCGGCCTGACGATCAGCGCGCCCGAGGACCCGTTCGAGGCGCAGGGGAACCGCGACGCGCTGGTCGAGCTGTCCGGCGCGCTGAAGGTGATCGCGGTCTCGCTGACCAAGATCGCCGGCGACCTCGCGCTGATGGGCTCGGGCCCGCGTGCCGGGATCGGCGAGCTCTTCCTGCCCGAGCTGCAGAAGGGCTCCTCGATCATGCCCGGCAAGGTCAACCCGGTGCTGCCGGAGGTCGTGCTCCAGGTCAGCGCGCAGGTGATCGGCAACGACACCGCGATCACCGTCGGCGGCCTCCAGGGCCAGTTCGAGCTCAACGTCCGGATCCCGCTGATGGCGCGCAACCTGCTCCAGTCGATCCACCTCCTGGGCACCACGAGCGAGCTGTTCGCGGAGAAGTGCGTCGAGGGGATCGAGGCCAACCTCGACGGCTGCGAGCGGTCGGCCGAGGGCACGCTCGCCGTCGCCACCGCGCTGAACCCGTACATCGGCTACGACAAGGCCGCGGAGATCGTCAAGGAGGCGGCGTCGAGCGGGCGCACGCTGCGCGAGGTCGCGCGCGACCACGGGGTCGAGGAGTCGACGCTCGACGAGGCGCTCGACCTGCGGAAGATCGCCGCGGGGTCCTCGGCGTCGTAGGGCCCCTGCCAAGCTGAGCGCGTGACCCGCGCGCTGACCCGGCGGCCGGGCGCCGTCGCGGTCGCGGGCGCCCTCACGATCGCCTTCTCGGCGATCCTCGTCGACCTCGCCGACGTGTCGCCGTCGACGGCGGCGATCTTCCGCTGCGCCTACGCGCTGCCGGTGCTCGGCCTGCTGGCCTGGCTCGAGGACCGCCGCCACGGCCCGCGCCCACGGCGCGAGCGGCTGCTGGCCATCCCGGCCGGGATCTTCTTCGCCGCCGACCTGATCTTCTGGCACCACGCGATCGGGGACGTCGGCGCCGGGCTCGCGACCGTGCTCGGCAACCTGCAGGTCGTCGTCGTGCCGTTCGTGGCCTGGCTCGTGCTCGGCGAGCGCGTACAGGCCCGGCTGCTTGCCGCGATCCCGCTCGTGTGCAGCGGCGTGTTGCTGATCTCCGGCGTGTTCGAGACCGGTGCGTACGGCGCCGACCCCGCGCGCGGCGTGATGTTCGGCATCCTCACAGGGCTCACCTACGCGGGCTTCATCCTCGTGCTGCGCCAGGCCGGCTCGGACCTGCGGCGCGCCGCCGGCCCGCTGTTCGACACGACCGTCGTGGCCACGGTGGTCGCGGTCGCGGCCGGGCTGGCCGTCGGCGACGCCGATCTCGTTCCGAGCTGGCCCTCCCACGGGTGGCTCGTCGTGCTCGCGCTCACCTCGCAGGTCCTCGGCTGGCTGCTGATCGCCGTCTCGCTGCCCCGCCTGCCCGCCGCGCTGACCTCGGTCACGCTCACGATCCAGCCCGTCGGCTCGGTCCTGCTCGGCGTCGTGCTGCTGGGCGAGGAGCCGAGCGGGCTCCAGCTCGTCGGCGTCGCCTGCATCCTCGCCGGCCTCGTCTCCGTGGCGCTGCGGCGCGCGCCGCAGCGGGCGGCCGCTTGACTCTCCAGTAGACCCCGACTTCGAGGCGCGCATGCGGTCCGCGCGGCCCGCGCTGCGCGCCGACCCGACGCCAACCCGGGGGCCGCGCTCGCCGACCGCCTCGCCGCGGGCACGGACGCGCGCGCCGAGCGGTACCGGCAGCTGTTGGCGACCATCAACGGCTGGCCGCCTGTGCCGACCACGGTCCCGGCCTGGGACTGGCTGATCGCCGCGCTGCGTACCGGTTAGGGCGCGAGGAAGCGCATGCCGTAGCGCGGCGCCGCCTCGGCGTAGCGGGCGGCCACGGCCTCGGGCGGCTCGGGCGGGCTGAGCGTCGGGTCGAGCGCGCGCTCGAGCGTCTCCTCGAAGAAGCGCTCGATGCCGGCCGGCGTGAAGGTGAGGATCATCCGCATCGCCGCGTCGCCGTCGTTGTGGAAGCAGTGCACGGTGCCGCGCGGGACGTTCACGAAGTCGCCCGCGGCGGCCGAGACCCACTCGTCGCCGAGACGGATCGAACACCGGCCCTCGACGACGTAGAACGTCTCGTCCTCGTTCGTGTGGATGTGCGGCGGCGGCCCTCCACCGGGCGGCACGATCGCCTCCATCGCAAAGTACGCGCCGCCGGTCTCGGCGCCGGTCACGAGGAACCGGTAGAGGTCGCCAGGACCCCAGTACATGTCGCCGCTGCCGTCCGGGCGGTGCAGCAGCCGGCCGGCGGCCGGCGCGAGGATGTCTTCCACAGCCATGCGTCGCTCCTTGGTGGTTGCTAGTGCAACTATGTGGGCGACGGGAAGAGTCCCGGTTCCCGCGGCGGCGCGCGAGGCGGTCAGCGCCCGATCGCAGGTTCGGCTAGCCGTACCGTTCGAGCAGCGTCTCCAGCGGCTGGGTGTTGAGGACGTCGGCGGGGGTGGCCCAGCCGCGGCGGGCCGTGTGCACCGAGAGCGGCATGTTCCCGAGCCGGCTCGGCGAATGCGAGTCGGTCGAGCAGACGATCCGCACGCCGGCCTGCAGTGCTTCGCGGACGTGCGCGCCGCTGAGATCGAGGCGGTCGGGGAGCCCGTTGACCTCGAGCGCGATCCCCGCCTCGAGCGCGATCTCGAACACCCGCTCGAGATCGACGGCGTTCTCCGGCCGGCGGTTGATCAGCCGCCCCGTGGGGTGGCTGAGGCAGCGCACGTACGGGTTGCGCAGCGCCTCCTCGACGCGCTTGGTCATCTCCGCGCGCGGCATCCGCTGCCCGCCGTGCACGCTGGCCTGCACCCAGTCGAGCTCGGCGAGCACGTCGTCCGGCAGGTCGAGCCGGCCGTCGGGCAGGATGTCGCACTCGGTGCCGCGCAGCACGCGGAACGGGGCGAGCACCTCGTTCGCCGCCGCGATCTCCTCGCCCTGGCGGCGGACGTCGTCGGGCGTCAGCCCCTGGACCGCGCCGACGGCCGGCGTGTGGTCGCAGATCGCCAGGTACTCGTAGCCGAGCTCGAGCGCGGCCCGGCCCATGTCCTCGACGCTCGCGCGGCCGTCCGACCACGTCGTGTGGCAGTGCAGGTCACCGCGGATGTGCTCGAGGTCGACGAGCGCCGGCGGCTCGCCGCGGAACGGCGCCTCGCGCAGCTCCGGAGGGCAGGGCGGGACGCCGAGCGCGGCGTACACCGCGGCCTCGTCGGGCGCGTCGGGCAGCGGGTCGAGCGCGTCGACGTAGGCCGGCGAGCCCGTCGCCCGCAGCAGCGCGGTTCCGAAGCGCTCGGGCTGGGCGACGACCAGCTCGACCGGCACGCCCTCGACCGTCAGCCCGACCGCGCGCTCCTCGCCGCGTTCGATCACGGCGACGATCTGCGGCAGCGTCTCGAACCGGGCGAGAGCGTCGGGCGCCGCGCAGACGACGGCGAGCCGCTCGCACGAGTCGCGCCAGCGCCGCACGTCCCCGGCGACCTCGCCGCCGAGGGCGATCGCGATGCCGTCCATCAGCTCCCGCGCCCGGTTGAGCAGCAGCGCGCGCTGCGGACGCGGCTCGTCCTCGCGTGCGAGCCCGTCGCGGATCTGCGCCTCGGTCTTGGGCCCGATCCCCGGCACGTCCCGCAGCCGTCCGGCCGCGGCCGCCTCGCGCAGCTCCTCGGGCGTGCGGACGTTCAGCGCCCGCGCGATCTCGACCGCGCGCCTCGTCCCGAGCCCGAGGTAACGGCCGAGGCCGACCAGGCCGGGCGACAGCTCGCGCTCGAGCTCCGCCAGCTCGGCGATCTCGCCGGTCTCCACCAGCTCCCGCAGGCGCGCCTCGATCCCGGGCCCGATGCCGCGCAGGTCGCGTACGCGCCCCGACCGCACCAGCCCGGCCACGGGCACCGCGGTCGAGCGGACCATCTCGGCGGCGCGGACGTACGCGCGCACGGTGTACGGGTTCGCGTCCGCGAGCTCGAGCAGCGACGCGAGCGCATCCAGGCGATCGGCGATGTGCGCGTTGTCCACGCCGGGCACCGTACAGTCGCCCCGGTGAGCATCTTCCTCACCCGGCCCGAGCGGGTGGACGCGGGCATCCCGCTGGCGGTGAAGGATCTCTTCGACACGGCCGGGCTGCGCACGACCTACGGCTCGAAGCTGTTCGCCGACCACGTGCCGGACCGCACGGCCGCCGCGGTGGACCGCCTCGAGCGCGCCGGCTACGCGAACGTGGGCAAGACCAACCTGCACGAGTTCGCGTACGGCATCACGAGCGCCAACCCGCACTTCGGCGACGTCCCGAACCCGCTGGCGCCGGACCGGAGCGCCGGCGGATCGAGCTCGGGCTCCGCGGCCGCGCTGGCTGCCGGCCTCGCCGACGCGGCGCTCGGGACCGACTCGGGCGGCTCGATCCGGATCCCGGCGGCGTGCTGCGGCGTCGTCGGCTTCAAGCCGAGCTTCGGGCTCGTGTCGCTCGACGGTTGCTTCCCGCTCGCGCCCAGCTACGACCACGGCGGGCCGATGGGCCGCGACGTCGAGACGTGCGTGCGCATGATGGAGGCGCTCTACCCGGGCTTCCATCGCACGCCGCTGGAGTCGCTGGCGGAGCTCGAGGTCGGGGTCGCCTGGCTCGAGCGCGCCGAGCCGCTCGTCCGCGCCCGGGTGCAGGCCGCGGCGGAGCGCTTTCCCCGGCGGCGCGAAGTGGCGTTCCCGTTCCCCGAGGGCGAGAACCCGGTGTTCATGCGCGAGGTGGCAGAGTCCCACGACGGCCTCTTCCCGGCCCGCGCCGACGCGTACGGCGCGAACGTGCGCACGAAGCTCGAGCGCTGCGTGCAGGTGACGGACGCGCAGTTCGAGGCCGCCGTGCGCCGGCGCGAGGAGTACCGGGAGCAGGCCGCGGCCGCGATCGAGGGCCTCGACCTGCTGCTCACGCCGACGCTCGCGTTCGTCGCTCCTCCGGCGGGCAGCGACGAGCTCTCGATCCGGGGCGCCGTGATCCGCCTGACGTACCCGTTCAACGCCCTCGGCTGGCCGGCGCTCGCGCTACCGTGCGGACCCGCCGAGCACGGCCTGCCGGCGTCGGTCCAGCTCGTCGCGCCGCCCGGCGAGGACGCGCGCGTGCTCGCCGCCGGCGCCCTGCTCGAGGGCTCCTAGCCGGTCACGGCGATCAGGGCGGGGAGCACCTCGTCCCATGCCCACGGCGGGAGCTCGTGGCCGAGGCCGTCGACGGTGACCAGCGTGGCGCCGGGGATCTCGCGGGCGAGCGCCTCGCCGTGCGCGAGCGGGAACAGCGGGTCGGCGGTGCCGTGAACGACGAGCGCGGGGACGGCGATGTCGCCCAGCCGCGCCCGCGGGATCTCCGTGCCGTCGACCATGAAGTGGTTGTCGGCGCTCGGGAGGCTGGCCGAGCGGTCATAGACGCGCCCGAGCAGCGCGCGCATCCACGCGTCGTCGATCCCGCGCGCGCCCGCGTAGGGCCGCTCGGCCTCGAGCAGGTATGCGATCGCGGCTTCGCGGTCGGACCAGTCCGGCGGCTCCGGCTGGCCGTCGCCGTTGAACACGGCGAGCAGCTCGTCGGACATCGGCGGCAGCTCCGAGCCGCCGGGGCCCGCCGGGCTCGTCGACATCAGGGTGACGCTGAGCACGCGCTCGGGATGCTCGATCACGATCCGCTGCACGATCGCGCCACCCATCGAGAGCCCGACGAGATGGGCGCGCTCGATCCCGAGATGGTCGAGGATCGCGAGCGCGTCGGCGGCGAGGTCGTCGCCGGTGTAGCCCGGCTCACCCGGGGGATACGACGTCGACCCGCCGGTGTCGCGGTGGTCGTAGCGGATGACGTACCGGCCAGCCGCCGCGAGCCGCTCGCAGAACGCGACCTCCCAGCGGTCCATCGAAGCCGCGCCGCCCATGATCAGCAGCACCGCGGGATCGTCCGAGTCGCCCACCGTGTCGACGCACAACTCGGCGCCGTTCGTTTCGACTTTCATACAGGACTGACCTCCGGCGCCTGCGGAACTCATCGCTCGTACGCTGGGCGCGTGCGCGCCGTCGTCTACGAGACCTTCGGGCGGACGCCGACGGTCGAGACGGTTCCCGATCCGGCCCCGGCGCCGCACGGGGCCGTGGTGCGGGTGGAGGCCAGCGGGCTGTGCCGGAGCGACTGGCACGGGTGGATGGGCCACGATCCGGACATCCGCCGGTTCCCGCACGTGCCCGGCCACGAGCTGGCGGGGATGGTGGAGGCCGTCGGCGCCGACGTGCGCCGGTGGCGGGCCGGCGACCGCGTGACCGTGCCGTTCGTGTGCGCGTGCGGGAGCTGCGCCCAGTGCGCGGCCGGGAACCACCAGATCTGCGACCGCCAGACGCAGCCGGGCTTCACGCACTGGGGCTCGTTCGCCGAGTTGACGGCACTGGACTGGGCCGACGTGAACCTCGTCGCGCTGCCGGACGAGCTGGAGAGTGAGACGGCGGCGGCGCTCGGCTGCCGGTTCGCCACCGCGTACCGGGCGGTGCTGCAGGTCGGCCGCGTCCGCGCGGGCGAGTGGGTCGCGGTGCACGGCTGCGGCGGCGTCGGCTTGTCGGCGGTGATGATCGCGGCGGCGGCCGGGGCGCGCGTGATCGCCGTCGACGTGTCCACGGCGGCACTCGACCTGGCGCGCGAGGTCGGCGCCGAGCTCGCCGTCCCGGCAGGCACCGACGTGCGCGAGCTCACCGACGGCGGGGCCCACGCCAGCCTCGACGCCATCGGCAGCGAGGCCGTGTGCGCAGCGTCGATCTCCGGGCTGCGTAAGCGCGGCCGCCATGTCCAGATCGGGTTGCTGCCCGACCCGCCGCGCGTGCCGATGGGCCTCGTCATCGGCCGCGAGCTAGAGGTGCTCGGGTCGCACGGCATGGCCGCACACGCCTACCCGGAGATGCTCGGGCTCGTCGAGGCCGGTCGGCTGCGCCCGGGCGAGCTCATCTCCCGGCGAATCGGCCTCGACGAGGCACCGGAGGCGCTCGCGGCGATGAGCGACGCGTCGCCGACCGGGGTGACCGTGATCCGCCCGTGAGACGATCGGCGCATGGATGCGGATGAGCTGCGCCGGTGCTGCCTCGCGCATCCCGGCGCGATCGAGGACTTCCCGTTCGGACCGGAGACCTCGGTGTTCAAGGTCGCCGGCAAGCTGTTCGCCCTGAGCGCGCTCGATCGCGAGCCGCTCGCGGTGAGCGCGAAGTGCGAGCCGGAGCTTGCCGCGCAGCTGCGCCACACCTATCCGGAGATCCGCCCCGGCTACCACCTCAACAAGCGCCACTGGAACACGATCGCGCTCGACGGCAGCCTCCCCGACCAGCTCGTCCGCGACCTGATCGAGGACTCCTACGACCTCATAGTCAGCGCGCTGCCGAAACGCGTCCGCGAGGAGCTCGGCTGGGCGGTACGGTCACCGCCATAGCGGAACAGCAGGATCAAGGTGACAGGCGCTCGGACCGCCAGACGCCGTCGGGTGCGCGGAGGAAGTGCTCGCGGTCGTGGAGGCGGTCTGGGCGGCCCTGCCACAGCTCGACCGCGTCCGGGCGGAGCTTGTAGCCGCCCCAGTGGTCGGGGCGCGGGATGTCGGACGGGAAGCGTTCCGCGACCGCTCGGACGCGCTCCTCGAGCTCGGCGCGGTCGCGCAGCGCGGTGCCCTGGGCGGAGGCCCAGGCGCCGAGCTGGGCGCCGCGCGATCGGGACTCGAAGTAGGCGTCCGAGTCCTCCGGCGGCAGCCGCTCGACCGCGCCCTCCATTCGCACAGACCGCGCGGCCGGCAGCCAGTAGAGCGTCACGGCGGCAACCGGGTTGGCATCCAGCTCGCGGGCCTTGCGCGAGCCGTAGTTGGTGAAGAAGCGGATGCCGTCGTCGTCGATGCCCTTGAGCAGCACGAACCGCACGGACGGGCGGCCATCAGAAGTAGCCGTCGCGAGCGCCATCGAGTCCGCTTCCGGGATCCCGGCGGCGACGGCCTCGTCGTACCACTCTCGAACGCGGGACAGCGGGTTCACATCGCCATCGCGACGTACTTGACCTCGAGGTACTCCTGGATCCCCTCCGGCCCGCCCTCGCGCCCGAAGCCGGACGCCTTGACGCCCCCGAACGGCGCGGCGGCGTTGGAGACCATCCCCTGGTTGAGGCCGACCATGCCGGTCTCGAGCCCTTCGATCACGCGGAACGCGCGCTTGATGTCGCGCGTGTAGACGTACGCCACCAGCCCGAACTCGGTGTCGTTCGCGGCGGCGATCGCCGCTTCCTCGTCGTCGAACCCGATCACGGGTGCGACCGGGCCGAAGATCTCCTCCTCGAGCAGCCGCGAGCCGGCGGCCACGTCGCCGAGCACGGTCGGCTCGTAGAAGTAGCCGGCGCCGTCGAGCTCCCGCCCGCCGACGACCACCGAGGCGCCGCGCCCGCGCGCGTCCTCGACCAGCTCGGCCACCTTGGAGCGCTGCTTGGCGTCGATCAGCGGGCCGACCTTGACCTCCTCCTCGGTGCCGCGCCCCACCCGCATCTCGCCGAGCTTGGCGGCCAGCTTCTCGGTGAACTCGTCCGCCACCGAGCCGGCGACGTGGAAGCGGTTGGCCGCCGTGCACGCCTCGCCGATGTTGCGCATCTTGGCGATCACCGCGCCCTCCACGGCGGCGTCCACGTCGGCGTCGGCGAACACGAGGAACGGCGCGTTGCCGCCGAGCTCCATCGAGGTCCGCAACAAACCGGGCGCGGACTGCTCGACCAGCGTGCGCCCGACCTCGGTCGAGCCCGTGAACGTGAGCTTGCGCAGCCGCGGGTCGGAGATGAGCGGCTTCGAGACGTCGGCCGACGAGGACGACGTGACCACGTTGACGACGCCGGCGGGCAGCCCCGCCTCGGACAGGATCTGCGCCAGCGCGAGCATCGACAACGGCGTCTGCTGGGCCGGCTTGACGATCATCGTGCAGCCCGCGGCGACGGCCGGCCCGATCTTGCGCGTGCCCATCGCCATCGGGAAGTTCCACGGCGTGATCGCGTAACACGGGCCCACCGGCTGCTTCATCGTGATCAGCCGCCCGACCCCGTTCGGCGCCGTCGCGAACCGCCCCTCGATCCGCACGGCCTCCTCGGAGAACCAGCGGAAGAACTCGGCCGCGTAGACGATCTCGGCCTTGGACTCGGCCAGCGGCTTGCCCATCTCGAGCGTCATCAGCAGCGCGAGGTCGTCGGCGCGCTCGGTCAGCGTCTCGAACGCCCGCCGCAGGATCTCGCCGCGCTCGCGCGGAGGGTGCGCCGCCCACTCGGCCTGCACCGCCACGGCGGCGTCCAACGCGGCCTTGGCGTCGTCGGGCGTGGCGTCGGCGACCTCGACGAGCGTCTCGCCCGTCGACGGGTCCTCGACGCCGAGCGTCGCCCCGCCCGAGGCATCGCGCCACTCGCCTCCGATGAAGAGCTGGTTCGGCGTCGCCTCGACGACGGCGCCCTCCTTGTCCGCAGTGATGCTCATGCCGCCCCGGCTCCGCGTGCGAGCTGCACCGCAATCGCCTGTATCGACCCGATTGTTCTCATGCGACCACCGTTTCCGTTCCGAGTTCTTCTGAGATTGCCACGTCGATCGAGTAGTCGATCGGGACCACGATCAGCGACGGCAGGTCGAGCGTGAGCGCGTGCCGCAGGCGCGCTCCGACATCGTCCGCCGACTCGCAGCGCCACGCCGGCATGCCGAAGGCCTCGGCAAGGCGCACGAAGTCGGGGTTCGTGAAGTCGGTCCCGAAGTGGCGGCCGAACTGCTTCTCCTGCTTCCACACGATCGAGCCGTACTGGCCGTTTTCCCAGACCACGTTGACCACCGCGGTGCGCAGCCGCACCGCGGTCTCCAGCTCCTGCACGTTCATCAGGAAGCCGCCGTCGCCGCTGACCGTGACCACGTGCCGGTCGGGGTGGACGAGCTTGGCGGCGATCGCCGTCGGGAGCGCGATGCCCATCCCCGCGAGGCCGTTGGCCACGAACACCGTGTTCGGCTCGTGGGCGGGGAACATGCGCGCGATCCACAGCTTGTGCAGCCCGACGTCGGAGATCAGGATGTCGCGCGGCCCGAGCGCCTGGCGGATCTCCCACAGCACCCGCGGCGGCTGCACGGGGAAGGCGTCGTCGTCCTTGGCGGCCTCGAAGCGGCCGAGCACGATGTCGTTGAGCCGCGACGGCGGCGGGGAGTTCCCGACCTCGCCGAGCGCGTCGGCCAGCCGGGTGAGGATGACGGCGAGGTCGCCGACGAGGTCGATCGCGGTGACGAAGTGCTCGTCGACCTCGGGAGTGAGGGTGTCGACGCACACGATCCGCTTGTCGCGCTTCGGGTTCCAGTGCGCGGGCGAGTGCTCGACGAGGTCGTAGCCGACGGCGATCACCACGTCGGCCTCCTCGAAGCCCGCCAGCGCGTAGTCGCGCGACTGCACGCCGACGGTGCCGAGCGCCTGCGGGTCCTCGTAGTCGAGCATCCCCTTGCCCATGAACGTCTCGGCGACGCCGATGCCGGTCGCGCGGGCGAACGCGCGCAGGGCGGCCGCCGAGCCGGTGCGGGCGACGCCGTTCCCGGCAAGCACGATCGGCCGGCCGGCGCCGCGGATGAGCTCGACCGCGGCCAGCAGCTCCTCGCCACTGGGCTCGGGGTGGCGGAGGGCGTCGCGTACAGGGAGCGGAGCGGCGTCGACGCTCGCCGCCATCACGTCCTCGGGCAGCTCGATGTGCGTCGGCCCGGGCTTCTGCGCCTGGGCGACCTTGAACGCCTTGCGCACGACCTCCGGGATCACCCGCGCGGAGTTCAGGCGGGCGTTGAACTTCGTGACCGGCCGCAGCATGTCGACGACGTCGATGTACTGGTGCGACTCCTTGTGCATCCGCTGCAGGTCCGCCTGGCCGGTGAGCGCGACCATCGGCGAGCGGTCGAGGAGCGCGTCCGCGACTCCGGTCACGAGGTTCGTCGCGCCGGGCCCGAGCGTGCCCAGGCAGACCCCCGCGTGGCGGGTCAGGCGGCCGTACATGTCGGCCATGTACGCACCGCCCTGCTCGTGGCGGACCGGCACGAACGCGATCGACGACGCATCGAGCGACTCGTTGAGATCCAGCGTCTCCTCGCCCGGGATGCCGAATACGTACTTGACACCCTCGGCCTCGAGGCATTCCACGAACAGATCCGACGCCTTGCGCTCGCTCACCCCAACAGTCTTCCGCATCATGGGTCCTGGCTACCCTGAAGCGCTCGTCGTGCTCCGTCTCGCCTGCCTGACCCTGCTCGCCTGCCTGCTCGCGGCCACCCCTGCGCTGGGCGCCGACAAGTCGACCTTCACCATCCGGGGCGCGGGCTTCGGGCACGGCGTGGGGATGAGCCAATACGGCGCGTACGGCTTCGCCAAGCACGGCAGGAGCTACGACGCGATCCTGCGCCACTACTACCGCGGCACGCAGCTCGGGACCACCGGGGGCCGGACCGTGCGCGTGCTGCTGCAGTCGACGGGCACGGCGAGCTTCAGCGGCGCCTCGCGTGCGGGCGCCCGCACGCTGGATCCTTCGCGCACCTACCTCGTGCGCCGCCGCGACGCCTCGAGCGTCGACCTCCTGACCGCGGCCGGCAAGCGGATCGCGGCCTACACCGCGCCGCTCCAGGTGGGCGGGGGCGTCGTCCAGCTCGGCGGCTCGGGTGCGTATCGCGGGCTGATGGAGTTCCGGCCGACGGGCTCCGGCGTGAACGCCATCAACGCCGTCTCGCTCGAGGACTACGTGGCCGGAGTCGTTGCCCGCGAGTCGCCGTCGTCGTGGCCCGCCGAGGCGCTGAAGGCGCAGGCGGTCGCCGCGCGCACGTACGCGATCACGACCTCGAAGGCGGGCGCGGGCTTCGAGCAGTACGCCGACGTCCGCTCCCAGGTCTACGGCGGCGTGGCCGCCGAGACCGCCACCACCAACGCGGCCGTCGCCGCGACGCGCGGGCAGGTCGTGACCTACGACGGCAAGCCCGTGGTGACGTTCTTCTTCTCCACCTCCGGCGGGCGGACCGAGAACGTGGAGAACACCAACGTCGGCGCCGGGCCGCAGCCGTGGCTGAGGTCGGTCGCCGACCCGTACGACGACATCTCGCCGAAGCATCGCTGGAAGCCGGCGCGGCTGTCGCCGTCGGCCGCGGGCGCGAAGCTCGCCGGGCTCGTCAAGGGCCGCTTCCGCGGCATCGAGGTGCTCGAGCGCGGCCGCTCGCCGCGGATCGTGGCGGCCGACATCGTCGGCTCCGCGGGGCGCACGCGGGTCGACGGCGCGACGCTGCGCGCGCGGCTCGGGCTGCTCGACACATGGGCGTACTTCACGACGATCAGCAGTCGCGAGGCGCCGCCGGTCGCCACCGCCAGCGGGCCCGCCGCGCGAGCGACGGTGGCGGGCAGCGTCGTCCCGGCACGGGTCGGCGCGCAGGTCCAGATCCAGCTCCGCGAGGGCTCTCGCTGGACGACCGTCGCGTCCACGATCGTGCGCCGCGGCGGCACCTACCGCGCCGGCGTCGCGCAGGCGGGCACCTACCGCGCGGTCTTCGCCGGCGAAGCCGGCCCCGCCATCCGCATCCGCTAGTCGCCCGTGTAGACGCGCGCGACGGTCTGGGCGACACAGACGGGCTTCTCGCCGCCCTCGACCTCGAACGTCAGCTCGAGCGTCATCTGCGCGCCGCCGGGGATGTCCTCCAGCTCGGCGAGCTTGACCGTGGCGCGCACGCGCGAGCCGACCGGGACCGGCGCCGGGAAGCGCACGCGGTTGACGCCGTAGTTGAGCGCGAAGGCGAAGCCGTCGAGCGCCATCACCTGCGCGGTCAGCATCGGGGCGAGCGCGAGCGTGTAGTAGCCGTGGGCGATCGTGCCGCCGAATGGCGTCGCCTTCGCCCGCTCGACGTCGACGTGGATCCACTGGTGATCGCCGGTGGCGTCGGCGAACGCGTCGATCGCCTCCTGCGTGACCTCGTGCCAGTCCGACGTTCCCAGCGTCTCGCCGGCGGCCTCGCGCAGCTCGTCCAGCCCGGTGATCGTCTTCATGGGGGCGGCACCATATCCTGGGCGCGGTGAGCGATCCGCTGCTTGTCATCGACGGCCCGGCCGTGCTCTACCGCGCGTTCTTCGGGCTGCCCGACTCGATCACCGACGATGACGGGCACCCGATCAACGCGCTCCTCGGCTCGGTCAACCAGGCGCTGTGGTGCGTGCAGAAGTACGACCCGCGCGCCGTGGTGTGGTGCTTCGGAGCCGAGGCCGGCGAGTACCGCGTCGAGGCGTTCCCCGCCTACCACGCCGACCGCCCGCCGATGCCGGACCCGCTCGAGTGGCAGTGGGAGCGCGCCCCGGCGCTGTACGAGGCGCTCGGCTGGAGCCTCGCCACGACCGACGATCTCGAGGCGGACGACCTCCTGCACTCGCTGTGCGAGGTCGAGACCGCCGCCGGCGGCACGTCGCTGATCCTCACCGGCGACCGCGACATGTTCCAGTGCGCGAGCGAGACGGTCGCCGTGCTCATGCAGCGAACCGGCGGCGAGGGCCCCGAAGAGATCGGGCCGGAGGGCGTGGTGGAGCGCTACGGCATCGAGCCGTCACAGGTCCCGGACTTCATCGCGCTGCGCGGCGACCCGTCCGACGGGCTGCCGGGAGCGAAGGGGATCGGCCCGAAGACGGCCGCGGAGCTGCTCAAGCGCAAGGGCGACCTCGAGCACGTGATCCTCGGCGCGATCCGCGAGAAGCCCGCGGTGCGGCGCGCGCTGATCGAGCAGGCCGACGAGCTGCGCGCGTTCAAGGACATCGCCACCCTGCGCACGATCCCGGTCGAGCGCCCGCCGGACGCGCCGACCGACTACGCGCGCGGTGCGCGCGCGGCCGGCGAGCTCGGCATGGGTCGGCTGTCGAAGCGGCTCGAGGAGCTGGGTCAGGCGGCCTGAACGAGGTCTGCGCCGAGGGCGCGCTCGGCGCGCTCGAGCACGTCGCCCGCGAGGTCGCCGCCCCAGTGGACGGCGCCCACCGCCGCGCCGGTCGTCTCACGCACGCGCCCGGCGACGACATCCGCCCCGGAGCGATCGGTGTCGGGCAGCAGCGCGAGCAGGTCACCGCTGTCCCAGGCGACGAAGAGGTCGGCGCCGCGCAGCAGCGCCGCCAGCTCGCCGGGCTCGGCGCCGCGCACGAGCAGCACGCTGAACTCCTGCCCGTAGCGGACGGCGCGGGCCACCATGCGCCGCAGCATCCAGCGGCCGAGCGGTGCGGGCAGCGGCCCGATCAGGTCATCGAGGTCCATGACCGAAGCAACGGCACGCACACCGCGAACTTGACGCGGGCGGCGATTCCGGGCCGATCACTCGACAGATGGTCGAGGCTCGCCGTCTCTGAGCTTGTCGAGGCCGTCGAGGATCAGGTCGAGCCCGAACAGGAACTCGGTGGCGTAGTCGTAGCCCGACTTCGCGACGTACCCGCCGACCACCTCGACGAGGTACGGGAACTCCGCCAGCAGGGCCTCGTACTCGCGCATCTGCCGCTGCGCCTCCGCCGCGAAGTCATCGGCCGTCTCGGACGACATGTCGCTCTCCTGGAGGGCGAAGCCGTAGATGTAGGCGTCCTGCACGGAGTAGGCATGGACGGTCATCTCGAGCGAGAAGCCCGCCGCGCGGAGACAGCCGAGCACCGCGTCGTGGAGCCTGAGGTTCGCCTGGCCGTGTTCCGTCCTTCCCTCCATCTGGCCGACCGCCCAGCGGTGACGGTTGAGCACCTCACGGGTGGAGAGGGCCCGCCGGCGCATCGCCGTCTTCCAGTCGACGTCGGTGGGCGGAAGCTCGATCTCGCCGAAGACGATGTCGACCATCCCGTCGAGCAGCTGCCCCTTGTTGCGCACGTGGTAGTAGAGCGACATCGCGCCGGCGCCGAGCTCGTCGGCGAGCTTGCGCATGGACAGCGACTCGAGGCCGTGGCGGTCGGCGAACGCGACGGCGGTCGTCAACACGCGCTCCCTGCTCAGGGGGACGAGCGGCTCGGTGGCTGGCTGGCTTCCCATCGGGTGTTCGGTTTACCTCACTAGCGGGCTCGTACAGCGTACGACAAGAATACCTCGTACAGCGTACGAACCCTACCGAGGAGGGGTCCCATGCAGTCACGTAACCCAGCAGCACGCGCAGGTCGATGGAGCGCCAAGCACCGCAAGACCGCGATCCTGGGGTGGCTCCTGTTCGTCGTCCTCGCCACCGTCATCGGCGGCAAGGTCGGCCAGAACGACCTCGACGAGTCGGCCACCGGCAGCGGCGAGTCCAAGCGCGGCGACATGATCGTCAAGGCCGCGGGGTTCCCGGACCAGGCCGGTGAGCAGGTGCTCGTGCAGGGTGACGGCCCTCGGGCGGACGCCGCACGCGACGTCGTCACGCGCCTCGAGGGGATCGAGGGCGTCACGAAGGTCGAGCGCCCGCTCGAGTCCGAGGACGGCCGCTCGCTCCTCGTGAAGTTCACGATTCCCGGCACGGACGAGCACGTCGAGCAGCTCGTCGACAAGCCGCTCGCCGCCGTGGCCGCCGTCCAGGCCGCGCACCCCGGCGTCCGCGTCGAGCAGTTCGGCGACGCCTCGGCCGCGAAGGCGATCGCCGCCCAGGACGCGAAGGACGGCAAGCAGGCCGAGCTGATCTCCTACGGCCTGCTGCTGATCATCCTGCTGGTCGCGTTCGGCGCGCTCGTCGCCGCCGGAATCCCGCTCCTGCTCGGCGCCACCGCCGTCGCGGGCACCGTCGGCCTGCTCGGGCCGGTCAGCCAGATCTACGCGCTCCCGTCCGACGTCGCCGATCTCGTGGTGATCATCGGCCTCGCCGTCGGCGTGGACTACGCGATGTTCTACTCGCGCCGCATGATGGAGGAGCGCGACCGCGGCCACTCGGCCGAGGCCGCCGTCGAGATCGCCGCCGCGACGTCAGGCCGCGCGGTGCTCATCTCCGGCCTGACCGTGATGACCGCGATGGCCGGGCTGCTGTTCGCCGGCAACCCGATCTTCGTCGGCTTCGGCATCGGCACGATGCTCGTCGTCGCCGTCGCCGTGCTCGGCTCGATGACCTTCCTGCCCGCGACACTCTCGTTCCTGAGCGAGAAGAACTGGCTGGAGAAGGGCCGCGTGCCTTGGGTCGCCAAGCGCCGCCACCAGGCGAAGGGCGAGTCGCGCGTCTGGGGCGCCATCCTCACCCGCGTCCTCAAGCGCCCGCTCGTCTCGACCGTGGTCGCCGGCGGCCTGCTCGTCGCCCTCTCCATCCCCGCGCTCGGCATCCAGTTCAAGAATCCCGGCTACGACGGCTACTCCCGCAGCCAGCCGGTCATCCAGACCTACGACCGCCTCCAGGCTGCGTTCCCGGGCGGCGCCGTCCCGGCGACGACCGTGATCAAGGCCGAGGACGTCACCGCCGCGCCGGTGCAGGCCGCGATCGCGCAGCTGCATGACCAGGCGCTGGCCACGGGCCAGCTGTCCGAGCCGTTCAGCGTCGAGGTCAGCCCCGACAAGACCGTCGCCGTCGTGGCCCTCGCCGTCAAGGGCAGCGGCACCGACGCCGCCTCCGAGCGCTCGCTCGAGGTCCTGCGTTCCAAGGTCGTCCCGGCCACCGTCGGCAAGCTCGCCGGGGCCGAGGTCGCCGTCACCGGCACGACCGCCGGCTCGAAGGACTTCATCGACGCGATGAAGTCGCACGCGCCGATCGTGTTCCTGTTCGTGCTCAGCCTCGCGTTCATCCTGCTGCTGGTCACGTTCCGCTCGATCGTGGTGCCGATCAAGGCGATCGTCCTCAACCTGCTGTCGGTCGGCTCGGCCTACGGCGTCCTCGTGCTCGTCTTCCAGGACGGGCACGGCGAGAAGCTGCTCGACTTCCAGTCGGTCGGCGGCATCGCCCCCTGGATCCCGCTGTTCCTGTTCGTGATCCTGTTCGGCCTCTCGATGGACTACCACGTGTTCATCGTCAGCCGCATCCGCGAGGCCGTCGATCGCGGCATGAGCAACGACGACGCGGTCGCCCACGGCATCAAGAGCACCGCCGGCGTCGTGACCAGCGCGGCGCTCGTGATGGTCGCGGTCTTCGGCTCGTTCGCGCTGGCCAGCGATCAGCTGGCACAGCAGATCGGCGTCGGCCTCGCCGTCGCGATCCTGATCGACGCGACGATCATCCGCGCCGTCCTGCTCCCGGCCACGATGAAGCTGCTCGGCGAGCGCAACTGGTACCTGCCCGCGAGCCTCAGCTCCATTCGCCGCGGAGCGTTGCGTACACGCGCAGCGTGATCCACTCCCCCTTGAACCACTCGGCTTCCACGAGGCGCGCCTCGCACCGGAAGCCGAGTCGTTCGAGGAGGCGATGGACGGGAGCGTTGCGGTCGTCGGCCTGGGCATACACGCGGCGGACGCCGTGTTCCTCGAACAACCAGGCGACCACGGCGCCGAGCGCCTCGGTCGCCAAACCGCGCCGCTGGCTGCCGGGCGCGAAGGTCACGCCCACCTCGGCGGTCAGCGGCTGATCGGGAGCCATGCGCGCGGCGCAGTCGCCGTACAGCTCTCCAGTGCTGCGATCGATGGCCGCGATCTGGACCCACTCGCCGCGATCGCCGAAGGCCGGGTCCGGTTGCGACGCGACGAGCCGCTCCGCCTCGGCCGTCGAGTAGGTGGTGTCCCAGGACTGGTAGCACGCGACGTCGGGGTCGCTGCGATACGCGACGAAAGCCGCGACATCGCCGGCCTGAAGCGGTCGCAGCACCAGCCGCTCGGTGACGATCTCGAACACGCGTCAGCTCAGGCCGGGACGAGCTCGGAGTCGGAGCTCGGCAGCGCGCGAGACAGCTCCTGCCGGGAGTGGATGCCGAGCTTGCTGAACACCTTGCGCAAGTGCCACTCCACGGTGCGCGGGCTGAGGAAGAGCCGCGCGCCGATCTCCGGGTTCGACAGGCCGTCGCGCGCGAGCCGTGCGATCTGCAGCTCTTGGGGAGTCAGCTCGTCGCGCGTTTCGACCGTCCGCTTGCGCACCCGCTCGCCCGTGGCCTGCAGCTCACCGCGGGCGCGCTCGGCGAACGCCTCCATCCCGATCGCCACGAACAGGTCGTGCGCGGCGCGGAGCTGCGCGCGGGCGTCGACACGGCGGCGCTCGCGGCGCAGCCACTCTCCATAGAGCAGGTGGGATCGTGCGAGCTCGGGCCGCAGCCGCGTGTGGCCCAGCCGCTCGATCGCCTCGCGATACAGCGACTCGGCGACCTCACCCTCGCTCACCAGTGCGCGCGAGCGGGCGTGGATGGCCCGTGCCCAATCGGTGTCGCAGCCCTCCGTGTGCTCGCCGAGCCGTGTGAGACCTTGTGCTGCGAGCTCGGCGTTGCCCGTCCTCGCCGCAGCCTCGACCAGCTCGCTCAGCGCCCAGGACGCGATGAACAGCTCTGGCGTGTGCTCGCTCGCCTCCACCGCCGCCGCGAGCGCCTCCTCGTAGCGGCCGAGACCGTTCATGAGAACGGACCTCGCCCAATGGGCGTACTGGACGGCGGTCCCCTGGCCGCCGGCGGTGGCCTGCCTGATGACGCCGTCGATCAGGTCCGAGGCGCCGGCCTCCTGGCCGCGAATTCCCGCGAGCGCGATCGCCGCGTACGGGCCGATGCGCGTCCCGGTCGCCTCCTTGACGGCCTCGACCTCCGCGATCAGCACCGCGGCCGTCGCGAGGTCGCCGCCGAACGCGGCGGTCTGGCCGCACCCGTTGTCCGCGGCGGCAAGGACCTCGAGCGCTCCGAAGTCCCGAGCGACCTCCACCGCGCGCGTGCCGATCTCGAGGCAGCCGTCGTAGTCCCAGACCAAGTTCGCCGCCCGCGACGCCAGGAAGCCCCAGCGCAGCACGTCCTCCGCGGAAACCGCGGCGCTCGCGAACGCGGCGACCGCGCGCGTCAGCACAGGCGAGGCGGCGGGGCGCCCATCGGTGAAGACCAGCGCCAAGCCGTCCAGCAGCAGATCCTGCGGGAGAGGATCCGCAGGGTCGGGCGCGGCCGCCGCGGCGCGGGAGATGTCGCGCAGGCTGCCGCCCGCACCCGCGAGCCGGCCTGCGAACAGCCCTGCGGTCCACGCATCGAGATACGTGTCACGCGAGAGGCGCACGTTCAACGGCTCCAGCTTCCTCGCGGCCTGGAGCAGCAGCGGCGGAGCATCGCTGCCGCGGTTCTCGGCGAACGCGACCTCGGCCTGGAGCAGATCCACGCGAGCTCGCCCGAGCTCGTCGAGCGATCCGGCTTCCGCGGCCGCCAGCAGCCCGCGAGCCACATCGAACGCACCAGCCCCCAGGCTGGCCTGAGCGGCCGCGAGCGCTCTGTCGGCTCGCCGCCCTGGGTCGCCGGTCAGTGCGACCGCACGCTGCAGGAACGCCGCCGCGGCGGCGAGGCCGCCTCGCGCTCGCGCCCGCACGGCGGAGCGCTCGAGCTCCAGGGCGAGGTGCTCGTCAGGAGCCGGCGCCGCCGCCGCCAGGTGCCAGGCGCGGCGGTCCGGATCGACGTCTCGATCGGTCGCCTCCCCCAAGGCGAGATGGACCGCCCGGCGTTCCTGCGCCACCGCCGACCGATAGACAGCGGATCGGGCCAGCGGGTGACGGAACATCACTCGCTCGCCGATCGCCAGCAGCCCGTGCGTATCTCCGTCGGCCGCCGGCGCGATGCCGAACTTTGCGGCCGCGCGCCAGAGCAGCACGGGATCGCCTAGCGGCTCTGCCGCGGCAAGGAGCACCAGACGCCGCGAGTCGTCGGCGAGCGCTTGGAGTTGGCGGACGAAGCTCGCCTCGATCCGCCCGGAGAGACTCTGCGCGCCCAGCACACCGAAGCCGCCCGCCAGCTGCGTCGCCGTCAACCCACGCGGCAGCTCCAGCAAGGCCAGCGGGTTTCCGCGCGTCTCGGCGACGATCCGGTCCCGAACGCGCTCGTCCAGCTTGGATGGCACCGCCGAGCTGAGCAGCGCGCGGGCGTCTCCGTCGCGCACGCCGTGCACCTCCCGCTCGGCGATGTGCTGGAGCTCCTCGCTCGGCTCGCGTGCGGCGAACACGATCCCGACCGGCTCCGCTAGGAGGCGACGGGCGACGAAGGCGAGCGTCAGCGCCGAAGCGTGATCGAGCCATTGAGCGTCGTCGACGACACACAGCAGCGGACGCTCATCGGCCGCCTCCGAGAACAGGCTCAACACCGCCAACCCCGCAAGGAACCGATCCGGGGCCCCGCCGGCGCTCAGCCCGAACACGATCTCGAGCGCCTGACGCTGCGGCGCCGGAAGTCCCTCGAGCCGATCGAACATCGGCCCGCACAGCTGATGCAGGCTGGCGAAGGCCAACTCCATCTCGGACTCCACACCCGCAGCCCGGACGACGGTCTCCTCCGACGCCGACTCGACCAGGTAGTCCAGCAGCGCGGACTTCCCGATCCCGGCCTCGCCCCGCAGCATCAATGACCGGCTCTCGCCTCGGCGGATGTCGCGGATCAGGCCGTCCAGCAGAGCGCACTCGTCGGCCCGTCCGAGGAGGTTCATGCGCGTGACCGGCTCATCGAGCACAAGCCTCCCAGATCGACTGCGGGTGGCTCGTCGAGGGGGCCAGGGAGTAGACCAGGGCGTCCACGGGTGCGACGCGCACGCGAGAGGAGCATGCTTGGCGGAGTCCTGATGAGCTCATCGCCCCCACTCAGCGCGCTCGACGGGGCATCCGTCTGGCTCAACTCCGAACCGCTCACGGCCACGGGACTCCGCGGCCGCGTGCGTCCTCGTCGACTTCTGGACGTACTCGTGCGTCAACTGGCTGCGCACGCTGCCGTACGTTCGGGCGTGGCACGAGCGGTATCGCGACCACGGGCTGGTCGTCGTCGGCGCGCACTGCGCCCGAGTTCGGGTTCGAGCACGACCTCGACAACGTGCGCCGCGCGGCCGCCGAGCTGGACGTCGGCTACCCGGTCGTGATCGACAACGAGTTCGCGATCTGGCGGGCGTTCGAGAACCACTATTGGCCGGCCGTCTACCTCGTCGACGGCGACGGGCGGGTCCAGTTCCATCACTTCGGCGAGGAGGCCTACGAGGAGACCGAGCGCGCGGTCCAGCGGCTGCTGGGCGTCGACGAGGAACTCGTCGACGTCGACGCCGGGCGGGTTCGCCGAGGCCGCCGACTGGGATGCGCTGGGGTCGCCCGAGACCTACGTGGGCTACGCGCGCGGCGAGCGCCGCACCGACCGGCGAGCCGACGAACTGGCGCTCAACCAGTGGGCACTCGCGGGCGACTGGTCGGTGGGCGAGGAGTCCGCCGTGCTCGAAGCGGGCGCCGGCTCGATCGCGTACCGCTTCCAGGCGCGCGACCTCAACCTGGTCCTCACGGCATCCGGCGCGCCGATCCGCTTCACCGTGCGCCTCGACGGCGAGCCGCCCGGCGACGCCCACGGCCTCGACGTCGACGAGTCCGGCGAAGGAACGCTCTCCGAGCCGCGGATGTACCAACTCGTCCGCCAGAGCGGCGCGCGGCAGCGCACCTTCGAGATCACGTTCCTCGAGCCCGGCGCCCGCGCGTACGTCTTCACCTTCGGCTGACCTCGCGGCGACCGCTCCCTCCCAGAACGCCCGAGGATGCGCTTAGGTGGAAGGCATGCGTGCCGCGATCTTCCACGAGCCCCGCCGGATCGAAGCCGGCGACCGCCCCGATGCGAGCCTCCAGGAGCCGACCGACGCGATCGTCCGCGTCGTCCTCGCCTGCGTCTGTGGCTCGGACCTGTGGTACTACCGCGGCGACTCGCCGTTCGAGCCCGGCCCGATCGGCCACGAGTTCGTCGGCGTCGTCGAGGAGGTCGGCGCCGAGGTGAGCTCCCTCTCCGAGGGCGACCTCGTCATCTCGCCGTTCGCGTTCAGCGACGGGACCTGCCCGAACTGCCAGCACGGCATCACCACCGCCTGCATGAACGGCGGCTTCTTCCCGATGAACGGCGACGGTGGCCAGGGCGAGGCCGTCCGCGTGCCGCTCGCCGCCTCGACGCTCGTCACCGTGCCGGGCTCCGGTCACTCCGACGAGATGATGCGCTCGCTGCTCTCCCTCTCGGACGTGATGGGCACCGGCCACCATGCGGCGGTCTGCGCGGGGGTCGAAGCCGGCCAGACCGTGGCCGTCGTGGGTGACGGCGCGGTCGGCCTGTCCGGCGTGCTGGCGGCCAAGCGCCTGGGCGCCGAGCGGATCATCGCCCTCTCGCGCCACGCCGACCGCCAGGAGCTGGCCAAGCAGTTCGGAGCCACCGACATCGTCGCCGAGCGCGGCGAGGAGGCGATCGAGAAGGTCAAGGAGCTGACTGCGGGCGTCGGCGTCGACGCGACGCTGGAGTGCGTCGGCACCGGGCAGGCCATGGAGACCGCGATCGCTGTCGCCCGCGCGGGTTCGATGGTCGGCTTCGTGGGCGTCCCGCACGGCGTCGACCTGCCGGTCGGGCGGATGTTCTCCCGGAACGTCGGCGTCCGCGGCGGCGGCGCGCCCGTGCGCGTCTACCTGCCTGAGCTGCTCGACGACGTGCTGGCGGGCAGCATCGACCCGGGCCGCGTCATGGACTACGAGACCGACCTCGAGGGGATCGCCGACGCCTACGCGGCGATGGACGAGCGCCGCGCGATCAAGTCCCTCGTCCGCGTCGGGAGCCTGTGATGATCTCAGACAGCTCAGGTGGGCTCATCCGATCGCCGTCGATGAGGAGTGGATCGGCGAGGTGGCGCGGTCCCGATCCTTCCTCGTTCAACAGCGGCTCGGCGGAGTACTGGGCGACGTAGACGCGACGGATCTGCTCCGTGGTGTTGGGCCCGCTGCGGTGGAAGACCGTGCTGGAGAAGCAGGCGATGCTTCCGGCGGGCACGACGACGGGGTCGCCGGCGTCGTCGCCGAAGTAGCCGATCATGTCGTTCGTCTCTTCGTCGCGGACGTGCGCGACGACGTCACGCGTGCCGGCCCGCTCGTACGGCAGCAGGTAGACGGTGCCATTGGCCTCGCTGACGTCATCGAGCGCGATCCAGCAGGTCAGGTATCGCGCGTGGGGGTAGCCGACGAATCCCGAGTCCTGGTGCCAGCCAAACCGCATCCCGCGCTCGGCGGCCTTGACGACGTACTGCTCGTTGAACAGGTAGACCGTGTCGCCGAGCGCGGCCCGTGCGATCTCCACCATCAGGTCCGAGAACAGGAACCGCCGTACCTCCGGGCTCTCGCCGTAGGCAGGGACGAAGTAGCGTCGGCCGCGGTGGTCGAGGTCGAGTTTGTCGACGCCTCGGCGGGCCATCTCCCGGTCGCGCTCATCCACCATCCGGCCGCACTCGCGGCGCAGGAGCTCGAGATCGCTCGCTGGGAGGACGCGGGCGAGGGTGAAGAACCCATCGTCCGCGAAGCGACGAGCGTGCTCATTCGTGATTGGCGCTGCTGACGCTGCCATATTGCTCTCCTTGTTGCAGGTCAACAGAGACTTTCGTGAGATGCCGCAAGCGTCTTCTCGTCGCTCCGCGAGTTCCTATCGTTTCTTGCGATGACCGACGATCTGGGGCTCCGGCCCGGCGTCAAGGGGCGGGTGGGCCATCACGTCGCCGCCGACGGGCCGCCTCGCGCCCACCGGCATGCCGAGCTCGAGCTCAACCTCGTGGTTCGGGGTACCGCCTCGTACCTGCTGGATGAGCGCCGCTATGAGCTCACGCCGCACACGCTGACGTGGCTGTTCCCCGGGCAGGAGCACGTGCTCGTCGACGAGTCGCCCGACCACGAGCAGTGGTGGGCGGTGTTCCGCCCCGGGCTCGTGTCCCGCGCCGCGACGGCGATGCCGGCACGACCGCTGCTCGAGCGCGATCCGGTCGGTCAGTTCTCGCGTCGTCTCGTCAGGCGGAGAGCCGCCCACCTCGGCGCGCTCCTGGGCGGGCTGCGCGAAGCCGAGACCGTCGACGACGCGCTCCTGAACGCCGGACTCGCCTACCTGCTGCTGTCCGCCTGGCGGGCGTATCTCGAGAGCGAGGATGTCGTCGCCGGCGTCGACGTCCACCCAGCGGTCGAGACCGTCGCCCGCTGCCTGCGCGCCGACCCCGAAGCTGGCGATCTCGCCGCGCTCGCGCGAACCGCCGGGCTGAGCCCGTCGCATCTCAGCCGTATCTTCAAGGCCCAGACCGGCGTCTCGATCACGCGGTTTCGCAACCAGCGGCGACTCGAACGCTTCATGACCCTCTACGGCCACGGCCGCCGCACCACGGCGCTCGCCGCCGCTCTCGAGGCTGGCTTTGGCAGCTACGCCCAGTTCTACCGCGTGCTCCGCATGGAAACCGGACGCACCCCGACGACGCTGCGCCGCTCCGGCGCCGACGGACAGTGACCATCGACAACGTCACGTGCGAGAAGTACCGAGCGCTGAAAGCGGCGGTCTCCCCGGGACGATCACACGGCGCCGGACTCATCGCTCGACCGTACGCGCGCTGCGTCGCGCTTCGAGCCCCCAGCTGACGATCCGCTCGGGATGGACCCGGATCAGCGGCGTCGGCAGCGCGATCGCCTCCCCGCGCCCGCGGATCTCGATCCCGCGCGGCCGCCACGGATCGGTGCTCGCCAGATCGTCGATCACGATCGCGGCGCGTCCGGTGCGCGTCACGTCGCGGAACTTCTTCGTTCGCTCGAGCTCGAAGCCCCCAATGTCGATCGCGTCGCGCACCGCGTTGTAGATCCACGCGACGGGCACCACGTGCGGCGTGCCGTCCGCGCCGACCGTCGCAATCCGCCCGAGCTGCCGCCCGCCGGCCAGGTAGCGAAGCTCGGCCTCCCTGAAGACGCTCATCGCCACGACTCACAGCCGCGCCGAGGCGCGAGCGCTCTTCCCTGGTCAGCGGGCACTCTTCGCGGGACTGGCTCAACGGTGCGAGGAGCAGCCGCGGAGGTGGCGTCCCCGGGGCGGGAAACGTCGGGCATCTGAGGCGGAGTCTGATCGGTCCTGGCGAGCACGTGGTCGGGGCGGTCGCTGCGCGCCGAGGCGCAAGCGTGCGTGGCGTCACGAACTACGCGCGTTGCGTGGATAATTGGCCGCGTGCTGCTGCCGCACGATGACGTCGGCTCCGGCTCGGCCATCGTGCTCCTGCATGCCGGCATCGCGGACCGGAGGATGTGGGCGGAGCACCTGCGCCCGCTCGCCGATGCCGGGTATCGCGTCGTCGCGATGGACCTTCCCGGGTTCGGCGAGGCCCCGCCCGCGGACGAGGATGCTCCTTGGTCGGACGTCGTGCAGACCCTGGATGCTCTGAACATCGACCGCGCGGCGCTGGTCGGCAACTCCTTCGGCGGCGCCGTCGCGCTGCGCATGGCGGTGGTCGCGCCCGACCGGGTCACGGCGATGGCGCTGGTGTCCGCGCCGCCCCCGGACCTGGAACCCTCGGCCGAGCTTCAAGCCGCGTGGGAGGCGGAAGAGTCCGCACTCGAGCGAGGTGACATCGACGCCGCCGTCGGCGCGGTCCTCGACGCGTGGCTACTCGCCGACGCGCCGGCGGCACTGCGCGACCGCGTAGCGGCGATGCAGCGCCACGCCTTCGAGGTCCAGGCAGCGGCCGGCGAGGCGACCGAGGCTCAGGACCCGCTCGAGGCGCATCCGGGGGCACTCGAAACGCTTGAGATCCCCACGCTCGTGGCGGCGGGCGAGCTTGACATGCCGGACTTCCGCATCGGCGCTGAGGCGTTGGCACAGGATCTTCGCGGAGCGCACCATGCCGTCATCGCGGGAGCACGGCATCTCGCGCCGCTCGAGCAGCCACAGGCCTTCCGCGAGCTGCTGCTCGGCTTCCTCTGAGTCACTCCACGACCGAGTCGACGACGATCTGATCCCGGCCGAGGAAGTAGATGCCCGGATCGGTCTCGAAGCCGTCACTCGGGTTGTCGCGCAGGCTCGAGGAGCGGATCTTGAGGACGCCGCTGCGGTCGTTGCTGACGAAGAAGACCGCGCCGCCGCCCTCGCGCGCGTGGTTGCGGGCCATCCTCGTGCCGGCGAGCAGCACGCGGAAGTCGTTGCCGTCCGCGTACACGGCGCCACCCGAGCCGCCGCCGGGCGTGCCGCCCCGCGCGGGGTTGGCGCCCCGACCGATCGCACGGTTGTCGGTGAAGACGCTGTTGTAGATCGACCACGAGACGCCGATGCTGCTCAGCGCCGCCCCGTTGCTGCAGACCCCTTTGGCGAAGGTGCCCGCGACGACCGTCACCGGCCGGCCGTCGTGCTGCGACAGCGCACGCACGGCGCCGCCGCCCAGGTCGGGGCCCGTCGGGTCGCAGCGGTTGCCGACGAACCTCGAGCGGACGATCTTGAGCCGCCCGCCGCGCGCGAAGATCGCGCCGCCCCCGCCGCCGTCGTAGATCGCGCCCGTGGCGTCACCGTCCGCGAAGGTCAGGTCCTGCACCACGAGACGAGGCGTGGCCTGGTCGTCGCAGTGCGACGTGGTCCAGGTCTGCCGACGGTCGCAGGTGTTCTGATAGAGGATGCGGCGCTTCCCGCCGCCGCTGAGGGTCACCAGGCCGCGTCCGTCGAGCACGACGCGACGGCTGGTATTGACCACTTTGGCCGTCCGCTTGAGCTCGATCCGGACCGGGTCGGGCCCGCAGCGGAACCGGATGATCCCGCCCTTGGCGACAGCCCGCACCACTGCGCGCGACGTGCAGCTCCGTGGCGTGCCGCTCCCGACCCAACGATCGGGCCGCGACGTGTCGACCGCCCGCGCCTCGCGGGGCACCTTGACCGCGGCGGTCGCCGGCGGCGTGATGAGGGCCAGGCCGAGGATCGTGAGGAGCGGCAGCAGTCGCATGGGCATTCCGCGTGCAGTATCACGTCCCACGAGATGAGCGCGATCACCCAACTCATCGCCGGCGTCCCGGTATCGGACCTGGACGCCAGCCTCGACTGGTACACGCGGTTCTTCGGCCGCGCGCCAGACCTTCGCGTCGGGGACGAGATCCTCTGGGACGTCGACGAGCACGCCACGCTCTTCATCGAGCCGAACGCCGCGCAGGCGGGCGCGGGCCGGATCACGTTCGCCGTCGCGGGGCTCGACGGGCTGCTCAAGCACCTCGCTGCCGAGGGCATCGAGCACGAACCGATCGAGACGTACTCCAACGGCGTCCGCCACGTGAACATCCCCGATCCGGACGGAAACGCGATCGCGTTCGCCGAGCCACGCCGAACCGACAACTAGCCTCTGCGGGCGTGTCGAGCATCGGCGTGCTGCGCGAGGGCCCGCTGCACGCCGCGGTAAAGGCAGCGCTGGCAGAGCCAGGCGACCGCTTCGAGGTGCCAGTAGGCCGGTTCGTGATCGACCTCGTCCGCACCGACGGCGAGCTGGTCGAGGTGCAGACGGGAGGTTTCGGAGCACTCGGCAAGAAGCTCGACGCGCTGCTCGACGAGCACCGCATGCGGATCGTCTACCCGGTCGCCGCCGAGCGCCGAATCGTCCGGGTCGACGAGCACGGCCAGCTACTCGGCGGCCGCCGGTCGCCGAAGCGCGCTACCGCCGCGGCGGTGTTCGACAAGCTGGTCGCGTTCCCGTCGCTGCTGACCCACCCGAACCTCACGATCGAGGTGCTGCTCCTGCGCGAGGATCACATCCGCGGCCCGCAGTCGACAACCACCCATCGTCGCACCCGCGATCCCGGCGAACGGCGAATGGTCGAGGTCCTCGACCACGTCGTTCTGCATACGCCGCAGGACATCCTCGCGGCGCTCCCCACCCTGCCGGTCGAGCCCTTCACGACACGCGAGTTCGCCGCCACTCTCCGCTGCAGCACGCAACTGGCACAGCGCACGCTGTACTGCTTGCGAACGATCGGCATCATCGAACCGGCCGGCAACCGCGGCCGCGCCCCCCTTCACGCGCTCACGGACTGACAAGGATCTGCCGCCATCCTGCGTACCTATGGTCCTTCGCGCTTGACGCGCGGCACGGGACACAGCCGCGGCGACCGTCAACCGCGGCAGTCACCGCCGGCGGCGGCGCGAGAACCGTCTCATGCCGCCGCTATGGCCAGATCTCGGGCGAGCTTGTGCAGCCCTAGCCGCACGCGGCTTTTGGCCGTACCGAGCGGGATGCCCTCGACCTCGGCCGCCTGCTGGGCCGTGAGGCCCGCCCAGTAGGTCAGTCCGATGGCCCGCCGTTGGTCGACTGGGAGCTTCCGCACGGCGCTGAGGGCCAGGTCGCGATCGGCGGCTCGCAGGACGGCGTGCTGCGGCGCCTCGGCAACGGTCGAATCGAGCACGGTGCGCTCCTTGAGCCGGGCCATCCTCCGGTCGCCCGCGCGGCTGTTACGCCAGACGTCCAACGCCCGACTACGTGCCAGGAGCTGCAGGTAGGGCCCAAGCGGTCCGCGGGCGGGGTCGTAGCCAGACCCGCGCCAGAGCCCGAGGAAGACCTCCTGCGCCACGTCCTCAGCGAGTGCCGTGTCCCCGAGCACACGTGCCGCCGCGCGCACCACGCCGGCCCCGTGCTCCTGGTAGATCCGTGCGAAGTCGGTAGCGCTGTCCACTCCCTGATGTTCCCCAAGCGTCGCCGAATGCGAACGCGCCGAGATGCTCCTCGTCCGCAAAATGACGTAGGCGATGGCGGAAGCGCTATCGCTGCGGCCTCCAGGGGTTACACTCGCGGCATGCCGATGCGAGCCACCACTGTGCGGTTCGACGACGCGCTGTGGAAGCTGCTCGAGCGCGAGTCCGGGCGCGAAGGCGTGAGCGGCGCGCAGTTCGTCCGCGACGCGACGATCCTGCGCATCGCCTATGCCATGGGCCAACGCGGCGACGCCGGTTTTGAGGAGGCCCTCGGTCGCGCTGCCGCGTCGGCCGGCCGCACAACGCCGGAGAAGGGGACGCAGCGCCGGCAGGCGCTCCTCGACGCGGCCGCTGCGGTCACACAGTCAGACCGGCTCGATGCGCTGCGCGCGACCGGGCTCCTCGACTCCGACGTCACGCCGTCCTTCGATCGCCTCGCGCGGCTCGCCGCGCACGTGCTCAACGCGCCTGTGGCGCTGGTCTCGCTCGTGGACTCCGATCGTCAGTTCTTCAAGAGCTGCCTCGGCCTGCCGGAACCGTGGGCGTCTCGGCGACAGTCCCCGCTCAGCCACTCCTTCTGTCAGCACGCGGTCGCCAGCCGCGAGCCACTCCTGGTCGACGACGCTCGCGAGCACGTGGTCCTGCGCGACAACCTCGCCATCCGCGACATGGGCGTCGTCGCGTACGCGGGCATCCCGCTGATCGCTGCCGACGGCCACGCCCTCGGGACGCTGTGCGTGATCGACAGCCAGCCCCGCCACTGGACGACTCACCAGGTCCAACTGCTCAGCGACCTCGCAGCGTCGGTCGTCACAGAAATCTCACTCGCCCAAGTGGCGAGCCAAGCCACGAGCAACTAGCTCGATCGCATCAACGCACTCTCCGTCGCTCGTGCCGCGCTGGCCAAAGGCATCGAGACCCTGCCGAGCGCCGATCGGGCGACATGCCGCTTGCAGGCAGACACAGCAGTGGTGCGCGTGGTCGCCCGAGTGCTGCCTTCGCTGCTGGAAGCGATAGTCACTCGAGCTCCACTTGATCGGGTCGCCCGGATGTATCGCGAGCGGCGCCCTCGTGTCGCGCGCGAATCGCGGCCTAACCCGTCGCCCGCGATTCGTGCGCGCGCTGAGGGTGCAGACGTTTCGGCCTCTCAAGAAGAAGGCGTCGGACAGGCGCGGCGGTGACGGTGGAGGGTGCGGCGGCCCTCCCCCGGCACGTCCCCAATTTGCGCGAAGCGCGTGCCGGGGGAGGGCTGGTGTCACCCTCCGCCCGCAGCTACGCTCCGAGCGCGCTACGGAGTGAACTTGACCGTGATGACGTCTCCGTCGGCCATCACGTAGTCGCGGCCCTCGAGCCGCAGCGTGCCCCGGTCGCGAGCCGCTGAGTACCCGCCTGCTTCGACGAGCGGCTCCCACCCGATGACCTCCGCGCGGACGAAGCCTCGCTGGATGTCGGAGTGGACCTCGCCCGCGGCGTGCCAGGCGGTGAGGCCTCGGCGGAGGTGCCAGGACTGCGCCGGCTTGTCTTCGCCGGCAGTGAAGAACGCCAGTAGCTCGAGCAGCCCAAACGCTCCGCGGACGACCCGGGACAGCCCTGACTCGCCGACGCCCATCTCCTCGCGCATGACTCCCGCCTCCTCGTCGTCGAGCTCGGAGAGCTCGGCCTCGATCCGGGAGGAGACTGCGACGGCGGCCGCTCCTTGAGCCGCTGCCGCGTCGGCGACGACCGACGGCACCGCGTCGTCGCCCTCGTCGACGTTGGCCACGAACAGCACCGGCTTGCCGGTCAGGGGCGACAGGTCTCGCATGGCGTTGGGCGCCGCGGCGGGAACGGGGACGGTTCGCGCCGGCTGGCCCGACTGTAAGGCAGCGATCGCCTGTTCGAGCCAGGCCTGCTCGGCGATCGCCACCTTGTCGCCGCTGCGCGCCGTGCGCACGACCCGCGCGTGGCGGCGCTCGGCCTGCTCGAGGTCCGCGTATACGAGCTCGGTCTCGATCGTCTCGATGTCGGCGGCCGGATCCACGCGGCCCTCGGGGTGGATCACGTTCGCGTCGCCGTGCGCGCGCACGACGTGGATCAGCGCGTCGGTCTCGCGGATGTTGGCGAGGAACTTGTTGCCCAGGCCCTCGCCCTTGTGCGCTCCCGCGACCAGGCCGGCGATGTCGTGGAACTCGATCGTGTCCGGCACGACGCTGGAGGCGCCCACGGTCGAAGCGACCGCGTCGAGCCGCTCGTCCGCGACGGGCACGACGGCCACGTTCGGCTCGATCGTCGTGAACGGGTAGTTGGCCGCCTCGGCCCCCGCCCGCGAGAGCGCGTTGAAGAGCGACGACTTGCCCGCGTTGGGCATCCCCACGATCCCGACCTTCATCGTCCGAAGGTCCCCAGCACGGTGCCGAGCGCCGCGCCCGCGGCGACGTCCGACGGGTAGTGCACGCCGAGATACAAGCGCGAGAACGCCATCGCGCCCGCGGCGGTGAGCAGTGGGGTTCGAGGCAGCAGCCGCCCGTACGCCTGTGCCGCGGCGAACGACGAGGTCGAGTGCGACGACGGGAACGAGAGGCCCGTGGGCGTAGCCATCAGGTGCGGCAGATCCTCGATCACCGGCCGCCGCCGCCCGATCGCCATCTTGATCGAGGTCGAGATCAGGTAGGCCCCGCCTACGCAGGCGGTCGCGCGGAGCCACCGTCCGCGCCGCTCCCCGTCCAACCCGAAACCCGTGGCTCCGACCACGAGCCAGACCGCCCCGTGCTCCCCCAGCCGCGAGTACCGCCGCACCCACCGCACCGTGTCCGGTGTATGCGCCAGCGACCGCACCCGCTTGTAGAGCGCCAGGTCGACGGCGTTGAAGGCGACGCGGAGCTTGCGCAAGAACTAGAAGCCGACGCGATGCTCGCCGGACTCGACGCGGAGGTAGGTGACCTGGCCGAGGTCGACGAGCACGGCTCCGTCGGTCGCCTCGACCTCGTACCAGCGCTCGCGGCCGTCCTGCAAAGCACCCCGCAGAGCGGCGAGCTGGTCGTCGGTGATGCGGAGGGAGAGGATCTGTGAGCTGCCGGAGAAGCCGAGCGCCGCGCGGCGCGCGCTCGGTGGGGCCTTGGTTGGATCACTCATGGCGATGCAGAGTGGCAGGTTGGACGATCTCGGTCAGCACGCCGCCCGCGGCGGAGGGATGCAGGAACGCGACCTGCGAGCCGCGGATCCCGGCACGCGGCGCGTCGTCGATCAGTCGCACCCCCGCCGCGCGCAGGCCGTCGAGCGTCGCCGCCACGTCGTCGACCCGGTAGGCCACGTGGTGCAGCCCCGGCCCGCGGCGTGCCAGGAACCGGCCGACGGGCGTGTCCCCGCCCAAGGGAAAGAGCAGCTCGACGTGCGAGTCGCCGACGTCGAGCAGCGCCGCCTCCACGCCCTGCCCGTCGATCGTCTCGCGGTGCACGAGCGGCATCCCGAACGTGTCGCGATGCACCGCGATCGCCGCCTCGAGGTCCTCGACCGCGACCCCGATGTGGTCGATGCTCGCGAACACCGGCGCGAGTGTACCCTCAGCCCGAGTGCGGATCGCCCTCGCCGCCAACCGCGCCTCCGGCGGCGGGCTCGACCCAGAGCCGCTGGCCGCCGCCATGCGCGAGCACGGCGCCGAGGTCGCGATCCACTCCTGCGATCCCGAGGATCTCGACAAGATCGCGGCCACCCGACCCGACCGCGTGGCGGTCGCCGGGGGCGACGGGACGGTCGGGCCCGTGGCCGAGCTCGCCGGCCGCCTCGACGTACCGCTCGGAGTCATCCCCACCGGCACGGCCAACGACTTCGCGCGCGCGTACGGCCTGCCCGACGACCCAGAGGAGGCGGCCGCGCTCGCGGCCACCGCACAAGACACGAGACCGCTCGAGCTCGGCCGCCTGTCCGATGGCCGGGCGTTCGTGAACGTGGCCAGCGCCGGCCTCGCTTCGGTCGCCGCCCGCAACGCCCAGCCGCTCAAGCGGCGCCTCGGCCCGCTTGCATACGGGGTGGGAGCGGCCCGCGCGGCGGCCAGCGAGGCGCCGCTCCGGACAACTATCCAAGTCGACGGCAAGACCGTCTACGACGGCCGCAGCTGGCAGGTCATCGTCGCCGTCAGCGGCGCGTTCGGCGGCGGCTCCGGCGTCGCCGAGGCCGACCCCGACGACGGCGTGCTCGACGTCGTCGTGCTCCCGGCGGGCTCCCGGCTCGGCCTCGCCCGCCGCGCCTACGGCCTGCGCACGCGCACGATCGCAAGGCAGCACGACGTCGACCACCACCGAGGGCACGTTGTCGAGGTCGAGCTCCCGCACAACTCAGAACTCAACGTCGACGGCGAGATCCGGCAACACGGGCTCGACCGCGTGACGGTCGAGCCGCGGGCGTTCAGCCTTCTCGTACCCCGCTAGGGCGGCGCGCGGCGACGACCCGCAGCCGCGGCACACCATCCATGATGCGCTCGATGTCGGTGCGTTCGAGCACCTCGTTGCGCAGGAGCTCCTGCGCGAGCTCGTCCAGCTGGCGGCGATGCTCGGTGATCAGCCGCGACGCCGAGCGCATCGCCTGATCGGCCATGTGCTGCTGCTCCTCGTCGCGCAGCTGGCGCGTGCGGTCGGAGACCGCGCCGCCCTCGGCGGAGACGCGGCGCGACATGATCGACGTACCCATCGCGTACTCGTGCACCATCTCGCGCGAGATGTCGGCGACCCGCCGCAGGTCGTCGGCCGCGCCGGTGGTGATCGCGCCGAACACGATCTCCTCCGCCGCACGCCCGCCGAGCAGGACGGTCATGTAGTCGATCAGCTCCTCGCGCGTCTTGAGGTAGCGGTCCTCCTCCGGGAGGTTCAGCGTGTAGCCCAGCGCACGCCCGCGGGGGACGATCGAGATCTTGTGCACGCGGTCGACGCCGGGCAGCAGCTCGGCGCACAGCGCGTGCCCGGCCTCGTGGAAGGCGACGACGCGGCGCTCGTGGTCGTTGAGCGCGCGGCGCGACTGCAGGCCGGCGACGACGCGCTCGATCGCGTTGTCGAAGTCGGCGTGCTCGATCGCGCTGCGCCGGTCGCGCGCCGCGAAGATCGCCGCCTCGTTGCAGATGTTGGCGAGGTCGGCGCCGGTGAAGCCGGAGCTCTGGCGCGCGATCATGGCCAGGTCGCAGTCGGCTCCCAGGGGCTTGTCCTGCGTGTGGACGTTCAGGATCGCCTCGCGGCCGGCGACGTCGGGCGGCGAGACGAATATCTGGCGGTCGAAGCGGCCGGGGCGGAGGATCGCCGGGTCGAGCTTCTCGAGCAGGTTCGAGGCGGCGATCACGACGAGGTCGCCGGTGCTGCTGAAGCCGTCCATCTCGACCAGCAGCTGGTTGAGCGTCTGCTCGCGCTCGCTGTTGCCATCGGAGCCGCGCTGGCCGGCCACGGCGTCGATCTCGTCGATGAAGATGATCGCGGGTCGGTTGTCACGCGCGGTCTGGAACAGCCGCCGGATGCGGGCGGCGCCGAGGCCGGCGAACATCTCCACGAATGCGGCCGCGCTCTGGGAGAAGAAGTGGGCGCCGGACTCGTGCGCGACGGCCTTGGCGAGCAGCGTCTTGCCGGTGCCGGGCGGGCCGTGCAGGAGGATGCCCTTGGGCACCTTGGCACCGAGCCTGCGGAAGCGCTCGGGGTCCTGCAGGAACTCGACGACCTCGCGCAGCTCGGCCTTGGCCTCGTCGACCCCCGCGACGCCCGCCCATGCCACCGAGTCGCTGGACTGCGGCTCGATCTGCTGCGGCTTCGTCCGCGGCATCAGCTTCAGCGTCCGCCAGATGAAGAAGACCAGCAGGCCCATGAAGATGATCGGGACCCAGGTCACGATCCACGCCTCGATCTGGTACCAAGCGACGGCCATCAAGGGAGTATGCCCCGTACTCAGGTTTCCGGACTAGGGTCTGGACCCTATCCCGCCGGCGCCGGCTCGACGCGGAGGATCTCGGCGAGAGCGGCGCGGCCGACCTCGAGCTGGCGCTCGTCGGGCTCGCGGGTGCCGACCGCGCGCTGGAGCTCGAAGCCCGGGCGGCGCAGGGCGCGCGCCAGCGCGGTGCCGGAATGGCGCTCGCACCAGGCGAAGACCTCGACGGCGGCCGCGGTGGAGGCGACCGCGACGCCGGCGCCGGCCACGGGACCCGGCTTCTCGAGCACGCGCCGCACGAGCAGCGCTCCCGCCAGGTTGGACGCGAGCAGCGGGGTGACGAGGTGCGAGCCGCAGCGGTCGTGCTCCTTGGCGGCGTCCGCCGCGTCGGCGGCGTCGGACTCGTAGGCGGCGATCGCCTTGTGCTCGACGCCGTGGTAGGCGGCCAGCTCGCCGCCGCGCAGGGCGAGCACGGCGGGAGCGATCGAGAGCGCGGCGGCGGCCGCTTCGGCCGCGACGCCGGGCGCGCGGCGGCGCAGCACGGCGCCGGTCAGCGAGGCCGCGGCGGCCACGCCGAGCACGGACGGGTTCTCGAACGGGAGCTTGGCCTGCGGCAGCGCGCGCTTGACGAGCGGGATGACCACGAAGGCCTCGCCGAGGCGCACGACGCCGCGGACGCCCGGGACGTCGTCGACGGCCTTCAGGCGCGGCTTGCGGCCGGATGCGGTGCGGATCTCGCCGGCGTCGTCGCGGACGGCGGCGGCCCAGTGGGTCGGTCCATGCACGAGCAGGCCGTTGCGCAGCGCCATGCCTCCGAGCCGGAGCTTTCCTTCCTTGACGGGACTCATGGGCCGAGCAGCCTCCTAGGGAGATCGGTGAAGAAGTCGGTCGCGAACGCGAGGTCGCGGAGGTCGATGCGCTCGTCGTTGGAGTGCACGAGCGGCCACGTGTCGTACAGGGTCTGGTGGCGGTGGGGGAAGAAGCCGTACGCGACGCAGTCGGGGAACGCGGCGCGGAACCAGCGCGAGTCGGTGAACGCCGGGAGGACGGTCGGCACGGCCTCGGCGTCCGGCTCCTGCGCGGTGACCCAGCCGCGGATGGCGTCCATCAGCGGCGAGTCGATCGCCGAGCGGTTCCCGATCACCTGCTCCATGAACTCGAGCTCGAGCCCGTCGCGGGGCTCGAGCAGCTCGTGCACGCGGCGCATGGTCGCCTCGCCGTCCATCCCGGGCGGCACGCGGCAGTCGACCTGCAGCTCGGCGTGGGCGGGGATCACGTTGATCTTCTCCGACGCGAAGATGCGGGTGGGGACGGCGGTCACGCGCAGTGTGGGCTCGACCATCACCGCCAGGCGGGGCTCGGTGGCGCGGATGCTCTTTACCGCTCCGGCGGGGTCGGCGGGATCCTCGTGCAGCGCCTCGAGCAACGCGCGCGGCTCCTGCACGACGTCGAACTCGGGCTGGTGGGTGCCGAGCCGCTCGATCACGGGCGCGAGCTTGAGCAGCGCGTTGTCGCCGACGCCGGGGACCGAGGCGTGGCCCGCCTTGCCGCGCGCGCGGACGGTGAAGCGGAACGTGCCCTTCTCGGCGCAGCAGACGCCGAACAGCCGGCGGTCGCCGTAGGGCATGACCGCGCCGCCGCCCTCGTTGAGGAGCCAGTCGACGCGCGCGACGTCGGGACGCTGCTCCGTCAGCCACTGCGCGCCGAGCCGCCCGCCGACCTCCTCGTCGACGACGCTGATGATCTTCAGCTCTCCCTTGGCGGGCCGCCAGCCGCTGCGGGCGAGCGTGGCGCCGGCGACGATCTCGGCCGCCGTCTGGGACTTCATGTCGAGCGCGCCGCGCCCCCACAGGAAGCCGTCGTCGAGGTCGCCCGACCAGGGGTCGTGGCTCCAGTCCCCGGGGTCGGCGAGCACGGTGTCGACGTGCGAGAGGTAGCCGAGCGTCGGCCCGGGCTCGTCGCCGGTCAGGCGCGCGACGAGGTTGGGCCGTTCGGCCTCGGCGCCGAGCAGCTCGACCTCGAACCCGGCCCGCCTCAGGTACTCGGCGATCCACTCCTGACACTCGCGCTCGTTGCCGGGCGGGTTGACGGTGTTGAAGCGGATGAGCCGCGAAAGGACGTCTGCGGTCTCCTCCTGCATCTCGCGGTGATGCTAGTTGGTGGCGACCGGGAGCCCGGCGAGCGCCGCGACGAGCCCGGCGAGCGCGCCACTGACCAAGGCCCAGATCGGCGAGAGCCGCAGCGCGAGCACGGCCGCGCCGCCGAGGACGGCGTACTGCCACGCCTCCTCGAGTGCGCTTAGGAGCGGGATCGCGACGCCCAGGACGGCCCCGGCGGCGGCCGGACCGGCGCCGTCGAGAAACGCTCGCGCGGCTCCCGAGCCGCGCAGGCGCTCGAAGCGCTCGCCGGTGAGCGCCACCACCAGGAAGGACGGCGCGAACGCCACCGCGGAGGCGACGAGCGCGCCCGGTAGGCCCGCGGCCGCCCACCCGACCATCGCCACCGTCTGCACCACCGGGCCGGGCGTGAGCTGGCCGTAGGCGACGGCGTCGGCGAACTCGGAGCGGGTCATCCACCCGTAGGCGTCGACCGCGTCGGCCTGCATCAGCGGGATGATCACGAAGCCTCCGCCATATGACAGCGCGCCGACCTTGAACGCCGTCCATACGAGCGGGGGCAGCGCGGCGGCGCCCGTGGCACCGAGGATGAGAGCGAGCGGCCAGGCGTGCACCGCGGCTCGCGAACGGCGGCGCCAGGCCAGCTCGGCGAGCCCGCACGCCAGCAGAGCGAGGACGAGCGCCGCGCCGGCGAAGACGGCCGCCGCAGCGCCGATCGCCAGGTACGCGACGGTGCGCGCCCGCGCGCCGCCGGTCCGGCCCGTGAGGCTCGCGCGCACGAAGTCGAAGCCGACGCGCACGACCACCGCGACGACCGCCGCGGCGGCCCCGGCGCCGACCCCCTCGACCCACTCCGGCGGCGACTCGGACAGCGCGATCGCCGCGATCACGATGATCAGCAGGAGCCCCGGGAGGATGAACGCGAGCCCGCCGACGATCGCCCCGGCCCTGCCCGCAACCCGCTGCGCGCAGTAGATCGCGAGCTGGGTCGACGCCGGGCCGGGGATGAGCTGGGTGGCCGCGTTGGCGTCCTCGAACTCGCGCGCGTCGATCCACCTGTGCCGCTCGACCGTCAGCTCGCGCAGCAGCGCGACATGGGCCGGCGGCCCGCCGAAGCCGAGCGCGCCGAGACGGGCCCACTCGCGCACCACGGTGGTCAACGGGACGTGTCGCTGCACCGCGCGCGAAGATAGACGCGTGGAGCGCCTCTTCGACCCACCCGAGAAACGACCTGATCACAGGTTGCCGCCCGACGGCCCGCTGGCCGCGCGCATGCGGCCACAGTCGCTCGACGAGTTCGTCGGGCAGGAGCACCTGCTCGGCGAGGGGTCGGCGCTGCGGCAGGCGCTCGAGTCCGGCCGGCCGCACTCGATGGTGCTCTACGGCCCGCCGGGCACCGGAAAGACGACGCTCGCGCGGCTGGCAGCCGAGCACGCCGAGGCGGCGTTCGAGGAGCTGTCGGCAGTGCAGGCCGGGCGGGCAGAGGTGCGCGAGGTGATCGCTCGCGCCTCCGAGCGGCGCAAGGGCGGGCGCGCGACGATCTTCTTCCTCGACGAGATCCACCGCTTCAACAAGGCGCAGCAGGACGCGCTGCTGCCCGCCGTCGAGGACGGGCTGCTGACGCTGATCGGGGCGACGACCGAGAACCCGTACTTCGAGGTCAACAGCGCGCTGCTCTCGCGGACGCAGATCTACGAGCTCCAGCAGCTCACCGCCGAGCAGGTCGAGGGCCTGCTGCGGCGGGCGATCGACCGCGGCGAGTGCCCGAAGGTCGGCGTCGGCGACGAGGTGATCGCGTTCCTGGCCGCGCGCGCCGGCGGCGACGCCCGCACCGCGCTCAACGCGCTCGAGCTGGCGTGCTCGGCGGCCACCGGCGCCGAGGTCACGCTGGCCGACGCCGAGGACGCGATGCAGCGCAAGGCCGTGCTCTACGACAAGGGCGGCGACCAGCACTACGACTACATCTCGGCCTGGATCAAGGCCACGCGCGGGTCGGATCCCGACGCCTCGCTCTACTACCTCGCGGCGATGCTCGAGGGGGGTGAGGACGTGCGCTTCATCGCGCGGCGGATGATCATCCTCGCGTCCGAGGACGTCGGCAACGCCGACCCGCAGGCGCTCCCGATGGCGGTCGCCGCCGCGCACGCGGTCGAGCACGTCGGCCTCCCGGAGGGCCAGTACGCGCTCGCCCAGGCCGCGATCTACCTCTCGTTGGCGCCCAAGTCCGACGCGGTCAAGCGCGCGATCGGGCAGGCGCGGGGCCACATCCGCGAGGAGGGAGCGGCCCGCCCACCCGCATCCCTGCAGTCGGGCGCGTATCCGGGCGCGGCGGAGCTCGGCCGCGGAGTCGACTACGACTACCCCCACGACCACCGCGGCCACGTCAACGACCAGGAGCACCTCCCGCGCGGCCGCGAGCACCTGCGCTTCTACACGCCGGACGACGCCGAAAGCGAGCTCCGCGAGCGCCTCGACCGCATCCGCCAGGCCCGCGGGCGCGACTGACTCCGGTGTGGCTCAGGCTGCGGTCGCCGCGGCGCCGCTGAAGCGGTCGGGCGCGAACGGGGTGAGGTCGAGTGCGAGTGGCTCTCCGCAGTACGCCTGGGCGACGAGGCGGCCGGTGATCGGGCCGAGCGCGACTCCCGCTCCCTCGTGGCCGGTGGCCACCCACAGGCCTTGGGCGGCCGCCGACGGCCCGATGGCCGGGAGGTGGCCCGGCAGCCACGGCCGCAGGCCCGCCCAGGCGGCGACCCGGGGGCGCTCGGCGAGGCTCGGGAACAGGCGCGCCGCGCGCGCGACCATCGCCTCGCTGACCGTGTCGTCGACGATGGTGTCGAACCCGCGTCGCTCGCGGCTGGAGCCGACGAGCACGTCTCCCTCCCAGGTGGTCTCGACCACGGTCGTGATCTCGAGCCCCGTCCCCTCGCTGACCACCGACGCGAGGTAGGAGCCGTCGACGATCTTGTGCCGGACGTCGGCCGGGCCGGCGAGGCGCACGAGCTGCCCTTTCCGCGGCTCGACCGGCAGCGCGAGGCCGGCGGTAGCCGCGAGCGCGGCGCTCCATGGGCCGGCCGCAAGCACGACCGCGCCGGCCGCGATCCGCTCGCCTGACTCGAGGACAACCCCTGTGACCCGGCCTTCCGGCGTGGCGTCGCCCGACGACGTCCCTCGCGTCGCGGTGGCGATCTCGGCCACGCGGGTGCCCGTGCGGACGTCGGGGACCTCGCGGGCGAGCGCTCGGGCGATCGCGCGCGGGTCGCACTGCAGGTCGTCGGGGAAGAACGAGGCGCCGTGCACCGGCCCCGTGAGCAGCGGCTCGAGCTCGACCACCTCGTCGGCGGCTACCAGCCGACCGTCGACGCCCGCCGCTCGCAGCCGGTCGAGCCGCGCGGGCTCGGCCTCCCAGGTCGCGGCGTCGGGATGCACGACCAGCGCGCCCTTGCGGCGGATCCGCGCCTCGTCGCCCAGCTCGTCGAACAGCGCGCGGCCCGCCACGCAGAGGTCGAGCTCCGGCCCGGTGTCCTTGTCCGAGCACAGCACGTTGCCCTCGCCGAGGCCGGTCGTGCCGCCCGAGACCTCGCCGGCGTCGAGCAGCAGCACGTCGACCCCGCGGACGGCGAGCTCGCGTGCCACGGCGGCGCCCACGATCCCCGCGCCTACGACGACGACCTCGCGCGCTGCCGTCACAGCGCGAAGCCGGCCGGGAACGGGTCCTCGGCGTCGAGCAGGTACTGGCCCATCCCGGTCACCCACGCGCGCCCGGTGATCTCCGGGATGACGGCGGCGAACGAGCCGACCTGTGTCTCCCCGACCAGGCGGCCGGTGAAGCGCGTGCCGATCACCGACTCGTTGACGAACGCCTCGCCGATTGCCAGCTCGCCGCGGGCGTGCAGCGCGGCCATCCGCGCTGACGTCCCGGTGCCGCACGGCGAGCGGTCGAGCCAGCCCGGGTGAATGGCGGTGGCGTTGCGGTTGCCGTCGTGGAACACGACGTGCCGGCAGCCGCCGATGCGCGGGTCGTCCGGGTGCGCCGGCGCACCGCCCGCGTTGACGGCCGCCATGATCTCCAGCCCGCGCGCGATCAGCTCGTCCGCTCGCGCCGGGTCGACCTCGACGCCGGCGTGGGCCGCCGGCACGAGCGCGTAGAAGTTGCCGCCGAACGCGATGTCGCACACGACGTCGCCCGCCTCCCGGTCGCGCTCGAGCAGGAATGCCGGCACGTTGCGCAGCGTCACCGAGCGGGCGCGGCCGCCCTCGACCTCCACCCGCACCTCGACCAGCCCGGCCGGCGTATCGAGCCGCACGACCGTCTCCGGCTCGGTCACCTCGACCATGCCCGTCTCCACCAGCACGGTCGCCACGCCGATCGTCCCGTGGCCGCACATCGGCAGGCAGCCGCTGACCTCGATGAAGAGCACGCCCCAGTCGGCGTCCTCGCGCGTCGGGGGCTGGAGGATCGCGCCCGACATCGCCGAGTGCCCGCGCGGCTCGCGCATCAGCAGGAGCCGCAGGTCGTCGAGCTCGCGCTCGAAGTGCAGCTTGCGCTCGAGCATCGTGGCGCCGGGGATCGTCCCGACGCCACCGGTGACCACGCGCGTCGGCATCCCCTCCGTGTGGGAGTCGACCGCCGCGAGGTACCGCGCCGCCCTCACGAGCTGACCGGAGCCCCCAGCACCGCCATCGCCTCGCCCAGCGCAGCGCGCTCGGCGTCGCTCAAGGGCAGCCGCGGCGGGCGGCACGGGCCGCCCACGAGCCCGACGTCGTCCAGCGCCGCCTTGAAGTACTGCACGAGCTTGGGCGTCATGTCGAAGCGCGCGAGCGGGAGCAGCCGGGCGTAGATCGCGCGCGCCGCCTCGAGCTCCCCGGCCGCGCACGCCTCGTACAGCGCGACGCACTCGCGGGGAGCGACGTCGGCGACGCCGCTGACCCAGCCGGTGGCGCCACCGCAGAAGCCCTCGAGCGCCCAGTCGTCGCCGCCGACCAGCACCTCGAGCCCGGGCACGGCGTTGAGCAGCGCCGGGATGCGCCGGACGTCCCCCGAGCACTCCTTGACCGCCACCACCGCGTCGACATCTTCGTACAGCCGCGCGATCAGCGCCGGCTCCATGTCGATCCCGCTCGCCTCCGGGTTGTTGTATGCCATCAGCGGCAGCCCGGCGGCCTCGCCGACCGCCGCGTAGTGGGCCACGATCTCGTCGTCGTCGCCGCGGTAGCCGAGCGGCGGGAGCATCATCAGGGCGACGGCACCCGCCTCGGCGGCGTCGGCGGCCAGCGCGATCGCCGTCGCAGGCGTTCCCGCGGAGACGCCGGCGATCACCGGCACCCGGCCATCGACGGCCTCCGCCACGGCCGCCACGATCTCGCGGCGCTCGGCGGTCGAGAGGCTGCCGGCCTCGCCCATCGTGCCGGTGGCGACGACGCCGTGGATGCCCGCGTCGAGCAGCGCGGCGAGGTTGGTCTCGAGCCCGGCGCGATCGATCGCGCCCGAGGTCTCGAAGGGAGTGGTGACGGCGGGGATGATGCCGGGGAAGCGCACAGAGGCCTTTCTAGTCGAGTGTCATGTACTTGCGGACACGGCGGATGTGGTGCAGGGCGTGGAGCTCGGCAGCGTCAGGGTCGCCCTCGGCGATCGCCTCGTAGATCATCCGGTGCTCCGCCAGGTGAAGGCTCATGCGACCGGGGACGGCGATCGACTCGTCGCGCAGGCGCTGCCACAGCGGCTCGTCCATCACCTGCGCGATGCGCTCGGCCAGCTCGAGCACCACCGGGTTGCCGGTCAGCGCGGCGATCCGCCGGTGGAAGCGCCGGTCGCAGTCGTTCCAGCCGGCGAGGTCCGCGCGCTCGGCGGCGGCCTCCATCGCCTGCATCAGCGCCTCGAGCTCGTCGTCGGGCAGCCCGCGGCGGGCGGCGGCGCGGGCCACGGCGGGCTCGAGCATCGCCCGCGCCTCGAGCAGGTCGGACGGGCTGGCGTCGTGCGTGTCGCGCACCCGCTCGGCGGCGCCGGCGGCCACGAACGAGCCCGCTCCCGGGCGGGTCTCGAGCATCCCGGCGACCTGGAGCGCCGCGATCGCCTCGCGCACGGACGCGCGGCCGACCTCGAGCCGCCGTGCGAGGTCGCGCTCGGAGGGCAGCCGCTCGCCCGGCACCAGCCGGCCGGCGCGGATGTCGGCCGCGAGCCGGTCGGCCACCTGCTCGTAGCGCTGGCGAGGCCGGATCGGGGAGAGAGTGGTCTGTTCGGCGAACTGCATTGGTTCTATCTCAGGACCAGCGGTACAGTACACGCCATGGCGCTCACCTTCAACTCCGTCGACCCCCGCACCGGCGAGCCCGGTCCCGGCTACGAGCAGGCCAGCCCCGAGGACGTGCGCGCCGCGGCCGCCGCCGCGGCTGCCGTGCACCGCTCCCGCGCGCTGCTCGACCGTGCCCGCCGGGCGGCGCTGCTGCGTGGCGCCGCGGGCCGGCTGCGCGCGGCGGGAGACGAGATCGTCGCCCTCTGCGAGACCGAGACCGGGCTGCCCGAGGCGCGCCTTCGCGGCGAGCTCGAGCGCACGGCCGGCCAGCTCGAGGCATTCGCGGAGATCGTCGACACGGGCGACGACGCCGAGGTCATCATCGACCACCCCGTCCCCGACGCGAAGCCGATCCCCAAGCCCGACCTGCGCCGCATGCGGGTCCCGCTCGGCCCGGTGGCCGTGTTCGGCGCCTCCAACTTCCCGCTGGCGTTCTCGACCGCCGGCGGCGACACTGCCTCGGCACTCGCCGCCGGCTGTCCGGTGATCGTCAAGGGCCACCCGTCGCACCCGGGCACGGGCGAGCTCGTCGCGCGCGAGCTACGCGCGGCGGTGGCCGACGCCGGGCTGCCGGAGGCGACCTTCGCGCACCTGCTCGCCGCCGGCGTGGAGGTCGGCGAGGCGCTCGTCGACGCGCCGGAGATCACGGCCGTCGGCTTCACCGGCTCGTTCGCCGGCGGCACGGCGATCGCCGACCGGGCTACCCGCCGCGAAGTCCCGATCCCGGTCTATGCGGAGATGGGCTCCGTCAACCCGATCGTGGTGACGGAAGGGGCCCTGCGCGCGAGGGCACAGCAGATCGCCGAGGGGCTCACGGCGTCGGTGTCGAACTTCGGCGGCCAGCTGTGCACCAAGCCCGGCGTCGTCTTCGTCCCCTCAGGCGACACCGGCGACGCGTTCGTCGCCGAGCTCGCCGCTCGGCTCGACGCCGCCGACCCCTCGGTGCTGCTCAACGAGCGCCTGCGCGACGCGCTCCAGCAGGCGGTCGGGCGGCTCGCCTCGCACCCCGACGTGCGCGCGCTCGGCGAGGCGGCGCCCGCGGGCGGGCCCGGCTTCCGCCACCAGCCGGCGGCCTACGAGGCGCCCGCCGCCGCCACGAGCGAGGCGCTGCTCGCCGAGCACTTCGGGCCGGTGGTGCTGCTCCTGCGCTACGGCTCGAGCGACGAGCTGCTGGCAGCGCTCGAGCGCGTCGAGGGCCAGCTCACGGGGACGGTGCACGCCGAGCCCGACGACGACGTGAGCGCCGTCGCGGCCGCGCTCGGCGCGCGCGCCGGCCGCGTGATCTTCAACGGCTTCCCGACCGGCGTGGCCGTCACGTTCGGCATGCACCACGGGGGGCCGTTCCCGGCCACCACGAGCCCGCTGCACACCTCCGTGGGCATGACCGCGGTCCATCGCTTCACGCGCCCGGTCGCGTTCCAGGACGCGCCCGAGGCCGCTCTCCCGCCCGAGCTCCGTGAGGACAACCCGCTCGGGATCAGGCGGCGGATCGACGGGGTGCCGACCGGCTGATCGGGATCATCCGGAAGCGGTCGGGGAGCACGGGGACGAGCACGCGGCGCACGTACTGAGCGCCGCCGTGCAGCGCGACCGAGCGCACCGGGTCCCACGAGAAGCCGTACTGGCGCCGGATGTCGCGCGGCAGCAGGCCGACCGTGATCTGGTTGACGAGCTCGAGCACCGGCCGCAGCGGGAGCGGGACCGGCGGGCTGAGCACGATGTCGATCGCCAGCTCGCGCGCCGCGCCGGTGACCACGAGGTCGCCGCTCGCGTACATGTCCGCCATGTAGGCGGCGAATGCGTCGGCGTCCGCGGGCATGTCCTGGTCGCGCAGCCCGAACTGGCGGCCGACGATCCGGTAGTCCTCCCACAGGCGGTCGCGCTCGGCATCGGTGAGCCGGCGGACGTACTTGTCGTAGACGAGCATCGCGGACTCGGCGAGCGCGGCAAGGATCCAGAGGAGGAGCTCGGGGTCGTCCGCGCGGTACGGCGTGCCGGCGGGGAAGCGGCCGGCGGGCTCGGAGAGCGACCCGCTGACCCTGCGGTGCATCGCGCGCACGCGCCGGGTCGCGCGATCGGCGTCCTCGCGGGTCCCGAACGCGACCGCGTTCATCACCCGCGCGGTGCGCTCCAGCCGCGCGTACGGGTCGTCGAGCGCGCCGGTGTGCGCGAAGAAGCCCTCGAACGCCACCGGGTGGGCGGCCATGATCAGCAGCGCGCGCGGGCCGGAGAGCCCGGTGAGCCGGTCTCCCACCACCTGGCGCAGCATCGAATGCTCGTCGAAGTACCCCATCACCGCTTGTACGGTGTAGCGCCGATGCCCGCTCAAGCCTACGCAGGAAAAGAATGCGTCTGCCAGTTCCGGCGGGGCATCTGCGACCAGACGTGCGTGCAGGGCATGCTGGAGACGCCGTTCTACATCGCGTGCCTGAAGCTCACCGGCCGTCGCTGCCTGGTCGTGGGCGGCGGGGAGATCGGGCTCGAGAAGGTCGAGGGGCTGCTCGCCTGCGACGGCCGCGTCGTGCTCGTGGCGCCCGAGGCGGTACCGGAGCTTCGCCGGCTCGCCGCCGAGGGATCGATCGAGTGGCTGCAGCGCGACTACGAGCCGGGCGACCTCGAGGCGACGTTCATCGCGATCGCGGCCACCAACGACACCGACGTCAACATCCGCGTGTACGAGGACGCCGAGCGGCGGGCGATGCTCGTCAACATCGTCGACGTCCCGCCGCTGTGCAACTTCATCCTGCCCGCGATCGTGCGCACCGGGCCGCTCGCGATCGCGATCTCCACCGCGGGCGCCTCCCCCGCGCTGGCCAAGCGGATCAAGCGCCAGATCGCCGACGAGTTCGGCGAGCCGTACGCCCGCCTGGCGGTGCTGCTCAACGACGCCCGCGGCTGGGCCAAGGGCACGCTGCCGACCTACCAGGACCGCAAGGCGTTCTTCGAGGGCATCGTCAACGGCGAGCCCGACCCGATCGAGCTGCTCCGCGCCGGCGACGAGGCCGCAGTGCTCGAGCTGATCGCCGCGGCCCAGCGCGAGCACGATCTACACGTGGCGTAACGATCCGTGTAGCATGGCGCGGTGGCCTCGCGCATCAAGGTGACGCTCGAACCCGAGTACGCGGAGAAGCTGGCGCGACTCGCGGAGCGGATGCACGTGCGGGAGGGAACGCTCGCGAAGTCGCTGTTGTCGACGGCGCTCGACGGCGCCGATCCGGATGCCGAGCACATCGTCGAGCTGCTGGATGCGATTCCCGGGGCGTATGACAGGTCGCAGGAAGGCAGCGCGCAGGCGCGTCGTGGCGAGGGAATCCCGCTCGACGAGCTGGCGTAGCGCTTGTCGCGCGTCATCGTCACCTGCGAGCGTCGCGGATCTGGGCGAGCTGGTCGACGCGCTGGGGCTCCCGCTCGGCGCCCTCCGCAGGGTGCAGCGCTCGCGCGCGTGCTCGAACGGTTCCCGCTGGCCGGCGTGCGCTGACCGGCCGATGGGAGGGAACGCGGTTCCTGATCGGTCCGTGGTCGTGGAGATCCTCGTCTACCTCCACGACGAGGCCGACGACGCGTGTACGTCGTGGCCGTCCAGGACGGTCGCAGCAGCTCGGCGGCCACCAGCCGAACGTAAGCTCCGCGCCATCCGGACCGCCGTGCTCACGATCTCGACGTCCGTCTCGCGCCGGGAGGCGGAGGACCTCTCCGGGCCTCGGCTGGCCGAGGCGGCCGAGCGGGCCGGGTGTGAGGTGGTGGCGATGGAGGTCGTGCCCGACGACGTCGCGCTGATCGAGGACCGGCTGCACCACTACGTCGACGGCGGCTGCGACCTGATCTTCACCACCGGCGGGACCGGGCTCACGCCCGACGACGTGACGCCGGAGGCCACCCGCTCGGTGATCGAGCGCGACGCTCCTGGCTTCGCCGAGGCGATGCGGGCCGAGGGCGCGCGGCACACGCCGCTCGGGATCCTGACGCGCGGGGTGTCGGGCGTCGCCGCGCAGACGCTGATCGTCAACTTCCCCGGCTCGCCGAAGGCGATCGACCAGCTGTTCGGCGTGCTGGAGCCCACGCTCGCGCACGTGGTGCAGACGCTGCGCGGCGACTCGTCGCACCATGGCCACCGCTGAGCCCGAGCCGGCGCTCGCGCTGCGCGAGGTCAGCCGGGCGTACGGGGAGCGGCTCGCGCTCGCCGGGGTGTCGCTGACGCTCCCGCGGGGCGCCACGCTGGCGGTCTTCGGCGCCAACGGGGCGGGGAAGACGACGCTGCTGCGCATCCTCGCGACGCTGCTGCGTCCGCACGCGGGCGAGGCGCGGGTGCTCGGCCGGACGCTCCCGCGGGAGGGATGGGCCGTGCGCGGGCGGGTCGGGCTGCTGGGCCACGAGCCGCTGCTCTACCGCGACCTCACAGCGCGCGAGAACCTGCGCTTCCACGCGCGGCTGCACGACGTCGACGCCGCCCGCGGCGAGGGTCTGCTCGAGGCGGTCGGGATGGCGCGCCGCGCCGACGAGCCGGTGCGCGCGCTCTCGCGCGGGATGGCCCAGCGCGTGGCGATCTGCCGTGCCGTGCTGCACGAGCCCGAGCTGCTGCTGCTCGACGAGCCACTCGCCAACCTCGACCCGGGCGCGGCCGGCGCGGTCGCATCGCTGATCGGGCGCGAGAGCGGCGCCACGCGCGTGCTGATCTCCCACGACGTCGAGCAAGGGCTCGCCGAAGCCGACGTCGTGCTCGGGCTGCGCGCCGGACGGCCGGAGCTCGTGGCGGCGGCGGCCGAGGTCCGTCCCGGCGACGTGCGAGGGCTCTACCGGTGACGTACCGCCGGCGGGCGGGAGGGCACAGTCGTGAGGCGCGCGGTCGGGGCGGTGATCCGCAAGGACCTGCGGGTCGAGCTGCGGACGGGCGAGGCCGTGCCCGCGATGCTGCTGTTCAGCGTCTCGACCTTCGTGCTCTTCCACTTCGCGCTCGACCGCGCGTCGGTCGAGGGGGAGCTGGCCGCGGGCGTGCTGTGGGTGACGCTGCTGTTCGCCGCCGTGCTCGGCATGGGTCGCCTGTTCGTGGCCGAGCGCGAGCAGGGCGGCTTCGACGGGTTCCTGCTCGCGCCGGTCGACCGCACCTCGCTGTTCGTGGCCAAGGCCACGGTGCTGTTCGCGTTCCTGGTGGCCGTCGAGCTCGCCGCCGTGCCGGCGTTCGCGATCCTGCTGCTCGGGCCGTCGGCGTGGCCGGCCGTCCCCGAGCTGGTGCTCGTGCTGCTGCTCGCCGACCTCGGCGTCGCGATCATCGGGACGCTGATCGGCGCGCTCGGCATCCAGACCCGCGCGCGCGAGCTGATCGTGCCGATCCTCGCGCTGCCGCTGATGATCCCGCTCGCCATCGCGGCGGCGCGCGCCACTGCGCCGTTGTTGCTGGAGGCGGGCGCCGAGGCGCTTCCCGGCCGCTGGCTGCTGGTCCTCGGCCTCTATGATCTGGTGTTCGGACTGGTCGCCTTCGCGGTCTTCGACTTCCTCCTGGAGGAGTAGCCAGACGTGACGTACGCCCGAGGGCTCAAGCCGCTCTCCATCGCCTCAGTCGTCCTCATCCTCGGTGCCTTCGCGCTGGTGTTCTTCTACGCGCCCAACGACGCCGACCAGGGCTTCATCCAGAAGATCTTCTACCTGCACGTGCCGGTCGCGATCGTGGCGCTGTGCGGCTTCGTCGCCGGCGGCGTGTACGGGATCCGCACCTGCGCTCGGGCGACCGCTCGCATGACCTGCGCTCGTACGTGGCGATCCACCTGTCGCTGATCCTGGCGTGGGCGCGCTCGTCACCGGGTCGATCTGGGCCCGCGCGGCGTGGGGGCAGTGGTGGGTGTGGGACGAGCCGACGTTGGTCTCCTTTCTGATCGTGTTCCTGCTCTACGCCTGCTACCAGCCGCTGCGGTTCTCGATCGAGGACCCGGAGCGCCAGGCGCGCACGGCCGCGGTGTTCGCGATCGTCGCCGGCGCGTTCGTGCCGCTCAACTTCATGGCCGTGCGGCTCGCCGAGTCGCTCGTCGCATCCGCGCGTGCTGAGCAAGACCGGCGGCTCGATGCCCGGCGAGATGCGGCTCACCTTCCTCGTCTCGCTGGCGGGCATGGCCGTGCTGTTCGTGACGCTGTGGAAGTACGAGCTGACGTCCAAGCAGGCGTCGATGCAGCTGCGCGCGCTCAAGCGCCGGCTGGCCGACGAGGACGATCCGTGGGTCCCGACCCGCCGCAGCGCGGCGCCGCAGCTCTGATGCCGGCGCTCCCGCTCGACGACGCCGGCCCGTACGTCGCCGCCGCCTACCTCGTCTTCCTCGGGCTGATCCTCGTGTACGTGGCGATCATGGCGGCCAAGCTGGCGCGCATCTCCCGCGAGCTCGGCGAGCTGACGGAGATCGTCGACCGGCGCGACGCCGCGCGGCGCGAGCGCTCCGAGACGCGAGGAGGCCGTGCCGCGGTGAGCGAGCTGCTGGCCCTCGGCGCCTCGCACAAGACGGCCGCGCTCGCCGTGCGCGAGCGGATCGCGCTCACCGAGGGCGGCGCCGAGCCGCTGCTGCACGAGCTGACGCGCCACGAGGCGATCGGCGAGGCGGTGGCGCTCTCGACCTGCAACCGCACCGAGCTGTACCTGATGGTGCGCGACCCGGTCGAGGCCGAGTCGACGGTCCTGTCGCTGCTCGCCCGCCGGGCGGGGATCCGGCCCACGGAGCTGCTCGACGGCATCTACTCGCTCCGCAACTGCGACGCCGCCCGGCACCTGTACCGGGTCTCGAGCGGCCTCGAGTCGATGATCGTCGGCGAGGCCGAGGTCCAGGGCCAGGTCAAGCGCGCGTACGAGGCCGCGCTGGCAGCCCGCACGACCGGGCCGATGACGAACAAGCTGTTCCGCGCCGCGCTCGCCACCGGCAAGCGCGTGCGCACCGAGACGGCGATCTCGGTCGGCCGCGCGAGCGTCGCCTCGGTCGCGGTCGACGCCGCGCAGGAGGCGCTCGGCGACCTCGCCGAGCGGCACGTGGTGATCATCGGCGCCGGCGAGACCGCCGAGCTGACCGCCCAGGCGCTGCACGACCACGGCGTGACGCACGATGTTCATCGCCAACCGCCGCCGCGAGCGGGCGATCGCGCTCGCCCAGCGCTTCGGCGGCGCCTCGGGCTCGTTCGACGCCCTGCCCGCCGAGCTGGGGCGCGCCGACATCGTGATCGCCTCGACCTCCTCGCCGCACACGCTGCTCGGGCGCCGAGGAGCTCGCCGTGGTGCTCGCCGGCGCGCCGCGGCCGGCCGCTGCTGCTCGTCGACCTCGCGGTGCCGCGCGACATCGAGGCCGCCGCCGGCGAGCTGCCCGGCGTCACGCTGCTCGACATCGACGGCCTGCAGGCGCAGGTCGCCGGCCACATCTCCGTCCGCAAGGCCGAGGCGCGCCGCGCCGAGGGCATCGTGGAGGAGGAGATCCAGGCCTTCGCGGGCTGGCTCGGCTCGCTCGAGATCATGCCGACCGTGACCGCCCTGCGCGGCCGCGCCGACGACGTCGTCGCCCAGGTGCTGCGCGAGAACGAGGGCCGCTGGGAGGGCATGACCGAGCGCGACCGGCGTCGCGTCGAAGCGCTCGCCCGCGCCGTGGCCAACCGCCTGCTGCACGAGCCGACGCTGCACGTGAAGGGCCTCGACGGCGGCCACCGCCACGCGCGGCTGCAGCTCCTGCGCGAGCTGTTCGGCCTCGAGGAGGCGGCGGACGAGCGCCGGCGGCGACGCGAGCGCCGGCCGAGCGTCCGCCGACGCTCCGCGCGCGCGCGGTGACCGCCGGACCCGCCCTGCGGATCGGCACGCGCGGGAGCACGCTCGCGCTCGCGCAGGCCCGTGCGGTGGCGCGCGAGCTCGACGTCGCCAGCGAGCTGGTGACGATCACCACGGCCGGTGACGTGGACCGCGCGCGCGGCGACAAGTCGCGCTGGGTGAGCGCGCTCGAGACCGCGCTGGTCGACGGCGACATCGACCTCGCGGTGCACTCGGCCAAGGACGTGCCGGCCGAGCTCGCCTCCGGCACCGCGATCGTGGCGACGCCGCGGCGCGCCGACCCGCGTCGACGTGCTCGTGGGCGAGAACCGGCTGGCGGACGTGCGCGAGGGCGCGCGCGTCGGGACCAGCGCGCTGCGCCGCCGCGCCCAGCTGCTCGCGCGTACGGCCCGACCTCGTGGTGACCGAGCTGCGCGGCAACGTCGACACGCGGCTGCGCAAGCGCGCCGCCGGCGAGGTCGACGTGCTGGTGCTCGCGGCCGCCGGCCTCGACGCGGCTCGGCCGCCGCCGCGAGGCGGGCGGCGCGCTGGCCGGCGACGTGTTCGTGCCTGCCGCCGGGCAAGGCGTGATCGCCATCCAGGCCCGAGCGGGCTCTCCCGCCGCCGATGTCGCCGCCGCCGCATGCCATCGCCGGACCCTGGCATGCCTGTTCGCGGAACGGGCCGCCGTGCGTGAATTGTCCGCAAGTTGTCACACCTCCGTGGGAATCCACGCGGATTCCGCGCGCATTCGCGGCTTCGCCGGCCTCCCGGACGGCTCCGAGTGGCTCGTCGACGAGATCGCGGTGGGGGCGGACGAGCCGGGGCGAGCGGCGGACTCGCCGCGGCCGGCGGCGGACAGCCGCGGCCGGCGGACGACGCGTCGGCGGAGCAGCTGGAGACGGCCGCCGTCGAGCTGGCGCGGCGGATGCTCGCGGCGGGCGCGGCCGACCTCCTGCGCGCGTCCGAGGCGATGGCGGCGCCGTGAGCGGGATCGTCCACCTCGTGGGCGCCGGACCCGGCGACCCCGGCCTGCTCACCGTCCGCGCCGTCGAGCTGATCGCGGCCGCCGACGTGATCCTCTACGACCGCCTGATCCCGCCCGAGGCGCTCGCGCACGCGCGCGCCGAGGCCGAGATCGTGTACGTCGGCAAGCAGGGCGAGGGGCCGCAGTTCCCGCAGGACGACACCCACCGGCTCCTGCTCGAGCACGCCCGCGCCGGGCCGCCGCGTGGTGCGGCTCAAGGGCGGCGACCCGTTCGTCTTCGGCCGCGGCGGCGAGGAGGCGCTCGTGCTGCGGGAGGCGGGCATCCCGTTCGAGGTCGTGCCCGGCGTGACCGCCGGCATCGCCGCCCCCGCCTACGCCGGCATCCCCGTCACCCACCGCGACGTGGCCAGCGGCGTCGCGTTCGTCACCGGCCACGAGGATCCCGACAAGCCCGAGTCGGCGATCGACTGGCCCGCGCTCGCCGCCTTCCCCGGCACGCTCGTCTTCTACATGGGCGTGCGCACGCTGCCGCGGATCGCCGAGCGCCTCGTCGCCGGCGGCCGCCCGCCGGACCAGCCCGCGGCCGTGATCGAGCAGGGCACCCTGCCCGGCCAGCGCACGGTGCTCGCCACGCTCGCCGACATCGCCGACCGCGCGCAGGAGGAGCGCATCCGCGCGCCCGCGATCACGCTGGTGGGCGAGGTCGCGGCGATGCGGGAGCAGCTCGCGTGGCTCGAGCACCGCCCGCTGCACGGCCGCACCGTCGCGGTCACCCGCGCGCGCGCCCAGGCGAGCGCGCTCGCCGCCCGGCTGCGGGCGCTCGGCGCGACGGTCATCGAGGCGCCGGCGATCCGCATCGAGCCGCTCGACACGCCGCTCCCGCCGCTGGACGGCTACGACCTCGTGTGCGTCACGTCGCCCAACGGCGCCGAGCTGCTCGCTCGACCGTCTGCGCGACGCCCGCGCGCTCGCCGGCCGCGACGGTCGCCGCGATCGGCCCCGGCACCGCCGCCGCCCTGCGCGCCCGCGGGATCGAGCCCGACGTCGTGCCCGAGCGCGCGGTCGCCGAAGGGCTGGTCGAGGCACTCGCCGACGTGCCCGCCGAGCGGGTGCTCGTGGCCCGCGCCGCCGAGGGCCGCGACGTGCTGCCCGACGCCCTCCGCGCGCGCGGCGCGCACGTCGACCTGCTCCCGCTCTACCGCACGGTCGCCGAGCCGCTCGACGACGCCACCCGCACCGCCGCCGCCGCCGCCGACTACCTGCTCTTCACGTCCGCCTCCTCGGTGCGCTTCTTCGCCGAGGCGGCGGGCGACGGAGCGCTCGACGGCCCGCGGCTCGCCTCGATCGGCCCCGCGACGAGCGCCGCGTTGCGCGAGCATGGCGCCGAGCCGCACCTCGAAGCCGACCCCCACACGCCCGACGGGCTCGTCGACGCGCTGCTGGCCGACCGATGACGCTCCCGATCACGTTCCTCTCCGACTACGGCCTGGCCGACGAGTTCGTCGGCGTCGTCCACGGCGTGCTCGCGCGCCTGTGCCCGGACGCGCGGGTGATCGACCTCGGCCACGGCGTCGCGCGGCAGGACGTGCAGGCGGGAGCGCGGATGCTCGAGCGCGCGCTGCCGTACACGCCCGCGGGCGTGCACCTGGCGGTGGTCGATCCCGAGGTGGGCGCGCAGCGCCGCGCGGTCGCGCTGCGCACGCAGGAGGAGGACCGGCTGCTCGTCGGGCCCGACAACGGCCTGCTCGTGCCCGCGGCCGAGCGGTTCGGCGGCGTCGCGGAGGCCGTCGAGATCTCCTCGTCGCCGTGGCGCCTCGAGCCGGTGTCGGCGACGTTCCACGGCCGCGACGTCTTCGCGCCGGTCGCCGCGCGCCTCGCGTGCGGGGAGCCGCTGGCGGAGGCCGGCGCACCGCTCGCGGCCGCGGAGCTCGTCGCGCTCGAGCGCTCGCAGCCGCGGCAGGAGGGCGGCGCGCTGGTGGCGCACGTCGTCGCGGCGGACACCTACGGCAACGCGATCCTCGACGCCACCCACGCCGACCTGATGGAGCGCGGCCTGCGGCTCGGCGACGCGGTCGCGGCCCGCACGGGCGGGCGGCGGGTCCGCGGCGTCGTCGCGCGCACGTTCTCCGACGTGGGAGCGGGAGCGCTGCTGCTGTACGAGGACGCGGGAGGCGCGCTGGCGCTGGCCGTCAACGGCGGCGACGCGGCGGCGCTGCTGGGCGTCCGGCCGGGCGACGAGGTGCGCCTGGAGGCGGAGTGAATCGCCGCGCCGATTCCTTGCGAGTCGCTGCGAACATCGCGGAGGCGCCGTGAGCCTGGGCCGCCCGCGCCTGCACCTGCGCGAGACGGGCTCGACCAACGACCGCGCGCGGGCGCTGGCGATCGCGGGCGCGCCGCACGGCACGCTGGTGACGGCTGGCGTCCAGACGGCCGGCCGCGGGCGCCAGGGGCGGACCTGGTCGCGCCCGCGGGCACGGCGCTGCTGCTCTCGCTCGTGCTGCGCGAGCACGACGCCCTGCTGTCCTGCGCGCGGGCCTCGCCGTCGCCGACCTCGCGGGCACGGCCGCGAGCGTCAAGTGGCCGAACGACGTGCTGGTCGACGGGCGCAAGGTCGCCGGCATCCTCGCCGAGGGGCGGCCGCAGGAAGGCTGGGCGGTGCTCGGCATCGGGGTCAACGTGGCGGTCGAGCCCGGCGACCTGGTCGCGCGGGGCCGGGACGCTGGGTCGCTCGCCGGACGAGCTGGACAGCCGCCCTGGCCGACCTGCTCCACGCGCTCGAGCGGCGGCTTGCCGAGCCGCCGAGAGGCGTGCCTCGCGGCGCTGCGCGAGCGCGACGCGCTGCTCGGGCGGCACCTGACGTGGGCCGGCGGCTCGGGGACCGGCGACGGGATCGACGAGCGCGGCGCGCTGCGGGTGCGGCTCGACGGCGGCGGCGAGACGCTGCTCGACGCCGGCGAGGTGCACCTGGGCGCTAGTCGCCGGAGGCGGCGCGGACCGCATCGCGGACCGCGTCGCTCGCGGCCTCGAGCGGGTTCGACGAGCCGTTGGCCGGAGCCTTGGGCGTGGCGCGCCGCCGCGTCCGGGGCTTCGGCGCGTCCGCGGGCGGCGAACCGTCGTCGGACGCCTTCCGCGGTGTGCGGGACCTCGGCGCGTCGGCGGCGGCCGCGCGCGGGCGACGGGCGCGGGGCTTCGGTGGCTCCTCGACCGGAGGCGCCTCGTCGGTGGTCGCGGACTCCGGCGCGGGCTCGCCTGTGTCGGCCGATACCCGCCGGCGGCGGGAGCGGCGCGGCTTCGGCGCCGCCTCGTCGCCGGACCTTGCCGCCGTCGCCCCCACGACCTCGGGCGCCGCCGCCTCGTCGCCGCCGGTCTTGCGCTTGCGGCGCCGCTTGGAGCGCCCCTTGCCCTTCGGGAAGTTGCGCAGCAGCTCGCGCGCCAGGGCCGCCGGCTTGCGCGACATCCGGGTGCGGGCGCCGTTGACGACCTCGCCGGCCTCGGCGGTGTGCGGCAGGGCCGCCGCCAGCAGCGCGGCCGCCAGCCGGCGGTCCTGCTGGCGCGCCGCGTGCACCAGCCGGCGCGCGTTGCGGGCGTGTGCGCCGCCCGAGGAGTTCACCAGCAGCCCGAGCAGGCGCTTGGTCTCAGGCCAGCGCTGCACGGCGTACTCCTCATGCACCTCGCGCGTCATGTTCGCGCAGCGCCAGATCCAGTTGTTGGCCTGGTCGCGACGCCCGATCTTCTTCTCGGCCAGCGCCTGGAGCACGACCTTCACGCCCTCGCGCTTGTCGTCGCGCGGCCACATCTCCACGAAGTCGAGCGCGCGGTCGAAGGCCTCGGCGTCGTTCCCCGCCGCGATCTCCTGCAGCGCCTTGACCCGCAGCTGCGGGTTCTTGTTGCGCTCGACCGCGGTGGTCAGGAACGTGCGCTTGAGCTCGCCGCCCTGGTCGAAGTGGAGCATCGCCCGCGCTCGCCGCCAGCCGGTCGGCGCGACCCGCGCGCCGGCCAGCGCCGCCCACTGGACCTGCTCGCCGTAGTCGAGGTGCTCGACGGCGATCCGCCACAGCTCGCGCTCGAAGACCTCGATCCGGCGGTTCTCGTCGGCGGTGACGGGGAGCACGCGGCGCTCGACCCGCAGCCGCCGGCCGCGCCCCCGGCGCACCGGTCCCACGACGATCGCGCCGCCGCGGTAGACGTCGCGATCGAGCAGCGAGTGCAGCGTCACGACCGGGTCGTCGTGCTTGGTCGCCGGATGCACGAAGTCGACGACGATGCCGGCCTCCTTGCCCTGGTGGCGACGCGTCACGCGGCCCACGCGCTGCTGGTAGATGCGGCGCGACGCCGTCGGGAGCGAGGTGCATGCAGACGGTGGCACGCGGCGAGTTCCAGCCCTCGGCGAGCAGCTGGGCGTTGACCAGCACGTCGATGTCGCCGCGCTCGTAGCGCGCGAGGATGTTGGCCAGCTCGCGCTTGCGCGTCTCGCCGGACACCGCCTGCGCCTTCATCCCCAGGTCGCGGAACGCCTGCGCGACGTTGTACGCGTGGCGCACGCCGGCGGCGTAGACGACGCCCGGCACGCCGTTGAAGCGCGTCTTGTAGAGGTCGGCGATCGCGAGGTTGAACGGCAGCTGGTCCAGCAGCTCGGCCAGCATCTCCTGGTCGAACTCGGTGTCGACCTCGCCGCGGCGCAGTGGCACCTTGGCGATCGTGCGCACGCCCGGCCCCGGTGGTATCCGCACGCATCGCAGCGGGGAGATCACGCCGCGCCGCGCCGCCTGCGCGAGGTCGAACCGCGACGTCTGCGTCGGGAACAGGTCGGTGACGTGGCGGGCGATCAGCGCGCCCGTGGCGGTCATGCCGATGAAGATCGGGCCCGCCCATTGGCGGATGGACGCGGAGGTCTTCTCGCCGAGCGCCGTATGGGCCTCGTCGCAGATGACGATCGTGTAGGCGTCGGAGACCTTGCCGGCGTTGCGCACGAACCACTGGTAGGTCTCGACCGTCACCGGTCCGTCGGCGCGGTCCTCGCCCTTGAGCAGGGCGGCGCAGATGCGCTTGCCGTACCCGCGGTCGCGCAGCTCGCCGTGGAACTGGTCGACGAGGTTGCGGCGATGGGTGAGGATCAGCACCCCGCCGGTCCGCGACGCCTCCACGAAGCCGAGCGCCGCCACCGTCTTGCCGGCGCCCGTGGCGTGCTCGAACCAGAAGCGCTTGCCGGCGTTGGGGTCCTCCTCCGCCTCGGCGGGCTCGTCGCCAGTGGACTCGTCCCAGTCCATCGGCTCCTCGGGCTCGTCCTCGTCGTCGAGCTCCTCCTCGCCCGGGATGCCGGCCGGCGCCAGCACCGGCTCGGCCACGGCGCTGGCGCCGTTGCCGTTGCCGTTGCGCTGGGCCTCGGCGAGCAGGGCGGTCAGGGTGCCCGACAGCGCGTCGACCTGGTGGGCCGAGAGCACCGTGCCGTCGACCAGCTTGGGCTCCTCGACGGCCAAGAGCCGCTCGAGGCCCAGCAGGAGCGAGAACGTCCGCCGCCAGGCCACCGAGGGTGCGTCGAGGCCCGCCTCGATCTCCGCCAGCGCGGCGTCGAGCGCCCGGCGGTGGGCGGTGCCGGGCGCGAGCAGCGCCACGGCGTCCTCGCCCTCGGAGAGGAACGGCTCGCGGGCGAACTTCGAAGCCCGCTCGATCGCGTCGGTGGAAGGTAGGGTCGTAGCCGTCGTGGCCACTGGCGTGGTCTCAGCCAAGGAAAGGCTCGTTGATTCGCGGTGAGAAGGCCGCGGCTGAACTCCGCGCGGCCTCGCCTCTGCGGGGAACCTCGGGCTCGAAGCAACCGGACCGGCTCTCAGAGCGTCTGCCCCCGCAGGCCCGTCCATTCTAGCCGAGCCGCTTCTCATGCCATCCTGACCCCGAGATGCGCCGCCTGATCGCCGTTCTCGCTGCCCTTGCGCTGGTCGCCGTCGTGGTGATCGGGCTCGCCCAGGCGGGCGAGGAGACCGGCTCGCGCGAGGAGCCGCAGGCCTTCGACCTCGCACAGGCCAAGCGCGATCTGGCCGGCGCCCCGGCGCCCCTGGCCGCGCTCCACGAGCAGTCGGCGGCGATCCTCACCGGCGGCGTCGAGGCGTTCGAGAAGCGCCTGCAGCAGCTGCGCGGGACGCCGGTGGTGATCAACAAGTGGGCGTCCTGGTGCGGGCCGTGCCGGGCGGAGTTCCCGGTCTTCCAGCAGGTCGCCGCCGACCGCGGCAAGACGATCGCCTTCCTCGGCGTCAACGGCACCGACAAGCGGCCCGCGGCCGAGCGCTTCCTGGCCGAGCGCCCGGTTCCCTACCCGTCGTACGAGGACCCTGACGAGGAGATCTCCCGCTCGCTGAAGGCGGCCAAGTTCTACCCGCAGACGATCTTCGTCGACGCTCGCGGCCGCACGTCGTTCGTGAAGGCCGGCGAGTACACGACGCGCGCCGAGCTGGAAGCCGACATCGACCGCTACCTGTGAGCGAGATCCGCGTCGACCCGCTCACGGGTCTCAAGAGCATCATCGCCTCCGAGCGCGCCGACCGGCCCGGCGGCGGCTTCGACATCGAGCCGCCGCCGCCGATCGATCCCGAGCGCGACCCGTTCGCTCCGGGCCACGAGGACCGCACGCCGCCCGAGGTCTACGCCGTGCGCCCGAACGGCGGCGCGGCGGACACGCCCGGCTGGACGGTCCGCGTCGTCCCCAACCTCTACCCGGCGCTCGCGCCCGACGCCGCCGAGCCCGAGCCGCACGCCAACCCGGATCTCTTCACCGCCCAGCCGGCCGCCGGCCGGCACGAGGTGATCGTCAACGCCCCCGACACGGTGGTCTCGCTCTCGGACCTGACCGCCGGGCAGGTGCAGGCGGCGATGGACGCGTGGCGGGAGCGCATGCGCGCGCATGCGGGCTGCGCGTGCCGCCACCTGATCGTCAACGAGCGCAAGGAGGCGGGCGCCTCGCTCCCGCACACGCACGCCCAGCTGTACGCGCTGCGCTTCGTGCCCGCCGGGATCGCGCGCGAGCGGGAGCGCTTCAGCGCCTACGCCGCCCGCACGATGGGCGGCGACCTGCTCGCCGACCTCGTGCAGGAGGAGGTGCGCCAGCGCACGCGGATAGTGGCGATCGACGACGAGGCGGTGGCGATGGCGCCGTACGCCTCCCGCGTGCCGTTCCAGCTCATGCTCGCGCCCCGCCGCTCGCGCGCGCGCTTCGAGGACGACGGGCCGCTGGGCGCCGCGCTCCTGCACGACGTGCTCAGCCGGCTGCGGCGACACCTGGGCGCCACGCCGCCGCTCAACCTGTGGGTCCGCACCGCCCCCGAGGGCGCCGACCGCTTCTGCTGGCGGATCGACGTCATGCCCCGCCTGACGCACCTCGCGGGGCTCGAGCTCGGGACGGGCGTGAACCTCTGCATCACGTCGCCGGAGCGCGCCGCCGCGGCGCTCCGAGACGCTTGATCTGGATCGCCCTCGCCATCGCCGCGTCGCTGGCGGCGGGGGTCGAGGCCGAGCGACGCGCGGGCGCCCGTGCCGGCGAGTGGGCGCGCGGGATCCTCAAGGTCCTGCTCTACGGCGTGATGCCGTTCGTCGCGTTCTTCAACATCGCGCGGCTGGAGGTGAGCGCCGACGTCGGCGTCGGCATCGTCCTCGGGTGGGCGGCGCTCGTGCTGGCGGCGCTCGTGGCCTGGCTCGTCGGGCGGCGGCTGCTGCACCTCGAGCGGCCCACCGCCGGCGTGCTCGCGATCGTCGCCCTGCAGGCGAACACCGGGCTGCTCGGGATCGCGGTCACCGCCGCGCTGCTTGGCTTCGACGACGTCTCCGAGGCGGTGGCCTACGACGCGCTGGTCCAGCAGCCGGTGTTCTTCGTCGGCTCGTTCGCGATCGCCGCCGCCACCGGGACCAAGGCGGGCGAGACGGTGCGGCAGCGGATCCGCGCGTTCTTCGTCCGCAACCCGCCGCTGGCGGCCGTCGCGCTCGCGCTGGTCGCGCCCGACGCCCTCGCGCCCGATGTGCTCGTCGACATCTCGCGCGCGCTGATCCTCGCCGTCCCCGTGCTCGGCTTCTTCGCGATCGGCGTCACGCTGGCCGAAGAGGCCGAGGAGGGAGCGCTGAAGTTCCCGCCGCCGCTGAGCGCGCCGATCGGCGCGGCGATCGTGGTCCGGCTGCTGCTCGCGCCCGCGCTGCTCGTCGTGCTTGCGGCGCCGTTCATCGACCTGCCGGCGGCGTTCCTGCTCGTCGCCACGATGCCGGCGGGGCTGCACATCGTCGTGCTCGCGCACGTGTACGGGCTCGACGTGCCGTTCGCCGCCGGTGCGATCGTGTGGACGACGATGATCTCCGTGCCCGTGCTGCTGGCCGCGTCCTTCGTCGCCTGATGCGCGCGCTCGTGCAGCGCGTGAGCCGGGCGTCGGTGGACGTCGAGGGCGAGCGGGTGGCGGAGATCGGCCCGGGGCTGCTCGTGCTGCTCGGCGTCACGCACGACGACACCGAGGCGGACGCCGACCGCCTGGCCGACAAGGTTCGCGCCCTGCGGATCTTCCCCGACGGCGAGGGCCGCATGAACGAGCCGCTCGGCGACCGCGAGGTGCTCTGCGTGTCCCAGTTCACGCTCTACGGCGACGCCCGCAAGGGCAACCGGCCGGCCTACGTGGCCGCCGCGCGGCCCGAGCACGCCGAGCCGCTGTACGAGCGCTTCTGTACGCGGCTGGATGCGCGGCGCGGCGTCTTCGGAGCGATGATGGACGTCGCGCTCGTCAACGACGGTCCCGTGACGCTGCTCGTCGAAGTTCCGTAGGCTGCCGCGCTCATGCCGCCCGAGGACCGCTTCGTCTGCCGCTTCGCCGCCGAGCCCCCGCAGGACCCGCTGCCCTATGGCCGCTGGGCCGACACGCTGCAGGCCGAGTTCCTCGCCGCCGCGCTGCGGATCGACACCGAGGGCGCCGAGCTGGGCGAGCCGGGGTCGATGACCTGGTTCCCCGACCGCACGTGGGCGGGCCGCACGTTCGTCCCCGTGACGACGCGCACGGGCAACGACCTCGACCTCTTCGGCTACGTCTCCTTCACGCCCGGCGACGAGGACTCCGAGCCCGGCGACTTCTACTCGTGGGCCGACTTCACCGACGAGACCGCCGACCGCCACCCCGAGTGGGAGATGGACCTCTGCGAGGAGGTGATCGGCGGCTGGCGCGGCGAGAACGGCAAGGTCGCCGCGATGACGCTCGTGTGGGGCGTCCCGCTCGTGCGCGGCGGCGCGATGGCCACCGCCGAGCTGGCCGGCCTGACCGTCGACCAGTGCCGCGTGGCCGAGAACCGCTACACGCTGATCGCGCCCGACGCGTACCGCGAGGACTACCTCGAGATCGTCCTCTACGACGACTCCGGCGGCGAGCTCGCCCGCGAGTCGCTGTACGAGGACGACGGCACGTAGCCGTTCCTCGAGCCCATCACCCGATCGACGAGCCCGTAGTCGCGCGCCTCCTCCGGCGTGAAGAAGCGGTCGCGCTCGAGCGCGTCGGCCACCTCCTCGACCGGGCGGCCGGTGTGCTCGGCGTAGATCTCCTCGATCCGTCGGCGCAGCGCGAGCGTCTCGCGCGCGTGGATCTGGATGTCGGTCGCCTGGCCCTGGAAGCCGCCGCTCGGCTGGTGCACGAGGATGCGGGAGTTCGGCAGCGCCGCCCGCTTTCCGGGAGCGCCGCCGGCGAGGATCAGCGAGCCCATCGACATCGCGATCCCGCAGCACGTGGTCGCCACGTCGGGCTTGATGAAGCGCATCGTGTCGTAGATCGCGAGGCCGGCGTAGACGACACCGCCCGGGCAGTTGACGTACAGCTGGATGTCCTTCTCCGGGTCCTCGGCCTCGAGGTGCAGGAGCTGGGCGACGACGAGGTTGGCGACGGCGTCGTCGACCGCGCTGCCGAGGAAGACGACGCGCTCGCGCAGCAGCCGGGAGTAGATGTCGAACGACCGCTCGCCGCGCGAGTCCTGCTGGACGACGACGGGAACCAGGGGCATCGGGGTCTCCTTGAGTGAAACGCAACCGCATAGTTGCGCGTTCAGCCCATGGTACTATGCGCAACCCATGAGTTGCGTGACCCGTGAGATCGTCCTCCCCGTGCCCCGCGAGCGCGCCTGGGAGCTGGTGACCGACGAGGCCGAGCTGCGCGAGTGGCTCGCCGACGAGGTCGAGTTCGAGCCCGAGGAAGGCGCGCCGCTGCGCTTCGACGACCGCGAGGGCGTCGTCGAGCGCGTCGAGCCCGGCGAGCTGATCGAGTTCAGCTGGCAGGACTCGCGGGTCGTCTGGCAGCTCGAGGACCACGACGAGGGCACGCGGTTCGTCGTGACCGAGGAGCGCCACGACGTGGCGTGGGGCCCGAAGCTCACCGCGCTGGCCTCCGCCGCCGCGCTGTGCCCGGCCTGAACGAGGTCTTCGGGGCGCTGGCCGACCCCACGCGCCGCGAGGTCATGCTCTCGCTCGCCGAGCGGCCCGGCCTGACCGCCTCACATCTCGCGGGAGAGCTCCCGATCACCCGCCAGGCCGTCGCCAAGCACCTCGGCGCGCTCTCCACCGCCGGGCTCGTGGAGTCGACCCGCGAGGGCCGGGAGACCCGCTACACGCTCACCCCCGCCCCCCTCGCGGACGCGATGGAGTGGATGACCGAGGTCGGAGCGGAATGGGACGAGCGGCTGGCGCGGCTGGTCAGGCGGTCTTCGCGGTAGGCACGCGCTCGATCACTTCGGCGTCGGTCAGCGGGAAGTGGCAGGCGGCGATGTTGCCGCCCTCCTTGGCCTCGAGCGGCGGGTCCTCCTGGCGGCAGATCTCCTCCGCCTTCCAGCACCGCGTGTGGAAGCGGCAGGCCGGCGGCGGGTTGGCGGGCGACGGCACGTCGCCGGCCAGGATCTGGCGCTTCTTGGCCGCCGCCAGGCGCGGCTGCGGCACCGGGACGGCCGACATCAGCGCACCCGTGTACGGCATCCGCGGGTGCGCGTAGAGCTGCGCGTTCGTGGCCAGCTCGACGATCCTGCCGAGGTACATGACCGCGATCCGGTCGCACATGTGCCGGACGACCGACAGGTCGTGCGCGATGAAGATCAGCGTGATCCCCATCTCGCGCTGGAGCTCGCGCAGGAGGTTGAGGATCTGCGCCTGGATCGAGACGTCGAGCGCGGACACCGGCTCGTCGGCCACGATCACCTTCGGCTTCAGCGCGAGGGCGCGCGCGACGCCGATGCGCTGCCGTTGGCCGCCCGAGAACTCATGCGGGTAGCGGTTGTAGTGCTCGGGGTTGAGCCCGACGCGGTCCATCAGGTCCTGCACGGTGCGCTTGCGCTCGCCCTCGCCCGTGGCCAGGCCGTGGATGGCGAACGGCTCGGAGATGATCGTGCCGACCGTCTTGCGCGGGTTCAGCGACGAGTACGGGTCCTGGAAGATCATCTGCATGCCGCGGCGCAGCTCCTTCAGCCGCTGCCCCTTGACGGTGGCGATCTCCTCGCCGTCGAGCTTCACCGAGCCGCTCGTCGGGTCCATCAGGCGCAGGAGCAGCCGCGCGGTGGTCGACTTGCCGCAGCCCGACTCGCCGACGATCCCGAGCGTCTCGCCGCGCAGCACGTCGAGCGTCACGCCGTCGACCGCCCGCACCGCGCCGACCTGGCGCTGGAGCAACCCCTGGCGGATCGGGAAGTGCTTGACCAGGTCGCGGATCTCGAGCAGTACCTCGCTCATAGGGCAACGTCCCCGCGATGTTCGCCGCCAGGCGAACTCGCAAGGGAATCGCCGCCAGGCGATTCCCCGATCACGTCGCGGCGCGCCTCGTCGGGCTTGACGCCGGCCTCGAGCTCGGCCCACAGCCTGCGCCGCGTCCCCGACGCGAGCAGGCATGCGACCGCGTGGCCGGGATCGCCCTCGACCGGCTCGAGCGGCGGCTCGACCTTGCGGTGGGCGTCGCGCACGTACGGGCAGCGCGGGTGGAACGAGCACCCGCCCGGGAGATGGATGAGCGACGGCGGGCGGCCCGGGATCGGCACCAGCTCGTCGCCGCGCGGCGCGTCCATGCGCGGGATCGAGCTCAGGAGGCCCCAGGTGTAGGGGTGCTCAGGGGCGTTGAAGATCGTGTCGACCTTGCCCTTCTCGACGATCCGACCGGCGTACATGACGGAGATGTCGTCGGCGACCTCGGCGACCACGCCGAGGTCGTGGGTGATCACGACGACGGCGGTGTCGAACTCGCTCTGCAGCGTTTCGATCAGCTCGAGGATCTGCGCCTGCACGGTCACGTCGAGCGCGGTGGTCGGCTCGTCGGCGATCAGGAGCTTGGGGTCGTTGGCGAGTGCCATCGCGATCATCGCGCGCTGGCGCATGCCGCCCGAGAACTCGTGCGGATAGGAGTCCGCGCGACGCCGCGGCTCGGGGATCCCGACCAGGGTCAGCATCTCGACGGCGCGGTCGTAGGCCTGGGCCTTGGACACGTCCTTGTGCGAGCGGATCGCCTCCACGATCTGGTTGCCGACCTTGTAGAACGGGTGCAGCGACGAGAGCGGGTCCTGGAAGATCATCGCGATGTCGTTGCCGCGGATCGCGCGCAGGTCCTCGTCGGACGCGCCCAGCAGGTCCTTGCCGTCGAAGCGCACCGTGCCGGAGATCTTCGCGTTGCGCGCCCTCGTGAGGCCCATGACCGTGAGCGAGGAGACCGACTTGCCCGAGCCCGACTCGCCCACGATGCCGAGCGTGTCGCCGCGGTCGACGGTGTAGGAGATCCCGTCGACGGCCTTGACCAGGCCGTCCTCGGTCTCGAAGTGCACGCGGAGGTCCTCGACCTCGAGCAGCGGATCAGCCATCAGAAGCGCACCCGTGGATCGATGAAGGCGTACACGATGTCCACGATCAGGCTCATCATGACGATGAAGAAGGCGCCGAACAGCACCGTGCCCTGGATCACGGGCAGGTCGAAGCGCACGATCGCGTCGTACGCGAAGCGGCCGATGCCCGGGATGTTGAAGACGGTCTCGGTCAGGATCGCCCCGCCGAGCAGGATCCCGATGTCGAGCCCCAGCAGGGTCACGATCGGGGTGATCGCCGAGCGCACGCCGTGGCGCAGGATCACGCGCCGCTCGGACAGGCCCTTGGCGCGCGCGGTCCGGATGTAGTCCTCCTGCATCGTGTCGATCAGGTTCCCGCGCAGGAAGCGCGCGTAGATCGCGGCGAACGCCGCGGCGAGGACGCACCACGGCATGATCAGCGCTCCGGCCTTGCCGAAGAAGCCGCTCGCGTCCTGGTACGCCCCGCTGCCGGGCAGGAACCCGAACCGCCCGATGTCCTCGTCGAACAGGAACAGCGCCACCAGCCCGAGGAAGTAGACGGGCGCCGAGATCGCGATCAGGGCCAGGCCCATCGTCGTGCGATCGAGCAGCGAGCCCGTCCTGACGGCGGAGATGGTGCCGATCGGGATCGCGATCAGCAGCCACAGGATCACCGCGCCGGAGGTGAGGAAGATCGTCGCCGGCAGGCGGTCGAGGATCTGCGGCAGGACCTCGGTGTTCGACTGGAACGAGTAGCCGAAGTTCGCGCCGTCGCCGTCGAGCGGCCAGATGTCCCCGATGTAGCGGAAGAACTGGACGTGCTTCGGGTCGGAGAGCCCGAACTGCACGCGGATCGACTCGATCAGCTCGGGCGACGGCTGGCGGCCGGCGCGCAGCGCCGCCGGATCGGCCGCGGGCAGGACCGTGAAGATGATGAACGTGATCAGGGTGATCACGAACAGCAGGACGATCACCCAGGCGAGGCGGCGGACGATGTAGGTGGCCATGGTGGCTTGTCTAAGGGGAAGGGGAGGGGCCCCGCCGTGTGGCGGGGCCCCGGATTCCTACTTGAGCGACGTGTGCGCCCAGTCCCAGATGCCGTTCGCCTCGTCGATGACGCCCTGGACGTTGGACGACTGGAGCGCAGCGTCCTTGTCCCAGATCCAGTTCACCGTCGCGGCCTGCTCGGTGACCATGCGGTCGATCTCGGCCCACGCCTCTGCGCGCTCGGCCGGGTCGGTCAGCAGCTTGGCCTCGTTCATCGCCTGGTTGATCTCGGGAACGTCGAGCTCAGGCCAGTTGACGTTGTTGGTCGGGATGATGTTCTCGCCGTTGAACGTCGGGTCGAGGTAGGTCTGCGGATCGGCGAAGTCCTTGATCCAGCCCACGTTCGGGCAGATCGCGGTGTCGGACTTCGGGATGTTGCAGAACTTGTTGTACATCGCGTCGTGCGTGACCTGGCGGAACTGGATGTCGAAGCCCATGCCGCGCAGCTGCTCGGCAGCGACCTCGGCGGTCTTCGCGCCGACGCCTTCGTTGTCGGCGACCATCAGGAGCTTCTCGCTGCCCTCGTACTTGCCGGAGGCGTAGCCCGCCTTCTTGAAGTACTCGGCCATCAGCGCCGGGTCGCCCTTCGGGTTCGTCATGAAGTCGATGCCGAAGCCCTCAGCTCCGCCGGCCTCCTCGTAGCCCGCGAGGCCCGGAGGCAGGTAGTGCGTGGCGATGTCGCCGATCAGCTCGCCGCCGCGCGTCAGGCGCAGGGCGTCGCGGTCCATGCCGGCCGACACGGCCTTGCGGACGTTGATGTCGTCGAACGGCTTGACCGTCGTGTTGAGCGAGATCCAACGCCCGCTGCCGCCCGGCGTGAGCGCGAGCTGATCCTTCTGCCGCGTGATCACCTGCTTGAGGACGGCCGGCGTGGGCGGCTGGTCGCCGGTGATCATGCTCTGGCCGTCGAGGATCTTGCGCGACATCACGGTCGCGTCGTCGTTGCCCTGCTGGACGTCGATCTCGTCGACGTATGCCGGGCGGTTGTCGAGGCTCTCGTCCCAGTTCGGGTTGCGCACGAGGTGGATGCGGCGCCCGGCCTCGTAGCCGATCGCCTTGCCCTGCGCGTCGTTCTCGATCATGTACGGGCCCGTCGCCACCTGGTTCTGGCCGTACGTGCTCGTGGTCTCGGCGTCGAACTCCTTCGCGTACTCCTCAGGCACCGGCGCCGCCAGCGGCATCACGAGCGCCTGGGCGAGGATGCCGCCCGCGCACAGGTCCTCGCCCTCGGCCTTCGCGAGGTTGAAGACGATCGTCGTGTCGTCCGGCGTCTCGATGCCGGGGATCTTGGTGCCCGGCTTGGCGCCGACCTTGGCGCCGTCGAGCGAGCCGAAGTACGGGCCGGCGTAGCCGTTGTTGACCGAGTTGAAGAAGCCGCGCTCGATCGCGTACTTGATGTCCTTCGTCGTCACCACGCGATCGACGGGCGGGGAGAACTTCACGCCCTCCTTGATCTTGACCGTCACCGTGCAGCCGTCCTCGCTGACCTGCGGGTCGCTCTCGGCGAGCTGCGGCTCGTTGACCGCGGCGTCGTCGACCCGCGGCGCGTACGGCGTCGCCTGCGTCGCCCGGATGATCTGCGTGCCCATCTGGTAGTAGGTGACGCCCGGGTCGATGTTGTCGGTGTCGCCGGACCACAGGGCGACGAGCTTGCCGCCCTTCTTGCCTTCAGCCGGGGTGCCGGCAGTCGTCCCCTGCTCGCCGGAGTCGTCGTCGTCGCCGCCGCAGGCGGCGACTCCGAGCATCAGGGCGAGCAGGGCGCCGAGGATGAGTGTCCATCGAGCGGACCGTCGCATGGAACGTCCTTTCGTTTCGGTCGTGCTGGGAGGAGAGGGGGTCATCGAGACTTCGACCCCTTGGGGTTGAGCGCGTCCTGGAGGCCGTCGCCGACGAGGTTGAAGGCGAGGACCGTGAGCAGCAGCGCCATGCCCGGGAAGAACATGAACCACCACGCATCGGCGAAGATCGAGATGGCGTCGGAGAGCATCTTCCCCCACGACGCGCGGGGCGGCTGGACGCCGACCCCGAGGAACGAGAGTGCCGCCTCGAGGAGGATGTTCGCCGGGATGAAGAGCGTGGCGTAGACGATGATCGGCGCCACGAGGTTCGGCAGGATGTCGCGGAACATGATCCGCCGGTTGGACGCGCCGAGCGAGCGCGACGCCTCCACGAACTCCTTCTCGCGCAGCGACAGCACCTGCCCGCGGATGATGCGCGCGACGTAGGGCGTGTTCGCGAGCACGATGATGAAGATCACGATCGGCAGGCCGGGCTGGAGCAGCCCGCCGGCGCAGCCGTCGGCGCCTGAGCAGGCAGTGGCGAGCCCGAGGCCGAGCAGCAGCACGGGGAACGCGAGCATGATGTCCAGCGAGCGCGCGATGATCGTGTCCGCCCAGCTTCGATAGAAGCCGGCGATCAGGCCGAGGACGACGCCGAAGATCACCGACAGGCCGGTGCCGATGAACGCGACGGTGAGCGAGACCTGGGCGCCGTAGAGCACGCGCGCGAAGACGTCGCGGCCGATCGTGTCGACGCCGAAGAAGTGGTCGCTGCTGGGACCGGACGGGAGGCCGAAGTCGTCGAGCGCGTCGGTCGACTGCGCGTTCGGGTCGGGCGCGCCGAGCAGGCGCGAGACCGGGCCGGCGAAGATCGCGACCACGATCAGCACGACGATGAACGCGAGCGCGACCATGGCCACGCGGTCGCGCCGGAACCGCCGCCAGAAGAGCTGGAGCGGCGACCGCGCGGCGACCGCCTGCTCGCCCCGGACGATCTCGTCGAGGCCGCTGTCCTCCGCGTGCAGGAGGTCGCTGGCGCCTGCGCCCGTGCTCATCGGGTGGGTGCTGCGATGGTCAGTTGTACCCCTCTCCAAGAGCGCGCGTCCCACGCGCGCCTCGGCACGTATTCCCCGTTAAGATCGGAAAACCTACCCGGCTTCCCAACCCCTCGATCCCGTTCTGGCGCACTCGGAAGTGCGCCGGTCACATAGTTGTTCCCTGCCACGGCGAGCCGCGGCTTCTGGCGCTGAGGATAGCCCGGCGCCGGCGGCAACGATTACGCTGGGGTTAAGCCCCGATAGCTCAGCCGGATAGAGCGACTCCCTCCTAAGGAGTAGGCCGCTGGTTCGAATCCAGCTCGGGGCGCTTCAGCGATCCGGGCGGTCCGGGTAGACGTCGTCGATCGTGGCGAGCGGCTCGTAGGGCGCTCCGTCGGCGGCGCGGACGATCGCGTCGGCTCCCCCCGCGAGGCGGTCGAGGATCGTGATGACTCCGCAGACCTCGTGGCCGGCGGCGCGGACGGCTCCGATCGCCTCGACGGTCGAGCCTCCCGTGGTCACGACGTCCTCGACGATCAGGCAGCGCTCGCCGGGCTCCAGCGGCGGACCCTCGACCTTGCGCTGGAGGCCGTGCTGCTTGGTCTCCTTGCGGACGAAGAAGGCCTTGACGTCGGCGCCGCCGGCGAGCGCGGCGCAGGCGGGGGCATCGGCGCCCATCGTCAGGCCGCCGACGGCGGTCGCCTCCCACTGCGCCGCGTAGGCCGCCACCAGCTCGGCCAGCGCGGCGAAGCCGGCGGGCCGCAGGACGGCCCGCTTGGCGTCGACGTAGTACTGCGCCGTCGCCCCCGAGGTCAGGGTCACCTCCCCGACGACGAGCGCGTGGCGGCGCAGCTCCTCGATCAGCGTCTGCCGGGCATCCGCCACTACGGGTACACGCGCACGACGTCGCCCATCCCGACCCACTGGTAGATCGACCACGCGTCGGGGATCGGCACCCGCAGGCACCCGTGGCTGGCGTTGAACGTCGGCACCGAGTGGTAGCCGTGGATCGCGTAGCCGCCGATGAAGTACGTCGAGTGGACCATGCCCTTGGCGTTCGTCCCCGGCGACTTGCGGTACACGCGGAAGCGGCCGAGCACCGTCGGCGTGTACGGCGAGCCGGAGGAGATGTGGTAGATCCGGCGCACCTTGTCGCCCTCGATCAGCGCCATCACCTGGCGCGAGAGGTCGGCCTCGACGTGGCGTCCGTCCCGCGGGTAGCGGACGTCGAACGCGCCGCGCCCGCGCAGCACGTCGCGCACGATCTCGCGCGTCGCCGAGTACGTGCGGGCCATCCCGCGGACCTTGCGGTACGCCATCACCGCTCTCGCCGTGCCGCTGTCGAACGAGCCGCTGCGCGGCACCGCGTAGTGCAACTTCGCCAATCCCTTCTGGAACAGCCGGACCATCGTGCGCGAGCTGAGGTCGGGGCCGAGCACGGCCAGCCACTGCGCCGGCGCGCGGACGACGGCCAGCTCCGGCGTCGCCTCGTGGATCGCCCGCACCGCGATCGGTCCCGCCCGCCGCGCGCGGTACGCGGTCAGGAACGAGCCGGCGCGCCCGCCGTTGACCGGCCGCAGCCGCTTGGTGACGGTGTGGATCACGCGGCCCTTGCGCAGGAACCTGACCTCGACCTTCTGGCCCGCGACGTACGGGCGCACGAAGCCGCGCACGCCGAACTTCTCGCGCGTGATCGCGACGCGGCGCTTGCCGTCGCGATGCACGTCCTCGAGCTGGAGCCTCATCGTGCCCTCGGCGGGCACCGGAGCCGGTGGTGGCGTCTGCGCCGCGGCGGCCGCCGGCAGCAGCGCGATCGCGGTCAGGCCCGCGAGCGCTGTGCCGAGGGCACGGCGCGCATGGCGACCAGCGACAGGGCGAGCGTCGTCATGACGCTCCCGGCGATGAGCAAGAGAAATCCCCACCAGGGCAGCTCCTTCGTGAAGCCGAACGAGATCGAGTTGTGAAACGCGTGCAACATGATGCACGGAATCAAGGACGCCGTCTTCCAGAGCACCAGGCAGAGGGCGACGCCGAAGAGGCTGAGCACGAGCACGCCGACGAGGTCGCCGCTGGGGAGATGGACGAGCCCGAACACCGCGCCGGTGACCAGAGCCCCCACCGCCACGTTGGTCCGCTCCGCGAGCACGCGGTACATGAAGCCGCGGAAGAAGAACTCCTCGGCGATCGGCGCCACGACGCAGGTCATGACCCCGAACCCGGCGAGCACGGCGAACGAGTCCTCGGCCTTGAGGTCGGTGACGATGTCCTGCTCCTCCGGGTTGCCGAACGCGACCCCGACGACGATCGCCGCCACCCAGAACGCCGCGTAGGCGGCCAGCGTCCAGCCGAGCGCGGTCCTCACCGCCGGCACGCGCAGCCCGAACGTCGCGGGCGTCAGGCGGCCGGCGATCCACCACACGGTGAGGATCGAGGCGGCGATCAGCAGCCCGTCCTGGACGAGCGTGAGGCCGATCGTGAGGCCGTCGGAGTCGTCGAGGTCGGCGGTGCCGCCGCCCCCGATGCCGATCGCCAGGCCGACGAAGATCCCGGCGACGAGCACGCCGGCGAACGCGCCCAGGACGGCCGCGAACGGCGCCCACACCGGGACGCCGACGGTCGGCAGGTCGCCCTCGGGCGGCATCTCGGGGATGGGAGCACCGTCCGGCAGCTCGGGCCGCACCGGCGGCGGACCCGGGTGCTGGAAGGAGGGCGGAACGCTCGTCATCGGGCAACCTCAGGGTATTCGCACAGGGCCGGGAGCTCGGCCAGCGACGCGATGACCGGTACGCCCGGCGGGCCGGCAGCCGCGCCGTCGCGAGCCACGAGCACGGCGCGCAGGCCGGCCGCGAGCGCACCCGCCGCGTCCGCGTCGGGCGAGTCGCCGGCGTGCAGCGCGGCGTCCGCGGGCGCCCCCGCCAGCTCGAGCGCGCGCTCGAAGATGGCGCGCGCGGGCTTGGCAGCGCCGACCTCGGCCGAGGCGACCGCGCCGTCGACGAGCGGCGCCAGGCCGGTCTCCTCGAGCCGCTCGTGCAGCGAGTGGTCCCAGTTGGAGACGACGACGACCCGCAGCCCGAGCGCGCGCAGCTCGCGCAGCGCGGGTGCCGCGTCCGGGTAGGCGTGGAAGCGCAGGGCGGCCAGCAGGGCGTCGGTCAGCACGCCGGTCGGGGCGCCCACGCCGAGCGCGGGCCGCATGGCCTCGGCGGCGCGGCGGCGCAGGTCGGCCAGCGAGCCGGCGTCGCGTCCCTCGTGCAGGTGCGCGCGGTAGAACGCGATCTCGGCGCGCACGGCAGCCTCGGCCGCCGCCTCGGACACCTCGATCCCGTGCCGCTCGCGCAGCGCCGCGCGCAGCAGCGGCGCCGGCGGCTCGAAATGCACGAGCGTGCCGAGCGCGTCGACGAGCACCGCCTGGATAGCCTGCGCCACGCTCATGACCCTAGGCGTCTTCGCAGCGGCCTCTACGCAGAACTGGATCGTCACCGCGGTCGTGGTGGTCCTGGCGCTAGCCGCGGTGTTCGTCGTCAGCCGCGTGCTGCGGCGGCGCGAGCTCTCGCGCGAGGCCGACACGCGGCTGCGCTTCGTGCGCCGGCTCGCGTACGCGCTGATCCTGCTGATCGGCATCGCGCTCGCCCTCTCGCAGTTCGACGGCGTCAACCGGATCGCGGCCAGCCTGCTCGCCTCCGGCGTGGTCGCCGCCGCGATCATCGGCTTCGCCGCCCGCCAGACGCTCGCCAACGTCGTCGCCGGCGTGATGCTGGCCGTCACCCAGCCGATCCGCGTCGGCGACTGGATCACGTTCGAGGACCACTACGGCGTCGTCGAGGACGTGCGGCTCAACTACACGATCCTGCGCACCGGCGCGAGCGAGCGGATCGTGATCCCGAACGAGAAGCTCGCCTCGAGCGTGATCGTCAACGAGACGCTGGCGGGCGACGCGGTCGGCCTCGACGTCGCCGTCTGGATCCCCGCGGGCGCCGACGCCGAGCGCGCCGTCGCCGTGCTGCGCGAGGCCACCGGGGCCGACGTGACCGTCGCCGAGACGGTGCCGTGGGGCGTGCGCCTCGCCGTCGGCGGCGAGCGCGTGCCGCCGCCCGACCGCGGCGCCCGCGAGGCGGACCTGCTCGCGCGGTGTCACGCGCGCCTGCGCGAGGAAGGGCTGTTGGAGGGTTTCGAAGCGGCCGGGTGAAGCTATCCTGGATGGTTCGCGCCGCCCCCGCGAACGTCCTTCTATGAGCCGCTCGCAACGCTACAGGCGACGCCGCCGCGGCAGCGGTCGCCATCGCCATCGGTCCCAGGCCCTGCTGGCCATGATGATCGTCCTGATCGTCATCGGCATCGGCGGGCTCTCGGTCGTGGGCTGGGTCGTCGCCGTCGCCGCGTCGTCGCCCGAGCTGAGCTCGCTCAAGCCCCGCGACCCCGGATCCAACACCGAGGTCCTCGCCGCCGACGGCACGCGCCTGGGGTTCATCTCCGCCGACGACCTCAGCCGACCAGTGCCCGGCCGTCGCCTCCCGAAGGTGCTGCGCGACGCGACGATCGCGATCGAGGACGAGCGCTTCTACCGTCACAAGGGCGTCGACTACGAGTCGATCGTGCGCGCCGCCGTCGAGAACTTCGCCAGCCGCGAGACCGTCCAGGGCGGCTCGACGCTGACGATGCAGCTGGTCAAGAACCTCTACACCGCCGACCGCTCACGCTCCGGCCTCGCGGGCTACAAGCGCAAGATCCGCGAGGCCAAGCTCGCCGAGGAGCTCGAGAACGAGAACAGCAAGGAGTGGATCCTCGAGCGCTACCTCAACACCGTGCCGTACGGGACCGTCGGCGGGCAGACGGCGATCGGTGCCGAGGCCGCTGCGCGGATCTACTTCAACAAGCGCGCGAAGAAGCTCAAGCTGCACGAGGCGGCGCTGCTCGCCGGCCTGCCGCAGGCGCCGTCGCAGTACTCGCCGATCACCAACGGGCCGGGCGCCAAGCGCCGCCGCAACGCGGTGCTCGGCAAGATGGCCGAGCTCGAGATGATCACTGCGGAGCAGGCCCGCAAGGCGATGAACCGCGGGCTCAACCTCAACCCGTCCGACTACTTCAGCCGCCGCCGCGAGAGCTACTTCTTCGACTACGTCAAGGACGAGCTGATCAAGGAGTACGGCCCGCAGACCGTCAAGCTCGGGGGCCTCGTCGTGCACACGACGATCGACCTCGACATGCAGGACAAGGCGCGCGCGGCGATCAGCTCGCAGATGGGCGACATCGGGCCGTCGTCGGCGCTGGTGACGCTCAACCCGCGCAACGGCTACATCCTCGCGATGGCCTCGTCCGGCGACTACGCGGACTCGAAGTTCAACCTCGCCGCCCAGGGCGAGCGCCAGCCCGGCTCGTCGTTCAAGACGATGGCGCTGATGACCGCGCTGCGCAACGGCGTGAACCCGCACAGCACGCGCTACACGTCGGTCTCCCCCACGCGGATCAACGACCCCAAGTTCGGTCCGCCGTTCGAGGTCAAGACGTACGGCGGCACGAGCGGCGGCAACATGAACCTCGTCGAGGGCACGATCCGGTCCGACAACTCGGTCTTCATCCAGCTCGCGCTCGACCTCGGGCCCCAGAACGTGGCCGACACGGCGGTCGACATGGGCATCCGGCGCGAGCACGTCAAGGGCTACCCCGCCGAGTCGCTCGGCGGCCTCGAGGAGGGCGTGTCCCCGCTCGAGATGGCCAACGCCTACGCCACGATCGCGTCCGGCGGCTACCGCCCCCGTCCGACCGCGATCACCAAGGTCGAGTTCGCGGGCCGGCCGAAGGTCAAGCTCCCGCGCCGCTGGCGCGTCAAGCGCACGAAGGTGTTCGAGGACGGGATGACCTACGAGGCGACGAAGATCCTGCAGCAGAACATCCAGCGCGGCACCGGCGGGCGCGCCGCGACGGGCTGCCCGGCCGCCGGCAAGACCGGCACGACCGACCTCAACACCGACGCCTGGTTCGCCGGCTTCACGCCGCGCCTGTCGACGGCCGTGTGGGTCGGCTACCCCAACGACCGCACGCAGATGAACGGCCTCTTCTTCGGCGGCAACGTCGACGGCGGCACGTTCCCGGCGGCGATCTGGGGCGCGTACATGAAGTCGGTCATCGGCGGCTTCTGCGGCGACTTCCCGCTGCCCAAGGTGCCGTTCAGCTCGTCGCCGTTCTCCGGTGAGTACTCGAGCAACGGCGGCGGCAAGCTCGGCTTCGGCGACGGCGAGGACGACACGACGCCCGAGGCTCCGACGCCGGACCCCGCCACCCCGCCCGCCACCGGCGACCCGTCGGGCGGGACCGAGTTCGACCCCGAGCAGTACGAAGCCCCGCCGCAGGGCCCGCCCGGCGGGGACGGCGACGGCGAGACACCGCCGTAAGCCGGTGGTATAAACGGCCCGTCTTGACGAAGGAAGAGAAGGTCGAGTTCGAGGGCGAGGTGATGGAGGCGCTCCCGAACGCCATGTTCCGGGTGCAGCTCGACAACGGCCACGAGGTCCTCGGGCACGTGGCGGGGAAGATGCGCCGCTTCCGGATCCGCATCCTGCCCGGCGACCGGGTGCGCGTGGAGGTCTCGCCCTACGACCTCAACCGGGCGCGCATCGTCTATCGACATCGATGAGCTCGGGCTGATCGAGGCGATCGCGGGCGTCCTCGAGCGCCGGCCGGGCTCGCGCGTGCTGCGCTGGCTGGGCGACGACTGCGCGATCGTGCGCGCCGGCGGCGTGGCCGCCGTGTCGACGGACGTGATGGTCGACGGGACGCACTTCCGGCTCGGCCAGGGCTGGACGGCGCGCGACGCAGGCCACCGCGCGCTCGCCGGAGCGCTGTCCGACCTCGCGGCGATGGGCGCCGAGCCGGGCGAGGCGTACCTGTCGGTCGTCGTCCCGCCCGGCCTCGCCGACGCCGACGTGCTCGCCCTGCACGAGGGCGCCGAGGCGCTGGCGGCCGACACCGGCACCACGATCGCCGGCGGCGACCTCGTCGCCGGCCCGGCGCTGACGATCGCCGTCACGGTCGTCGGCTGGGCGGGCAGCGAGGACGAGCTGGTCGGCCGCGACGGCGCGCGCCCCGGCGACCTCGTGGGCGTGACCGGCGACCTCGGCGCGTCCGCCGCCGCGCTCGCGGTGCTCGACGGCCGCGCCTCCGGGGCGCCGGTCGAGCGCCACCTGCGGCCGTGGCCGCGGCTGACCGAGGGCCGCGCGCTGGCCGGCGCCGGCGCCACCGCGATGCTCGACCTCTCCGACGGGCTGGCGCTCGACGCGCTGCGCCTCGCGCGCGCCAGCGGCGTCGCCCTCGAGCTCGAGGCCACCGCGCTGCCGATCGCGCCGGAGACGGCCGCCGTCGCGCGCGCTCTCGGGATCTCGCCCGCCGAGCTCGCCGCCACCGGCGGCGAGGACTACGAGCTGTGCTTCTGCGTGCCCGAGGCGGCGCGCGCGGCGGCCGAGGCCGTCGGCCGCGTCAGCTGGATCGGTCGCGCGGTGGACGGCGAGCCGGGCGTGCGCTGGAGCGGCGTTCCCGCGGCTGCGCGCTGGCGCGGGTATGCGCACGGATGATGGCCGCGGCCACCGCGGCGGAGTCCACCGTGTACTCGCCGCGCTCGATGCGTTCGCGAATCTGGTTCATGTGCGCCTTCCGTGACCCTTTCTGCCCGAACCGGCGTCCGGTGCCGGGCTCATATCGGGCTGCGAGAGCTGTCATGTGGATATAGGTCGTCACGTGCGCCGGATGCCCCGATGGGGTTGCCACCCGAATCATCGCGCGTCGCGCAACCGGGCGAACACGACGATCCGCCGGGCGGCGGAGTAGAGCGGGTGGCACGCGGACAGCACGAGCCGGTCGAAGGCGACGCGATCGGTGACCGAGACCTCGGTCGGCGGCACGATCCGCGTCCGCTCGACGACGTACGTGAAGCGCCCGTACGGCATCCGCAGCTCGATCCGGTCGCCCCGCTCGAGGCGGTCGACGTGCCGGAACGGCGCGCCGTAGGTCGTGCGATGGCCGGCGATCGCCACCGTCCCGCGCTCGCCCGGGAACGGCGTGCCGGGATAGTGGCCGGGGCCGGCGCGCAGATCGCCCGCGCCCGTCCCCTCGACGAACACGTCCGAGACGCCGATCGACGGCATCACGATCCGGCCCATGGGGTCGCCGGGATCGATGCGCCGCTCGAGCGCGCGGGCGCGGAACGCGAGGCGACGGCGCGGATCGGGGATCCGCGTCAGCGCGCGCTGCTCGGCCGGCCGCAGCGGCTCGCCGCCGATCCGCTCCAGCCGGTCGTCGAGCGCCCGCTGGCGGAAGTGCGCGTACACCGCCGATATGGGCTCCTGCCACAGGACGGTCGCCGCGGCGTCGGCGAGCAGCACAACGCCGCAGACGATCAACACGCTGGAGAGCACCCGCAGCGCGCGGCGGAGACGCGACGCACGCGGCGCGGCGAGCGTCATCGGCGCAGCGCCGACTCCGTGCCACCGAGCGACCCGGGGCCGGCGTACGTCACCGGGCCGCGCGTGCGCAGCGGCTCGGGGCCGACCTCGGCGGCGGCCCGCTGACGCGTGCGCATGATCGCCACGACGGCGGCCGCGCACGCCAGCACCGTCGCCGCCACCACGGCGACGGCGAACGAGAGCTGTCCCGAGGCCGCGCTCAGCAGCGCCATCCACGCGAGCTCGAGCGGGTTCAGCGCCAGCGCCTGCGAGTAGGCGAGCGCCAGCAGCGCGAACGGGAGCAGCCCGCCGGCCACCGCGGCGGCGCCCGCCCAGCCGCGCAGCCGCGTCTGCGGCGCGGCGGCGAACAGCCAGAGGTGAGCCGCAGGCAGCAGCAGCGCTGCGGCGTACGGGTTGACCGCCCACACGCCGGCAGCGAGCACGCACAGCACGGCGCCCATCGCCCCGGCCAGGCCGCCTCCGGCGGGGTTCTCGCGCACGCCCGCGCGCGCGAGCACGAGCGGGCGCACGCCGAACCAGCCGAGCGCGAGCACGAGCACGACCGAGCCGAGCGCAAGCGCACCGGATCGCTCCAGCGCCGGGAGCGGCAGCACCGGCGCCTCGGTCACCTCGAGCGCGCTCGTCAGACCCAGCGCCCGCGTCCACCCCCATGCCAGCAGGAGCGGCGCGCCCGCGACGGCCAGCCACGCGAACCATGGCGCCACCGCGAGTCGCCGCCGGCGCACGCGGAAGAAGCCGTCGAGCGCAGTGAGGAACGCGGGGAGCAGCAGCGTCCCGACGAGCAGGCGGACCGCCCAGTCGGGCAGCACGTTGCGCATCGTCACGATGCCGTCGGTCCCGCCGGCGAACGGCTCCGCGGCGGGCGCGGCGTCGATCGCGGTGACCGTGCGCAGGACGGCGCGGCCCATGCGCTCGAGGCGCCCTGCCCGGACGCGGGCGCCCGCGGCCGGGCCGCGCTCGCCCGACGCCCCGATGAAGACCGCGGGCAACCCGGCCTCCGCCATCACGCCCTGTTCGGAGACCGTGAACGGCAGCGCCCGGTGCGCCCACTGCGCGGTCGCGCGACTGCCGCCGGGGGGCCCGGCCTCGGCGCGCAGCGCCTGCTCGACCGTGCGCTGCACCCCGAGCGGCGCGGGGCCTCCGCCGAGCGACCACGACGCCGCCCACGGCTTGGCGACGCGCGCGCTTGCGAGGTCGCCGAGCACGAGCACGGCATCGACGCTTCCGGCGTCGACGTCCTCCGCCCACGCCTTCGCGCCCGTGTAACCGAGCGTCGCGCCCGAGGTCGACACGAGCACGAGCGTGCGCTGCAGGTCGCGCGCGCGGAACAGCCGCGCGAGCTCGAGCATCGCCGCGGTGCCGGAGAGCTCGGCGAGCGCCGGGCTGCCGCCGGCGTCGCGGTGCGAGACGACCACGATCCGCCGGCTCGACAGCCCGGGCCGGACGCCGATCACGGTCTCGACCTCGCCGGCCCGCTCGCGCGTGACCTCGAACGACGGCCGCCCGGTGCGGTCGGCGGCGCCGAGCGTGTCGGCCACGCGGTCCGAGAGCGCGGCGTCATCGGCCGATCCCGGCAGCCGCCGGGGGAACGAGCGCCCCAATTCGGTCAGCGAGTTGCGCAGCGGCGCGCGGCCGCCGAAGGCGCGGTCGCCGCGGAAGGCGTCGGCCGCCAGCGGGGTCGAGAGCGGCGCGGGACGGTCGGCGAGCGAGAACGCGGCCACGAACAGCGCGACGAGCGCCGGGAGGAAGGCAGCCCGATAGACCCGAACGTCGAGCACTACGTTCGAGGGTATCGGCACTTCTGGCGCCTCACTATCCTCGATCTAGAGCGCCATGACCGATCGTGCGCCCCGCATCCTGCTCGTCGACGACGAGCAGCCGATCCAGACCCTGCTGTCGTTCCCGCTCCAGCGGGACGGCTACGAGGTGGTGCAGGCGTCCGACGGCGCCGCCGCGCTCGCCCGCTTCTCCGAGCAGCCGTTCGACCTCGTGGTGCTCGATCTCATGCTCCCGCGGATGGACGGGCTCGAGGTCTGCAAGCGCCTGCGCGCCGACGGCTCGACGGTGCCGATCATCATGCTGACGGCCAAGTCGGAGGAGATCGACAAGGTGCTCGGGCTCGAGCTCGGCGCCGACGACTACATCACCAAGCCGTTCTCGATGCGCGAGTTCCGCTCGCGGGTGAAGGCCGCGTTGCGGCGGGCGGGCATGGCGCGGCCGGACGCCGACGACGACGAGCAGCCGATCGCCGTCCGCGACCTGCGCATCGACACGACCAAGCGCGCGGTGATGCGCAACGGCGACTCGGTGCAGACCACGTTCGTGGAGTTCGAGATCCTGACGGCGCTCGCCCGCTCGCCCGGACGCGTGTTCACGCGCGACATGCTGCTCGCGCGCGTGTGGGGAGACTCCGCGTACCGCGACCCGCGCACGATCGACGTCCACATCCGCCACCTGCGCGAGAAGATCGAGGCCGACCCCAAGGAGCCCGAGTACCTGTTCACGGTTCGTGGGGTCGGCTACCGGTTCCGGGACGACGAGGACTAGGCACCCATGATCGGCCTGCGGTCGCTGCGGAACCGGCTCGCGGTCGTGTTCGGGCTGATCGTCCTCGGCGCCATCGGGACCATCTACCTCACGGTCACGCCGCGGCTCGAGGAGCGCCTGCGCAACCAGAAGCTCGACAGCCTGCTTACGGACGCGAGGCGGTTTGTCGGTGGCCGGATGGGCCTCGCCGCGACGTACAACGACAACACCAACGCCAAGCAGCCGCTGCGAGACCGCGCCGTGACCGCCGCCGCCGTCGGGTCGAGCGCCGAAGTGGTGATCTTCGCGCGGGTCAGCAAGGATGAGCCGCTCGCGCTCGGTTCCAAGAACGACAGCGCGCCGGAGGGCGGCATCAACGCAGACGACGTCACGTCGACCGCCGTCGACGCGGCCACGTCGAGGCGACCGGTGTCGGTCACCGCGTCGCCGCCGGTCGGGCCGCACGCCGTCGTCGCGTACCCGCTGATCCAGGGCGAGAACGTCAAGGGCGTGGCGGTGTTCGCCGACCCGCTCGACGAGGTCGAGGGCAACGTCGCGCTGATCCGGCGCCAGATCCTGATCTCCGGCGGGATCGCGCTCGTGGTGGCGCTGCTCGCCGGCTACCTCGTCGCGCGCGCTCTCTCCCAGCGCGTGGCGCGGCTCGAGCAGGCGGCGCGCAAGGTCGCGGCGGGCGACTTCTCGAACCCGATCCGCGCCGACTCCGACGACGAGCTCGGGCAGCTCGCGGCCGCGTTCGACGACATGCAGAACCAGCTCGCGCGCCTCGACCGCGCGCGCAAGCAGTTCATCGCCTCGGCGTCGCACGAGCTGCGCACGCCGATCTTCTCGCTCGGCGGCTTTCTGGAGCTGCTCGCCGACGAGGACCTCGACGAGGAGACGCGGCGGCAGTTCCTCGACCAGTTGCGCGGCCAGGTGGAGCGCATGCGCAAGCTTGCCACCGAGCTGCTCGACCTCTCGCGGCTCGAGGCCGGCGCGCTCGAGCTGCGGCCGGAGCCGACCGACGTCGGGCAGCTCGCGCGCGAGGTGGCCGGGGAGTTCACGCCCGCCGCCCATCAGCACGAGTCAGCGGTGCAGCTCGAGCTCCCGGGCGACCCGCTCGAGCTCGAATGCGACCCTGAGCGAGTGGCCCAGGTGCTTCGTATCCTGCTCGACAACGCGCTCGTACATACGCCGAACGGCACGGGCGTATCGGTTTCGGCCGACCGCCGGAACGGGCACGTTCGGCTGGAGGTCTCCGACAAGGGCCTAGGGATCAAGCGACAGAACATGCCTCACATCTTCGAACCGTTCTTCACCTCCAACGAGCAGGCCCAGGGCGCGGGCCTCGGGCTGGCGATCGCGCGCGAGCTCGCCGAGCGCATGCAGGGCACGCTGACCGTGCGCTCGATGCCCGGCTCGACGACGTTCTCCCTGGTGCTTCCCGGATGAGGCCGCTGGCCCTGCTGGTCGCGCTGCTGGCGCTCGTCTTCGCCGGCTGCGGCGGAGGCGACGACGACGCGGCGCCCCGCTCCGAGGGCAGCGGCGACGGCGAGTCCCCGCCCACGCGCGTCGAAGTCGTCGAGGGCCTCGGCGACGAGGGCGGCTTCGACGCCAAGGCGATCTACGAGAGCGAGGCGCCCGGCGTGGTGACCGTGATCTCGATCTTCGGCGAGGGCGGCCTCGACTCCGCGCTCGGCGGCGGCGAGGGCGGCAGCGGCGTCGGCTCCGGCTTCGTGCTCAACGGCGAGGGCGAGATCGCGACCAACGCGCACGTCGTGACCACCGGCGAGGGCGAGGCGCGGCGGCGAGCGCGGCAGGTCTTCGTCGAGTTCGCCGACGGCAACCAGGTCCCCGCCAAGATCGTCGGCGACGACCCGAACGCCGACATCGCGCTGCTGCGCCTCGATCCCGGCGGGCTGAAGCTGCGCCCGCTTCCGCTCGGCGAGAGCGCGAGCGTCGAGGTCGGCGAGCCCGTGGCCGCGATCGGCTCGCCGTTCGGCGAGCAGCAGTCGCTGTCCGTCGGCGTCATCTCCGCGGTCGACCGCTCGATCCAGTCGCTGACCAGCTTCCAGATCTCGGGCGCGATCCAGACCGACGCCGCGATCAACCCCGGCAACTCCGGCGGCCCGCTGGTCGACGGCGAAGGCCGCGTGATCGGCGTCAACCAGCAGATCAAGACCAACTCCGGCGGCAGCGAGGGCGTGGGCTACGCGGTGCCCGTCGACGCCGTCAAGCGCTCGCTCGACATGCTGCGCAAGGAGGGCGAGGCGCGCTACGCGTACCTCGGCGTCTCCTCGGTCGAGCTGTTCCCGCAGCTCGTCGACCGCTTCCGGCTCGACGTCGAGCGCGGGGCGTGGGTGCAGACGGTCAACGCCGGCGGCCCGGCCGACGAGGCCGGCATCCGCGGCGGCGGCTCCCCGGTCTCCTTCCAGGCCACCGAGTACCGGCCCGGCGGTGACGTGATCACCAAGGTCGACGGCGAGGCCGTCGAGGACTCCGCCGAGCTCGCCGACCGGATCGCCGCGTTCGAGCCGGGCGAGGAGGTCCCGCTCGAGGTGCATCGCGACGGCGACACCGAGCGGATCACCGTGCGCCTCGACGAGCGACCGCTTGGCGACAGCGCCGGGCGGTAGGTTTCGCGCGTGCTGCAACCCGTAGCGCTCGCTGCCAAGTCACTCACCGATTACACGCATCTCGTCGGTCGCCCCTTGGTGGAGGAGATCCGCGAGCTGGCCGAGCCGCTGAAGGGTCGCCGCGTCGTCCATCTGAGCGCGACCGCGTTCGGCGGCGGCGTGTCGGAGATCCTGTACACGCTCGTGCCGCTGATGCGCGACATCGGGCTCGAGGTCGAGTGGCAGGTGATCTACGGGCGCGAGGAGTTCTTCAACGCCACGAAGATCATGCACAACGCGCTGCAGGGCAGCCCGCAGGACCTCACCGACGAGCAGTGGGCGACGTGGGGGCAGTACAACGAGATGAACGCGCGCGAGCTCTCCCGCGGGTGGGACGTCTGCATCGTCCACGATCCCCAGCCCGCGGCGATCGTCTCGCTCGCGCCGGAGAAGGCGGAGGGCTGGGTGTGGCGCTGCCACATCGACGTGTCGACGCCCAACCCGGCGACGATGGAGCGCCTGCTGCCGTACATCGAGCGCTACCCGCAGTCGCTCTTCCACGTCGCCGGCTACGTCCCGGCCGGCCTCGACGGCGGCGTGAACATCGTCCCGCCGGCGATCGACCCGCTGGCGCCGAAGAACATGGCGCTGTCGGTCGAGGACGCGACCTTCGTGTGCCGGCAGTTCGGGATCGACGTCTCGCGGCCCATGATCTGCCAGGTGTCGCGCTTCGACCCGTGGAAGGACCCGTTGGGGGTGATCGACGCGTACCGTGTCGTGAAGGAGGCGCGGCCCGACGTGCAGCTCGCGCTCGTCGGCTCGATGGCCTCCGACGACCCCGAGGGGTGGGACTTCTACAACTCCACGCTCGCGCACGCGGGCGACGATCCCGACATTCACATCTTGAACAACTTCAACAACGTGGGGGCGATCGAGGTCAACGCCTTCCAGTCGCTCGCCGAGGTCGTGATCCAGAAGTCCACGCGCGAGGGCTTCGGGTTGACGGTGTCGGAGGCGCTGTGGAAGGGGCGGCCGTTCATCGGCGGCAACGTGGGCGGGATCCCCTTGCAGGTCAGCGACGGGGAGTCGGGCTATCTCGTCGACACCCCGGAGGAGTGTGCAGCGCGGACGCTGGCGATTCTCGAGGACCCCGCGCTGGGTAAGACCCTGGGGCGGACCGGCAAGGAGCACGTGCGCGCGCACTTCCTCACCCCGCGCTACCTGCGCGACTATCTGAAGATCTTCCGACGTCTGCTTGGATGAACGGAATGGGTCGATACGGAACGTCCGCATTGCCTAGCGCACGCGGAGCGGAGTTGTAGTTATGGCTGCGCCATTGGTTTTGGTCTCCAACCGGGGGCCTGTCACGTACCAGGACGACGGCTCGATCAAGCGCGGCACGGGCGGGCTGGTGACGGCTCTGACGGGCCTGGCCTCCCACCGCGACGCGATCTGGATCGCCTCGGCGATGACCGACGGGGACGTCGAGCAGTCGTCCCGCGAGGGCGGGCGGCCGTTCGAGGTCGAGGCGCCCGAGGGCGGTACGTACCACGTGCGCTTCGTGGCTTCGGACCCCGAGGCCTACGACCGCTTCTACAACATCATCGCCAACCCGATGCTCTGGTTCATCCAGCACTACCTGTGGGACCTGAGCAACGCGCCGGACATCCGCCGCCACGAGGTCGACGCCTTCTACGAGGGCTACAACGCGGTCAACGACGACCTGGCGCAGGCGGTGCTGGAGGAGATCGCGGACCTCTCCGAGCCGCTCGTGATGGTGCACGACTACCACCTCTACACGCTCCCGGAGATGGTCCGGCGCGAGCGGCCGGACGTCTTCCTGCACCACTTCGTCCACATCCCGTGGACACAGCCGGACGCCTGGCGGGTGCTCCCGAGCGAGGTCCGGACGGCGATCTTCGATGGCCTGCTGGCCAACGACATCGTCGGCTTCCACACGCGCTCGTACCGCCGCAACTTCCTGCAGTGCTGCCGCGACCTGATGGAGCTCGAGGTCGACATGGAGCGCGGCGTCGTGCACTGCGGCGACCGCGACGTGTGGGTGCGCGCCTATCCGCTGCCGATCGACTACGAGGCGACGCGGGCGGTGGCGCGCCGGCCCGGCGTGGCGGAGTTCGAGGAGCAGGTGATGCGCCGGCAGCGCGACTACTCGATCCTGCGCGTCGACCGCGCGGATCTCTCGAAGAACGTGCTGCGCGGGTTCACGGCCTTCGACATCTTCTTGGAGCAGCATCCCGAGTTCGTCGAGCGGATCACGTTCACCGCGCAGCTGATGCCGTCGCGGACGGACGTGCCGGAGTACGCCGAGTACCTGGAGAAGATCGAGGCGCTCGTGGCGGTCGTCAACCACCGCCACGGGACGCCGGACTGGATGCCGATCGACCTGAAGCTGCGTGACGACCTGGAGGAGGCCGTGGCCTCCTACAAGCACTACGACGTGATGATGGTCAACGCGATGTTCGACGGCATGAACCTGGTGGCCAAGGAGGGACCGCTGGTGAACGAGCGCGACGGGGTCTCGATCCTGAGCGAGAACACCGGCGCGCACGAGGAGCTCGGCGAGTTCGCCCTGTCGGTGAACCCCTTCGACGTGCAGGAGCTCGCCGACGCGATCTACGCAGCCTTGACGATGTCCCCCGAGTCGCGCGCTCGGCGTGCGGCCGGGCTCAAGGAGATCGTGACCTCGCGCGATCCGGGGGACTGGATCGACGAGCAGATCGCCGACATCCGGGCAAAGGCCCGCGGCGCAGCGGCCTCGGCGTAGCGGTACCCGCCGGCGAACGTCAGCTGCGGCTGGGTAGGCCGGTAGGGGCGCGCCGTGCGGTGCGGTGGGCTCCGGCAAACGTCAACGGCGGCTGGGTAGGGAGGCTGGGGAGCCGATCGGCGCGGTCGGCCTCCGGCGAACGTCAACGGCGCTGGGTAGGGAAGCTGGGGAGCCGACCGGTGCGCCGTCAGCCCCGGCGAACGTCAACTGCGGCTGGGTAGGGAGGTTGGGGAGCCTTTCGCGGCGCGAGGAAGGGGAGTTTGGTGTATCCGGGCGCGCCCGGCGGCATCGAGATACACCTTTCTCCTCGTCTAGGGGAGTTAGGTGTATCCGGGCGCGGCCGCGATCATCGAAATACACCTAATGCTTCGTCTAGGAGCAAAGGGTGTATCTCGGCGCCGAGCGGGTCGTCGAGATACACCCGATGTGCCGTCAAGCCGGTGTTGCGTGGATTTCGGCGAGCCGGCGATCATCGAAATCCACGTAAGTGCTCGTCTAGAGCATTTACGTGGATTCGGGCGAACCAGCGCGCATCGAGATTCACGTAATCCCGGCTTGACCGCCCGCCCGAGGCCGACCACCCCGACCGGCACCCCAACCTCCCCACCCAGCCGCAGTTGACGTTCCGCCCCGGGGGCCGGCACGCCTCACCTCCCCACCTGCCGCAGCTGACGTTCGTGGACGCCCCAGGCCTGCCTCACCCGCGCTCGAACCCGAACTCCGTTTCCGCGGGATCGCCTCCACCCGACGGGCCGGCCGGCGCCGTGTCTCGCCGACGGCCACCACCGCCCCCTCCAGCTGCCGGCGGTTCGACGGGCGCACTCTCCGGCGGCGTCGCATGCGGGGCGCCGGACCCGGGCTCGCGGCGACCGCTCGTCCGCCGCGGACGCCGGCGCTTCGCGCCTCGCCCACCGTCACCCGGCCGCACCTCCTCAGACTTCTCGCGCCTCGCCCTGGCATGGGACCGCCGCGGCCTGCCGCCGGGCCGTCCGCGCACCTTCGGCGGCGTCGCGAGCAGCAGCTCGGGTGGAGGGATGGCCGCGGGCGCGGCCCCGAGCCCGTCGAGCGGCCGGGCGGCCCTCTCCGGCAGCGCCGGCTCGGGTGGCGCGAGGCGCGGCCAGGCCACCACGGCGGCGACCAGCGCGGCCGCTCCCGCGAGCCGTCCGACGTTGCCCCAGCGGATCCGGCGGAGCAGGTCGAGTCCCATGGCACCGGTAGGCGAACGGCCCGGCCGCTTCGCCCCGCATTGCTAGGATCCACCGCCGCAATGGCGACCGAAGCCCCGCTCTACGACCTCATCCTCCTGCTTGACAACTCGATCGAGCAGGAGCGGCGCGACACCATCCTCGCGAACGTCGAGGACGCGGTCGATCGCGCGGGCGAGATCGTCGGCCGACACGACTGGGGCGTCCGCCCGACGGTCTACGAGGTCCGCAAGCAGAGCGAGGCCGACTACCACCTGCTGCAGTTCCACGGGCCGACCTCGCTGCTCGAGCAGCTCGACCACAACCTGAAGATCACGGACGGCATCCTCCGCTTCCGGATCATCAAGCTCCGGCCGGGCACCCCGCCCCCGCCGGATCTCCGCCCCGCCGCCGTCGCAGCGGCCGCCCCCGCCGCGGCGCCGGGCGACGACGACGAGCCCGCCTGACCGCGGCGCCGCCGCAGCGTTCGGCGCGGCCCCCTTCGTGTCGCCACTGCCGGCCTTTGTCACAGAAGTGCCAATTAATCGTCGCAACATGCGGCGGGTGGGCCGAAGCCGCCGACCCCGCCCCTAGACTCGGCGTCCACCAAGTTTCGAGTGCCTGAAGCAGCCGAAAGGAGCCTCCGTGGCCGCCACCAACATCAACCGCGTCGTCCTCACGGGCAACCTCACGCGTGATCCCGAGCTCCGCGCCACGTCGGGCGGCACGCCCGTCTGCAGCCTGCGGATCGCGACCAACACCCGCCGCAAGGACGCCAGCGGCGAGTGGGTCGACAAGCCCAACTTCTTCGACGTGACCGTCTGGGGCGCCCAGGGCGAGAACTGCGCGCGCTTCCTCTCCAAGGGCCGCCCGGTCGCCATCGACGGCCGCCTCGAGTGGCGAGAGTGGGACACGCCGGAGGGCCACAAGCGCCAGGCCGTCGACATCATCGCCGACTCCGTGCAGTTCCTCGGCAGCCGCGAGGACGGCGGGGGCGGCCAGAGCAACGGCTTCACCCCGCGCTCCGACGTCCCGGCCGACACGCGCGACTTCGAGCCCGCCGGCACGCCCTCCGGCGGCGGCAGCAGCAACGCGGGCGACGACGACATCCCGTTCTAGCCCGCTGCGCGGCGCTCCCGGCCCGGGGGCGCCGCGTCCAGCCCGCTAACCTGTCACGCCGGTTCTGACTCAAGGCAGAGAGGTCTTCGAACGTGGCAAAGCAGCGCAGCCGGCCGACGCGCCGGCGTGATCGGAAGGGCGGCCCCGGCAGCGGGCGCCGCAAGTCCTGCCCGTACTGCCGGGACAAGGTCGAGTTCGTCGACTACAAGGACATCACCGCGCTGCGCAAGTTCATCTCGGATCGCGGCAAGATCCGGTCGCGCCGCATCACGGGCGCGTGCCGCCGGCACCAGAACCAGATCGCCACGGCCGTGAAGCGTGCGCGCGAGCTCGCGCTCCTGCCCTACGTGGGCGACACTCGCGAGTCCCGCGACGACCGGGAGCGCGGCGGGCGTGACCGGGACCGCGACCGCGACCGCGATCGGTAGCCCGGCCGTGCCCCAGGCGATTCTCCTCCAGGACGTGGAGCAGCTCGGCGAGCGCGGCGCGGTCGTCGACGTCTCGAAGGGCTACCTGCGCAACTTCCTGTTGCCTCGCAAGCTGGCTGAGCCCGCCACCAAGGGCTCGATCGCCGCGGCTGCGCGCCGTCGCGAGGCCGCCGACCGCGCCGTCGCCGACGCGACCACCAAGGCCCAGGAGACCGCGGAGATCCTCAACCGCACGGTGCTGACGATCCCGCACCAGGCCGGCGAGGACGGCCGCCTCTTCGGCTCGGTCACGTCGCAGGACATCGCGGACGCCATCAAGGACGCCCGCAGCATCACGATCGACCGGCGCGACATCCGCCTCGAAGAGCCGATCCGGACGGTCGGCACGCGGATGGTCGAGATCGAGGTCTCTCCGGGCGTCATCGCCTCGGTGAAGACCATGGTCACCGAGCAGAAGTAGGGGAACGCTGGCCCAGTGGGCCAGGTTCCCTTACGGGTGTTCGCCCAGAGGGGGAAACCCGCGGCCGGTTAGGGACCCGCGCTCCAAGTAGCGCGCCGGCAGCGCATCGTGCCGTCTTGGACGGGCTTCGTGCCGGTTCTGCGGCGAGTGCGTGACAAGTCTGCGGAGAGAGCAGGGAGGAGCGGGAGAGGCGGTTCGGGGCGACCGGACGCCCGCCTAGACTCGGCCGCCCGATGACCGCGCCCGACCGCACCAACGGCCACTCTTCCTCGTACGGCGGGGCGCCGATCGCGCCGCCCCAGAACCTCGAGGCCGAGCAGTCGGTGCTCGGCGCCGTCCTGCTCTCGGACACCGCGCTCCCGGCGCTGATCATCGACGAGCGGCTCCAGGCGGAGGACTTCTACCGCGAGGGCCACGGGCGCATCTACAAGGCGATGCTCGACCTGCACACGCTCGGCGAGCCCGTCGACGCGCTCACGCTCGTCGAGCACCTCAAGCAGGCCGGCGACCTCGAAGCCGTCGGCGGTCGCGCCGCGATCGACCTGCTCGCGGGCTCCGTGCCGGCGGTCGGCAACGTCCGCCAGTACGCGCGCATCGTGCGCGACAACGCGATGCTCCGGCGGCTCCTGCGCGCGTCCTACGAGATCCAGTCGCGCGTGCACAGCCACGAGGCCCTGCCGCGCGACCTCGTCGACATGGCCGAGCGCGCGATCCTCGAGGTGGCGCAACAGGACAGCCGCAAGGACTTCCTGCCGATCGGCGACCTGCTGTCCAGCGAGCTGGAGAAGCTCGAGCGCCTCTCCCGCGAGGGCAAGGCCATCACCGGCACCCCCTCGGGCTTCGACGACCTCGACGCGATCACGGGAGGCTTTCAGCCGGGCAACCTCGTCATCCTCGCTGCGAGACCGTCGATGGGCAAATCGGCGTTGATGGCGAACTTCGCGGAGAACGCCGCCCTCGACTCGAACCAGGCCGTCGCCCTGTTCTCGCTCGAGATGTCCGAGGGGGAGCTGGCCCAGCGCTTCGTCGCGTCGCAGGCGTCGATCCGCGGCGACGACCTGCGCAAGGGCAAGGTCCCGCCCTCGCGCTGGCCCAAGATCCTGCAGGCCTCGAACCGCCTCGCACAGTCGCCGCTGTACATCGACGACTCCTCGGACCTCTCGGTGCTCGACGTCCGCGCCAAGTCCCGCCGGCTCGCGCAGCAGCATGCCGACGGGCTCGGGCTGATCCTGATCGACTACCTGCAGCTCATGCGCGCGAGCGGGAGCGTGGAGAACCGCGTCGAGCAGATCGGCCAGATCTCCCGCGGCCTGAAAACGCTCGCCCGGGAGCTCCAAGTTCCCGTCATCGCGCTCTCCCAGCTCAACCGCGGCGTCGAGCAGCGCACCGACAAGCGCCCCGTCCTCTCCGATTTACGCGAAAGCGGTTCAATTGAGCAGGACGCGGATTTGGTCATGTTCATCTACCGCGACGAGTACTACAACGACGAGTCCGACCGCGAGGGGATCGCCGACGTGATCATCTCCAAGCACCGCAACGGCGGCCTCGGCGTGGTCGAGCTGGCGTTCCAGAAGGAGTTTCCGCGGTTCATGTCCTACGCCGGGGATGACGGATATTGAGCGGCGCTCCCTGCCCCGAGAACCGCTGTGACGGCTCCGGCTTCCTCTACGACGAGGCGGGCCGGCGTGCGCGGCCGTGCAGCTGCCGCCCCGCGCGGATGGCGCGCAAGCGGGCGGCGGCCGTCGCCGGGCGTCTGCCGCGTCGCTTCCGCGAGGTGTCGTTCGATCGCGAGCCCGTGCTGACGATGGCGCGCCGCAACCCCGCGCTCATCCGGGAGGTCCGCAGCTACATCGGCGACGTCCGCGAGCGCCTCGACGAAGGTCGCGGCCTCTGGTTCACGGGGGATGTGGGAACCGGCAAGACCACCTTGGCGATGCTCGTCTCCAAGGCCGCCATGGAGGCCGACCGCACGGTGGCGATCTACTCGCTCCCGCGCCTGTTGGCGCTCCTGCGCGACTCGTATGACGACGCCGCGACCTACTCGCTCAACGAGCTGATCGACCGCCTGTGCGCGGTCGACCTGCTGCACATCGACGACGTCGGCGCCGAGCAGAGCTCGGCCTGGGTGCTCGAGCAGCTCTACACGATCGTCAACACGCGCTACGAGGACGACAAGGCGCTGCTCCTCACCACCAACCTCGACCACGACGCGCTGACCGCCCAGATCGGCGCCCGCACGGTCTCCCGGTTGTACGAGATGTGCGGCCGCCCGCTGCCGATGTTCGGCGAGGACGAGCGCCGCGACCGCGACTTCGTGCTCCCGGCCGGGGCTCCGAGCGAGGAGGACGGGGACACGTTCTGGGAGGGCGCGCCGCCCGCGTCCCGCTACGGGCAGCGGGCGGGCGGGTCCTTAGACTAGATCCCGCAATGGCCGGCATCGTGATCGTGGGCGCCCAGTGGGGCGACGAGGGCAAGGGGAAGATCACCGACCTCTTCGCCGAGCACGCCGACCTCGTGATCCGCTTCCAGGGCGGCAACAACGCCGGCCACACGATCGTCCGCGAGGGCACCAAGTGGAAGTTCCACCTGATCCCGTCGGGCATCCTCTACCCGGGTCGGGTGTGCGCGATCGGCAACGGCGTCGTGATCGACCCCAAGGTGCTGACCGGCGAGCTCGACGAGCTGCGCGCCAAGGGGATCGACCTCTCGGGGCTGCGCATCAGCGCCAACGCGCACCTGATCATGCCGTACCACATGCTCCTCGACCACGCGGGCGAGGCCAAGCTCGGCAAGCTCCAGATCGGCACCACGCGGCGCGGGATCGGCCCCTGCTACGCCGACAAGGCCGCGCGCCTGGGCATCCGGGTGCAGGACCTGCTGGACGAGAAGATCCTGAAGAAGAAGATCGTCGCGGCGATGGATCCCAAGCGCCTCTCCCTGCGCCCCTACGCCAAGTCTCCCGAGCTCGACCTGCAATCGATGACCGAGGACTACCTGACGTACGGGCACCGCATCGAGCAGTACATCGCCGACACCGCGCGGCTCACCTGGGAGGCGCTCGACCGCGGCGGCAACGTGATCTTCGAGGGCGCCCAGGGGACGCTGCTCGACATCGACCACGGGACGTACCCGTTCGTCACGTCGTCCAACGTGGTCGCCGGGAGCGCCTGCGCGGGCGCCGGGGTCGGCCCGAAGGACATCGACGAGGTGTGGGGCGTGGCCAAGGCGTACGCCACGCGCGTCGGCTCCGGCCCGTTCCCGACCGAGCTCGACGACGAGCTCGGTCGCGCCATCCGCGAGGCCGGCGGCGAGTACGGCACGACCACCGGGCGCGCACGGCGCGTCGGCTGGCTGGACCTCGTCGCCCTGCGCTACGCCGCGCGCATCAACGGGCTCGACCATCTCGCGGTCACCAAGCTCGACGTCCTGAGCGGGCTCGGCATGCTCAACGTCTGCACGCGCTACCGCGGCAACGAGGAGGCGAGCTTCGACGCCTACCCGTACCACCAGACCGTGATGCACCACGCGGCCGGCGACTACGAGCGGCTGCCCGGCTGGGACGAGGACATCGGCGACGTCCGCGACGAGCGCGACCTCCCGCAGGCCGCGCGCGACTACCTCGCCTACGTCGCCGAGTTCGTCGGCGTGCCGATCGCGCTCGTCGGCGTCGGCCCCGGCCGAGAGCAGACGTTCTTCACCGAGTCGGGCCGCGCGAGCGCGGCCGCCAGCGCCGCCGCGCCGGCCTAAGCCTGGATCACCCGCGAGTCCACGATCATGTCGTGGAGCGCGCGGTTCTCCTCGTCCCACAGCGGCCACAGGTAGTCCGCGAGCTGCGCCAGGCCACCGGTCAGGCCGCCCGCGATCCCGAACAGCAGCGCCTTGACCGCCACCTCGCGCAGCATCGCGTAGCCGAAGTCGATCGGCTTGCCGTTGGCCCGCACGACGCGGATGCCGAGCGCCATCCGACCGAGGGTCTGCCCGTTTGTGCGCGCCATCAGCGCGGGCGCGTAGAGCAGCGCCACGATCGAGACACAGACGACGGCGATCAGGAAGCCGATCACGAGCGAGGCGAAGCCGACGTCACCCCCCGCGAAGAAGCCAATCGAAAATGGAGCGGTGAGCGCGATCGTGAGGATGACCGCGCCGATGCCGACGATCAGCCAGTCGATCACCGTCGCGCCGACGCGCGGCCACCAGCCGGCGAGCACGTGGTGGTCGGCGACCGGTCCTGCGGCCTCGGCGCCGACCGGCGGACCGCCGGCTCCCGGCGGCGGGAGCGTCGTGTAGCCGGGGGTTGACTCGGTCCGCGGGGGCTGTTCCGACATGCGCGCGACTCTAGCGGCCGCGCAGCGCAGCCACCACGCGCTCGCCCGCGTGGCCGTCGCCGTACAGCGGCGGGCGCTCGGCCGGAAGAGGACGCTCGAGCGCGGCGACTGCGGCCCCGGCGTCGAGGTCGACGAGCGTGTTCCAGCCTGCTTCGATCGTCTCGGTCCACTCGGTCGTCGAGCGCAGGGTCACGCACGGCACGCCGGCCAGGTACGCCTCCTTCTGCACACCCCCCGAGTCCGTGAGCACCCCACGGGAGCGCAGGAGCAGGGCGGTGAAATCGAGGTACCCGAGTGGCGCGACGAGCCGCACGCCGGCCGCCAGCCGCTCGGCCAACCCAGCGGCTTCGAGCCGCGCGCGCGTGCGCGGGTGCAGCGGCAGCACGACCGGCCCGGGAACCGCAAGCAGCAGCTCGACGAGCAGCGCGAGGCGCGCGGGGTCGTCGACGTTGCCCGGCCGGTGCGCCGTGGCGAGCAGGTAGCCCCCGGGCTCCACCCCCGCCGCCGCCAGCGCCTCGGTGCGCTCACGCGCCCGCGGCGCCAGCAGCTGCGCGACGTCGACCATCACGTCCCCCACCACGACGACCTCGCCGGCGACCTGCTCGCCGCGCAGCGTCTCCGCCGCGCGCTCGGACGAGCACAGCAGCAGCGACGACGCGTGGTCGGCGAGCACCCGGTTGAGCTCCTCCGGCATCGTGCGGTCGTACGAGCGCATGCCGGCCTCGACGTGCGCCACCGGAACGCCGAGCTGCGCGCCCGCCAGGGCGCCCGCCAGCGTCGAGTTCGTGTCGCCGTAGACGAGCAGCACGTCCGGCCGCTCCTCCGCGATCAGCGGCTCGAGCGCCGCCAGCATGCGCGCGGTCTGCCCCGTGTTGGTGCCGCCGCCGAGGTCGAGATGATGGTCGGGCCGTGGGAGCCGCAGCTCGTCGAAGAAGACGCGGGAGAGCTCGTCGTCGTAGTGCTGGCCGGTGTGGACGAGCACCTCGCGCGCCCCGGCGCGCAGCCGATCCGAGACGGCGGCGGCCTTCACGAACTGCGGACGGTTGCCTATGACGGTGAGTACGCGCATCAGCGTTCGGGTACCTCATTGACACGATGTCGACACTTCTCGACAGCGTGCGCGGCACGGTACACGGCGTCCTCTCGGGCGTCGGTCACGTGCTCTGGTACGTCGACTGGCAGACCGGCGGATCTACGCGGCGGCGCTCGGGGCAAGCTCGCGGGCGATCCGGCTCGACAGCCGCTCCGCCGCCTCCCGCGTCACCGGACCGGGCGCCGCGGGGAGCGTGACGTCGTCGATCGCCGCGATCGGCATCACCTCGCGCACCGATGACGCGATGAACGCCTCCTCGGCGCCGAGCGCGTCGTCGAGCGTGCAGGGTCGCTCCTCGCCGTCGCACTCCTCGATCACGTAGCGACGCGTGATCGAAGCGAGGATCCGATCCTCGAGCGGCGGCGTGTACAGGCGGCCGTCGGCGACCCAGAAGAACGTCCACGTCGGACCCTCGAGCACGCGACCGTGCGGGGTCACCAGGAGCGCCTCGTCGAAGCCCTGCTCGCGCGCCAGCCGTCCCGCGAGCATGTTGCCTGCGTACGACAGCGTCTTGAGCCCGTCGAGCACGCGGTTCGGCGCGTAGGTCACGGTCGCCACGCGCGCCGACGCGGCGCGCGGCGGCTGCGGCTCGATCGTGAGGATCCGCCGGCCGCCGCGCGTGAGGACGACGCGCAGGAGCTCATCCACGGCTCCGGCCGCGTCGAGCAGCGCGCCGATCTCGGCGCGCAGCGCGTCCTCGTCGTACGGGAGCCGGAGCCCTTCGCACGTCGCCGCGAGGCGCGCCATGTGGTCCTCGAGGGCGAACGGCCGGCCGCCGTACAGGCGTGCGACCTCGAACGCCCCGTCGCCGCGCGTCAGCCCCTCGTCGGTGACGGGGATCCGCGCCTCTTCGGCCGGCCCGATGCTGCCATCCACGCTCGCGAGCATGCGGCGCAGGCTACCGCTCGGAGCAGAATGCTTGACATATGCCGATATCGGTATATATAGTTCTCTCATGGCCCGAGCAGCGACCACGGCGGACACGTTCAACGCGGTGGCCGAGCCTCGCCGGCGCCAGATCCTCGACGCCCTCGCCGGCGGCGAGCTGCCGGTCAACGACCTCGTGCACCTGCTCGGCATGGGCCAGCCGCAGGTGTCCAAGCACCTGCGGGTGCTGCGCGAGGTCGGCGCCGTGACGGTGCGCGACCAGGGCCGCCAGCGGCTCTACCGACTCAATGGCGAGGCGCTCAAACCCATCCACGACTGGATCAAGCCGTTCGAACGCTTGTGGTCTGAGCGCTTCGACGAGCTCGATGCGGTCCTCGACGACCTCAAGAAGGAGGAAGGACAATGCCCATGACGACTAGCCGCTCCGCGAAGGTGACCCTGCCCACCGAAGACCAGATTCTGATCACGCGCGAGTTCGACGCGCCGAAGCACCTCGTCTACAAGGCCTGGACGACGCCTGAGCTGGTCAGCCGCTGGTGGACGGCCAAGCGCGGCGAGATGACCGTCGCCGAGATCGACCTACGGGTCGGCGGCAAGTGGCGTTACGTGATGATGGCCGGCGACATGGAGGTCGGCTTCCACGGCGAGTACCGCGAGATCGTCCCGAACGAGCGGATCGTCTCGACCGAGGTCTACGAGGGCTTCCCGGACGCTGAGGCGGTCAACCTGCTCACGCTCACCGAGACGGACGGCCGCACCACGCTCGAGGTTCTCGTTCAGCACCAGACCAAGGAGCACCGCGATGGCCACATCAACTCCGGGATGGAGGACGGCCTGCAGGACGCGCTGGACCTGCTCGAAGAGGTCGCCGTCTCCCTCCGCTGACGACGATCCCGACCCGCCGGATCATCGAGAGGCCCGCCCGGTGCGGGCCTCTCAGCCTTTCCGGTACACGGAGACGTGCGACGTGCTGAGCGCGGTGAACGGCTCCCGACGCCATCCGGCCCACCGGTCCTCCAGCTCCATCCCCGCGAGGCGCGCCATCAGGTCGAGCTCGGCCGGCCACGCGTAGCGGAACTCCACGGGGAACGCCTCGAGGTTGCCGTCGACGATGTAGAAGTGCTGCGAGCTGAAGGCCTGCGTGACGACGTCGTAGACGTCGAACGAGAACCCCTCGCGGTCGGCGCGGATCGGGATCACCGTCTGCCCGGGCGGCAAGCTCTGCAACGCCGGCACCCCGTTCTCGATCACGAACCGCCCGCCACGCCGCAGGTGAGCGGCGGCGTTCGCGAAGCACGCCACCTGCGCATCCTGCGTCACGAGGTTCGAGATCGTGTTGAAGACCAGATAGGCGACAGCGAACTCGCCGTCGACACGGGTCGTCGCGAAGTCACCGTGAACCGCCTCGATGCCCGAGGTCTTCGCGCGCAGCCGCGACAACATGGCCTCGGAGTTGTCGATCCCGACCACCCGAACGCCCTTCTCGGCGAGCGGAACAGCAATCCGCCCGGTCCCGATCCCGAACTCCAAGGCGCCGCCATCGCCCGCGAAACCGGCGAGCATCTCGACCACCGGCCCAACCACCTCGGGAGTCGACGCGCCAGCCGAGCGCTCGTCGTAGAAGGCCGCTACGCGCTCCCCGAAGAACCCCTCCTCCACGGATCTACGGTACATCGAACCGCCTCGCGCCGCGGTGCGTAGCGCCCTTCGGGCGATCCGTGAACAACCGGGAGGAGGCAGGAATGCGAGCAGTACTCGGTCTCGCAGTCGTGGCCGCCACGTTGGTCTTCACCGCACACGCGGCGGCGCAGACGCCATCGGTCGTTGATCCGAGACTCGAGGTGGGCACGATCACCACGGGCCTCAGCCAGCCGGTGCAGATGGAGTGGATCGGCGAGGACGACTTCCTCGTGCTCGAGAAGGCCAGCGGCCAGGTCAAGCGGGTCCGCAACGGCGGCGCGCCCACGGTCGTTCTCGATCTGACCGTCAACTCCGCGTCCGAGCGCGGCCTGCTCGGCATCGCGCTCGACAGGTTCTTCCGCCACAACGGGTTCGTCTACCTCTACTGGAGCGAGACGACGCTGCCCGCCGACAACGCCGACCTCCTGGCGGTGCCGGTCCTGGGCAACCGGCTCGACCGCTTCAAGTGGGACGGCTCGACGCTGACGTTCGACAAGACGCTCGTGCGGATGCGCGCGTTCCAGAACGATGCGTCCAACGGCGTCGCCCGCGGCAACCACGACGGCGGCGTCGTGCGCGTCGGCCCGGACGGCAAGATCTACCTGATCGTCGGCGACACCGGTCGCCGCGGCCAGATGCAGAACCTGATCGACGGGCCGTTGGTCTACCCGTTCCCGGCGACGAACGACGGCTCGATCGGCGACGACCAGTTCGGCGGCCCGGACCCGGACTTCGAGCACCTGACGGGCGTGATCCTGCGGCTCAATGCCGACGGCAGCGCGCCCAGGGACAACCCGTTCGTCGCCGAGGGCGCCAAGCGCGGCGGCCAGGTCGGCGCGACCCTCAAGAAGGTCTACGCCTACGGCATCCGCAACTCGTTCGGCATGGCCTTCGACCCGTTCTCGGGCGACCTCTGGGAGCAGGAGAACGGCGACGACAGCTTCAGCGAGATCAACCGCGTCAAGCCGGGCTTCAACTCCGGCTGGGTGCAGGTGATGGGCCCGCTGAGCCGCGTCGCCCAGTTCCGGGAGATCGAGAACAACCGCGGCCCGACCGGCGATCCGGCGGCCGCGAGCTACTACGGCCTGCAGCAGGTGCGTTGGGGGCCGGAGAACATCGCGAAGACGCCGCGCGAGGCCGCCAAGCGCCTGTTCCGGCTCCCGGGCTCGCGCTTCAGCGACCCCGAGCTGGCGTGGAAGTACGAGTTCGCCCCAGGCGGGATCGACTTCCTCTCCCAGCGCGAGCTGGGCAAGAAGTACCGCGGCGACCTCTTCGTCGGCTCAGCGAACGTCCGCGGCAGCAACATCTTCCGGCTGCCGATCGACCGCAACCGAAAGGAGATCGACCCGAACGATCGGCGCCTCCGCGACCGCGTCGCCGACAACCTCCGCAAGTACGAGCTGACCGAGAGCGAGTCGCTGCTGTTCGGCACCGGCTTCGGCGTCACCGCCGACGTGCGCGAGAGCCCCGCCGGCACGCTCTACGCCGTCTCGACCTCGCTGGGAACGATCTACGAGATCCGGAAGAAGTAACGCCCAAGCGCGGTCGGCGGCCGAGTCAGCCGCCGACCGCGCACGGCGTTCGAGGTGCCCCCGCCAGGAATCGAACCTGGAACCTTCGGATTAAGAGTCCGCTGCTCTGCCAGTTGAGCTACAAGGGCGGGTGGAGCGGGTCAAGGATAGCGTTTGGGGCGCTATTCCTCGGGCGCCGGGGTGGCCGACGGGGCGGCCTGCTGGAGCTGCTGCTGGAGCGCCTGTTCCTTCGCCGACTTGAGCTCCGCACGGAGCGTCTTGCGGTCGTCGGCGTCGGCTCTTTCGACCGCCTGGTCGGTCGCCAGGTCGCCCTTGCGGGTCTGGCCGGCCTGGTAGGCGAGGATCGCCAGGTTCGCGAAGGTGGCCGACTTCGGGCGGGCCTCGGTGATGACCTCCTGGGCGGAGACGGCCTTCGCCGGATCGTTCAATCCGAACTGGCTGTAGGCGTTGACCATCAGGCTCGCCACGCCGTCGTCCGGCTTGTCGCCCGCGAGCGACAGATGCCGCTCCCACGCCTGGGTGGCCAGGCCGAGCTGGCGCTTGCCCTCCGCCGAGTACTGGCCCGTCTGCTGGTCGAGGTTGTCGCCGGCGTTGGCGAGCTGGTAGCGGGCGCGGGTCAGGTCGGCGAACGCCGCCGCATTGCGCGGGTTCGCCGTCGTCTCGCGCTGGGCCTCCCGCACGCGCTCCTCGTAGCGGCCGGTGCCGGTGTCGGTCGTGGCGTTGCGCTCGCTGAAGGCGTCGAACAGGCCGCCGGAGACGTCGCCGCCGATCCCGAACAGCACCAACCCGCCACCCATCAGGATGGCGAGCGAGAGGTACACGATCTTGATCGTCGTGCGCCGGCCGGCGCCTCGGAGGTCGAACAGCATCGTCGTCAGTCTTCGCGGTCAGGGGAGGGCACGAGCTCGTCGCCGTCGGAGTCCGCCGGGTCCAGCTCGGCGTCCTCGCGAGCCCGGGCCCGGTCGGCGCGGCGGTCGAGCAGGGCTGCGATCAGGATAGAGCCTTCGAAGAGCACCACCAGCGGCAGCATCATCGAGAGCATCGTCACCGGGTCGGTGCCGGGCAGGAGCATCGCCAGGACCGCGATCCCGAGGAACGCGTAGCGGCGGTTGCGCCGCAGCTGCGTGGTGCTCACGATCCCCACGCGCGTGACCGCAAGGATCCCGATCGGCACCTGGAACAGGAACCCCATGACCATCAGGACCATGATCGAGAACTTGTAGTAGTCCCGCGCCTGCAGCAGGATGTCGTAGTTGTCGTCGTTGAAGTTCTGCAGGAACGAGATCGCGTTCGGCAGCACGAAGAAGTACGCGAACACCACGCCGGCGGCGAACAGGAACGGCACCGCCGCCATCAGCGGCATCGCCACCTGCCGCTCGCGTGGCGAGAACGCCGGCAGGATGAAGGCGTACGCCTGGTAGAGGATCACCGGCAGCGACAGCAGCAGCGCCGCGTAGGCGACCACCCGGAACGTGACCGTGAACGGCTCGCCGACGCCGAGCGTGACCGGCCGCCGCCCGGACGCCGCAGGCGCCGTCGCCGCTGTGCGAGCCGCCGTCTCAGCCGTCGCCGCCGCCTGTGAGCGCACCTCGGCACCCGCGCCCTCCGACCGCGCCAATGTGCGCGAGAGCACCTCGATCTGCAGGTAGAGCCGCTTCTGGGCCTGCTGGAACTCGGCGGCGCGCTCCAGCGGATCGTCGCTGTTCTCGGTGAAGGCCGACTCCTCGAGCGGCCGGTCCATGATCTCGAGGATCGCGTCGTTCTGCCAGAAGCAGACCGCCCCCGCGGCGAAGAACACGATCAGGCAGATGATCAGCCGCGTGCGCAGCTCGTCGAGGTGCTCGACCAGGCTGAGGCGATCCTCGTGGGCGATCGGGCGCAGTGCGGTGGCCATGACGCGCCCGCCCGGGCGCTAGGAGCGGGAGCGCTCGCGCTCGGGGACGACCTCGCCGTCGAGCGACCCGTCGGGACGCTCTTCGAGGTCGTCGTCGACCTTCTTGGTGAGCGAGTCCTTGAACTCCCGCATCCCCGAGCCGAGCTGCTTGCCCAGGCCGGGCAACCGCTTCGGACCGACGATCAGCAGGACGATCAGGAGCACGATGCCCAACTCGAGTGGGCCGATGGACTGAAAGACGGCGAGGCTCAAACGTTCGTCCCTTTCCGGGGTCGATCCCAAGGGTAGCGGCCCTCAGGTGTCAAGTTCCCACGCGCGAAGCCGATCATAGGGCCACGATGAGCGAGCACCCGCACCCCGGTCAATACGTGCGCCGCGTGGTGCTCCCGTCCGGGCGTGCCATCGAGGTCGTGTACTTCGAGTCGCTCGCCGAGGAGAACCTGGCGCCCGCCCAGCGGCCGCTCCAGGACCTGCACATCTGCCCGGTCTGCGATCGCGACCTCGTGTTCCCGGTCGAGTGGGAGGAGACCTCCCCCACGCACTGGGAGGTGCTCCTGCGCTGCCCCAACTGCGAGTGGAGCGAGGTCGGCGACTTCGACCAGCCGACCGTCGACCGCTTCGACGAGCAGCTCGACCTCGGCACCGAGATCCTCCTGCGCGACCTCAAGCATCTCGAGCGCGCGAACATGGAGGACGAGATCGAGCGCTTCACCAAGGCGCTCGGGGCGGACGCGATCCTCCCCGAAGACTTTCACGCGTAGCGGTCGACGACCCCGTCGGCGACCAGCTCCAACGCCCCCTGCTGGGCCTCCGGCAGTGCCGGCAGGTCCGCCTTCGCGTCGGCCACGATCCCGAGCGCCGTCTCCCGCGCTTCATCGAGCACGCCCGTCGCGACGATCGCGTCGCACACGGCCTCGGCCTGGGCGGGCGTGCGCACGCCACGCAGGTCGAGCGAGCGCAGCTTCGGGTCGCGCTCGCGGGCGAGGATGAGCGGGAGCGTGACCGTGCCGTCGAGCAGGTCGGTGCCGCGATGCTTGCCCGTGCGCTCGGCCGGGCCGGAGACGTCGAGCACGTCGTCGAGCAGCTGGAAGGCCAGCCCGATGCGCCGGCCGAAGCGGCCCAGCACGTCGACCGGCGCGGCTCCTTCCAAAGCCCCCAGCTCGCACGCCGCCTGGAAGAGCCGGGCGGTCTTCAGATCACAGCGGTGCTCGTAGCGGGCCCGCGAGACGCCGACGTTCCAGGCGTCCTCGCGCTGCAGTAACTCACCCTCGGCGAGCGCCGACGACGCGCCGGAGAGCACCCGCACCGCCTCCGGCCGCCCGTTGCGGGCGAGCTCGGCGAACGCGCGCGAGAACAGCAGATCGCCGGTGGCGGTCGCGATCGCGCGCCCCGCGGAGGCCACGACGGTGGGCCGTCCGCGGCGCAGGTCGGCGCCGTCGAGCACGTCGTCGTGCACGAGCGTCGCCGAGTGGATGAGCTCGACCGCGACCATCGCCCGCAACACCCGCTCCGGATGCGCCGGCGATGGGCCGGCCGCGAGCAGCACGAGCAGCGGGCGCAGCCGCTTGCCGCCGGCGGCGATCGTGGCCCCCGCGTGCTCGGCCAGCAGCGACCCGTGCGAGCGCGCGAGCTCCTGCAGCCGCTCCTCAAGCTCGTCCATCAGCTCGGGGACGTGCGCGCCGCCCGCCGCGACGACCGCGGCAACCGCCTCGGCGCTAGCCATGAACGGTCCCCGAGTGCAGCGCGATGATCCCGCCCGCCGTCAGCACCCAGCGCACGTCGCGCAGCCCAACGCCATGCATGACGGCGCCCAGCTCGTGCGGGCCCGGGAAGCGCCTGACGGAGCTCGGGAGGTACGTGTACGCCTGGTCCTCGCCGGTCACGCGGCCGAGCAGCGGCACGATGCGATCGAACCAGAGGGAGAAGAACGTCGACAAGGGCGGCTTGGTGGGCGTGGTGATCTCCAGGACTACGACCCGGCCACCCGGGCGGACCACGCGCGCCATCTCGCGCAGCCCCTGCTCGAGGTCGGAGAAGTTGCGCGCGCCGAAGCCGACCGTGGCGGCGTCGAAGCCGCCGTCGGGATACGGGAGCGCGAGCGCGTTGGCCTGCTCCCAGCGCACGTCCGCGCTCTTGCGGCGCGCCCGCTCGAGCATGCCCTCCGAGAAGTCCGACCCGACGACCTCGCCGCCCGGCGTCACCCGCCGCGCGAGCTCGACCGCGAGGTCGCCGGTGCCGGTCGCGACGTCGAGCGCGCGGCTGCCGGGCGTGAGCGCCGCGAGGTCGGCCGCGCGCTCGCGCCAGCGGTGGTGCAGCCCGGCCGTCATGACCGAGTTCATGACGTCGTAGACGCCCGCGATGCGATCGAACATCGCGCGGACCTGGCCCTCCTCGAGGGTCCCGCTGGCTGCGGCGCGACCCAAGCGCTACTCGGGCGCCTGCTTCTCGCCCTTGAGCTGCGTGAGGAACGCCACCAGCGCCGCCTTCTTCTCCTCCGGCAGCGCGCGGTAGGACGGCATCGGCGCGGTCGGGTTCTCGAGCGTGCGGCGGATCGCCGCCGCCGGCAGCGTCTCGCCGATCTCGGTCAAATGCGGCCCTGGGCCGTCGTTGCCGTTCTCGCCGATCTTGTGGCAGGCCAGGCAGCCCGACTGCGCCGCGACGAGCTTGCCCGGCTCGTACTCGGCGGCCACCTGGTACTCGATCTCGTTCGGCGAGCCGGCGGAGGCGCCGAGGTAGGTCAGCCAGCCCATCGCGGCGATCGTCAGGATGCCGGCGAGGGTGGCGATCGGCCGCCGTTCCGGCCGCCGCTCCGGGGAGCGGTCGATGAACGGCAGCATGATCAGCAGGATCATGCAGATGGTCGGAATGCCGATCGTGGCCAGCGGCGTCAGCGACGGCGGCTTGACGACCCGCAGGAGCTCGAACAGGAAGAAGAAGTACCACTCCGGCCGCGGGACGTAGGTCGTCGTCGTCGGGTCGGCCTTCGGCCCGAGCTCGGCGCCGAAGAGCAGCGACATGAACACGATCAGGAGCACCGTGATCGCCGCCATGATCGAGTCCTTGGCGACCGCGTACGGGTAGAACGGCTTGCCCTTGGACTTCAGTATCGAGTACTCGCGGAGATAGGCCTCCTTGTCGGCCTGGTTCATCTCACACCCGTTCCTCGCGCAAGGACTCGTCCACGTCCACCTTCATCCACGGCGGCGCGGTCGTCCCGAGCCGCGTGACGAGGTAGATGTGCGCGCCGATCAGCGCCGCCATCAGGCCGGGGATCAGGAGCATGTGGATGGCGTAGAAGCGCGACAGCGTGGTGGCCCCGAAGTCCGCCCCCCCGCGCAGGAAGTCACCCAGGTACGGCCCCACGATCGGGCCCGAGGCCGTGATGTTGGCGGCCACGATCGTCGCCCAGTAGGAGCGTTGGTCGAACGGCAGCAGGTAGCCGGTCAGCGACATCACGAACGTGAGCACCAGCAGCACGAAACCGATGATCCAGTTCAGCTCGCGCGGGTACTTGTAGGCGCCGAAGAAGAACACCCGCGCCATGTGCAGGAAGATGAAGATGACCATCACGGTCGATCCCCACTTGTGCATCCCGCGCACGAACTCGCCGAGGAAGATCTCGTTCGTGATCCGGCGCGTGGACTCGTAGGCGTCGGTGGCCGACGGGTTGTAGTACATCGCCAGGAACACGCCGGTGACCGCCTGCGAGAGGAAGGCGAACAGCGTCGCCGAGCCCAGCGTGTAGAACCAGTTGGTGCCCTTCGGCACCTTGCGGAACATGACCCAGCGCAGCCCGGCCGAGATCGACGTGCGCTCGTCGACCCAGTCGGCCGCGTGGATCCCGGCCTCCTTGGCCTCGTCGAGCGGCTTGCGCTTCTCCTCGCCTGGCCGGCGCGGCCGCGGGACGAGGTTGGGCGGGAGTGGGAGCGGAAGCTTCGGGAGCTTGGGCATGGCTAGTCCAGCTTGGGCGTCGAGAAGCGCCCGGGGTAGACGTACTGCCCGATGCCGTCGAGCGGCTGGGCCGGATCGCGGAAGCTCGGGAAGCGCTTGAACTCGGAGTTGACCGAGTAGCGCGGGCCGACCTCCACGACGTTGTTGCGGACTCGGGTGTAGAAGCGATCGAGCGGGCGCACCGGGGGACCGCCGGAGACGCTGCCGGTGAAGTCGTAGACGCCGCCGTGGCACGGGCAGATGAAGCGCGCCGAGGCCTCGACGAAGCGGACCGGGCAGCCGAGGTGCATGCAGCGCGTCGACACTGCGATGTAGTTCCCGCCGCCGGGGATGTTCGGGTCCTTCGCGCCGTCGATGTCCTCGTTGTAGGCGCGCATGTAGACGGTGGTCTTGCCGACCTCGCCGATGCCCTGCGTGCTCGTGATGACCTTGGGGATGTACGTGTCGTTCGGGAACTCGTCAGGCGCGCCGACGGCCTCCCAGGTCGCCGGTGGGCGCTCGAAGATCGCCGAGCCGACGGCGAAGCCGAGCGCCGGGAGCGTGAACGCAGCGACGGCGATCCCGCCGCCGGTCTGGACCGCGAGCCCCATCAGGCGCCGGCGCGTGACCGTTTCTCCCTCGAACGATCCCGGGATCTGCCGGTCGGCCGTGTACTTCGACCTCGGTGTACGACGGGGCTGGGGCACGGACGAGGCGAAGATTATCGACCCGGAGGCCCCGAGCGGGGGGTCGCCCGGCCTACCCGGCACCCCGCCACGCGGCCTTCGTGGCCTCGTGGTCCGGGGGCGGACCCTCGCCGACCGCGCGCGCGCCCGCTTCCCACACGGCGCCCGCGCGCTCGGGGTCGTCCTCGGCGTGGGCCTGGGCGGTGAGCGAGATCACGTCGGCGAGCTCGGCCACCGCCTCGAGGTCGCCCAGCTCGGCCAGGCGGGCGAGGCCGAGGGCGTACAGGCGGTCACCGGCCAGCAGCGCGAGGTCGGGGTCGTCGGGGCGCACGACGCGGCCGGACGCGTAGTGCAGGAGGTAGCCCTCGCGGATGGCCTCGACGAGCAGCCCGTACTCCTCCTCGTGGCCGTTCGTGCGCGCGCCGGCGCGGGCGACCTGCGCGGCCGAGCCGGTGGGCGCGACGGCGCCGGCGAGCAGCCCGCCGCCAGCGCGGACCTCGTCGGCCAGGCGGTCGAGCGAGCTCATGAGTCTGCTCCGCATGGCCGCGCCGGACCAACCGATCCGAGCGAGCCGGTCCGCCGCGTCATGCGATCTCGCTGAACGCCGCCGCCGCGGCCTCGACGGTGCGGGCAACGTGCTCGCTCGTGTGGACGAGCGACGGGAACCAGGCCTCGAACTGCGACGGCGGCGGGTAGACGCCGCGCGCCAGCAGCGCGCGGCACCAGGCGCCGTAGGCCTCGGTGTCGCAGGCGGCCGCGCCGGCATAGTCGGTGGGCGCCTCCTCGGCGAAGAAGACCGTCAGCAGCCCGGTGGTGTGGGTCACGGAGACGGGCCGCCCGGACGCCGCCTCGCGCAGGCCGTCGGCGAGCTCGGCCGTGATGCTCGAGAGCGTGAGGTAGGACTCCTCGTCGAGCAGCTCGAGCGCGGCGCGGCCGGCGGCCACGGCCAGCGGGTTGCCGCTCAGCGTGCCGGCCTGGTAGACGTCGCCGGCGGGCGCCACGAGGTTCATCAGCGACGCCGGGCCGCCGTAGGCCGCGGCCGGCAGGCCGCCGCCGAGCACCTTGCCCATCACGGTCAGGTCGGGGAGCACGTCGCACAGCTCCTGGGCGCCGCCGCGGGCGATCCGGAAGCCGGTGATGACCTCGTCGAACACGAGCAGCGCGCCGGACTCCGTGCACAGCTCGCGCAGCAACTCGAGGAAGCCGGTTGCGGGCGGGACGAGCCCCATGTTGGCCGGGTACGGCTCGCACAGCGCCGCGGCCAGGTCGTGCTCGGCGAACGCGGCGCGGAGGGCGGCCACGTCGTTCCACGGCACCACGACCGTCTGCGCCGCCGCCGCGGCGGGCACGCCGGGCGACGCGGGGATGCCCTGCGTGGCGAGCCCGGAGCCGGCCTGCGCGAGCAGCCCGTCGACGTGGCCGTGATAGGCGCCCGCGAACTTGAGCACCGTGTCGCGGCCGGTGGCCGCCCGCGCGAGCCGCACGACGCTCATCGCCGCCTCGGTCCCCGAGGAGGTCATGCGCAGCACGTCGACCGCCGGCATGCGGGCGCACACCAGCTCGGCGAGCTCGACCTCGCCGGCCGTCGGGGCGCCGAACGTCGTCCCGCGCGCCGCGGCGTTCACGACCGCCGCGAGGATGTCGGGGTGCGCGTGACCGTGGATCAGCGGGCCCCACGAGCACACGTAGTCGACGTAGGTGTTGCCGTCGACGTCGAAGATCTCGGCGCCCTCGGCGCGGTCGACGAAGATCGGGTCGCGGCCGATCGCGCGCATCGCGCGCACCGGCGAGTTCACGCCGCCCGGCAGCACGTTGACCGCCCGCCGGTAGAGCTCGGCGGAGCGGACGTCGGAGATGGAGGTCGTCAGCTGTGCTCCTGTTCCCAGCGCCGGAAGGCGTCGGTGAAGTAGAGCATCCGCACCTTCTTGAACTCGGTCGAGGAGTACAGCGTCGCCCGCTCGCCGATTCCCGTGGCCTCGGCGATCGAGTCGAGGATCGCGTCGCACTCCTCCTTCGATCGCCCGTGGGCCATCGTGAAGACCGAGTACGGCCAGTCGGCGTAGGTCGGGCGCTGGTAGCAGTGCGACACGCCGCGGAAGGCGGCCATCCGCTTGCCGATCTGGAGCACCTCGTCCTCGGGCACCTTCCACACGCCCATCCCGTTGGCGGAGAAGCCCGCGCGGCGGTGGAAGAGGATCGCGGCCACGCGGCGCAGGCCGTCGCGCTCCTGCAGCGAGCCGAGCCGCGCGAGGACCTCCTCCTGCGAGGTGCCGAGCCGTTCGGCGGCGGGCGCATAGGGCTCGGGGACGACCGGCATCGGGCCCTGGGTGGCGCGGATCGTCTCGACGTCCTCGTCGGACAGCTCGATCGGGTCGAGCTCGCGCGGCTCGACCACCTCGCCGGCGGTCGACAGCGCGTCCGTGCCGGCCTCCATCTCGAGGTCCATGCGGATCTTGAAGAGCTTGAGCGTCGGCAGCTGGCGGATCGACTCGGCGCCGGTCTCGCGTTGCAGCACGTCGAGCGTTCCCTGCAGCCCGAGCTTCGAGCCCGGCTCGGTGGCGATCGTGAACCACAGGTTGAAGTCGTGGTTGCGCAGGTAGTTGTGGGTGACGCCCGGGTGCGAGTTGATGAGCTTCGCGGCGCGGTGCGGGTTGTCCGAGTCGACCTTGGCCGCCACCAGCATCGACTGGTAGCCGAGCGCGCGCGTGTCGAAGATCGGCGTGATCTCGCGGATGATGCGCTTGTCGAGCAGTCGCGCGACGCGCGTGAGGACCTCGTCCTCGGTCAAGCCGGCGAGCCCGGCCACGTGGGCGAACGGCCGCGTCGTGAGCGCGAAGCTGCCCTGCATCAGGTTGAGGAGCTTCTTGTCCGCCTCGTCGAGCGGGATCGCCGCCCCGTCGCGGCGGGAGCGGACCTTCACTGAAGCCATCGCGCGACGTCCTTCGCGTGGTAGGTGATCACGATGTCGGCGCCGGCGCGCCGGATGCCGGTCAGGGCCTCGAGCACGGCCGCGCGCTCGTCGATCAGTCCCTGCGCGGCGGCCGCCTTGACCATCGCGTACTCGCCGCTCACGTTGTACGCGGCAACCGGCGCGTCGGTGCTCTCGCGAACGCGCCGGATCACGTCGAGGTACGGGAGCGCGGGCTTGACCATCACGACGTCGGCGCCCTCGGCGACGTCGAGCGCCACCTCGCGCAGCGCCTCGCGGGCGTTGGCCGGATCCATCTGGTAGCCGCGCCGGTCCCCCGTCTGCGGGGTCGAGCCGGCGGCCTCGCGGAACGGCCCGTAGAAGGCGGAGGCGAACTTCGCGCTGTAGGCGATGATCGGCGTCTCGGCGAGGCCGTGCTCGTCGAGCGCGGCCCGCAGCGCGCCGACCCGCCCGTCCATCATGTCGCTCGGCGCCACCGCGTCGGCGCCGGCCTCGGCCTGGGCGACCGCGGTGCGCGCCAGCAGGTCGAGCGTGGCGTCGTTGTCGACCACGCCGTCCGCGCGCAGCACGCCGCAGTGGCCATGGCTCGTGTACTCGCACAGGCAGAGGTCGGTGACGACCAGCAGGTCCGGGTGGGCGGCCTTGATCGCGCGCGTGGCGAGCTGGACGACGCCCTCGTCGTCCCAGGCCCCGGAGCCCTGCTCGTCCTTGTCGGCGGGCAGGCCGAACAGCAGCACGCCCGGGATGCCGAGCCCGGCGGCGATCCCGGCCTCCTCGACGGCGCCGTCGATCGACAGGTGGTCGACGCCGGGCAGCGACGGGATGGGCGTCCGCCGCTCCCCGCCGGCCACCACGAACATCGGCAGGATCAGATGGGAGACCGACAGCTCGGTCTCGCGCACCAGGCCGCGCAGGAGGCCGGTGCGGCGGAGCCGCCGGAGTCTGGTTGCGGGGAACACGACCCCCGAGTCTAGGTCAGCCAAGACGTCTGACCGCGAGCCGCGCCACCGCAAAGAAGCCGACGGCCAGCGCGAGCAGGTGCAGGATGGGCGTGAGCAACTCACCCCCGTTGATCGCGCCGTCGAGCGCGCGCAGCGACGGCTTGAACGGGAACAGGCCCGACGCGACGTTGACGGCGTCGTAGAGGCCGGGGCTCACGCTGCCCGAGGGCACGAGCCCGAGGAAGACGATCGGGAGCACGAGCAGGATCGCGAGCAGCGACGCGGCGCGCACCTCGCGCGCCAGCCCGCCGATGGCGACGCCCATCGCCGCGAAGCCGATCGCTCCGCCCGCGAGCGCGGCCAGCCAGGCCGGCACGCGGCTCCAGTCGAGCCCGACGAACGCCGCCAGCCCGCACAGCATCAGCAGCGTGACCGCGAGCGCGCACAGCGCGCTCAGCACGACCTTCTCCAGCAGCAGCGACGTCCGCGAGACGAGCCCCCGGACCAGCCGCGAGAAGGCCTGCTCCTCGCGCTCGAGCGCCAGCAGCCCGGCCGCCAGCAGCAGCGTGACGAGCATCAGCGAGACGGCGACGGCCACCGCGACCGCGAACGCGTCGAGCGGGGTGCGGCTGCCGTTGACCACGGTCTGCTCGACCTGCACCGGCGAGCCGATCGAGGCGAGGATCGGCTGCGAGACGTCGAGGTTCTCGCCCGCCAGCCGCGCGAAGCGCGACACCTGCTCGAGCGCCACCCGCTCGGGCGCGCCGCGCGGCAGGCCCTGGGCGACGCTGTCGATGATCGCGCGCGAGCGCTCGAGCCCGAGGATCTCGATCGCGCCCACGAGCGGCAGCTCGACGTCGCCGCCACGCACGATCACGTCGATGTAGCGCGCCGCCTCGCGCAGCACCGCGTCCGACAGCGCGTCGTTGGCTTCGGCCAGCTGGGCCTCGATCGTGGCCTCGACGAAACGCCGCTTCACCGGGTCCTCGGCGTTGTAGTAGACCTCGACCGTGGGCGGGTCGCCGCCGCCGAGCCCGAGCGTCGCCCGCAGGCGCTCGGTGGCGTCCTCGGGCAGCACGAGCGCGCCCAGCGCGTCGCCGGAGCGGACCTTCTCGATCGCCTCCTCGCGCGTGTCGACCATGATCGGGTCGATCTCGGCGAACAGGCGGCCGGCGTAGTCGGCGGCGTCGAGCGTGCGGCCGCCGACCGAGAACTCGCTCTCGCCCGGTGGCACGAGGTTGGCGAACGCGACGCGCGGCTTCTCGGGCCCGCCCGAGAGCGCGAGGCCGAACAGCACCGCGATCACCACCGGGTAGATCACGAGCAGCGCCACCAGCAGCGGCGAGCGGCGCAGGATCTGGAGGTCCTTGAGCAGCAGCCAGCGCACGTCAGTGGTTCGCCCCGTCGGGGGTTGCGGGAGCGAGCACCTAGTGGCCCTTGTCGTGCAGGAAGCGAACGAAGGCGGTCTCGAAGTCGGGCGCCGCCGCGGCCGCGCCGGTGGCCGTCTCGAGCTCGGCCGGCGTGCCGGTGAACAGCAGCTCGCCGTCGGCCAGCACGAGCAGGCGGTCGGCATGGCGCTCGGCCTCGCCGACGTCGTGGGTCGAGAACAGCACCGTGGTGCCGAGCGCCGACAGGAACTGCCACAGGCGGTCCCGCTGGCGCGGGTCGAGCGAGGCCGACGGCTCGTCGAGCAGCAGCACCGCGGGCTCGGCCAGCAGCCCGAGCGCGATGTTCACCCGCTGGCGGTTGCCGCCCGACAGCCGGCTCACCTCGTCGGTCGCCCGCTCGCGCAGGTCGGTCTGCGCGAGCATCCGCTCGACGGTCCACTCGACGTCCGCGACGCGCTCCAGCCGCGCGAACAGGCGCAGGTTCTCGGCGACGGAGAGCTTCGAATAGAGCGCCGGATGCTGTGGGACCCAGCCGACGTCGCCGGCGTCGAGCGAGACCGTGCCCGACGTCGGCGCGAGCGCGCCCGCGAGGATCTGCAGCAGCGTCGTCTTGCCGGCCCCGTTTGGCCCGATGACCGCGACCTTCTCCCCGACTGCGACGTCGAACGACACGCCGCGCAGCGCCTCTCTCGCGCCGTAGCGCTTGACGATCTCGTCGGCGCGCATCTAGCGCGGCGCGGTCGACGCGGCGGCCGCCTGGGCGTCCGCCTCCCCGAGCTCGGTGCCGCAGGACGGGCACGCGGTCGCACCCGGCCGTCGCGGCGCGCCGCATTCCGGGCAGCGCGGCGACGGCGCGGGCGGAGCGTCATCTGTCTCGGGCATCCGGCCCGCGCCGCCGGCTTCGCCTAGGTCGGCCGCCGACGGGAGGTCCCAGCGCTCGAAGATCAGGTGGCGGCGGAAGTAGACGACGCTCTCGCGCACGATCGCGGCCAGCGGCAGCGAGATGAACGCGCCGATGAAGCCGTAGATCTGGCCGCCGAGCAGGAGCGCGAAGATCACCAGCAGCGGGTTGATCCGCAGCGCCTGCGAGAAGACGGTCGGCGCCACGATGTGCCCCTCGATCTGCTGCAGCGCGGTGAAGGCGATCGTCAGCCACAGCGCGTCGAGCGGCTCGCCGCTGAAGAGCGCGATCAGCACCGGCGGCGCGGCGCCGATCGCCGGCCCGACGTACGGGATCAGCTCCGCGAACCCGTACCAGGCGCCGAAGAAGACCGCGTACGTCTTGCCGTCGGGGAAGATCCCGAGCGAGCCCATCACCCACAGCAGCACGCCCGCGCTCGTGCCCATGATCAGCGAGAACAGCAGCTGGCCGCGCACGTAGCCGAACACCGCGCGCTGGATCCGGGTCGGGTAGTCGTCCTCCGGTGTGCCGTCACCGCGCGGGAGGACCGACCGCACGGCGGCGCCGATGCGCTCGCCGTAGAGCAGCATGTAGACGCTGATCACGACGATCAGGATCAGCGCCAGCGACGCCTCCACGAGCGTCCGCAGCGCGTCCTGGGTGAAGGCGACGAGCTCGCCCGACCCCTCCGACAGGTTCTGGCCGAGCGTGCCGAGCGCGGTCTCGCCGTCCTCGGCGATCTGCACGTTGATGCCGTTGTCGTCGAGCCAGGACTGCACGTCGGCGAGCGAGGCGTTGGCGTCGTCGACGATCTCCGGCACGTTGTCGCGGAACGCGTCGACCTGCTCGGAGACCGGGTTGGCGAGCAGGAAGCCGAGCCCGGTGACGGCCAGGACGACGCCGAGCATCACGATCAGCACCGCGATCCCGCGCGGCACCCGCGCACGCCGCAGCAGGGACACGAACGGGTTCAGCAGCAGCGCGACGAGCGCGCCGATGATGAACAGCAGGAGCACCGCGCCGGCCGCGCGCAGCACAACCCAGAGGCCGACGACGGCGAGCGGAAGCATGACCAGCTGCACCCATCGCGGCACGACCACGCGGGTATCGTGCGGCGCCGTCATGAGAACAGTATGGCCCGGCCCGTGACGGCAATCTTGTTCATCGGAGACGTGGTAGCGCGCGTGGGCCGACGTGTCGTCCGCGATCTCGTCCCCGGTATGCGAGAGGAGCTCGAGCTCGACTTCGTGGTCGCCAACGGCGAGAACGCCGCGGGCGGGGTGGGGATCACGCCGAAGGAGGCCGGCGAGCTGTTCCGGGCCGGCGTCGACGTCATCACGCTCGGCAACCACACCTACCGCCATCGCGAGGTATGGCCGTACCTCGACCAGGAGCCCAACATCCTCCGGCCGGCCAACTTCCTGCCCATCCAGCCCGGTCACGGCACGACGGTCGTCGAGCGCGACGGCGCGTCGCTCGGCGTCGTGAACATGAGCGGCAACCTCTACATGCAGACCGGCAGCCCCGCGCTCGTGACCGTCGACGAGGCGCTGCGCGAGGTCGCCGACGCCGACCACGTGCTCGTCGACATGCACGCCGAGGCCACGAGCGAGAAGATCGCCATGGGCTGGCACCTCGACGGCCGCGTGACCGCCGTGGTCGGGACCCACACCCACGTGCCGACCGCCGACGCGCGCGTGCTCCCGGGCGGGACCGCGTACATCACCGACGTCGGCATGACGGGCGCCCGCGGGGGCGTGATCGGCGTCCGCCGCGAGCAGTCGATCGCGGTCATGCGCACCCACATGCCGCAGCGCTACGACGCCGCCGACGAGGACCCGTGGCTGAACGCCGTCCTCGTCCACTCGGACGGCGGCCGCGCACGGTCGATCGAGCAGATCCTGCGCCCGGCGTAGGGGTCAGACCCCTTAGACCCTCTACAGGCCGAAGTGGTCGTAGACCATCGGGACGACGTCGCGCAGGGACCACTGCTCGCGTGCGTCGGCGGAGTCCGGCCCGGTGCCGCACCAGATCAGCGAGCCGTGCGAGTCGTTCGCATGCAGCGAGCCGTGCGAGCCGCCGCCGACGTGGTGTGCCCCGCCCCAGTCGAGGAACTCGTAGCCGGGCGCGGCCGACAGGATGATCTCGCCGGCGGTGCGCGTCCGCAGCGCCGACCACGCGCGGCCGAGCGCGTCCGGGTAGGTCGCCGACGCGATCCGCCCCTCGCGGGCATCGAGTGCGAGCAGGTCGAGGTCGCCCTCCACGCTCCAGTGCTCGCCGCGCAGGTCCTCGAGGTCGCCACCTGGCATGAAGCGCAGCTCGAGCACGTCGCCGTTGCGCTGCCCTCGGATCGCGGCTTCCCCGTCGGGATGGTCGGTCATACGTAGTACCAGATCGATGCCGTCGAGCTCGAGCACCCTCTTCTCGATCCCCGGCAGCAGCTCGCGGCGGCGGTCGCGATCGAGCACGTACACCATCGCGGCGCGCGAGTTCGGGCACACGGCGACGTCGGCGTCGTCGGGGCGGGCACGGGCCGCCGGCAGCACGCCGAAGTCGTCGAGCGCCGCGAACAGGTCGATCTCCTGCTCGACGCGCGACTGCGAGTGGTCCGAGCAGACGATCACCGCGTGCTCGGAGAGGAAGTCGTCCGCGCCGCCGGCGGCGTCCATCAGCCGCGCGAGCTGGCGGTCGGCCGCGGCCAGCGAGTCGACCTGCGCGAACGGGCCGTTCTTGTGCGAGTGGGTGTCGTTGTCCGGCAGCGAGAAGAGCAGGAAGTCGAACAGGTCGTTCTCCACCAGGTACTCGCCGACGCAGCCGGAGTGCTGGTCGCGCACGCCCGGCAGGCCGAGCTGCGAGCGGCACGGCGTGCGGCGCGACGCGAAGATGTCGGCGTAGAACAGCTCCTTCGGCCCGTACACGGCGTGGCGGAAGATCGTGCCCGCGATGCGGGTGAGCGCGGTGTCGCCCGACACCTCGTGGCGGTGGCGGCCGCGGTACATCAGGTACGTGGTCCCGGCCGTGCGCACGCGCGCGTCGTCGAGCCGCTCGAACACCGTCGGCACGTCGCGCGAGAGGTGCTCGAGGTTCATGTTGTAGATCGTGTCGGTGAGCGACTGCTTGAGCCCGAAGGCCTGCGACGCGCGGAAGCTCGTGCCGTACTCGACATAGCGGCTCTCGCCGCGGTGGTACCAGTTCATCGCCGGGATCTCGTGCTGGTCGGGCCCGGTGCCGGTGGCGATCGAGGCGGCGCACACGGGCGTCACCGAGGGGAACGCGGCGACGCAGTCGTCCACGTGCTGCCCGCGCTCGATCAGCAGCTCGAGCGTCGGCGCGCGCCCACCCGCGACCGCCCGCTCAAGCATCGCGGGCTTCATCGCGTCGATGACCGCGAGGACGAGCTTCTTCACCGCAGGATCCGCAGCCCGGCGTACTTCTCGCCCTCGCGCCGCCGGCTGCCGAGCAGCAACCACGCCAGCGCGGCGAGGACGAGGACGGCGAGCGGCGGGAACAGGATCGACGCCCCGGCGGCCGCGAGCGCCGCGGTCTCGCCGTAGACGGGCAGCGCGGTCTGCGCATCCGCGTCGAGCCGGCGGCGGACACGGCCGAACAGCGAGCGGGCCGCGAAGAAGCCGAGCGCCGCAGCCGCCGCCCCGGCCACGATCCCGGCGATCACGGGATGGTCGCGATCGGCCAGCGAGCCCGCGGCCTCGAGCGCTCCCAGCGCCACCGCGATCGCGAGCAGCAGCCACACCACCGGCGCGGCGTCGAGATCGGTCCGCCGGCCGAGCCCGAGGTCGATCACGGCCACCAGCACGAGGATGCCGAGCAGGAAAGGCCATTGCTCGAGGAAGGCGAAAGAGGTCCCGTCGAAGTCGAGGCCGGCGTCCGCCGAGGCGAGCGCGCCGGCGAGCAGGACCGGCAGGAACGGACGGATGCCGATCGCGGCGGCGATCCCGGCTCCCTGAAGCAGATCCAGGACGAACTCCATGAGCGGCGTGCGACGATAGCGGGCGGATGAGCCGGGACGACACACCGCGGCGCTCCGGCGCGCGCGACCTCGAGCGCTATGCCGGGCTGTTCTCCCAGCGCACCCAGGCGATGAAGTCGTCGGCCATGCGAGACCTGATGGCGGTCACCGCGAGGCCGGAGATCATCTCGCTCGCGGGCGGGCTGCCGGACACGTCGACGTTCCCGGCCGAGGACTTCGCGGCGCTGATGGCGCGGGTGGCGGTCGACGCCTCCGCGCGCGCCCTGCAGTACGGGCCGACCGAGGGGATGGACGAGGTCAAGGCATGCATCGCCCGCGTGATGGCGGCCGAGGACATGGAGGTCGAGCCCGAGGATCTGCTCGTCACGACCGGCGGGCAGCAGGTGATCGACCTCGTGTGCAAGACGCTGATCGACCCCGGCGACGTCGTGATCGCCGAGGCGCCCACCTATCCGGGCGCGGTGCCGGTGTTCATCTCCTACCAGGCCGACGTCGTGCAGATCGAGATGGACGAGCACGGCATGCGGACCGACGTGCTGGTCGCGGAGCTCGAGCGGCTGGACCGCGAGGGCCGCGTGCCGAAGTTCATCTACACGGTCCCCTCCTTCCAGAACCCGGCGGGGGTGACGCTGGCGCTGGAGCGCCGGCACGAGCTCGTGCGGATCGCGCAAGGAGCGCGAGCTGCTGGTGCTCGAGGACAACCCGTACGGCCTGCTGCGCTACTCGGGCGAGCCGCTGCCGACGCTGTACGCGCTCGACGGCGCCGAGTACGTGATCTACCTCGGGACGTTCTCGAAGATCCTCTCGCCGGGGCTGCGCCTGGGGTGGGCGGCGGCGCCGCGGCCGGTGCTCGACAAGATGAACCTCGGCAAGGGCGGGGTCGACCTGTGCTCGTCGTCCCTGTCGCAGCAGTTCGTGGCGACCTACTTCGCCGAGCGCGACTGGCGGGCGTACCTGCGCACGCTGGTCGACCTCTACCGCACGCGCCGCGACGTGATGCTCGAGGCTCTCGCCGAGCACCTGCCGCCCGAGGCGACGTGGACCGAGCCGGACGGCGGCCTGTTCATCTGGGCGCGGCTGCCGGACTACATCGACACCACCGACCTGCTGGCGCGGGCGCTGCGCGAGCACGTCGCCTTCGTGCCGGGCCGTGCCGCCTATCTGGACGGTCGCGGCGGCTCGGAGATGCGGCTGAACTTCTCCGGCGTCGGGGAGGACGACATCCGCGAGGGCGTGCGGCGGATCGGCAAGGTCGTGCGCGAGCAGGTCGCGCTGTACTCGACGCTCACGGGCCGGCCCGCGGCGGCGGCGCCGGTGGCCGAGCCGGCGCCGTCGGAGAACGTCGTCGAGCTGCGGCGGCGCACCGGATGAAGGTCGCGGTCCTGAAGGGCGGCCGCTCGCTCGAGCGCCAGGTGTCGCTGCGCTCGGGCGCGCGGGTGGAGGACGCGCTGCACCGGCTCGGGCACGAGGTGCTGCCGATCGACGTCGGCGCCGATCTGGTGGACCGGTTGCGAGAGGTGCAGCCCGACGTGGCGTTCGTCGCGTTGCACGGCCGCGGCGGCGAGGACGGCACCGTGCAGGAGCTGCTCGAGCTGGTCGGCGTGCCGTACACGGCGTCCGGCCCGTCGGCGTGCATCCGCTGCATGGACAAGGTGCTGACCAAGCACGCGCTGCAGGACGCCGGCCTGCCGACGCCCGAGTTCTACGCCTTCAGCGAGACGGCGTTCGAGGAGCTGGGAGCGGGACAGGCGCTGCCGGCGATCGAGGAGCGGCTCGACTTCCCGGTCGTGGTCAAGCCGGCAGCGCAAGGCTCGGCGCTCGGCATCAAGTTCGCGCGGCGGGCCGAGGACGTGGCGAGCGCGCTCGTGGCCGCGTTCTCCTACGACACCAAGGTGATCCTGGAGCGGTACGTTGCGGGGCGCGACCTCGCGGTGTCGGTGATCGACGGGCCGGACGGCCCGGAGGCGCTGCCGGTCGTCGAGGCGGTGCCGAACGAGGAGGACTTCTACGACTTCGAGGCGCGCTACGAGATCGGCCGCACGACGTTCACGTGCCCGGCCTCGATCGGCGCGGAGGCCACGGCTCGAGCGCAGGAGCTCGCGCTGGCGGCCTACGCGACGCTGGGCTGCGCCGGCTTCGCGCGCGTGGACCTGATGCTCGAGGACAGCAGCGGCGAGCTGTTCCTGCTCGAGGCCAACGCGATCCCGGGCCTGACGGACACGTCACTGCTGCCACTCGCCGCCGAGGCCGCGGGCGTGCCGTTCGACGACCTGATCGCGCGGATCGTCGAACTGGCCGTCGCGCCTATTGGTCGCCCTTGAAGTCCTCGGGCGTGACCTGGTCGAGGAACTCCTTGAACTTGTCCACGACCTCTTCGGTGTCCTCCACCTCGTGCTCGAACTCGATCGCCGACTCGGCGATCACGTCCTCGGCGGCGAAGATCGGGGCGCCGGAGCGCACCGCGAGGGCGAGGGCGTCCGAGGGCCGCGAGTCGATGTCGACCTCTCGGCCGTTGATCGAGAGCGTGATCGACGCGTAGAAGGTGTTCTCCTTGAGCTCGGTGACCGACACGCGGGTGCAGTTGACCTCGAGCTCCCCGAGCATGTCGAACAGCAGGTCATGGGTCATCGGCCGCGGCGTCGACGCTCCCTGCAGCTTCATCAGGATCGCCGCCGCCTCCGGGTGCCCGATCCAGATCGGCAGGAACTTGTTCGTGTCGACGGCCTTGAGCAGCACGATCGGCTGCTTGCCGACCATGTCGAAGCTCACGCCGTAGATGACCATCTCCTGCACGCAGGGCACTCCGATCCCGGGGGTTGCCGAAGTCTAGCGGCCGGTCAGCCCCGTTTCGCGACGCGAAAACCGGTGCTCCGGCGGTCAGTCGCCGCCCTTCGCGTAGCTCACCAGGAGCAGGTGGATCCGCCCTCCGCCGCTGTGCGCCTCGAGCCCGCCCTTGGCCTCCGGCCCGCACGGCGACACCCCGGTTTCGAGCACCCAGCGGATCGTCGCGCCGTCCGGGATCTGCTCGGCGTCGGCGTACAGGTCGGCGATCCGGCGGGCCGACTCGCCCACCTGAAGGCCCTTCGTCGTCGCCCATTCGCGACCCGTGATGCGGCCCTCGCAGAACGACCCGTCGACGCACGGGTCGCCGCCGCCGAGGTCGTAGAACCTGATCTCGAGACCGTCGTCCTCCCACACCATCGTGCAGCTCAGGCCCTCGGACTCGCGCGCGGTCGGCTCGCCGAACGCGAGCAGCGCGCCCTCGGGCCTCCCGTTCTCCTCGACGTTGTACAGCCCGATCTTCTGCTGGCTCACCTGCCGCGACGGCGGGAAGGGGACCGCGGTCGCGGTCGGCGTCACGATCCGCTCGCCGATCGGCCGATCGTCGCCGTCATCGCTGAGCCAACCGGTGATCAGCGTCGGGACGAGCACGCCGATCGCCGCCGTGGCGACAGCCCCGACGAACCACTTCCCCGCACGCGACAAGTGCGGAAGCCAGCGCCGCCGCCCGCCACCACCAGGATCATGCGCGTCCGCCACATCCTGACGCTAACGCACACCAGTCAGTCTCGCCACACCAACGCTGAGCGCTCAGCGCAGGCTGCCGGCAGGCGCAAGCCAGCGCGTCGGCTGGCTCGTGACCTCCGCGATCCGGTCGTAGTCCTTGTCGTAGTGCAGCACGGTGAGCCCGGCAGCCTCAGCGGCAGCCGCAATCAGAAGCTCCGGGTGCTTGACGGACCGCTGGTGCGCGCCGCCGCGCGCACTGAGCTGCTCGTAGACCCAGAGGGCGCGAGCCCATTCGGCCGCACCGATCAGGCAGTCGGGCAGAGCCGCGAGATCCTCGCGTATCTCGGCGAACTCGATCGCGTTGCGCGCGCTGGAGAGCAACTCCAGCCGGACCATGTCGCACGTCGCGAGCTCGCCGTCGACCAGAGCGGCGTCGAATGCCTGCCGTAGGCCCGGATACGCGCGCCGGCGCGACCACACCCAGGCGCTCGTGTCGGCGAGCTCCGTCAAGCCGGCCGGCGGGCCGACCGGCGGATGGCGCCGAGGGCTTCTGGCGTCAGGTCCTCGAAATCACGCCGAGCGAGCCGCTGACGGCGCGAGCGGGCGACGACGTCACGGAGGGCCTCATGGACGGTGTCGGTCGTCCTCCGCGTACCGAGCTCGCGCGCGGCCTCATCGACGAGGTCCATATCGAGATTGATGTTGGTGCGCTTCACCACGGTGAAGCGTACACCTCCTGCACGTGATCCGATACACCCGCCGGGAGCCCCGATCATGGGCGATCCAGGACTCGAACCTGGGACCTCTTCCTTATCAGAGAAGCGCTCTAACCGACTGAGCTAATCGCCCGTGCGACGGGGGATCATAGCGAGCGATTCAGGCGTGATCGAGTGCGCCGAGGCGGCCTGCGAGGGCCTCCGCGGCGGCCGGGTCGGCGAGGTCGACGACGACCCGATAGCCGGGTCCGCGGGGGGTCACGCGGACCTCCGTACCGAGGGCCTCGCCGAGCGTGTCGCCGAGGCGGTGAGCCGCCTCGACCTGGTCGGGATGGTGCGCCGTGGCGGTGCTCGCGCGCCGCGCGCGGGAGCGCGGGTGGTCGGCTTCGCGGGCTCGGGCCTCGGTCTGGCGGACGGACCAGCCCTCCTGCACCGCCGTGCGGGCGAGGCTCCGGCGGGTCTCGTGGTCGGCGGTGGTGAGCAGCGCGCGGCCGTGGCCCTCGGTGAGGTGGCCGGCGGCGATCAGGTCGAGCACCTCGGCGGGCAGGTCGAGCAGCCGCAGCAGGTTCGACACCGCCACGCGCGAGCGGCCGACGCGCCGACCGACGTCCTCGCGCGTGAGTCCGAGCTCCTCGACGAGCATCGTGCAGGCGCGGGCCTCCTCGATCGGGTTGAGGTCCTCGCGGGCCATGTTCTCGATCAGCGCGAGCTCGAGCGACGCCGCGTCGTCGTCCGGCCGGACGAGCGCGGGGACGCTGTCGAAGCCCGCGAGCTGCGCGGCGCGCCAGCGGCGCTCGCCGGCGATCAGCTCGTAGGTGCCGCCAGGGATTGGGCGCACGAGCACGGGCTGCAGCACGCCTCGCTCTTGGAGAGACTCGGAAAGCGCCACGATCGCGCCCTCGTCGAACTCGCGGCGGGGCTGATGCGGGTTCGGCGTGATCAGGTCGACGGGGATCTCGCGCAGCTCGCTCCCGCGCTCGGCCTCCTGAGCGGGCGCGAGGATCGCGGACAGGCCGCGGCCCATGCCTCGATCAGCCACGGGATGCCACCTCCTTGGCCAGCGCGAAGTAGGCCTCCGAGCCGGCGCAGTACGGGTCGTGATGGATGACCGGGCGGCCGAAGCTGGGCGCCTCGCCGAGCCGGATGTTGCGCGGGATCACCGTGTCGAAGACCAGCGCCGGGAAGTGCTCACGCACCTCCCGCTCGACGTCCTGGGCGAGCTTCGTGCGACCGTCGTGCATCGTCAGCAGCATCCCGGCGACCGTGAGCCGGGGGTTGAGCTCGCGCTGCACGAGCGCCAGCGTGTCGAGCAGGCCGGCCAGCCCCTCCAATGCGAAGTACTCCGTCTGGACCGGGACGATGACGCGGTCCGCGGCCACGAGCGCGTTGACCGTGAGCGGGCCGAGCGAAGGCGGGCAGTCGAGCAGGGTGAAGGCATAGCGGTCGCGGATGCCCCGCAGCGCGTCGCGCAGCCGGGTCTCCGACCCTGGTAGGCGCGGGAGCTCCATCGTCGCCCCCGCGAGGTCGGGCGTCGAGACGATCAGCGACAGGTTGGGGACGTCCGTCGCCCGTACGGCGTCTTCGGCGACGACGTCGCCGCCAAGCACGTCGTATAGGCCAGGCGGGGCGGTCCGGTCCGCGCCGAGGGCGGTCGTGGCGTTGCCCTGCGGGTCGACGTCCACGAGCAGCGTGGAGTAGCCGGCCTCCGCGATGCACGCGGCGACGTTGACCGCCGTCGTCGTCTTCCCGACCCCGCCCTTCTGGTTGGCGATGGCATACGTGACACCCATGACCCCACCGACGCTAGCGAGCGAACCGGCCGGAATCGCGAGCCGCGCGCAGCGCCAGGCGTCTCCGCGGAGACGCTGTCAGCCGCGGGCGATGCGGCGACCTGGCCGGAATCGCGCGATCGCGAAACGTCTCCGGGGAGACGCCATCAGCCCCGGGCAAGCGGGCGCTTGGCGGCCATTCCGGGGCGTCGCGGGAAGCGGGAGGGTGTCGGCGCGACCTTCTGGAACACGTGCAGGGTGTGGTTCTCGGCCTGGGGGAATGGGCGGACGCGACGGGCCTCGCCGGGCTCGAGCCCGACCACCGCGGCGGCTGTGATGCCGGCGGCCGACTCCGCCTCGGCGACGGCACCCTTCCACGCGACCAGCGACCCGCCTTCGACGAGCAGCGGGGCGGCGTACTCGACGATGACCGGGAGGGAGGCCAGGGCACGCGCGGTCACGAGATCGTGGGCGCCGAGTCCGGCCGGCCACTCTTCCGCGCGCGCGTGGACGACCTCGACGTTCGTCAGGCCCGCCGCTGCCACGGCCCGCTCGAGATAGCGGCAGTGGCGCGCCGTGCTCTCGACCAGCGCGACATGCGCATCCGGGAGCGCTGCGGCGAGCGCGAGGCCCGGCCAGCCGGCGCCCGAGCCGAGATCGGCGATCCGCCGCGCACCGCGGACGGCCGGGAGGTCGAGCGCGACGAGCGAGTCGGCGACATGGCGATCGGCCGCTGCGTCCGGGTCCCGGACCGCGGTCGATGCGGTCGGGTCTGCGGCCTGAAGCTCGAGGATCGACCGCAGGGCGCCTCCCCCCGCGTCGGTCAGCTCGAATCGCCGTGCGACCTCGTCGAGACGACTCACGGCACGGCACCCAGCGCCAAGACCCCTTGGTGGGCGCTCACGCGGCGATCGCCGCGCGGGCGCGCAGGCGGGCGATCGCTTCGGTGTAGTCGGTGGTCATCGCCACCAGGCGGTCGTGCGCGTGCTCGTCCAGCTCGGGCGTCAGGTTGCGCTCGAGGATCGGCAAGAGATCGACGACGAGCGCTTCACCGCGCGCCATCCACTGGAAGTAGTGCCGGTTGCCGTGGTGGTACGGCCCGTAGAGCCGGGACCGTGGCAAGCGGTCTACCAGCCAGCGCATCAGCGCCTCGTGACGCACATGCATGCGCAGCGTCACCTGCGGTTGCCGGCCGTCGCCGCCGAAATGGCCTTCGCCGACGAGGAGGCCGACCACGATTCCCTCGTCACGCGGATCCATCGGCGCAGTCTGCCAGGCGTCGCGGCATGCGTGTTTCACCGGGGTGCAAGACGTGAAAACTGCTGTTCGCCGCGGCGTGTTTCACCGGGGTGCGAAACGTGAAACGCAGCCTCGTGCCGCCTGCTGCCGTCGACGCCGTTGACGTGGCGTCGGGAGGTGCGCTAGTCCAGCGGTGCGACGACGAGGTGCCGGTCCGGCTCCGTGCCCTCGGAGTACGTCTCGACGCCGTCGCGGTCCTTGAGGTACTCGTGGACGACCTTGCGCTCGGTCGCGCTCATCGCGTCCAGCGCCACCGGGCGGCCGGACTTCGACGCACGGTCGGCAGCCTGGTCAGCCTGGCGGTGCAGCATCTGCTCGCGCCGCTCGCGGTAGCCCGCCGCGTCGACCGTCACCCGCACCGCGGCGTCGCGCCCCGCGTGGCGGTTGGCGACCTTGAACGCCAGGTGCTGGACGGCGTCTATCGTCTGGCCGTGGCGCCCGATGAAGAGCCCGAGGTCTTCGCCGTCGAGCACGCCCCGGATGCCGTCGTCGTTCTCCTCGACGACCACCGAGGCTCCCAGCCCTAGGGCCTCGGAGACCCGCTCGAGCAGCTCGGCCACGCGATCGCTCTCGTCGCTCACCGTCGTCTCCCCGACCGCTTCTTCTTCCGTCGCGGCGGAGCCGGCGGCGGGCCGGCGGGCTTGCCCTTCGGCACGTTCTCGCGGCTCCCGCGGCCGTTCCCCTCCGACGACGAGGCCGTCGCGGGCTCGGACGACGAGGACGACGACGAACCGCCGCGCAGCAGCTCTCCCAGCCCCATGCCGCTCTCCGCACCCGGTGGCTTCATCGGCCCCAGGCGCTTCCGGATGATCGCCTGCTGCACGATCGTCCACAGGTTCGTGGTGATCCAGTACACCAGCAGGCCGGCCGGGAAGCTGATGATGAAGATGACGAAGACGAACGGGAGCGCCAGGAAGATCATCCGCTGCGTCTTGTCGGTCGTCGTCGACATCAACAGCGTCGACAGCAGCTGCGAGCCGACGTACAGCACGATCAGCGTGATCAGCACGCCGCCGGTGGCCGTGTCCGTCAGGTCGGGGATGAAGAGGAAGGACGCCGGGCCCTCGCCGCACGGGCGCTCCGACTGGCCGCAGATGTCCACGCGCAGGTCGTCCTGCAGCATGTAGAAGAGCGACAGGAAGACCGGGAGCTGCGCCAGGAGCGGGAGGCACGAGGCGAACGGGTTGATCTTGTTCTCCCGGTAGAACTTCATCATCTCCTGGTTGAGCCGCTCCTTGTCGCCCTTGTAGCGGTCCTGGAGCTTCTTCATCTCCGGAGCGTGGGACGCCAGGGACTGCATCGACTTGAACTGCTTGAACGTCAGCGGGAGCAGCGCGGCCCGGACGACCACGGTCATGGCGATGATCGACGCGCCCCAACCGAGTCCGACGTCGTTGTGGAACCGCAGCAGGATCCACTCGAAGAAGTCGATCAGCGGCTGGAAGATGTTGGCGATCACGGCAGGCGGGCGTCTCGGAAGAGGGTCTGGGCGGAGACCGGGTCGTAGCCCCCGTGGCTGAACGGGTTGCACCGCAGCAGCCGCCACGCCGCGAGCACCGTGCCCCGCAGTATGCCGTAGGACCTGATGGCCTGCACCGCGTAGGCGGAGCACGTCGGGTGGTACTTGCAGCGCCTCGGCAGCGCCGGCGAGATCACCCGCTGGTAGAGCTGGATCGGGGCCGCGAAGACCGCGCGAGCCGTCATGCGGCCGCCTCGCCGGCGAGGCCGTCGACCAGCTCGCCCAGCTCGCGCTGCATCCCGGGCATCCCCTCGCGCTCGGCCAGCCCCAGCGCATCGGGCCGCGCGACGACGACGTAGTCCGAGGCCGGAGAGAGCCGCCGCGCCTCCTCCCAGAACGCCTCGCGCAGCACACGCTTCACGCGCGTGCGATCGACCGCGCCGCCGACCCGGCGGCCGACCGAAAGGCCGAGCCGCGGCCCGTCGGGGCGGGCGGCATCCGCTTCCCGCGGAAACGCATACAAGACGAGGAAGCGGTTGCCCTTCGAGCGGCCCTGGCGGTAGACGCGCTCGAACTCGGCGCTGCGCGACAGGCGGCGGCGCCGTGGACCCCGCCCGGAGCTCGCGCGCTGCGGGCCCACGACTCAGACGGTCAGGCGCTTGCGGCCCTTGTCGCGGCGGCGCTTGAGCACCAGCCGCCCGGCGCGTGTGCTCATGCGCTGGCGAAACCCGTGCGTCCGGGCGCGCTTGCGCTTCTTGGGCTGGTAGGTCCGCTTCACGATCTGGCTCCTTCGCCGTGGCGATGAACTCGGAGCCGGTAGGTGGATTCCGGCCCGGCGCCGCGGTGCGTGCAGGATATCGAGGAGGCTCGAACAGGGATGTGCACACGTCGCCGACAGCCGTCCACAGGCCCATTCCGCGCGTTTTGCGGAGTGCCCTGGGAGAGCTGCGTTCGGGCCTGGGGAGCTCTGCTATGTTCGCCGCTCCGGGGCGCAGTGAGGCCCCTCTTGGTTCACTGAGCAATCCCCACCTCCGCTCGAGGAGGCCCTTCCGCGCGCCCGTGCACGACGACGATCTTCCACACGCCTGGCGGCGCATCCGCAGCGAGATGCGGCGCGCGGCGGGGGACACGACCTGGCAGCTCTGGCTCGAGCCGCTGACCGCGCGCGAGCTGGACGCCGGCACGCTCGTCGTCGAAGCGCCCGCGGAGAGCCGCGCCTGGGTCGAGGCGAGCTTCGCGCGCCTGATCGCCGCCTGCGCGAAGGCCGTGCTCGGCGCCGGCACCCGCGTGCGCCTGGTCGCCGCCGGCGACGGGGCCCCCGCGCTACCGCCCCGGACGTCGCGCACCTTCACGGGCGACGCCTTCAACCCGCGCCTCACGTTCGACCAGTTCGTGATCGGCGACGCCAACCGGCTGGCCCACGGTGCCGCGCTCGCCGTGGCCGAGATGCCCGGGCTGGCCTACAACCCGCTCTTCATCTGCGGACCACCAGGGCTCGGGAAGACACATCTCCTGCACTCGATCGCCAACTACGTGACCGAGCACGGCGACGGCACGTCCGTGCTCTACACGACCGCCGAGGCGTTCACCGACCAGTTCGTGGGCGCGCTCCACGCGCACGCGCTCGAGGCCTTCAAGGCGACCTACCGCGGGGTCGGCGTCCTGCTCGTGGACGACGTCCAGTTCCTGCAGAGCAAGGCGCGGACCGAGCAGGAGTTCTTCCACACCTTCAACGCGCTCCAGGGCGCCGGCGCGCAGCTCGTGCTGACGTGCGACCGGCCGCCGCGCGACCTCGCCGCGCTCGAGGACCGGCTGCGCGAGCGCTTCGAGGCCGGCCTCGTCACCGACGTCAAGCCGCCCGACCTCACGACTCGTCGCACGATCCTCTGCAAGCGCGTCCAGCAGGACGGGCTCGCCGGCATCGACCCGAAGGCCGTCGACGTGATCGCCGAGACCGTCGACAGCAACGTCCGGGCGCTCGAGGGCGCGCTGATCCGCGTGGTCGCCTACGGATCGCTCACGGGTCGCGACGTGACCTCCGAGCTGGCCGAGGAGGTCCTCGCCGGCCTCTATGGCGTCCGGCCCACGCGCCGCACCGTCGAGGACATCCAGCAGCGGACGTGCGAGGCGTTCGGCCTGTCGATGGAGCAGCTCCTCTCCACCAGCCGCGCCGCGCCGGTCACATGGCCGCGGCAGGTCGCCATGTACCTCGCGCGCGAGCTCACCGACCAGACGCTCCCCGCGATCGGACGCGCGTTCGGCGGGCGCAACCACACGACCGTGCTCCACGCGTGCAAGCGCACGGCCGAGCGGATCGCCACCGACCGCGAGGCCTACGACACCGTCCGTCGCCTGACCGTGGAGCTCGGAGGCTCCCGGTGAGGTCCGGGCCTCCTGACAGACTGGCGGGGTTCGTGCACAGCCCCTGTGCGCGCCCGATCCACGGCGCAGCGCCAGATCTGCGGCCTTTGCACAGCATCAACACCCCCGATGACCACGAATCACCCAATTCGATCTTCACCGTGAATCAAAGGCGAGCCATCCCATGAAGCTCTCGACGCGACGCGACGCGTTGTTCAGTCAGCTCCAGACCGTCACCCGCGCGGCATCCACCCGCAGCGCCGTGCAGGCGCTCTCCGGCGTGCACGTCCAGGCCGCCGCGGACGGCATCGAGCTGCGCGCCACCGACATGGAGATCGCGCTGCGCGTGCCGCTCGAGGGAGACGTGGCGCGCGAGGGCGCGGTCGTCCTGCCTGCCCGCCTGCTCGTGGACGTCGTCCGCGCGCTGCCGGCGAACGAGCTCACGCTCGAGCTGCGCGCCGCCGAGCAGGACGTCGAGCTGACGTCCGGCTCCGCGACGTTCCACATCCGCACGCTGCGGCTCGAGGACTTCCCGCCGCTCCCCGACCCCGAGGGCGACGATCGGCTCGACGTCCCGGGGCCGGCGCTGGTCGAGACCGTGATCAAGGTGGCGCGCGCTGCGTCGCGCGACGAGACGCGCCCCGTCCTCACCGGCATCCTCGTCTCGGCGGGCGAGCAGGAGCTGCGGATGGCGGCCACCGACTCCTACCGCCTGGCGGTCAAGGACACCGCGCTCGAGGCGCCGCTCGACCACGCGTTCGAGGCCAACGTGCCGGCGCGCGCGCTGCAGGAGCTGACGCGGATCGTCCAGCAGGGGTCGGCCGAGCGGATCTCGGTGTCGCTGCGCTCGAACCAGGTGGTGTTCGAGGCGGCCGGCGTAGTGCTCTCCTCGCGGCTGATCGACGGCCAGTTTCCGAACGTTCGCCAGCTGCTGCCGGAGGCGTACGAGCACGAGCTGCGGCTCGCAGGGTCCGAGATCGCCGACGTCGTGCGCCGGATCTCGCTGCTGGCGCAGAAGAACGCGCCGTTGCGGCTGAGCTTCTCCGAGGGCGAGCTGACGGTGTCGGCCCGTACTCCGGACGTCGGCGAGGCGCAGGAGACCGTCCCCGTGCCGTTCCAGGGCGAGCCGTTCGAGATCGGCTTCAACCCGGAGTTCCTGCGCGACGGGCTCGAGGCGCTGGAGGCCGGCGACCTCGTGCTCAAGCTCATCTCGCCGCTGCGGCCGGGGCTGATCGAGGCGGCCGACGGCAGCGGCTTCCAGTACCTCCTGATGCCGATCCGTCTGAATGTGTGAAGGTCGTCCGCCTCAGCGCTAGGGACTTCCGGTCCTACGAGGCTGCCGAGCTGCGGCTCGGCGCCGGGCTGACGGTGATCGCCGGCCGCAACGGCGCGGGCAAGACGAACCTCCTGGAGGCGTTGTACTTCGCGGCCACCGGCCGCTCGTGCCGGACGGCGAACGAGCGCGAGGTGGTGCGCTTCGGCGCCGCGCTGACGCGGCTCGAGCTGCACACGGAGGACGAGCGCGGCGCGCACTCGACCACCGTCGGCTTCCAGCCAGGAGAGCCGAAGCACCTGCGCGCCGACGGAGCCCCCGTCGAGCGGCTGACCGACTCCGACGCCCGCCCGCTCGTCGCCGTGTTCCTGCCCGACCGGCTCGACCTCGTCCTCGGCGCGCCCGCGCTGCGCCGCTCGCATCTCGACCAGGTGGTCGCTGCGCTGTGGCCCGCTCGCGCCGCCACTCGCCGCGAGTACTCGGCCGCCCTCGCGCAGCGCAACGCGCTGATCGCCGCGGTGCGGGCCGGCCGCGGTGGGCGCGACTCGCTGCCGGCCTGGGACGCGTCGCTCGCGCGCCACGGGACCGCGCTGATGCGGGACCGCGCCGAGGTCGTCGGGAGGCTGCACGAGCGGTTCGCGACCCACGCGGCAGCGCTCGGACTCGAGGGCGAGGTCGAGCTCGCGTACCGCCCGCGCTCCCGCGCGCAGTCGGCCGACGAGCTGGCGGCAGAGCTCGCCGAGCGGGTCGACGGCGACCTCGAGCGGGGCTTCACGGGGCACGGCCCGCACCGCGACGACCTCGCGCTGCGCCGCGACGGGCGCGAGCTGCGCTCGTACGGCTCGCGCGGCCAGGTCCGCCTCGGCCTGCTCGCGCTGCTGCTCGCCGAGCGCGAGGAGCTGGCCGCCGAGCGCGGTGCCCCGCCGCTGCTGCTGCTCGACGACGTGATGAGCGAGCTCGACGCCGCCCGCCGCGCGCGGCTCGTGGAGGTGCTTCGCGCGGGCGGCCAGAGCGTGATCACCGCAACCGAGCTCGCCCACGTGCCGGGCGCCGAGGACCCCGGTGTGGAGCGCGTGGCGATCGCGGACGGCCGCGTGCTCCAGGAGGCCGGCGAGGAGCGGCTGGCGGGATGAGGCCCGGGGCGACGACGAGGGAGCGGGTCGCGGAATGAGGCGCCGGGCGCTGCATCCGGTCTCCCGCGCGCTCGACCGGATGACGGCAAGCGTCGCCCCCGCGACGCTGCTCGCGGAGGTCCAGCAGGCGTGGCCGGAGGCTGCCGGCGAGGCCTTCGCGGCGCACGCCGAGCCGTGGGCCGAGCGCGACGGCGAAGTCATCGTCGCCTGCCCGCAGGCGGTCTGGGCGCAGCAGCTCGACCTGATGTCCGAGCCGGTCGTGGAGCGCCTCAACGCGGCGCTCGGGCGGCCTGCCGTCCGGCGCCTTCGCGTACAAGCGCGACGAGCCCCGCTACGGAGCGACTGAGTCGGTGCACTATTGCCGCGATTTGCAGCACTTTTGTTGCGCTGGACGGCCCCGTTCCGGAGGGGTGCCCTGCTAGAATAATGACCTCGTTATGGCTACGCCCCGGCCTTGGGGGAGTGGGTTCTCCCGCCGGGGCGTCGCACGTGTAGGACGAAAGGCATCGTGGCTCCAGACGACCGCAAGAGCGACCAGCAGCGAACCGGGTACGACGCCCAGGACATCACCGTCCTCGAGGGCCTCGAAGCCGTGCGCAAGCGGCCGGGCATGTACATCGGCTCGACCGGCGCGCGCGGTCTGCACCACCTGGTCTACGAGGTCGTCGACAACTCGGTCGACGAGGCGCTGGCCGGTCACTGCGACGCGGTCTCGGTGACGATCCACCCCGACAACTCGATCACGGTGGTCGACGACGGTCGCGGCATCCCGGTCGCGACGATGGAGAAGGAGGGCAAGCCGGCCGTCGAGGTGGTCCTGACCGTCCTGCACGCCGGCGGCAAGTTCGGCGACGGCGGCGGCTACAAGGTGTCGGGCGGCCTGCACGGTGTCGGCGTCTCGGTCGTCAACGCGCTCTCGGAGTCGCTGCACGTCGAGGTCCGCCGCGACGGCTTCACCTGGAGCCAGGACTACGCGCGCGGCGCGCCGCAGGGCCCGCTCACCAAGGGCGAGCCGACGAAGGAGACCGGCACCACGATCACCTTCCTCTCGGACGCCGAGGTGTTCGAGACGCTCGACTTCGACTTCAGCACGCTCGAGCAGCGCCTGCGGGAGACCGCGTTCCTGACCCGCGGCCTGCGCATCTCGATCGAGGACGAGCGCGGCGAGGGCGACCGGTCGGCCGAGTTCCACTACGAGGGCGGGATCGAGGACTTCGTCGCCTACCTGAACGAGAACAAGGACCCGATCCAGAAGAAGATCGTCTTCTTCGCGGGCGACTCGGACGAAGGCGCGGTCGAGGTGGCGCTGCAGTGGAACTCCTCCTACCAGGAGTCGGTGTTCTCGTTCGCCAACAACATCAACACGCACGAGGGCGGCTCGCACCTGTCGGGCTTCCGTGGCGCGCTCACGCGGACGCTCAACGCGTACGCGCGCAAGACCGGCGAGCTCAAGGAGAAGGACGAGAACCTCTCCGGCGAGGACGTCCGCGAGGGGCTGACCGCCGTCATCTCGGCCAAGCTCACCGACCCGCAGTTCGAGGGCCAGACGAAGACCAAGCTCGGCAACCCGGGCATGGAGGGCTTCGTCGCCTCCGTGGTCAACCAGAAGCTCGGGCAGTTCCTCGAGGAGAACCCGCAGGAGGCGCGCGCGGTGATCCGCAAGGCCGTGTCCGCCGCGCAGGCGCGCGCCGCCGCGCGCAAGGCGCGCGACGCGACGCGCAAGTCGGCCATGGGCGGCATGGGCCTGCCCGGCAAGCTCGCCGACTGCACGGTCAAGGACGCGTCGCTGACCGAGCTGTTCGTCGTCGAGGGCGACTCCGCCGGCGGCTCGGCCAAGCAGGGCCGCGACCGGTCGACGCAGGCCGTGCTCCCGCTGCGCGGCAAGATCCTCAACGTCGAGAAGTCGCGCATCGACAAGGTGCTGCAGAACGCCGAGATCACGGCGCTCATCACCGCGCTCGGCACCGGGGTGCGCGACGAGTTCGACATCGAGAAGGCGCGCTACCACAAGATCATCCTGATGACGGACGCCGACGTGGACGGCGCGCACATCCGCACCCTGATCCTCACGCTGCTGTTCCGCGAGATGCAGGAGCTGATCGAGGCGGGCTACGTCTACATCGCCAAGCCGCCGCTCTACAAGGTCACGCAGGGCAAGCGCGAGCGCTACATCGAGAAGGAGTCCGAGCTCGAGGAGACGCTGCTGAGCGAGAAGCTGGAGCGCTTCGAGGTCACGGACCACACGGGCCAGGCCTTCAAGCTGACCGACACGCGCTGGCAGCGCTACTCACGGCTGCTCAAGCAGTACGAGGGCTGGGCCAGCGCCCTGCGGGCCGACTTCGGGCACGAGGTCGTCCAGTTCCTCGAGGAGTCGCAGATCCTCGACGAGCAGGTCGCGACCCCCGAGGCGCTGCTCGAGCTGCTCGGGCGTGAGGATCCCGAGGGCGAGCCGTACACGACCGAGCTGCTGGCGTCCGACGACGGGCTGATCCGCGTGCGCGCGGTCGAGCGCAAGAGCAACCTGGCCCGCACACACCGGCTGCGCCGCACGATGTTCGAGGCCAACGAGTACCGCCAGCTCGCGCGCGTGCACGCCGAGCTCGTGAAGATGGCCGGCATGCCGCCGTTCAGCGTCCGGCTCGGCGACGAGTCCGAGGACGCGCTGTCGTTCGAGGACCTGCGCCGCAAGGTGATGGAGGTGGCGGCCAAGGGGATCAAGCTGCAGCGCTTCAAGGGGCTCGGCGAGATGAACGCCGACCAGCTGCGCGAGACGACGATGGATCCGACGACGCGCACGCTGATGCAGGTCACGATGGACGACGCCGCGGCCGCCGACCGCCTGTTCACGATGCTGATGGGCGACAAGGTCGAGCCGCGCCGTGAGTTCATCGAAGAGAACGCCCGCGTCGCGACCCTCGACATCTGATGGCCGGCATCGACACGATCTCCGGCGGCAACATCGAGCCCCGCGGGCTCGAGGAGGAGATGCGCTCCTCCTACCTGGACTACGCCATGTCGGTCATCGTCGGGCGCGCGCTGCCCGACGTCCGCGACGGGCTGAAGCCCGTCCACCGCCGCGTGCTGTTCTCGATGAACGAGAACGGCCTGCAGCCGAACCGCGCGCACGCCAAGTCCGCGCGCGTCGTCGGCGACACGATGGGCAAGTACCACCCGCACGGCGACTCGCCGATCTACGACACGCTCGTGCGGATGGCGCAGGACTTCTCGCTGCGCTACCCGCTCGTCGACGGCCAGGGCAACTTCGGCTCGATCGACGAGGACCCTGCAGCCGCGATGCGCTACACCGAGGCGCGGCTGGCGCCGATCGCGCGCGAGATGTTGCGCGACCTGGACGCCGACACGGTCGACTTCCAGCCCAACTACGACGGCAACAACAACGAGCCGGTCGTCCTGCCGGCGCGGTTCCCGAACCTGCTCGTCAACGGCTCGAGCGGCATCGCCGTCGGCATGGCGACGAACATCCCGCCGCACAACCTGCGCGAGACGATCGCGGCCACGATCGCCTACATCGACGACCAGGACATCGACACCGTCGGCCTGATGCAGCACATCAAGGGCCCCGACTTCCCGACCGGCGGCGTGATCCTCGGCCTGAGCGGCATCCGGGACGCCTACGAGACCGGCCGCGGCCGTATCCGCGTGCGCGCCAAGGCGCACATCGAGGAGGGCAAGCAGGGCAAGGACCACATCGTCATCACCGAGCTGCCGTTCATGGTCAAGAAGGGCGGCGACGGCGGCTTCATCAAGAAGATCGCGGACCTGCATGCGGAGAAGAAGCTGCCCGAGGTCACCAACGTCGAGGACCACTCGGACCGCCGCGGCATGCGCGTGGTGATCGAGCTCAAGCGCGAGGCCAACCCGAAGGTCGTCCTCAACAAGCTCTACAAGCACACCCAGCTGCAGGCGACGTTCGGCGTGAACATGGTCGCGCTGGTGGACAACGTGCCGCGCACGCTGCCGCTGCGCTCGGTCATCCACAACTACGTCCAGCACCAGCGCGAGGTCATCGTCCGCCGCTCCAAGCACGAGCTGCGCACGCTCGAGGCCCGCGTGCACCGGCTCGAGGGCCTGTTGATCGCGCTCGAGCACCTCGACGACGTGATCGCGCTGATCCGCGGCTCGCGCGACCGCGAGGTGGCGCGCACCGGGCTGATGGATCGCTACGGCCTGACGCAGATCCAGGCGCAGGCGATCCTCGACCTGCGCCTGCAGCAGCTGACCGCGCTCGAGGCCGACGCGATCAAGCGCGAGCACGCCGACCTGGTCGAGCGGATCAAGGAGCTGCGCGAGCTGCTCGGCGACGAGGACCAGGTGCTGGGCCTGATCAAGGAGGAGCTCGAGGAGATCGCCGAGCGCTACGGGGACGACCGGCGCACGATGATCGCCCCGAGCGAGGACGACCTCGACATCGAGGACCTGATCGCCGACCAGCAGATGGTCATCTCGATCACGCACTCGAGCTACATCAAGTCGCTCCCGCTGGCCACCTACCGCCAGCAGCGCCGCGGCGGTGTGGGCATCATCGGGATGGACCTCAAGGAAGACGACTTCATCGAGCACCTCTTCGTCTCCTCGACCCACGACTACCTGCTGTTCTTCACGAACCGCGGCAAGGTCTACCGGTCGAAGGTCTATGACCTGCCGGAGGCGCAGCGGACCTCGAAGGGCCGGTACCTGGGCAACGTCCTACCGCTGCGCGAGGGCGAGCGCGTGCAGTCCGTGCTCGCCACGCGCGACTTCTCCGAGACCGACTACCTGATGTTCGCCACGCGCCAGGGCACGGTCAAGAAGACCGCGTTCCAGGCCTACAACACGCCGATCAAGGCGGACGGCATCATCGCGATCAAGATCCGTGACGACGACGAGCTGGTCGCCGTGCGGCGCGTCGATCCGGGGGACGAGATTCTGATGGTCTCCCACGCTGGCCTGACCGTGCGCTTCAAGGAGGAGGACGCCCGCTCGATGGGCCGCGACACCGGCGGCGTTCGTGGGATGGACGTCGCGGCGGCCGACAACTACGTCCTCGAGATGGACGTCGCCCGCCCAGGCCAGGATCTCCTGGTCGTCACCGAGAACGGCTACGGGAAGCGCACTGGGATCGACGAGTACCGCCTGACGTCGCGCGGCGCCAAGGGCGTCAAGACGATCACGTTCACGGAGGCCAAGGGCCTGCTGGCGGCGGCGCTCGTGGTGCGCGAGCACGAGGACCTGCTCTTCATCTCGCAGAACGGCATGGTCCAGCGCACGGGCGTGCGCGGGATCAACCGCTACGGCCGCACCTCCCAGGGCGTGCGCGTGATGAACCTGCGCGAGGGCGACGAGGTGTCCGCGGTGGCGCTCGTGGTCGAGACCGAGGCCGACAACGGAGCCGAGAACGGCGCCACGGCGTCCGAGGACGGGGTCGCCGCCGCTGCCGGCGAGGGCGAGAACGGGGCGGCCGTGGACGGCGACGGCGCGGGGCCCGAGACCCCGCCGGAGGCGTAGGTCCTCCGCCGCGAGTTTCGCTACTCTCCCAGGACCAGAGAAAGGGGGTGGTCCGAAGTTGAGTGACAGTTCTTGCGGGACCCTGGAGGTGTCCGGCCGCTAGACAGCCGGAGCTGGACCGCTGGTGCGGAATCCACACCGTGACACCGCCGTCGACGGCGCCGGAGCTGGTCCCCCCGGCCGCATAGTCAGCCGCTGACGGCTCGAAGATCCAGCGAAAGTGGTGATGAAGGCCCCGGGTGTCGACCCGGGGCCTTCATCGTTTAAGCGGCTTCCGGCCAGGGCAGGTACTGCTTCCAGGTCGCCGGGATCGTCGGCGAGGCGAGCTGGATGAAGATGTGGGCCGCCGGGGTGCGGGGCTTGACCCGCGGGTGCATGTTGACCTGGTGCGGCAGGCGGTCGCCCTTGCGGCGGTTGCAGGGCGCGCAGGACGCGACGATGTTGTCCCAGCCGGAGCCGCCGCCCTTCGAGCGCGGGATCACGTGGTCGACGGTCAGGCTCGTGCGGGCGCCGCAGTACATGCACTCCCAGCCGTCGCGGGCGAACACGGCGCGGCGTGTGATCTTGCGCTTGTGGCTGTCGCGCGGCACGCGCACGTAGGTGACGAGCCGGATGACGACGGGCTTGGGCAGCGAGCCGGTCGCCCAGTGCAGGTCGGTCGCGCCGATCTCGATCACCTCCGCCTTCTCCTTGAGCAGGAGCACGGTGGCGCGGCGCACGGTGCAGACGTTGATCGGCTCGTACGTCGCGTTGAGCACCAGCACACGACCACCAGACCAACGGCCAGTGCCGTCGGTGTTCGGGCCGTGCGGCCGGTGGTCGTTCCGCCGCACGGACCCCAGTGGTGGTACCGGGGTGCTTGAGCCCATGGCTGACGGGCAGTCTAGCCACACTCGCGGCCGGGTTAAGCGGCAGGAAACGAGCCGAGAACACGCACGACGTCCGCGTGGGCGCGTAGGCCCTCGACCGCGCCGGCGACCGCCGGCTGCTCGAGGCCGCCGTCGACGTCGAGGAAGAACATGTACTCGCCGAGCCCCTCGCGCCGCGGGCGCGACTCGATCCGGGTCAGGTTCACGCCGCGCGTCGCGAACTCGAGCAGGCAGCGCACGAGCCAGCCCGGGCCGGAGGAGCCGGCGCCCCAGAACACGAGCGCGGTCTTGAACCGCTCGCCCGATTCGGCCTCCGTGCCAGCCCGGGCTATCCAGACGAAGCGCGTCTCGTTGCGGTCCTCGTCCTCGATGTCGAGCGCGAGCACGGTCGCCTCGTAGAGGTCCGCCGCGCGGCGCGTGCCCACGGCGGCGGTCGGTGGCTCGCCGGTCCCCACCGCCTGGCGCACGGCCTCGGCGGTCGAGGCGGCGGCGAGGACTCGCGCCCCCGGCAGCTCCGTGCGCAGGAAGCGCGCGCACTGCGCGCTCGCCTGCGGGTGCGAGACGATCGCCTCGATCGCGTCCAGCGCGAGTGGCCGGCCGGCCAGCAGGCAGAGATGCACCGGGTGCCGCAGCTCGCCGACGATCACGACGTCGTCGGTCTCGAATGCGAGCGCGTCGAGCGTCGGGTTGACCGAGCCCTCGAGCGCGTTCTCGATCGGCACGAGCGCACGCTCGACCGTCCCGTCGTGGACGGCGACGATGGCGTCGTGGAGCGTCGGCTCGGGCACGAGCTCGAACGCGGCCGCGCCCGGGACCGACAGGAGCGCCTCGTGGCTGACCGTCCCGTCCGGCCCCAGGTAGGCGACGCGCATCAGTCGAGCGTCACGGAGCGCGTCGCCTCCTCGGCGAGCGCGACCCGGATCGCCTCGTCCTCCTCCGGCGACAGCTCGCGCTCCCCGCGGCCGCCCTGCACCTGCTTGCAGTACAGGCGGGCGGCGTCGCGGCCCGCCAGGCAGGAGAGCACCACGCCGTTGCCCGCGGTGTCGAGCAGCGCCAGCGACGTCGACTGGTGGCCGGAGAGCTCCTGGTAGGCGTCGTAGCGGACGAGCCCGCGGTGGGCGATCGCCCCGTCGAGCCGGCCCTCGGCGGCGCCCATGCGGTTGTCGAGCCGCTCGGCGACCTCCTCCACGCGGCCGTGGAGCGCCTCGAAGGCTGTGCGCAGGTCGCTGGCGTGGGCGACGAGGTCCTCGCGCCCGGCCGGGCCGAGCACGACCTCCTGGGCCGCGCGCAGCCGGCGCAGCTTGACCGCCAGGACGACCGCGAGCAGCAGCGCCACGAGCGCGAGCGCACCCGCCGCGAGCGCGGCGATGCCCGCCGGTTCGGTCAGCTCGTTCACGACGCGGAAAGTCTACGAGCGCGGGGAACGCTGGCCCAGAGGGCCAGGTTCCCTTGCGGGTATTCGCCCAGAGGGCGAAACCCGCGGCCGATAGGACCCACGCTCCTAGCCGCGCGAGAACAGCGCGGGGTAGTCGGACCGGTTGTTGTCCGTCTTCTCCTCGCCCGGCACCTTGGCGACGGTCACGCGGATCGTCACCGCCGTGTCGAGCGGCGGCGTGTCCTCGAGCGCGAGCTCGGCGGACGCGCTCTCCTGCGGGGCCAGGCGCGGGATCGTGTCCGACAGGACGATCGGGTCGCCGTCCTCGGTCTGGATCCGCAGCGTGACCTTGATGTCGAACTCGTCGTTCTCGCCCTGGTTGGTGAAGCTGACGACGAACCCGGTGCCCGGATCGAACGTGAGGCGGTTCGTGGTGCCGGGCTGCAGCGTCGTCTCACCGTAGGTCGTCGAGTCGAGGCCGGAGCCGTGCAGGCCGGGCCCGGTGGGCTGGCCGCCGCCCTCGCCGCCGCCGCTCGTGAGCTGCTGGTTGAGCACGTCGGCCACGGTCGTCGCCTGGATCCAGTCCCCGTCCGGCAGGAACGGCGAGCGGCGGATCTCCTGCCCGCCGATCTCGTTCTCGTCGAGCGCGTTCTTGATGAACGGGATCACGCGCGTGTCCCAGGCGATGTCGGAGGCGGCGAAGACCTCCATCTGGCCGGCGATGTTGTCGATCGCGGTGTCGGCCGCCTCGCCCTCGTCGCCGAGCGCGGTGCGGATCTCCTGGGCGATCTTGTCGAGGGCGTCGCGGCGCCACTCGAGCGCGATCAGCGCCGCCTGCTGGGCGCCCTTCATCTCGCCGGGAACGTCGAGCGCGGCCGCGCGATCGTACTGCTGCTCGGCCTGCACCCGGAACGACGAGATCTGCGTCTGCAGGTCCTGCGCCGAGCCGCCGCCGCCCTCGGTGAGTGTCTGGAAGAACGGGGTCGAGACCTGCTGGGCGGACTCGGCGGCGATCGTCGACAGCTCGCGGTTGTAGTCCTTGAGCGCGTTCTCCTGCTGCGAGTTGCGGCACGAGTTGACCGCGATGATCAGCAGCAGGAGCACGAGGATGCCGCCGACCAGCGCGACCGCGCGGCGGATCAGGAGCGTCTGGTTGTCGGTTGTCGCCGTGCCACCGCCAGCAGGCCGCGCGCCTCGTCGTGGGCGCGGGGTCCGGCGGGGCTCGTCGTCCTCGTCGAAGAAGGACAAGGCTGGAAGTTCGTCTCCTCAGGCGCGCGACGCCATCTCGCCCGCGCATAGTCGACCCAGTGGACTCGATCAGTAATACCAACCCACCCGGCGGCAGCGACGGCCGCCGCGGCGCGAACCGTCCGGCGGCGGCGGCGCGCAGGGTCCGGCAGCGCCCCGTCGAAGGGAAGCCGGATGGACGCCACGGAGGAGCTCCGCCCGGCGGTCATGGGCCGCTACCGGCTCGGCCGGCGGCTGGGCTCCGGTGGGTTCGGGACGGTGTACGAGGCGCACGACGAGCGCCTCGACCGCGCCGTCGCCGTGAAGGTCATCCCGGCGGACGGGCCGGCGCCCGAGCGCGGCCGCCGCGAGGCGCTCGCGGCCGCGCGGCTCCACCACCCCGGGATCGTGGCGGTCTACGACGCCGGCGACGGGCCCGAGGGCCGCTACCTCGTCTCCGAGCTGGTGCGCGGGCGCACGCTGAACACGCTCGCGCGCGACGGCGCGCTCAGCGACCGCGACGTGCTGCGCGTCGGGCTCGCGCTGACCGACGCGCTCGCGCACGCCCACGAGCGCGGCGTCATCCACCGCGACGTCAAGCCGCAGAACGTGATCGTGCCCGACGAGCCGCGCGACGCGCGCGCGGCCGCGAAGCTGACCGACTTCGGGATCGCCCACCTCGTCGGCGACGAGTCGCTGACGCGCACCGGGGACGTGGTCGGCACGCTCGCCTACATGGCGCCGGAGCAGGCCGCCGGGGAGCGGGTCGACGAGCGCGCCGACCTGTATTCGCTCGCGCTCGTGCTCTACGAGGCGCTCGCGGGAGAGAACCCCGTCCGCGCTGGGACGCCGGCGGCTACGGCGCGGCTCGTCGGCACGCCCGTGCCGCCGCTGCGCTCGCGCCGCCGCGACCTCCCGGCGGGCCTCGCCGAGGCGCTCGACCGCGCGCTCGCGGTCGACCCCGACGCGCGCGGGCAGCTCGACGACCTGGCGGACGCGCTGGCCGACGCGCTCCCGGAGGTGGGCGACGAGGGCGGCACGATCGCACCGCACCCGCTCGAACGCCGTCGCCGCATGCCGCGCCTCGGGCGGCTGGCCGCGGGCGCCGCCGCGGGGGCGCTCACCGCGGTCGCATTCGCCGCCGCGGCCGACCCGCCGTCGTGGGCGGATGACTCCGCGGCCGCAGGACGCGAGCCGTCGGGTGACGGCAGCGATCCGTCGGGCGGGGCTGTCGAGCCCTCCGCGGTCGCCGACGCGGTCGGCTCGCCGATCGTGGCCGGACTCGTGGTCGCCGTGCTCGTCGCGGTGTTCCCTCGCGCCGGCTGGCTGGTGGCTGCAGCCGCCTCGATCGCCGCGCTCGCCGACCCGTGGCCGTCCGCCGCCGCGCTCGTCGCGTTGGGGGTCGTGGTGTGCCCGCTGCTGCTCCGCCGCCGGGGGTTGACGTGGTCGCTGCCTGCGGTCGCGCCGGCGCTCGGCCTCGCGGGCCTCGCCGGCGCGTATCCCGCGCTCGCCGGTCGCGTCGCCGGGCCGTTCGCGCGCGCGGCGCTCGGGGCCGCCGGCCTGTGGTGGCTGCTGCTCGCCGAGCCGCTGAACGGCCGCGCGCTGGCGTTCGGGACGTCGCCGGACACCGCCGGAGACGTGCTGCGCGAGCTGACCGGCTCGGGCGCGCTGCTGCTCGCGCCGCTGTGGGCGGCGGCCGCGCTCGTGCTCCCCTGGCTCGTGGCCGGCCGCACGCTCGCCGCCGACCTCGTCCTCGGCAGCGCATGGGCCGCCGGGCTCGCCGCCGCCACGGCCGCGATCGCGGAGCGCGCGGGCCTTCCCGAGCCGCGCGGGCTCGTCGCGGGCGCCGTGCTCGCCGGGGCGCTGGCGGTGATCGGCGCACGGGGGCGGAATACTCTGGATCCGGAACACGAACCGCTCTGACCGGGTACTCGGAACCCCCGGCCATCCCATGAGTGTGCTGCGATCCCTCGAATCCAAGCTCGCCGGCCTCGTCGAAGGCACGTTCTCGCGCGCCTTCAAGTCCGAGGTGCGGCCCGTGGAGATCGCGCGCAAGCTCGCGCGCGAGATGGACGAGAACCGCGTGCAGTCGCTGTCGCGCATCTACGCGCCGAACGAGTACGCCGTCTGGCTCTCGCCCGACGACCGCAAGCAGTTCGAGGGCTACGAGGACGAGCTCAAGCGCGAGCTGTCCGGCTATCTGCTCGAGCACGCCCGGCGGGAGAAGATCTCACTGGCCACGCGGCCGCAGATCGAGTTCCGCACCGACGAGCGGCTGCGGCTGGGCGAGTTCGGCATCCAGGCGCGGCTCGTGCGCCCGCCCGAGCGCGCCGAGGAGCAGCCCAGCCAGGGCGACCACGGCCACACGATGGTCTACACGGTCTCCGACCGCCTCGCCGAGCCGCTGCGCGAGCCCGACCATCGCCGCGGCACCGCGAAGCTGCGGCTCGACGGCCGCGCCGAGCTGCTCGGCTCCGGCGGCGCCGTCCTCGGCCGCTCGCGCGAGGCCGACGTGATCGTCGAGGACCCGAACGTCTCCCGCCGCCACGCCGAGGTCCGCCCGTCCGGCGGCTCGTGGATCGTGCGCGACCTCGGCTCCACCAACGGCGTCAAGGTCAACGGACGCCGGATCCAAGGCCCGCAGTCGCTCAAGCCGGGTGACGTGATCGAGCTCGGCACCGCCCGCGTCACGTTCGAGCTGGACTAGACCCATGGCCCTCGACCCCGTCGCCGTCGCGCTCAAGTTCGGCTTCCTGGCCGTCCTCTACCTGTTCCTGCTGTGGATGGCCCGCTCAGCGCTCAAGGACCTGCGCCGTGGCCAGGCCGCGGTCGAGCCGGGGATCGAGGACGCCACCGGCCTGCACCGCGCCACGCAGGGGCTGAACCCAGGGAGCGACGGCGGTGCCCCCAAGCTACGGGTCGGCACTGCGGCCGGGCTGCGGGCGGGGTCGGCCTACGATCTCTCCGACGGCGCCCTGCTGGGGAGAGGGGAGTCGGCGGACATCCGTCTCGAGGACACGTTCGCCTCCTCGCAGCACGCCCGGCTGGTCCCGCAGGGCGACGTGATGGTCATCGAGGACCTGGGCTCGACCAACGGGACATATCTCAACGGGGAGCCGCTGCGCGGACCGCAACCGCTCCACGTGGGGGACAGCATCCGGATCGGCGATTCCGAGTTCACGTTCGAGCGATGAGACGTAACGTCGCACGGAGGTCGCCGGGTGGGGTTTCCGGCGACCGGAGGGCGAAACGCAAACAAGCCAGATGCTGATCATCAGCGAACAGTTCCACGCCTCCGACCGCGGTCGGCAGCGCCAGGGCAACGAGGACAACTTCTTCGTGCGCTCGCCGCTGTTCGTGGTCGCCGACGGCATGGGCGGCGCGCAGGCGGGCGAGGTGGCCTCGCAGATGGCGGTCGACTCGTTCGACCAGGGCCTGCCCGACGGCACGCCGGCGGAGGGCCTGACCCAGCTCGTCGAGGCCGCCAACCGCGCCATCCACGAGCGCTCGCAGAGCGACGCCCAGCGCGCCGGCATGGGGACGACCGTGACCGCCGCGTACGTCGGCGAGGACGACGTGACGATCGCGCACGTGGGCGACTCGCGCGCCTACCTGCTGCGCGACGGCGACCTGATCCGGCTCACGCGCGACCACTCGCTGGTGGGCGAGCTGGTGGAGCGCGGCAAGCTGACCGAGGAGCAGGCCGAGACGCACCCGCAGCGCTCGGTGATCACGCGCGCGCTCGGCCCCGAGCCCGACGTGGCGGTCGACGTCAAGGCCTACCACGCACGCGGCGGCGACCGCTTCCTGCTGTGCTCGGACGGCCTGACCTCGATGATCCCCGAGGCGCGCGTGAAGCAGATCCTCGAGGGCACGGAAGCGCTCGAGCAGGCCGGCCGCGAGCTGATCGCCGCTGCCAACGACGCCGGCGGGCGCGACAACATCACGGTGCTGCTGTTCCGGCTCGAGGAGGTCGCGGCCGCGACGGGGTCTGAGGCGGGCGAGACCGCCGAGGTCGAGGCCGTCAGCGAGCACCAGGGCGCGGCGACGATGACGCTCCCCGCGGTGAGCGAGACCGAGGCGCCGCCCAAGCGGCCCGCCGAGCCGATCGCCGAGGCGCCGCCGCCCGCCGCCGAGCCTCCGCGCAAGCGCCGTCGCCGCAGGGTCCCCGGCGCGCTGATCGCGCTGCTGATCGTGGTCGCGATCGTCGGCGCGGCGCTGTGGACGGCCTCGCGCGCGGTCTACTTCGTGGGCGTCGACGACGAGAGCCAGGTCGTGACGATCTACCGCGGGCTGCCCTACGAGCTGCCGTTCGGCATCGAGCTCTACGGCAGGTACTACCCGTCCGGCGTCAGCCTCGCCCAGGTGCCCACCGCGCGCCGCGACACGTTCACCGACCACAAGCTGCGGTCGAAGGACGACGCCGAGGATCTCGTCCGGCAGCTCGAGCGCGGGCAAATCGAATGATGGCGGCGCCGGGTTCGATCGTGGCGATGGGGGCGAGACGACCATGCGGAGCAGACGAGTGAGTGCTCGCAACCGCGAGCTGCTGGCCCTCCTCCCCGCCTCGCTCCTCCTCACCGCCGGCTTCGCGGCGATCTTCATCCAGACGTCCGAGACGCTGTCCGACGTCTCGCTCACCTACGGCGCGATCTTCCTCGGCCTCTGCTTCGCGGGCCACATCTTCCTGCGCGCGATGCTGCCGCACTCCGACCCGTACATGTTCCCGCTGGTCGCCGTGCTGGCGTGCTTCGGGCTCGTCGTCATCTACCGGATCGACGAGGAGCTCGCGCGCGAGCAGGCGCAGTGGTTCGTGCTCGGCCTCGCGCTGTTCGCCGCCACGATCCTGCTGCTGCGCGACCTGCGGATCCTCGAGCGCTACCGCTACACGATCGCGCTCGCCGGTCTCTTCCTGCTCTTCCTGCCACGCGTGCCGGGGATCGGGGAGCAGGTCAACGGCGCCTACCTCGGCGTCGCCGTCGGGCCGATCTCGTTCCAGCCGGCCGAGTTCGGCAAGATCGCGATCATCATCTTCCTGGCGTCGTACCTGCGCGACACGCGGCAGGTGCTGGTCCAGGGCTCGCGCCGCTTCCTGGGGGTCACGATCCCGCCGCTGAAGCACTTCGGCCCGCTGCTCGTGGTCTGGGGAGCCGCGATGTTCATGCTCGTGTTCATCCGCGACCTCGGGTCGTCGCTGATGTACTTCGGCGGCTTCCTGGCGCTGCTCTACGTCGCCACCAACCGGCTCTCGTTCGTGACCATGGGGATGGGGCTGTTCGCGCTCGGGGCGTGGTTCATGGCCTCGACGGTCGGCCACGTGCAGGACCGGATCGACATCTGGCTCGACCCGTTCAACCCGGTATACCTCGAGCGCGAGACAGGCGGCTCGTACCAGATCGCCCAGTCGATGTTCGCCCAGGCCGACGGCGGGCTGTTCGGCACCGGTCTCGGCGGCTCGCTGCTGCGCGGGCCGGGCGGCGAGTCGCTGATCCCCGCGCCGCACACCGACCTCATCTACGCGGTCATCACGAGCGAGCTCGGCCTCGTGGGCGCGTGCGGGCTGATCCTCGTCTACATGCTGCTCGCCGAGCGCGGCTTCCGCACGGCGATGCTGGCCTCGGACTCGTTCTCCAAGCTGCTCGCGGCCGGCCTGAGCGCGGTCTTCGCGCTGCAGGTGTTCGTGATCGTCGGCGGCGTCACGCGCGTGATCCCGCTGACCGGCGTGACGCTGCCGTTCGTCTCCTACGGCGGCTCGTCGATCCTCGCGAACTTCGTGCTGCTCGCGCTGCTGCTGCTCGTCTCCGACCGCGCGCGCCGCCCCGTCGGCGGCGGCGCCGGAAGGCGTGGCCTGCGGTGAACACACCGGTCGTCCGCTTGTTCGCGCTCGTGGTCGTGCTGTTCGGCGTGCTCGTGGCGTTCACGTCGCGCTGGACGGTGTTCGAGGCCGAGGCCCTGCGCGAGAACCCCAACAACCGGCGCCTGCTGTTCCAGGAGCAGCTGATCAAGCGCGGCGTGATCCGCACGACCGAGGGTGACGTCATCGCCGGCAACCGCTCGCTCCCGCGCGAGCGCTTCGAGCGCCGCTATCCCGCCGGCGAGCTGTTCTCGCACCCCCTGGGCTACACGTCGCTCGAACGCGGCCGGATCGGGCTCGAGGAGTTCTACAACGACCCGCTCACCGGCCGCCGCACCGACGCGATCGGGGCGCTCGAGCGGCTGCTCGGCCCGCAGAAGATCGGCGACGACCTGCGCACGACGCTGTCCGCGCGCGCCCAGGAGGTCGCCTACGACGGCCTCGCCGACCGTCGCGGTGCGGTCGTCGCGCTCGACGTCGAGACGGGCGGCGTCCGCGTGATGGCCGCCACGCCGACCTTCGACCCGAGCGATCCGGCGAGCGCCGAGACGTTCAACCGCGCCACCCAGGCTCGGCTCCCGCCCGGCTCGACGATGAAGGTCGTCACCGCGGCGGCCGCGCTCGACTCCGGGCGCTTCCGCCCCGACTCGCCGGTCGACGGCAGCAACGGCAAGGAGATCTCCGGCACGCCGCTGGACAACTTCGCCGGCCGCGACTTCGGCACCGTCGACCTGGCGACGGCGCTGACCAACTCCGTCAACACCGCATGGGCCTCGGTCGCCGAGACGCTCGGCAAGGAGACGATGGGCGAGTACATGCGCAAGTTCGGGTTCTTCGAGGACCCGCCCATGGACTACCCGGACGAGCAGATGGTGGCGAGCGGGGAGTTCGGTCCGCGCGGCCGGCTGCTCTCGCCCACCTCCGACCAGATCGACGTCGGCCGGATGGCGATCGGGCAGGACAAGCTCCAGGTCACGCCGCTGCAGATGGCGACGGTCGCGCAGACGGTGGCCAACGGCGGCGTGCGGATGGAGCCGCGGCTGGTGGAGAAGATCGTCGATCCCGACGGCCGGACGATCGACGAGCCGCTGCCCGAGGAGGCCGAGCGCGTGATGTCCGAGGACAACGCGGACGCGCTCGCGAGCATGATGCGCAACGTCGTCGAGCAGGGCACCGGCACGGCCGCCCAGCTCGAGGGCGTCGACGTGGCGGGCAAGACCGGCACCGCCGAGGTCGGCGACGGGAGCGACAACCTGTGGTTCATCGGCTTCACCGACCAGGTGGCGGTCGCGGTGATGCTCGAGCGCCAGACCGGCGGGACGGGCGGGGGCAACGCCGCGCCGATCGCCGCCGACGTCCTGCGGGCGCTGGGGGAGTGACGTGAGCCCCACCCGCGTCGAGCGCGACACCGTGATCGACGGCCGCTACCGCGTGCTCAAGCGGTTGGGGGCCGGCGGGATGGCCGAGGTCTACTGCGTCGAGGACCAGCAGCTCGGCCGCCGGGTGGCGCTCAAGCTCCTGCACCGCCGGTTCGCCGACGACGAGCAGTTCGTCGAGCGCTTTCGCCGCGAGGCCTCGAGCGCGGCCGGCCTCTCGCACCCCAACATCGTCGGCATCTTCGACCGCGGCGAGTGGGACGGCACCTACTACATCGCGATGGAGTTCGTCGAGGGGCGGACGCTGAAGGACATCATCCGCGAGCGCGGGCCGGCGCCGCCCGAGGCCTCCGCCGACATCACGCTCCAGATCCTGCGCGCGGCGCGCTTCGCCCACAAGCGCGGCATCGTGCACCGCGACATCAAGCCCCACAACGTGCTGATCGACACCGAGGGCCGCGTGCGCGTGACCGACTTCGGGATCGCCCGCGCCGGGGTGTCGGACATGACGGAGACCGGCTCGGTGATGGGGACGGCGCAGTACCTCTCGCCCGAGCAGGCCCAGGGCAAGCCCGTCGACGCCCGCTCGGACCTCTACTCGATCGGCATCGTGCTCTACGAGCTGCTCACGGGACGCGTGCCGTTCGACGCCGAGTCCCCGGTCAGCGTCGCGTTGATGCAGGTGTCCGAGACCCCCGTGCCGCCGATGGAGCTCAACCCCGAGGTCCCGCCGGCGCTCGACGCGGTGACGCTGCGGGCGATGGCGAAGGACCCCGAGCGCCGCTACCAGGACGCCGACGAGTTCATCGCCGCGCTCGAGTCGGCGCGCTCGGCGCCGATGGAGATCCTCCCACCGCCGCCGGTGGTGGTCGAGGAGGTCTTCGAGGAGGAGGAGCCCGGCCGCCGCTGGTGGGCGTGGCTGCTGGCGCTGCTGGCGCTGGCCGCGATCGCGGTCGGCCTGTGGCTGCTGCTGCGCCCCGAGCAGCTGACCGTGCCACGGGTGGTCGGCCTGCGCTCGGCGACGGCCTCGCAGATCGTCAAGAACCGCGGCTTCCGCGTCGAGGTCGTGAACGTCGCCAACGCGGACGTCGAGCGCGACCGCGTCGCGGCCCAGAGCCCGCTGCCTAACACCCGAGGCGCCCGAGGGCTCGGTCGTCGAGCTGACGGTTTCCACCGGCCCGGGGGAGGCGCCTGTGCCCCAGCTCGCGGGGCAGCCGCGCCGGCAGGCCGAGGAGCGGCTGCGCGACGCCGGCTTCGAGCCGCAGGTGGAGCGCACGTTCTCCGACACCGTGCCGCGCGGGCGCGTGATCGCGACCACGCCGGCCGGCGGCACGACGATCGAGGTCGGCAGCACGGTGATCCTCGACGTCTCGCGCGGCCGCGAGCAGGTCGAGGTGCCCGACGTCGTCGGCGAGAGCGAGGACAGCGCGCGCGACGAGCTCCAGGGCGCCGGGCTGCGCGTCGGCGAGGTGACCGAGGAGGCGTCGGAGGAGGAGCCCGGCACGGTGATCGAGCAGTCGCCCGCCAGCGGCGAGCAGGTCGCGCGCGGGGAGCCCGTCGACCTCGTCATCGCCCAGGCCGTGGCGGTTCCCGACGTCGTCGACTCGACCGAGGAGGAGGCGACGGCGACGCTCGAGGAGGCCGGCTTCGAGGTGCGCGTGCGCGAGCAGGTGGTCACCGACGAGGCCGAGGACGGCGTGGTGCTCGACCAGAGCCCGGCGCCCGATGAGGAGCGCCGGCAGGGCTCGCGCGTGACGATCGTCGTCGGCCGCCTGGACCCCGCCGCCACCCCGACGCCGACCCCGACCGCGACGCCGTGAGGGTCGTCGTCCTCGGCGGCGGCCGCTCGTCCGAGCACGAGGTCTCGCAGAGCTCGGCCGCGTTCGTGCGCGCGGCGGTCGCGGCGGCCGGGCACGAGGTCGTGGCGGTGACCATCGAGCGCTCGGGCGCGTGGACGCGCGACGGCGAGGAGCTTGCGCTGGCGCCCGGCGGCGGGCTGCTCGAGGCCGACGCCGCGTTCCCGGTCCTGCACGGCCCGTTCGGCGAGGACGGCACGGTGCAGGGGCTGCTCGAGCTGCTCGACGTGCCCTACGTGGGCGCCGGCGTGCTCGCCTCGGCGCTGTGCATGGACAAGGTCGTGTTCAAGGAGGTGCTGGCCGCCGGCGCCGTTCCGCAGGTCGCGTACGCGGCGGTCCGCGAGCACCGCTGGCGGGCCGAGCCGGCCGCCGTGCGGGCCGAGCTGGCGGTGCTGGGCACCCCGGTGTTCGTCAAGCCCGCGCGGCTCGGCTCCTCGGTCGGGATCCACAAGGTGTGGTCCGAGGCCGAGCTGACCGCCGCGCTCGACGACGCGTTCGGCCACGACCCGCTGGTGATCGTCGAGGGCTTCTCGAGCGGGATGGAGGTCGAGTGCTCGGTGCTCGGGCTCGACGACCCCGAGGCGTCGGTGCCCGGCGAGATCGTGGTGCTCAAGGGCGACTGGTACGACTACGAGGCGAAGTACACCGACGGCGGGATGGAGCTCGTCGTCCCGGCCCGCGTGCCGGAGCACGTGCGCGAGGAGGTGCGGCGGCTGGCGGTCGACACGTTCGTGCGCGTGGGCTGCGCCGGGCTCGCCCGCGTGGACTTCTTCGTCGAGGGAGAGCACGTGCTCGTCAACGAGCTCAACACGATGCCCGGCTTCACGCAGACGAGCGTGTACCCGAAGCTGTGGGAGGCGTCAGGCCTCGACGGCCCGGCGCTCGTCGACCGCCTGCTCACGCTCGCGCTCGAGCGCTACGCGGCCGAGCGCGCCGGCCACGCCTTCTAGAGGGGCCGGACCTCTATCTGGCCTCTTCGCGGGCGAAGAGGGCGAGCTCGCCGATCTCGACGCGCTCGCCGTCCGGCGGGAGCGCCGTGATCCAGACCAGGTAGTAGCGGTAGCGGCGATCGGCGTCGAGGCGGAAGCGCTGGTCGTCGGACCGCACGACGCCGCCGCCGAGGCGCGTCCAGCCGTCCTCGATCGACTCCGGCACAGGCCCGCCGCCGGCGCCGTAGATCTCCGCCCGCCAGCCGGGCTTCGGGGTCTGGACCTCGATCCGCACGGCCTCGACACCGGGCTTGGCGTCGAGGTAGATGCCGACGCCGGACTTGTTCGAGCCCTCGAGCCCGGAGGTGTAGCCCTCGGTGTCCCAGATCGTGCCGGGGTTGCGGTCGACGACCAGCGGCGTCTCGCCCGAGTGCTCCTCGTCGTCGCCCAGCGGGTCGTAGTCGCTGGCGGACGCGCGGGCCAGCGAGACCACCGACTCGCCCTCGGGTGCCTGGATCGCGCCCGCCCCGGTCCCGCGCTGCGTGCGGTCGACGCCCTCCTTGAACAGGAACGCCGCCACGCCGGCCACCGCGGCGATCGCGAGCACGATGCCGAGCAGCGGCAGCGGGTGGCGCATGCGGAACGGCAGCCGCCGGCGCGCGGACGGCGGCAGCGTGCGCAGGACCGCGGTCGCCTCCCCGGTCGAGTGACCGGCGCGCGCGGCCTCGATCGCGAGCGCCTCCTCGAGGTCGGCGACGAGCGCCACGATGCTCGGATAGCGGCGGTCGAGGTCCTTGTCGGTCATCCGGTCGATGACCGACGCCAGCGTGGCGGACGCCTCGGGGCGCCTGCTCTGAAGGTCCGGCAGGTCCTCGCGCACGTGCTTCATCGCCACGGAGACCTGCGTCTCGCCGTGGAACGGCACGTCGCCGGTGAGCATCTCGAACAGCACCACGCCGAGCGAGTAGATGTCGGTCCGCCCGTCGACGTCGTGGCCGAGCGCCTGCTCGGGAGAGACGTAGTCGGTGGTGCCGAGCACGCGGCCGTCGGCGGTCAGCCCGTCCTGGTCGAGCGTCCGGGCGATCCCGAAGTCCGTCACCTTGGCCGAGCCCTCGGCGTCGATCAGCACGTTCTGCGGCTTGACGTCGCGGTGGACGATGTGGCGCGAGTGCGCGGACCCGAGCGCGCGCGCGATCTCGATCGCGTAGGCGATCGCCTCGTCCATCGGCAGCCGGCCCAGGCGGCGGATGCGGTCCTTGAGCGTCTCGCCCTCGACGTACTCGAACACGATGTAGGGCCGGCCTTCGTCCTCGCCGGCGTCGATCACGCCGACGATGTGCGGATGCGAGAGCTGGGCGACGGCGCGCGCCTCGCGGCGGAAGCGCTCGAGCTGGTCGGAGTCCGACGCGATCTCGCGGTGCATGAGCTTGATCGCCACGCGTCGCTCGAGCGTCTGGTCGAGGGCGAGGTAGACGGTCGACATCCCGCCGGCCCCGATCTGGGCGTCCAGCCGGTAGCGGCCGTTGAGCTGCATCCCCACGAGCGTGCTCATGTCCTCGGTCCTATTGTGGCCGATGTGCGGCCGATCCCGGTCACCTTCTTCACCGATCCCTACTGCCCGTGGTCGTGGGCGGCGGAACCGGAGCTCCGTCGCCTCCAGGTCGAGTTCGGCGACCGGCTGGCGATCACCTTCGTGATCGTCGGGCTCCACCGCGCCATCGAGGCTCCGGATGCGGGCGCGTTGGCGCTCGCCACGCTCGACGCTGCGGCGGAGAGCGGCATGCCGGCGGACGCCCGCGTCTTCCTGCGCGACCCCCCGCGATCGACCCACCCGGCGGGCCTCGCGGTCTGCGCTGTGGCGGAGCAGGGCGATCCGGGCCCGTATCTCCGCCGCCTGCGCGAGGCGATCTTCCTCGAGGGCCGGCGGATGGACACGGCCGCCGCGTTGCTGGACGCCGCGCGGGAAACCGCCGGGCTCGACCTCGACCGCCTCCAGGTCGACCTGCAGTCGAACGCGATCGTCGAGCGCTTCGGCGCCGACGTCGAGCGCGGCCGCGGCGTCGACCCGCCGGCGTTCGCGGTCGATGGTGGCGAGCCGGTTCCCTACCAGCGGGTACGGGAGGCGGTGCTCGCGGCGGGGGCCGAGCCGGTCGCGGAGCGCCCGGACGTCGAGCACGCGCTACGTCGCTTCGGCGCGCTCGCCACCGCCGAGGTGGCGGCCGCGTGCGACCTGCCGCGCCCGCGCGCCGCGGCGGCGCTGTGGAACCTCGCGCTCGAGTGGCGCGTCACGCCGCAGCCCGTGCCCGGCGGGGAGCTCTGGGCCGCCGCCTAGGGATCGATCGAGCGCCCCGACCAGGTGCGCCAGTCGATCTCCTCGAGCTTCTTCTCGCCCTCCTCGTCGTCCGCCTTCTCCTCCTCCTTGGCGGCGGCGGCGGGCTCGAACGAGGCGGGCTCGTCCGCCGGCGCGGGCTCGCCGGCCTTCGGCGGGTCCCAGCCGGTCTGCTCGGTCGGCTCCGTGGCGTGCCGGAGGTCGCTCTCGGCCTGCTCGAGGCCCTCCTGCGCACCTTCACCAGACTCGGCGAGCGGGCGCTCGGCCTCGTCGGCCGGCAGGTCGGTCGGTCCGGCGTACTCGCTGACGACGCCGCCGATGTTCGCGGCCTCGGCGGCGGCGGCCGCTTCCTCCGCGTCCTCGTCGATCGTCGGGGGCTGGTACGGCTCGGGAGCCGGCACCGGCGTGGCGGTGTTGGCCACGGGCCCGGGCGCGTCGTAGTTGGACGGCCCGGGCGCGGGCGGCGTGTAGCTCGGGGCCTCGCTCCTCGACGGGAGCAGCGCGGTCACCTTGTCGCGCTTGAGGAAGACGGCGGCGGCGCCCAGCGCCACGACGCCGAGCAGAAGCTTGGTTCGGGCCATGGACTGGACGGTACCCGCCCCGGCGTGGTTCAGGCGTCCTGCTTGTCCGGCTTCGGCAGCGCGTCGGGAGCGGTGTCCGCCGCGGCGCGGTTCTCGTCGCGAACGGCGTTCCAGATCTCCTCGCGATACACCGGCACGGAGCGGGGCGCCTCGATGCCGACGCGCACCGAGTTGCCGACGATCTCCATGACGTGGACGACGATGTCGTCGCCGACCATGATCTTCTCGCCGGGGCGTCGGGTGATGATGAGCATGAAGATTCCTCCTTGGAAAGCTTCGTCAGTCGTGGTCTGGCGCGGCGCGCGAGCGCCGCAGGGAGGTGGCCGCTTACGCGGCCGCCGACTCCGCGATCTCGAACAGCGGGGCGCGGACGGGAGCGTCCTTCGCCTCGTTGATCATCTGGTGGCCGCGGCCCTCTGCGATCAGGATCGGCGCGCGGAGGTTCGCGCTTAAGTCCGCAAGCTCAGTTCCGGCGCGGACGGTGACGAGCACGGTCGCCTCGTCGGCGCCCAGCTTGACCGTGTCGGCGTCCGACAGCTCGACCTCGTACTCGGCGACGAACACCCACGGGTTGGTCACGGGCAGGGCGAGGTCGCCGTCCTCGAGCGTGCCGAAGCGCGTGCGCCGGATCAGCGCAGGAAGTCCAAGAGGGAGGACTGGACGATGCTGACGCCCGCCCGCAGGGCGGACTGGTAGGCGGCGGTCTGTGAGCTGAGCTCGATCAGCACCTTCGCGATGTCGGCGCTTTCGGTTTCGGTCAGCTGCCCGAAGCCATCGGGCCAAAGGCGAGACGCTGCGCCTCAGCGTCAGCGAAGTGACGCCCGAACGGGATGACGTGCAGCTTGACCAGACGGCCCCCGTCGCGGCGCCCGCGGCGGCTTGCCGAGCCGCCCGCCGGGAGGGCCCGCGTGCGCGTCGAGGATCCACCGCGGACCGTGCAGGTCGAGGGCGAGGAGCGCTCGACGGTCGCGCTCGGGCAGGAGGTGCCGGAGGAATTGTGGGGCGCGGTGGCCGCGGCGCTGCGTGCGCCTATTCGGGGGGGGACTCTGCAATTCCAGGTATGAGTTGATCAAGGGAATCGGGTCGAGGCCCGATACAGGACCGGTCCGTTCGACCGAACCGTCCCTCGCAAGGAGTCCCCACTTCCCCATGAAGCCCGCCTCGACCACCAGCCGCCACCGCGTCTCCGCGGACGAGGCGCTCGCGCTCTGGAGCGAGTACAGGCGGACCGGCGACGTGCAGGTCCGCAACCGGCTCGTCATGACCTTCGCCCCGCTCGTGAAGTACATCGTCTTCAAGAAGGTCCGTGAGCTGCCGGCGCGCTGCGAGGTCGAGGACTTCATCTCCTGCGGCCTCGAGGCCCTGATCGCCTCGATCGACCGCTACGACCCGGCCAAGGGCGCCACGCTCGAGCAGTTCGCGTGGACCCGCATCCACGGCGCGGTGCTCGACGAGCTGCGCCGCCAGGACTGGGCGCCGCGCTCGCTGCGCCGCTGGGAGCGCGACATCTCCAAGGCGCGCGACCAGTTCATCGCGATCCACGGCCGCCGTCCGTCGCGCGACGAGCTCGCCGACGCGCTCGCCATCTCGGTCGAGGACCTGCGCCGCCGCGAGGACGACATCTCGGTCTCCGACGTCACCTCGCTCAACACGCTCGTGATCTCCGACGACGAGACCACGGTCGAGCGCATCGACACGCTGGCCGCCGGCGACGAGCGGCTCGATCCCGAGCACGCGACCGTGACCGAGGAGGGCAAGGCCAGGTTCCGCCACGCCGTCGATCAGCTGCCCCGGCGCGAGCGCGAGATCGCCGTGCTGCTCTACGTCAAGAACCTCACGCTGCGCGAGATCGGTGACATCCTCGGCGTGTCCGAGAGCCGCGTCTGCCAGATCCACTCGCAGCTCAAGCGCACGCTCAAGCAGCAGCTTTCGGAGGACGCGCTGCTGTTCTCGGCGGTCTGATAAACACGTCCAGGCCGTTCAAGGCGCGCGGCGGAAGGCCGGACACCTCGCCAAGATGAGCTTCGAGATCGGACCCCGGCCGCCTATCCAATCCGGGACGCCCGCGCGGCGCCCCGCTGCGACCCCGAGCGCCGACTTCTCGGTCTCGCTCGCGCGTGTTGAGCGCGACGCGGACAAGGCCGAGGTCTCGATCCCCGCCACGCCGCCGCCCGCCGTGCTCGAGGAGATCGGCGCTGCGGCCGACCGCGCGCATCAGCTCTGGACCGAGAACCGCGAGCTGCACTTCAGCAAGCACTCGGGGAGCGGGCGCATGGTCATCGAGGTGCGCGACCGCGCGGGCAACACGATCCGCACGATCCCGCCGTCGCAGGCGCTCGCGGTGCTCGCGGGCGAGCCGCTCTAGGCCATGGCGGACAGCCTCGCGCTCTCGGGGCTTGCGGGATCAGCGTCCCGAAGGCGACCGGCGGCACGACGACCGAAGCCGGTCGGGCCGGCCACCTCGTGATCGACGACGCCAAGCTCACCGCGGCGCTCGAGGTCCTCAACGTCGTCCAGCAGGAGCTCGCCGCCGCCCGCGAGTCACCGCCCTCCGCGACAACCGCGGAGCCGTCGCCGGCTACGCCGCCGCACGCACGCCCGAGACCCGCCGCTGGGTCGACGGCACCGCCTGACTGCTCGCTCAGACGGCGCAGCGCTTCGCGCCCAGCGCGCGCGCGTTCTTGACGAACCTGGCGCTGGCACGGTTGATCGCATTGACCTGGGCGTTGAAGCGTTGCATCCACGTGTTGCGCGGCCCATCCATCTTCTGGGCGTCCTCGCCGAAGGTGCGGATCGCGACGGCGACGTCGTCGAACGCCCGCAGGAACGCCTCCGGAGCCCCCTCGCTCGGAGGTGTGAGGTCGCGAACGCGCTCGGACACATGCTCTCGCGACTCGGCGATATCGATGTGCTGACGTCCGACGCGGGCGAGGATCGCCGCCGTCGGCCTCCCCGACTCGAGCGCCGCGTTGAGGTCCCTTCCGGTCTTCGCGACCGCACGGTTCAGGTCGCGGCTCTTGGTCTTCGCCGCCCGGTCGCCCTTCCCGGCGCAGATGTCGTTCACCTGCGCGACGTACTCGGACATCGTCGGCGCGCTCTCCGCAGCCGCAGTGGCGGCCGCCGCCGGCTTGGTGCCCGAGCTCGCGTCCTCGCTGCCGCACCCGGCGACCAGCAGGGCGGCGACTGACACGAGCGCCGCGATTCTCGTTTTGATCCTCATTCCTGCGTAACGGCCCCGAACTCCGACCGGCTTCCGCACCGGACGAACGTCGGACGCCTCAAGTCTCCGCATGGGTGTCCGATCGAGGGGGCTGGGCTGCCCCACGGACGGGGCCTCGGTGGTCCACGGACGGACCGAGCCACCCTCCCGTGGAGTTCCACGGTGCGCTCGCCTCTGCCATGGAGCGCGGCGAGGGCGCGAAGGCGGCGCAGCACAGCGCGGCGTTCGCCCCCCAGAAGGACACCTCCGCCGGCGCCACCCGCCCGACCGTCGACGTCGAGTCCGAGGCGGCGAAGCTGGCGGCCAACGCGCTCGAGGACCAGCGCAGTTGACGTTTGCGACGCGCTCAGGTGGCGAACGCGAACCCGCAGGCTGAGCCGGCGGAGACGCGGTGCGTGCGCATGCTCCGCAGCGCGGTCATCCCACGCGGAAGGTAGCCCGCTAGCGTTCGAGTGGATGGCCGATCTGGTGTGGTCGAGCGACGCCGGCGATCAGCGGCGGCGTCGGGACGAGGCCTCGTCGCCACGGCCCGCGCCCGGCGGGCGGGTGAAGGTGCGGCGGGAGGTGGCGGGGCGGCGCGGGAAAGTGGTCACGACCGTGTCGGGCGTGCCGCTCGACGACGCCGGGCTGCGGGAGCTGGCGGGGCGGCTGAAGAAGCGGTGCGGCGTCGGTGGCTCGGCCAAGGGCGGCATCATCGAGCTGCAGGGAGATCGCCGGGACGTCGTCGTCGAGGTGCTCCGCGGCGAGGGCTACGACGTCGTGCTCGCCGGTGGGTGAGGGCGCGACCGTCGTTGTTGACCCGGCGAACGTCAACTGCGCCGGTAGGGAGAGTGGGGGTGCGAAAGGGGACAATGGTCCCTCGTTCGCGTGGCGGTTGGCCACTTTGGTGCCGTGGCGGTGCACAACTGGACACGCCGCCCGTTCGGCGGTCCCGGTTGGCCGCTTGTGCACACCGGACAATCGCGCCCGCGAGATCCGTGCCTGTCCGTTTCCCGTCCGCGGGCGGTGTACAACCGGCCAACCGCCCGCCCGAGCAACCGGATTGTCCGGTTCCTGCACCCCGGCGGGCACCCCAGCTTCCCTACCCAGCGCTGTTGACGTTCGCGGCCGGTGCAATGACACCGGGCCAGAGCCGCCGCTGACGCTCGCCGGCCGCTGAGCGCTCAGGCGGCGAACGCGGCCCGGAAGCTCTGCCAGCGGCTGCGCTTGGGCTGCGTGTGGGACCGGCGCCACTCCACGAGCGTGAGCTCGACGGGGGCGTCGCACTCGATGTAGTTCATGGTGTGGGCGTCGGGCATAGCGGTAATTTCCCACCACCCGGGGGCGCCGGCAGCGGGGCCAGCCCGCGTTTCCTCGTGGGCCACCCGGTGTCGTGTCGTGGGCTGACTCGTGCCCGTGGGTGTGGTGGCCCGCACCCCGCTCGGCCCCGGCTCGATCGAGGTCGTCGTGATCGAGGAGGACTTCGGCTGCGCGTGACCGAGGTCGTAGCCGGCGAGCCCGGCGGCGACCCCGTCCCGGCGCCGGAGGCGCCAGCTTCCGTGCCCGCGCCCGCCCCGAAGCGTGAGAGCCTGGGGACTCCGCCCAACGGGGCATACCGTTAGAGAGAGCGATGTCCCGTTGGGCACCCCCTACGACCGCGCGGCGCGGATAATCCGGCCCATGGGCCGAGCCCGCGCCGCGCTCACCAACTTCTGGCGCAAGGCCTACGAGGACAACCTCACCGGCCTGTCGGCGATGGTGGCGTACAACCTGCTGCTCTCGATCCTGCCGATCACGCTGATCGCGCTCTTCATCGCCGGGCGCGTGCTGCGCTCCGACGAGCTGGAGAACTCGGTGCTGCTCGACCTCGAGCGGATCTTCCCGAGCGCCGCCGAGTCGACGCTGATCGAGCTCGTCCGCCGCCTGCAGGAGGCGTCGACGACCACGGGGATCATCGCGCTCATCGCCGCCGTGTACTTCGCGTCATCGTTCTGGGGCGCGCTGGACACGGCGTTCTGCCGCATCTACCACCGACCCTGCCGGTCCTGGGTGCGCCAGAAGCTGTTCGCGTTCGGCATGTTCGCCGTCGTGCTGCTGTTCATCGTCGCCAGCGTCGCCGTGCCGGCGCTGCAGAGCCTGATCGCGACGAGCGCCAACGACCTTCCCTTCGGGCTCTCGGACGTGCGCGGCCTCGTGTACTGGGTCACGCTCGCAACCGGCGTCGGCCTGCTCTTCGCGCTGCTGTGCCTGATCTACCAGCTCGTGCCGCGCGGGTACATCCCGTGGCGCTGCGTATGGCCGGGGGCGCTCGGCGCGACCGTGGCCATCGGCATCGTCGACTACGGGTTCCCGCTCTACCTCCAGAACGTCTCCACGCTGCGTGCGGGCACGACGCTCGTGTTCGTGCTGATCGCCCTGGTGTGGTTCTACGCGCTCGCGATCATCCTGCTCGCGGGCGCCGTGATCAACGAGCTGCGCTTCGAGCGGCTCGACCGCGAGGGCGCGGTCCAAGGCTGACCGGAGACGGTCGATCAAGAGGGCGAGTCTTATCCAGGCTCCCCTCGGTGATGCGGATTCCCCCTGCCTGCACGGCCGTCCTCGGCCTGCTCCGCGCGCTCCCGCCGCGCTCGCGGCGGACGGTGAGCGTCCTCAGGCCGAGCGTCGCGTTGGCGACGAGTACGCAGCGGGTGCGACTTGAGCCGCGGCGTAGGCTTGCGCCATGCCCGATCCGAAGACGGAGGAGATGCAGCTCGACCAGCTCCAGCGCGAGCGCACGGAGCGCGACCAGGCCGGCGACGCGGCGGAGCCCGAGGAGGAGCACACCCACGAGCGCCGCGCCGACCGCGCGGCCTACCTGCGCGACAAGCTCGCCGAGCGCGCCCGTTCCGAGGACGAGGCGGGCGGGTAGAGCCGTCGCCATGACCGAGGAACCCCCGCAGCACCAGCGGCAGGCCGACGATCTCGACCGCGAGGCCGACGAGATGGAGGAGCGCTCGGAGCGCCTCGAGGACGAGATCTCGGATGCTCGCAAGGACTGGGAGGGCAAGCAGAACGACCCGTCCGTGCCCGGAGCGGTCGGCGGCGACCGCGAGGACGGCGGTGACCCGCCGCCCGAACAGCAGTACCCCGCCAAGGGCGGCTAGTCGTAGTTCTGGATCATCCGCACGTTGAGGAAGAGCATCAGCGCGCCGAGCACGAAGACGACCGCGAAGCCGGGCAGGATGTCCTCCCACACCAGGTCCTGGAGGATCAGGGAGCGCAGCGCCTCCATCAGATAGGTGACCGGGTTGAACGTGGCCGCGATCTCCATCGGCCGCGTGAGCAGGTCGCGCGGCACGAAGTTCGGCGTCAGGAAGAGCAGCGGGAAGAACACCAGGCCGGCGGAGTTCGTCGCCGCCGCGCTGCGGGTCTTGAGCGCGATCAGCTGCATGAAGCCGACGAACACCGCCGCCCACAGGGCGGTCAGGACGACGAGCAGCACGAAGCCGAGCAGCCCGCTGGCGATCGAGATGCCGAAGATCACGCCCAGCAGGACGATCGCCGCGGCGATCAGCGCGCCCTTGGCGACCTCGGCGATCAGCCGGCCGAGCACGATCGCGCTGCGCGGCACCGGCGAGGCCCGTAGCTTGTCGAAGTAGCCGCCCTCGATGTCCTCGACCAGGAACAGCGCCGCGGTGCCGAACGACGCGGCCAGCAGCAGCGAGCTCGGCAGCTGGAACGCGCCGTAGCCCTGGCCGTAGAGGAACGCCGTCGACTCCCCGGGGAAGATCTTGGCTGCCTGGCCGACGTTGACCGCCAGGAAGAAGAGCGGGATGAACAGCGTCGGCAGCAGCGCCTCGGGCGTCCGCCAGCCCTCGCGCAGCGCCCGCTGGCCCAGCACCCAGGCCTGCGTCATCACTTCACCTCCTGCACGTCGCCGGCGACGCGGCTGCGCGCGCGGCCGGTCGCGTCGAGGAACACGTCGTCGAGCGTCGGGTCGCTGTCCAGGCCGTGCCGCTCGCGCAGGTCGGCCTTGAGCTGCGCGGGCGTGCCCTCGCGCACGATCAGGCCGCCGTCGATGATCGCCAGCCGGTCGCAGAGCGCGTCGGCCTCCTCGAGGTACTGGGTGGTGAGGAAGACGGTCGTCCCGCGCTCGTTGATCCGCCGCACCTCGTCCCAGACCGTGAGCCGGCTGGCCGGGTCGAGCCCGGTCGTCGGCTCGTCCAGGAACAGCACCTCCGGGCGGTGGACGAGCGCGGAGGCCAGGTCGAGCCGGCGCTTCATGCCGCCCGAGTAGTCCTTGATCCGGCGGTCGGCCGCGTCCTCGAGCTCGACCAGCGCGAGCAGCTCCTCGGTGCGGGTCGCGGCCGCGTCGGGAGCGATGCCGAACAGCCGCGCCTGCAGGATCAGCAGCTCGCGCCCGGACTGCCGCGGGTCGAGGCCGGCCTCCTGCAGCGCGACGCCGATCCGGTGGCGCACGGCGTCGGGCTCGCGCGCCACGTCCAGCCCGGCCACGTGCGCGCTGCCGGCGGTGATCGAGAGCAGCGTCGTCAGCATCCGCACGGTCGTCGACTTGCCGGCGCCGTTCGGGCCGAGGAACCCGAACACCTCGCCGGCCTCGACGGTGAGGTCGACGCCCCGGACGGCCTCGATCGTCCCGGTCCGGCTCTCGTAGTGCTTGACGAGGCCCTCGACCCGCACGGCCGCGCCGCCCCAGTCCTCGGGTCCTCGCTCCTGCTCGATCACGCCTGCCACGTCATCCACGTCCTGGCTCCTCGAGTTCGCTCTTGGGGTAAGACCGTTGCCGGCGACGGAACTCATCGCGCCACGACGCTAGCTGCGAGCGCCGCCGCCGTCTTCTCCATACGTGCTGGAATACCGCCGCGCCGGCGCTCGTCCTCCAGGCATGACCATGACGATCCTGGCGGCCGCCGCCACCCTCACCACGATCCCGTGCGTCCTCATCTGGGCCATCGAGGCCCGCCGGCGCGAGAACGAGAGCTGACTCGAGTCAGCCGCCGAGCACCACGCCTGCGCTCGGGACCGCGATACGGCCCGGGTGGTCCGCGACCGTGCCGATGCGGCGGGTTCCCGGGTGGTGGGTCGCGAGGAGGGCGGTGGTGGTGGCGGCTTCGGCCTCCGGGACGACGACGGCGAAGCCGCAGCCCATGTTGAAGACCTCCCACATCTCGGCGTCGGCCACGCCGCCGAGGGTGCGGACGAGGTCGCAGATCGGCGGCACCGGCAGCGGGTCGGCGACCTCGAAGCCGACGTCCGCGCTGAGGCGCGCGAGGTTGAGCAGCCCGCCGCCGGTGATGTGCGCCAGGCCGTGGACGGGCAGGCCGGAGCGCAGGAGGTCGAGGATCGCGCGCACGTAGATGACGGTCGGCTCGAGCAGCGCGTCGGCGACGGTGGCGCCGGCGAGGGCCTGGGGTCGATCGTCGAGCGCGAGGCCGGAGAGCGCCTGGCGGGCGAGCGAGTAGCCGTTCGAGTGCAGGCCCGAGGACGGGAGGCCGATCAGCGCGTCGCCGGGGACGCACTCGGCTCCCGTGACGATCGCGTCGAGCGCGACGGTGCCGATGCACGCCGCCGTCAGGTCGAAGCCGTGCGGCGACGGGTGGCCGCGGATCAGCTCGGGCAGCACCGCCACCTCGCCCCCGGGGATCTCGACGCCCGCGAGCTCCGCGCCGCGCTTGAGCCCGGCGGCGATCTCGCGCATGACGTCGGGGTCCACCTGCTCGACCGCGAGGTAGTCGAGCAGCGCGATCGGCTCGGCGCCGACGCAGACGACGTCGTTCACGTTCATGGCCACGCAGTCGATCCCGACGCTGTCGTAGCGTCCGGCCTGCTCGGCGACGATCAGCTTCGAGCCGACGCCGTCGGTCCCGACGGCGATCCCGAGGTTCGGCGCCACCTCGAGCACGGCCGCGAAGTGGCCGGGGAGCGGGACGGCGCGCGACGCGCGGCCGGTGTCGATCGTGCGCAGCACGTCCACGAGCGCGGCCACGCCCCGGTCGGCCGCGCCGGTGTCGACGCCCGACTCGGCGTAGGCATCGGTCATCGCGCCCGATCCTGACAGGCGGCGAGGATGGCGACGGCGAGGACCGTGCGGTAGACGGCCCAGGCGGTGAGCGGCGCGTCGGCGGCGCGCGAGCGCTCGAGGCGCAGCGCCAGCCGGGTCGAGAGCGCGGCGGCGCCCGCGCCCGCGGCGAGCGCCCGCAGCGTCGGCGGCGTCGGCCGCCGCCCGGCGAGGCGTGCGCCCTTGAGGACGCTCGCGCCCGCGAGCACGGGGAGCGCGACCTCGCGCGAGAGCTCCGCGGCGTCGCGGCGCGAGAACCCGCGGGCGCGCGCGGCCGCCCGCGTGGCGCCGCTGCGTGACACGCCCGGGAAGAGCGCGGCGGCCTGCGCGAGGCCGAGGCACAGCCCGTCGACGAGGCCTGGTGCGGTGCGTCGGACGAGCGAACGGTCTGCGAGGACCAGCGCGACTGAGCCGGCGAGGAGGCCGAACGCGATCGTGCGCGGCGTGCCGAGGCGGGCCTCGACGGCGCGCTCGAAGGCGAGCCCGGCGAGCGCCGGCGGGAGCGTGGACGCAGCCAGCACGCCGAGCGGCACGCGCGGGCGGCCCAGGGCGAGTGCGGTGCCGGCGTGGAGGGCGACCTCGACCTCCTTGCGCACCTCGCCCGGGAGCGCCGCGTGCCGCCAGCCCAATGCCCACGGCAGCAGCCCGACGTGCGCGGACGAGGACACCGGGAGCAGCTCGGCCGGTCCTTGCAGCAGGCCCAGCAGCACCGTCTCGATCAGCGCCGGCTCAGGCTCAGCGACCCGCATCGGCGGCCGCGGCGCCGACCGGCTCCTCGCGCCGCCGTCGCCGCCAGCGGAAGAAGAGGTAGATCGCGCCGAGCACGATCAGCCCGGCGACCGCGTAGTCGACGTAGTGCAGGCTGTCCCGCCAGCTCTCCCAGCGGTCGCCGACCTGCTTGCCGACGTACGTGAGCATGAAGATCCACGGGATGCAGCCCGCGGTGGTCAACACCGTGAAGCGCCAGAACGGCATCCGCGCGACCCCGGCGGGCAGCGAGATGAACGTGCGGATGATCGGCAGCATGCGCGAGAAGAACACGGTCGCGTCGCCGTAGCGCTCGAACCAGCGGTCCGCCCAGGCCAGGTGCGACGGCTTGACGTGCAGCTTGCGCCCGTGCTTCTCCAGCAGATCGATGCGCCCGTAGTAGCCGACCGCGTACGCGATCCAGGAGCCGACCACGTTCGCGAACGTCCCGACCGCCACGACCGCGAACATCGAGTACTCGCCGTTGGCGACGTTGAAGCCGGCGAACAGGAACGTCGTCTCCGACGGGATCGGGATGCACGCGCTCTCCGCGACCATCAGCAGGAAGATCCCGGGCAGGCCCATGGCGTCGACGACCTCGACGGCGAACTCCACGATCGGGTCGGTCAGAGAGGCGAAGACCAGCACGATCGGCTCAGGCTAGCGGGAGGGCATGAGCCCTCCCGCCGCCCACCACCTACGGAAGGAGAGGTCCGCGGAACGGCTCGGTGCCGAGCGCGAGCGTCACGTCCGGTCCGCCGTGCGACTCCATGTACGCGAGCATGCGCGACAGGTCGCTGACGCCGTTGGCGCCCGCCAGCGGCGCGATCTGCAGCGTGCTGAGCACGCCGAACGCCCGACCCGACCGGTCGATGAACGCGCTGCCGGAGTCACCGGGGATGCCGGGCGAGGCGGTGTAGACCTGGTGCGTCCAGCCGGCGCCGGCCGTGCCCAGGCTCGCGCCCTCCTTCGGCGACAGCGCCGTGACCCCGAGGCGCAGCGACGAGTTGCCGTACGAGAGCACCTTGTCGCCCGTCGCCGTCGAGGTCGCCGTGCCCGTCGGGCCGCCCCAGAACGGGATCGACGGGTTGACCTTGCCGTAGTCGGCCGGGTCGAGCTTGATCAGCGCGATGTCGTTGTAGCGGCACGCGTTGGTGTCGGCCTCCGCTGCGGCCTGCATCGCGACCCACGACGAGTAGACGATCGTGCCGGGCCGGGACGCGCCGTCGACCTCCACGGGCGTGCCGTGCGGCCGCGTCCCCGCGAGGCAGCCGTTGGTCGACGTGTTGTCGCTCGTGCTCGAGCAGTGCGCCGCCTGGCCGAGATAGACGTCGTTCGCGGCGTCGAAGAAGACGAAGTTGGCCGTGCACTGCCCGCCCGCCGTGATGGTCTGCACGCCCGGGTGGACGGTCGCGCCGGAGGCCGGCGCCCAGGTGGGCTCCGCCGCAGCCGGCCCGGCGGCCGCCAGGGCCGCGCAACCGGCGACGAGACAGGCAACGACGAGTCTGCGCATCAAGAATCACTCCCGCATCTAGGGTGTACCGCCCGCGCGGTGCCAGTACCCCGTCCCGCCGCCGCCACACCCCGAAATGCGCGTCTGGGTCGACCTCACCAACTCCCCCCACGTGCTCGTCATGCGCCCGATCATCCGGGCGCTCGAGGCGCGCGGCGCCGAGGTGCTCGTCACCGCGCGCGACTTCGCGCAGACGCTGCCGCTCGCGGAACGCCACGGCCTCGACGTCGAGCCGATCGGCCGCCACCGCGGCGGCCGGCTGGCGGCCAAGGGGCTCGGGCTGGTCTCCCGCAGCACGGCGCTCGTCCGCTGGGCGGCGCGCCGCCGGATCGACGTCGCGCTCGGCCACGGGTCCAACGACGTCACGGTCGCCGCCGCGCTGCTGCGGATCCCGAGCGCGACCGCGTTCGACTACGAGTGGGCGACGGTCCAGCACACCGTCAACTGCCGGCTCGCAAGCGCGGTCGTCGTCCCCGAGGCGATCCCGCCCGAGCGGCTCGCCCGCTACGGCGCCACACCGCGCAAGCTGCGCCGCTACGCCGGCCTCAAGGAGGAGTACTACCTGGCGGACTTCGAGCCCGACGCCGCGGTGCTCGCCGAGCTCGGCCTCGACGCCGCGAAGCCGATCGCGGTCGTGCGCACCCCGCCCGCCGTCTCGCTCTACCACCGGTTCGAGAACCCGCTGTTCGCCGCGGTGCTCGACCGCCTCCGCGGCACGCAGACGGTCGTGCTCCCGCGCACGCCCGAGCAGCGGACCGAGCTCGACGGGTTCGTCGTGCCCGAGACCGCGATCGACGCGCAGTCGCTGATCGCCTTCGCCGACCTCGTGATCTCGGCCGGCGGCACGATGAACCGCGAGGCGGTCGCGCTCGGCACGCCCGTCTGGACGACGTTCGAGGGCCGCCCGGGCGCGGTCGACGACGCGCTGATCGCCGAGGGTCGGCTGCGCCGCCTGGAGCGCGCGGAGGACGTCGAGCTCGCCAAGCGGTCGACCGACCAGGAGCCCCGCCGCCGCCGCGACCCCGCCATCCTCGCCGACCTGCTGCTGTCGCCTGTTGGTGGTCTCCACACCGCCGCCGGCGCGCGGCCCTAGAATCTCCGCGATGCGCCGCCGGATCAGCTCCGCGGCCTTTCCCGTCAACCGCCACGCGCTCCCGCACGTCGCGCTGGACGCGGGCTTGGTCGCGCTGGCCTATTTCCTCGCCTACCGCCTGCGGTTCGACGGCGGGATCCCGGCCCGCTACGAGGACCTGTTCGCGCGCACGATCACGTTCGCGATCTGCGGCAGCGTCTTCATCTTCGCCCTGTTCGGCCTGTACCGGCACTGGATGCGGTACTCGTCGCAGCGCGAGTACCTGCTGATCGGCCAGTCCGTCGCGGCGAGCGTGATCGCCCTCGTGGCCTACGTCGCCGCGTTCCAGCCGAAGCAGATCCTCTCGCCCGAGGGCTACGTGTCGCTGACCGTGCCGACCAGCGTGCTCGTGCTCTTCGGCCTGCTCCTGCTCGTCCTCATGGGCGCCGTGCGCTACGCCACGCACCTGGCCTACGAGCGGCCGCTGCGCGGCTGGCGGGCGCCGCGGAACGCCCGCTCGGTGCTGATCGTGGGCGCCGGCGACGGCGGCCGGCTGCTGCTGCGCGAGATCCTGCGCAACCCCGACCTCGGCTTCCGCCCGGTCGGCTTCGTCGACGACGACCCGCGCAAGCAGCACGCGCGGATCGACCGCGGGCTGGAGGTGCTGGGCAGCACGCAGGAGCTGGGGCGCGTGCTCGACGACGTCGCGCCCGACGAGGTGCTGATCGCGGTCCCGTCGGCTCCCGGCACGATGCGTGCGCGCGTCGTGCGCGCGTGCCGCGAGCGCGGCGTGCCCGTGCGCACGATGCCGACCGTGTTCGAGCTGCTGCAGAACGGCGGCCGCCTGATGCGGCAGGTGCGCGAGGTGCGGGTCGAGGACGTCCTCGGCCGCGAGCCGGTGCGGATGGAGACCGAGCTCACCGGCGGCTATCTGACCGGGCGCTCGGTGCTCGTCACCGGCGCCGGCGGCTCGATCGGCGCCGAGCTGTGCCGCCAGATCTCGCGCGTCGGGCCGAGCAAGCTGATCCTGCTCGACCACGCCGAGGACAACCTGTTCGAGATCGAGCGCGAGCTGGTCGAGGACCGGCACGTGCAGCACACCGTCACGGTGCTCGCCGACTGCAAGGAGGGCGAGCGCATGCGCGAGGTGTTCGCCGAGCATCGCCCGACGGTCGTCTTCCACGCGGCCGCGTACAAGCACGTCGGGCTGATGGAGGCGAACCCGGTCGAGGCGGTGCGCAACAACTCCCTCGCCACGCGCGTGATGACGCGGGTCGCGGGCGACTTCGGCGTCAAGGTGTTCGTGCTCGTCTCGACCGACAAGGCGGTCGCGCCGGCGACGGTCATGGGCGCGTCCAAGGCGCTCGCCGAGTGGGCGGTCGAGGCCGCCGACGCCCGCTATCCCGACACCGCGTTCACCGCCGTGCGCTTCGGCAACGTGCTCGGCTCGTCGGGCTCGGTGGTGCCGATCTTCCGCCGCCAGATCGCCAACGGCGGCCCGGTGACGGTCACCGACGCCGGCATGACGCGCTTCTTCATGACGATCCCGGAGGCGGTCCAGCTCGTCGTCCGCTCGGCGTCGCTCGCCCTCGGCGGCGAGGTGTTCGTGCTCGAGATGGGCCAGCCGGTGGCGATCCTCGACCTGGCGCGGGACATGATCCGCTTCTCCGGGCTCGAGCCGGGGCGCGACATCGCGATCGAGATCGTCGGCGCGCGACCGGGCGAGAAGCTGCACGAGGAGCTGTTCAACCCGTACGAGCGGCCGGAGCCGACGCCCGCGGCCAAGATCCTGCGCGCGCAGCGGCCCGCCGTCGACCCCGAGTGGGTCGAGCAGAGCTTCGACGAGATCAACTACCTCGTGCTCCAGGGCGACGCCGCCACGCTGGCGGCCAAGGTGCACGAGCTGGGCGCCGTCCGGGCCGCCGAGGCAGCCGCTCCGGCGCCCGCCACGAGCGGGTCCGTGACGCCCGAGGCGGCCGGCGACCGGCTGGCCTCCTAGACTCACGGGCTCGGTCCATGGTCGCCCTCTTCGCGTTCTCCCTCCAGGACCAGGTCGAGAAGTACGGTGCCTACGTCGGGCTCGCCGCGTTCCTCGGCCTGGCCGTGCTGACCCTCCTGTACTTCGCCCAAGCCCGCGAGCTCAAGCGGCTGCGCGACTGGGCGGGCCGTGCGCCCGAGCGCGCGCAGGAGCTCGAGGCGCGCGTCGTGGCGCAGGCCGAGGAGGCGCGCCAGGTCGCCCCCGCCCCGGCGCCCGCGCGCTCCGGAGCCGTCGGCCCCGCGCAGCCCGTCACCGCCGGCAACGGCCGCCCGGCCACGACACCCCCGGCCGTGCCGATGGGCCCGCGGCCCGCGGTCGCGATGGCCCGCGTGGCTGCGGCCGTCGGCGCACCCTCCACCCCCGAGCCCACAGAGGAAGAAGCGGCCGAGCCGGTCGCGATGCCCGCAGCGGCTGGTCCGGACCCGGCAGAGGCCACCGCAGCGCCCGCAGCGGCTGAGGCGGCCCCGGAGGCGCCCGCGGGTCCTGCGGAGACCGCCGACGACGATGCGGCGCAGACCGCGGCGACCGGCGGCGGGGATGCGCAGCCGCCCGCCACGGCGCCTGCGCCTCCGTCGGGCGATGGCGCGCCGCCCTCCACGGAGCCTGACCGCGCGTCGGACGACGCGGACGCGCAGCCTTCACCGGCCGAGGACACCGAGGACGCTCCCGCGGTCGCCGGCAACGGCGTCGCCGCCCCGGTGGCGATCCCGCGCGCCACGCCGCGCCCGCAGCCGCGGCCGGCCGCGCCGCTGCGCGCGTCGGCGGCGCGCTCGACCACGCTGCCGCCGCGCCGCCCGGCGCCGCCCCCCCGCCGCACGGGCCAGGAGCCGTCGCGCGCCGGCCGCATGACGGTCCTTACGCTGCTCGCGGTGGGCGTGATCGCCGCCGCGATCGTGATCCCGGTCTTCGTCCTCGGCGGGGACGATCCCGAGCCCCCGCCCAACACCACGGCCGAGCCCACGGCCGAGGCGTCCACCGGCGGCGGCGGTGGTGGCGGCGGAGGCCAGGCGGCCGCCGCGGCCCGGCCCGAGACGGTCGTCACGGTGCTCAACGGCACGCCCACCGAGGGCCTGGCCTCGCAGTCGCGCAGCAAGCTGATCGCCGAGGGCTACTCCGACGAGCAGGGCATGATCCGCACGGGCAACAACACCGACCAGCAGCGCCAGGACTCGGTCGTGCTGTACGCCGACGGCGAGCGCCGGCAGGCGCGGGACGTCGGCGGGATCCTCGACATCACGGCGCTCGAGGTGATCGACCCGGAGACGCAGGCGCTCGCCGACGCCACGGACGCGACCAACAGCGGCCAGCCGTCGAAGGTCGTCGTCATCCTCGGCGCCGACCAATCCCCCTGAGGGCGCGCCTGTGGCCCGTCCCGCAACGGTCGACCGTCACGGGACGGACCACTAGGTGACCTGGCTGGCGCGCGCGGTCTTCGTCGTGCTCGTCGGCGCGACGTTCGCGGCGTTCTTCGCCGCCCAGCGGATCAAGGGTGAGGCCGCTGTCGCGAAGGTGCGCTCGCTCGAGCGCGTGTTCTCCCCCAACGGCGACGGCGCGCGCGACGTCGCCGAGTTCCGCGTCACCCTGCGCGAGCCGGGCCGGATCTCGGTCGACGTCGTCGACCGCAGCGGCAGCGCCGTGCGGCGCCTCGCCGACGACGCGAGCGTGACGCCGCCGTCGGCGCTCGCGCTGCGCTGGGACGGCCGCACCGACGCCGGCATCCGCGTGCCGGACGGCCGCTACCGGATGCGCGTGACGCTGCGGCGCGAGGGTCGCTCGGTGATCCCGCCGCGGACCACCGTCGTCGACACCGCGCCGCCGCGGCCGCGCGTGCGCACGATCGCGCCCGGCCCGATCGTCGGGCCGCGGCCGGGGCCCCTGCGGATCGAGGTCCGCGACGTGCCGGTGGGGCGCCCGAAGAGCGCCCGCATCGTGCGCATGGACGGCGGCGAGCCGCGCGTCGTCGCCGAGCTCCCGCCGGTGCGCGGTACGCGCACGCTCACCTGGGACGGGCGGGTGGACGGGAGCCCGGCGCCCGCCGGCGTCTATCTCGTCCAGATCAGCGCCCGCGACCGCGCCGGCAACCTCGGCCGTGCCCCCGCCGAGCTCCCGCCGCTGCCGGGCCAGTCGCGCGGGCGCCCGGGCATCACCGTGCGGGGGATCGTCGCCGAGCCGCCCGCGCGGCCGGTCACCGCGAAGCGGCTGGTGCGGATCAACGTCGACGCCCGCCGGCGCCCGTACCGCTGGCTCCTGCGCCGCGCCGGCACGCGCAAGGCGGTCCTCCGCGGCCGCGAGGCGGCCGGCCAGCCGGTCGAGCTCCGGGCGCCGACCGGGGACTCCGGCCTCTACGTGCTCGAGCTGACGGCCGGCAGGCAGTCGACGGCCGTGCCGATCCCGGTGCAGTCGCGCCGCCGGGCGAACATGCTCGTCGTCGTGCCGGTCATGACCTGGTTCGGCACGGACGAGGTCGACCAGGACGGCGACGGGGTGCCGAACACGCTGCCATCGAGCCGGCCGGTCAACTGGCCGCGCGTGCTGGCCGGCGGCCTGCCGGATGACCTCGTACGCAACGTCGCGCCGCTGCTTGCCCACCTCGACCGCGCGAAGATCCGCTACGACCTCACGACCGACCTCGACCTCGCGCTCTCGACGGGCCCGCGCGCCTCGGACCGCCGCGGGGTCCTGCTGGCCGGCGCCGAGCGCTGGGTGACCCGCCCGTACGCGCGGCGGCTGCGCCGCTACGTGGTCGACGGCGGGCGGCTCGCCAGCTTCGGCACCGAGAGCCTGCGGCGCGGCGTCACCGTCGTGCGCAACGACGCCCGGTCCGCCGGGCAGCTGGTGCGGCCGACGCAGCCCTCGCCGCAGGACCCGTTCGGCACCCGGCTCGAGCCGCTGCGCCGCGCCGACGCGCCCGCGACGCTCGCGCTGATCGGCGGCGACGCCGGGGCAGGCGTGCTCGAGGGCTTCGACGGGGCGCTCGAGGGCTTCAGCGTGCTCGAGGAGAGCCGCCCGCCGGCGTCCGGCCGCGGGCAGCTCCAGGCCGCGCTCGGCGTCGAGACCGCGCCGCCCGAGGAGACCGAGGGCGTTCCCGAGGAGCTCCCGCCGCCCGCGCTCCCGGCGCTCGCCTCCACGGAGCTCGGCGAGGGCGTGATGATCCGCGTCGGCCTGCCGGAGTGGGCGCAGCGGCTCGAGGACCGCCAGGTGTCGCAGATCACGCTCAACATCGCGGACATCCTGCGCGGCGTCCGGCCGCGCATCCGCTCCGTGCCGACAGGGCGCTAACGCACGTCGGCGCGTTCGGAGCCGAGCCGGCCGCTCTCGATGCCGAGCGCCTCCATGCGCTCCCACAGCGGGAGGTTCTGCGTGTGCGCGGGGCCGTCGCCGCGCTCGACGCGCACCGCGGCTCGCTCGAGCGCGAGCTCGTGCAGCGGCCCCGAGGCCTCCGGCGGAGGGCCGTACCACAGCTCCGCGTCGGGGTGGAGCGCGATCAGCGCCCGGGCGAGCGGGTACTGCAGGGCGTCGAAGACCACGAGCACGCGCGGGTAGCCCGGCAGGCGCATGCGGCGGGCCTGCACGCCCGCGAGGCCGTCCGCGACCGCCTCGCCGAGCCGGCGCGCGGCCGTGTAGGAGAGCCGCGGCGGGTCGACGGCGCCGACGCCGGGCGCGGTCAGCAGGTCCTCAGCGCGCTCGCGCAGCTCGAAGGCCTCGAGCGCCACGGGCAGCAGGAGCACGCACAGCGGCCGAATGCGGCCCTGCCGGTCGGCGGCGTCGGCGACCGCTCCCCAGCCGCGGGCAGCGCGCCAGCCGAGGCTGGCGCCGGGGTCGCTCATGGCGCGTCGTGGCGCACGGCGCGCGCCTCGGGCACGTGCAGGACGTCCCAGCCGCGGCGGTGCAGGCGGCGGCAGAAGTCGACCTCGTCGGTGCCGAACCAGTCGACCGCCTCGGCGGCCGAGCGGCGCACGAGCAGCGCCGACGCCGTCGCCCAGTCGACGGTGCTCACGCCTTCGCCCTGGCTCTGGACGAGCATGCGGCGACCGGCGCCGAGCCGGCCCAGCGCCCGCGTCCAGCGGCTCGGGAAGCGCCAAGCGGACGGCTGCACGACCCCCTCGGGGTTCACGAGCGTCGCCGCCGCGGCAGCGGCCGCGTCGGCGCCGGACAGCGCGCGGTGGAGCGCCGCCGTCGCCCCGGGCTCGAGCTCGGAGTCCTCGTCGAGCAGCAGGCAGAACCGCCCGCGGGCCCGGCGCAGCAGGTCGGCGGCGTTCTCGCTGCTGTCGCGGCGGCGGCGCAGCGGGATCACGTCGGTGGTCGCGGCGTGCGAGCGCGCGGCGTCGGCCGACCCGTCGTCCGACGCGTTGTCGAGCACGAGCGTCTCGGTCCCGAACGACACCGTCGAGCGCTCACGCGCGATCGCGTCGAGGCAGTAGCTCAGCAGCTGGCGCCGCTCGGTGTTGATCACGCAGTAGCTGAGCTCCACATCCATGCGGTCGGGATACTGCCAGCGCGGCGGGCCGTCCGGACCTGCTAGGGAACGTTCTCGGGGCCCTGGTCGATGTACTCGGACCGGAACGTGCGGAGCGCGTCGAAGACCTGGGGGCTCATCTCGTTGCAGGTCAGCGAGTGGCCCCAGGTCGTGGCGGCGACGGCGGCGTCCATGTTCGTCGTGTTCTCGAACAGGAGCATGTGGTAGCCCTCGCTCTGCTCGGCCAGCAGGGCTTCGAGCTGCGCCACGGTCTCAGCCGACGTGCCGGCCTTGTACTGGACGTCGATCCGCCCGTGCTCGAGCGTGTGCACGAGCTTGCCGAGCTCGGGCGTCGTGCCGGGCTCGTACACGCCGTCCTCGTACCAGTCCGGGGCGTGGTTGCCGGAGGTCGGCGGGTTGGTCTCGTAGTCGGAGGCGCGGAACGCCTTGGTCTCGTGCGTGCTGCCCTCGATGTCGGGGTTGCGCAGCCTGCACGACGCGGCCTCGGCCGCCTGCTGCACGTCGCCGATCTCCTGCTCGGGCAGCGTGACGTCGCTCGCCGGCGCCGACGGCTCCGCGGCGCTGTCGTCGCCGCCGAGCGAGCCGGAGACGAGCAGCGCGACCACCGCCACGGCGGCGATCGCCGCGAGCCCGCCGAGGGCGAGCTGCATGCGCTTGCGGCGCGCGACCTTCGCCTTCTCCGCCCGCTCGCGCTCGAGCCGCTCCTGGCGGCGGCGCTCCTTTTCCTCCTGCCGGTGAGCCACGGCGGCTGAGTGTAGCCAGGCAAATTACCCCTGCGGGGTATCATGCCCGCCATGCAGGCCGACGCCCGGGCAGTGCACAACCGCCTCCGTAGGATCGAGGGCCAGGTCCGCGGCCTGCAGCGGATGGTCGACGAGGACGCCTACTGCGTCGACGTTCTCACCCAGGTGGCCGCCGTCCAGACCGCGCTCGAGCAGGTCGCCGTGCACGTGCTCGACGCCCACGTGCGCACCTGCGTGGCCGACGCGGTCGCCGACGGCGACGGCGGCACCGAGAAGCTCGACGAGCTGATGGCCGCCGTGCAGCGCTTCGCCAAGGTGCGCTAGGCGGTCGCCCGGCGGCCGCCGCGGGCTGCCCGTGGGCGCCAGCACTCGTCGAGGAACGCGGCGATCTCGTCGGTGAGCCGATCGGGCGCGAGGCGCAGCTCGACGATCGAGTTCGCCAGCAGCAGCCGCGCATCCGGCAGCTCGTCGGCCAGGTTCCCCGCGTCCGAGAACGGGTGCACGATGTCGTGCCGGTGGCCGATCACGAGCGCCGGCGTGCGCAGCGCGCGCCGCTCCTCGACGGGCGGCGCCACGCGGCCGAAGAACAGGCCCTGGATGAGGGCGGCGCCCGGCTCGGGCTCCTGGCGGATGAGGTCGAGCAGCACGTCGGCCTGCCACGACAGGCCGCGGCTCGGCACCCGGCGCGCGAGCGCGGCCAGCGCGCGCATCGGCCGCCGTCCGAAGGTCAGGCCGAGCATCAGCGGCGTGAACGCCACTGCGCACCCGAGCAGCGCGTTGTCGAGCACGGGCATCTCCACGACCATGCCGCGCAGGCGCTCCGGCGCCAGTGCGGCGGCCTCGAGCGTCGTGTTCGCCCCCAGCGACGTGCCCATCACGACCGCTTCCTCGGCGCCCAGGTGGTCGAGCAGCGCGATCACCTCGCGGCCGAACTCGGTCATCGAGTAGCGGTTCATGTCCACCGGCCGGTCGGACGCGCCGTGCCCGAGCAGGTCGAGCGTGACCACGCGATGGCCGCGCGCGGCGAGCGCGCGCGCCAGCTCGTCGTGCATCCGCCGGCTGAACAGGAGCCCGTGGAGGAGCACCGTCAGCCGCGGCCCGTCGCCGTACGAGCTGTACGCGAGCCGCCGGCCGGCATGGCGGAAGCTGGATGTGACAGGCGTCACCTGCCGGAGTCTATTTCCGGACCGACCGCTAGCGTTCAGGTCCATGGCTCGAGACACGCGCTCCCTGAACGGCACGGTCGTCGCCATCACCGGCGGCGGCCGCGGCATCGGCCGTGCGATCGGCCAGGCCGCCGCCCGCGAGGGGGCGCGCGTCGCTCTCGGCGACCTCGATCGCGCCTCCGCGGAGATCGCGGCCGCCGACCTCGGAGGCGACGCGCTCGGGCTCGGGCTCGACGTCACCGACCACGCCGGGTTCACCGAGTTCCTCGACGAGGTCGAGCGCCGGCTCGGCCCGCTCGACGTGCTCGTCAACAACGCGGGGATCATGGCCGTCACGCCGCTCGTCGAGGAGAGCCCGGACAGCATCGCCCGCCAACTCGACCTCAACCTGCGCGCCGTCATCCACGGCACGCAGGAGGCGATGCGGCGGATGGTCCCGCGGCGCACCGGGCACATCGTCAACGTCGCGTCGATCGCCGGCGTCACCGGCTTCCCCCACCTCGCGACGTACGCCGCCACCAAGCACGGCGTCGTCGGCCTCTCCGAGTCGGTACGGGTCGAGCTGCGCGGCACCGGGGTCGAGGTCTCGGTGGTGATGCCGAGCGTCGTGCGCACCGAGCTCGCCGCCGGGCTCGCGGAGTCGCGCGTGAAGGCGGTCGAGGTCGAGGACGTCGCCGTCGAGGTGCTCTCGGCCCTCAAGCAGCCGCGGTTCGACGTCTTCGTCCCGCGCAGCAACGGCGTGCTGCTGCGGGCCACGAGCGTGCTCCCGCGCGCGGCGCGCGAGGCGATCGGCCGCTGGCTGAAGGCCGACCAGTCGCTGCTGAAGGCCGACCGCAGCGCCCGCGCGAGCTACGAGGCGCGCGCCGCGGCCAGCGCCCCCGCCGCCGAGGAAGAGCGCAGCGCCGCCTAGGGCAGCCGCTCGAGGAGCGGCAGCAGCACCTCGGCGTCGTCGGCGGCGGTGACGTGGATCGCGCGCGGCTCGCGCACCCACGCGATCACGTTCAGCGTCCGCAGCCGGTCGAGCACGAACTGGAACGCCAGCGCCTGGCGGCGGGAGCGGTACTCGCGCAGCACGTCGAACGCCCAGCCGGTCGTGTGCAGCGAGTAGCTGCGCGTCGCCTCGCGGTTGCGGCGCACGAGCGCGTCCTGGTAGCCCTGGTCGCGCACCGTCGAGGTGACGATCAGCGGTGCCGTGCCGCCGATCGCGCGGACCTGCGCGCCGACGTAGAGCGCGAGCGCCAGCGCCTCCGGCCGCAGCCCGCGGTAGAGCCCGGCCGGCTCGCCGAGGCGCCGGCCCAGCTCGCCCATCTGCCGCGCGCGGCGCAGCCCGGTGACGGCCTCCGCGGCGGGGAACGCGACGATGCCGCCGGCGTCCCACGCGTCCTGGAGCTCGCCGGGCGTGCCGAAGGCGGGCGTCTCTCCGGGCGGGTGGAGCACCTCCTCGGCCGAGCCCTTCGCCCCATGCAGCGCGTCGAGCCGCTGCAGCTCGGCACCGTCCTCCCGCCACAGGCGCATGATCTCGACCGCCGCCGCGACCTTCCACCAGTAGTTCGAGGAGTCGTCGCCGAGGCTCGCGAGCCGGGCGTGGGCGCGCCGGTGCCGGCGCGGCGTGGAGTCGAAGTAGACCTCGGCGTAGGTCAGCTCGGCGTCCGAGACCACGTCGCGGATCGCCGTTTCGCCCTCGCCCGTGAAGTCGCGCAGGACGCTCTCGAGGTTGCCGATTCCCATGTGGTAGGAGACGAACGCCAGATCCTGGCGCCCGAAGCGCTCGCCGGCGAGCGCGAGGTAGCGCGCGGTGGCCGCCAGCGCCTCGGCGCCGTCGAAGCGCTCGTCCACCTGCGCCCGCCGCTCGCGCAGCGTGGCCGCACGTGCGGGCCGCCCGCGCACCTCGGCGCGGGCGATCAGGCGCGTGAGGCGCTCGCTCTGCTCGAGGTCGACGCGCATCCCGAGCAGGTTCTGCCCGGTCTCGGCCAGGATCTGGGTCAGGCCGACGGCGCTCTCGAGGCTGCCCGGCGCCCGCGCGTCCTCGCGCCCGCCGCTCTCGAGGAACACCAGTCCTTCGAGCACGTCGGCGTCCATCTCGGCGTCGTCGGCGGCGCGCTCCACGTTCGCCCGCCAGCGCGCCGTGCGCTCGGCGGTGGCCACGACGCCGCCGGGCGAGAGCGCGTACAGCGCATGGGCGTTCCCTGCCGCGGCCCGGCGAGCGAACTCGTCCTCGCGCTCGGGGTCCCAGGCGAACGGGTCGGGCAGCGGCGAGCTGTCCTCGCCCGCGGGCCCGGGCGGCGTCGGCACCACCGGCACGCTCGCCGGCAGCGGCTCGTCGCCCGCGCGGGCGACGAGGAACACCGCGAGCGCGGCGAACGCCAGCGCCAGGACCATGACGCGGAGCACTGGTCAGGCGCGGCCGAGCAGGCGCGCGCAGCGCTCGGCGATCACGACGTGCTCCTCGAAGTCCTCGGCCCAGCCGCGCAGGTCTTCAACGGCCATCTCGCGCGTGAGCGTCATCGCGCGGCCGGCGAGCACGTCGAGCACCACGTGCGCGACCCGCGGGGCGGGCTCGTAGGCCGCCATCTCGTCCGCGCGCATCAGCCCGCTGAGGATCCGGCACGCGCCGTCGAGCAGCGCGTCGTCGACGAGGCCGTCGAGCGCCTCCTCGAGCCGGCCGCCCTCGGCGCAGGCACGTGCGGCGTGCTCGGGGTCGACGCCCTCGAGGCCGTGGCGCAGGAGCCAGGCACGGGCGTCGTCCGGAAGCCCCCGCTGCGCCGCCAGCCGGTGCACGGCCGTGGTCTTGCCCGCGCCGCTCGACACGCAGGCCACGCGCCACCAGCCCTGCACGGGGTCGCCGAGGACGGACGCCAGCGCCTCGCCCGCGGCCGGCCCCAGTGCGGCGTGCCGCGCGAGCGTCTCGAGCACCTCGGCGTCGCGCTCGTCGCCGGTGTCGCCCAGCACGGCGATGCCCAGCTCGAGCGACGCGCGGTCCGACGCGGCGTGCACGGTCGCGCGGGCGAGCTCGGCGTCGGCGACGCCGGCGTCGACGGCCTCGACGAGCGCCGCGTCCGGCTCTCCGTCGGGCAGCGCCGGGGCCGGGCCGCCGTCCCACGCCACGATCAGCTCGAGGATCGGCGGGCGTGCGCGGCGGAAGGCTGGGCGACGCATTCCGCAGCGATGGTAGGAGGGAGCCGCTGCTGGGTACGTCGCATGCATGCGCATCAGACGACGCAAGAGCCGCAAGTCCCAGGCGGCCGACCTCCTGGGCACCTACCTGAAGCTCAAGGCTGCGAGCAAGGCGACCAAGGGCGCCCGCAAGGCAGCCAAGGGCACGGCGGCCTACCAGGTCGCCAAGCGCACGCCGTTCATCCGGCGCGTGCCGCTGATCCTCGCGGGCGCGGGCGCCGCGGCCTTCGTGGCCGTCAAGGCGCGCGGCGGCGGCGGAAACCAGCCCGCATCCGCCTGAAGACCACCTGAGGGGTCAGACCCTTTAGACAGTGGGTCTGACCCCTTCATGTGCGCGACGGGTCAGTCGTCGTCGGGACCGTCGTCGCCGCCGTGCTGGCCGCCGCCGCCGGAGCGCTCGACCTCGATCGCGATCCACCGGCCGTCGCGGCGGCGCACGGTCGCCTCGATCCGCGTCATGCCCGTGCGCAGCCCGGCGAAGCCGGCGACCCGCTCGAAGCGCGTGCGGGAGGTGACCTTGATGCGCTTCGTGCCGCGCTCGGTGTCGTGAAGGCGGAACGTGCGGTTGTCGCGGTTGACGGACACGACGGTGCCCTCGAACTCGCGGACGGCGGCGGGAGCGGCCGCAGGCGCTGCGAGGAGCGCGGCGGCGGCAACGACGACGGGTGTGACTCGGCGAAGGTTGGTCATTGCCGCAGCGTGGCGGCGGACGACCCAAGGGCCCGCGAATCGCGGGTTAAGGGTCGGCCAAGGAGCGCGTCCAGCGGCCGCGGCATCGAGATCCCGAAGCCCTGCACGAAGTCGACGCCCATCTCGGCGAGGCGGTCGCGCGTCGCCTCGTCCTCGACGCACTCGGCGATCGTGCGCGCGCCGACGACATGGCCGACGTGGTTGACGCTCTCCACCAGCGCGGCGGCCACCGGGTCGGAGCAGATGTCGCGCACGAACCCGCCGTCGATCTTCAGGTAGTCGACCGGGAGGTGCTTGAGGTAGGCGCGCAGCCCGAGCCGCGCCGACGCGTGCGGCCGCAGGTGCGCGGGCGGGTACTCGGCCGCAGCGGTCGAGTGTCGAGGCCCGCCTCCGGCGATCCGGGAGTCCTGACGCGCCAGTTCCCTGACCAAAATGGCGAGCCCCTCCGTACCTCGGGCGTTCATTCCCCTCCAGGAGGTCACGCATGGTCCCCCGCACGTTGCTCTCTTCGCTCGTCGCGGCCATTGCGGTGGTCGCCCTGGTCGCGGGCCCGGCGGCAGCCCACGACCGCGACGGCAAGCACCGCTCGCACCACGGCAAGCACAGCTGGCACGGCAAGCACTACGACGGCAAGCACCACGGCAAGAAGAAGTACGGCGCGACGACGCTCAAGCTGGACGCAGGTGCGGTCGCCGCTCTCACCAGCCTCGGGGTCACCGCCGCTCCGATCGAGCCGGCCAAGGCGCTGGCGGCCGACGAGCTCGCCTTTCCGATCACCAACAGCTTCAAGCGGGCCCTGCGCTCGGGCGTCATCGAGCACAGCGGCGGCATCTCGCTGACGGCCGGCGACACGGTCGTCGAGCTGACCGACTTCGAGATCGACGTGGCCGAGGAGGTCCTCACGGCGCAGGTCGGCGACGCACGCGTCCCGATCCTCGACCTCGACTTCTCGACGGCGCGCATCTCGTGGTCGCGCGGCGGCCTCTCGGTCGGCCCCGTCGGAGCCACGCTGACCGGCGTCGCAGCCGGCGCGCTCAACGAGGCGTTCGGTGTGACGGCGTTCACCGAGGGCCTGAAGCTCGGCGACGCGACGGTGAGCTACAAGCGCCTCTGGTAGGGGTCGCTCCGGCCTAGGCCCGGCCGAGGTGGGAGCCCACCTCGGCCGGCCGCCGGCCGGCTCACGCGCTCGTGGCGTCCAGGTGCTGCAGCAGCTCGTGGGCAGCGAGCTCGATCTCCTTGTGGCGCCACTCGGCGGCCCGGTACACGCACGCGATCAGGCCTGTGCGGTGCAGGCGCCGGAAGTCGCCGTAGACGAACGCGTACCGCGCCTTGGTCTCGTCCGTCGCCCCCTCGGTCAGCCCGAGGTGCCACGCCGCGTAGTCCTCCCAGCCGTGCGAGCCGAGGAACGAGTTCTCGGCCGCCGCGCGCGGCTGTGAGTCCCCCCAGTCGCTCTCGAGCACGTACTGCCGGGCGTCGATCAGCTCCCGAGCCCGCGCCACCGCCTTCGGATTCACCGCGTAGGACGCCATCGGAACATCTTGGCGTCTCATCCACCCGGCCTGCGCCATGATCTTGCAGTGGGAGGTCTCGCACGACGCATCGCCTTCGCCCCTGTCGTCTTGGTTGCCGTGGCCGTCGTCATCTACGGCGGGCTACGGGTCCTGCGGCCGGATCTCTATCCAGCGGGCGACCCGCTGCTCGGCGGGATCGTGCACGACCTCGACCGCGCGTTCCTGCACTTCGACTTCGGCTGTGCGCCGCCCGGCAGAACCGGCTCCAGCGCCAGGGCGAGTGGTGCGTGCACGCCCGTCCGGGAGCTCTGGGAGCGCGGCATGGCGGCTGACATCTGGCTGCTGGCCGGGTCGATCGTCATCGGCGTCGTCGTCGGCGTCCTGGGCGGGCTGTGGTGTGCCGGACACCCGCGGACGCTGCGGGCGCGCGCGCTGCAGGCGGGAGCGGCGGTGGCCTACTGCGCGCCCGTGTACGTCGTGGGCCTGGGGCTGCTGTACCTCTTCAACCCCGTGTACGGGGTCTTCCAGATCCCGGGCTTCTTCGACGCCGCGCCGCGCTGGGCCTCGCCGTTCACGGATCCCTGGACATGGTTGCGGACGCTCCTCGTCCCGTGGCTGGTCCTGGCCGCGCCGCTGGCCGGCATGTGCCTGCGGCTGACGCTGGGCATGGCCCGCGAGATCACGCAGGAGGACTACGTCCGGACCGCGGTGGCGAAGGGCGTCACGACGAGCCGTGTCATGCGCCGCCACGTCGGCCTGCCGACGTTCGGCGCGACGGTCTCCTTCGCACCCGTCACGCTGCCGCTGTTCCTCACCAACGTCATGCTCGTCGAGCGGGTCTTCTCGGTTCCCGGGTTCTTCCACTACTTGTGGGCGGCGATCGGCAACAACGACGAGAGCGCGATCAACCTGCCGATCGTGATCGCGGCCGCGCTGTGGACGACGGCGCTCCTGATCGTCCTCGGGCTGCTGGCCGACGCAATCCTCGGGCGGCTCGACCCGCGCGTGCGCGGCGCGGCGTTCTAGAGCCTGTCTCGACCCGGTCGATGGAGCTAGGGGGACTCGAACCCCCGACCTCCTGGGTGCGATCCAGGCGCTCTCCCAACTGAGCTATAGCCCCGGGCGGCGTGGCGTCGAGCAGGGTTTTGGTGCCACGCCGTGGAAGCTGCGATTGTAGCTGGCAGGATGTTGTGCGACGCCCCATGAGCTTCCGCTCGCTCCTCACCCCGAGTTTCCGGAGCCGCCTCCGGCTGTTCTTCGTCGTCAGCGTCGTCGTGCCGATGCTGACGATGGTCGTCGTCCTCGTCGTGCTCGTGATCAGGACCGAGGAGAGCAACACCGACGCTCGGCTGTCGACGGCGCTGGTGGTGGCCACGCGCGTGCTCACCGAGGAGCGCTCGGAGGCCGCCACCGTCGCCGGCACGATTGCCGAGGACCAGGCGCTCGCCGACGCCCGGGCAGCGCGTGATCGGCAGGCCGTGCAGGACCGGCTCGAGGCATTGAAGACCCGAGAGGCGGCCGAGTACGTGGACCTGCGCCTCGACGGCTTCGACGACTTCGACGCCGGCAGCCGGCCCGCCGTGGCGCCGGCGGTGCGGCCGCTGGTGAACGCGCAGGACGTCGAGCAGGGGGAGATCACCGTCGCGATGCTCTCGCCGGAGGCGTTCGGCCGCCGGGTCGAGGACCTCACCGGCGCCAGCGTGGTCATGTTCATGGGGGGCGAGCGCATCGAGTCCTCCGCGGCAGGCGTTCCGAGCGACCTTCCCGACGAGGGCTCGGTGATGGTCGACGGCGACAAGAACCGGGTGCGGGGCTTCACGGCGCCCGCCGTCGGCGGGGAGGTCGACATCCGGCTCCTGCTCGACGAGCAGGACGCCGCGTCGCTGCGCGACGCCACCACGATCCTCGCCGTCCTGGCGGTGATCGCCTTCCTGGTCCTCGCCGCCCTGTTCGCGGTCGCCATCTCGCGCCGCCTGCAGTCGGAGATCCAGCGGCTCCTGGTCGCCGCCCAGCGGCTCGGGCGGGGCGACTTCTCGGTCGACGTCCCGGTCGACGGCGCCGACGAGTTCGCCGCCCTCGGGCGCGAGTTCAACTCGATGGCCCGCCAGCTCGAGGCCCAGATCGAGGAGCTCCAGCGCGAGCGCACCCGGCTCGAGGAGTCGTTCCGGCGCGTCGGGGAGTCGTTCGCCGCCGCCCACGACCGCGTGGGCGTGATGGAGATCGTCGTCCAGACCGCGGTCGAGGGGATCGGCGCCGCCGCCGGTCGGGCCAGCATGCGCGGGCCGGACAACCTGCTGCAGGAGGTGGCCCGCACCGGCCGGCCGCAGGAGTTCGAGCGCGCGCTGCACGCCGCCGAGGCGGCGGTCATCGACGCCGGCCAGATCGCCGAGATCCAGCTCGGCGTGGTGAGCGCGCTGGCCGCGCCGCTGGGCTCGCTGGAGGAGTCCGACCAGGTGATCGGCATCGTCTCCGTGGCGCGGGCGGACCGCGCCTTCACGCACGGCGAGCGCGACCTGTTCGCCTATCTCACCAGCGGGGCGGCGGTGTCGGTCGAGAACGTCGACCTGCACGAGACCGTCAAGCGCCAGGCGGTGACCGACGACCTGACCGGCCTGTTCAACCACCGGCGCTTCCAGGAGGTGATGACGGCCGAGGTGGAGCGTGCCCGCCGGTACAACCAGGAGATGGGCCTGATCATGCTCGACCTCGACAACTTCAAGCAGGTCAACGACACGTACGGGCACATCCAGGGCGACACGGTGCTGCGCGAGGTCGCGCGCGTGCTGCGGCACTCCTCGCGCGAGATCGACGAGCCGGCCCGCTACGGCGGCGAGGAGATGGCGGTCGCCCTCCCGCAGACCGACCTCGAGGGCGCCTACCGCTTCGCCGAGCGCGTCCGGCGGCGAATCGAGGCGCTCGAGCTGCCGCTCGCCGGCGGCGCCAAGCTGCAGGTCACCGCCTCGTTCGGCGTCGCCTCGCTGAACACCGCCGCGACGGCCGACAAGGACGCGCTCGTGGCGGCGGCCGACGGCGCGCTGTACGAGGCCAAGCGCGCGGGCAAGAACCAGACCGTCCGGGCAACAGAGAGCGCCCGCCGGCCGCGGGGCATCCACGGCGTCGCGTCAGCCGAGTAGCCTTTCAGGACAGGCATGGGACTGCTGGACGACGCCATCCGCGAGCACCTGGAGCTCAAGCGCGCCCACGGTGCAGACCCGACCGAGGTCGAGGCGCAGGAGCGCGAGGCGCTCGGGGCGCCGCGCCAGGCCGAGTTCGCCAGTCCGGCCGGCGAGCAGGACGAGCCGCCGCCCGCCGGGGCCGACGCGCCTGCGGAGCCGGACCCGGAGCCCGCGCCCGCCGAGCAGGAGCCAGAAGCGCAGGCTGAGGACGCGTGGTTCGAGGCCGAGCCGGACGAGGTCCCGGCGAGCGAGACCCTCGAGCACCCTGAGCCGGCCGCCGAGCCGGAGGCCGACGACGTCCTCGAGGAGACGCCCGAGTTCCTCCAGGAGACGCCCGAGCACGATCGCCTGTGGTTCGAGCAGCGCCCGCCGCGCGACTTCGACTGGGACAAGTAGTCCCACCGACACCCGTCCAGCAGCGCCCGGACGCGCCCGACACCCGTCCACCGGGGTTGAGCACGCCCCTGGGCACGCCGACACAATCATCGAGACCACCGGCCCCTACGGGCGGCCGCAAGGTCGGCCTCGTCACTCCCGACCGAGGTGCCGGAATCGCGGCGATCGTTCTCCTGCCCCGGAGCGAGACGCTCCCTCCGGCCGGCTCACTCGACACGGGCCGCGCGGTTGCCGCCGCGCGGCCCGGAGCCGAGTTGCGCTAGCCCCGCCGGTAGAGCCGCACCGTGAGCGGCGCGAAGATCGCCGTGATCGCCGCGGCGGTGCCGAGCACGATCATGATGTCGCCCAGCTCGGCGTTGCCCTCCATCAGCCCGCGCGACGCCGTTGCGAGGATCGAGACCGGGTTCGCGTCGACGAAGTCCTCGAGCCCGTTCGGCAGCGTGTCGGGGTCCACGAACACGTTCGAGAGGAACGTGAGCGGGAAGATGCTCATGAAGCCGGCGTTCATGACCGCGTTGGGAGAGCGCATCAGGAGGCCGAGCGTCGTGAACACCCACGAGAGGCCGAACGCGAAGACGACCACGAGCGCCAGCGCGGCGACCACGCCGGGGACGCCGGCCTCGGGCCGGTAGCCGAGGATCACGCCGAGGACGATGATCACCACGCCGCCGAGCACGTAGCGGACGCTGTCGCCGAGCAGGGAGCCGACCAGCGGCGCGGGCCGCCAGATCGGCAGCGAGCGGAAGCGGTCGACGACGCCCTTCGTGAGGTCGGTGTTGAGCGCCACGCCGGAGTAGACGGTGTTGAACAGCACCTGCATCACCAGGATCCCGGGCAGGATGTAGTCCAGGTACGCGCCGGTCGAGCCCGCGATGGCGCCGCCGAACAGGTACGTGAACATGAGCACGAACATCACCGGCGTGATCGTCACGTCGAGCAGCTGCTCGGGGACGTGCTTGACCTTCAGCATGCCGCGCCACGCGAACGTCAGCGCGGCAGACACCAAGCTCGGCCGCGGCGGCCGCTCGGTCGAGGCGATCGCCTTGCGGACCGCGGCCTCGTCGGCGCCGGTCGTCGCGCCGGTCTCGAGCGTGCTCATGCCGCCGCCTCCTGCTCCTCGATCGAATCGGGCTCGGCCGGGTGGCCGGTGAGGGCGAGGAAGACCTCGTCCAGGCTCGGCTGGCCGAGCGAGAAGTCCGCGATCCGCACGCCGGCGCGCGACAGCGCGGCGACCGCCTCGGCGCCGCGGTCGCCGTCCGAGCACTGGACCGACAGCGCGGCGGGATCGGGCTCGAGGTGCACGGCGCCGAGCTCGCGCGCCAGCACCTCCTCGGCCTCCGCGCGCTGCTCGGGGTCGAGCAGCCGCACGTGCAGCGATCCCGAGCCCACCGACGCCTTGAGCTGCCCGGGCGTGCCCTCGGCGATCACCTTGCCGTGGTCGATCACGGCGATGCCCTCCGCGAGCTGGTCGGCCTCCTCGAGGTACTGCGTGCAGAGCAGGATCGTCGTCCCGCCCGCCACCAGCATGCGGATGATGTCCCACACCTGGTTGCGCGAGCGCGGGTCGAGCCCGGTGGTGGGCTCGTCGAGGAACATCAGCTGCGGGGTGACGACGATGCTGGCCGCGATGTCGAGCCGCCGCCGCATCCCGCCCGAGTAGTTCTTTACCAGCTTCGCGGCCGCCTCGGCGAGGCCGAACGCCTCGAGCAGCTCGCCGGCGCGCTCCTTGGCCGCGGCACGCCGCAGGCCGAGCAGCCGGCCGATCAGGATCAGGTTCTCGCGGCCGGTCAGGTCCTCGTCGACGGAGGCGAGCTGGCCGGTCAGGCTCACCACGCCGCGCACCGCGTCGGGCTCACTGACGATGTCGTGCCCGAGCACGCGCGCGCTGCCCGCGTCGGGCCGGATCAGCGTGGCCAGCATCCGGATCGTCGTCGTCTTCCCGGCGCCGTTCGGGCCGAGCACGCCGTACACCGAGCCGCTCGGCACCGCGAGGTCGACGCCGTCCACGGCACGCGTCTCGCCGAACGCCTTGACCAGGCCGGTGGCTTCGATCGCAAGGGGGGTCATGACAGCTACGACTCTCGCAGACGCGAGAACTCATCGCGGGATGGAGGCGGGGGGAATCGAACCCCCAACTCAGCCTTGCAAAGGCCGTGTGTTCCCGTTAGCACCACGCCCCCGGGGCGGAGCACAGCTTACGGCGCGCCGGTCAGAGCGCCCCGGTGCGGCGGGCGACCTCGGCGGCCGTGGCGGCGTTGATGTCGACGGTGTCGCGGACGTCCTCGGCGTAGCCTCCGGCGAGCACGACGCAGACGGCGATGCCCTCGTCGAGCAGGCGGTCGAGGACGAGCTCGTCGCGGGCGCGCAGGCCTGCCTTGGTGAGCTTCAGGCGACCGAGGCGGTCGCCCTCCCAGGGGTCGGCGCCCGCGAGGTAGAAGGCGAGGTCGGCGCGGGCGCGGGGGAGCGCGTGGTCGAGCGCCTCGGCCAGCGCAGCGAGGTAGCGGTCGTCGCCCGTCCCGCTGGCGATGTCGACGTCGAGGTCGGAGGGGTAACGTCGTCCGACGTCCGAGCTCGCGAGGACGGAGGACGAAACCGATCTCCACGGGTAGTTGTGCGCGCCGTGCAGGGAGAGCGTGAAGCACTCCGGGTCCGGGCCGAGGAGGTCGGCGGTGCCGTCGCCCTGGTGGACGTCGCAGTCGACGACCAGCGCCCGCCGGACGCGGCCCTCGCCGCGCAGCCGCCAGAGCGCGACCGCGACGTCGTTGAACAGGCAGTACCCGCGCGCGAACGCGCGGCCGGCGTGGTGCGTGCCGCCGCCGAGGTTCATGCCGAGCCCGGCGTCGACGGCCAGCGCGGCCGCCTCGACCGTCCCGCCGACCGAGCGCCGGCCGCGCTCCACCAGCGCGTCCGACCACGGCAGCCCGAGCCCGCGCTGCTCGCGCACGCTCAGCTCGCCCAGGCGCACGCGGCGCATCAGCGCCGGCTCGTGCACCTCCTCGAGCCACTCCCACGGCACGGCGTCGGCTTCGCGCACCTCGGTCGCCGTCCCGTCGGCCACCACCCGCTCGCGCAGGAGCGCGTACTTGTCCAGCGGGAAGCGGTGGCTGGCGGGCAGCGGGAACCGCCAGCGATCGTGGGTCCAGACGAGCACCGCGGCCCAACGCTAGCGTCCGCCGGGTGCGCTCCTTCGCCGACATCCCGCCGTACGTCGAGCGGCTGCTGACGAGCGGCGAGCGCGAGCGGGTCGGCGTCGTGCTGCTCGACGGCTTCGGGCGGCGCTTCCGCGAGCGTCACGCGGATCACGCGTTCCTGCGGCGGCTCGAGATCACCGAGCTCACGACCCAGTTCCCGTCGACGACCACCGCGCACGTCACGACGATGCACACCGGGCTGCCCGTCGGCGAGCACGGGCTGTACGAGTGGAGCCTGTACGAGCCGGCGCTCGACGCGGTCGTGACGCCGCTGCGCTTCCAGTTCGCGGGCGACGAGCGGGCCGACACGCTGATCGCCGCCGGCCTCGATCCGCGCGTCTTCATCCCCCGCCCAACGCTGTACGAGCGCCTCGCCGCCGCCGGCGTGCCGTCGGTGGTGATGCACCCCAGCTCGTTCTCGCCCTCGACGTTCGACCGCGTCTCGACCGTCGGCGCGCGGCTGGCGCCGTTCGCCACGCTCGGCCAGGGCATGGCCGCCTTCTCGAACGCCCTAGCCCAGCCGGGGTACGCGTACCTCTACTGGGACCGGATCGACTCGCAGGGCCACCACCACGGGCCCGACTCTCGCGAGTTCGACGCCGCCGCGCTCGAGGCGCTCGACTGGCTCGAGCGAGGCCTGACCACCGTTCCCGGCACCCTGCTGCTGGTCACCGCCGACCACGGCCAGGTCGCCGTCGACCCGGCGCGTGTGGACTACCTCGACGAGCTCTGGCCGCCGCTCCGCGACCGGCTGCGCCACCGCCCCGCCGGCTCGGCGCGTGACGTGTTCCTGCACACGTCGGCGACGCATGAGGTCGTGGAGGAGCTGGCCGCGCGGCTCGAGGGGCGCGCCGAGGTCCACTCCGTCGCCGACCTCGTCGCGGCCGGCCTCTTCGGCACGGTCGGGCCGCGGCTGCGCGAGCGGCTGGCCGACGTCTGCGTCCTCCCCGGACCCGGCTGGATGGCCTGGCTGCGCGCCTTCGCAGGGCCCGAGACGCGCTTCCGCGGCCACCACGGCGGCCTGCACCCCGACGAGGTCGACACGTGGGTCGGGACGCTCTACTCGTAGACGACGAGCGCCGGCCGCGGCTTCATCCGCATCACGTCGCGCGGCGTCAGGAGGTTCAGGTCCTCCTCGTAGAACAGCTTGAAGCCGGGGATGAACTCCTTCGCCTCGCGCGCGAAGTTGCGGTACTTGGCGATCTTGACCTCGCGCCCGCCGAAGCCGTCGACGTTCAGCACCATCGCGAGCCCGTCGCGGCGCTTGAGCTCGGTGTGGTCGACCATGTCGTCGGTGAACTGGTGGATCACGAACAGCTTCTCGGGCAGGTTGCGGTCCGCCACCAGCTGCGCCAGCCACGCCGAGGTGGCGTTGACCTCGCGGGAAGCGACGCGCCCGATCACCTGGCCCGGCAGCTCGCCCGCTCCCACGCGCCACTCGGGGTCGAGCGCGAGCCCCACGTCGGGCTCCTTGAGCCACTTGCGCAGGCGCGTCGTCTCGGTGAAGAAGTCGGCCCGCCCCGGCTGGATGTCGAGCAGGAGCAGCGCCTTGGCCCGTCGCGCGGCCCGCAGGTAGCGGCGGATCACCCGGTCCTCCTGGCGCGAGCGGTACATGCCGTCCTCGCCCGGGTCGGCGTTGGCGATCACCGTGATCAGCTCGAGCGCCGGGAGCACCGGGCGGCGCTCGCGGTCGTACGGCCGCGCCTGTCGCCGCAGCCGGCGGACCGCGCTGTCCGGCGACCCGATCCCGAGCGCGCCCAGCTGCGGATCCTGCGGCGCGCCGTAGAAGGCGACCACCCGGTGCTCGGGGAAGACGCTGCGGCCGCCGCGCGGCAGCTCGGGCGGCGGTGGCGGCTGCGTCGCCTGGCTCGCCTTGCGCGCCGTGTCGTCGTCGCCGCTGCCCATCATGGCGGCCACCACGGCCACCGGAGCGACCACCGCCCCCAGCGCCGTCAGTCGCCGCCGCCAGTACACCTGCTGGTCCGGCACGGCGCACACTGTAGGGCGACTAGCCGGTTTGGGCGAAGCCGCGGTCGAGCAGGCGGCGCGCCTGGGCTCCCGGATCGGGCGAGCCGAGCAGCACCACGCCGAGCCGCACGCGGCCGCGGCGGGCGCTCGCCACGAGGCAGCGGCCGGCCGCCACGGTGTAGCCGGTCTTGATGCCGGTGGCGCCGCGGTAGCCGCTGCGCAGCAGCGGGTTGTTGTTGTAGAGGTGCAGCCGCCGGCCCTTGATCGGGAACGGCAGCACGGCGGCACGGCGGCGGACGATCCGCGCCAGCCGCGGCTCGCGCAGCACCGCGCGGCCGAGCGCCGCGAGGTCGGACGCGCACGAGTGGTTGCCCTGGTCGCGGATCCCGCTGACCGAGGAGAAGCGCGTGCACGCGAGCCCCATCGCCCGCGCGCGGCGGTTCATGAGCGCGACGAACCGCGGCACGCTGCCGGCCGCGCGGATGGCGAGCGCGATCGCCGCGTCGTTTCCCGACGGCAGCAGCAGCCCGTGCAGCAGCGCGCTGACGTCGACGCGCTTGCCGCGCGGGAGCAGGCCGACGCCCGAGCCGGTGTACGCGAGCGCCTCGGCGGTGATGCGCGCCCTCGCCTTCGGCGGCACCCGGTCGACGACGACGAGCGCGGTCATCATCTTCGTCAGCGAGGCGATCGGGAGCACGCGCGTGGGCCGGTGCCGCCAGAGGACGCGGCCTGTGTTGACGTCGAACAGCAGCCCCGCCCGCGGCGCCCGCTTGAAGCGCAGCCGTACCGCGTCGCGGGGGTCGTCCAGCCGCACCGCGAGCGGCGACGGCGCCGTCCCGCCGCCGGCCAGCGGCGCCGTCCCGGTGTCGAGCAGCGGGCCCGGAGCGGCCGGCACGCTCGGCGACGGCTCGTCGACCGACCGCGCCGCCCACAGCGTGGCCGCGAGCGCCAGCACGAGCGCCCCCAGCGCCGGCCACAGACGGCCACGCCGCCTGCGCCGGCCTCCCTGCAGCAACTGGTAGGGCATCAGCGGCGCTTGTCGGGCGGCTCCGTGAGCGCTCCGAGGATCCCGAAGGTCATCAGGGCCAGCACTATGAGCGACAGACCGGTCAGCACGTCGAGGCCGCTGGTGAGGATGACGTAGACCGTCAGGAACCCGAACACGCAGCAGAAGACCAGCGCGCCGAGCGTGATCGCGGTCCTCACCGCGCGCGCTCGAGCTGCCTTCGCCGCCGCTGCTCGCTCGCGAACGCCCGCACGAGCGCGAGGCCGAGCACGAAGCCCCCGATGTGCGCGAAGTACGCCACGCCGCCGCCCTCGCCCGTCGGCTGCAGGAGATCGAAGTAGGCGAACAGCGCCTGCTGGAGGATCCAGATCCCGAGGAAGAGGATCGCCGGCAGCTCGAGGATCGTGAAGAAGAAGATGATGAACACGAACGTGACGACGCGGGCGCGCGGGAACAGCAGCAGGTAGCCGCCGAGCACGCCCGCGACCGCCCCCGAAGCGCCGAGCGTCGGGACGGTCGAGCCGGTGTCCACCAGGATCTGCGCGGCGTCCGCCGCGAGGCCGCCGAGCAGGTAGAAGACGAGGAACTTGACCGGTCCCATCGAGTCCTCGACGTTGTTGCCGAAGATCCACAGGAACAGCATGTTGCCGCCGATGTGCAGCAGGCTGCCGTGCATGAACATCGAGGTGAAGAGCGTCAGCCACGTCGACGGCTGTGGCTCGGCCGTGCCGGTCACGCCGGCCTGGCCTTCGCAGGCGACCGCGCCACTGGCGGTGGCCTCGCAGTTGTCGCCGGGGTGGGTGACCTCGTAGGGGATGGCGGCGTACTCGACGACCGGCCAGTTGCCACCCAGCCCCTGGTCCGGGAGGCCGAGCAGCCCGTCCTGGAGGAAGAAGTAGACGATCGCGTTGGCCACGATCAGCAGGACCGTGACGACCGGGAAGTGCTCCGTCGGGATGTTGTCGCGGAGCGGGAACACGGAGCGCCCTACGCGCTGGCTGCGAGCGGCCCCGTCCCGGGCGCGCTCTGCTTGACGTGCTCGTCCGCGTGGTAGGACGAGCGCACGAGCGGTCCGGCCGCGACGTGCTCGAAGCCGAGCGAGTAGGCGGCCGCCTCGAGCGCGGTGAACTCCTCGGGCTCCCAGTAGCGCACGACCGGCAGGTGGCGCTCGGTGGGCCGCAGGTACTGGCCGACCGTGAGCACCTGCACGCCCTGCTCGCGCAGGTCGCCGAACGCCTGCACCATCTCCTCGTGGGTCTCCCCGAGCCCGACCATCAGGCCGGACTTCGTCGTCACCTCGTCGCCGCCCATCGCCTTCGCGTTGCGCAGGACGCGCAGCGAGCGCTCCCAGCGCGACCCGCGCCGCGCCACCGGGTACAGCCGCGGCACGACCTCGACGTTGTGGTTGAACACGTCGGGCCGCTCAGCGATCACCTTTGCCAACGGCATCTCCTCGCCGCGGAAGTCGGGCGTCAGGCACTCGACCTTGCACCACGGCGCCTGCAGGCGGATCGAGCGGATCACGCCCACCCAGGCCTGCGCCCCGTAGTCGGGCAGGTCGTCGCGGTCGACGCTCGTGACGACGGCGTGGCGCAGCCCCATCTTCGCCACCGAACGGGCGACGCGCAGCGGCTCCAGCGGGTCGTTGAACGTCGGCTTGCCGGTCTTGACGTTGCAGAAGCCGCAGCGGCGCGTGCAGGTGTCGCCGAGGATCATGAACGTGGCCGTGCCGCGCTCCCAGCAGTCGCCCACGTTCGGGCAGGCGGCCTCCTGGCAGACGGTGTGCAGCCCCTCGTCCTTGATCATGCGGTCGAGCGCGCGGTAGTGCTCGCCGCCCGGCGGCGGGACCTTGAACCAGCGCGGCTTGCGGCTGCGGAACGGGAGCGTCTCCGAGCCGAGCACCTTGAGGACGTCCATGCCGCCCGGGTTGGCTCGCGACCGCGTGCTCACGTCAGAGAGGGTACGCGGTCGATCCGCGCCCGGCTCACGATCCGCTGGCGCCGCCCGAACGCCCGTGCGAACGCGTACGCGGCGCGCTTGCGGAAGCAGTCGACGCCCTCCGGCGACCCCTCCTGACGCAGCGACGTCATGCGCACGCCGGGGAGCCCGCAGGCGATCACGGACCCGAACGGCGCGAGGTCGTTCTCCACGTTGACGGCGAACCCGTGCATCGACACCCGCCGCGAGACGTGGATGCCGATCGAGCCGATCTTGCACTCGCCGACCCAGACGCCCGTGAGCTCGCGGCCGTCGCGCGTGGTCGCGGCCACGCCGGCCTCGCCCAGCGCCGCCACCAGCGCGCCCTCCATCGTCTCCACGAACGCGCGCACGTTGGGGACGTGCATGATCGGGTAGCCGACGAGCTGGCCGGGCCCGTGGTAGGTCAGCTTGCCGCCGCGCTCGGTCTCGACGACGTCGATGTCGCCCCCCAACGGCAGCTCGGCGGCCTCGGAGCGCCGCCCGGTCGTGTACACCGGCGGATGCTCGAGCAGCAGCAGCAGGTCGGGCAGCTCGCCGGCCTGGACCTGCGCCCGCAGCCGCTCCTGGAGCGCGACGGCCTCGCGGTACTCGACCGTCCCGAGGTGGCAGGTCCAGAGCTCGTCGGTCACGCCGGCCAGCTCTCCAGCCGCTTGCGCAGCGCGCTCAGGAACTGCGCGGCGGCGACGCCGTCGAGCGCCCGGTGGTCCCACGACATGCAGAGGTAGGTCATCGGCCGGATCGCGATCGAGTCGTTGCCGAGCTCGTCGGTGATGACCACCGCTCGCTTGACCACGGCCTCGGTGTCGAGGATCGCCACCTGCGGCTGGTTGATCACCGGCGTGGCGATGATCGACCCGGAGGCGCCGGGGTTGGTGATCGTGAACGAGCCGCCGCGCACCTCGTCGGGTGTCAGCTCGTTCGCCCGCCCGCGGCGCGCGATGTCCTTGATGCGGGCGGCCAGGCCCTCGACGGACAGCTCCTGCGCGTCGCGGATGACCGGCACGATCAGGCCACCGGTGCCGAGCGACACCGCGATCCCGAGGTGCACGCCGTCGTACGTCGTGAGCGTGTCGTCCTCGAGGGTGGCGTTGAGCGCCGGGTGCTCCTTCAGCACGTCGATCGTGGCGCGGGCGATGTACGGCAGGTACGTGAAGCCCGTTGCCGCTCGCGCGGCCTCGATCCGGCTGAGGTCGGCCTCGACGATCGTCGTGCACGTGGCGGCCGTCTGCAGCGACTCGAGCATGCGCGCGCCGATCGCCTGGCGCATGCGCGAGAGCGGCGCGCTGCCCGCGGCCGCCGGTGCCGGCTCGGCCGCCGCCGGCGGGGCGTCGAAGCGCGGCTTGCGCGTCTTCGCCGGTGCCGGCTCGTCGGGCCGGTACGGGCTCTCGATGTGCATCGGCGGCTCCTCGCCGCCGTCGCCGTTCTCGACGTACGCGAGCACGTCCTGCTTGCGCACGCGCCCTCCGCGCCCGGTGCCCTCGATCTTCTCGAGGTCGACGTCGTGCTCGGCGGCGATACGCATCACCACCGGGGAGTAGCGCCGCGGGGGACGGGTGGGGGCGGTCTCCTCGCGCGCCGGGGCACGCTCCTCGCGCACGGTCGTGTCGCCCTTGAGCTCGCCGGCCTCGCCGGATGACTCCATCGCGGCGGCGGCCTCGCTGGTGCCGCCGGATGACGACTGGCCCTCGCTGACGTGCGCCTCGCCCGGCTTGGCGTCGGTGGCGATCCGGGCCAGCACGGTGCCGACCTCGACCGTCTCCCCCACGCCGACGATCAGCTCCTGCACGCGGCCGGTGGCCGGCGCCTCGACGTCGGTGTCGATCTTGTCGGTCGAGATCGAGGCGATGATCTCGTCGGCCTCGATCCAGTCGCCGGGCTGCTTGCGCCACTCGACGACGGTGCCCTCGGCGACCGAGACGCCCATCTGCGGCATGGTCACGTCCACCAACGTCATCTCAGTAGGCGAGGAGCTCACGGCACGCCTCCCTCACGTCGTCGACCTGGGGCAGCACGGCCTGCTCGAGCGGCGGCGAGAACGGGATCGGCACGTCGGGCGTGGCCACGCGGACGACCGGCCCGTCGAGGTCCTCCCAGGCGCGCTCGGCGATCAGCGCCGCCACCTGCGCGCCCGCCGCGCACGTCTGGTTGGCCTCGTCGACGATCACGACCTTCGAGCACTTGCGCACCGAGGCGAGGATCGCCTCCTCGTCGAGCGGCACGAGCGAGCGCAGGTCGAGCACCTCGACCGAGGCGCCGTCGAGGTCTTCGGTCGCCTCGAGCGCGGTGTGGACCATCGCGCCGTAGGCGATCACCACCAGGTCCTCGCCCTCGCGCGCCACGCGCGCGGTGAACGGCGTCTCGTACGTCCCGCCCTCGACCTCGCCCTTGACGCGCCGGTACAGGTGCTTGTGCTCCATGAACACGACCGGGTTGGGGTCGCGTACCGCGGAGATCAGCAGGCCCTTGGCGTCCTCGGCGGTGGACGGCGCCACCACCTTCAGGCCGGGGCTGTGCATGAACCACGCCTCGGGGTTCTGGGAGTGGAACGGCCCGCCCGAGAAGCCGCCGCCGGAGGGCAAGCGGACGGTGATGTTCACCGACAAGCCCTGCCGGTAGTACATCTTCCCGGCGACGTTGACGAGCTGGTCGAAGCCGCACGAGATGAAGTCGGAGAACTGCATCTCGGCGATCGGGCGCATGCCCTCGACGGCCGCCCCGATCGCGGTCCCCACGATGCCCGACTCGGCGAGCGGCGTGTCCATCACGCGCTGCGGCCCGAACTCGTCGATGAAGCCGTCGGTGACCTTGAAGGCGCCGCCGAACGTCCCGATGTCCTCGCCCATCAGGAACACGCGCTCGTCGGCGCGCATCTCCTCGCGCATGGCGTCCGAGATCGCCTGCAGGTAGGTCATGGTCGCCACGGCTCACCCCTCCTTCGACGGGGCGAAGCCGGACCAGGGAGCCTGGCCGTCCTCGAGCAGCGCGGGCTCGTCGGCGAACAGCTGGTGCGTGGCGGTGTCGGGATCGGGCATCGGCATCGCCAGCGCCTCCTCGACGCCGGCGTCGATCTCGGCCTTGACCGCGTCGCGCAGCGCCTGGACGTCGACGCCGAGTGCCTCGATCCGCTTCACCTGGCGGTCGATCGGGTCCTTGGCGCGCCACTCCTCGACCTGCTCCTTGGGCACGTACTTCATGTCGTCGTGCGCGGCGTGCCCGTGCATGCGCATGGTCACCGCCTCGATCAGGGTCGGGCCGTCACCGGCGAGCGCCCGCTCGCGTGCCTGGCGGGTGGCCTCGAACATCGCCTCCGGGTCGTTGCCGTCGACCGTCTCGCCCGGGAAGCCGTAGGCGGCCGCGCGCTCGACGGGGCTGACCGCGAACTGCTGGTGGGTCGGGGTCGAGTACGCGTACTGGTTGTTCTCGAGCACGAAGATGACCGGGAGCTTCTGCACCCCGGCCCAGTTCATGGCCTCGTGGAAGTCGCCGCGCGAGGTCGACCCGTCGCCGAACCACGTCATCGCCACGCGCTGCTCGCCGCGCAGCTTGAAGGCCATCGCCAGGCCGGCCGCGATCAGCATCATGTCGGGCAGCATCGAGACCATGCCGACGCAGCCGAGCTTGCGGTCGCCGAAGTGCACGTTGCCCTCGCGCCCGCCGGTCACGCCGCCGTCGCGGCCCATGTACTGGGCGAAGATGCGCGCGGGCGGGACGCCGCGGATGATGTGCGCGGCGAGGTCGCGGTGGAGGATGCAGAGCCGGTCGCGCGGGCCCATCGCCCACGTCGCGCCGGCCGACACGGCCTCCTGCCCGTACCCGTCGTAGAACGAGCCGGGGACCTTGCCCTGGCGGTAGAGCGTCATCGCGCGCTCTTCGATGCCGCGCATCATCAGCATCGCGCGCAGGAGCCCAGCGCGATCGTCGGTGGTCAGGTGCTCGGATATGCCGGGCTGCCCCGACTGCTGAGCCGTTTCCGTCGCCATGTGCCTCTTTCGTCCTCGTGCAGCGCGTTCCGGGATCGCCGGTCTGTGCCTTGGGCGCCGCCGGCCGGGATCACCGGGCGCGACGGCGTTCGAACTCGGCGACAGGTTATGCCATGGGGATTACGCTGGCCTCATGCAGCAGGTGGAGCGCGTCTGGCGACGACGTCTGCGCTGGCGGCTGGCCGGGGCGTGGATGTGGCCGGCCTTCGCGGTGCTCACGGTCGTCGACGGCGTCGTGCTGGCGCTGCTGCCCTTCTACGGCGACGGGCCGGGCGGCCTCGTCCCGGCGCTGCTGCTCGCCGGATTCCTGAACCTGCTCGTGGTGGCGGTGCTCGCGCCGCTCGGCGGCCGGACGCTGCGCCGGCGCCGCCCGGATCTGCCGCGGATGGTCGCCGCGGACTACGCGGGCGCGTGGATGCTGACGTCGATCGCCGCGCTGCTGATCGCGGGCGGGCTCGTGCACCGGCCGTCGGTGGCCGCCGAGGGCGAGGCCGAGCAGGCGGTCGCCGAGGCGGTTCACGACTACGTGGTCGCCTCGGCGCGCGAGTACCGCGCCGGCCTGTCGGCGATCGATGCGATGCGCCTCGAGCCCGACTACTACCGGGCCTGCGTGCCGGGCGACGACCCGCGCCGCTGGCTCTGCCTGTTCGTGGGGACGGACCAGGACCCGGCAGGGGTCACGCGCGATCCGGACCAGGCGCCGAACGCGGTCTACCGGCGCCACGGCGGCTTCAGCTAGATAAAGGGTCAGACCCTTTAGGTGCCAGCGGCATTTCATCGGACAGCACGTCTTTGACACGACGTCCTGTCCGACGATTACCGTTTCTGGCCATGGCGTTCCGCCGCTACGAGCAACGCCGGCGGGCGGAGGCCGCGGCAGAGACGCGCAGGGCGATCCTCGACGCTGCCGCGGCGGGGCTGCGGAGCGCCCCGTCGCGGCCGGTCGGTCTCGACGCGGTAGCGAGCGATGCCGGCGTCTCGCGGTCGACGGTCTACGTCGCGTTCGGCTCGCGCGCCGGGCTGTTCGACGCGGTCGCCGCCGATGCGCTCCAGCGCGGCGGCCATCGCCGCCTCGTCGAGGCCGTCGCCGACGCCGACCCCGCAGCGGCGATGCGCGGCGGACTGCGCGCCGGCGCGGCGATGTACGCCGCCGACCCGGACGTGTTCCGCGCCCTGTTCTCGATGTCGGCGCTCGGCGAGGACGTCACCGGCGGCACGATCCGCGGCTGGGAGCGCACGCGCGCGATCGGCGTGGCCCGGCTCGCGCAGCGGCTGAGCGAGCACGGCATCCTGGGCGTCGACGAGCAGGAGGCCGCCGACCTGCTGTGGGTGCTCACCAGCTTCGAGGCCTACGACCTGCTGCGCGCGCGCCGCGACCTCGACGCCCCCGCGGCCGGCGACGCCCTCGTGGCCGCGGCCGAGCGCGGCCTGCTGCGCTCCTAGAGCGCCAGCTGCAACGGGCTCTCGAGCCGCTCGCGGATGCGGCCGAGGAACTCGGCGGCGTCGGCGCCGTAGAGGATCCGGTGGTCGCAGGCGAGCGTGAGGCGCATGATGTTGCGCACCACGACCTCGCCGTCCCGCACCACCGGGGTCGGCGCCATCGCGCCCACGGCCAGGATCGCGGCCTGCGGCGGGTTGATGACCGCCACGAAGCTCTGGATCCCGAACATCCCGAGGTTCGAGACCGTGAACGTGCCGGACGACAGCTCGGGCGGCGTGATCGCCCCGGCGCGCACGCGCTCGGCCAGCGCACGCGTGTCGCGCGCGATTGCGCCCAGCGACTTGGTGTCGGCGTCGAACACCGTCGGCACCACGAGCGCGTCCTGCCCGGCGACGGCGACGCCGACGTTCACGCGCGAGTAGAGCTCGAACTTGCCGTCGCGGTACGCGCCGTTGGCACGTGGGAACTCGAGCAGCGCGAGCGCCGAGGCCTTGACCACGAAGTCGTTGAACGACGGCACCGGCTGGCCCTCGTTCGCCGCCGCCTTGAGCCGCTTGCGAAGGTCGACGGCCTCGTCCATGTCGACGTCGATGTTGAGGACGAACTCGGGCGCGGTCGCCTTCGACTCCGCCATCCGTCGCGCCACCGTCTGCTGCAGGCGCGAGAGGTCCTGCGTCGCCGTCTCGCCCTTGCCCGTCTGCCCGTCGCCGGAGACGACCGCGGGCGGCGGAGCCTTCTCCTCCTCGGCGGGTGCGGCCTCCGCGGGCGCGGCCTCGGCCGGCGCCGCCGCCTGCGGCGCACCGCCCTTGGACGCCGCCTCGACGTCGGCCTTGACGATCCGCCCGCCAGGGCCGGTGCCCTGGACCTGGCCGAGCTCGAGGCCGAGCTCGCGCGCCATCCGGCGGGCGACCGGGGAGGCCTTCACGCGCCCGTTGCCGCCGTCCGAGGGCTCGGGCGCCTCCTGAGCGGGCTCGTCGGACGGCTCTTCGCGGTCCTCGGGCGGCTCGGCCTCGGCCGTCGCGGTGGCCGGCTCGCTCCCGCCGCCGCCGTCTTCGTCGCCACCCTCCTCGCGCTCCTGCTCGGCCGGCGCGGCACCGTTGCTGTCGCCGCCCGAGCCGCCGCCGATCTGCGCGATCGTCTGGCCGACGGCCAGCGTGTCGCCCTCCTGGGCGACGATCTTCAGCGCGCCGTCCTGGTCGGCCTCGTAGGTCATGTTGGCCTTGTCCGTCTCGATCTCCACGAGCTCGTCGCCGCGGGAGACCTCGTCACCGTCGGACTTGAGCCACTTGAGGATCGTGCCCTCCTCCATGGAGTCGGACAGGCGGGGCATCGCGACGTCGGCCATGCGCCGGAGCGTAGCTCAACCGCGCGAGATCGAACCCTGCGGGCAGCTCGAGATCGTGCGCCGCCAGCAGCCCTTCGTCCGCGAGGATCTCGGCACACGGGGCGTCGGCCACCACGCGCCCGCCGGACAGCAGCACGGCGCGCTCGCACAGCTGGGCGGCGAACGGCAGATCGTGCGTGACGACCAGCATCGTGCGGTCGATGCCGTCGAGGATCTCCAGCAGCTCGCGCCGCGCTCGCGGGTCGAGGTTCGCGGACGGCTCGTCGAGCACCAGCAGCCGCGGGCGCATCGCGAGCACCGTCGCGATCGCGACGCGCCGGCGCTGGCCGAGCGAGAGCTGGTGCGGCGCGCGGTCGATCACGTGCGCCATCCGCACCGCGGCCAGCGCACCGCCGACGCGGTCCCGCACCGCGGCGCGCTCGAGGCCGAGGTTGAGCGGGCCGAAGGCGACGTCCTCGGCCACCGTCGGCATGAAGAGCTGGTCGTCGGGATCCTGGAAGACGAGCCCGACCGCCGCGCGCAGCGCGCGCACGTCGCCGCCGACGTCCAGGCCCGCGACCTCGAGCTCCCCCTCGCCGCGCAGCAGCCCGTTGAGGTGGAGCATCAGCGTCGTCTTGCCCGCGCCGTTCGGCCCGAGCACCGCGACGCGCTCGCCGTGGGTGACGTGCAGGTCGACGCCGTCGAGCCCGACGACTCCGTTCGGGTAGCGGAAGCGCAGCCCGCGCGCGTGGATCGCGCAGCTCACGCCGCGACCTCGGCGAGCACCCGCAGCGGCAGCAGCGTCAGCGCGAGCGCGGCCAGGAACGCCACGTCGGCGCGCCGGAACGCGAGCACGGCCAGCCGCGGCATCGCGCCCGCGTACCCGCGCGCGAGCATCGCGAGGTACACGCGCTCGCCGCGCTCGTAGCTGCGTAGGAAGAGCGCCGTGACCATTCGCCCGAGCGTCGCCACCTGCCCGAGGTGCCGCGGCCGGTAGGCGCGCGCGGCGAGCGCGGCCCGCATCCGCCGCGCCTCGTCGGCGATCACGAACACGTAGCGGTACATGAACGCGGCGATCACGACGAGCAGCCGCGGGACACGCAGCCGTTCGAGCGCGTGCAGCACGTCGGGGACGCTCGTGGTGGCGCCGAGGAGGATCGCGCTGACCGCTCCGATGGTCGCCTTGGCGCTCACCAGGGCGAACGTCGCCAGCCCCGCCTCGGACAGGGTGAGCGGCCCAACCTCGACCGTCGGCCCTCCACGCACGAAGGGCACGAACGCGGCCACGAACACGACGAGCGGGACGATCACTCGCGCGCGCGACCACACGACCCGGGGCCCGACCCGCGCGACAGCCGCGATCGCCGCCAGCGCCACGGCGCACGCGACGAGCGCCGGCCAGGCGCGCAGGGGCGTCGAGACCGCGACGACCGTGATCCCCGCCAGCCCGGCGAGCTTCGCCCGCGGGTCGAGGCGATGGACCGGGCTCCCGCGGTCACCGGCGACGCCCGCCCGGTGCAGGCGGGCGCTCACGCCGCTCGCGGCCGGCCGGCCCGGGCGGCGATCGCGTACCCGAGGCCGAACACCACGAGCGTGCCGACGAAGCCCGCGAGGCCGGTCGCCGCGCGCGGGTCGTCGACGCCGGGGACGGCGTAGTCCGGCACCGGCGACTCCTCCTGCACCGCGTGCAGCTCGCCGCGCTCGAGGAACGCCTGCTCGGCGGCGACCTTCTCCAGCCCATCGGGCGACGACGACGCGTAGGGCGACGCCGCGGTGGCGAGCCCGACGGCGACGGCGAGCGCGAGGATCGTGAACCAGCGCATCAGCTCGTCACCAGGATCGGGGCGACCGGCTCGGGCACCGGGCCATGGATCAGGTCCGGGCGCGTGGCCAGCACCGCGCTGACGGCGGCGACGGTGATCACGGCCTCGCCGGCGGCGATCACGGCGTGGACGCCGAGCATCGCCGGCAGGACGGTGGCGAGCGGGACGGTGCCCGAGACCGCGAGCTCGACGGCGCACGCCGCCGCTCCCGCCATCACCGCCAGCCACGCGCCGGCAGCGGCCGCGCCGAGCAGCGCCGTGCGGGTGTTCGGGAGCAGCTTGCGGACCGCCAGCACGAGCCCGCCGACGACGACCCCGCCGATCGCGCCCATGTTGAAGACGTTCGCGCCCAGCGCGGTGATGCCGCCGTCGGCGAACATGAGCGCCTGGACGGCCAGCACCACCGCCAGCACCAGGCAGGCGAGCCAGGGTCCGAGCAGGATCGCGGCCAGCGCGGCACCGAGGAAGTGCCCGCTGGTGCCTCCCGCCACCGGGAAGTTGAGCATCTGGGCGGCGAACACGAACGCCGCGGTCACGCCGAGCAGCGGCACGCGGCGGTCGTCGAGGTCGACCTCGGCGCGGTGCAGCGCGTACCCCACCGCCCCGATCGCCGGTACCGCGCACACGACCGCGACCTCGTTCGAGAGGAACCCGTCAGGAATGTGCATGAGCGGTGCCCTCCTGGTTGCGAGCGGCGAGGCACGCCGCGCAGGTGCCGACGATCGGGAAGTGCGAGAAGCGGGCGCGGTAGCCGAGCTCGCTCTCGATCAGCTTGCGCACGCGATCGAGCCGGGCGGGCTCGACGACCTCGAACGCGCCGCACTCCTCGCAGGTGACGAACTCGCGGTCGGCGGCGGCGGCGAGCGAGTAGCGGCCGGGGCCGTGCCCGAGGTGGAAGTGGCGGACGAGGCCGATCTCCTCGAGCGTGTCGAGGTTGCGGTAGACCGACGCGAGGTCCGACGCCGGGAGCCAGCCCTCGAGGCCGGCGGCGATCTCGTCAGCGGTCAGCGGCTTGTCGGCCGCGAACAGCGCCTCGAGCACGAGCCGGCGGGCGGCCGAGACGCGCAGGTGGCGCGCTCTGAGCAGCTCGACGGCCGAGTCGACCGACTCGGCCGCCAGCGGTGGGGTGCGGTGGGAAACGGTCACGTGAGGGCTCCTCTCGAGGCAGCTCCCGCACCGCGAAGTTACTCCTACTTGCGCATGGCTCGCAACCTCGGATCACTCTCGATTGTCGGCAATGCGACGACCGAGCGCCCGCTCGGCGCGGCGCAGGTGCAGGGGATGAGCGGCGAGGCCGTGGGCGATCGCCAGCCGCAGCTGGCGCCGGCCCTCGGCTCGACGCCCGGCGGCGAGCGCGGCGATGCCTGCGTGGTACCGGAACGCGGGGTCGAGCGAGCCGAGCCGCAGCGCCCGCCGCGCCCAGCGCAGGCCGGCGCGCGGACGGCCGGCTCGGGTGAGGGCCCAGCCGAGCGCGTCGGCGGAGGTCACGCTCGGTGCCTGCGACCACACGGTCCTGGCCAGGGTCAGGCCGCGCGCGCGGTCGCCGTGGTCGGACTCGAAGACGGCGAGCGCGGCGTCGGCGTTGTACCCACGCCTCGCGAGCCGCCGCTCCTGCGCCGCCGCGAGCGCGAAGTCGCGGCGCGCGGCGGCGCGCTGGCCCGCCACGAGCCGCAGCTCGCCGAGCGCCGTCGCGTAGTCGGGACCCGGCGCGCGGGCGACGAGCCGGCGCAGGCGGCGGATCGCCTCGCCCAACCGTCCGCGGGCGGCCGCGAGATCGGCGCGCCCGTCGGCGGCGGGGCCGTAGCCGGGCATGGCCGCCGAGGCGGCCGCGAAGGCCCGCCGTGCTGCGGGGAGGCGGCCGCGGCTGCGCTCGATCGAGCCGAGCAGGCTCTGGACGTACGCGACTTCCTTGCTCGGCGGCCCGCCGGCGGCGACGGCCAGCCGCAGTGCGGCGGCGGCGCCGGGCAGGTCGCCGTGGAGCTCGCGGAAGTAGGACACACGCGTGTACGCGGCGAGGCCCGGCCGGAGGTCGACGAAGCGCTGGAGCGTGCGCTCGGCCTCGCGGTAGCGTCCGAGCTCGACCAGCGCGTCGACGAGCGCGGGGTAGGCCGCGAGCGATTCGGGCGCCAGCGCGCGCGACCGACGCGCGAGGCGCAGCGCCGTGCGGAAGTCGTGAAGGGTGGCGGCTCGGCCCGCCGCGGTCGCGAGCTCGGAAGCTCGGTCGCGCGGCGGGCCCGCCGCCGCCCGCTCGCCGCCTCGCGTGACCGCGAACACGGCCAGCGCGCAGGCGAACGCGAGGGCGACGGCGAGATGACGGCGGGCGCGCATGGTCGGCTCCCTACGGCAACATCGCCGGCGGGGGTTGCGGGACCGGCGCGTGCTGCGGTTCCGTCCGCTTCACGAGACCGGTGAACCCGTCGGTGGGGAGCGCCACGTACGGGAACGCCGACCGGAACGGCTTGTCGTTGCGGTCGACGCCGTCGCCGAGCGGGATCTGCTTGCCGCCCTGGTTGGCGGGCAGCAGCGCGCCGGCGATGACGCGCAGCTCGATGTCGAGGATGTCGTCGGCCAGCCGGCGGCCGTTCGGGAAGCCGGCCACGTCGCCCGCCAGCACGCCGAAGCGGTTCTCGGTCGCCGCGGGCGGCACGCCGAGGTTGAGCTTGAGCGTGTCGGCCGGCGCCGGGATTGGACCCGATCTGCGTCAGCCCGGGGACGCCGGTCAGCAGCGCCTGGACGATGTCCGTCCGGCCCGTCTCCTTCACGCCGAGGTTGAACAGGGCGTTCAACAGGCGCGCCGGCTCCGGGTTCAGCGCATACCGGCCGAAGTTCGCCAGGTCGTCGGCGGGCGACGTCCGGTTGAACTTGTCCTTCTGGCCGATCGGGATGATGACCTCGTTGATCAGCGGGTTGCCGAGCCGCGAGACCTGCCGCCAGCCGCGTCGCAGGTGCTTGCGCCCGTGATGGCGACGCACGTACACGCTGCGGCGCTCGGTGGTGGCCCACACGCCGACGACGGCGTTGCCCGACTTCGCGTCCTTGACGGACCGCCCGTCGCGCGTGACGTCGGACTCCGGCACCTGCAGGACGAACGCGTGGGTGTTATAGCCCGCAACGTCGTCCTTGCCGCCGCCCTGGTTGCCGAGGCCGATGTTCGGACGGCCGGGCTTGTCGATGTTGATCCCGTCGAAGATCGTGTTCAGGTCGAGGAAGAACGGATCGTCGGCGGGCCCCACGAACGTCTTGCCGCCGCCCTTGACCGGGGCGATGGCGCCATTCGACACGGGCGCGTAGTCGGGGATCGTCTTCGGCCCGACGTTGTCGGGCGCGACCGGCACGTTCGACGCGATCCGCTTCGTGCGCCGGTGATGGCCCTTCCTGTACGACTCCCGGTAGAGGTCGTACGTCTGGACGAAGTTGACGTCCGGATCGTCGACCGACGTGACCGTGGGCGCCGCGTAGAGGAACGACTCCGGGTTGCGGAAGCGCTGCCGGAACTCCCACCGGTACGCGACGTCCTCGCGCCCGTCGCCGGTGTTGTCGATCTTGACGTAGTACCGCGCCTCTGGATCGAGCTTGCCGAAGTACGGGCCTCCGGCCGGCTCCTCGAACGGGATCCAGTTGGCGACGACCGTCAGGCTGCCGGGAGCGTCCTTCGCCGTGAAGGCGTAGACGTCCGTGTTGTCGGCCGTGGGGTCCGTGAGGATCTTTGGTGCCTCACGGTGACTCGAGCCGATCACGCTGCTGACCGCGAACGACCCGGCGACGAGCGCGGCCACCGACGCCGCGCCAAAGGCTTTGGATCTGCGCATCCGCGCACTCCTTGGGGATGGGGATGGGGGACGAACCGAACGCCACTGCGGCGACGGCGGCGCGCCGGATCACCCGTCCACTCGCAGCTGCGAGCGGGTTGCGCCTAGAGGTCGCGGAAGGTGGCGAGCACGGCCTCGACGATCTGGGGCTCGTGCGGGTAGGCGATCTGCTCGAGCGGCTTCGAGTACGGCATCGGCAGGTCGGCGCCGGTGACGCGGGCGATCGGCGCGTCGAGGTGGTCGAACGCCTGCTCCTGGATCAGCGCGGCGAGGTTCGCGCCGACGCCGCCGTGCGGCCAGCCCTCCTCGACGATGACCGCGCGGTTGGTCTTGCGGACGGACTCGAGGATCGTGTCGAGGTCGAGCGGGCGCAGCGTGCGCGGGTCGATCACCTCGGCCTCGACCTCGTGCTCGTTCGCCAGCACGTCGGCGGCCTTGAGGGCGGTCAGCGCCATCCGGGAGATGCCGACGATCGTCACGTCGCTCCCCTCGCGCGTGATCGCGGCCTGCCCGAAGTCGAGCACGTGGTCGTCGTCGTCGGGCACGTCGCCGCGCTGGCCGTAGAGGTACTCGTGCTCGATGAAGACGACCGGGTTGTCGTCGCGGATCGCGGCCTTCAGCAGGCCCTTGGCGTCGGCCGCGGTGGAGGGGACGGCGAGCAGCATCCCCGGTACGTGCAGGTACAGCGCCTCGAGGCAGTGCGAGTGCGTCGGGCCGAGCTGGTGGCCGGCGCCCTGTGGCATGCGGACGACCATCGGCACCTTCACCTGGCCGCCGAACATGTAGTGGATCGTCGCCATGTGGTTGACGATCTGGTCCATCGCGAGCAGCGAGAAGTTGATCGTCATCAGCTCGACCACCGGGCGCAGGCCGGTCATCGCCGCGCCGACGCCCATGCCGACGATCGTGTTCTCGGAGATCGGCGTGTCGCGCACGCGCTTCTCGCCGAACTCCTCCAGCAGCCCGGCGGTGACCTTGAAGGCGCCGTTGAAGACGCCGATGTCCTCGCCCATCAGGAACACGCGCTCGTCGCGCTGCATCTCCTCCCGCAGCGCTTGGTTGAGCGCCTCGCGATAGCGGACGACCGCCATCAGCCGTCCTCGTCCTGATCCTTCGCCCCGGAATCGGCGTCAGCCGATTCCGCAGAGTCGTCCTCGGCTTGAGCCTCGTCGGTCGGCTTCTCCTCGCCCACGTCCTCCTTGGCGGCGGCCTCGACGGCCTCGTCGTAGGCGTCGGTCGGGCCGCGCTCGGCCTCGGCCAGCGCCCGCTCGTCCTCGCCCTTGTGCACGCCGGCGGAGCGCTCGTCGACCGAGTACCAGCCCTGCACCTGGTCGCCGAGCACGTAGACGTGGTCGTAGAGCGACTCCGGGGGCGGGAACGCCGCCTTGTCGGCGAACGCCACGGCCTGGTCGACGCGCTCGATCGCCGCGCCGTCGAGCCGCTTGACCTCCTCGTCGTCGAGCTCGAGCCGCTCCGCGAACGCCGCGATCGGGTCGCGCTTGCGCCACTCGGCGACCTGCTCCTTCGTCCGGTACTCCTCGGGATCGGCCATCGAATGGCCGCGGAAGCGATAGGTGATGGCCTCGACGAGCACCGGCTGGCGGTCCTCGCGGGCGCGCCGGATCGCCTCGCGCACGACCTCGTGGGTCTCGATCACGTCCATGCCGTCGCAGCGCATGCCGGGGACGCCGAAGCCGTCGCCGCGGCGGTGGAGGTCGGTCTGCGCGGTGTGGCGCTCGAGCGCGGTGCCCATCCCGAACTGGTTGTTGGTGACCATGAAGACGACCGGCAGCTTCCACAGCGCGGCGAGGTTGAGCGTCTCGCCGAACGTCCCCTGGTTGGCGGCGCCGTCGCCGAACACGCAGACGGTGACCTCGTCGAGCCCCTGGAAGTCGGACGCGAGCGCCATCCCCGCGGCCAGCGGCAGGTTGCCGCCGACGATCCCGTAGCCGCCCATGAACCGCTTCTCGAGGTCGAACATGTGCATCGAGCCGCCGCGCCCGTGCGAGACGCCGTCCTCGCGGCCGAACAGCTCGGCCATCACGCGGTCGGGGTCGGCGCCGCGGGCCAGCGCGTGGCCGTGCGAGCGGTACGTCGAGATCAGGTAGTCCTCGTCGCGCATCGCGCGGACGGCGCCGACGATCGTCGCCTCCTCGCCGATCGCGAGGTGCAGGAAGCCGCCGACCTTGGCCTTGGCGTACATCTCACCGGCGCGCTCCTCGAAGCGCCGGATCAGCATCATCGCCTCGAGCCACTCGCGCGCGGCGTCGCGGTCGGGGAGCCCCGCGCCCGCCTCCTGCTCGGTCACATCGGCCACGGCCGCACAGTATCGCCCTCCACTAGCGCGAGTCGTACCGGCGCCAGCGCGCCAGGAACGCGTCGGCTTCGAGCTGCGCGAGGTCGGCCTTGAGCGCGCGCGCCAGCTTGCCCGTCTGGTTCGGCGACGTGTCCCAGAACAGCGCGATCTCGCCGGTGTCGATCTCGAGCACCTCGATGTGGTCGACCTCGCCCGGCGAGCGCAGCAGCGCCGGGCCGCGCCCGCCGCGGTGGACCTTGAGCTCGAACGCGCGGTTGGCCTTCATGCGACGGGCACCTCGAGCACGCGCCCGTCGGCGGTCACGACCGCCGGGACCTCGCGCACGCCGGCGGCCCGCGCCTCGGCGGTCGCGGCCGCGAGCCGCTCGCGCGTGCCGCGCAGCTCGGCGCCCTTGACGACGGCGACCGGGTGCATCTCGCACGCGGCCGCGGCGAGCAGCACGGTGTCGCGCTCCCCCAGGTCGCGGCCGCCCGCGAACGCCTGCCGGAACGCGGCCAGGCTGAACGCGACCGCGCGGCCGATCTGCTTCGCGTACGTCGCCACGAGCATCGCGAACTCGCTGTCGGCCGGGAACGGCTCCGGCCAGCGCAGCGGCTGCACGTGTTGCGCCCGCGCGGCGCGCACCACGTCCTCCTGGTACGCAAGAACCTCCTCCGCGCAGCGGAACGGGCCCGGCTCGTCGAGGCGCACCGGCACCCATTCCGGCACCTCGCCGAGCACGTGGTTGACGCGCTCGGCGGCCAGGTACGCCACGGGCGAAGCGAGATCAAATAGGAATTTCGCCCGACCGGCTCCGCTGTCAGGGCTCATACGTGGGCTTCGCCGGTCGTGCGACGTTACTAGCCGTGAATCAGCCAGCCATCGGCGGCCCGGGTGGCCTCCATGACGGCTTCGGACAGCGTCGGGTGCCCGTGGATGATGCGGGCCACCTCGGGGTAGCCGCCCTCCAGCGCCTTCGCGTTGACGAGCTCCTGGATCAGCTCGGTCGCGCGCGAGCCCACGATGTGCCCGCCGACCATCTCGCCGTACTTCTTGTCGCCGATCACCTTGACGACGCCGCTGCGGTCGCCGTAGACGGTGCCGCCGCCGACGGCGCCGTACTGGACCTTGCCGACCACGACGTCCATGCCCTGCTCGCGCGCCTGCTCCTCGGTCAGCCCGAAGGAGCCGACGTTCGGCGTGCAGAACGTCGCGCGCGGGATGTCGACATACTCGATCGGGTGCGTCTCGAGCCCGGCGGCGTCCTCGACGGCGATGATGCCCTCGTCGGACGCCTTGTGGGCGAGCGCGGGGCCGTGGACGAGGTCGCCGATCGCGTAGACGTTCTTGGCCGACGTGCGCAGCGCCCCGTCGACCTCGATCAGGCCGTTCTCGCCGAGCTTGACGCCGGCCTCCTCCAGCCCGAGGCCCTCGACGTCCGGCCCGCGGCCGGCGGCGATGATGAACCACTCGACCTCGGCGCTCTCGTCGCCGAACGTGAACGACACCTTGTCGTCGGCGCCCTTGACGTTCTCCACCAGCGTGCCGGTGTGGATCGCAATGTTCTGCTTGGCCAGCGCGCGCCCGGCGACCTTGGAGATGTCGGCGTCCTCGGTCGGGAGCACGCGGTCGAGCGCCTCGAGCAGCAGCACCTCGGTGCCCATGCGCCCGTACGCCGACGCGATCTCCGCACCCGACGCGCCCGCGCCCACGACGGCGATCTTGCCGGGCAGCTCGCCCAGCGCCCACGCCTCCTCGGTGCCGATCACGCGACCGCCGAACTCGGTGCCGGGGATCGGCTTGGGGATCGAGCCGGTGGCGAGGATCACGCACTTGGTGGCCTCGATCTCGCTGCCGTCGAAGTTGCCGCCGACCTTCACGTTCCCGTCGTCGGTGACGGAGCCGTGCCCCTCGATGACGTCGATCTTGTTCTTCTTGAACAGGCCCGAGACGCCGCCGACGAGCGTGGAGATGACCTTCTCGCGCCGTTGGGAGACCTTGCCGAAGTCGAGCGAGCGGCCGTCGACGGCGATGCCGAAGTCGCCGGCGTCGTCGATCTCGGAGAGGATGTCGGCCGTGCGCAGGACCGCCTTCGCCGGGATGCAGGCGTAGTTCAGGCAGCGGCCCCCGACCTTGTCCTTCTCCACCACGGCGACCTTCATCCCGAGCTGGGCGGCGCGGATCGCGGCGACGTAGCCGCCGGGCCCCGAGCCGATGACGATGCAGTCGTAGGAGGTTTCGGGCATGGGCGCCGCAGGCTAGTACATGCGGCCGGCGCGGCTACGGCGTCGTCGCGAGGATCAGCTCGGCGACGCGGCGGCGCGCGCTCAGCGTCTCGGTCGGCGCCATCGACCAGGCGCCGAGCTCCTCGAAGCTCACCGCGTCGGGATGCGGTGTGACGTCGCGCCGTGTCGGATAGTCGCCGGGAACCCGGAACGGCGCGTAGCCCGGCCCGCCGTCCGCGCTGCCGTCGCCCATCAGGAACGCGATCAGCAGCCGCGCCGCCGCCGGGCTCTCGGTGCCGGACACGATCCCGGTCAGCGCCGGGTAGGCGATGCCCGGCGCAGGCGCGACGCCCGTCGCCACGCGCAGGTCGCGGCCGGTGTCCGCGTTGTCCCGGACGTCGGAATAGGAGGAGAAACCGACGAGCGCGTGGTCGGGGTCGGCGCGCCCGATCAGCGCGTTCACCTGGTCGGTCGCGTCCGCCCCCGCGGGCACGACGTGCGGGTCGTTGGCGAGCAGGTCGAGGATCCAGCGCTCGCCCGCGTTGCGCGCGTCGCCGAGTTGCGGCGCGCGTCGGTAGCGCGCGCGGTACGCGGCCTCCATCGCGTCGCTGCGCAGCGCGACCTCGGTGAGGAGGTCGAGGGAGTCGCCGCGCTCGAGCGGGTCGACCATCGCCACGCGTCCCCGCCAGCGCGGCTCGGTCAGCTCCCATAGGTTGTCCACCGGCGAGCGGTCGCCGAACGCGCGCCCGTCGTACAGCAGCACCTTGGTCAGCAGGCGCTGGGCGAGCAGCGGCGAGGTCGCCGATGCAGGCACGCGATCGCCGAGCCACGGCGGGACGTAGCGCACGAGTGCTTCGCGCTCGACGAGCTCGGACAGCACGATCGGCGCATCGGCGAGGTAGGCGACGTCGGCGTCGCCGATGCCGGACCGCCGCTGGCCGACGATGCGGGCGATCTGCGTCGTCGAGTCGACGTCGTGCCAGACGAGGTCGATCTCCGGGTAGCGCTTCTCGAACGCGACCTCGACGTCGGCCATCCGGCTGGTGAACGAGAAGACGACCACGTGGCCCTCGCGCCGCGCCTTCGCCTCGAGCTCGGCGAGGCTCGCAGCGTCGAGCGGATCCGCGGGGCGGTCATCGGCGCCGCAGCCCGCCAGGGCGAGCGCGAGCAGCGCGAGGCCGAGCAGCCGCTTCATGCCACGGCCCCGCTTCTGGTGGTGTCGACGATCGGCATCCCGAGGTGGTAGCCCTGCCCGCCGTGCACGCGGACGTCCGCGCCGGAGGGGCCGGACGCCGTGCGCAGGAACGCCAACGTGTCCTCGTCCTCGATCCCCTCCGCGACCACGAACGCCCCGGTGCCGGCGGCGAACACGAGGATCGCCCACAGCACCGAGCGGGCGCCGCGGTCGTCGCGCGCCGCCGCGATCACGCTGCGGTCGACCTTGATGAACTCGGGAGCGAGACGCCGCAGCAGCTCGAGGCCGGTGTGACCGGCGCCCGCGTCGTCGATCGCGATCGTGAAGCCTGCCGCGCGCAGCGCGTCCGCTCCCTGCACGACGCGGTCCACCGACGCGCCGCCGCGCTCGGTGATCTCGATCACCACGCGCTCGGGCGTGCCGAACTCCGCGGCCAGCCGCTGCGGGTCGAGCTCCGGCGAGCCGAGCGAGCTGGGATCGACGTTGACGAACAGCAGCACGTCATCCGGAAACCGCTCCGCGGCGCGTGCCGCCTGGCGCAGGCACAGGGCGTCGAGCTCGGGCACGCGGCCGAGGCGGTGGGCGAGCTCGAACGCGTCCGCCGGGCCGGCGAACGCCTCCGACTGCGGGCGCGCGAGCGCCTCGTAGCCGAGCGTGCGCTCGGAGTCGAGGTCGCGGATCGGCTGCAGCGCCACCGGCAGGTCGCCGGTGCGCAGGAGGTCGAGCAGCGCGCCGATGCGCTCGGACGTCACGCCCGAGTCGCCGCGCAGCTCGATGTCCGTGTGCTCGACGAGCTGGTTGCGGCCGCGGTGCTTGGCCTCGTAGAGCGCCGCGTCGGCCGCCTCGGCGAGCGCCTCCACGCCGGTGGTGAACGCCCCGAGGCCGGCGACGCCGGCGCTGAGCGTGACGCCCTGGGTGCCGAGCCCGATCTCGCGCCGCAGGCGCTCGACCGCGACGGCAGCGTCACTGGCGCTCGTGCGCGGGAGCAGCAGCGCGAACTCGTCGCCGCCGATGCGGAAGCCGCGGTCGCCGGCGCGGCCGGACGCGAGCACCTCCCCGACGTAGGCGAGCACGCGGTCGCCGAAGCGGTGGCCGCGGCGGTCGTTGGCGAGCTTGAAGTCGTCGAGGTCGAGCAGCGCCAGCGCCAGCGGCTCGCCGTGCCGCTCCGCGGCCGCCACGGCGTCCTCCAGCTCCTGCCGGTAGGCGGCCTGGTTGCCGAGCCCCGTGAGCCCGTCGCGCAGCGAGCGCGCGATCGCGTCGTCGTGCCGTGCCGTCAGCGCGCGGCCGCCGAGCAGGTAGAACGCCGGCGGGCCGATCAGGAGCCCGAAGATCACGAGCATCAGCGAGGCGCGCCGCAGGTCGGCGAAGCGGGTGTTGAGCGCGCGGGCGTCCTGGGCCACCTCGAGCGCATAACGTCCGTCGGCGAGGTTGACCGGCGTGAGGAAGCGGAAGCCGCTCTCGTCGGCCACCGCGCGCGCGGTCGTCTGGCCGGCGAACAGGGCGGCGGTCAGCTCGCCGTCGTCGGCCAGCGCTCGCGGCGGGCGGCTGCCCGCGACGGTGCTCCGGTGCGTGTCGATCAGCGCCGCGTACTCGATGTCCGGGCTGGCGGCGATCGCCTCGACCACCTCGCGAACCTCGTTCAGCGGCGTCTCGCCGTCGTCGGCGCGCAGGTGCGCGCGCTCGATCAGCCGCGCGTCCTCGTCCAGCTGGTGAGCGACCTCGTCGAGCACCGACTCGCGGGCGCGGTCGGCCGACACCGCGTACTGCACCGCGCCGATCAGCACGAGCGAGAGCGCGTACGCCGCCAGCAGGCGCAAGCGGAAGCGCGCGGGCGTGGCGCCCGCGGCCCGACCGCGCCTGAGGAGCCGCGAGACCATCCTCAACGGATGATCGACGCGTGCGCGCGGCGGCTTTAAAGCGACGTCAGTCGCGCGACGGGCGCTTGGGCATCTGGATGCGCGCCATCTGGCGGATCAGCAGCCAGAAGAGCGGGCCGGTGAGCGCCATCACGCCAACGCTGAGGAGCACCGCCTCGAGGTTCGTGGCGCGCAGGATCGAGAGCATCGCGCCGGCGAAGGTGACGCCGAGCAGGACCTCGAAGCCGAGCACCGCCCAGTACTTGAGGTACCAGAGCCCGACCGCGGCGGCGAGCATGATCGCGGCGAAGACGAGGGCGCTCGCCACGGGCCGCTCGCCGTCGACCTCCCAGCCGGCGAGCACGAGCACGACGTTGGCGATCGCGAACGCGGCCGCGAGCACCGCCGAGACGACGATCGGCCACGGCCGCTCGCCGGGGGCCAGCGGCACGAGCGCCGCCCGCGCCGCCTCGTCACGCTCCCGCGATCGCGCGTACCCGCGCGCCATCGCCTCGCGGCCACCCGGCTCCGGCTCCGCGGGCGGGCGCACGGGCGCAGGCGGCTGCGCGCGGCCGTTCGTCGCGCCGCTCCGCTCGCGGACGCTCGCGCCCGGCCGTGGCGGGCGGCTCGCGGGGGCGTTCGGCCGCCGCTTACGCGCGCGCCGTGCCAAGGCGCTCCTCCAGCGCGCGCGCCGCCGCGCCCGGGTCGTCCGCGTCGGCGATCGCGCGCACGACGACGATCCGCGTCGCGCCGCGCTCGAGGACCTCGTCGACGTTGCCGGCGTCGAGGCCCCCGATCGCGAACCACGGCTTGTCGACCGTGCGCGCGGCGTAGCTGACGTAGTCGAGCCCCGCCGCCAGGCGGCCGGGCTTGGTCGGCGTGGCGTGCACCGGGCCGACCGCGAGGTAGTCGACGTCCGGGTCGGCCGCGGCGGCGTCGGCCTGCGCCGGTGCGTGCGTCGAGCGCCCGACGATCGCGTCGGCGCCGACCACCGCGCGCGCCTGAGCGGGCGTGGCGTCGTCCTGGCCCACGTGCACGCCGTCGGCCTCGCATGCCGCGACGAGGTCGGGCCGGTCGTTGAGCACGAACAGCGCCCCCGCCTCGTCGGCGGCCGCGCGGAACGCGCGCGCCGCGGCCGCGAGCCCGCGGTCGTCGAGCGACCGGTCGCGCAGCTGCACGATGTCCACGCCACCGTGCAGCGCGGCCCGCAGCCACTCCAGCGGCCGCGCGTCGCAGACGAGGTACAGGCGCGCGGCTGCGAGCCGCTCGCGGGGGTTCATCCCGGCTACCATAAAAGGTCCGATACGGGAGCTCGCAAACGGGCTGAGAGGGTGGCACCGGGCCGCCGACCGTCGAACCTGATCCGGGTAGTGCCGGCGTAGGGAGGGAATGTCCAGCAGTGACCTCGAGCAGCTATGACCTCGCCGTAGCGGGAGGCGGGGCGATCGGCCTCGCCTGCGCGTGGCGCGCCGCCCAGCGCGGGCTGCGCACGGTCGTCGTGGACGCCGGCGGCGCCGGCGACGTCGACCACGCCGGCCACGGCGAGCGGCGGCCCGGGACAGCCGGCGCGTGGGAGGTCGCCGCCGGCATGCTCGCGCCCGTCGCGGAGTCCGACTTCGGCGACGCGCCGCTGACCGAGCTCGGCCTGCGCGCCGCGCGCGCGTTCGAGGGCTTCTGCGCCGAGCTGGCCGAGAGCGGCGTCGACCCCGGCTACCGCGCGACCGGCACGCTCGTCGTCGCGCGCGACCGCGACGAGGCGGAGGCGCTCGACCGCATGCTCGCGTTCCGGCGGGAGCTCGGCCTCGAGGTCGAGCGCCTGCTGCCGAGCGCCGCGCGGCGCGCCGAGCCCGCGCTCGCTCCGACCGTGCGCCTGGCGCTCGACATCGCCGGCGACCACTCGGTCGACCCGCGACGGCTGGTGGCCGCGCTCGTAGCGGCCTTCGAGCAGGCAGGCGGCACGCTCCGGCACGCCCGCGTGGCCGCGCTCGTCGCCGACGGCGACCGCGTTGCCGGCCTGCGGCTGGCGGGCGGCGAGGAGATCGCCGCCGACCGCGTCCTGCTCGCGCCGGGCACGGGCGAGATCGACGTGCCCGAGCCCGCGCGCGTGCCCGTGCGGCCGGTCAAGGGCCAGATCATGCGCCTGCGCGATCCCCGCGGGCCCGGCCTCGTCGAGCGCACGATCCGCGGCGCGGGCGGCTACCTCGTCCCGCGCGCCGACGGCGGCTACGTGCTCGGCGCGACGATGGAGGAGCGCGGCCACGACACCGCGCCGACCGCGGGCGGCGTCTACGAGCTGCTGCGCGACGTGAGCGAGATCGTGCCCGGCGTGCTCGAGCTCGACATCGAAGAGCTGCGGGCCGGGCTCCGTCCCGCGACCCCGGACAACCTGCCCGCGATCGGGCCGGGCGCGCTCGAAGGGCTCGTCTGGGCCGCCGGTCATTTCCGCAACGGGATCCTGCTCGCGCCGGTCACGGCCGACCTCGCCGTCGCCGCGATCTGCGACGAGCCGCTCCCGGACTGGGCGGCGCCCGCCGACCCGCGCCGGTTCTCGGGGGTCGCGGTATGAGGGTCGTGCTCAACGGCGCCGAGCGCGAGCTCGCCGAGGGCACGACCGTGCAGGCCGCCGTCGAGGCGCTCGACCTGCCCGCCGCCGGCCGCGGCGTCGCCGTCGCGGTCGACGCCGAGGTCGTGCCGCGCACGCAATGGGAGATGCACACGCTGCGGGACGGCGCGCGGATCGAGGTCCTGCGCGCGATCCAGGGGGGATGAAGTGGCCGCAACCGACACTACGACCGATCCGCTGACCATCGCCGGCACCGAGCTGCGCTCGCGGCTGCTGCTGGGCACCGGCGGGTTCCGCTCGCTCGACGCGCTCGCGGCGGCGATCGAGGCGTCGGGGACGGAGCTCGTGACCGTCGCGCTGCGGCGCATCGAGCCGGGTCAGCGCGGCTCGATCGTCGACGTGCTCGACGGCGCCGGCGTGCGCCTGCTGCCCAACACGGCGGGGTGCTTCACCGCGCGCGACGCCGTGCTCACCGCCAAGCTCGCCCGCGAGGCGTTCGCGACCGACTTGATCAAGCTCGAGGTGATCGGCGACGAGCGCACGCTGCTGCCCGACGCGCCGGCGCTGCTCGAGGCGGCCGAGGAGCTGGTCGACGCCGGCTTCACCGTGCTGCCGTACACGAACGACGACCCGATCCTCGCCCGCCGGCTCGAGGACGTCGGCTGCGCGGCGGTGATGCCGCTGGGGTCGCCGATCGGCTCCGGCATGGGCCTGCTCAACACGTACAACCTGCGGCTGATCCGCGAGCGCGCCGGCGTGCCCGTGATCCTCGACGCCGGGATCGGCACCGCCTCGGACGCGGCGCTGGCGATGGAGCTCGGGTTCGACGCGGTGCTGTGCGCGAGCGCGATCTCGCGCGCCGAGGACCCGGTGACGATGGCGCGCGCCGTGCGCCTCGGCACGGAGGGCGGGCGGCTGGCCTTCCGCGCCGGCCGCATCCCGCGGCGGCTCTACGCCCAGGCCTCCACGCCCGAGGAAGGCGTGGCCGAGTTCTGAGCACCCATCCGTACACGCTGCTCGACGTGTTCACGGACACGCCGCTGGCCGGGAACGGGCTCGCGGTCGTGCACGACGCCGACGCCGTGTCCGACGCGACGATGCTCGCCTTCGCCCGGGAGACGCGGCTGGTGGAGACGACGTTCGTCCAGCGCTCCGAGGTCGCCGACTACCGCAACCGGATCTGGACGCCGGCCGAGGAGATGCCGTTCGCCGGGCACCCGTCGCTCGGGACCGCGGTGGCGGTCGCGCTCGAGCGCGGCGAGACCGACGTCGAGTACCGCCAGCAGACGCACGCCGGGATCCAGCCCGTGCGCGTGCTGCGCGACGGCGACCGGGCGCGCGCCTCGGTGCTGCAGGAGCCGGCAGTGTTCGGCGAGGAGCCGAAAACCGTGGCGGTGCTCGCAGCGGCAGGACTCAAGCCCGAGGACGCGCACCCCTCGCTGCCGCCGCAGTTCGTCTCGACCGGGCTGCAGACGCTCGTCGTGCCGGTGGCGGACGAGGCCGCCGTGTCACGCGCGCGCGCCGACCGCCCCGCGATCGCCGCGCTCGCCGACGGCACGTTCAACCTCTACCTGGCCGCGGTGGATGGCGACAGCGCGAGGGCCCGCTCGTTCCCCAGCGAGCTCGACGACGAGGATCCGGCCACCGGCTCGGCGGCCGGGCCGCTGCTCGCCTACCTCCACGCGCGCGAAGGCCGCGAGCGGCTCGACGTCACGCAGGGCGTCGAGATCGGGCGGCCGAGCCGCCTGCTCGCGGAGATGGAGTCGGGGCGCGTGCGGGTCAGCGGCGACGTCGTCGTGCTCGTCACGGGGACGCTCCGGCTTCCGTGATCCGCTCGAGCCGCCACACGTCGCGCACCAGCAGGCTCGCCGCGAACGCCGCCAGCGACAGCACGCTGCCGACGGCGACCACCTCGACGGCACCCAGCGCCTCGCCGAGCGGCCCGGCGAGCACGTAGCCGAGCGGCAGCAGGGCGAGCGAGCCCATCCAGTCGTAGGCGGTCACGCGCGAGAGCGTGTGCGGCGGGATCCGCTCGGCCAGCGCGGTCTCCCACCAGATCCCGAACAGCGCGATGCCGAGCGCCCGCGAGCACGAACAGCACGACCAGGACGCCGACCGGCAGCCCGAGCGCGAACAGCCCGCCCGCGAACGACCACGGCAGGCACAGGAGCACGCCCGCCCGCATCGGGTGGCGCGGCCGCCAGCGAAAGCCGATCAGCGCGCCGGCGATCGTGCCAGCGCCCATCGCCGACACGAGGATCCCGTACACGGCGCGCGTGTCGTAGAGCTCGATCGAGACCGTCGGCCCGAGCGTCATCCACGGGCCGAAGCCGACCAGCAGCGACAGCGACGCGGCCCCGATGATCGCCCACACCCACGCCCGCGAGCGCACCTCCGACCACCCGTCGCGCAGCTCGCGCAGGACCGTCGTGCGCTCCACCGGCTCCCCGCGCGCCCGCGGGCGCAGGCGCACGAGGAAGGCGGCCGAGACGAGGAACGTGGCGGCGTCGATGGCGAACGCCCAGCCCGGTCCGATCCCCAGCACGAGCAGCGTGGCGAGCGCCGGCCCGAGGAACTCGGCGACGGTCTCCAGCGTCCCGAACGCGGCCTTCGCCGGCTGGATCTCCTCCTCGGGCACGGTCTGCGGCACGAGGCCGGTGTACGCCGGCCGGTAGAACGCCTCGGCGGTGCCGAACGCCGCCTCGATGACCGCGATGTGCCAGATCTCGACGGCGCCGGAGAAGATCAGGACGGCCAGCAGGGCGTGCAGCCCGAAGCGGATCAGGTCGGTCGTCACCACGACGAGGTGGCGCGGCAGCCGGTCCGCCCACACGCCGCCGATCAGCAGGAAGCCGACCAGCGGCACGGCGTGGCAGGCGAGCACGAGCCCGACGTCGGTCGGCGTGCCGATGTCGGTCACGTACAGCGCAAGCGCCACGAACACGATCCGGTCGCCGATCGTGCTCAGCCCCTGGCCCAGGAACAGGAGCCGGAAGTTGCGATGGCGGAGCAGCGCGCGCATCACCCGCCATGATGCCCCCGTGGACGTGGACGCACTGTTCGACGCGTGGGAGCGCGCGTGGTCGGGTCGGGACGCCGCGGCGTTCGAGCCGCTGTGCGACCCGGAGTTCCACTACGAGGACCCGCTGACGGCCGAGCCGGTCGAGGGGGCCGAGGCGCTCGCCGCCCACGCGCGGCGGCTGTGGGCCGCGTTCCCCGACGCGCGGGTCAACTCCACCGGCTCGCGGCTCGGCGGCGACGGGTTCGCGTGCGCGCCGTGCAAGCTGCTCGGCACGCACCAGGGCCCGATCGGCGGCGTCGCGCCGACCGGGCGCTTCCTCGTCGTCCACGCGATCGTCTACGCGGAGCTGCGCGGCGAGCGGCTCCTGCGCGCCCGCGCCTTCTTCGACGTCCACGGCGCAGCCCGCGACCTCGGGGTGCTCCCGCGGCCGGGGACGGTCGGCGAGCGGGCCCTGCTCATGCTGCGCGGCTTCGGCCTTCGCGCCTAGTGGTATACCGGGGCGATCGAGCAGATCACCCCCGAGGGCATGGCCGCGCTGCGCGCGGAGGTCCATGAGCTGGAGACCACGGCGCGCGCGGAGATCGCCGCGCGGATCAAGGCGGCGCGCGAGCTCGGCGACCTCAAGGAGAACGCCGAGTACCACATCGCCAAGGAGGACCAGGCGCACCTGGAGACCAAGATCCTGCGCCTGGGCGAGCGCCTGCGCAACGCCGAGGTCGTCGAGGGCGTGGCCTCCGACGTCGTCGTCGTCTTCGGGTCGACGGTGGTCTTCACGGACGAGGCGTCGGGCCGCGAGCAGCAGTTCACGCTCGTCGGGCCGACCGAGGCCGAGATGTGCGGCCGGCAAGCTGTCGGCCGAGTCGCCCGTGGCCCGCGCGCTGATGGGCGCCAGGCCGGGGCAGACCGTCACGGTCGAGACGCCCAAGGGCGAGCGGCGGCTGCACGTCGAGCGCCTCGCCTGAGGCGCCGGTCGTCTACTCGGTGACCTCGATCGTCCCGGTCATGCCCGGGTGGACCGTGCACACGTACTCCACCGTGCCGGGCTCGTCGACCGTGGCGGTGAACGTCTCGCCCTTGCCGTAGAGCTCGGACTCGAAGCTCGCGCCCGACTCGGCGACCGCGTTGTGCTCGATCTCGTCCTCGTTCGGCCAGCAGATCTCCTGCCCGGCCTGCGCGGCGGCGTCCTCGGGGTCGAACTTGATGTCGACCATCCGGATCACGACGGCGCCGTCCGGGCACGCGCCGCCGCTCGCGGGCTGCTCGCCGCCTCCGCCGTCATCTCCACCGCACGCGGTGAGGCCCAGGGCGACGGTGGCGAGGAGCACGGTGGCGAGGCGCATGAAGCGGTGCAGTAAACCAGGCGCGACCGTACACTTCCGCGCCTGCATCTCCTCGACGGCACCGAGCTCTCACCCGGCCAGCTCACCTCGCTGCTGGACCGTGCGCTGGCCCTCAAGGGCGCTCCCGCCGCCTCGCGGGCGCTGGACGGCCGCACGGTCGCGCTGCTGTTCGAGCATCCCTCGACGCGCACGCGAGTGTCGTTCGAGGCCGGGGTGGTCGAGCTCGGCGGGCACCCGATGGTGCTGCGCGCGGGCGAGCTGCAGCTGGCGCGCGGCGAGTCGCTGCGGGACACCGCGCTCGTGCTCTCCCGCCACGTCGCGGCGATCGGGCTGCGCACGAGCTCCGAGGAGCGCCTGCGCGGGCTGGCCGAGCACGCGAGCGTGCCGGTGGTCAACATGCTCTCGCCGCTCCACCATCCCTGCCAGGCGCTCGCCGACCTGATGACGATGCGCGAGGCGTTCGGGCCGATCGAGGGCCGGGTGCTGACCTATGTGGGCGACGGCAACAACGTGGCGCGCTCGCTCGCGCTCGTCGGCGCGCTCGCCGGCGTCGAGGTGCGCGTGGCGGCGCCGGAGGGGTTCGGGCTCGAGGCCGAGGCGGGAGCGCAGGCGTTCGCGGACCCGACCACGGCTGTCGAGGGCGCCGACGTCGTCTACACCGACGTGTGGGTGTCGCTCAACGACGACGAGACCGAGGCCGAGCGGCGCCGCGAGGCGCTGACGCCCTACCGGCTCGACGAGGCGCTGCTCGAGCGGGCGGCTCCGCACGCCTTCGCGCTGCACTGCCTGCCGGCCCACCCGGGGGAGGAGATCGCCGAGGGCGTGCTCTACGGCGATCGCCAGCGCATCTGGGACCAGGCGGAGAACCGCCGCCACGCCCAGAAGGCGCTGCTCGAGCTGCTCGTTTCGGGCTGACTGCGGACGGGGTAGGGCTTCGCGGCGTGTCGCAACCCAAGCGTCTCCTCGCCGGACCGCTCGAAGCGCTGCTGCTGACCCGCGAGCGGATCCAGGAGGTGCTCGACGACGCGGTCGCCCGCGGGCGGATGACCGGCGACGACGCGGCCGAGCTGCTCGCGGAGCTCGTCCGGCGCGGGCGGCGGCAGGCCGACGCGGACGCGGGCAGCTCGTTCCCGATCGCGGGCTATGACGACCTCACGGCGGCCAAGGTCATCGACCGTCTCGATGGGCTCACCGTCGCCGAGCTGCGGGCAGTCCGCAACCACGAGCGCCGCAACGCGAACCGCAAGTCGGTCCTGACGGCGATCGAGCGCCGGCTCCCATAAGGGTCAGACCCCTTGAGCCGGGTCGACTGAGGGGGTCTGACCCCGTGTCATCCTGGTCCGGGTGACCACGACCCCCCGGACCCGCCCCTCGCGCGGCGACATCCTCGAGCTGACCGTCGACTCGCTCGCCCACGGCGGGAACGGCGTCGCGCGGCTCGAGGGCTACGTCGTCTTCGTCGCCGGCGCGGTGCCGGGCGATCGCGTGCGCGCCGAGGTCGGCAAGGCCAAGCGCGCGTACGCCGAGGCCCGTGCCGTCGAGGTGCTCGAGCCGTCTCCGGACCGCATCCCGCCGGCCGCCGACCATCCCGGCGCGCCCTGGCAGGTGCTGCCGTACGAGCGCCAGCTCGAGGTCAAGGCGAGCCAGGTGCGCGAGGCGCTCGAGCGGATCGGCAAGCTGAGCGACGTCGCGATCGAGCCGATCGTCCCCGCGGTCGAGCCCTGGCGCTACCGCAACAAGCTCGAGTACTCGTTCGGCCAGGGTCCGGGCGGGGAGCTCGTGTGCGGCTTCCACGCGCCCGGCCGCTGGGACCAGATCGTGCCGATGGACGACTGCCTGCTCGCCTCCGAGCGCTCCAACGCCGTCCGCGAGCAGGTGCTCGCGTGGGCCCGCGCCCAGGGGCTCTCGGCGTGGGACCGGCGCGAGCAGCGCGGCTTGCTGCGCAACCTCGTCGTCCGCGAGGGGCGCCGGACCGGCGAGCTGCAGGTGCGGCTCGTCACCTCCGAGGGCGCGATCGACGCCGACTCGCTGATCGACGCGGTGCCGTGCGACGGCCTCTTCTGGACCCGCCAGGACCAGCTCGGGGAGAGCTCGGCGGGCGGCGAGACCGTCCTGCTGTCCGGGGTCCCGCAGCTGCGCGAGCAGCTCGGCGGCCTCGAGCTGAACGTCAGCCCCGAGGCGTTCTTCCAGACCAACACCGAGATGGCCGAGCAGCTCTACGGCATCGCCGCCGAGATGGCGTCGCTGCGCGGCCACGAGCGCGTCTTCGACCTCTTCTCCGGCATCGGCACGATCGGCCTCACGCTCGCCTCCCGCGCCCGCGAGGTGGTCGGCGTGGAGATCGTCGAGGCCGCGGTCGCCGACGCGATCGAGAACGCCCGCCGCAACGACGTCCTCAACGCCCGCTTCTTCGCCGGCGACATCCGGCTCGCGATGCGCGACCTCGTGGAGGAGGCCGGGCGCCCCGACGTGCTCGTCGTCGACCCGCCGCGGGCCGGCCTCTCGCAGAAGGTCGTCCGCCGGATCCTCGAGGCCCAGCCCTCGCGCGTGGTCTACGTCTCTTGCAACCCGACCACGCTCGCGCCCAACGCCGCCCAGATGGTCGAGGCCGGCTACCGCCTCACCCGCGTCCGCCCGGTCGACATGTTCCCGCAGACGCCGCACATCGAGTGCGTCGCCCTGCTCGAGCGCCAGTAGTCAGGCGGCGCGGGCGAGTGGGGCCGCGTCGTCGTCGAGCACGCGGGCGAGCTGCTCGTACGCGCTGCGGTTGAGCGCCATGCCGCAGTGGGAGGCGCTGATCTCGACGCGCTCGTCGGCGCCCGGGTCGAGGCACGCGCGCCAGTCGACGATCCCGTCCGAGCGCGAGTACAGCGCCGTGTAGCGCACGTCGCGCGGGAACGGGCCCGCCATGTCGGCGCGGAAGCCCGCGCAGCACTCGCCGCGCAGGCAGCGCATCGAGAAGAACCCGGGCACGTGGCCGGTGCCGAGCGCGCCGACGAGACCGATGTGCAGGAGCACGAGCGGGTTGACCGCCAGCATCGAGACGGTCGGCGCGCCCAGCGTCACCAGACCCTCGACGAGGTCGGGCCGCCGGACCGCGACTACGCGCGCGAGCACGCCGCCGCGGCTCTGGCCGACGAGCGTCACGCGACGGCCGGTGCGCTCGGCCAGCGCCTCCACGCGCTGCTCGAGGCGCAGGCAGTACTCCTCCGAGCAGCCCACGTTCGCGCGGATGCCGGCGCGGCGGGTCCAGTAGCCGTTCGCGCGCAGCCACTTGGCCATCGTCGCGAGCGAGCCGTCGCCGGCCATGAAGCCCGGGACGAGCAGCACCGGCCGGCCGGCGCCCGGGGACACGCCTTCGCCGCGCCAGACCGGGCTGCGGACCAGCGCCGCGGCCTCGAAACCGATGCGCGATTCACGCCACAGTGGAGTAAGGGCGGGGATGGGGACCCCCATGAACCACACATACTCCGGTGACGGGCGGACGGCTACGCCCATCCGGGGAGTCTGCGGCCACTTGGCGCGGGGGGATACGATCGCGCCGATGCGCGCCGCCACGATCCACGACGGCGAGATCTCCGTCCGCGAGCACCCCGACCCCTCTCCGCAGGCCGGCGAGCTGCTCGTCCGCGTGCGCGCCGCGGGCGTCAACGGCGCCGACATGCACCAGCTCGCGGGCCGCTACCCGGCGCCGCCCGGCGTGCCCGAGGACATCCCGGGGCTCGAGCTGGCGGGCGAGGTCGTCGCGGTCGGCGACGGCGTCGAGCGCTTCGAGCCGGGCGACCGCGTGATGTCGATCGTCGCCGGCGGCGGGCAGGCCGAGCTGGCGGTCGTCAACGAGCGCGTGGCGATGCCGGTCCCGGACGAGCTCGACTGGGTCGCCGCCGGGGGCACGCCCGAGGTCTTCTTCACCGCCCACGACGCGCTCTTCACCCAGGCCGAGCTGATGGTCGGCGAGCGGCTGCTCGTCCACGGCGCCGCCGGCGGCGTGGGCATGGCCGCGGTGCAGCTGGGGACGATGGCCGGCGCGCGCGTCACGGCGACAGTGCGCGACGAGCACTGCCGCGAGCAGGTGGCGGCGCTCGGCGTCAACGCCATCGGCCCGGACGAGTTCGCCGGCGCCGGCCCGTTCGACGTCATCCTCGAGCTCGTCGGCGCGCCCAACTTCCCCGGCAACCTCGAGGCGCTCGCCCTGAGCGGGCGGATCGTCGTGATCGGCGTCGGCGCCGGAGCGAGGATCGAGCTCGACCTGCGCCAGCTGATGGGCAAGCGCGGGCGCATCTTCGCGTCGACCATGCGCGCACGGCCGCTGGAGGAGAAGGCCGCCGCCACGCGGCTCGTGGAGAAGGCCGTGCTCCCCGGCTTCGTCTCCGGGGACCTCGCCGTCCCCGTCGCGGCCACGTACTCGCTCGAGGACGTCGCCGCGGCCTACGACCGCTTCAAGGCCGGCGGCAAGCTCGGCAAGATCGTCATCGAGCCCTAATAGGGCGGGAAGTCGGCGTACCAGTCGCCGAGCACCCGGAACGCGCGCCAGAACGCGCGCTTGGCCTGCTCCTCGTCGAGCGCCTCGTCGATGCTCGGCGTGTAGAGCGCCTCGATCGACGGCGTGAGCGCCTGCAGCTCGCCCGGCCGGTCCGTCACCTCGCCGGCCAGCGGCAGCTGCAGCTCGTTGAGCACCTCGAGCGCCTCGACGCCCATGACGACCACGAGCCGCGGCTGCACGATCGCGATCTCCTCCACCAGCCGCGCGACGCATTCCGGCGCGGCCAGCGCCGTGTCGGCCACCGGGCACTTGACGCACAGCGTCCCGTAGACGGCGAGCGGATCGATGTCGAGCCGCTTGAGCGACTTCATCAGCGCCGTGCCCGCGCGGCCGTAGAAGGCGACGCCCTCTTCGATCTCCGCGGGCGTCGGCGCGTACTTGAGCAACATCACGTCGGCCTGCGGATGGCCGGAGCCGAGCACGGGCATGAGGCTGCCGCGGGGGCAGCGGTCGCAGGCCTGCAGGTCTCGGGTGAAGTGGTTGAGCTCGCGGATGGCGCGCTCGAGGTACTTCTCGCGGATCTCGTCGTCGGTGGCGGGCATCCCGCCGACCGGTTTAGCCGCGCCGCTCTGTTCTCCTTGCCCCTGCATCGGTCATTGCGTGTCGCGGCCGGCGACGGCGCGCTTGACGCGCCGCCGGCGGCTGGCCCGCCGGGCGGCCGGCGGGGTGGCCCGCGTCTCGAGGAACTTGAGCGCCTGGACCTGGGCGTAGCGCAGCGATGACGGGCGGCCGGTGATGTCGGCGTCGCGCAGCGACTCGAGGAACTCCTCCGGGCCGTCGAAGTCGCGCATGCGGATGCGCACGGCCCCCAGGCCCTGGGCGACGTGGGCGTCCGAGCCGGCCCCGCCGGGGATCCGGTACTTGGCCGCGAAGCGCACCGCCTCCTCGTTCCAGGCGGCGATCGCGATCCGCGGGTTGAAGATCTCGATCGCGTCGACGTCGTCGACCACGCGCAGCAGATGCTCGTAGTCGGGGACGGAGTGCAGCCGGTCGAACGGGTGCGGCACGTACACGAGCCCGCCCTGGCGCTTGATCTCGGCGATCGTCTCCTCGAGCGTCATCCCGCGCGGGATCTTCTCCTCGATGAAGAGGCCGATGACCTCGCCCTGGTCGGCGGTCTTGACCTCCTCGCCGACGATCACCTTGACGCCGTACTCGGCGGCCTTGGCGCGCGCCTCGTGGGCGCCGGAGATCTCGTTGTGGTCGGTCACCGCGATCGCCCCGAGGCCCCGCTCGCGCGCGGTCGAGAGCAGCACGTCGACCGGCGTCACGGAGTCGTTCGAGTGGTCGGTGTGCATGTGCAGGTCGACCTCGATCATGCGCCGCTGCGCGAGCCGCTCGCGGACCTCGCTCGCGACGCCGATCGGCGGCCGGCGGCGCGCCGCCAGCTCGGCGTAGATCTCCTCCACCTCGGTCGCCACCCGCCCCCACGAGAGGTCCTCGCGGGGGGCGACGCCGCGGGCCGCGGCCGGGTCGCGCGCGAGCCGCTCGAGCTGGCCCGCGAGCACGTCGACGTCGCCGGGCTCGAACCACAGGCCGTCGTCGCCGAGCACCTCCTCGTAGGCGGGCAGGCGGGCGGCGACGGGGACGGCGCCGGCGCCGAGCGCGCGCACGAGCAGGCCGGGGGCGGGCGCCTGGCCGAGCGAGGCGGCGACCACGACGTCGGCGTTCGCCAGCACGTCGCTCTCGGTGCTGTCGTCGGCCGACAGGATCGTCAGCCGGTCGCGCAGGCGGCTGCGCAGCGCGCCCGTTGGCGCCGCGCCGGTGGGCGAGAAGACCGTCGCCGACCACTCGAGCTCCTCTGGTACCCGCCTCAGCGCGCGCAGGAAAAGTCTTAATGCCTGCCGCTCCTCCTGGGCGCAGAAGGCGAACCGGACCGGCCCGTCGTACGGCCGGCGCTCGAGCGCCTCGGCACCGGGCGAGAGCCGCCGGTAGGACGCGGGGAAGTAGCGCTCCATCAGCTCTTGCGTGGCGCCGAAGGCGGCCGTGCGGGCGTCGAGCCGGCCGAAGAACAGCTCCACGAAGCGGCGCGCGACCTGGGTGGAGAGCGCGCGCTCCGTGGGCGCGTGGAAGGAGCCGACGTTGAGCGCCCGCGAGTGCCGCAGGGCGACCGACGAGGTGCTCGGCGCGAACGGCTCGTGCACGTGCACGAAGTCGAGCGGCGCGCGTGTGAGCACCTCCTCGACCGTCCGGCCGACGTCCACGGGCGGCGCCGGCGCGCCGCCGCGACGCTGCAGCGGCAGCAGCTCCCCGACGCCCAGCACCCGCACCCCGCCGTCGGGATCGAACAGCGCGTCGGGGTTCTCGCGCGCCGCCCGGATCAGCCGCCGCGACTCGCGAACCAGCGACGTCGAGCGCGACGGCGCCAGCACGAGGATCCGATGCCCGCGCGCGGCGAGCTCATCCGACAGCGCCGCCACGAACGCGTTGACCTCGTGCTCGTCCTCCCACGGGTGGGGAGTGACCTGCGCGATCGCGAACCGCTCCGGCACCGCCGGGAGCTTAACGACGTGCTGTCGGGCCGCCGCCGGAGACGGCGGCCCTGCGAGCTCAGTCGATGACGGCGGACTTCTCGCCAGCCGCCTTTTCGGCGGCGGCGCGGGCCGCCTCGGCGGCGGCGCGGGTGCGGGCGTGGCGGGCGATGAACTCCTCGGTCGCCTCGCGCGCGAGGTGGTCCGGGCGCTGCGAGAACGGCGACTTCATGAGGTACGAGGACGGCCCGTCGAGCTGGCCGCCGAACCCGTGGTTGAGGGCCAGCTTGCAGCAGCGCACGGCGTCGATGACGATGCCGGCGGAGTTCGGCGAGTCCCAGACCTCGAGCTTGAGCTCGGCCGTCAGCGGCACGTCGCCGAACGCCTGTCCCTCGAGCCGGATGTGCGCCCACTTGCGGTCGGTCAGCCACGGCACGTAGTCCGACGGGCCGACGTGCACGTCGGTCGGCTCCAGCTCGTCCTCGAGGATCGACGTGACGGCGTTGGTCTTGGAGATCTTCTTCGACTCGAGGCGCTCGCGCTCGAGCATGTTGAAGAAGTCCATGTTGCCGCCGACGTTGAGCTGCGAGGTGCGCTGCAGCTTGACGCCGCGGTCGCCGAACAGGCGGGCGAGGGTGCGGTGCACGATCGTCGCGCCGACCTGGGACTTGATGTCGTCGCCGACGATCGGGAGCCCGGCCTTGAGGAAGCGCCGGTTCCAGTACTCCTCGCGGGCGATGAAGACCGGGATGCAGTTCACCATCGCGCAGCCGGCCTCGAGGATCTGCTCGACGTACCACTTGGTCGCCTGCTCGGAGCCGACGGGCAGGTAGGACACGACGACGTCGGTCTTCGTGTCCTGCAGCACCTGCGCGATGTCGACCGTCGAGCCCTCGGCCTTGGTGATCCTCTGCGAGAGGTACTTGCCGAGGCCGTCGTGCGTCATGCCGCGCTGCACCGGGACGCCGAGGTGCGGCACGTCCTCCTTGACGAACTTGATCGTGTTGTTCTGGCCCGCCCAGATCGCCTCGGAGAGGTCCTTGCCGACCTTGTCGGCATCGATGTCGAACGCGGCGGAGAACTCGATGTCCCGGACGTGGTAGCCGCCGAGGTCGACGTGCATCAGCCCGGGGACGCGCTCGTTGGGATCGGCGTCCCGATAGTGCTGGACGCCCTGCACGAAGGCGTTCGCGCAGTTGCCGACACCGATGACGGCGACGCGGACCTTCTCGTTCTGGTAGCGGCTGCCGCCGTTCGTGGACGGCTGGGGACGGAGGCTCTCGTTCAAGGCGTTCCTTCGTTGGGTTTCGGGTCAACAAACCCCTGCACGGCAGGGGCGTTACAAGTCGACGGGGCGCCGCCGCAGCTCGCCGCGCACGTGCCAGATGCGCTGGAAGACCGTGATCGTCGAGAGCACGGCCAGCACGTAGACGGCCGGGGCCAGCAGGTCGAGCCCGGCGAGGACCAGGCCCGCGGACAGGATGACAACCCGCACGGGACGGTCCGCGATCCCCACCTTGCACTCGACCCCGAGGGCCTCGGCGCGGGCCCGCGTGTAGGAGACCATCAGCGACGCGAGGACGGCCACGACGACGGCGGCGACCGCGAGGTCGTCGCCCTCGCGCGAGAAGTACGCGGCGACCGCGGTCAGCACGATGCCCTCCTCGATGCGGTCGAGCGTCGAGTCCAGGAACGCGCCGAACGGGCTGCCCTTGCCCGACATCCGCGAGTAGCGGCCGTCGAGCGTGTCGCACACCGAGCCGACGATGAACGCGATCCCGCCGAGCAGGAAGTACTCCTCCCACACGAGCACGGCGGACACCACGCAGAGGGCGAGGCCGGTGAGCGAGATCGCGTTCGGGGTGAGCCGCGACTCGATCAGCCGGTTGCGCATCACCGCCTGGCGCTCGGCGCGCGTCAGGCGCGGCGGGCGCTCCACCGGAGGGGTCGTCATCGCGCCAAGACTATGGCAGCGACGGCGCCGGCTGGTGGCGCGGCGCAGCGTTCCAGGCCCACACCTCCGGCCGCGCGCGGGCGAAGACGCCGTGCGCGCACGCCGCCGCGACGGCGGCCACGACCGCGCCCAGGAAGCCGTCCAGCCACCAGTGGTTGGCGGTCACCACGACGACGAAGGAGACGACCGGCGCGTACGCCCACCACAGGACCTGCGCCCAGCGCCGGCGCGCCATGCGGGCCATCGTGACGCCGAGCATGAGCGCGAACGCCACGTGCATCGAGGGGATCGCGGCGTACGGGTTGAAGAGCACGTCGGCCGAGCCCGAGTCGGGCTGCACGCCGGTGAACGCGGCCACCGAGTCGGAGAAGCCCAGCTCCGGCAGGAACCGCGGCGGCGCGGTCGGGAGCGCCATGTAGCCCACGAGCGCCAGGCCCATCGCGACCATGAACATGTTGCGCACGAAGTAGAAGCGCTCGTTGCGGCGCAGGTAGATCCACGCCAGCGTGAGCGTCGTGATCGCGAAGTGCGAGTTGAGGTACATCCAGCTCGAGGCGTCGATCAGGAACTGGTTGCCGGTCGCCCAGCTGTGCAGGCCGGGCTCGAAGAACAGTCCCAGCGCGCGCTCGACGTCGACCACCGCCCGCGCGTTCTCGAACGCCTCGGCGGCGCGGCCGTCGACCAGCCCGCGCACGAGCCGGTAGAGCCAGTAGGCGCCGCAGAAGAGCACGATCTGGCGGGCGAGATCGAGCGGCCCGTGCGGGAGCAGGGATCGGGCTCGGGCGGCCATCGACCGATCTTAAGCACCGCTCAGGCGCACGCCGGGCGGTTTCCCACACCTCTTAACGGCCACGGCAGGCTCACGCGCGCAGGGGTCTGACCCCCTAACCGCCCCTTAGCCGCCGCCGGCGAGCGCGGCGGTGCAGTCGGGCCCGCCGTCGGCCTCGAGCTCCGCTCGCACCCGCACCCGGCCGCTGCGCACCGGCGTCACCCGCGTCCAGCCTCCGGGCGCCTCGCTCACGCAGGCGCCGTCGGACCGCCACCACCGTGTCCAGCGCTGGCGCACCACCGTCGGGCCGCCGGACTCGACCTCGAAGCCGTTCGGGTCGGCGGCCGTCACGCGCGCGCCGTCCGACGCCGGGGGCGGGGCGTCGCGCACCTCCCAGATCCGCCACCCGCCGGCGCTGCGCACCGGCCGCAGGTACGGCAGGCCCTGCGCGAGCAGGCGGCCCTCGGCCTTGGCCGAGTAGTCGAGCGGTGCGTCCGGCAGCGCCACCCAGTGCACGCCCGCCTCGCGCAGCCAGCGGTGGTAGCGCCAGGGCGTGAGCGGGAGGTCGTCGTAGAAGATCGGGTTGGCCTTCTCGTCGAGCTGGCGCTCCCACCCGCGGGCGAGCGGCACGGCGGTCGCGAGATGGGCGACCTCCCAGTGGTTGTGCGTGAACGCCACCTCGACCCGCTCGCCCGGCGCCACCGCCTCCTGCAGGAACTCGCGCGGGACGTCGAAGAACGCCGCCTCGGTCGAGGGGTCGCCGTGCGCTTCGGCGACGGCGCGCACGGCGGGCAGCCATTGCAGATAGAGCAGCGCGACGACCACGACGGCGAGCGCGGCGCGCGGCGCGCCCGGCCGCGGGGCGAGCAGCAGCAGCGCCGGGCCGAGCAGCACCGGCAGCCGCAGCGCGTTCTGGCCGAACGGCGTGGGCACGACGAACGCCGCCACGAGCACTACGGCGTACAGCACGGCGCCCACGCGCAGCGTGCGCCGGGCGGGCGCGAGCAGCACGGTGGCGGCGACCGCCACCACCAGCATCGGCCAGAAGGCGGTGGCCACGAAGCGGTCGTCCCCGCCCTCGGGGAACAGCAGGTACATCGCGCTGCCACCGGCCGCCACCGGGAGCGCGAGCACGGCCGCCCGCGCGACGGCCGGGTATCTCTGCGCCTCGGCGCCGGGGGAATCCGCGTCAGCGGATTCCCGCCCGGAATCGGCGTCAGCCGGTTTCGCCAGCACCAGCGCGACGGCCGCGAGCGCGAGGAACGCGCCGGCCACCGGGCTGGCGAGCACGCAGGCGAGCGAGAGCACAACGGCCGCCACGCGCCAGGGCGCGCGCCGGTCCGGCCGCGCGCACAGCCAGGCGCCGACCGCGAGCGCGATGCCGAGCGTGAACGGCATCCGTCCGATGACGACGTTGCTGAGCACGCCGGCGCCGAACAGCCACGTCGCTCCCGCGGCCGCGTCCATCGAAGAAGCCGCCGCGCGCGCGATCGGCACGAACCCCGCGGTCGCAACCACCGCCGCGATCGCTCCCGACCAAGCCGGTCCGGGCCACGCGGCGAGCGGCGCGAACAGCGTCGAGTAGCCGAGCACGTGATGGCCGCCGTACCACTGCGCGTTCCAGACGGTCATCCCCTCGGTGTCGAAGAGCCACGCGCGGAAGGCATGGGCGGCCATGTCGGCGGTGGCCGGCTGGATCGCGAGGTAGGCCAACGCGGCCAGCGCGGCGCCCACCACGGGCGCAAGGGGATGCGCGAGCACGCGGCGCATTGCCCCCCGATCTTAAGTCGGTGCCTATTCGGCCGCGGGTTTCGCCCTCTGGGCGAACACCCGCAAGGGAACCTGGCCCCCTGGGCCAGTGTTCCCCTACCGCCGGGAGCCGAAGTCGGCCGTGACCACGCAGGCCCGGCCGCTGCCGAGCGACCCGGCACGGGCGCCGATGCCCACCAGCCGGAAGCTCGAGGACAGCAGGATCGCGCGATGACCCGGCGAGTTCATCCACATGCTCACGACGCGCGACGCCAGCCCTCCCCGGCAGCCGCCGCCGACCATGGCCAGCGTCTCGCCCAGCGCCCGATGCGGGGCGAAGCGGCGCACGCGCGCGTCGAACGACCCGCCGCCGCGCGACTCGTGTGCGAAGTAGTTCGCGTCGAGCATCTCCCACGAGTGGAAGTCGGCGGCGCGTGCCAGGCCGGATTTGCCGCGCAGCCCGCGCAGGCCGTGGGAGGCGCGCTGGTTGTTGATCGAGCGGACGACCGCGCGCTCACGCGCGTTCATGTCCGCCTTGTCGGCGCGCGCCACCCCGGGGCGCACGGTCATGCAAGCGATCAAGCAGCTGACGGCAAGCGTCAGCAGAGCGACGTTGCGCAAGAGAATCACCGTGTTCGCCGGAGCTCCCCCGAGCTGCCGGCGCCAATTGTTCCGAGCCGATCCGTGCGTGCGGTACTACGACAATGCGGTCCGTCGCGTCGGGGCAACCTAGCAAGGCCCGCCGGCTCGTGCGCGCAAGACTGAGTCGATGCAGGAGGAATTGCAGCCTTGACGTCGACGAGCGCCGCGCGCGTCCGCCGCATCCGCGATCGCCTGCGCGAGCTCTACGGCCGCCCGGCCGCCCCGCCCCACGGCCGTGGCCTCGACGAGCTGATCCTCACCGTCCTCTCGCAGTCGACCAACGACCGCAACCGCGACGTCGCGTTCCTGCGCTTGCGCGCCCGCTTCCCGACCTGGGAGGAGGTGCGCGACGCGCCCAACGAGGAGGTCGAGGCCGCGATCCGGCCGGGCGGCATCTCGAAGGTCAAGTCGCGCCGCATCCAGGAGATCCTGCGCGAACTGCCGGGTGGGCGGGATGGTCTCTCGGGCCCGCACCTGCGCGACCAGGACTTCCTCACCTCGCTGCCCGGCGTCGGCCGCAAGACCGCCGCCTGCGTGCGGCTGTTCGCGTACGGCGAGCGCGACGTGCCCGTCGACACCCATGTCTCCCGCGTCGGCACCCGGCTCGGCCTTTTCCGCGACGGCGCGCCGTTCCTCGAGATGCACGACACGATGCTCGAGCTGACGCCCCGCGGGCAGGAGCTCGAGCTGCACGTGAACCTGCTCCGGCACGGCCGCCGCACCTGCCACGCGCGCCGCCCGGACTGCGAGAGCTGCGCCCTCCTGCGGATGTGCCCGACTGGCTATAATCTGCGTCACCGCGACTGAGATTTGTAGAGGAGCACACCACATGGCAAAGACGATCGGGATCGACCTAGGGACCACCAACTCGTGCATGGCCGTGCTCGAGGGCGGCGAGCCGACGGTGATCGAGAACGCCGAGGGCGGGCGCACCACGCCGTCCGTCGTCGCGTTCACGCAATCGGGCGAGCGGCTCGTCGGCACCGTGGCCAAGCGCCAGGCCGTCACGAACCCCACCAACACCGTCTTCTCCATCAAGCGCTTCATGGGCCGCAAGGAGGCCGAGGTGCGCGAGGAGGAGTCGATCGTGCCGTACGACGTCATCTCCGGCTCGGGCGGCGACGCTCGCGTGAAGGCCGGTGGCAAGGAGTACTCGCCGCCGGAGATCTCCGCGATGATCCTGCAGAAGCTGAAGGCCGACGCCGAGGCCTATCTCGGCGAGAGCGTCGACAGCGCGGTCATCACCGTCCCGGCCTACTTCAACGACGACCAGCGCCAGGCGACCAAGGACGCCGGCCGCGTCGCCGGGCTCGACGTCAAGCGCATCATCAACGAGCCGACCGCTGCCTCGCTGGCCTACGGGCTCGACAAGGAGGCCGACCAGACGATCCTCGTCTTCGACCTCGGCGGCGGCACGTTCGACGTGTCGGTGCTGGAGATCGGCGACGGCGTGTTCGAGGTCAAGTCGACCGCGGGTGACAACCACCTCGGCGGCGACAACTTCGACAAGGCGGTCGTCGACTGGCTCGCGGCCGAGTTCAAGCGCGACCAGGGGATCGACCTGACGCAGGACAAGATGGCCCTCCAGCGCCTCTACGAGGCCGCCGAGAAGGCCAAGATCGAGCTCTCCTCCGCGCAGGAGACGCAGATCAACCTGCCGTTCATCACCGCCGACGCCTCCGGGCCCAAGCACCTCGACGTGCGCCTCACGCGCGCGAAGCTCAACGAGCTGGTCTCGCCGCTCGTCGAGCGCGTCGTCGCCCCGGTCCGCCAGGCGCTCGACGACGCCAAGGACAAGGGCGTCAAGGAGATCCAGCACGTCGTCCTCGTCGGCGGCATGACCCGCATGCCGGCCGTGCAGGAGAAGGTCAAGGAGCTCACCGGCAAGGAGCCGCACCGCGGCGTCAACCCGGACGAGGTCGTGGCCGTCGGCGCCGCCATCCAGGCGGGCGTCCTGGCCGGCGACGTCAAGGACGTCCTGCTGCTCGACGTCACCCCGCTCACCCTCGGCATCGAGACCAAGGGCGGCGTGATGACGAAGCTGATCGAGCGCAACACGACGATCCCGACGCGCAAGTCGGAGGTGTTCTCCACCGCCGAGGACAACCAGGCGAGCGTGGAGATCCACGTCCTCCAGGGCGAGCGCGAGATGGCGACGTACAACAAGTCGCTGGGCAAGTTCCAGCTCACCGGCATCCCGCCGGCGCCGCGCGGCATCCCGCAGATCGAGGTCGCGTTCGACATCGACGCCAACGGCATCCTGCACGTGTCCGCCAAGGACCTGGGCACGGGCAAGGAGCAGCGGATCGAGATCCGCTCCGGCTCCGGGCTCTCCGACGAGGAGATCAAGCGGATGGTCGGCGACGCCGAGACGCACGCCGAGGAGGACAAGCGGGCGAAGGAGCTCGCCGAGGCCCGCAACGGCGGCGAGAACGCCGTCTACCAGGCCGAGCGCCAGCTCAAGGAGCTGGGCGACAACGTCGACGAGCAGTCGCGGACCGAGATCGAGGCCGCGATGGCCGAGGTCACGGAGGCCGTCAAGGGCGAGGACGCGGAGGACATCCGCTCCAAGACCGACCGCCTGCAGACCGCCTTCCACCGCGTCTCCGAGGCGATGTACTCCCGCGCGCAGGAGGCCGAGGCGACGTCCACCAACGGCGCGTCGTCCGACGGCGACGCCGCCGCCGAAGAGGAGGTCGTCGACGCCGAGGTCGTCGACGAGCAGAAGTGATGGAGGAGGAGGCGAAATTCGCTAGCGCGAATTCCGGGGTGGAATCCGCTGACGCGGATTCCACCGACGAGTTCACCGCTTCGGAGGAGGAGCGGGCGGCGGCCGCGCCGGCCGAGTCCGAGGACGATTCGCAGAAGTACCTCGCGCTCGCGCAGCGCACGCAGGCCGACTTCGAGAACTACCGCAAGCGGATGGCGCGTGAGAACGCCGCCGCGCAGGATCGCGGGGTCGCGAAGGTGGCCAGGGAGCTGCTGCCCGCGCTCGACCACCTCGAGCACGCGCTGAAGGCCGCCGCCGGGCACGAGGACGTCGTCAAGGGCTTCGCGCTCGTGCGCGACGAGATCGTCGCCGCGCTGGCGCGTGCCGGCATCGAGCCGTTCTCTCCCGACGGCGCGCCGTTCGACCCGAACGAGCACGAGGCGATGGCCGCGCAGCCGTCCGAGGACGCCGAGAGCGGCACCGTGATCGAGGTCTACCAGCAGGGCTACCGCCTCGGTGGCGCCGTGCTGCGGCCGGCGCGCGTGGTCGTCGCGCAGTAGGAGCTGCGATGGCGCGCGTCGACGACTACTACAAGGTCCTGGGGGTCGACAAGAAGGCTTCCCAGGACGACATCAAGAAGGCGTACCGCAAGCTCGCGCGCCAGTACCACCCGGACACGAACAAGGACACCGGGGCCGAGGAGCGCTTCAAGCGCATCTCCGAGGCCTACGACGTGCTCGGCGATCCGGAGAAGCGCAAGAAGTACGACCGCGGGCAGACGGTGTTCGGCGGCGCCAACCCCTTCGGGGGCGGCGCCGGCGGCGGGGCGACGACCGGTGACTTCGGGTCGTTCTCCGACATCCTCTCGAACATCTTCAACACCACCGCGGGCCGCGGCGGCGCGCGCACGCAGCCGGCCGCGGAGCGCGGGCGCGATCTCGAGACGACGGTTTCGCTCTCCTTCGACCAGGCGGTCGAGGGCGCGCAGGTCCCGGTGTCGGTGTCCGCCCACGTGGCCTGCACCACGTGCCGCGGCACCGGCGCGCGACCAGGGACGTCGCCGATCGTCTGCCCCGTCTGCCAGGGTCGCGGCGTGGAGTCCCAGGGCCAGGGCGTCTTCTCGATCACCCGGCCGTGCTCGCGCTGCGGCGGCTCGGGCACCGTGATCGAGGACCCGTGCCCGACGTGCGCGGGCGCCGGGCGGCTGCGCGAGCTCAAGAAGTACCGCGTGAACATCCCCGCGGGCGTCAAGGACGGCTCGAAGATCCGGCTCCCCGGCAAGGGCGAGGCCGGCCTGCGCGGCGGTCCCGCAGGCGACCTGTTCGTGGTCTGCCACGTCAGCGAGTCGCCGGTCTTCCGGCGCAAGGGCGACAACTTCGAGGTCGAGGTGCCGATCACGATCGCCGAGGCGATCCGCGGCGCCGACGTCGAGGTCCCCACCCTGCACGGGACGAAGAAGCTGCGGGTGCCGGGCGGAACCAAGCACGGCACGGTCCAGCGCCTGCGCGGCGAGGGGCCGCCGACGCCGGGCGGCAGCTCCGCGCGCGGCGACATCCACTACCGCTTCGTGATCGACGTGCCGGAGCGGCTGACCGACGAGCAGCGCCAGGCGGTCGACGCGCTCTCGCAGACCATGAACGGCAACCCGCGCGAGCGGCTGCTGCGGGACGCGGCCGGCAGCTGATGGCCGCACGGCGCACGACACGGATCACCGCCCGGGTCGACAGCGGCCGCGGCGTCTTCATGATCTCGGTCGCCGCCGAGCTCGCGGCCATGCACCCGCAGACGCTGCGGATGTACGAGGCGCGCGGGCTGATCGAGCCGCAGCGGTCCCCGAAGGGCACGCGGCTCTACTCGCAGGCCGACGTCGACCGCCTGCGCCGGATCCAGGAGATGACGACCGAGCTGGGCATGAACCTCGCGGGCGTCGAGCGCGTGCTCGAGCTCGAGGACAAGCTCGCCCGGCTGCAGCGCAAGGTCGAGGCCATGGAGCGCCGCTCGGCGACGCTGCAGGAGGAGATCGCGGCGCGCGAGACGGAGATCGCGCGGCTCGAGCAGGTGCGCGCGTCGGTGAAGGCCGAGATCGTGCGCTACGAGGCTCCCGGGACGGCGCTCATCCCGATCCGGCACGTGCGACGCGCGCGCTAGGGGAACGCTGGCCCAGGGGGCCAGGTTCCCTTGCGGGTGTTCGCCCAGAGGGCGAAACCCGGGGCCCGTTAGGGACCCACGGTCCTAGCCGTTGCCGGCAGCGCGCGCAGGATGCCGAAGTAGAGGATCGGCGTCCCGGTCGCGATCAGGATCGCGGTCATCCATGGCGTTCCCGCGTCGGTGCCCGACCCGAGCGTGTGGGTGACGCCGAGCACGTACACGAGCGGGGTCAGGCGGTGGAGGTTGCGCCAGCGGCGCGTGCCGACGCGGCGCCGGATGTAGAACGTCAAGCCGAGGATCGCCGCGAGGTAGCCGCCGATGATGCCGAGGCCGGTGAACACCGGCTCGTGGTCGATCACGAACGGCACCGCGATCCCGGCCAGCCCGGGGTGCAGGAAGGCGTCGCCGAGCAGCGTGAGCCCGTGCACGGCGATCGCGACCAGCGCCGCGAGCGCGGCGTGCTCGTGGACGGCGATCAGCGTGCGCGGCAGCCCGGGCTTCTGGAACGCCTTCGCGGCCATCCCGAGCCCGATCGTCACCGACACGGCGATCAGCACGAGCGCGACGATGCCGGAGGCCCGGCTCGCGAGCCACCACCCGAACTCCCACGGATCCCGCCCGCTCATCGCGCCGCTCCCACGATGTCGCGGACCGCGTCGTCGTCCGCGTGGCCGTCGTGGCGCGCCGCGACCTTCCGCGCCTCGGAGGAATCCGCGCCAGCGGATTCCTCCCCGGAATCGGCGCCAGCCGATTTCGCAATCTCGTGGAGCGCGCCGTCGTACTCGATCAGCACGCCGCCGTGGGCGGACAGGATCTCGCGGCCGCCGGCAGGGCCAGCAAGGACGGCGGCCTTGGCCAGCGCTTCGGCGCGCGCGGCGGTCGGCGCCTTGGCGGTGGCGGTGAGGACGCCGGTCCAGGCGGGCCGGCTCGTCGCGGGGTCGAGCAGGTGGTGTGCGGGACGGCTGCCGCCGTCCCACCACAGGCGGCGGTCGATGCCGGAGGTGGCGACCGCGTCGCCGTCCAGGAGCAGCGTGGCGGCGGGGCGTCCGGTGAGCGGGTGGAGCACCTGCACCGCGTGGGCGCCGCGCACGCGCAGGTCGCCGCCGAGGTCGGCCGCGCACGGCCCGTACGGCGAGAGCAGCGCCGCGGCCAGGTCGGCGGCGTGGCCCTTGGCGCTGCCGCCGAGATCGAGTCGGACGCCCGGAGGCCGGACAATCGCGTCGTCGCTGACGCTGACGAGCCGCCAGGCCTCGCCCGGGGCGGGCGCGGCGGGCCGCGGCGCGGGAGCGGCGCCGAGCGCCTCGCGCAGGTCGGCGCGCGGCCGGCCGGTGAGCGACCGCGCGTAGCCGGCCTCGACGAGCGCGCCGAGCAGCGTCGGATCGGCGAGCCCGCCGGTGGCAGCCGCACCGTCGAGCGCGGCGCGCACCGCCGCCCGCAGCTCGGGCGACGCGGGCACGACCGCGCGCGGGTCGGCGTTGAGCCGGCACAGCTCGCTCTCGGGATCGAAGCGCGTCAGCCGCGCTTCGAGGTCCTCGATCAGCGCCCGCGCGGCCTCGAGCGGCGCCCCCGGCGAGCCGAGCAGCCGCACCCATGTCCCCATCGCCGGAAACGACAGCTCGCGGAGCGTCCCACCGCGCGGGGCCACGGACTCGCCGCGCGTCATGAGGACTGGGTGGTCAGCGGTGCGGGGGCAGGAGCCGGCGCGGGTGCCGGTGCAGGCGCGGCGGCCGGAGCCGGCGCGCTGGGTGCGCTCGCCGTCGCCGGCGCCGCGGCGGTCGAGACGCCGCCCGACGAGGGCGCTGCCACCGCGGCCGGGCGAGGATGGTGGACGACGATCCGCTTGATCACCTTGCGCTTGACGATCACCTTCCGCGGACGCTCGTCGACCGCCACGATCGGCTTCGCCTCGCCCAACGCCGGATCCTCGCCCGCGCGCACCTGCACCGCGAGCAGCGAGAGCGCCGCGAAGAACGTCCCGAGAGCGCCGCCGAACACCCAGCCGGGAGCCGGCTTCCGAACCCGCGCACGAGGCGCCGCGCCGGCGGCTGGCTGCGCCGCCGGGGAGCGGGGCGGAGGGCTGGCGTCAGTCGTCATCGCCGCCGCGTCCCCGACCGCGGCCCCGACCGCGACCGTGGCCGCTGTCGTCGTCACCGTGATCGTCGTCGTCTCCGTGGTGGTCGTCGTCGAAGTCGTCGTCGCCGCCGTGGTGGCGGTCATCGTCGTCGCCGTGGTGGCCGGACGATCCGGACGGGCCCGGGCCGGAGGTGGCGGGTGCGGTGGCCGCGGGCGGGGCTGCGGCGACCGGGGTGCGCGGGCGGTCTCCCGGGCCCTGGTCGAGCGTGCCGTCGTCGTCGCCGCTCGACGACGAGGAGGCCGCGGCGGCGGCCTTCGGGCGCTTGTGGATCGTGCGGCGGATGACCTGCGTCCGGACCTCGACGGGCGGGTCGGTCTCGGCGGTCGGGGCCGGCGCGGTGGTGGCGGGCTCCTCGCCGCCCGCGGCGAGCGCGACGGTGGCGAGGATGCCGAGGGCGGCGATCGTGGCCGCCGTGGCGATCGTGGTTCGGGAGAGGCTCATGCCCTTCACCGTCGTCACGCGGCGCCCAAGGCTCCGGCAACCGCGGGTTAAGGCTCGGGAAAACCGGCCCGACCGCGGCTACATTCGGCGCATGAAGCCGAGGGTTCTCTTCGTCGAGGACGAGCCGAGCATCTACGAGCCGTTCAGCAAGGCGCTGGCGCGCGAGGGGTTCGAGCCGGTCGTCGCCCGCACGGCGGCCAAGGCGCTCGACCTCGTCGACGGCGACTTCGCGATCGTGCTGCTCGACCTCACGCTCCCCGACGGCGACGGGCGCGACATCTGCCGCGCGATCCGCCGCGCGTCCTCGGTCCCGATCCTGATGCTGACCGCCCGCGGCACCGAGGCCGACCGCATCGTCGGGCTCGAGCTCGGCGCCGACGACTACGTGGTCAAGCCGTTCAGCGGCGCCGAGGTGATCGCCCGCATCCGGGCGATCCTGCGTCGCGCCACTCCCGTCCAGGACAGCGACCGCGACCTGCCGCCCGGCCCCGTCGAGGTCGGCGGCCTGCACGTCGACGTCGCCGCCCGGCGGGCCCGCCTCGACGGCGAGGAGCTGCAGCTCTCGCGCAAGGAGTTCGACCTGCTGGCCGAGCTGATCCGCAACGCCGGGCGCGTCGTCACGCGCGAGCAGCTGATGGACCGCGTGTGGGACGAGAACTGGTTCGGCTCGACCAAGACGCTCGACGTGCACGTGCGCTGGCTGCGACAGAAGCTCGGCGACGACCCCGCCACGCCGCGCTACCTGCACACCGTGCGCGGGCGTCGGCTTCCGGTTCACCGCGCCCGAGGAGCTCACGTAAGCCTCCGCTCCCGCCTCCTGCTGGCGCTGGCGTACGTGCTCGTGCTGGCGATCGTCGCGCTCGAGGTGCCGCTCATCATCAGCATCCGCGACCGCGTCGACGCCGAGGTCAAGTCACAGGCGCTGAGCCAGGCGGATCTGATCGCGCGTGACGCTCGAGGACGAGCTGCGCACGCGCGAAGGGCTCGACGACGTCACCGAGAGCGCCGCCGAGGAGGTGCGCGGCCGCGTGATCGTCGTCGGGCCCGCTGGCAGGCTGGTCGCCGACTCGGCGGGGGAGGAGCGGCTCGGAATCGACTACGGCTCGCGGCCGGAGATCGCCGACGCGCTCGCGGGCGTCAACAGCCAACAGGAGCGGCGCAGCGAGACACTCGACGAGACGATCCTGGCGACCGCGGTCCCGGTGCGCCGTCCCGGCACCGGCGAGACGATCGGCGCCGTGCGCGTGACCCAGAGCGTCGACGCCGTGAGCCGCGCCACGCGCCGCGCCACGCTCGGTCTCGTCGCGATCGGGCTGCTCGTGCTCGTGGTCGGGCTCGCCGCGGGAGCGCTGATCGCCGGACAGGTCGCCGGGCCGGTGCGGCGGCTCGACGAGGCGGCCCGCCGGGTGGCGGACGGCGACCTGGCGGCGCGCGCGAAGGTCGAGGGCAGCACCGAGCAGCGACGCCTTGCGCGCACGTTCAACGACATGACCGCACGGCTCGAGCGCCTCGTCGCCAGCCAGCGGGAGTTCGTGGCCGACGCCTCGCACCAGCTGCGCACGCCGCTGAGCGGGCTGCGGCTGCGGCTCGAGGAGGCCCGCGCGGCGACCGCCGACACGGCCGCGCACGAGGAGATCGACGCCGGCTTCCGCGAGCTCGACCGCCTGTCGGCGATGGTCACGGAGCTGCTCGTGCTCTCGCAGGCCGGCGAGGTCGACGCGCCCGCCGAGCGCGTCGACCTCGACGACGCCGCCCAGCGCGCCGCGGCACGCTGGGGCGTCGACGTGTCGGGCGGCGCGCCGGATGGCCCGGCCGAGGGCTTCTGCTCGCCGGCGGACCTCGACCGTGCGCTCGACGCGCTGGTGGAGAACGCGCTCCACTACGGCAACGGCCGGGTCGAGGTGCGGTCGCGGCCGGGTGCGCTGGAGGTGCTCGACCGCGGGCCGGGCCTGTCCGAGGCCGACCTCGCCGCCGTCTTCGAGCGCTTCCACCGAGGCGCCGCCGGGAGGGCGGGCCCGACCGGCACGGGCCTCGGGCTGCCGATCGCGCGCGAGCTGGCGCGGCGCTGGGGCGGCGACGTCACGCTCGCCAACCGCGACGGCGGCGGCGCCCGCGCGACGATCACCTTTCCCGGCCGTTAACCCGCCGCGGGCTACGGTTGCCGCATGCGTCGCGCCGCCGTGCTCTGGACCGTCCTCGCCGTGGCCGGTGTCCTGCTCGTGGCCGGGGTGACGTACGCGGCCTCGCAGCTCTCCACGCAGACCATCGGCCTCTCGTCCGAGCCGCTCAGCGCGGGCAGCGAGCTCGCCCCCCGGGCCACGCCGACGGCGACGCCGACCGCCTCGGCCGCCGCCGATCCTGCGCGATCCGAGCGCCAGGCCCGCCGCCGCGCGAGGGCGCGGGCTCGCGGACGGGAGCAGGCGCGCGCCACGCCGGCGCCGGCGGCGCCGCCGCCCGTCGCGACCGCCGACGACGACGGCGTGGACGACGGCTCGGGCGAGAGCGAGTCCGGCGGCGATGACGACAGCGGCCAGGGCCGCGGCAGAGGGCGCGGCCGCGGGCGGGGCGGGGACGACGACGACTGACCGTCGGTCCGGCGACGTCAACGGCGGCTGTCGGTGAATCGGGCGTCCTCGGCAAAGCGTCTGCCAGGGTCGTCCCTTGACCACCATCCAGGACACTTGGCGGAGTTCCACCGCGTTCGACCCCCGCCCTCTACCTGTCGTGCCCTTAGAGGTTGAGAGCGCGGGTGATTGGTGGAGGCCGCCGAGTGAGCTGTGGGGTAGGTGGTGGTTGTAGTGGCGGAGACAGTGTTTCAGGGCGCGGTTTCGGGCGCTGCTGTTGCGGTAGAGCTGGCCGCGCGCCCATTCGCGGTACATCGTCTGGTGCAGGCGCTAGACTTTGCCGTTCCAGCGTGGCGTGTAGGGCGGGGTGACGATGTGCCGGATCGCGCCTTCGGCAGCAGCGTTCGCAGGCTGCGGTTGTGGGTGTAGCTACAGGCGACGTCGGTCAACACCCGCTGGACCTCGATGCCGCGGGCGGCAAACCAGGCGAGCGCGCGGCTGGTGAAGGCGGTGACGGTGGCGGCGAGGGTGTCGGCCAGCAGCTCGGCGTAGGCCAGGCGGCTGTGGTCGTCGACGATCGCGTGGCAGTAGTCGTAGCCGAGCTGGGTGGTGATCTCTTGCTGGTTGGCGCTCGTAGTAGATGAACGGGTGCCCGGGCCGCCGGAAGCGCGGGTAGCGCTGATGTCCATGTGCAGCAGATCGCCCGGGCACGGCCACTCGTAGCGCCGGAACGCCTCGCGCGGCGTCCGTGGCACGCGTGAGCGGCCGTAGCGAAGAGGATCGCGTGCACCGACGAATGCGGCACGCCGGTCCGGCCGGCCAACAGCCGCGGACCCACCCCGTCCGCTCGCGCTCGGCGAGCACCCGCTGCTCGGCCTCGACGTAGTGCGCCGTGGTGAGCGCAGTGGCCGGCTGGAGCGATCGAGCGCCCAACCGCCCGAGAGGCGCTCGGGCTCGCTCGCGGCCAGCCACCGCGACTTCCATCGATGCGCTGTGCAAGGCGAGACGCAAAGCTGGGCTGCCGCCCGCCTTTAGGGCATCCCCTCATCGATCATCAAATGAACGAGCTCGCGGCGGCCGGAAGGTACGAGCCGCGCGTTAGCGTGCGCCATCTGGGCTCTCCTGTCTGGGTCGTCTTGGCAGACCCCCAGAACTCTCAGGACGGGCTTGGACGACTTCTCAGCCGCTCACAACCTCCCTGGGCACGACACCTACCCAGCCGCAGTTGACGTTCACCGGCGCCCCCACGCGCGCTAAGATCTTAGTCCAACCGACTGAGATATGGACCTAAGATCTTAGTCCCTTCGACTGAGATATCGCTATGCAACTCGACCGCTTCACGATCAAGTCCCAAGAGGCCCTGCAGGCCGCGATCCGGCTTGCCGCCGACCGCCGCAACACCGAGGCGGCGCCACAGCACCTGCTGATCGCGCTGCTCGACCAGGACGGCGGGCTCGTCGGCCCGGTCCTACGCAAGGTCGGCGCCGATCCGGCTGCCGTACGCAGCGCGACCGGCGGTGAGCTCGACCGCCTCCCGACGATCACCGCCGGCGCCCGCGAGCCCGCCACGTCGCGCGAGCTGCTCGACGTACTAAGAGCAGCCGAGCGCGAGATGGCCGCCCTCAGCGACGAGTACGTCTCCACCGAGCACCTGCTGCTCGCGCTCACCGACGCCGTCGACGGCCTCCCGGCAAAGGACGACATCGCCAAGGCCATCGAGGCGATCCGCGGCCCCCACCGCGTGACCGACCAGAGCCCGGAGGAGAAGTACCAGTCGCTGCAGCGCTTCGGCCGCGACCTGACCGAGGCCGCCGAGAACGGCAAGCTCGACCCGGTCATCGGCCGCGACGACGAGATCCGCCGCGTGATCCAGGTCCTCTCCCGCCGCACCAAGAACAACCCCGTCCTGATCGGCGAGCCCGGCGTCGGCAAGACCGCGATCGTCGAGGGCCTCGCCCAGCGCATCATCGACGGCGACGTCCCCGACACGCTCAAGGACCGCCGCGTGATCGCGCTCGACATCGGCGCCCTGCTCGCCGGCTCCAAGTACCGCGGGGAGTTCGAAGAGCGCCTGAAGGCCGTGCTCAAGGAGATCCAGGAGTCGCGCGGCCAGGTCATCCTCTTCATGGACGAGCTGCACACGATCGTCGGTGCCGGTGCCGCCGAGGGCGCCGTCGACGCCGCCAACCTGCTCAAGCCGATGCTCGCCCGCGGCGAGCTGCGCGCGATCGGCGCGACCACGCTCGACGAGTACCGCAAGCACGTCGAGAAGGACGCCGCGCTCGAGCGCCGCTTCCAGCCGATCACCGTCGGCGAGCCGACCGTCGAGGCCACGATCGCGATCCTGCGCGGCCTCAAGGAGCGCTACGAGGCGCACCACGGCGTCCAGATCACCGACGCCGCGCTGATCGCCGCGGCCACGCTCAGCCACCGCTACATCGCCGACCGCTTCCTGCCCGACAAGGCGATCGACCTCGTCGACGAGGCCGCCTCGCGCGTCTCGATCGAGAAGAGCTCGCTGCCGACCGAGATCGACGAGGTCCGCCGCCGGATCATCCAGCTCGAGATCGAGCAGGTCGCGGTCGAGAAGGACGAGACCGCCGCCGCTCGCCGCGAGCAGATCGAGCGCGAGCTCGCCGACCTCAACGAGGAGTTCGCGGGCATGAAGGCGCAGTGGGAGCGCGAGAAGGAGCAGGCCGAGGGCCACAGCGGCGTGCTCAAGCGCCTCGACGAGGCCCGCACCGAGCTCGACCGCGCCGAGCGCGAGCTGGACTACCAGCGCGCCGCCGAGCTGCGCCACGGCGAGATCCCGCAGCTCGAGCAGCAGCTCGCCGACGCCGCGGCGTCAGACCACCCCGCTGACGACCCGCCGGTGTACCTGCGCGAGAAGGTCGACGACGAGGACGTCGCCGACGTCGTCGCCAAGTGGACGGGCATCCCGGTCACGCGGCTCGTCGAGGGCGAGGTGGAGAAGCTGATCCACATGGAGGAGCGCCTCCACCGCCGCGTCGTCGGCCAGCGCGAGGCCGTCGCCGCCGTCTCCGATGCGCTGCGCCGCTCGCGGGCCGGGCTGAGCGAGCCCGACCGGCCGATCGGCACGTTCCTCTTCCTCGGCCCGACCGGCGTCGGCAAGACCGAGCTCGCCCGCGCGCTGGCGGAGTTCATGTTCGACTCGCAGGACGCGATGGTGCGGATCGACATGTCCGAGTACATGGAGAAGCACTCCGTTTCGCGCCTGGTCGGCGCGCCTCCCGGCTACGTCGGCTACGAGGAGGGCGGCCAGCTCACCGAGGCCGTGCGCCGCCGCCCGTACTCGGTCGTGCTGCTCGACGAGATCGAGAAGGCCCACCCCGACGTCTTCAACGTGCTGCTGCAGGTCATGGACGACGGCCGGCTGACCGACGGCCACGGCCGCACGGTCGACTTCAAGAACGCCGTGCTGATCATGACCTCCAACATCCCCGGGGGCCGTGACGGCGCCGAGCTGACATTCAAGCCGGAGTTCATCAACCGGCTCGACGACATCGTCGAGTTCGAGCCGCTCACGCGCGAGCAGCTGCGCGAGATCGTCGACCTGCAGGTGACCCGCCTGATCGGCCGCGTGGCCGAGCGCGGGGTCGAGGTCGAGCTGACCGACGCGGCGCGCGATCTGCTCGGAGACATCGGCTACGACCCGACGTACGGCGCCCGGCCGCTGAAGCGCGTGATCTCCAAGCGGCTCGTCGATCCGCTGGCGATCGGGCTGCTCAAGAACGAGTACGCCGCCGGCGACCACGTCCAGGTCGACGCCGCCGGCGGCGAGCTCGTCTTCACCCGCGCGCCCGCGGAAGTGGTCGCCTACTAGGGCAGCAGTGCCAGGGTGCGCGTGACTTCCACCGGCACGCGCACCCAGACCGGCCGCGGCGTGGGCGAGTAGCGCCGCCGCTGGTCGATCTGGATCGTCCAGTCGCCGCTGCGCGGGTTGTCGATCGGGATCTGCCGGCCGCGGACGTCGAACGTGCCGCAGCGCCCGCGCGAGCGGCGGGCGAGCCGGACGGTGCGCTGCTCCTCGCCGTCGAACACGTAGTGCGCCCAGAGCGCAGCGGCGCGCGTGAAGCCGCGACCGCGCAGGCGCACGAGCTCGGACGCCTGAGCTGTCAGGGGGCGCATCCGGACATCGAGGTCGGTCACCCGCGAGCGCAGCGTCACCGCGGTCGCCGGATCGGTCTGATCCCGCACCACGACCGTGAACGGCGCCGCGCCCGACTCCCGCGGCGGCGCGTCGACCGTGCCGCTGATCTCCCCGCGGGTGCCGGCGGTCGCCGTGTAGGCGAGGATGCCGTCGACGAGGATGTCGACCGGCTCGCCGGGGGTGAAGCCCTCGCCGACGATGCTGACGTTCTCGCGCTCCTCGACCGCGTCGCCCGCCGACACGTAGCACGGCTTCAGCGGCTCGACGGTGGCGGCGGCAGCCGGAGCTGTCGTCGCCGCCAGGGCGAGCGCGGTCGCGGCGAGGAGACGGACACCCATCCCGTGGCAAGTATCCACGAGAGCAGCAACACCGCACCTGGCCGGAAGGATCGGATACAACGCGGGCATGCCGACCTACATCATGCTCTCCACGCTCACGCCCGAGGGCGTCCAGACGATCAAGAACAACCCCGCGCGCATCCGCGAGGTCAACAAGGAGGTCGAGCAGCTCGGGGCGACGGTCAAGGCCCAGTGGGCCACGCTCGGCCATTTCGACTTCGTCAACATCGTCGAGGCGCCGGACGAGAAGACCATGGCCCGCGTCTCGCTCGAGCTCGGCTCGCGCGGCACCGCCCACTACGAGTCGTTGGCCGCGATCCCGATCGACGACTTCATCGCCGCCTTGTGAGCGGGCCAAGCAAGCATGGCGTGAAATCGGCTGACGCCGATTCCATTGCGAGTTCGCTTCGCGAACATCGCGGTGAGGTTGCCTTGTGAAGCGCGTGCTCGTGGTGGGCGGCGGCGGGCGCGAGCACGCGATCGTACGCTCGCTCGCCCGCTCGCCCCAACGGCCCGAGGTGCTGTGCACGCCGGGCAACGCGGGCATCGCGCGCGACGCGAGGATCGTGGAGGCCGACGACATAGCCGGGTTCGCCGCCGCGGAGGGCGTCGACCTCGTGGTCGTGGGGCCGGAGGCGCCGCTGGTGGACGGCCTGGCCGACGCCTGCGCCGCCGCCGGGGTGGCGTGCTTCGGCCCGTCGGCCGCCGCCGCCCGGCTCGAGGGCTCGAAGGCGTTCGCCAAGGAGGTGATGGCGGCCGCGGGCGTGCCCACGGCCGCGTTCGCGGTCGTCGAGTCGGTCGAGGACGGGCTGGCGGCGATCGCCGGCTACCCCGCCGTGATCAAGGCCGACGGGCTGGCGGCGGGCAAGGGCGTGGTCGTCGCCGAGGACGAGGGCCAGGCGCGCGCGGCGCTCGAGGCGATGCTCGTCGAGCGCCGCTTCGGCGACGCGCCGGTGGTCGTCGAGGAGTTCCTGGCGGGCCGCGAGCTCTCGCTGCTCGCGCTGTGCGACGGCGAGACGGCGCTCCCGCTCGCCCCAGCGCGCGACTTCAAGCGCATCGGCGACGGCGACACCGGGCCCAACACCGGCGGGATGGGCTCCTTCTCGCCGGTGGCCGAGGTCGACGACGCGCTGGTGGAGCGCATCCGCGCGCAGGTCCACCAGCCGGTCGTCGACGAGCTGGCCGCGCGCGGGTCGCCGTTCCACGGCGTGCTCTACGCGGGGCTGATGCTCGACGGCAGCGACGTGGGCGTGCTCGAGTTCAACGTCCGCTTCGGCGACCCCGAGACGCAGGCCGTGCTCCCGCGGCTGCGCAGCGATCTGCTCGACCTGCTGGAGCGCGCCACGCGGCCGGGCGGCCTGGCCGGGGCGCGGCTCGACTGGGACGCGCGCGCGGCGGTGACCTTGGTCCTCGCATCACGCGGTTACCCGGAGACCGCATCTTCGGGTGACCTGATCACCGGACTTGACCGGGTGCCAGAGGGCATCGAGGTCACCCACGCGGGCACGCGCGCGCGTGACGGCGACGTGGTCACCGCGGGCGGCCGGGTGCTGAACGTGACCGCCCTGGGCGACGACACGCGATCCGCCCGCGAGCACGCGTATGCTGCGGCCGACGTGATCGCGTTCGAGGGCCGGCAGCTGCGCCGGGACATCGCCGCATGAGTGAGCCCGCCGTCGCCCCGTCGGTGGAGGCCGAGTTCGAAGGGCTCGAGGTCGACACGCCGCTGGTCGGCATCGTGATGGGCTCGAAGTCCGACATGCCGGCCATGGACGCTGCCGCCTCGGAGCTGACCGAGCGGGGCATCCGCCACGAGGTCCGCGTGATGTCGGCGCACCGCGAGCCTGACACGGTCGCCGAGTACGCCAAGAACGCGCAGATGCGCGGGCTGCGGGTGATCATCGCGGGCGCGGGCCTGTCGGCCGCGCTGCCCGGCGTGGTCGCCGCGCACACCACGCTGCCGGTGATCGGCGTGCCGCTGACGTCGTCGAAGTCGGTCGCCGGCGGGCTCGACGCCCTGCTGTCGATCGCCCAGATGCCGCCCGGCGTGCCGGTGGCGTGCGTCGGGGTGGACAACGCGCGCAACGCGGCCGTGCTCGCCGCGCGCATCCTGGACTCTTGATCGCCCGCTACACCCGCCCCGAGCTCGCACAGATCTGGACGGACGAGGCGCGCATGAGCGCGTGGCGCGACGTCGAGGTCGCGGCGGCCGAGGCGCTCGACGGGCCGGCGGCCGAGGACCTGGAGGCGATCCGCGCCGCCACGTTCACCGTCGAGGCGGTGCGCGAGCGCGAGGCCGTGACCGACCACGACGTCGCCGCCTTCGTCGACGTGCTGTCCGCCTCGGCCGGCCCCGCCGGGCGCTGGATCCACTTCGGCCTCACGTCGTCCGACGTGCTCGACACGGCGCTCGCGCTGCAGCTGCGGCGGGCGGGCGACGTGATCGTGCCCGCGGCCTACGAGCTCGCGCACGTGCTGGCCGGGCGGGCGCGCGAGCACGCGGACACCCTGTGCGTCGGCCGCACGCACGGCGTGCACGCCGAGCCGACCTCGTTCGGCCTCAAGCTCGCCGGCTACGCGATGGAGGCCCACCGCAACGCCAAGCGGCTCGACGACGCGTTCGTGATGGCGTCCGTGGGCGCGATCTCGGGAGCGGTGGGGACGTACGCGGCGCTCGGGCCGGAGTTCGAGCGCGAGGTGCTCGGCCGGCTGCGGCTCGCCCGCGAGCCGGTCTCGACCCAGGTCGTGCCGCGCGACCGCCACGCCCAGCTGCTGAACGCGATCGCGCTGGCCGGCGCCGGGCTCGAGCGCTTCGCCCTGGAGATCCGCCACCTGCAGCGCACCGAGGTGCGCGAGGTCGAGGAGCCGTTCCGCGAGGGCCAGAAGGGCTCGAGCGCGATGCCGCACAAGCGCAACCCGATCACCACCGAGCGGATCTGCGGCCTCGCTCGGGTGCTGCGCGGCTACGCCCTCACCGGGCTCGAGAACGTGGCGCTGTGGCACGAGCGCGACATCTCGCACTCGGGGGCGGAGCGGGTCGTGCTGCCGGACGCGACGACGCTGCTCGACTACATGCAGCACCTCACGCTGCGGGTCGCGCGCGGGATGGTCGTGCACGCCGACCGGATGGCCGCCAACCTCGAGCTCACCAGCGGCGCGCTGTTCTCCCAGCGCGTGCTGCTCGCCTTGGTGGAGGGCGGGATGCAGCGCGACGACGCCTACCGCGTGGTGCAGCGGCTCGCGCAGGAGGCCTGGGATACGGGGACTCCGCTGCGGACGCTGCTCGAGCGCGAGGGATCGGAGCTCGATCTCGACGCCATCTTCGACTACAGGCACTACGTTCGGTCACGTGCCCGACGTGCTCGAACGCCTGAACGTAACATCGGCCGTAGGTCCGAGCTTGCGAGGACCGGAGGACGAAACATGAATACGTACCTGTTGTACGGAGCCCCGGAGCTCTCCGCCGACTTCTACCACGCGGTTCCCGTGGGGATCATCGACCCGTTCCTCTATGTCGAGGACGGCGACCGCCGCGCCGCCACGGTCAGCATCCTCGACGCCGACAAGGTGACGGCGATGGGGATCGAGGTGCTCGACCTCGCCGAGCTCGGCTGGGACGAGCTGATCACCAGCGGCATCTCGCGCCACGCCGCCGAGCTCGAGCTGTGCGTGCGCGCCTGCGAGCGGCTCGGCGTCGGCCGGGCGACGGTGCCGCCGGAGTTCCCGGTCGGCGTCGCCGACCACCTGCGCGCCGCGGGGATCGAGCTCGACGTCGATCCCGAGGCGTTCGTCGCGCGCCGGCGGGTCAAGACCGGCGCGCAGCTCGAGGGCATCCGCCGCGCCCAGGCCGCCGCCGACGCCGCCATGGGGGTCGCCGCCCGCATGATCCGCGAGCTGCGCGGCGGGCTCACCAGCGAGGACGTCCGCAAGGAGATGCAGATCCTGTGCGACGCGCGCGGCTGCGACCTGGCCGACGACGTGATCGTCTCGCACGGGCCGCAGGGCGCGATCGGCCACGAGCCCGGCCACGGCCCGATCGGCGAGGGCGAGGCGGTGATCGTCGACATCTGGCCGCGCGACCGCGCCTCCCGCTGCTGGGCCGACATGACGCGCACGTTCGTGGCGGGCGGCGGCGAGCCGACCGAGGAGCTGGCCGAGTACTGGCAGCTCACCCGCGAGGCGCTCGACCGCTCGTTCGCGGCCGTGCGCGCGGGCGTCGACGGCAGCGAGATCTACGCGATCTCGTGCGAGCCGTTCGAGGCCGCCGGCCATCCGACGCAGCGGTCCAAGCCGGAGGGCAAGACGCTCGACGAGGGCTACTACCACGGGCTCGGGCACGGCGTCGGCCTCGAGGTCCACGAGCGACCGAACCTCGGCCGCACGCACGACCCGCTGGTGGCGGGCGACGTGATCACGCTCGAGCCCGGCATCTACCGCAAGGAGTTCGGCGGCGTCCGCCTCGAGGACCTCGTCCTGGTGGGCGAGGACGGCGCCGAGCTGCTGACGGATTTCCCGTACGACCTTTGAGGGCGTTTCCCGCTCTACGCGGGAATTGGAGGCGCGGTTCCGGCGGGTGGCTGATCTAGCCTGTCGCGGGTGACTGCCCTCTCTCTGCTGGCCTCCGGCAAGGTCCGCGAGCTCTACGAGCTCGGCGACGACCTGCTGATGGTGGCCTCCGACCGCATCTCGACCTACGACGTCGTGCACCCGACCGCGATCCCGGACAAGGGGAAGGTCCTGACCGGCCTCTCCGTCCTGTGGTTCGACCTCACGAAGGAGATCGTCCCGAACCATCTGCTGTCGGCCACCGACGGCGTGCCGGACGAGTTCCGCGGCCGCGGCCTGCGGGTGAAGCGCCTGCGGATGCTGCCGGTCGAGTGCGTGGTGCGCGGGTACCTCTCCGGCTCGGGCTGGAAGGACTACCAGGCCACGGGGCGTGTGTCGGGCATCGAGCTGCCGGAGGGCCTGCGCGAGTCCGAGCAGCTCCCCGAGCCGATCTTCACGCCCTCGACGAAGGCCGAGGAGGGCCACGACGAGGCGATCGACTTCGAGCAGGCGGCGTCGCTCGCCGGGTCGCGGGAGCTGGGCGAGCAGCTGCGCGACGTCTCGCTCGAGGTCTACGCGCGCATCGCCGCCTACGCGCGCGAGCGCGGGATCATCCTCGCCGACACGAAGTTCGAGTTCGGGCTCGACGCGGACGGGACGCTGACGCTGGGTGACGAGGTCTGCACGCCGGACTCCTCGCGCTTCTGGCCCGCCGACCGCTACGAGGTCGGGCGCGGCCAGCCGAGCTTCGACAAGCAGTACGTGCGCGACTGGGCGTCCGGCACCGGGTGGGACAAGGCGCCGCCCGCGCCCGCGATCCCGGACGACGTGGTGGCGGCGACCCGCGAGCGCTACGTGAGCGCCTACGAGCAGCTCTCCGGCGAGCCCTTCTCGGCCTGGCTGGACCGCGTTTCGTGAGGGTGAGGGTCCTGATCCGGCCCAAGGCCGGGATCCTCGACCCGCAGGGCCAGGCCGTCGAGCGCGCGCTGCCCGCGCTCGGCTTCGAGGGCGTGGCCAACGTGCACGTCGGCCGCTTGATCGAGCTCGACGTGGAGGACCTGTCGCGGGTCCCGGAGATGTGCGAGCGGCTGCTCGCCAACCCGCTCATCGAGGACTACGAGATCGAGTGAAGTTCGGGGTCGTCCAGTTTCCGGGGTCGTGCGACGAGCGGGATGCCCTGGCCGCCGCGCGGCGGGTCGGCGAGGCGGAGCTGCTGTGGCATGGCGACGCCGACCTGCGCGGGTCGGACGCGGTGATCGTCCCGGGCGGCTTCTCGTACGGCGACTACCTGCGGGTGGGGGCGATCGCCCGCTTCTCGCCGGTCATGGGCGAGGTCGCCCGCTTCGCGCGCGAGGGCGGGCTCGTGCTCGGCATCTGCAACGGCTTCCAGGTGCTGTGCGAGGCGGGCCTGCTGCCCGGGGCGCTGCTCCCCAACACCTCGCTGCGCTTCACCTGCCGGCAGGTCGCCGTCGAGGTCGTGAACGCCTCGATCCCCTGGACGCGCGGCTGCGAGGTCGGCCAGCGTCTCTCGATCCCCGCCAAGCACACGACCGGCCGCTTCTGGGCACCCCATGACCTCGGCCAGCAGGTCGTGCTCCGGTACGCGCCCGGGCACAACTTCAACGGGTCGCTGGACGACATCGCGGGGGTCTGCAACGAGGACGGCAACGTGCTGGGCCTCATGCCGCATCCGGAGCACGCGGTCGATCTCCTGACCGGCTCCGCTGACGGTCTCGCCCTGATCGGGGCTCCGGTGTGAGCCGCCATCGCGAGCTGGGCCTGACCGACGGCGAGTACGAGCTGATCGTCGAGAAGCTCGGGCGCGAGCCGAACGAGGTCGAGCTCGCGGTCTTCAGCCTGATGTGGTCCGAGCACTGCGGCTACAAGCACTCGCGGCGGCTGCTCAAGACGCTGCCCACCGAGGGCCCACGGCTCGTGCTCGGGCCGGGCGAGAACGCCGGCGCGGTCTCGCTAGGCGACGGGCTGGCGTGCGCGTTCAAGGTCGAGTCCCACAACCACCCGAGCGCCGTCGAGCCGTTCCAGGGGGCGGCGACCGGGGTCGGCGGCATCCTGCGCGACGTGTTCGCGATCGGCGCGCGGCCGATCGCGATCCTCGACTCGCTGCGCTTCGGCGAGCCGGCCGGCTCGCCCCGCTCGCGCTACCTGCTCGAGCACGCCGTCGCGGGGATCGGCCACTACGGCAACTCGATCGGCGTCGCCACGGTCGGCGGCGAGATCTACTTCGAGGCGCCGTACGAGCAGAACTGCCTGATCAACGCCATGTGCGTCGGCCTGATCGAGACCGACAAGCTGATCCGGTCGGCGGCCGCGGGGGTCGGCAACGTCGTGGTGCTGTTCGGGGCGCGCACCGGCCGCGACGGCATCGGCGGCGCGTCCGTGCTGGCGAGCGCCGAGCTCGGCGACGAGGACGCCGCCAAGCGCCCGACCGTGCAGATCGGCGACCCGTTCGAGGAGAGCCGCCTACTGGAGTGCTCGCTCGAGCTGCTCGACCGCGAGCTGCTCGTGGCGCTGCAGGACCTCGGCGCTGCTGGCCTGACCTCGTCGGCGTCCGAGATGGCGGCCAAGGGCGAGGTGGGGATCGACCTCGACGTGCGCCGCGTGCCGCTCCGCGAGGCCGACATGGAGCCGTTCGAGATCATGATCTCGGAGTCGCAGGAGCGGATGCTGTGCGTGGTCGAGCCGTCGCGCGTCGACGACGTGATCGCCGTCTGCGCGCGCTGGGAGGTCAACGCGACTGCGATCGGCGAGGTCACGGACACTCGCCGTCTGCGGGTGCTCGACCGCGGCGAGGTCGTGGGCGACCTCCCGGTCACGGCGCTCGTCGACGAGTGCCCGGCGTACGACCTCGAGCCGCTCGAGGCGGCGGTGCCGGTCTACCCGCCGCCCTCGCCGGTGCTGAACGGCTCGCTGGACGCAGCGGGCACGCTGCTCGCGCTGCTCGGCAGCGCCAACCTCGCCTCCCGGCGGTGGGCGTTCGAGCAGTACGACTGCGTGGTCGGCTCGCGCACCGTGCGCCGGCCCGAGCAGGCCGACGCCGCGGTGCTGATGCTCGAGTCCGGCGGCGCGATCGCGGTCTCGATCGACGGCAACGGCCGGCGTGTGGCCGTCGACCCCTACCGCGGCGCCGTCGAGGCCGTGCTCGAGTGCTCGGCCAACCTCGCGTGCGTCGGCGCGGAGCCGCTCGGGCTCACCAACTGCCTCAACTTCGGCAACCCGGAGAAGCCGCACATCGCGTGGCAGCTGACACGCGCCGTGGCCGGCCTCGGCGACGCCTGCCGGGCGCTCGGCGTCCCGGTGGTGGGCGGCAACGTCTCGCTCTACAACGAGGGCGGCGAGGGCCCGATCTACCCGACGCCCGTCGTGGGGATGGTGGGAGAGCTGCCCGACCCGGCGCGCTCCGGCCGGCTGGGCTTCTCGGTGCCCGGCGACGTGGTCGCGATCCTGCGCGCCTCCTGGCAGCCATCGGGCGTCGGCTCCGAGCTGGCCAAGCTGCGCGGCGAGCCGCTCGCGGGCGCGCTCCCCACCGCCGACCTGGGCGAGATCAAGGCGCTGCACGCCGCCGTCCGCCAGGGCATCCGGTCGGGCGCGCTGCGCTCGGCGCACGACGTTGCCGAGGGCGGCGTGGCGGTGGCGCTGGCGGAATGCTGCATCGCGGGCGGCATCGGGGCGCGCGTGGGGTACGACGGCGAGCTGTTCGCCGAAGGTCCGGGAGCGTTCGTCGTCTCCGCCCCCCGAGATTCCCTCGCCCGCTTCGGCGGCGCTGCGCTCGTGCTCGGCGAGGTCGGCGGCGACACGCTCTCGATCGACGGAACGCTCGAGCTCCCGGTCGACGAGCTCGCCCGCGTCCACCGCGACGGCCTGGCGTCGCTGCTGTGAGCCACGTCGTCCTGATCGGCGAGGGCGATCTGGCGGAGGAGGTGCGGCGGGCGCTCGACGACGAGGGCGAGGACGTCTACCGGCTGAAGGCCCCGGGCGAGCTCGAGATGAAGCGCGCGCTCGAGGTCGACGGCATCGATCGCATACTGATCGTCTTCCGCGCCGACGCGGTGGCGCTGCGGATGGCCCTCATGGTCCGCTCGCTCGACGATGAGCTGCCGATGCTGGTGACGATCTTCGACCCCACGATCGCGAGTCAGGTGAAGGACTCGATCGAGCACTGCGAGGTGACGTCGATGGCCGACATCGTCGCCCCCTCGCTCGCCGGGCCGTGCCTGGGCGAGGACCTCGAGGAGGTCCACGAGGGCGACTCGGTCGACGTGCCCAAGCGGCGGCGGTTCAGGGCGCTTTCGCGCGCGATCCTGACGCCCTACGACAAGAGCGCGGCGCTGCTGCTGTGGGGCGCGCTCGGGCTGCTGATCATCCTGCTGATCGAGACCGTCGCGTCGATGTTCGCGCTCGACCAGGGGGTGATCGACGCGGCCTACGGCTCCGCCAAGACGCTCGTCACCGTCGACCCGAACGACGACGTGGCGGACGGGCCGAAGTGGCTGAAGGCGTTCCTCACCGTCTCCATGATCACCGCGCTGGTGTTCGAGGCCGGGTTCACGGCGGGCCTGGTCAACCGGCTGATCGACCGCCGGCTGACCGGCCTGTGGGGCCGGCGGGCGGTGCCGCGCCGCGACCACGTCGTCGTCGTCGGCATGGGGCAGGTCGGCCTGCGGCTGTGCATCCTGCTGCGCGACCTCGGGGTCGGCGTCGTGGCGGTCGACGACCGCGAGGAGGGCGAGAACGTCGGCCTCGCGCGCGAGCTCGGGCTGCCGGTCGTGATCGGCCGCGGAGCCGATCCGTCGATCCTGCGGCGGCTCTCGCTGGACCGCGCCGTCGCGCTCGCGGCGGTCACCGACGACGACCTCCAGAACCTCTCGATCGCCATGGCCGCCAAGTCGGTCGACGAGGACCTGCGGATCGTGCTGCGCGCGGGCGACGGCAAGATCGCGAACGAGACGCGCTCGCTGTTCCGGATCGGCGTCGTGCGCGACGTCCACCAGATCGCCGCGCGCGAGCTGGCGGCGCGCGCCACCGAGGCGCGCGCCGGAGAGGCGGCCGCCCCTACCTCATAAGCTCGTCGGCCATCGCCTCGAACACCTGGACGTACGCGTCGACCGACGCGTCGTCGTGGGTGACCGAGAGGGTCCACTCCTCCTCGCGCCCGGGCGTCATGAAGATCCCGCGGTTCATGTTGAACAGCCATGCCAGCTCGGCCATGTCGGCGTCCTGGTTGGCCTTGAACGTCTCGTAGTCGACGATCTCGACCGGCGAGAACGTCACGCAGCCCTTGGAGCCGGCGCCGACCGAGTAGCCCGGCAGGTTGTGCTTCTCGATCACCGCCTGGCAGCCCGCGAGGATGCGGTCGTTGAGCCCGTCGAGGTGCGTGTAGGCCTCGGGCGTGAGGATCTCGAGCAGGTTCGCGCGCACCGCGGCCATCCCGAGCGGGTTCCCGTTGTAGGTGCCCACCTGGTAGACGGAACCGTCCTCGACGACCTCCATGACCTCCTCGGTGGCGCCGATCGCGCCCGTGGGCACGCCGCCGCCGAGGGCTTTGGCGAGCGTGACCATGTCGGGCGTCACGCCCCACTTCTCGGTCGCGCCGCCGGCGGCGATGGTCAGGCCGGTCTTGACCTCGTCGAAGATCAGCACGATGCCGTGGCGCCGGGTGATCTCGCGCACGGCGTCGAGGTAGCCGGGCGCCGGGAGCACGACCCCCAGGTTCATCATCGCCGCCTCCATGATCACGCAGGCGGGCAGGCGGCCCTCGTCGGCAAGACGCTCGATCCGGCGCTCCATGGCGGGCGCGTCGTTGAAGGGGACGGCGACCGTCATGTCGACGGTGGCCTGCGGGATGCCGGCGCCGTAGGCGAGCGAGGCGAGGTTCTCGCGGTCGCCGATGTTGTCGTACTCGACGCCGATCGAGACCATCACCGTGTCGTGGTGGCCGTGGTAGGAGCCGAAGATCTTCATCACGGTGTCGCGCTTGGTGTGCGCGCGGGCGATGCGGATGGCGTCCATCGTCGACTCGGAGCCGGAGTTCGTGTAGCGCCAGCGCGGCAGGCCCCAGCGGCGCTTGAGCTCCTCGCCGACGACGACCGCGTCCTCGGTCGGGGCCGCGAAGTGCGTGCCCAGCTCGTAGCGCTCCCGGAGCGCCTTGCCGATCGCCGGGTGGGCGTGGCCCTGGACCATCGCGCCGAAGCCGTTGTGGAAGTCCCACATCTCGTTGCCGTCGACGTCCCACACCTTCGGGCCCTTGCCGCGCTCGAGGTAGATCGGCCACGGGTCGCGCAGCTGGTAGGAGGAGGCGACGCCGCCACTGAGCACGTTCTGGGCGCGCTCGTACATCTGCTCGGACTTGTGCGTGCGCTCGTTGAGCGCCTTCTCCTCGCGCTCGATCAGCTCGCGGATGCGGGCGCGGTCGATCTGGACGGGGGCGTTGACGGCCATGTATCTCTCCTCGAAAGGCGCTTGGCCAGGGAGGGTACTCGCGCCCGGCGGGCCGGAGTGGCGAACCACGCAGGGAGCGCTTCGCCCATCCGGCTTGCGCCGGGGCCGTTGCTAGTGTGGCCGCCGGGTCGTCCTTCGTGTCCTCACCGCTCTCCGACCTCCGTGACGGGCCGCGCGACGAGTGCGGCGTCTTCGGGATCTGTGCCCCCGGGCACGAGGTCTCGCGGCTCGCCTACTTCGCGCTGTTCGCGCTCCAGCACCGCGGCCAGGAGTCGGCCGGGATCGCGACCGCGCAGCGCGGCCACATCATGGCGATGCGCGACCAGGGGCTGGTCTCGCAGGTGTTCGACGAGCAGCGGCTGCGCGCCCTGCAGGGGGACATGGCGGTCGGCCACGTGCGGTACTCGACCACCGGTGCGAACTCGTGGGAGAACTCGCAGCCGGTGTGGCGGGCCGACCGGCGCGAGCTGGCGCTGGCGCACAACGGGAACCTGGTGAACGCGGTCGAGCTGCACGCGGAGCTGCGGGAGCGGGGCGTCTCGTTCCGCTCGACGTCGGACTCGGAGATCCTCGCCGCGCTCTTGTCGACGCATCCGGCGGATTCCTTGGAGGACGCGCTGGTCGACGTGATGGGGCGGGTCGAGGGCGCGTACTCGACGGTGGTCATGACCAAGGACCGCGTGGTCGCGTTCCGCGATCCGGCGGGGCTGCGGCCGCTGTCGCTGGGGATGCTCGGCGATCGCTACTGCGTGGCGTCGGAGACCTGCGCGTTCGACATCATCGGCGCCCAGTTCCTGCGCGACGTGCAGCCGGGGGAGATCGTGTCGTTGACGCCCGACGGGGTGCGGACGCGGATGGGCGCGGTCGGCGACCGGACGGCGTTGTGCGTGTTCGAGCACATCTACTTCGCGCGGCCGGACTCGCGGCTCGGCGGGCAGGTGCTGCAGGTGGCGCGCGGGCGGATGGGGGAGATCCTCGCGCGCGAGGCGCCCGTCTCGGCGGATCTGGTGATCCCGGTGCCGGACTCCGGGAACCCCGCCGCGCGGGGGTACGCGCGGGCTTCCGGGCTCCCGCAGGACGACGGCTTCGTCAAGAACCGCTACGTCGCGCGGACGTTCATCCAGCCCGGGCAGGAGCTCCGCAAGCACGGCCTGCGGATGAAGTTCAACCCGCTGCCGGAGGTGGTCGCGGGGCGCCGGCTGGTGGTGGTCGACGACTCGATCGTGCGCGGCAACACGACCCGCCAGATCGTGCAGATGCTGCGCGACGCGGGGGCGTCGGAGGTCCACATGCGGATCTCGGCCCCGCCGATCCGCCACCCGTGTCACTACGGGATCGACATGTCCACGCGCGAGGAGATGATCGCCCACGGGCGCACGGAGGCCGAGGTGGCCGCCGAGCTGGGGGCGGACTCGCTGGCGTACCTGTCGCTTGAGGGCGTCTACGAGGCGATCGAAGGCTCGCGGTCGACCCACTGCGACGCCTGCTTCTCCGGCGACTACCCGCTCGAGCGGTCGGGCGCCGGGCAGCGCAAGGACGCGTTCGAGCTGCCGCTGATTCGCGCCTAGTCGTCCCAACTTCGCCACAAGTTCGCGCAGCGCGGGTTTGCCCTCCGGGGGCGGCGGTATGGTCGCCCGTCCGCATGTCGCTCGCCATCGACAACGTCGCGCTGCCGGGCCTCGGGCCACCGCCGCCCGAGCCGGTCGCCCGCGCGCGTGATCCCGAGGGCGCGCTGCGCGAGCTGTTCGGCTTCCCGGGGTTCCGCCCGGGCCAGCGGGAGGCGGTCGCGGCCGCGGTCGCCGGGCGGGATGTGCTGGTGGTCATGCCGACGGGCTCCGGCAAGTCGCTGTGCTACCAGCTGCCCGCGCTCATGCGGGCCGACCTCACGGTCGTGGTCTCGCCGCTCGTCTCGCTGATGCAGGACCAGGTCGAGGCGCTCGAGCGCGTGGCGCCCGGCCGCGTCGGGCTCGTCAACGCGCAGCAGGACGCGTCGACCAACCGGCGGGTGGTGGAGCGCGCCGCGGCGGGCGAGCTGCGGCTGCTCTACGTCGCGCCGGAGCGCTTCTCCTCGCCGGGCTTCCTGGAGCGGATCCGGCGGGCGCGGATCGGCCTGTTCGTGGTCGACGAGGCGCATTGCGTGTCGCAGTGGGGGCACGACTTCCGGCCGGACTACTTCCGGCTGGCCGACGCCGCCCGCTGGCTGGGCGCGGAGGCCATCCTCGCCTCGACGGCGACCGCCACGCCGCAGGTGGCGACCGACATCGTGGCCCGCCTCGGGCTGCGCGACCCGGTCCACGTGGCGACGGGGTTCGACCGCCCGAACCTCTCGTTCGCCGTCGTCCCGTGCGCGAGCAAGCAGGCGGCCCACCGCGGCATCGCCGCCGCGCTGGCCGAGCCGGACGCCCTGCCGGGCATCGTCTACGCGGGCACGCGGGCCGACTGCGAGCGGCTCGCGGCGCGGCTCGGGCCGGAGCTGGGCGTCGAGGTCATCGCCTACCACGCCGGCCTGCCGCGCGAGGCGCGCGCCGAGGCGCAGCGCCGCTTCATGGCCGGCGACGCCCCGGTCGTGGTGGCGACCAACGCGTTCGGCATGGGCGTCGACAAGGCCGACGTGCGCACGGTCTGCCACGAGAGCGTGCCGAGCTCGATCGAGGCCTACTACCAGGAGGCCGGCCGCGCGGGCCGCGACGGCAACCCCGCCCGCTGCCTGCTGTTCGCTGCCGGCAAGGACAAGGGCCTGCACGTGTTCTTCATCGAGCGCTCGACCGTGGAGGACGACGCCCTCCAGGCCGTCGCACACCGGATCGTGTCCAACGCCGATCCGGGATACGAGCTCTCGTTGCCCGAGCTCAGACAAGGACTTGAGGAGGAGGTTGTCCGGGCGATCGTGGGCCATCTCGCGCGGGCGGGTGTCGTGAAGCCGTCGCCCTCGACGCCCGACGTCGTCAAGGGGCAGGTAATTGGACAATGGGACGGGCAGGCGCTGGCGCTGTGCCGGATGTCGGCCAAGGAGGGCACGCGGGTTCGGTGGCGGCAGTACCGATCGGTGTGGGCGTGGGTCGAGGGGTCGGGGTGCCGGCGCGAGGGGATCCTGCGCCACTTCGGCGACCGCTCGACGCCCGCACCAACAGGGCCGTGCTGCGACGTCTGCGACCCCGGCCTGGCTCCCGCCCTGCCCCCGCCGCCGCGCTCGTCCGCTCCGCGGCCCGCCCAGCTCGCCCATCGCCCCGTCGCCGAGGGCGAGGCGGGGCAGCTCGACGAGGCGATCCTCGACGTGGTGGCTTCGGCCGAGCCGGAGGTCGGTCGCACGCGCACGGTGGAGATCCTCCGCGGCGGCCGCTCCAAGGTCGTCCGCAAGTATTCCTACGACGGCCTGCCGCACTACGGCGCGTGGTCGCACCTGCACGCCGACACGGTGCTCGCCCGCGTCGACGCGCTCCTCACGGCCGGGACGCTGCGCTCCACGGGCGGCTACTACCCCAAGCTGGAGGTGGCGTGAGGGTCCGCGTCGCCGGAGGTGGCGTGAGGGTCCGCTTGCGGGAGGTGGCGTGAGGGTCGGCGTGCTGGCGTCGGGCGCCGGGACCAACCTGCAGGCCATCCTCGACCACGTGCACGGGCGCGAGGGCGTCGAGGTCGCGGCCGTCGGCTCCGACAAGGCGGACGCGCCGGCGCTCGCGCGAGCGACCGCGGCCGGCGTGCCCACCGCCGTCTTCGCGCTCGCCGACCACGCCGATCGCGCCGCCCGCGACCACGCCATGGCCGACTTCCTGACCGCCCACGATGTCGAGCTCGTCGTGCTGGCCGGCTACATGGCGCTGCTCACGCCCGACTTCCTCGCCCGCTTCCCGATGCGCGTCGTCAACGTCCATCCGGCCCTGCTCCCGGCTTTCCCCGGGGTGCGCGCGATCGAGCAGGCGCTCGAGTACGGCGTCAAGGTCTTCGGCGTCACCGTGCACTTCGTCGACGACGGGGTCGACACCGGGCCGGTGATCGCCCAGCGGGCGGTCGAGCTCCCGGATGCCCAGGCGCCCGACGAGGTTCGCGAGGCGCTGCGCCCGCTCGAGCACGAGCTGCTGTGCGAGGCGGTGCGGCAGATCGCGCGCGGCGCGATCACGGTCGACTCCGAGCGTCCACGACGGGTGACGGTCGGGCGATGACGGGCATGCCGCAGGTATCGTCCGGCCGCGATGCGAGGTCGCCGATGACGCAGCCCGGCGAGGTGAGGATCCGGCGCGCCCTGCTGTCGGTGTCGGACAAGACCGGGGTCGTCGAGTTCGCACGCGGGCTGGACGCGCTGGGCGTCGAGCTCGTGTCCACCGGGGGCACGGCGGCGAGCCTGCGCGAGGCCGGGCTCGCGGTCCGCAACGTCGACGACTTCACCGGCTTCCCCGAGATCATGGGCGGCCGCGTCAAGACGCTGCACCCCAAGCTGTACGCGGGCGTGCTGGCGCTGCGCGACGACCCCGGCCACATGGCCGCCGCCGAGGAGCACGAGGTCGAGTTCGTCGACCTCGTGTGCGTGAACCTGTACCCGTTCGAGGCGTGGGCCGGCCGCCGCGGCGTGACCGAGCACGAGGTGCTCGAGCACATCGACATCGGCGGGCCGACGATGATCCGGGCGGCCGCCAAGAACTTCGCGTTCGCCGCGGTCGTGGTCAAGCCCGAGTCCTACGACGCGGTCCTGCAGGAGCTGCGGGAGGCGGACAACAGGCTCTCGCTGCCCACGCGCGAGAACCTGGCGGCCGAGGCGTTCGCCTACACCGCGCGCTACGACACCGCGATCTCGCGCTGGTTCGCCGAGAAGCAGGGCGAGTTCCCCGAGCTGATGATGTCGGCCTACGAGAAGGTGACCGACCTCTCGTACGGCGAGAACCCCCACCAGCGCGCCGCCTACTACTCGCAGGTGGGCGCGCGGATGCACGTGCTCTCGCAGGTCCGCCAGCGCGGCGGCAAGGAGCTGTCGTTCAACAACGTGCTCGACATCAACTCCGGGCGCCTGCTCGTGCAGGAGTTCGAGGTCCCGGCGTGCGTGATCATCAAGCACAACAACCCGTGCGGGGTGGCGGTCGGGGGCTCGGCGATCGAGGCGTACCGGCGGGCCTTCGCGTGCGACCCGCAGTCGGCCTTCGGCGGCGTCATCTGCTTCAACCGGCCGGTCGACGAGGAGCTCGCGCAGGCGCTGCTGGGCCAGTTCATCGAGGTCGTGCTCGCTCCCGGCCTCAGCGACGACGCGGTCGCCGCGCTGTGCACCAAGCCGAACCTGCGGATCCTCGAGGACGAGGAGCGCCGCCGCGTGAACATCTCCGAATGGGACCTCAAGCGCGTGATGGGCGGCCTCCTCGTCCAGGATCGCGACCTCGACCTCGAGGACCGCGCGGAGATGGAGGTCGTGAGCGAGCGCAAGCCGTCAGAGCGCGAGTGGGGCGAGATGCTGTTCGCCTGGAAGGTCTGCAAGCACGTGCGCTCGAACGCGATCGTGCTCTCGCGCGACCTCGCGTCGGTCGGCATCGGCGCCGGGCAGATGAGCCGGGTCGACTCCGTCCGCCTGGCGATCGAGAAGGCCAGCGCCACGGACACCGACCTCACCGGCGGTGCGCTGGCCTCGGACGCGTTCTTCCCGTTCTCCGACGGCCCGCAGCTCGCCGTCGACGCCGGCGTGACGGCGGTCATCCAGCCGGGCGGCTCGGTGCGCGACCACGAGGTCGTCGAGGCCGCCGACGCCGCCGGCATCTCGATGGTCTTCACGCACCGCCGGCACTTCCGCCACTGACGAGCCGCTCGAGCAGCCCGACCGCGTAGGAGGCGTCGGGGAGCGCGAGCGTCTCGCGCCGGACCCGCTCGGCCGCGGCGCGGTAGGACGGCTGCTCGAGCACGGCGGTCGTGGCGGCGGCGATGTCGGCGGACGTGGCGGCGATCGGGTCGAGCACGATGCCGGCGCCGAGCGCCTCGCAGCGGGCGGCGTTGAGCGGCTGGTCGGCGCCGATCGGCAACACCACCTGCGGCACGCCGGCGGCGAGGGCGTCGACCATCGTGCCCGAGCCGCCGTGGCTGACGACCGCGTCGCAGTGCGGCAGCAGCGCGCCGTGCGGGATGTGCGACTCGATCCGCACGTTCGGCGGCTGCGGCCCGAGATCGATCCGGTCGCCGAAGGTCGCCAGGACGTTCACCGGCAGTGCGCCGAGGCCGGCGAGCGCCCGCGCGACGAGGTCGCCCGACTCCATGTCGAACACGGTCCCGAGCGTGAAGTAGACGAGCGGCCGGCTGGGCAGCCGCCCGTGCCATTCCGCGGCGTCGAGCGAGCCGGGCCGGATCGAATGGGCGGTGTCCGGCAGCGGGAGCGCGGGGTCGCGGAGGCTGGGCGGCATCGGGGAGAGCACCAGGTGCCGGCTCGGCATCCGCAGGTCCGGATCGGGCGGCAGGCCATGCTCGGCGCGGACGAGATTCAGCGGGGCGGCGACCACCGACGGCCCGATCAGCGAGCCGGCGGCAATGACGAGCACGGTGGCGTGTGGGACGCCGGCCCGCTCGGCGGCGATCATCGCGCCGAAGTCGACTTCGTCGCACACGATCACGTCCGGCCGCCACGCGGCGCACAGCTCGAGCACGACCTGCGCCCGGCGCCGGCCATGGCCCCACGCGAAGCCCTCGCGGACCACGCGCTCCTCACGCTCGGGGTCGTACTCGAGCAGTGCCGTCACCACCGCCGGCGGCTCCACGAGATCGCCCACATCGGGGAACCCGGCGAACCCCCGCGCCTCGAGTCCGGCGACGACCCGAGGCCGCCCGGCGAACGCGACCTCGTGCCCCGCCGCCCGTGCCGCGCGGGCGATCGGCACGAGCGGCTGGGCATGCCCGGCGCCGCCGGCAAACGTGAACAACACGCGCACGCAGGCATCATGCCCGCCGCGCGGCCGCCGGCCGCCCGCCGCGCGTCGCCCTGCGCGCACGTCGTGGCGCATCGCCGAGCGCGGGCCCGGGTAGCGTCGTCGCCATGGATGCTCGCGCTCTCGCCCTGCCGATCGCCGCCGCACGGATCGCGATCGGTGCCGCGCTCATGGTCGTGCCCGGCCGCGTCGCGACCCGCTGGATCGGCCCAGCCGGAAACGAACCGGGCGCGCAGGTGCTGACGGTGGCCACCGGCGCCCGCGACCTGGCCGTCGGGGCCGGGACCGCGCTCGCGCTGCGCAACGGGTCCGGGGCGCGCAGCTGGGTGCTCGCCGGCGCGGTCGCCGACATCGCGGACCTCGCCGCCACCGTGCGCTACCGCGACTCGCTCCCGAAGACCGCCGCCCTCGGCGTGGCGGGGCTCACCGTGGTCGGCGCGGCGGCCAGCCTGTTCGCCGCGAGCCGGCTCGACTAGTCGGACCCGTAGAGCACGCGCGTCCAGATCGTCAGCAGCGTGTCGGCGGCCGCCTGCGGCGACGTGTACGGCTCGCGTCCCAGACTCTCGGTCAGGTAGCGCTCGTTCATCCACACGAGCGCACTCGCGGTCTGGCGCGCGTCGAGCGGCAGCACCCGGCCAGCCTCGATCTCGGCCTCGATGTGACGCGCCGTCGCGTCCACGAAGCGCTGCACGAGCGCGCCGTAGGCGTCCTCCACGCGCGGGTCGTCCGCGGCCGCGTCCGCCAGCGCCCGCATGACCGGGCCATGCTCGGCGAACACCTCGACGATGCCGTCGAGCGCCTCGCGTGCCGTTTCCCGGCCCGGGCCGGTGCCGGTGAACCAGCGATCGGACATCGTGAACAGCTCCGACTCCAGATGCGCCACGACGCGCAGCACGAGGTGGTGGCGATCGCGGAAGTAGACGTAGAACGATGGCCGCGACAGGTCGGTGCGCCGCATCACCTCGTCCACGGTCAGCTCGCGGAACGGGCGTTCGCGCAGGAAGGCCTCGGCCGCTGCGATGATCTCGCCCTCAGCGACCTCTGGCGCCCGTCTGCGCCGCCGTGCGCGATTCCCCCCGTCCCCCGGGTGCACACGCCCAGCGTAGCCCGGCGATTTACCATTGCTAGGCCCTCGTAGCTCAGTGGTTAGAGCGGCGGGCTTTTAACCCGCGCGACGCAGGTTCGATCCCTGCCGGGGGCACTATGGTCGAAACCATCTGGAGCATCATCGGCGTCACCGGCGGCGTGCTCATGGTCGTCGTGATCCTCTACTTCCTCGCCACCGGGAAGGGCGACCGCGAGCGGGAGGAGGAAGCCCGCCGCTTCTACGACGAGCACGGCTACTGGCCCGACGAGCCGGGTCCCGCGTGACGGCGGGCCTCCACCGCACGATTCCGGCGCTCCCGGTCCGCGACGTGCAGGCCGCGCTCGCACACTACGTCGAGCGCTTCGGGTTCGAAGTGCGCCACCACGACGGCGACTTCGCGGTCATCACCCGCGACGACGCCGTCCTGCACCTCTGGGGCGCCACCGACGAGGACTGGCGCACGCGCGCCGACCTCAGCGACCGCCCGATCTGCTCGGGCGCCGAGTCCTTCATCGCCGGCACGGCCAGCTGCCGGATCGAGGTCACCGACGTCGACGCCCTCTACGCCGAGCTCGAAGCCGCCAACGTCCTCCACCCGGTCTCCCGAGACGGCGTCACCACCACCGACTTCGGAACCCGCGAGTTCGCGACCCTCGACACCGACGGCAACCTCATCAGCTTCTTCCGCTGGAGCTAGCGCAGTACCCCCAGGGCGAGTCGAACTCCCGCTAACAGGTTGAAACCTGTCGTGCTAACCGTTACACCATGGGCGCGGGCGCCGAAAAGTTTAGGCCCCCCGCGCGAGGCCGCCGTCGACGAGCAGGGACGTGCCCGTGATGTAGCTCGCGGGAGCCGAGCACAGGAACGCCGCCGCGGCTGCGATCTCCTCGACGGTGCCGAGCCGGCCGGCCGGGACGGCCTCGCGGGCGTTGGCCTCGGCGGCCTCGCGGGAGCCGGCGTTGCCGAAGATGCGGTCGGTCGCGATCTGGCCCGGGTGGATGTGGTTGAGCGTGACGCCGTCGGCGGCGGCCTGGCGGGCGAGGACCTTGAAGGCCGTCACGAGGCCCGGCCGGTGGGCGTTCGAGAGCTGCAGCGCGTCGATCGGCTCGAGCGCGGCGATCGAACCGATCGCGACCACGCGGCCGAACCCGCGCGAGCGCATGCCCGGCAGCAGCCGCTCGAGGAACGCCATCGGCGAGAGGACGAGCGTGCGGTGCGCTTCCTCCCACTGCTCGCGGGTGAAGCCGAGCGGATCGGCGCCCGCAGGCGGGCCGCCGGTGTTGGCGACGTAGATGTCGATCGGCCCGACATCCGCTTCCACCTGCGAGACCAGCGGCCCGACCGCGTCCAGCTCGCGCGCGTCGAACGCGTAGCCGCGCGCGCCGATCTCCGCCGCTGTCGCCGCAACACGCTCAGCCGACCGCGACGCGATCGCCACCCGCACGCCCTCGGCCACCAGCGTCTCCGCGATGCCGCGGCCGATCCCCTTCGAGGCGCCCGTCACCAGCGCCGCCCGGTCGCGGATCCCGAGATCCATCCGGTCGATCATCGCATCCCGAGCTACGGTGGGGGCGTCAACCACGGGAGGGGTTCGATGCTGTCGCCACGTCATCTGCTCGCCGCCGCCACGGCGCTCGCGGCGCTCGCCGCCTCCGCGCCGGTCGCGGCCGCGCAGACGCCCCCGCCGTGGCTCAAGCTGCAGGACGGCGTGACGCAGCCGCAGTTCGCGTTCGAGAGCGCGATCGAGCAGACCCTCTACGTCCAGACCCGGCTCGACACCGACGCCGACGGCCGCAACGACCGCCTGCGCATCCGCATCAGCCGCCCGGCCGAGACGCAGACCCAGAACCTGAAGGTGCCGGTGATCTTCGAGCACAGCCCCTACCGCGGCGACTTCGGGAACGCGGTCAACCATCCCGTCGACGTCGACCAGATGCCACAGGAGCGCGGCTCGCAGTTCCGCCGCGCGCTCGCGGCATCGTCGAGCGCCCGCGGCGACCTCCCGGGCTCGAGCCTCGACAACTACTACGTCCCGCGCGGCTACGCGGTCGTGCTCGGCGAGAGCATCGGCACCTTCAACTCCGACGGCTGCCCCGACATCGGGGGCCCGTGGGAGACGCTCGGGACCAAGGCCGTGATCGACTGGCTGAACGGGCGCGTCCGCGCCTACGACGCCGACGGCAACCAGGTGCGCGCCGACTGGACGACCGGCACCGTGGGCATGACCGGCGTCTCCTACAACGGCACGCTGCCGAACCAGGTCGCCACCACCGGCGTCGAGGGCCTGCGCACGATCGTCCCGGTCTCGGCGATCTCCTCCTGGTACGACTACTACCGCGCCAACGGCCTCGTCGTCGCACCGCACTCGGAGACCCAGGGCGCAGGGAACAACGAGTACCTGGGCGAGGACACCGACGTGCTGGCCGACTTCATCGCCGCGCGCATGCGCACCACGTGCGCCGCCCAGCGCCGCAAGCTGATCGCACGCCAGGACCGCGTGACCGGCGACTACAGCGACTTCTGGGCCAAGCGCAACTACCTCCCGCGCGCGCGGAAGGTCAGGGCGAGCGTGTTCGTCGTGCACGGCCTCAACGACTGGAACGTCAAGACGAAGGCGTTCGCCGCCTGGTGGGAGCGCCTGAACGTGCCTCGCAAGCTGTGGCTCCACAACGGCGGCCACGGCGGCCCGCAGGGCACGAGCGACTACAAGGTCACCGAGAACCGCTGGTTCGACCACTGGCTGTTCGGCGTCCCCAACGGGATCATGGCCGAGCCGCGCGTGAAGCTCCAGCGCGAGGACGGCACGTACACGACCGAGTCCCGCTGGCCCGCCGCGGGCGCGCGCACGACGCGCATGTGGCTCTCCCGCTCCGGCGGCCTCTCCACTCGCGGACCGCGTGGGTCGCGGGGGAGCGAGAGCTTCGTCGACCGCGGCCGCGAGCTCGACACCGACGACGTGCTGATCCAGAGCCCCGACGCCGACCACCCGAACCGGCTCGCCTACCTCACGCGCGCGCTGGCGAGCGACGTCCGGCTCAGCGGCACGCCGGAGGTGAGCCTGAAGCTGGCGCTCGAGAACCGCACCGCGGCGAACCTGACGGCCGTGCTCGTCGACTACAGCGCGGGCGCGCCGGTCATGGTCACGCGCGGCTGGCTCGACCCCCAGAACCGCTCGAGCGACGCCCGCAGCCGGCGCGTCCGGCCCGGCAAGGAGTACCGCCTGCGCTGGGACCTCCAGCCCGACGACTACCTCTTCAAGGCGGGTCACCGGATCGGCCTGGTCGTCGTCTCGACCGACCACGACTACACCATCCGCCCGCGGCCGGGCACCCGGCTCTCGCTCACGCCGCGGGGCAGCAAGCTGATCCTCCCGCTCGTCGGAGGGGCGAACTAGCCTTACCGACAATCCGGGCGGTTAGCTCAGCTGGTCAGAGCGCCTGCTTTACACGCAGGAGGTCCGCGGTTCGAGCCCGCGACCGCCCACTGGCTACCGCCCGGCCGACAGGAAGCGCTTGATGCGACGCGCGAGCGCGGTCCGCTCGCGCGCCGCGTCGTAGCCCGTGAGGTACTCGCTCCGCTCGCGCAGGCGCTGCTCCATCTGCCGCGCGAGGTCGTAGACGATCTGGGGGCGGCCCTCGAGCAGCGGCTCGTACTGGCGGCGGCCGATCTCGTAGACGACCGCGCCCTCGACCGCTCGCACCGTCGCGCTCCGCGGCTCGCCGGTGAGCAGGGACATCTCGCCGATCACCGCGCCTCCGCGCATCGTGTCCACCCGCACGTCGCGCCCGTCCTCGCGTCGCAGCACCACGTCGACATCCCCCTCGGCGACGACGAACAGCGAGTCGCCCTCCTGGCCCTGGACGATGATGCGCTCCATCGGCCCGAACGTGAGCGGGCGTGCGCGGCGGGCGAGGGCGCGGATCTCGTCCTCGTCGAGGGTGGAGAAGATCGAGGCGTTGGCCAGCAACTGCTCGACCGCCGCGAGCGGGGGCTCGTAGCCCTCGGGCAGGTCGGCGCCGACCTCGATCGTGTCCGAGCGGTACCCGTCGCGGCGCTGCAGGAGCGCCACCCGCGACGGCTGGTTCACGTGCGCCTCGAGCAGGCTGACCTGGCGGGGGACGCACTCGGCGCCGGTGTGGTCCATCAGCGCCCGCTCGCGCGCCCAGTCGGCGACGTGGTTCATCGACGCGCGGTACTGCGCGCAGGCGGAGGCGAACAGCCCGTCCTGGTCGCCGAGCACGCGCGCGAGCGGAGCAGGGACCCGCAGCGTGCGCCGCAGGCCGAGGTGCCCCTTGCGGTGCCAGAGCACGAACTCGCGTACGTCGCTCGGCAGGTGGGCCAACTCGGGGAACGCGTCCGGCGTCTGGCGCAGGACGGCGCGCTCGGCGTCGCGGAACACGCGGTGCCAGGTCTCCTGCGCGTTGTGCGGGTTGGGGCCGGCCAGCTCGATCGCGTGCTTGAGGTCCTCGTGGTGGACGTGGAGGAACTCGAGCGTCGCCCGCCGTTTCGTGAGCAGGTTGCGCGCGGAGACCGGCCCCGCCCGCGGTGTGCCGAGGCACGGAAACGCGATGTGGCGCAGCCGCCAGACCCGGCGCCAGCCGGCCGGATTCACGCGGCGGCGGATCTCGCGGAAGGCGTCGGCGTGCTCGAACGCGTCGCGCTCGCGGGGTGTGAGCAGGTCGCCGACCTCGTCGCGCACCGCCTCGATCACCCCGATGCAGGTCAAGAGCTCGAGGTACAGGCCGACGCGCACGAGCCAGCCGGGGTCGGAGAGGTTCTGCCGCTTGTGCACGATGTCGCCGATCAGCGCGCGCGTGTAGAGCTCGGCCTTGTGCGAGCCGATCAGCATCACGGGGTACCACGGGTGGTACGCGTGGTCGAGTCCGCCGGCGCCCGCGGCGGCGGCCTGGCGCTCGGTGTCGGGCTTGACCAGCCGCTCCACCAGCCTGGCGTACAGCGAGCCGAGGCGCTCGATGTCGTAGACGTCGAGCGCGGCGTGCGCGGTCGCCGACGGATCGTCGTGCCGGCGCAGCGTGACGAGGAGGCGCTGGGAGAAGCGGTGCCCGAACGAGTAGGGGTCCTGGGCGTCGGTTGCCCCCTCGCGCAGGCGCTCGGCGAGGTCGTCCCAGCGCCACGTGAGACCGGGGCGCAGGTCGCGATCGGGGTCGAGCGCGAGCACGAGCGGTCGATCCCCGGGTCGCTCGGAGCGCAGAACCGCCTGCCCGTCCTCCCCGACCTCGAAGACGGTGGCGGGAACAGTGCGTCGCTCCCAGCCCGGGATCGGGCACGGCTCGAGGCTCCCGTCGGGACCGGCGAAGGCGAGCGTCACGTCGAGCCCGGCGGTGGCGCCCGGAGCCGACGCGAGCAGGTAAGCGCGATTCTCGCCCTCCTCGGAGCCGCCGAGCAGGAAGGCGACGCTGTCGCTCGATCCCAGCCACGGGTGCCTGGCCTCGTCCGTGGGTCGCCGGCCGGGCACGAACGGGACGACCGCGGGGCCGGCCATGTCGCGACGCTACCGCATCGATCGACCCCGAGCCGGGCGGCGGCTGGTCGCCGCCGCCCGGAGGGCCTGGACTACGCCGCGCAGTGGACGTCGACGAAGTACGTCGCGTCCCCGGCCGCGTGGTTCTTGACCGCGACCGGCACGGTCACCGAGCCGTTCACCGGCAGGTAGGTCTTGCCGGCGGCGTGCACGTCGACGATTGTGCAGCCCGCCTGATCGCTGACCACGATCTTGTGGTTGCCCTGCTCGGCCGCCTCGACGTGCGCCTCGTGGAAGGCGAGCACGGCCGGGTTGTACTCCGAGAACTTGACGTTGCTCGCGCCGTTGGTGTCGATCCACGTCGCCGCCAGGCCGTCGATGTAGCTCGAGGACCCGTGCTTGGAGAACCGCGTGTCGATCTCCACGACCGCATCGTCACGGACCTTGAAGTTGTCGGTCTTGCTGTGGTGCGGCACGAAGCAGTGCCGGCTGCCCGGCTCGTCGCAGTCGAGGTCCGCGGTCGGCGTGACCCAGACCTTGTAGACGCCGCCGTTGTTCGGCGTGTTGTTGAACGGGAACAGCTGGACGGTGATGCCGAGGTCCTCCCCGTCGATGCCGGTCACGTGGGCACACGCGCCGGAGGGCGCCACGCTCTGGATCCGGCCCGAGGCGTCGACCGTGAACTGCCGGCACGCCACCGGGTCCGTGGAGAGCAGCGTCTTGCCCGACGGGTCGGTCACCTGGAACGAGTAGGTCCCCGCCGGGAGCCCTGCCGCGTCGTCGGGGGCGTTGATGCCGGGGCCGCCGTTGAGGTACACGTCCTGCTTGGTGTCGTAGATGTTGAGGTTGACCGGCTCGCCCGACGCGTCGGTCGTGAAGATCGCGCCGGACAGCTGCGGATCGGGTGGATGCGCCACGCCGACCGCGACCGACGTCAAGGCGATGGCGACCGCGCCCGCCGTCGCGCCGCCGAGAATCCTTCTGACCAAGTGACTGCCCTCCTGGGGCCGATGGGGCTGTGGCCGCCGAGGATCCCTGCTCAGTTGCTACACCGTCAACACGGCCTATGCGATCGGCTAGTGGGCCTCCGCCGCCAGGAAGCGCGTGGCGATCGTGATCAGCAGGTGGGCCACGCCGAGGACGATGAAGAACGCCGTCGCGGTGCCGTCGTCGTCGAACCCGAACAGGAACGGCGAGGCGATCAACAGGATGGCGAGCGCGTAGTCGAGGATCACGTGCGCCGGCACGGGGATCGACTTGATCAGACCCGTCGACATGGCCGTCGACGCCGCGACGATGAGGACGGCGACCCCGGCGACGATCGACACCGCCGTCGCCGTGTCCGAGTCGAACATGAACAGGAACGGCGCCGCGATCAGCAGCACTCCCGCCGCATACTCGATCAGGCCGTGCACGAACGCGGGGATGGGGCCCTGTTTGAACATTGCCCCCGAAGCTACCCGAAGAAGACCTCGGCGGTCTCGTAGAGCGCGGTGTCGAGCAGCTTGGGCTCCGCGAGCGCCTCGTCGAGCGGGACGCGCACGATCTCGGTGCCCCGCAGTGCGACCATCTTGCCGAAGTCGCCGTCGGTGACCGCGTCGATCGCGGCGACGCCGAAGCGGGTGCCGAGCACGCGGTCGTACGCGAGCGGCGTGCCGCCCCGCTGCACGTGGCCGAGGATCGTCATGCGCGACTCGAAGCCGGTGCGCGCCTCGATCGCCTTCTCCAGCGCGACCGCGATCCCGCCCAGGCGCACGTGCCCGAACGCGTCGGTGTCGCCCGAGAACTCGGAGACGATCTCGCCGTCCTTCGGCGTCGCGCCCTCGGCAACGACGACGATCGAGAACGTCGACCCGCCCTCGTGGCGATGCTGGATGCGTGCGCAGACGTCGTCGACGTCGAACGGGCGCTCGGGGACGAGGATGACGTCGGCGCCGCCGGCGATCCCCGAGTACGCGGCGATCCAGCCCGCGTGGCGTCCCATGACCTCGACGATGATCACGCGGTTGTGCGACTCGGCCGTCGTGTGCAGGCGGTCGATCGCGTCGGTGGCGATCTGCACCGCGGTCTGGAAGCCGAACGTGAAGTCGGTCCCGGCGAGGTCGTTGTCGATCGTCTTCGGGACCCCGACCACCGGGATCCCCTCGTCGACGAGCTTGCGCGCCACGCCGAGCGTGTCCTCGCCGCCGATCGGGATCAGCGCGTTGAGGCCGCGGGCGCGCATCGACTCGCGCACCTGGTCGACGCCGCCGTCGACCTTGAACGGGTTCGTCCGCGAGGAGCCGAGGATCGTGCCGCCACGGTGCAGGATGCCCCGCGTGGTCTCGTTGGTGAGCTCGACCGCGTCGTTCTTGAGCACTCCCGCCCAGCCGTAGCGGAAGCCCACGAACTCGTGGTCCTGCTTGTTGATGCCCTTGCGGACGATGCCGCGGATGACCGCGTTGAGTCCGGGGCAGTCGCCGCCGCCCGTGAGGATGCCGATTCTCGCCATTGCGCGAGAAGGAAAGCGAAAACGGCCGAGGCCCGCCTTGTGGCGGGCCTCGGAACCAGACGGGTGGGGGGTTCGAGCTACGCCCGAGCCGGGTCCGGCGTCGGCTCGTGGGCGATCTTGGGCAGCCAGTTCAGCCGCTTCGGCAGGTACCAGTTCCAGTCGCCGAGCAGCTTCATCGCGGCCGGGAGCAGGACGCCGCGGACGATCGTGGCGTCGATCAGGATGGCCGCGGCGAGGCCGACGCCCATCTGCTTGAACTCGATCATGCTCAGCGAGCCGAAGATCGAGAACACCGCGACCATCACGATCGCCGCGCTCGTGACCACGCCGGCCGTCTGCTTGATGCCCTGAGCCACCGCCTCGTCGCTCGACAGGCCGCGGTCGATGCCCTCGCGGATACGGCTGAGGATGAACACGTGGTAGTCCATCGAGAGCCCGAACAGGATCACGAACAGGAACAGCGGCAGCCAGGACGTGATCCCGCCGATCGACTCGAAGCCGAGGATGCTCTCCCCGTGCCCGTCCTGGAAGACGAGCTTGAGGATGCCGTAGCTCGCGCCCACCGACAGGAGGTTGAGCAGGATCGCCTTGATCGGCACCACGATCGAGCGGAACGTGACGAGCAGCAGCAGGAACGCGAGCCCGAGCACGAACGCGAACACGATCGGCAGGTGCGCCTTCATGGCGTCGTTGAAGTCCTTCGAGCCGGCGGTCATGCCGGTCACGTTGGTCTCCACGCCGCCGACCGAGCCGACCGTGGACGGGATCACCTCGTTGCGCAGCGTGGCGAGCGCGGCCTCGGACACCTCGTCGGTGCCGCCGCCGTCGAGCGGGATCGAGACCACCGCCACCGACTTGTCGGGCGACACGGTGGTCGTCACGGGCTCGGACATCTGCCCGCTGGCGAGCGCCTGCCGGGTCATCTCGTCGATCGACGCCTGGACTTCGGGACGCGTGACGTCGTCGGCCTCGACGGCCACGATCGCCGGCAGCGGCCCGCCCGGGAAGGCGGCCTGGATGCGGTCGTAGACCTTCGTCACCTCGAGGTCCTTGGGCAGGCCCGAGGCGCCGGGGTTGACGGTCTTCATGTCGAGCGCGGGGATGCTGAGCCCGAGGAGCAGCGTGCCGGCGACGACGAGCGCGACCACCGGGCGGCGCAGCACGCGGTCGAGCACCCAGTTCCAGACGCGCGACTCGCCATGGTTGCGATGGCGCATGCGGCCGAGGATCGGCACGCGGCCCTTCTCCACCTTGTCGCCGAGCTTGGACAGCACGGCGGGGAGCACCGTGAGGGAGCCGAGCACGGCGACCGCGACCACGAGGATCGTGCCGATCGCGAAGCCCTGGAACACGATGCTGCCGGCGAAGAACATGCCGGCCATGGCGATCATCACCGTCAGGCCGGAGACGAGCACGGCGTGGCCCGAGGTCGCGGCGGCGAACTCGAGCGCCTCCTCGCTGGAGCGCCCGGCGTCGCGTTCCTCCATCTTGCGCCGCAGGTAGAACATCGAGTAGTCGACGCCGACCGCGAGGCCGACGAGCAGGATCACCGAGCTCGCGGACTCGTCCATGGGAACGATCTGGCTGATCGGCGCGAGCAGGCCGAGCGTCGCCATCACGGCGGTCAGCCCGAGCAGCAGCGGCACGCCGGCCGCGACCAGGGCGCCGAAGGCGACGACGAGGATCAGGAGCGTGATGGGGAGGGAGAGGAACTCGGCCTTCTGGAAGTCGTCCTCGAAGGCCTTCGAGATCGCCTCCTCGGAGCTGGCGTCGCCGAACTGGCCGACGAACACGTCCGGGTTGGCGCGCTGCGCCGCGGCGGTCGCGGCGAGCGTCGGCTCGGCGTAGTCGGTGACCTCGTCCTCGTCACCCGGGATCTCGAAGGTGACCAGGCCCGAGCGGCCGTCATTGGAGAGCTGGCCCTCGTTGCCGTTGGCCAGTGGAGATTCGACCTTGTCGACGTGCGCGGTGCCCTCGAGCCGGGTCACGACGTCCTTGACCGCGGCCTCGAAGGCTGGGTCGCCGATCTTGACGGAGCCCTTGCCCTGAACGAGGACCTGCTCTTCGGCAGCGTCGCGGAAGTCGGCGTTGGCGATCGCCTGGTCGGCGACCTTCGCCTGGCCGTTGCCGTAGTCCTCCTCCGGGATCGACTGCTGGCCGACGGCGCCGCCGATCACGAACGCCACGATCACGAACGCGAGCCAGCCGAAGATCGCGGTCTTGCGGTGGCGGGCGCTCCAGCGGCCCGCGCGCGCCGCGAGATTCTTGGATTGCACTGAGAAAGCCTCCGGATGAAGCAGGGGAGCGGGTGTCCCCAAGCGTGGCGTTCGCGGAAGCGTGCTGCGATGGGAGAGGACCGGCGTCCGCCAGTGCGGATAGCCCCACCGAGTCGGTGAGGCATCCGCAAGGCGTCCGGAGGCTGGTCAGATAACGAAGATGACCAGCAGCAGGATGATGATGATTGCCGCGCCTAGTCCGATGTACATGCGGGCTGCCTACCCGCGAGCGCGCCACCTCAAGCGAACGCGCTCGCAGTCGGCCGCCACGACGTCGTGCTGATCGACGCGCACGCGGTCGAAGCCGGGGCCGCACGAGACGGTGTCGGCGGCGCCGTCGCGGGTGAAGAGGCGGTCGTCGCCCTCGTCGCCGCTGACGCTGTCGCCGGCGTAGTCGCGGCGCGCCGAGGCGAACACGCGGTCGTTCCCCGGCCCGCCGGAAACGCTGTCGCGACCGATGCCGCCGCGCAGGACGTCGAAGCCCTCGCCGCCGCGCACGGTGTCGTTGCCGAGCCCGGCACGGACGCGGTCGAAGCCGTTCCCGGCGTCGATCGTGTCGCCGCCATGGCTACCACGCACATGGTCGTTGCCGTCGCCGGCGGCGACCTCGTCGTCACCCGCGCCCGCCTTGACGCGGTCGTCGCCCGCGCCGGCGTCGATCTTGTCCGCGCCTGCCAGCGCGAAGACGCGGTCGGGGCCGCCGAGCGCGTTGATGGTGTCCTCCTGGTTGGAGCCGACGATCCGGTCCGGCCCATCCGTGCCCGTGATGACGAGCGCGTAGGCGCTGCCGGCCGCTGCGAGGGTGATCGCGGTGGCGATCACGGGCGCCGTCCAAAGGCGCTTGCGACAATGGGACACAGGGCCCCACCTCCTGGCTGATGGTTGACGCCTCGGAAACCCCGCGCGGGGCGCCGAGTTGCGGCATCGCGAGGGGGTCCGGACGGCCGGGACGGTGGGGCCCGTTTCGCTTCGCGTACGCCGTGCCATACTGAGCCGCGCCAACGTCCACGGGGGCGTAGCTCAGTTGGTTAGAGCGCCGGCCTGTCACGCCGGAGGTCGCGGGTTCGAGTCCCGTCGCTCCCGTCGCATGGAGCCGCCGGAACGGCGGCTTTTCGTTGCCGCGGGAGGGTCTTCTGGGGGCTCGGACGTCGGCGCGCACCAATCGGCCTTGAATCGCTCCGTCGCCGTTGGTACGAGGGCGAGTTCGGCCCGGTTGTCGCTTCGTGCTTGGGTGGGCGTCTGCGTCTGGTGGCGGCCAACTGGCGCTGAACGCCCATGGTTCTCAGACGAAACGTTGCCATCTGCTCGCTGACATCGAACTGAGCAGCGATTTCTGGGGCCGACCACCCGCGCCTCGCCGCGGCGAGCAGCAGGGGTCGTGGCAAACAGAAGGCAGCCAGCCAGCCAGTTCGCCTCCTGCCCTCGACGCTATCGCAGGTGAAGAACCGCAGACTTCCCAGGCTCTGCACGGTCTGAGCTCATGTTCGAGAAGGAGGTGCGCGACCTCATGCGCGAGGTCGCTCTCGGTTCGTCCCGGTGAGCACAGCGGGCTATGGACGATCACGTGCTGTCCCTGGACCTCGAACGTGCACGGCGACCTCCTGGGTGCGCTCCGGGCGCTCGCTGCCCCTGAATCTGGCATTTGCGAGGTTTCACGGCGGCGGAGGCCCGGTCGGAGGCCCGCATTTTCGGCCGGTCCCGCCTCCTCAGGGCGGTGCGGGTGGCCATCCCAGCCACTCCGGCCTTGTCATGAGCGTCCTCCATCACTTGCGTTTCAACCGCCGGCCCGGACTCGCGCGCGCGGGCGTCCACCGTGGGCTCAGTGGAGGAGCGCCTTCAATCCGATCAGAAACCCTCCAATGAGGGCGACCATGGCCGCCTGGACGAGCGCCGCCAGCCATCCCTCGCCACGGAGGCGGGCGGCACAGAACCCGTATAAGGCGGTGAGTGGGAGCCCCGACCACTTGGCGATATCAAAGGCGGTCTCGGTCTCCATGGCCCCGGCCGCCGCGAGCACGAAGAAGATCGCGGGGAAGCTCGCCCCGAAGATCACGGCCACGACGTTCGTCGCGATCTCGCGGAAGCGCACGCGGTCTACCCGCCGGCGCGTCCTGAGCTCCGCCCCGAGGAACTCGCTGTAGAGCTCGGTAAGCCCGACGGCGAGGCCAGTTCCGACGAGCGTTCCGGCCATCACGGCGGCGTCTGGCTCCTCGTGCTCCAGCGCAACGGTCAGCGCGAGGCCGATGATCGCGCCATAGATGAGGCGCGAGTACTGACCGGGCCCGAGGTGGTCGTAAACGGCGCTCGGCATCGGGGGCAGTAGCGTGTCACCGCGGTACGGTCGCAGAGGCCCGCTCGTTCAGCGGCAGATCCAACAGCATCCCCACTGGCTGCGGCTTTCTGCGTCCCATCGCGGCAGGCGTGGTGTCTTGGCGTCTCTTGGTGCGCCGGTTTCTCATCGGCGACGACGGGCAGCGAAGACGCACTGAACGCTCGCTATGGGGCGGAGCCGAGCCGCTACGCAGGCTGCTGCTTCGCGGCGTCCGCGGCGGCGATGAGAGCTCTTCTGCCGGCCGTGAGCTCCTCGGCGACGATCTGAAGGGCCGCCGCGATTGGGACACCGATGATCGCTCCGACCAACCCGAACAGCGCCCCGAACGCCAGGACGCTGGCCAGCACGGTGAAGCCGGCGATCCGGCCGCCTTTCCGATGATCGTCGGCTGCAGGACGTAGTTCTCGATCTGCTGATAGATCACGATCACGATCGCGAAGACGATCAAGGCTTCAAGGCTGACCGACAGCGCGACGAGCCCGATGATGATGCCGGCGATCGTGGCGCCGAGTTTGGGATGAGGTCGAGGATGCTCGCGATCACCGCGACGGCGAGCGGGTACGGAAGACCGAGGATCACCGCGGTGACGCCGTAGACCGTGCCGCAGATCACGGAGATCGCCAGGTTGCCGAGCATGTACCGCGAGGTCGTGTTGATGATCCGGTCCGTGACCTGCAGGTAGCGCTCCCGCCTCCCCCGGTACAGCAGGCCACCGATCCAGTCGCGCAGGCGTGGTTCGTCGATCAGCCCGAAAAGCGTTAGGAAGACGACCGAGAAGCCGAGCGTGACCACCCCGAAGGCCGAGAGCCCGACATCGGCGACGCCGGCCGAGGCCTCGGCCACACCCTGCGTGATGTCGCTCGCGTGCTCCCTTAAGGTGTCGAGCGAGTCGCTCCCGCCGTTGACGAAGCTGCCCAGATCGCTGTGCCTGGCCTTGTCCACGATCTCGGGCAGATCGTCGCTGAGGTCGCGCACGGCGCCGCCGATCGCCTGCGCCAGCACGAGCAGGACCGCGGCGATGACGAGCACGATCCCAGCACGAGCACCGTGGAGCACAGTGCCCGGCTCCAGCGGAAGCGCCGCTCCATCGCGCCACAACCGGCGAGAGAACGGCGACGCCGAAGATCGAGACGAAGATGACGAGAAGCACGTCCGCGATCGACGCCAGCGCCCAAGCGACGGCGACAGCGCCGGCGACCAGCAGCATCGTCCGGATCGATATCGAGACCTCGACCTCGGGGCGAGCGGCGCCGCTCGCGCCCGAGGAGGGCTGTGCCGCGGTCATGTGGTGTTCATAGCGCCCTCAGCGGATGACGTTGCCGCTAATCACGCAAAACGCGTGATGACGGATCACACGTGTGGCGCCGAGCATCGTCGCGACAACAAACCACCCCTTGGAGGTCATCATGAGTGAACACGCCGCTACACCGCAGTTTGAAGCGCCCCGCATTCCGTCCTTGCGCGACAGGGCGCGCAAGCTCACGGGGTACTGGAGGGTCTTGCTCGCCGCAGGGATCGCGTGGGTCGCCGTCGCACTGGTCATCCTCCAGTTCGACGACGCGTCCGTTACGACGGTCGGCATCCTCGTCGGGCTCATGTTCCTGGGCCTCGGCATTGAGAACATCGCCCTGGCGACGGTCGATCTGCCGGGCCGCTGGGCCTGGGCGCTGTTCGGCGGCCTCTTCTTCGTCTCCGCTGTCGTCTGCTTCGCCAACCCTGCGGACACCTTCGCCGGACTGGCCGACGTGCTCGGCTTTCTCTTCTTGATCGTCGGCGTGTCGTCGATCGTCCGCGCCTTCCTCGAGTATGCGTTCAACTCGCTCTGGTGGGTGGGGCTCATCTCCGGGATCCTGATCACGGCGCTGGCCTTCTGGACCTCGGGCCAGTTCTTCATCGACAAGGCGTACATGCTCCTGGTCTTCGCCGGGGTCTGGGCGCTGACGCAGGGCATCACGACGATCGCGCGCGCATTCGAGATGCGCGCTTTGCGGGAGTCGCTCTAGGACGCCAGATGCTCAGAGCTGGGGCGGACAGCAGCGTGATAGCCGCCCCGGCTTTTCCTCGCAAGCGCGCGGAGCGCCGCCGGTCGCCGGATCAAGGTTCCGGTGGCGAACGAGCTGCGTTTCGGGCGCGAGCTGAAGTCGAACAGCGACCAGTCGAGCTCGGGTTGGAGCCGACGTGGTCGAGACGGGAGGGGTAGCTTCAGCGGCGCACCGCTCCGGGTGCGACGAGCCCGAGCTCCCGCGCGCGAGCGACGGCTTCGCTGCGAGTGTGCGCGTCGAGCTTCGCGTAGATGTGGCGCATGTGAGTGCGCACGGTGTTGGTGGACACGATCAGTTCGGACGCGATCTGCGGCCGCGGTCAGGTTGCTCGGCAGGTACCTGACGACGCGCAGCTCCGCCTCGCTCAACTCATCGCGCAACGGCGCCGCCAATCCGCGCTGAGGAGCGGCGCGTCCGGCCAGCGTGTCGAGGATCGCCCGGATCAGCGTCGCGTGTGCGCTCCGGTGTTTCGGGTGGCGCTCGAGCAGCTCGCGACTCGGCCAGAGCGTGAAGGGCAGGATCAGGCCTTCCGGCTCGGTGAGCTCGAGGGCTGCCTCGAGCGACTCCTCCGCTGCGTGCCGGTCGCCGAGGTCATCGCGGGCCGTGGCGTCGAGCAGCAGCGCCTCGACGCGCGCCCAGCGCTCGTACAGCGCGGGCGCGGAACCGTCGATCACCGGCGCCAGCGCCTCGATCGCCCCTTCCGGGCTCGCCTGTTCGAGCGCCAGAGCGGCGAGCGCGATCCGCACCCCGGCGCGGTTGCGCTCTTCCGGGCTCAAAGCGGCGATCTCGACTTGCGCAGAGTCCGTGTCGCCCATCCGCACCAGTACCTGGAGAGCCCGGCCGCGCACGTCGATCGTGAACACGTGCTCGCTCAGCGAGCACCTCTTGCCAGGCCCTGCACGCGCGCGAACTCCGCCAAGGCTGCGTCGAAGCGGCCCTCGCCGAAGCGCAGCATGCCGCGGGCATGGTGGAGCACGACCTCGGTACCCGGGTCGGCTGCCGTGCGCAGCGAGTCCTCCGCACGAGCGAGATGGCTCTCGGCTTCCGCGAAGCGCCCCATCCGCACGAGCGCCATGCCGGCCATCGCGAAGGCGCCGGTCGTCATCGACTGGCTGGTCCAGCCATGCTCCTCGGCAATCGCGAGCGCCCGCTGGCTCAGCTCGAGCGCGAGCGGCAGCGGCTGCCCGGTGAGGGGCGCTGCGATCGCGAGGTGTGCGAGGCAGCCGACCTCGATGAAAGGCCGTGAGATGCCCGCGTGCGGCCGAGGGCATCCTCGAGGTGCTGCCGTGCCTCGTCAGGACGGCCAGCCCACAGTTCCGCGATGCCCAGGTTCATGAGTACGAGTGCCAAGTAGTCGGGCCGCACGGGCAGCTCGGTTGTGTCTGCCGGCGCGCCGAGCGCTGCCTCCAGTCCGCGCATCGCTTCCCGAGCCCTCGGCAGGTCGCTGGCGCTGGCGGGCGAGCTCGACTTCGATGATGGCCAGATACACGTCGAATATCCGCCGTCTGTCTGCCGGGCTCTGCTGCCGCTTGTCGCCGCGCGACCTCCAATTGGGCGGCGGCCAAGTCGAGGAGGCCGTGGAGGATGCTGTCCATCGAGAGCGCAGCCGCGACTTTCCATCGCCCAGATAGGCATCGGCCGGGAACGCGCCAAGCAGCGCGTGGAGCGTCTCGCTCCGGCCGGCCATGGTCAGCGTGAGGTAGTTGTCCAGAGAGCAGGCGCTCCAGGCGGGGCCGAATCAGCGGCCGCTGGATACTGGCGGACGGCTTCGACGACGTCGCGCTCCTGTTCGTGCCAGGCGGCCGCGGCACGGTGCAGCGACGGGATCGTCGCGGGCGCGACGCGCCGCAATTCGAGGCGCAAGAGATCGGCGAACAGGTGGTGATAGCGGAACCAGGTACGGGCGGCGTCGAGCGCGGTGACGAAGGCGATCGGGCCTCGAGCCGCTGGAGGATCGCTTCGGCCCCCGTGCGGCCCGGTGAGCACATCGGCCAGCGGCCCGCTGACGCGCTCGAGCAGCGAAGTCCGCAATAACAGGTCCCGCACCTCCGGCGGCTGGCGCTCCAGCACCTCGGCCAGGAGGTAGCCCGCCACGGTGCGCTCGCTGCCGGAGAACTCGGACACAAAGCGCTCTGGATCGGGGTGCGCGGCCAGCGAGATCGCCGCCAGGCGCAAACCCGCCGCCCATCCCTCGGTGCGTCCGTGCAGAGAAGCGACACCGGTATCCGAGAGGCTGATCCCTCCGGCGCGGAGCAGCGCGCGGGATTCGTCAGGCGAGAAGCGCAGCTCGGGGCCGCGCAGCTCCGTCAACTCGCCCGCGAGCCTCAGGCGGTGCAGGCCGAGCGCCGGGTCCTCGCGCGTCGCGAGCACCACGCGCAGCTGCGCAGGGAGCCGCGTGAGCAGCATCTCGAGCCACGCGAGCGCGTCGTCCGAGTCGAGCTCGTGCAGGTCGTCGATCACCAGCGCGAGCGGCTCCTCAACCCGCCCGAGCTGGTCCAGGAGTCGCTCGACCGCCGCCGCGCCGGCGACGCGCGGCGCCGGGCTGACGCGCTCCACGACCTCGTCGCCGGCCGCATCGGCTAGTGCGTCGATCAGATGCAGCCAGAAGCGTTGCGCGTCACGCTCGCCGCGCTCAACCGTGACCCAGGCGACGGCCGCGTCCGTCTCCGCGGCCCACGAGCGCAGCAGAACGGTCTTGCCGCTTCCCGGCGGTGCACATACGAGCGTCACCGTGCAGGGCGCGGCCGCTGAGAGCCGCTCCAAGAGCACGCGTCGCGAAACGAACCGATCGGCTGAGGAGCGAGGCTGCTGGTGAGTCCGGGCCAATCCCGAAAGGACTCTCCCAGAAATCGCGGAGGCGGCCAACCGCCTCGATCACACAAAGTTTGTGATGACCGCTCACACGCGTCGGCGGGAGTCTTGTGGCGTTCCCAATCCCACTCAACGGAAGGAAGCACCATGAGCTCCAACTACTTCTCACCCGACAACGTTCTCGTCGTCACCTTCGGCGAAGACGCGGAGAAGGACCAGAACGCCTACCAGGCGCTCACCGACCTCAAGCAGCTCGATTCGCAGGGCCAGATCGAGATCGCCGGCGCTGCCGTCGTCGCGCGCGGCCCCGACGGTCGCGTCGACGTCAAGAGCGAGATCGGCGACACCGCCTACGCGGGCACCGCCAGCGGCGGCATCATCGGCCTGCTCATCGGGATCATCGGCGGCCCGCTCGGCGTGCTGATCGGCGGCACGTACGGCATGCTCGTCGGATCGCTTTTCGACATCGACGACGTCGAGACGACCGAGTCGGTCCTCAGCGAGATCTCGAAGCAGGTCCAGCCGACGCGCACGGCGCTCCTGGCGCAGGTCACCGAGCAGAGCCCCGACGTCATCGACGCCGCGATCGCACGCCTCGGCGGCGAGGTCCTGCGCCGGCCGGCCGTCGACGTCGAGGACGAGATCGCGGCGGCCGAGGAGGCGCAGCGCAAGGCCAGGCGCGAGGCCCGCAAGGAACTGCACAGCGCCCGCGTCGAGACGACCAAGGCGGACGCACACGCCAAGGTCGAGGAGCTGAAGTCGAGGCTCACCCGCAGCAAGGCCGGCGCGACTGCCTAGATGGCACCGCAATGCACCGTCCGGTGCAGGCTCAGGCCGGCGCCGGACAGGTGCAGTGTGTCGCCCTCCGATCCAGGACGCTCCTCGGGCGAGAATGAAGCGCACGCCGCGGCAACCAAGCCGCTCGAGAACTCGACCCGGGGCGCGGGGGAGCGCGTGGCGCAACGCGTCTGAATGCCCCCCGTCAAACCTCGCGCGATCTGCAGCACGCTCACGTGCCGCGTCGAGCGCGTCGAGCCGGCCCGCGATGCCGGCGGCGACCGGCCTGAGAACCTCCGAGCCGTCTGCGCCTCGCACAACCGCGGCCATGGCACGTTCCACGGGTCGCCGGGTCGACAGTGGCCCGGTAATGGCCCAAATGTGCTGACCGCGCTCCACTGGGCACGAACCAGCGCTGGCACAAACCTGCCCAGAACTGTCGTGGTTTGAAGGCGGTTGTCGTCGATCGTCGTGATCGTCGGCGCGGCCTGTCACGCCGCAGGTCGCGGGTTCGAGTCCCGTCGCTCCCGTAGGCTTCCTGCGAATCATCGCCTGGTCCCAACGGGAACGACTGCCGAGGTGACGGTGATGGAGACGTCGGAGAGCGCGGCGACTGCGGCTGCCGAGGAGGCGCGGCTCGAGCGTGAGCTCGCTCTGGCCCGTGAGCGTGGGAGGTGGCGCCCTGAGGTCGACGCGGCCGGCGAGCTGCTGATGTTCTATATGGGCAGCGCTTCGGTGCTCGGGATCGACGAGGTCTCACCCAAGCTCGAGCGGCTCGCCGAGGAGATGCGCGCCCAGATCGGTTCGGTGCTCGGCTCCGACCGCGCGCCCGAGGACGCAGACGACCGAGCGGAGCTCGAACGCTCGCTGCTCGCCATCGACGCGGGCGTGCAGTCGTTCCATACCTCCGTGGCGTCCGAGCGGTACAAGGCGGCGACCGGCAGCGGCGGCGCGCGCGGCCGCGGAGGGCGACTTCGTGCGCGCGGGCGAGCACGCGGCGGTGGCCGAGGCGGCGAGACGGCAGCTGATAGAGAGCACGGAAGGGTCGACCGTGGGCTGGCCCGACGAGCTTCGAGCCAACCGCGCGGCCCTGCGGGAACGTGTCGCAGAGTCGGCCGCGGCTGAGCACCGGGCTCCAGGAGCTGGCGGCGGAGGGCCAGGCGGGCGAGCTGCACCCCCGCCAGGTCGCCGCGAGGCTGAAGGCCGTCCAGGCGCAGCTCGAGGTCGCCGAGGCGAAGCGGCAGGTCGACGAGATCCGTCGCGATCTGTCGATCGGATCGCTGAAGCGACGTGCCGTGAACCTCGTCGCGCTCGCGCTCGCCCTCGCGGGCCTGAAGGGGCTCGAGCGCGCCGAGCGTAGCTACGCACGTACGGCGTCCCGGCCTCCGACGAGCGCCGCCCTGTTCGAGCGGGCGCGCAGGAGTCGCGAGGCGGCCACCGTGTCGCTCGAGGCGTCGGAGGAGCACCGGCAGGCCTCGCGCGCCGCGCTCGACACGCCGACCGCGAGCCCGGCCGTCGCCAGTGCCGTCCAGTTCGTCTTCGGCTGGGCGATCCTGGTCGTGGCGCTGACGGCGAACGCGTTCGTCTTCGACCTCTTCGACGGGAACTACTTCCGCTGGTACCTCGACAACGGCGCGCTCATCAGCCTCGTATTCGGCTTCGTTTCGCTCGCCGTGCGCCTCGACGACTATCCGGACCTCGTATCGTCCAACCCGCTGCGCTACCTGTACGCCTGCTGGACGCTCAACTTCCACCTCTTCCTCGCCTGGAGCCAGGTGATCGAGGTGGACGTCGAGCGGTCGAAGGGCGTCATGCTCTCGAAGCTCTTCGACACGATCGTCTCGTCCGTGGCGATGCTCGCGGTGACGCTCGCGTTCGTCGGCTGGCTGCTCGTCGTCGCCCCCATCCAGCACATCGCGTACGCGGTGCTCGGCGCGCCCGCGCGGAACGCGCTCAGGAACTCGTCGGCGGCGCCTCGCTTCGACCCCGCGATCGATGTCACGACTCCGCGGCCGGCCGAAGGTGCCGAAACCGGTCACGCCTTCGGCTACCTCGACAAGCCCGTCGCGCTGACCTCGGCGCTCACGGCGTCGGTGCTGTGGGTCGGCTCGCAGTTCCTGTGGTGAGCCCCGGCAGGCCGTCGAGGCTCTCGGCGTTCTTCTCGGCGACGTAGTCGCGCATCGCGTCCGGGCCCTGCTTGCGGATCCGGTTGTCGGCGTAGCGGTAGAGCTGGTCGCGTTCGCCGACGTAGTCCATGCGCGGGACGACGAAGCCGCAGGAGTCGGACACGCGCTCGACGTCGACCTCGATGATCGAGCGGACCGCCGGGCGCTGCTCGGACGAGACGTCGAACCCCGCGAGGCGCTCCTCGTCGGCCTCGACGACGCGGCCGGTGCCATGCAGCCGGACGATCTTCGGCGGCCCCTCGAACGCGGCGAACATGATCGTGATGCGGCCGTTGTCGCGCAGGTGGGCGATCGTCTCGACGCCGCTCCCGACCAGGTCGACGTAGGCGAAGCCGAGCGGGCCGGTGACGCGGAAGAGGCCTTGGCCGCCCTTGGGCGACACGTTGACGTGGCCGCCGGAGCCGCTAGGCGCCGTCGCCACGAAGAACATCGGCTGCGCCTCGATGAACTCGCGCAGGCCTGCGCCGATCTCGTCGAACACCTTCGCCATCGCCGATCAGCTGATGCCGCCGGCCGCGACGAGCGAGGAGCACGAGGGCGCCCAGCGCGACGCGGTAGCCGACGAACACGCGCACGGAATGATGCGCGAGGTAGCGCAGGAACCAGGCGATCGCCGCGTAGCCGACCACGAACGCGATCGCCGTCGCCACCAGCACGTAGCCGATCGGCTCGTCGCCTCCCTCCTCGCCCGAGATGATGCCTTCGAGCTGGAACACGCCGCTGGCCACCACCGCTGGGATGGCCAGCAGGAAGCCGAACTTGGCCGCCGCCGGCCGCTGCAGCCCCAGCAGCAAGCCGGCGCTCATGGTGGCGCCGGAGCGCGACACGCCCGGGATGAGCGCCAGCGACTGCGCCAGCCCGATCAAGACGCCGTCGCGCGTCGAAAGCTGCTCGATCGTGCGCTCATGGCGTCCGCGCCGGTCGGCGTAGCCGAGCACCAGCCCGAACACGATCAGCGTGGTGCCGATCAGCCACAGGTCGCGCGCGCCGTTCTCGATCTGCTCCTCGAACGCCAAGCCGAGGACGCCGATCGGGATCGTGGCCACGATCAGGTACCAGCCGAGCCGTGCATCGCTCGTCCCCCGGAGGCTCGCGTCCCGCAAAGAGCGCAGCCACGTGGTGGCGATCGCCCAGATCTCGTGCCGGAAGAAGATCAGCACCGCGGTCTCGGTGCCGAGCTGGGTGACCGCGGTGAACGCCGCGCCCGGGTCGTCCCAGCCGAGCAACGCGGGCACGATCCGCTGGTGGGCGCTCGACGAGATCGGCAGGAACTCGGTGAGGCCCTGGACGATGCCGAGGACGATGGACTCCAGCAGGCTCAACGGCCGCGGGAGGCTAGCGGTTGGCGCGATACTGCCGACCCATGTCGACCACCGAGCGCCGCCGGCTCTCACCCTCGGTCTTCCGGCTCCCGGTCGAGAAGATCCGCGACGGCTACTACTCGGACGCGTACTTCAACCACGCCAAGGCGCTGCTCGAGGAGGACGGCCACCACCCGCGCGTGCTGATGCAGGTGTTCCAGCGCAAGGAGTCGATCCTCGGCGGCATCGACGAGGCGCTCGCGGTGGTCAGGCAGTGCTCCGGCCACAGGGACGAGAACGGGCGCTGGGTCAACGCGTTCAAGGAGCTCGAGGTCAACGCGCTGTACGAGGGCGACCCGGTCGAGCCGTGGGAGACCGTGATGACGATCGAGGGCGACTACGCGCAGTTCGCCCACCTCGAGACCGTCTACCTCGGCTGCATGGCGCGCCGCACGCTCGTGATGCGCAACGTGCGCGAGGTCGTCGAGGCGGCGGACGGCAAGCCGATCCTCTACTTCCCCGCCCGCCACGACCACTGGCTGGTGCAGACCGGCGACGGCTGGGCGGCGCACGTCGCGGGCGCGATCGGCGTCTCCACCGACGCGCAGGCGTCGTGGTGGGGCGGTCGCGGTGTCGGCACCGTCCCGCACGGGCTGATCGCCGCCTACGGGGGCGACACGGTGCTCGCCGCGCGCAAGTTCGCCGAGCGCTTCGGGCACGACATGAACGTGACCGTGCTCGTCGACTTCGCCAACGACTCGGTGACGACCGCGCTCGAGGTCGCCGCGGCGCTCGGCGACGACCTGTGGGGCGTCCGGCTCGACACGTCCGATCGCCTGGCAGACCTCGCGCTGCAGCGCCTGCACGGCGACGCGGCGCCGACCGGCGTCGACGCCGAGCTCGTGCGCCTCACACGGGCCGAGCTCGACGGCGCGGGGTTCGAGCGCGTCAAGATCGTCGCCTCGGGCGGCTTCACGGCCGAGCGCATCCGCGGGTTCGAGGCCGCCGGGGTGCCGGTCGACGCCTACGGCGTCGGCTCGTCGCTGATCCGCGGCGCCAACGACTTCACCGCCGACGTCGTGCTCTACGAGGGGCGCCCCGGCGCCAAGGTCGGTCGCGAGTACCGGCCGAACCCGCGTCTCAGCCGGGTCGGCTGACGAGCGGGACGAAGCGCACCCGCTCGAGCCGCCGCAGCGCGACGCCCTCGGGCGTGCGGTGGGCGATGACGAGGCGCTGCTCGCCGTTCTCCACCGGCGCGACGAGCCGCCCGCCGTCGGCGAGCTGGTCGGCGAGCGCGGGCGGGATCGCGCCGCCGGCCGCGGCCGCCACGTTGATGGCCGCGAACGGCGCGTGCTCGGGGAGCCCGCGACGGCCGTCCCCGACCGCGAGCGTCGACGTTGTCGACGCCGGCCGCCGCGAGGTTCGCCGCCGCCGCCCGGGACAAGGATGCTCGTGCAGCTCGATCGAGTACACGCGGGCGGCCAGCCGCGCCAGCACGGCGGCGTGGTACCCCGAGCCGGTGCCGACGTCGAGCACCGTCTCGTCGCCGCGCAGCTCGAGCAGCTCGCACATCCGCGCTACGACCAGCGGCTGGGAGATCGTCTGCCCGGAGCCGATCGGGAGCGGGATGTTCTCCCACGCCTCCGCGCGCAGCTGGGCCGGCACGAACCGCTCGCGCGGCACCGAGGCCATGGCGGCGAGCACCCGGGAGTCGGCCACGTGCGGGCGCAGCTCCCGCATCAGCCGCTCCGGAGCGGCCATCAGGCCACGCTCGCACCCGCCGCGCGGACGGCGTCCAGCGCCCGCTCGGAGTCTCCCTCCTGGACCTCGACGCCGCGCGACGCGGCGCTGTCGACCGTGACCGCGAAGCCCTCGCGCAGCGCGTCGAGGGCGGTGTTCTTGACGCAGTAGTCGGTGGCCAGCCCGGCGATCGTCACCCGGTCGACCCCGCGTTCGTGCAGCAGCTTGGCCAGCGGGGTGTCCTGGAAGCCCGAGTAGCCCTCGGTGGCCGGGTCCTGGCCCTTGTCGACGACGACGTCGATCGGCGTCGGGTCGAGCGCGTGGTGCAGCTGCGCGCCGTCCGTCTCGGCGACGCAGTGCACCGGCCACGGGCCGCCCTGCTCGGCGAACGAGCCGTGGTCGGGCGGGTGCCAGTCGCGCGTGGCGACGACGAGGTCGTAGTCGCCGGAGGCGGCGAGCTCGTTGAGGCGGCCGGCGATCTCGTCGCCCTCGGGCACCGCCAGCGCCCCGCCGGGGCAGAAGTCGTTCTGGAAGTCGACGATGACGAGCGCCTGCGCCACGCGGATCAGTACCGCAGCACCGCGCCGATGCCGCCGAGCGGGCCGAGATCGTCGTGGTGGAGGACCTTGATGACCTTCGCGGACTGCTCGATCGCCTTCTCGACGGCGAGCTCGACGATGTTCTCGCAGTGCTCGAGCGACCGCCCGTCCGGGCCTTGGTCGCCGGGGTGGAGCATGCCGGTCTCGGGATCGCGCCCGCCGGGCGAGCGAAACCCGTCGCCGATCAGCAGGATCTCCACGCGCGCCTCGTTGAGCGCCTGCAGCACCGCGGACAGCCCCGCGGCGCCGCGCCCGCCGCGGCCCACGCCCTCGGCGAGGCGGTCGAGCGCCTCGCGCTCCGCGCGCACGCGCCACTCCTCCATCGCCGTGCGGGCGGCGCGGCGCACCTCGTCGAGCGACGAGTTCTCGACGTCGAGCTGCAGGCGGCCGGCGATCCGCTCGCGCAGGTACGGGTGCAGCTTGTGCTTGACGTCGTTGACCAGCTCGTCGGGCGCGCCCAGCAGCAGGCGGTCGAAGCCCGGCTCCTTGTAGCGCTGGAACGCGACCTCGGCGGCGTGGACGAGGTGGTCGTCCTTCTCCTTCTCCACCCCGCGCTGGTAGCGGGCCTGCGACCAGCCGCCCTGGTCGTGCTGGGAGTGCACGTCGTCCTCGATCCGGTCGGTCTCCTCGAAGCCGCCACCGTCACCGAGGAACAGGCGGGCGTTGCGGCGGTTGGCGAGCAGCACGGCCCACTGCTCCCCGTCGGCGTCGGCGACGAGCGGCTCGAGGTAGGGCGAGCGGTCGAGCACGACTGCGAAGTCGACGGGCCGCGGCAGCCGCACGACCTCCAGCAGGTCGACCTCGCCGCACGCGTAGACGGCCACGGCGCGCGTTCCGTTGTCGGCGATGTCGCTGGAGGTCAGCCGCTCGCGCACCCGCTCGACGTCCTGCCGCAGCGCCGCCCGCTCATCCTGGCTGAGGTCCTTGGCCTCGTCCACGCGGTGTGCCGCTTGCGTCATCACCGACGAGACGGCGGTCGACCGCGCTGCGGGGGTCGCGAACTCGGACGGGTCGAGATTGAGGAACACGGACAGCACCCGGCCGTGCTCAGGATGCACGTCGGCGAGGCTTCGGAGGCGGCTTCGGGTGATCGTGTTGGCTGCCATGAGCGGACGCCTACCCTCCCTGTGTCGCGGCTGAACTGTGACAATAGATGAGGACGAGCGCAGGTTTCCGCGCCAGGCGGCGTTGTAGCCGCCATGACCACCGTCACGACGCGGATCGCGACGCCGGCGCTCAGCCGCCGGGCGGCGGTGCTCCTCCTCGCCGGCTCCGTGTTGGCGGCGCTGGTGATCGCGGTGCTGGCGCTCGGCGGGAGCGGCGGCAGCGGGCCGCTGCGGTGGTCGGGCGACGGCGAGGTCTTCACGCACCCGACGCTGCCGGGCGACCGTGTGCTCACCGGCACGCTGCGCAACGACGGCGTGCAGGCGATGCGGATCGACCTCGCGGACGTGCGCGTGGTCGACGGCGACGGAGAAGTCGTCGCCTCGACGCCGGTCTTCCTGCGCGCCTTCGGCAAGTCGCTGTGGGGCGGCGGCCACGGCCCCGAGCAGATGGTCGACACCGAGCTCCAGCGCACGGGGCGGATCGCCTTGCTGGCGCCCGGCGAGGAGGTGCCGCTCACCGTCGCGTGGAGCACCAAGGACGGCGATCCCGCACGGGTCGACTACGGGCGGGGGTCGCTGAGCCTGCCGGGGTAGTCTCAGGGCCATGCCCGAGAACTCCTTCGACGCCCGCGCCGACCTGGAGGTCGGTGGGCGCACCTACGCGATCTACCGCCTCGACGCGCTGCAGTCGAAGTTCGACGTCGCCCGGCTGCCGTTCTCGCTCAAGGTGCTGCTCGAGAACCTGCTGCGCAACGAGGACGGCGTCGGCGTGCGCGCGGAGGACGTCGAGGCGCTGGCGTCCTGGGACCACGCGGCCGAGCCGACGAAGGAGATCGCGTTCACCCCCGCCCGCGTGGTGATGCAGGACTTCACGGGCGTTCCGGCGGTGGTCGATCTCGCGGCCATGCGCGACGCGATGGCCGACCTCGGCGGCGACCCGGCGAAGATCAACCCGCTGGTGCCCGCCGAGCTGGTGATCGACCACTCGGTCCAGGTCGACGTCTTCGGCACCCGCGACGCGTTCCGGATCAACGCCGAGCGCGAGTTCGAGCGCAACGCCGAGCGGTACGCGTTCCTGCGCTGGGGCCAGGGCGCGTTCGAGGGCTTCAAGGTCGTGCCGCCCGACACGGGGATCGTGCACCAGGTCAACCTCGAGTACCTGGCGCGCGTGGTCTTCGAGGCCGACGGGGTCCTCTACCCGGACACGCTCGTCGGGACCGACTCGCACACGACGATGATCAACGGCCTCGGCGTGCTCGGCTGGGGCGTCGGCGGGATCGAGGCCGAGGCCGCGATGCTCGGCCAGCCGATGTCGATGCTCGTCCCGCGGGTGGTCGGCTTCCGCCTCGAGGGCGAGCTGCCCGAGGGCGCGACCGCGACCGACCTCGTGCTGACGGTGACCCAGATGCTGCGCGAGCACGGGGTGGTGGGCAAGTTCGTCGAGTTCTACGGGCCGGGCGTGCCCAACCTGCCGCTCGCCGACCGCGCGACGATCGGCAACATGAGCCCGGAGTTCGGCTCGACGTGCGCGATGTTCCCGATCGACGCCGAGACCCTGCGCTACCTGGAGTTCTCCGGCCGCCCGGCCGAGCAGATCGAGATCGTCGAGGCCTACGCGCGCGAGCAGGGCCTGTGGCACGACGCCGACAGCGAGGAGCCGACTTACTCGGAGACGCTCGAGCTCGACCTCGGGCAGGTCGTGCCGTCGCTGGCCGGCCCCAAGCGCCCGCAGGACCGCGTCGCGCTGACCGAGTCCAAGGCGTCGTTCCGGAGTGCGCTCCAGGACCTCGTGGGTGACGACGACGGCGTGCGCACCGCCGCCGACGAGCGCAGCGCGGAGTCGTTCCCCGCATCCGACCCGCCGGGCTCCAACGGCAACGGGTCTCACGCTCCGGAGCCCGAGCCGGGCGCCGGCGGCGGGATGGGCGGCCTGCAGGTGTCCGACCGCGTGAGCTCGCCGGCGGTGCTGCGGCTCGAGGACGGCACGGAGACCGAGCTCGACCACGGGCACGTGGTGATCGCGGCGATCACGAGCTGCACCAACACCTCGAACCCGTCGGTGATGATCGGCGCCGGGCTGCTCGCCAAGGCCGCCGTGGAGCGGGGCCTGGAGGTCAAGCCGTGGGTGAAGACCTCGCTGGCGCCGGGCTCGAAGGTCGTCACGGAGTACTTCGACCGTGCGGGCCTCACCGAGTACCTGGAACGGCTCGGCTTCCACCTGGTGGGCTACGGGTGCACGACGTGCATCGGCAACTCCGGCCCGCTGTCCGACGAGATCTCCGAGGCGGTCAACGCCGAGGACCTCGCGGTCGTCTCGGTGCTGAGCGGCAACCGCAACTTCGAGGGCCGCATCAACCCCGACGTGCGGATGAACTACCTCGCGTCGCCGCCGCTGTGCGTCGCCTACGCGCTGGCCGGGACGATGGACATCGACCTGCTCGACGAGCCGCTCGGGCAGGACCGGGACGGGGCCGACGTGTACCTCAAGGACCTCTGGCCGAGCGCCGACGAGGTCGCGCACACGGTCGAGGAGGCCGTGCAGAGCGACATGTTCACGTCTTCGTACGGCGAGGTGTTCGCCGGCGACGAGCGCTGGAACTCGCTCGCGGTGCCGGAGGGCGACCGCTTCGCGTGGGACGCGGACTCGACCTACGTCCGCCTGCCGCCGTTCTTCGAGGGCCTCTCGCCGGAGCCCGAGCCGATCGACGACATCGAGGGCGCGCGCGTGCTCGCGGTGCTCGGCGACTCGGTGACGACCGACCACATCTCGCCGGCCGGCGCGATCAAGAAGGACTCGCCCGCGGCGCGCTACCTCAACGAGCACGGGGTCGAGAACAAGGACTTCAACTCCTACGGCTCGCGGCGCGGCAACCACGAGGTGATGATGCGCGGCACGTTCGCCAACATCCGCCTCCGCAACCTCCTGGGCGGGCGGGATGACTTAGTAGGAGGGGTAACGCGCCATCTTCCGGACGGCGAGGAGATGTCGATCTACGACGCCGCGATGAAGTACGCCGACGAGGGGACGCCGCTGGTGGTGCTCGCCGGCCGCGAGTATGGGTCGGGCTCCTCGCGCGACTGGGCGGCCAAGGGCACGCGGCTGCTCGGCGTGCGCGCCGTGATCGCCCAGTCGTACGAGCGCATCCATCGCTCGAACCTCGTGGGAATGGGCGTGTTGCCGCTCCAGTTCGAGGACGGCGACTCCGTCGAGTCGCTCGGCCTGACCGGCGAGGAGGAGTTCTCGATCGTTGGCGCCGAGGGCGGCGAGGCCAAGCAGGTGACGGTCCGCGCGGGCGACAAGGAGTTCAGCGCGCGCGTGCGGATCGACACCCCGAAGGAGGTCGAGTACTTCCACCACGGGGGCATCCTGCAGTACGTGCTGCGCGGGCTGCTGGGGTAGGCTGCGCGGCTTCATGCCGCTGCCAGATCCGCTTCGCAGGCTCCTGACCGCGCCCGGCCCGTCGGGCTACGAGCAGGCCGCCGCGGCCGTCTTCCGCGAGGCCGCTGGGGCCTTCGCCGAGATCGCGCACGACACCGTCGGCTCGACGGTCGCGCGGGTCAAGGGCACCGGCGACGGGCCGTTCGTGGCCGTCGTGGGCCACATCGACGAGATCGGCCTGATCGTCCACCACATCGACGACGAGGGCTTCCTGTGGTTCACCGGCGTCGGCGGCTGGGACCCGGTGATCCTCGTCGGCCAGCGGGTGGAGGTGATCACGCGCGACGGGCGCGTCCCGGGCGCCGTCGGCAAGAAGCCGATCCACCTGCTCAAGGACGAGGAGCGCAAGAAGGCGCCCGAGCTCAAGACCCTGCACATCGACGTCGGCGCCAAGGACGGCGACGACGCCCGCTCGCGCGTGCGGGTCGGCGACGTCGCGGTGATCGCCGGCGAGCCGGTCGAGCTGCCCAACGACCGCGTGCTCTCGCGCTCGATGGACAACCGGCTCGGCTGCTTCGTCGCGCTCGAGGCGGCGCGGCTGGTGGCCGAGGCCGGCGGCGCTCCCGGCGACGTGGCCGCGGTCGCCGTGGCGCAGGAGGAGATCACCTTCGGCGGCGCGCACACGACCGCCTACTCGCTGCGCCCCGACATCGCGGTCGTGGTCGACGTCACGTTCGCCACCGACGCGCCGGGGACCGACGAGAAGGAGCTCGGCAAGCACCCGTTCGGCTCCGGGCCGGTGCTGCAGCGCGGCTCCACGCTCGACCACACGGTGTTCGAGCTGCTGCACGCGGCCGGCGAGGCCGAGGGCATCCCGTTCACCGTCGCCGCCTCGGCGCGCAGCACGGGCACCGACGCCGACGCGTTCCACGTCTCGCGCGCGGGGGTCCCGTCGGCCGTCGTGTCCGTCCCGCTGCGCTACATGCACTCGCCGGTGGAGATGGTCCAGCTCGACGACGTCGAGAACACGGCGAAGCTGATCGCCGCGTTCGCCCAGCGGCTCGAGCCCGGCCTGGACCTGAAGCGCTGACCGCGCCGCTGCTCCTGCTGTTCGACATCGACGGCACGCTGCTGCAGCGGGCCTCGGTCGAGCACGCGCAGGCGCTGCGCCGGGCGGCGGAGGAGGTCCACGGCGTGACGCTGCCGGACGCCCACGGCGTCGAGGCCGCGGGGCGCACGGACGGCGCGATCATCCGCGACCTGCTGGCGACCGCGGGCGTTTCGGAGGAGGACTTCGCCGCGCGCTGGGGGGAGGTGCAGGCGGCCGCCGTCGACGCGTTCGCCGAGCTGTGCCTGCCCGACCTGTCCGGCCACGTGGCGCCGGGGATCGTCGAGCTGCTGGGCGAGCTCGCCGAGCGCGAGGCCGACTTCCGGCTCTCGCTGGTGACCGGCAACCTCGAGCCGGTGGCGCGGCTGAAGCTCGCCCGCGCCGGGATCGGCGACCACTTCGAGCCCGGCCAGGGCGGCTTCGGCTCAGACCACGCCTCGCGCGCCGAGCTGCCGCCGATCGCCCGCGCTCGCGCCGGCGGCTGGCCGCGCGATCGGACGGTGGTGATCGGCGACACGCCGCGCGACATCGCGTGCGCGCGGGCCGACGACGTGCGCGTGGTGGCCGTGGCCACCGGGCCGTTCGCCGTCGAGGCGCTGGCGGACGCGGACGCCGTGGTCGACGACGCCCGCGCCCTGCTGCCGGTGCTCGAGGACTACCTCACCAGCGACGGTCCCTGACCACGGCGGCGCTGCCGCCGCCGCGGCGGGTCGGCTCCGCCGCCGCCAGCATCCGGCCGCCGCGCAGGAACTCGATGCCGGTGACGGCGCCGATCTCGGTCTGATTGGCTCCGAACACATGGCCGCGTGCTTCGAGCGCCGGCCGCTCGGGGAAGTTCGGCTCCGCGATCGTCGTCGCGGTCGCGGTGTTGCGCTGCGACGCCCGCGGCGTGGCGATCGCCTCCGGCAGCGACTTCCCGAGCTCGAGCCGTTCGACCAGCACCTGCAGCACGGTGGTGATGATCATCGAGCCGCCGGGCGAGCCCACGGCCAGCACCGGCCGGCCGTCGCGGGTGATGATCGTCGGCGCCATCGAGCTGCGCGGGCGCTTGCCGCCGTCCGCGCGATTCGGATGGGTCGTCGAGCTGTAGTCGAAGTCCGTCAGCTCGTTGTTCAGCAACAGCCCCCAGCCCGGCACGACGATGCCGTTGCCGCCCGTGGACTCGATCGTGAACGTGTAGGACACCACGAAGCCCCGCTTGTCGGCCACCGTGAGGTGGGTCGTCGACGGGCCTTCTCCGGCCGTCGACAGGTGCCCGCGCGTCGGGCAGCTACCTGCCGCGACGGTGCCTATGGCGGCTCGCTCCGTGATGAGCGCGCGCCGCTCGGCCGCGAAGGCGTCCGACAGCAGGCATCTCAGCGGCACGTCGTAGTAGTCAGGGTCCGCCAGATACGCGCCGCGGTCGGCGAACGCGTAGCGCGAGGCCTCGAGGTACCGGTGCAAGGCCTGCGTGCGGTCGGCGCCCAGCGGGCGGTAGCCCTCGAGGATGTTCAGCGCCTCGCCGACGGTCGAGCCGCCGCTCGACGGCGGCCCCATGCCCCAGACGTCGAGGCCCTTGTAGTCGATCCGCGTCGGCTTGCGCCAGACCGCGTCGTAGTCGCGGAGGTCGTCCTCGGTCATCAGGCCGGGCCGCCACACGTGGTTGGCACCGGGGCCGGTCGGCGGATCTGCGGCCGCGTCGGCGATCGCACGCGCCAGCGGCCCACGGTAGAACGCGCGCGCACCGCGCTGGGCGATGTACTCGTACGTGCGCGCGAGGTCCGGATTGCGCAGCGTGCTGCCGACGTCGCGCGGCGTTCCGTCGGGATCAAGGTAGATCGCAGCCGTCGACGGGATGTCGTTGAAGTAGTCGACGTTGGGCGTCGTCTGGTCGACGAAGGTCTGATCGACCTCGAAGCCGCGGCGGGCGACGTCGATGCCGGGCTGGAGCAGCTTGCGTAGCGACATCGAGCCGTAGCGGTCGAGCGCCTCGTCCCACTGCGCAACGGTCCCGGGGACCCCGGCGGAGAGGCCGCTGTAGCGCGCGTCATTGAAGGCCAGCGCGACGCCGTTCTCGAAGAACGAGTTCGGATTCATCGCGTCCGGCGCCTTTTCGCGGCCGTCGATCGTGGTGACCTTGCCGTGCGGCGTGCGGATGACCATGAAGCCGCCGCCGCCGATCCCGGCCGAGTACGGCTCGGTCACGCCGAGCACGCCGGCGGCCGCGACCGTGGCGTCGACGGCGTTGCCGCCGCGGCGCAGGGTGTCGATCGCCGCCTTGGTGGCGAGCGCGTCGACCGTTCCGGCCGCGCCGCCGCTGCCGACCGCGGTCGGTTCCTTCTCGAACCGGTCCTGTCCGTGACCCGCTTGGGCCGTGGGCGCCGCCAGTGCGGCCGTCGCCACCGCGGCCACCAGCACGCGCGTATGCCTACGCAGCATCGATGCTCCCTCCCGAAGTGTGTCGACGATGGCCTACCCGGCGCGCTAGCGGTCCACGCGCAGGATCTCGGCCACCATCGTGCGTCCGGCGGCCTGGCGCAGCCGCGTCACGTACGCGGCGTCGGCGGCCAGCGCGGTCGTCCACAGGCTCGCCGACAGGTTGCGCGGCGGGCGCTGCCACAGCTTGCGATCGTTGTGGGCCGACCGGCGTCGCCCGCGCTCGTAGCCGTTGTCGCGGAAGCCGGTCGGGGTGGTGGACCAGACGCGGCGGTCGCGGCGCGGAGAGCGGCGCGAGAGCCCGCCGAGGCGCAGCTCCTGGCGCCGGTGGTGGGCGCGTACGTACAGCAGCTGGCCTTCGTGCAGCGACGGGTTGAGCAGCTGCGCGCGGCGCTCCTTGCGCACGACCCGGCGGGTGCCGGCCGCGAGGTCGGCGAGCACGATCCGCCCGCCGCGGCGGCCGGCGGCGTGGAAGACCAGGCGGTCGCCCTCGAGTGCCGGGCGCCCCAGCTCCTCGAGCCGAAGGACGAGCCGCGGCGGCCCGGCGGGCAGGGGCGCCGCGTAGATGGCGTCGGCTCCCGCCTCCTGCGCGCGCCAGGCGACCCAGCGGGCCGACACGGCGATCGCGTCCGCCCCGGGAGCCGGGATCGAGGCCTGGAACGGCTCGCCGGAGGTGGCGCTGACGTCGATGATCCCGTCGCGCAGCACGGCCAGCCGCGCGTCGTTGAGCGCGGGGTGCGTCCCCGCGAGCTGCTGCTGCTGGCCGTCGCGCACGAGCACCCCCGGCTGGCCGGCGACGTGCCAGGCCAGCAGGGCACCGTCGACGCTCGGGTCGCTCGCGTACAGCGCCGCCCGGCTCGCGCTCGCCATCAGACCACCAGGGCGACGGAGCACGCCGCCATGGCGACGGCGTCGACCGCCCGCAGCGAGCGCAGGATCCGCGGCCGCTCCGCCATCGCGGCGTGGAACGCCGCGCCTGCGCGGGTGGCCGCCGCGGGCGCGAGCACGACCACGGGCAGCAGCCGGCCGGCGCCGAACGCGAGGCCGATCGCGAGCCCGAGCGCCGGGTCGCCGAGCGCGACGCTCACCCCGGCCAGCGCCCAGACGGCGAACGTGAGGATGAAGGTCGTGAAGCCGAGGCCGAGCAGCACGCCGTAGAGCCCGGCGGCGAGCGGGACCGGCATCCGCCGGCGCCACGACTCGGGCACTTGGCGGCGCACCTGCGGCAGGATGCGGGCGCCGCGCGCCTCGCCGATCGCGGCGGCCAGCGCCACCGCGGCGGCGACGCCCAACGCCGCCGTACCGCCGGCGCCGAGCGCGTCTCCCAGCAGGGCGAGCCCGCCGAACGTCGCGGCGCCGCCGACCAGCGCGCCGGCGGAGAACGTCGCGCACGCCGCCAGCGTCGTGCGCAGCCGGCCCGCGTAGCCCTGCGGCGCGAGCGTCTCGACCATGGAGAAGCCGCACGGGGACCAGGCGCCGGTGACGCCCGCGACCGCGGCGGCGAGGATGAGAAGCGTCTCTAGCAATTGACCTTGGTGTCGTAGTACATGACGCAGAAGACCTTGCGACCGCGGTAGCAGTACCCGGTCAGCGAGGCGTCGCCGTTGATCCGCCGCGGGCTCGGCGAGCAGCAGTCCACGAGCTTGCGGATGACGCCGCCGCAGCAGCGGAACCAGGCGCCGTCGACGGCGGTCTCGATGTCGTACGTGTCGGCGACGACGTCGCACACGCGGGTGCGCGTGGCGACCGGCAGCGCCCGCCCGTCGACGTCGGTCAGCGGCTGCCCGTTCTCGTCGACCGGGCGGTTCTCGGCGTCGACCAGCCGCCCGAGGTCGTCGACGCGGTGGCCGTCGATCGCGCGCAGCGGGAACCCGCGCGAGTCGATCCGCGGCAGCCCGGTCGGGTGCGGGCACGAGTCGGTCGTGTAGATGTGCCCGCAGAAGTGGTAGGCCTCGGCCTCGCCGGGGGCGACCAGGCCGGCCACCGTGCCCGCTCCGGCCAGGCCCATGACGGCGCCCGAGACGCGCGAGAGGAAGCCGCGGCGCGAGGAGCCCGCGGCGACGCGGTCGCTGAGGCTAGGCACGCACGGCCCCCCGGCGGCGCTCGGCGGCGGCCAGCACGGACTCGAGCTGCGCGCCCGAGTTGAAGGTGCCCTTGGCGAGCACGGTGCCGTCGGCGTCCAGCGCCACGGCGAACGGGCTGCCGGGCACGTCCGCGGCCGCCCAGGCGTCGGCGTCGCGCAGCTCGTCGAAGCGCCGCAGCTCCACCCGCGGATCGGCGCCGAAGGCGCTCACCTCGGGCTCGAGCGCGCGGCACAGGCCGCAGCCGTCGGACGAGAAGACCGCCAGGCCCAGACGGCCGGGGGTGAGCTCGAAGCGCGCCGCGAGCGTCGTCCGCGCGCCGACCTCCGGCCCCTCGTGCGGCACCTCGAGCGCGCCGCTGCGCGGGTCCATCGCGAGCCGCAGCATGCCGACCTCGCGGGCGAGCGCGAGCACGGCCACGCCGAGCGCGAGGAGCCCCAGGAGGGCGGTGCCGAGCCCGATCGCCAGCCAGCCCTCGGCGCTGGGCTCGCTGCGGGGCAGCAGCGGGAGCACGGCGAAGGCGGCGGCGAGCAGGGCCGCGCGCGCCACCGAGCCGCGCGAGATCCGGCCGCGGGCGCCGAAGCACGCGCACGGCGCGCCCGCACGGCCGCTCGCCAGCGCGACGGCCTGCGCGCCGCAGAACACGGCCAGCAGCGCCCCCGCGGCGTAGGCGGCGGCGTCGAGGCCCGCGGCCACGGCGACGCCGAGCACGGCCTCGACCGCCACGAGCACGCCCCACGCGACACGGCGCGCGGGGATCCCGTAGGTGGCCAGGGCAGCCCGCGTGCCCGCGGGGTCCGCGAGCTTCAGGACCGCCGAGGCCAGCAGCACGAGCCCGAGGACCAGGCAGGCGACGACCGAGACCATCAGGGCGAGCAAAGTAGCAACACGTTGACCGGATCAACCCCGCGCACCGCTTCGAGGTGCGGTGCTACGCGCGCGTGAGCTTCTTGTACGTGATCCGGTGCGGGCGGTCGGCCTCGGCGCCGAGGCGCTCGTGCCGCCACTCCTCGTAGGCCTCGAAGTTGCCCTCGAACCAGCGCACCTGCGAATCGCCCTCGAAGGCCAGCACGTGCGTGGCCACGCGGTCCAGGAACCAGCGATCGTGGGAGATGATCACCGCGCAGCCGGGGAACGCCAGCAGCGCCTCCTCGAGCGCGCGCAGCGTGTCGACGTCGAGGTCGTTGGTGGGCTCGTCGAGCAGCAGCACGTTGCCGCCGCGGCGCAGGAGCTTGGCCAGGTGCACGCGGTTGCGCTCGCCGCCCGAGAGCGAGCCGACCTTCTTCTGCTGGTCGGAGCCCTTGAAGTTGAATCCCGCCACGTAGGCGCGCGAGTTCTGCTCGCGATCGCCGACCTTGATGTTCTCGTAGCCGTCGGAGATCTCCTCCCAGACGGTCTTGTCCGGGTCGAGGGCATCGCGCGACTGGTCGACGTACGCGAGGTCGACGGTGTCGCCGAGCTTGACCGCGCCGGCGTCGGGCTGCTCCTCGCCCACCAGCATGCGGAACAGCGTCGTCTTGCCGGCGCCGTTGGGCCCGATCACGCCGACGATGCCGGCGGGGGGTAGGGCGAAGCTCAGATCCTCGATCAGCAGACGCTCCCCGAAGCCCTTGCGCACGGCCTCGGACTCGATCACCTGGCCGCCCAGCCGCTGCCCGGCGGGGATGTGGATCTGCACCTGGTCGAGCTTGACGTTGCGCTCCTCGGCCAGCAGGCGCTCGTAGTTGGCCAGCCGCGCCTTGGACTTCGACCGCCGCCCCTTCGGGTTCGTGCGCACCCACTCCAGCTCGGCCGCGATCGTGCGCTGGCGAGAGGACTCCGAGCGCTCCTCCTGGGCCAGGCGGGTCTGCTTCTGCTCGAGCCAGCTCGAGTAGTTGCCGCGGAACGGCAGGCCCTGCCCGCGGTCGAGCTCGAGGATCCAGCCCGCCACGTTGTCGAGGAAGTAGCGATCGTGGGTGACGGCCACCACCGTCCCCTTGTACTCCTCCAGGTGCGTCTCCAGCCAGGCCACCGACTCGGCGTCGAGGTGGTTGGTGGGCTCGTCGAGCAGGAGGAGGTCGGGCGCGCTCAGCAGCAAGCGGCAGAGCGCGACCCGGCGCCGCTCGCCGCCCGACAGGCGGGAGACCTCGGCGTCGGCCGGCGGCAGCCGCAGCGCGTCCATCGCCTGGTCGAGCTGGGAATCGAGGTTCCAGGCGTCGGCGGCGTCGATCTTCTCCTGCAGGCGGGCGAACTCGTCGGCCGTCTCGTCGGAGTAGTTGGCGGCCAGCTCGTTGAAGCGGTCGAGCAGCGCGCGCAGCTCGGCGACGCCGTCCTCGACGTTGCCGCGCACGTCCTTGCTCTCGTCGAGCTGCGGCTCCTGCTCGAGCAGCCCGACGGTCGCGCCGGGGGCGAGCTGGGCGTCGCCGCGGTAGTCCTTGTCGAGCCCGGCCATGATCCGCAGCAGCGTCGACTTGCCCGAGCCGTTGAGGCCGAGCACGCCGATCTTGGCGCCGGGCAGGAAGCTCAGCGAGATGTCCTTCAGCACCTGCTTGTCCGGCGGGTGCGTCCGGCTCAGCTTGTACATGGTGAAGACGTACTGGCTCGACATGCGGCGTCGGAGGATAGATCCCTACTGCATGTCGACCGGCGAGGGCGCGATCCTGTCCAAATGTCCATTCCAGGATCCCCCTGCTCTGGGCGATAAATCGGGTATGAAGCCGCTGATCGGCGTGACGACCTCGGAGCTGCGGTCCAGCGGCGCCGGGACGCTGCGCCGGCACGGGGAGCCCGCGCACGCCGAGATGGCGCTCGGGATGACCTACCTGCGGGCGATCGAGGCCTGCGGCGGCCTGCCGGTCGTGCTCCCGCCGCTGGGCGACGCCCAGGCCTTCCTCGCGCGGCTCGACGGCATCTGCCTGTCGGGCGGCCCGGACCTCGACCCGGACGCCTACGGGGCGCCTGACCGCCACGAGGAGCTGGGGCCGACCGAGCCGAGCCTCGACACCTTCGAGCTGGAGCTCGCGCGCGCGGCCGACGCCGGCGGCATCCCGGTGCTCGGCATCTGCCGCGGGGCGCAGGCGCTCAACGTCTCGCGCGGCGGCACGCTGCACCAGCACCTGCCGGGCCATCGCCAGATCGAGCCCGCGACGGCGACCACGCACACCGTCCACGTCGAGCCCGGCTCGCGCCTCGGAGGCCTCGTGGGCACCGACCCGCTGCGCGTCAACTCGTTCCACCACCAGGCCGTCGACGCCCTCGGCCGCGGGCTGGTGGCGGTCGCGCGCGCGGCCGACGGGATCGTCGAGGGCATCGAGGATCCGGGCCCGCGCTTCGTCGTCGGGGTGCAGTGGCACGCCGAGGGCCTCGTCGGGCTCGAGCGCCACCGGGTGCTCTTCGAGGCCCTGGTCGCCGCAGCGGCCGAGCCGGCGCTGCCGCTCCCGCGCGCGGCCTGACTAGGGAGGTCCCCGATGCGGGGACGCCCGGGCCAGGCGATCCTGCTCGGCATGGCGCTTCTTCTCGACACCACGACTCCCCTGACCATCCGCTGCTCGTCCGTCCTGGACGTCGCGGCCGCTCTTGCCTACGCCCGCGACGAGGGCCTGGCGATCGGCGAGGAGGGCGAGATGCTGCTCGACCTCAGCCCGCTGCAGGCGATCCACATCGACGCGGTGCGGCGGATCGCGTGGGTGCAGCCCGGCGTCCGCCAGGCCGACCTCGAGGCCGTCGCGGCCGAGCACGGGCTGACGCCCGACGGCCTGCGCGTCGCTCGCGTGGTCACCGCCGACGGCGTCCGCTCGGCCTCCGAGCAGGAGTGCATCGAGCTGCTCGGCAACCCCGACGATCCCGCGGTCGTCGCCGAGTACGAGCTCGCGCTCCGCCCCGCCGCCGTCTAAACGGCGGGCGGGCCGAGCACGAGCGGCTGGTCGAGCACGCCGCGCACCCGGCGCTGCACCTGGAGCTCCGCCTCGAGGTCGGCGATGTGCCCGGAGTGGTCGACGATCTTGCCGCGCAGGACCTGCGTGACGAACAGCCACACGAGCCGGCCGTCGAGCTGGCTGCCGGCCACCCGGCGCAGCTCGTCCTCGGCCTCGGCCGCGCCCAGCGGGACGCGGTAGGAGTCGGGCGCGGTGAGCACGTCGTAGGCCTCGGCGATCGCGAGGATGCGCGCCGTGACGGGGATGTCGTCGCCCGCCAGGCCGTCCGGGTAGCCGCGCCCGTCGATCCGCTCGTGATGGGCCAGCACGGCGTTGGCGACCTCGCCCAGCCCTTCGACGCGCAGCAGCAGCCGCGCGCCGTCGGTGGGGTGGCGCTCGATCAGCCGGCGCTCGGCGGTGCGCAGCTCGCTGCGGCCGAGCAGGATGTGGTCCGGGAGCGCCTCCTTGCCGATGTCGTGCAGCAGGCCCGCGGTGTGGACGACGGCCTGGGCGTGCTCGCCGAGCCCGGCCGCGGCCGCCAGCTCGCGGCCGTAGTGGGCGACGGCGGCGGCGTGCCGGGCGGCGGTCGGGTCGCGCAGCGCGAGCGTCTCCAGCAGCAGCCCGACCATGCCCTCGTGCCGCACGTCGAGCTGGTCCTTGCGGCGGATGACCTCCTCGCCGTGCTCGTTGCCGCGCAGGAGCGAGCGCAGCAGCAGCTGGCAGACGCCGAGGGCGAGCACGAAGAGGGCGATGACGCCGGTGCCGTAGAGCTCGAAGCCGTAGACGGCCATCGCGGTGATCGAGCCGGTCGCCAGCTCCCAGGGGACGACCGGCAGGAAGACGCGCTGGAACATCTCCCGCAGCGACCCGCCGCGCGTGAGCACGATGTGCCCGGCGACCATCGTGAAGTTGAGGACGTTGGTCAGACAGAAGACCACGAACACCGAGAGCGCGAACCCGCCCTGCTGGGCGCCCGCGGCCGGCTCGAGAGCGTCGAGGATCAGCGCGCCGAGCAGCGGGAAGAACGAATAGATGGCGGCGTTGCCGAGTACCGACACCCCGCGTGTGCGCGCGTGAAGCGCGTCGGTCACCGCGCAGCCGAGACCGATCAGGACGGCGGGAGCGGGGCCGAGGAGCGCCATCGCGAGCACGAGGCCCAGGAACGAGCCCGAGATGCGGGCGCGCTTGGTCTCGAGTGTCAGGAAATCGCTCCCCCAGGCGAGGACGGCGAGCAGGCCGACGAGCGCCGACTCCTCCCACTGCTCCGGCGTGGAGAGCAGCGCGGCGGCCCCGAGGCTGCCGGCGAGGACGGTCGCCTCGGCGGCGAACAGCGCCCGACGCCGGCCGGACGTCGAAGCCAGGCGCGCCTGCGGCTCCCGCAGCACGCGCGGCTCGGCGCGCGGCCGCAGCCGGTCCTCACGCGAGCCCGCGGCACGCATGAGCGCGAGCGACCAGGCGACGATCACGAGCCAGAGGACGACGGCCAGCCAGATGATCACACCGAGAAGGTAGTGCGTTGTTGGCCGGTTCGACAACCCGGTACGTGACTCGACCTCCCGCCAGGGTCGCGAGGAGTTTCATCCGTCGTCGTCGTAGAGTTCCGAACAGGGAAGCACCTGGGAGTCGTCGACCGCCGGGCAGGGTCCGCCCGATGGGGGTGGTCGAATGGAGCTATGGACTGGGTGCCGGCTGGAGGCCGGCGATCCGATCACGCAAGCTTGCGGTCGCGGACGCGTGCCCTGACCGCCGAGTAGGGAGGGCCCTCATGGGTTGGAAGATCTGAATGTTTGACGTCTTGCACCTTCGACGTAATGGGGAGGCCGAGATGGGCTGGAAGATCTGACGACCGTGACGGTGCCCCGGTCCGGTGCGCGCGAGCCGCTCACCGGATCGTGTGCGCCGCTACCGTAGATAGGTCATGACGAACGTGCTGGACATCGCACAATCGATCCTGCTCCTGGAGATCGAGCCGCCGTTCGGCAAGCGCGACATCCAGCTGGCGCGGCGCCGGCTCGCGAAGGTCTGGCATCCGGACATCGCTCCGCCTGGCCGTCAGCTCGAGCACGAGCGTCATCTGAAGGCGATCAACGAGGCGGCAGACCAGCTCGAGCAGCTGGCGGAGGAGTCGCGCGGCGGACGCGTGACGCGCAACGCGGTGAAGGTGGGCGCGGCCGCCGCCCGCAAGCGCCGGGCCGAGGAGGGCCGGCGCGCCTACGAGGAGGAGCAGCGCCGCCGCGAGCACGACGCGGATCGCGAGAAGCACGACCCGTTCGCGTCCCAGGTCCCCGACCACTCGGTCGTGCACCGCTACGCGCGCTGCCTGTCCTACCCGGAGTGGGGCGTCGGGACCGTGAACGGCATCTACTTCACGGGCGGCGGCGACGACATCCAGCAATGGGCGCGCGTCAGCTTCCACCTGGGCGTCCGCACGGTGCCCGCCGGCTCGCTCCAGTTCGTCGACTTCTCGAAGCCCGACCCCGGCGCCGAGCGCGTCGAGCGCTTCATGACCGCGGCCAAGCACGCGCTCGCCGAGGGCGACTTCAAGCTCGCCGCACGCCGGCTCGTCTACGCGCGCGACGCCGACCCCCGCAACACGGCGGTCCTGCGGCTGATGACGCTCGCGTTCTGGCAGGCCGGCAACTTCTCGGCCGCCGCCCGCGCGGTCCGTGACTGGGCCCGCGAGGATTCGCTGCGGCCGGCCCCGTTCCGCTACGCCGCCCGCATCTACGAGGACATGGGCTCGCTCTCCCAGGCCGTCGACGCCGCCGAGCACGAGGTGGCCAACGGCCCGAGCGACCCGTCGGCATGGGAGCGCCTCGGCCGCCTGCGGCTGCGCTCCTTCGATCGCGCGGGCGCGCGCGAGGCGCTCGAGCGCGCGCGCGAGGCCGGCCCGAGCGAGCAGGGCCTGCTCGACCTCGCGCTGGTCGCGAACCTGCAGGGCGACCTCGGCGCCGAGGTCACCGCCTGCGAGCAGGCGACCGCGCTGGCGCCCGACTCGCCGGCGGCCTGGGCGCGGTTCGCGCACGCGCTCGCCCGCACCGATCGCGTCTCGGACTGCCTGGAGGCGTGCGAGCGCGCGCTGGCGCTCGGGCCCGACCCCGAGGTCGCCGATCTCCGCGAGCGCGTGCTGGCGACCGCGCCGCGCGAGCTCACTGAAGCTGCCTAGGCGGCCTGCCCCTCGATCGGGACCTTGATGGGCGGGCCGGCGGTGCGCCGCTGCTCGCGCACCTCGAGCCGGCGCGAGAGCCGCGAGAGCGTGAAGTTGATGACGATGAAGAGCAGCCCGATGAAGAGGAAGACCTGCAGGATCGGCGCCTGCACGCCGCCGAAGAAGTTGGCGCTGGTGACGATGCGCCCGTGCCGCACGACCTCCTGGATCGTGAGGATGTAGACGAGCGTCGTGTCCTTGTTCAGCGTGATCAGCTGCCCCACGGTCGCCGGCACCATCCGCCGCAGGCCCTGGGGCAGCACGACATGGCGCATCGCCTGGCCGTAGGACATGCCCAGTGCGCGGGCCGCCTCCGCCTGGCCGCGGTCGAGCGAGAGGATGCCGGCGCGCATGATCTCGGCGAAGACGGCGGAGTTGTAGAGGACGAGGCCGAGGATGGCCGCGAGCACGGCGCCGGACTGCAGGCCCTCGGGGAACCACGACGGGATCGCGTCGGCGTAGGTCTCCCGCCACGAGTTCGGGATCGTCAGCAGGAGGTAGAGCAGGATGAAGATCAGCGGCAGGTTGCGCCACACGTCGACCCACACGCCGGCCACGACGCTCACCGCCTTGACCCGCGAGAGGCGCGCGAGCGCGAGCGTGAGGCCGGCGGCCAGCGAGAGCACCATCGTGATCACCGCGATCTCGAGGTTGATCGCCAGGCCGTCGAGGATGAACCGCAGGTTGCGGCCGGTGATCAGCCACTCCCAGTTGTCGGGATCGAAGACGTAGTTCATCGGTGGATCGCGTAGCGCTTCTCGAGCGAGCGGATGGCGAGCGTCGCGAGGCCCGTGAGGATCAGGTAGCCGAAGGCGGCCCAGAAGAAGGCCTCGTTCGTCTCGAACGTGCGCGACTGCACGAGCCGCGCCTGCTTGAGCAGGTCGGGCAGTGCGAGCAGCGAGACGCCGATGATCGCCGAGTTCTTGATCATCGCGATGATCAGCGAGCCGAGCGGCGAGATGACCGTGCGGAAGGCCTGCGGGAAGATGACGCGACGGAGCGTCTGGAGATACGTGTAGCCGAGCGAGAGCGCCGCCTCGATCTGCCCCTTGGAGACCGAGAAGACGCCCGAGCGCAGCGCCTCGGCGACGTACGCCGCGGTGTAGAGGCCGAGGCTGGCGATACCCGCCGTCCACGGCCCGATGTCCAGGCCGGCGCGCCGCAGCCCGGCGAACGAGATGAACAGCAGCACCAGCAGCGGCGTGTTGCGGAACGTCTCCACGTACACGCCGCCGAGGCGCTGGAGCGGCTTGCTCGGAGATATCCGCAGGGCGGCGACCAGCGTCCCCACGACCATGGCGATCACGAACGAGAACACCACGAGGCGGACGGTCACCCAGAACCCCGACAGGAACTCGTCGAGGTTGTCGGTGAGAACGCTGATCAGGTCGCCCATGCGACTACGAGGTGGCTTCGATCGCCTCCTCGAGCGTCATCGTCGGCGGCTCCTGCGGCTCGTCCGTGTACTGGCCGACCCACTTCTCGTAGGACTCGGCCCAGCCGCCGCCGGACTTGTACTCCTCCAGCACGCCGTCGACGAACTCCTTGACCTCGGTCTCGCCCTTCTTGATGCCGGTGCCGTACGGCTCGGTGGTCAGCGGCTCGCCCTCGGTGAGCTTGAGCGTCTCGTCCTGGATGATCATGCCGGTCAGGATCACGTCGTCGGTCGAGACCGCGTCGACGGCGCCGTTCTGCACCAGCTCGAGGCACTCCGAGTAGGTGTCGACGAGCCGCAGGTCGGCCTCCGGGGCCTGCTCGCGGATCGTCTCCTCGTACGTGGAGCCGAGCGCCGTGCAGACCTTGCGGCCGGCCAGGTCGTCGACGCCGGCGATGTCGGAGTCCTGCGGCACGAGGATCCGGCCGCGGGCGATGTAGTACGGCTCGGAGAACTCGATCTCCTGCACGCGCTCGGCGTTGATCGTCATCGTCGAGAGCACGATGTCGACCGTCCCGTCCTGCAGGAACGGGATCCGGTTGTCGGAGATCGCCTCGACGAACCGCGGCTCGACCCCGAGCTTTTCGGCGATCGCCTTGCCGAAGTCGACGTCGAAGCCCTCGATCTCGTCGTTCTGCGGGTTCTTGAACCCGAACGGCGGCACGTCGTACTTGACGCCGATCTTGATCTCACCGGCGGCCTGGATCTTGCCGAGCGTGCTGTCGGCGGGGAACTGCTCCGCCTCGGCGGCGGCCGGGGTCTCCTCCGCACCGCTCCCGGCGGGCTCCTCCTCGTCGTCGCCGCAGGCCGCCACGAACACCGCCAGCGTGAGCGCCAGCAGCAGTGCCCAGAGCCTCGTCTTCATATCCGCCTCCCTAGTGGTGGATGATCTTGTCCACGAAATCGCGCGCCCGGTCGCTCTTCGCCGCGGCGAAGAACTCCTGTGGCGGGCCCTGCTCGACGATCTGCCCATCGTCGATGAACACGATGCGGTCGCCGACCTCGCGCGCGAACCCCATCTCGTGCGTGACGACGGCCATCGTCATGCCGTCGCGGGCGAGGTCGCGCATGACGTCGAGGACCTCCCGGATCATCTCCGGGTCCAGCGCCGAGGTCGGCTCGTCGAAGAGCATCAGCTTCGGCTCCATCGCGAGCGCGCGGGCGATCGCCACCCGCTGCTGCTGGCCGCCGGAGAGGTCCGCGGGGAACGCGTCCGCCTTCTCGGTCAGCCCGACCTGCTGCAGCAGGCGGTCGGCCGTCGCGCGCGCCGCCTGCTTGTCGAGGCCCTTCACCTCGATCGGCGCCATCGTGATGTTCTGCAGGACCGTCCTGTGGGCGAAGAGGTTGAACTGCTGGAAGACCATCCCGATCTGCGCCCGCATGCGGTTGACGTCGCGACCGGCCTTCGCGAGCGACGCGCCGTCGAACCGCACGTCGCCCTCGTCGATCCCCTCGAGCCCGTTGATGCAGCGCAGCATCGTCGACTTTCCCGACCCCGACGGCCCCGCGATCACCACGACCTCGCCACGGTCGATCGTGAGATCGATGCCGTCCAGCACGACGTTGTCGCCGAAGCTCTTGCGCACGGCCTCGAGTTCAACGAGATGCTGCCCTCCGTCTTCCGCCCCCACGCAGTGGACCCTACTGTCCGGCTCGGCGCTCCGGCCCCTTGCCGCGCACCGTCCGGTAGGGGCTCTAGCGTCACCCGCCCGATGCGCCTGATCGTCGCCCGCTGCTCCGTCGAGTACTCCGGCCGCCTCTCCGCGCGGCTTCCCGCGGCGCTCCGGCTGGTGATGCTGAAGGCCGACGGCTCGGTGCTCGTCCACGCCGACGCGGGCGGGTACAAGCCGCTGAACTGGATGACGCCGCCGACGGTCGTGGAGGAGGAGGCCGGCCGGATCGTCGTACGCAAGCTCAAGGGCGACGATCGGCTCCAGATCGAGCTCGTCGAGGTGCTGTCGGACGTCACGCACGCGATGGACTTCGACGCCGCGCAGCTGGAGAAGGACGGCGTGGAGGCCCACCTCCAGGTGCTGCTGGCCGACGCTCCGCAGTGGTGCGGCGAGGGCTTCCGGCTCGTGCGGCGGGAGTTTCCGACGGACATCGGGCCCGTCGACCTCATGTGCCGCGACTCCGAGGACGGCTGGATCGCCGTCGAGATCAAGCGCGTGGGCACGATCGACGCGGTCGAGCAGCTGTGCCGGTACCTGGAGCGGATCCGGCTCGACCCGGCGATGGCGGACTGCCGCGGCGTGCTCGCCGCCCAGATCGTCAAGCCCCAGGCCCGCGTCCTGGCGGAGGCGCGCGGGCTCGCATGGGTCGAGGTCGACCTCGCCGAGCTCCGCGGCGAGCGCGTCCCGGCGCTCACGCTCTTCGGCTAGCCGGTCTCCCCGTGGAGGGTGACGAGCAGGGAGCGCGGGCCGCCGTGGTCGCGGTGCTCGCACAGGTAGACGCCCTGCCAGGTGCCGAGCGCGAGGCGGCCGCCGCTGACGGGCAGCGAGAGCGCCGGGCCGAGGAGCGAGGTCTTGATGTGCGCCGGCATGTCGTCGGGTCCCTCGATCGTGTGCGTCCAGTACCGCGCGTCCTCGGGGACCGCGGCGTCGAACCAGCTCTCGAAGTCCCGCCGCACGTCCGGCGACGCGTTCTCGTTGAGCGTCAGCGAGGCGGACGTGTGGCGGATGAAGAGGTGGGCGAGGCCGACCCGGAGCTCCCGCAGCTCGGGGACCGCGGAGACGACCTCGTCGGTGACGAGATGGAAGCCGCGCGGGCGCGGCCGGAGCGTCACCTCCCGCTGGAGCCACATGCGGCCACAGGCTACGCGGGCAGCCGCGCGACCCGCATGTCGACCCGTTCGCCGCGGAACGGCACCCCTTCGGCCTCCAGCAGCGCGCGCTGCCTCGCGGGCGGGTGGGTCGCGATCGAGCCGTCGGCACGCACGATCCGGTGCCACGGCACGCTCGGGTCGTCGGTGGCAGCCAGCACCGTGCCCGCGAACCTCGGAGCGCCGGGCGACACGTCGCTGTAGGCACGCACGAAGCCGGGAGGCGTGTCGCGGATGCGGGCGAGCACGAGGTCGGCGCGCGACGGCGCCGTGGCACGCCTGCGCGCGCTCAGCGCTCGCCCGGCAGCTTGACCGGGTTGACCGAGACCGGCTCGGCGAGGTCGAGCGCGGTGCGGATGATGCGGGTCTGCTCGACCGTGTGGGCGGCCGGGTAGCCCTCGCCCGGCGACGCGCGCTCGGGGCGCCCGACGTAGCCGAACTCGAGCGGCGAGGGGAGGATGTGGAGCAGGCGCGGGGACATGTGCGCGCGGGCGCCCATGTTGCGCGGCTCCTCCTGCACCCACACGACCTCGCGCAGGTTCGGGTAGCGCGCCACCTCGTCGAGGATCTGCTGCTGCGGGAACGGGTACAGCAGCTCGACGCGCGAGATCGCGACGCCCTCGTTGTTCTCGCGCGTCGCGTGGCCCTTGAGGTCGTAGTAGACCTTGCCGGTGCAGAGCACGAGCCGCTGCACCTTCTGCTCGTCGATCCGCGGCTCGGCCAGCACCGGGAAGAAGCGCGACTCGGCGAGGTGCTCGACCCGCGACGTCGCCTGCGGCAGCCGCAGCAGCGACTTCGGGGTCATGATCACCAGCGGGCGCTGCTTGGCCACCCGCGCCTGGCGGCGCAGCAGATGGAAGTACTGCGCCGGCGTGGTCAGGTTCGCCACCCGGATGTTGCCCTCGGCGGCCAGGATCAGGAAGCGCTCGAGCCGCGCCGAGGAGTGCTCCGGGCCCGACCCCTCGTAGCCGTGCGGCAGCAGCAGCGTCAGCCGCGTCGTCTGCCCCCACTTGGAGAGCGCGGAGACGATGAACTGGTCGATCACCACCTGAGCCGAGTTCACGAAGTCGCCGAACTGGGCCTCCCACAGCACCAGCGTCTCCGGCGCCTCCATCGAGTAGCCGTACTCGAAGCCCAGGCACGCGATCTCGCTCAGCGGCGTGTTGTGCAGCTCCATCGGGGCCTTCGCGCCCGGCAGGCTCTGGATCGGGGAGATCCGCTGGCCGGTCTTCGCGTCGTGCAGCACGAGGTGGCGCTGGGAGAACGTCCCGCGCTCGGTGTCCTGGCCCGTCAGCCGCACGGGCGTGCCCTCCTCGAGCAGCGAGGCGAAGGCGAGCGCCTCGGCCTGCGACCAGTCGATGCCGCCGTCGGGCCCGACCGTCTCGCGCCGGCGCTCGAGCTGCTTGATCAGCTTCGCGTGGACCGTGAAGCCCTCGGGAACCCGCAGCAGGTCGTCGTTCAGCGACTGCAGCTTGTCGGCGTCGACCGCCGTGCGCACCTCGGGCGACGGCGAGCGGTCGAGCTCATACCCGCCGGTCGGCTGCTCGGCGCCCGCCGTCGACAGCTCCTCCTTCAGCGCCTTGTGGCGGCGTGCGAGCGCGTCCCAGATGTCGGTCTGGACGGCGTCGGCCTCCTCCTGGGTGAGCACGCCGGACTCCACGAGCTGGGCGGCGAAGAGGTCGCGGACCGCCGTCTTGGCCTTGATGATGGCCGCCATCTCGGGCTGCGTGTACGCCGGCTCGTCGGCCTCGTTGTGGCCGAAGCGCCGGTAGCCGATCAGGTCGATCACCACGTCGTGGCCGAACTCCTGGCGGAAGGCGAAGGCCAGGCGCACCGCGGAGACGCACGCCTCGACGTCGTCGGCGTTGACGTGGATGATCGGCACGTCGAAGCCCTTCGCGAGGTCCGAGGCCCAGCGGGTGGAGCGCGAGTCGTCCGGATCGGTCGTGAAGCCGACCTGGTTGTTCTGGATGATGTGCAGCGTGCCGCCGACGGTGTAGCCGTCGAGCGCCTGCAGGTTCAGCGTCTCGGAGACGACGCCCTGGCCCGGCATCGCGGCGTCGCCGTGGAGGATGATCGGGATCGCCGCGTTCGTGTCGAGCGAGGCGTGCGGGCCGGTGCGCGAGGTCTGGATCGCGCGCGTCGCGCCCTCGACCACCGGCGAGACGTACTCGAGGTGGCTCGGGTTGGACTCGAGCCGCACGATGATCGAGCCGTCGCCCTCGAGCTGGTAGGTGCCCTGGGCCCCGTGGTGGTACTTGACGTCGCCGGTGCCGCCCTGCGGGATCGTGGTCACGGCCTCGATCGACGACGCGCCCTCGAACTCGCGGAAGATCGTCTCGTACGCGCGCCCGAGGTTGTGGGCGAGCACGTTCAGCCGGCCGCGGTGGGCCATGCCGAGCACGACCTCGCGCGCGCCCGCGTCGGCGGCCAGCTGGATCATCTCGTCGAGCATCGGGACCGTCATGTCCAGGCCCTCGATCGAGAACTGCTTCTGGCCCAGGTAGGCCTTGTGCATGAAGCGCTCGAGCGAGTCGACCTGCGTCAGCCGGCGCAGCAGCTTGCGCTTCTCGTCGGCCGACAACGGCGCGCGGAAGGCGCCGGACTCGATCTTCTCCCGCAGCCACATGCGCTGCCGGTGCGAGGCGATGTGCTCGATCTCGTAGGCGATCGTGCCGCAGTACGTCTCGCGCATGTGCGGCAACGCGTCGGCGAGCGTGGCGCCGGGCACGTACATGCGCAGGATCTTGGCCGGGATCTGCTGCATGATCTCCGGCGTCAGGTTCACCGTCTCGGGCTCGAGCGCCGGGTCGCCCTCGGGCTCTGAGCCCAGCGGGTCGAGCCGCGCCGCCAGGTGCCCGTGCGTGCGGTGCGCCTTGATCAGCGACGTCGCGGCCTGCACCGCCTGCAGCAGCTGCTCGCTCGGCACGGCGCCGTCGGCGGGCGCAGCCGCAGGTGCCGGCGCGGCCGCGGCCGACTTGGCCGGCACGACGGTGGGAGCGGAGAGCGCGGCTCCCAGATCGGAGAAGACCTGCTCGTAGAACCCGTGCTCGCCCTGCAGGTACTGCTCGACCACCTGCAGGAACTGCCCGGACTCGGCGCCCTGGATGACGCGATGGTCGTACGTCGACGTCATCGTCATCACCTTCTCGGCGCCCGCCACGCCGGCCGTCCCCGGCGGGAGGCCGATCGCGCCCGTGGCGACGATCGTGCCCTGGCCCGGCATCAGCCGCGGGACCGAGGCGATCGTCCCGATCCCGCCCGGGTTGGTGAGCGAGAGGTTGGCGCCCTGGAGGTCATCCGCGGTCAGCTGGTTCTCGCGCGCGCGCTCGATCAGGTCGCCGAAGGCGGCGAGGAAGTCGGAGAACGAGAGCCGTCCGGCGTCGCGGATCACCGGGACCATCAGCGTCCGCCCTCCGTCCTTGCGTTCCACGTCGACGGCGATCCCGAGGTTGACCGCGCCGGCGTCGACGACGTGCGGCTTGCCGTCGATCTCCTGGAACGCGCGGGCCATGACCGGCATCTGCTCGGTCGCGGCGCGCGCGATCGCGTACGCGATCAGGTGGGTGAAGGAGACGCGCTGGCCCTCGGCCTTGAGCTGCTTGCGGCGCTCGTCGAGCGTCGTGACGGTGATGGTGCGGAACGACGTCGCCGTCGGGATCGCCCGCGACTCGTCCATGTAGCGGGCGAGCACCGCGCTCGCGCCCTTGAGCAGGGTCGTGGTCTCGGCCGTCGCGACGCCGGCCGGGGCCGCGCCGTCGTCCTCGGCGGCGAGCACGTCGGCCTTCGAGATCCGGCCCGCGGGGCCGCTGCCCTGGATGGCGGCGAGGTCGATCCCGTTCGCCTCGGCGACCCGGCGGGCGACGGGCGTGGCCTTGAGATCGTCGCGCGGCGGCGCGGCCGGGGTAGAGGCCTGCGGGCGCGGCGCGCTCGTCGGCTCGGGCGCCTTGGCGGCGGCGGCGGTGGTGGTGGCGCTCGCGCCGTTCGAGGTCGTCATGCGAGCGATGACCTGGCCCACGGTCACGGTGTCGCCGGCCTGCGCGAGGATCTCCTCGATCGTCCCCGACGCGGGTGCCGGGACCTCGGCGTCGACCTTGTCGGTGGAGATCTCGACGACCGTCTCGTCCTCCTCGACGGCCTCGCCGGGCTGCTTGGCCCACTCGAGGATCGTGCCCTCGGAGACCGACTCGCCCATCGCCGGCATCACGATGTCCACTGTCTCACCGGTGTCGCTCGCGTCGTCGGCGGGAGCCTCCTCGGCGACCTCGTCCTTCGGCGGGGCGGCGGGCGTGTCCCCGTTCGGCGAGATCTCGGCGAGCACGGCGCCGACGCTGATCGTGTCCCCTTCGGCGGCGTGGATCTTGGCGACGGTGCCGGCGGCGGGAGAGGGGACCTCGGCGTCGACCTTGTCGGTGGAGATCTCTACGAGTACCTCGTCTTCGGCGACGTTGTCGCCCTCCTGTTTATGCCACTCCAGGACGGTGCCCTCGGAGACCGAGTCGCCCATCTGCGGCATGGTCACTTCCACCGTGGTGTTGACCGCCATCGCTGGCGTTAGACCATACCGCGTTCCAACGGGCCTCCGGGCGTTGCAGCGCGGCGTTCACGCACCACGAAGCCGATGCTTCCGGCAAACGGTCCGACGCCACCGACGACGGCCACCATCACCGCCAGCCAGAGCGGGATCACGCGCTGCCGGACGGCCACGATGCACAGCAGCGACATCGCGATCCAGCCGACGCCGTGCGCCCAGCCGAGCACCGTCCGCGGCGTGGCCGGCCCGTCCGTGAGCCACAGCGCGAGCAGGGCGAGGTAGACGCCGGAGTGGGCGAACGAGAGGTACTTGAGACGGGTGAAGGTGATCACGGGGCGAGCAGCGTGGCCATGTGGCGAAGCACGGGGTCGGCCTCGTCCGGCCACGCGTCCGGCTCCGCGGGCCACCAGGCGTGGGCGTCGTGCTCGGCGTCGCGCTCGACCCTGGCGCCATCGGCCAGCCACGCCTGCCCCACGAGCATGACGAGACCGGTGGGGAGCGAGACGAGCGCCTCGACCGCGAGCCGCTGCGGCTGCACCGACCACTCCTCCTCGAGCTCGCGGGTCAGCGCCTCGACCGGATCCTCGCCGACCTCCACCGAGCCGCCCGCCCCGAGCGCCCAGCGGCCGGGCCAGGTCGCCACCCACGGCGCGCGGCGGCCGGCCAGCCAACGACCTTCGACATCGCGCGCCACGCACAGCACTGAGAGCGAGCCCTCGGCGTCTTCGCCGAGCCGCAGCGACCAGCGCACGGGCTGCAGCTCGAGCCGCAGCTCTCCCGCGTCGGCCTCGAACGCGCACAGGCGCGCCGCCAGCCCGTCGTGGGCGGGCGAGCCGCGGTCCTCGAGCGCGGCGATCGCGCGGTCGGCCTCGGCGCTCTGGCCGGGTGCGGGCTCGAACGACTGCTCGTGCCAGCGGACCGCGACCTGGCCGCGCTGCCAGGGCCCGCGCGCGAGGATGCCCGGCGGGAACGTCACGGCTGCTGAGGGTACCCTTGGCCCGTGGCCAATCTCGACGCCTCCGCCAAGAACATGCAGGCCGTCTGCAAGGCGAAGGACGTCCACGACTCGAGCTGCCCGTGGGGCGGCAAGGCCAACCGCGTGCACCTCTCCTGGTTCGACCTCGAGCGGATCGGCTGGGACGAGGGCGACGTCATCTGCGGCTTGATCGTGGTCGGCGACGAGAAGGTCGCGACCGGGATGATGCGCGTGAGCTGCGACGCCGAGCCCGACGAGGGCCGCGAGGAGGCCGAGCAGGAGGTCGTGGAGGCGGTGTCCGAGCGCGAGCTGGTCACGACGGGGCCGGCTGAGCCGCAGCCCGCCCCACGCTGATCTCGAGCCGCTTCCCGAACGCGTCCTCGAACAGCTCGCGCTGCTTGAGCGCCGCCCAGCGGGCGACCGCGACGTCCTCGTGGGCGTCGAGCACCAGCTCCACGCAGTCGTCGTGCACCTCGACCGCGAGCGTGTCGACGGCCTGGTCGCGCGAGCGCTCGAGCTGCTCGGCGAGCCGCAGGACGGCCGAGCAGCGGGTGATGAGCTTGGCGTCGCCGTTGCGCATGATCGGCCCGAACGGGCCGGCGCCCGGCGAGCCCTTGCGGTGGTAGCGCGCGATCTGGCCGACGATCGCCGTCTCGCGCGGGGAGAAGCCGGGCAGGCCGGCGTTCAGGATCAGGTAGCGGGAGTGCTTGTGGTGGTCGTCGTAGTCGACGGCCGTGCCGATGTCGTGCAGCACCGCCGCCGCCCGCAGCAGCTCGCGCTCGTGGCCGTTGCCGGTCTTGAGCACGTCCCACATGCTCAGCGCCAGCCGCGCGACGTGCTCGGTGTGGGCGACGTCGGCGTGGTACTGGGCGGCGAGGTTGCGCACCGACGCCTCGCGGACGTCCTCGAACAGCGGCGGGTCGCGGTCGGCCAGCAGCGAGCCGAAGAACACGCCCTCGCGCAGGCCGGCCTCGGTCGTCTCCATGCAGTCGAAGCCTCCGGCGTCCATCACCGACTGCACGACGACCGCGCCCGCGAGGATCAGGTCGCCGCGCTCGGGCTTGATGCCCGGCACGCGCCCCCGCTCGGCCGGCGTCAGCTCTGCCAGGTGATCGACGAGCCGGTCGAGCGTCGCCTTGCGCAGAGGGAAGCCCTGCACGCCGAACGAGGGCAGGTCCTCGAGCACGACGGCGGCGGCCGCGAGGTTGCGCACCGTGCCGCCGATGCCGGCCAGCTGCCCTTCGAGGAAGGGGAAGCCGTCGAGCGCCTCGGCGATGTGCGCGCGCAGCGCCTTGAGGTGCTTCGGCTTCACGCGCTCCTTGTCGAGGAACCGCTCGGTCATGCGCACCGCGCCCAGCGGCCACGAGCGCATCTCCACCGCCTGCCGGCCCTCGACGCGCGTGAGCTGCATCGAGCCGCCGCCGAGGTCGAGCGCCACCCCGTCGGCGAGCGTCGTCGAGTTGACGGCCGCGAGGTACCCGTAGAACGCCTCCTGCTCGGTCGAGAGCACCTGCACGTCGAGCGCGGCCCGGTCGAGGAACTCGTCGCGGTTGGACGCGTCCCGGATCGCCGACGTCGCCACCGCCCGCACGTCGTCGATGCCCGCCGCCCGGCAGAACTGCGCGTACAGCTCGACGGTCTCCAGCGCCCGCTCCATCGGCTCGGGAGCGAGCACCCCGGCGGCATCCAGCCCCTCGCCGATCCGCACGGCCTCATGGATCTCGTCGGTCCGCTTCCACCAGCCGTTCTCGACCCAGGAGAACACCACGAGCCGGAAGGAGTTCGACCCGAGGTCGACGACGGCCAACCGGCGCTCGCTCATGGCCGACTACGTTAGGCCAGGGCGCCGATGGATCCGCCGCGGCGACGCGCGCCGCCGCGGCGGCTGCGCGTCAGCTCTGCTTCGCCGAGAAGGTCACCTTGCCACGGCACAGCCCGGTCGGCGTGATCGAGCCGGAGGCCTTGCCGTTGTCGCCGACCTTGATCTTGACCACGAACGGCCCCAGGTTCGGGTTCGTATAGGTCTTCTTGCCCTTGCCGGCGGCGTTGAGCTCGATCTTCGCCACCGAGACCGGGACCTCGAAGTACGTGGCGCCGCACATGATCTCCTGGCCCTTGAGCTTGAACTTCTTCACGGCGTTCGACTTGACCTTGAACGCGACCGTGCCCTTGTCCGTCCGCGGCTCGATGTCTCCGTAGTAGTAGATCTCCTTGTTCACGGAGGCCCCGCTGTACGGACCCGTCTTGGCGGCCGACGCCGAGGCCGACAGGACGAGCGTGAGAACGGCGGCGAGCGCCAGTGTGCGACTGATCATCGGGCGACCGTAACCGTCGCCGGCGGCGACGGACTCCCCGTTGGTCCAGAATCCCGCTAGCGGCTACGACCGCTCGATCAGCTCGACGCGGTAGCCGTCGGGATCGCGGACGAAGCAGATCCGGGAGCCGCCCGCTCGGACCTGGTAGGGCGGCTTCTCGGGCTCGATGCCCTTGTCGCCGAGCTGGGAGAGCGTGGCGTCGATGTCGTCGACGGTCAGCGCGATGTGGTTGTAGCCGGTGCCCAGCTCGTACGCGTCGACGCCGTGGTTGTAGGTCAGCTCGAGCCGGTCGCCGTCGCCCGGGAGGCCCATGAAGACGTTGATCGCCTCGTCGCGGATGGGCATCCGGCGGCGCTCCTCGAAGCCCAGCGCCTCGTAGAACGCGACGCTGCGGTCGATGTCGCCGATGCGGTAGCAGGTATGAATGAGTTCCATGAGCCCCATGATCGTAGAGCGGTCGATGAGCCCGGACTGGCTCTCCAACACCTACCTCGTCGCGGCGGCCGAGGGCGGCGACGCGTTCCTCGTCGACGCCGGCGGGCCCGTCGCGCCGCTGCTGGCGAAGGCCGACGAGCTCGGCCTGACGCTGACCCACGTGCTGCTCACGCACCACCACCACGACCACGTCGCCGAGCTGGGCGAGGTGCTCGAGCGCTGGCCGGACGCGCAGGTGCTCGCCCATCCGGAGGAGCAGGTCCCGGGCACGACCGGCGAGCTGCAGCCGGACGACGAGCTGACGATCGGGGGCCTGGCGATCCGCGCCCTGCACACCCCCGGTCACACCGCGGGGATGCTCTCGCTGGTCGTCGACGGCAACGTGTTCACCGGCGACACCCTCTTCAAGGGCTCGGTCGGCGGCGTGCGCGCGCCCGGCTCCACCGGCTACGAGGACCTCCGGAGCTCGATCATGGACGTGCTGCTCGAGCTCCCGCCTGAGACCACGATCCGGCCCGGCCACACCGACCCGACGACGGTCGCCGACGAGCTCGAGTCCAACCGCTTCGTGCGCATCTGGCGCGGAGTCGACGAGGAGGGGTCAGACCCCTGTACGGCGCTCGGGGAGCCCGCCACGCTGATCCTGCTGGGCGACGACTACGACGGCGGCCACAAGGCGTGGGTGCGCTGGCCGGACGGCTCCGACGACATCGTGCCCGGCTCGAAGGTGAGCCGCTAGAACAGGAGGGCATGGCGCAGCAAGAGAGCAGCGGCATCTCGGTCCAGACGCTGGCGATCTCCGCCGGCGCCGCCGTGGCGGCGGCGGTCGTCGTGCCCATGATCTGGGAGCGGGGCACGCTGATCGCCACGGCGATGACCCCGGTGATCGTCGCGCTCGTGTCCGAGGGCCTCAAGCATCCGGCCGAGAAGCTCACGACCGCCACCTCGCGCGTCGCGCGGCGCCCGGGCGCCGCGGGTGAGCCCGAGCCACTCGGCGAGCGCCCGCCGGACGAGCCGTTCGACCCGCTGCCGCGAACGGAGCGGGTGGAGAGCGGGCGCGGCGAGGATCCCTTCGGCCTGCGCGAGCGGGCGCCGTTCCGCCGCCACTGGCGGCTGGCGGTCGTCACCGGCCTGGTCGCCTTCGTGCTGGGCGTGGCCGCGCTGACGTTATCCGAGCTCGTGTTCGGCGGCTCCGCGTCGCGCGACTCGACCACGACCTTCTTCGGCGGCGACCGCCAGCAGCGGGAGGAGGAGGCGACGCCGACCCCGGGCCCGGACGCGACGCCGGAGAGCACGGAGGAGGCCACGCCGACGCCGGAGGCGACCGCCGAGCCGACGGTCACGCCGGAGCCGACGGTCACACCGGGCGCGCCGGAGGCCACCCCAGCGCCTACCGTAACCCCGTAGTGGCCAAGGACAAGATCCCGACCTCGCGCGTGGCGCGCACCGCACGCGTGTCCGGGCTGGCCGCCGGCCAGGCCGCCCGGCACCTGGGCACACGAGCGGCCAACCTGACGCGCTCGGAGGACGGCCGCCAGGCCGCGCTCGAGCGCCGCAACCTCGAGGCGGCCGAGCAGATCGTCGCCGCGCTGGGGACGATGAAGGGCGCGGCGATGAAGCTCGGGCAGGTCATGAGCTTCCTCGACGTCGGGCTCGTCCCCGAGGAGCATCGCGAGGAGTTCCAGCGCAAGCTCGGCGAGCTGCGCGACGCCGCGCCCAAGGTCCGCTTCGCCGACATGCGCAAGGTGATGGAGAGCGAGTACGACGAGTCGATCGACGACGTCTTCGAGGCGTTCGACTCCGAGCCGATCGCCGCCGCCTCGATCGGCCAGGTCTACCGCGCGCGCCTGCACGACGGCCGCGACGTGGCCGTCAAGGTGCAGTACCCGGGCGTCGCCCAGGCGGTGCGGGCCGACATGCAGAACCTGGGGATGATCCTGCGGCTGATGAAGCGGATCGCCCCCGGGCTCGACGTCAAGAGCACCGCCGAGGAGATCCGCGCCCGGATCGGCGACGAGCTCGACTACGAGCTCGAGGCCCAGCACCAGCGCACGCTCGCCCGCATCTACCGCGACCACCCGTTCATCCGCGTGCCCGAGGTCGTCACCTCGCTCTCTCGCGAGAAGGTGCTGGTGAGCGAGTACGTGACCGGCCTCGGGTTCGACGCCATCAAGGAGCTCGACCAGGACACGCGCGACCGCGTCGGGGAGATCATCTTCCGCTTCTTCTTCGGGTGCATGTACCGCCACCGCCAGTTCTCCGGCGACCCGCACCCGGGCAACTTCCTGCTGCAGCCCGACGGGTACGTCGCGTTCCTCGACTTCGGGCTGTTCAAGATCATGCCCGCGGAGCTGATCGAGATCGAGCTCGAGTGCCAGCGCGCGGGCCACGAGGGCGACGCCGAGCGCCTGCACGAGATCTTCAGCCGCACCGGCTTCCTGCGCGAGCCCGACCGCTTCCGCCCCGACAAGCTGCTCGCCCAGTTCCTCGACTCCACGTGGTGGTACGTGCTCGACGAGGAGGTGCACCTCTCGCCCGAGATCGCGACCGAGGTGATGATCGAGATGTCCGACCCGCGGTCCTCGCACTTCGGGCAGATGCGCCACGAGACGCTGCCCGCCGACCACCTCTTCGGCCGCCGCGTGGAGCTGCTCACGCTCGCCGTGCTGTCCCAGCTCGGCGCGCGCGGGAACTGGCACCGGATCGCCCGGGAGTGGATGTACGGCGACGACCCTGTCACCGAACTAGGAGTAGCTGAAGCGCGTTTTTATGGATGACAGGGTTTCGCCCTTCGATCACCGGAAACCCCACCCGGCGATCTACGGACGACGTTACGTTGTCACCGGAAACCCCACCCGGTGATCTTCGTGCGACGTTACGTTTCCTGAATCTGCAAGAGGCTTGTCGTGCCGGGCTTGCCGGACGGCAGGCCGGCCGTGATGCCTACACGGTCGCCGGACTTGAGCCAGCCCAGCTCGACGACACGCGCGGCGGCCGCCGCGATCAGGTCCTCGGTCGTCTCGTAGCGGCGCATCGACCCCGCCTGCACGCCCCACATCAGCCCGCAGCGCCGGACGGTCTCGCGGCCGGGGGAGAGCGCGTAGATCGGCACCGTCGGGCGGTGCGCGGAGATCAGGCGCGCCGAGCGGCCGCTCAGCGTCGGGCATACGAGCGCGGCGAGGCCCAGCTCGTGCGCGGCGCGGCACGCCGTGTAGGCAAGTGTGTATGCGGGGTCGCGGCGGTCGCGGCGCACGCGGTGCTCGTTCCACTCCCGGTACGGCGCCGTGAGCTCCGTGCGCGCGGCGATCGAGGCGAGCATCGCCACCGACTCGACCGGGTAGTCACCGACGGCGCTCTCCTGGGACAGCATCACCGCGTCGGTGCCGTCGAGGATCGCGTTCGCGACGTCGGTCACCTCGGCGCGCGTGGGGCGGGAGGAGCGCACCATCGAGTCGAGCATCTGCGTGGCGGTGATCGACGGGCGGGCGAGCGCGCCGGCCAGCGCGATCACCTGCTTCTGCACGATCGGGACGTCCTCGATCCGCATCTCGATGCCGAGGTCGCCGCGCGCGACCATCACGCAGTCGGCCGCGCGCACGATCTCCTCGGCGCGCTGCACCGCCTGCGGCTTCTCGATCTTGGCGATCAGCGGCAGGCGCGTGTGCTTGCGCAGGAACGTCACGTCCTCGGCGCGGCGCACGAACGAGAGCGCCACGAGGTCGACGCCGATCTTCTCTCCTGTGGCGACGTGCTTGAGGTCCTCCTCCGGCACGGAGGGGAGCGCGGCCGTCTCGCCCGGGATGTTGAGCCCCTGGCGCGAGGCGACGGCGCCGCCGACCTCGACCTCGGCGTCGATCTCGCCGTCGCCCGGGCGCGTGGTCGTCACGCGCAGGCGCACGGCGCCGTCGGCCAGGTAGACGATCTCGCCGGCCTCGACGGTGTCGGCCAGGCCGCCCCAGGTGATCGCCATCCGCGTGGCGTCGCCCTCGAAGCCGTTGGCGCCGCAGACGAACGTCAGGTGGTCGCCCGGCTTGAGCTCGGCGATGCCGTCGGCGAGCGGGCCGATGCGCAGCTTGGGCCCAGGGAGGTCCTGCAGGATCGCCACCTGGCGGCCGGCGCGGCCCGCCGCGTCGCGCACGAGCTGGGCGGTCTCGGCGTGCTCCTCTGCGGTCCCGTGGGAGAAGTTCAGCCGCGCGACGTCCATGCCCGCCTCGACCATCCGGACGAGCGTCTCGGGGTCGCGCGAGGCCGGGCCGATGGTGGCGACGATCTTCGTGCGGCGCATGTCGGCCGGGAGCCTACGGGTTGAGCCAGGCGACCACGGCGAGCACGCGCCGGTGCGCGCTCTCCGCCGGGGGAAGGCCGAGCTTGGTGAAGATCGCGGCGACGTGCTTCTCGACCCCGCTCGGCGTGATGTCGAGCTCGGCGGCGATCCCCTGGTTGGTGCGACCCTCGGCCATCAGCGCGAGCACCTCGCGCTCGCGTTCGGAGAGCCGGCGCAGCGGGCCCTCCTCGTGGCCGGCGACGAGCTGCATGACGGCCTCGGGGTCGAGCGCCATGCCGCCGCCCGCCACGCGCCGCACGGCGTCGACGAAGTCGCGCACGTCGGCGACGCGGTCCTTGAGCAGGTAGCCGACGCCGCCGGTCCCGTCGGCGAGCAGCTCCGCCGCGTAGGTGCGCTCGACGTACTGGGAGAGGATCAGGACGGGGAAGCCGGGATGCCGGCGGCGCAGCTCGAGCGCGGCGCGCACGCCCTCGTCGCGGAACGCCGGCGGCAGCCGCACGTCGACGATCGCCAGGTCGGGGTTGGTGGCGTCGACGGCCTCGAGCAGCGCCGGGCCGTCGGCGACCGCGGCCGCGACGTCGATCCCGCTGTCGCGCAGCAGGCGCTCGAGCCCGTCGCGCAGGAGGGCGAGATCCTCGGCTATGACGACGCGCACGGAAGCGATGCTCGCACGACCGTCGGTCCGCCCGCCGGGCTGTGGACCTCGAGCGTCCCGTCGAGCGCCGCCACGCGCTGCGCGAGGCCCTGCAGGCCGCCGCCGGCGGGATTGGCGCCGCCGCGGCCGTCGTCGACCACCTCGACGCGCAGCTCGTCGTCGCGGCGCGTGAGCCACACGGTCACGTGCCTCGCCTCGCTGTGCTTGGCGGCGTTGGCCAGCGCCTCGGAGACGACGAACCACGCCGCCGTCTCGACGCCGGGACCCGGCTTGACGGCCACGTCGACGTGCGCGGTGGCGGGGATCGGGGAGCGCGCGGCAAGCGCCGTGACGGCGGCGGCGAGCCCGCGCTCGCTGAGCAGGCTGGGACGGATACCGCGCGCCAGGTCGCGCAGCTCGGCCAGCGCGCGCCGCGCCTCGTCGCGCGCCTCGCCGACCAGCTCGCGGGCGCCCTCGGGGTCGCGGTCGAAGCGCTCCTCGGCCATCCCGAGGTCCATCGACAGGGCGACGAGCCGTGCCTGCGCGCCGTCGTGGAGGTCGCGCTCGATCCGCTCGAGGTCGGCCGCCGCCGTGTCGACGGCGCCGGCCCGCGTCTTCTGCAGCTGCTCGACGCGAGCGGCCAGCGAGGGCGCGAGCAGCCGGCGGGCGACGGTGGCCTGCGAGACCGCGAGCGCGCGTTGGAGCAGCAGGGCCAGCGGGATCGCGGCCAGCCCGACGACGGGGGTGATGAGGCTCTCGGTCGTGTTGTCGAGCGCGAACCACAGGGAGTCGGCGTCCTCGGGCATCGCCCACCACCACGCGGGGAGCGTGAGGCTGCCGAGCACGAAGCCCCAGGCGCTGGCCCAGATCGTGCCCCAGGTGAAGCCGAGCACGCCGAAGATGCCGAGGTAGGCGAGGTCCTTCCAGCTCTGCGGATCGGTCAGCGAGGCCATCAGCCGCTGCCCGAGCCGGCCGTCGCGGGCGCGGTACACGGAGGGGATCGGCGTGCCGAGCACGAGCGCCGCGCGCCGCCGCTCGAGGTCGGCCAGCCAGCGGAACACGGCGAAGGTGCCGATCACGACCGGCAGGCCGACGATCAGGACCGCGAGGCTGAGCGAGACCGTGACGCCGGCGACCCAGACGCCGAATGCCAGCGTGCCGGTCAGCGCGCCGAGGCCGACGTACGCGGCGTCCCGCCCGGCGCGCAGCCGGCGCGAGCCCGTTTCGGCGCGGGAGGGAACCGTGGCGGTCGCGGCCATGCCACCAGTCTGCGCGCGAGCGCGGCCCGCTCCCAGCGCGGTGCCTCCCACCTCCGGGTGAGGCTGTCCGCACGTGCGGCTACGAGCTCAGGGACTGACGGCGAGCGGCTCGCCGTCGGCGGTGATGCGACCGCCGTGGCGGAGGTCGCAGATCATGTCCCAGTGGAGCGCGGACTCGTTGGTGCCTCCCGTCTCCGGGTACGAGCGGCCGAGCGCGAGGTGGACGGTGCCGCCGATCTTCTCGTCGAACAGGATCTGGCCGACCGGGCGGTCGATGCCGGAGTTCGTGCCGATCCCGAGCTCGCCGAGGCGGCGTGCGCCGTCGTCGGTGGCGAGCGCGGCCTGGAGGACCTCGTCGCCGCGGTCGGCGCGCGCGGAGACGACGACGCCCTCGCGGAACTCGAGCTCGATGCCCGCGACCTCGACGCCGCGCGGGCTCGACGGGATGTCGAAGCGGATGCGACCCTCCGCCGACGTCTCGGTCGGGCCGGTGAAGACCTCGCCCGAGGGCATGTTGCGCCGGCCGTCGGAGTTGATCCAGGTGCGGCCGGCGACCGAGAGCGTCAGGTCGGTCCGGTCGGCCTCGATCCGGATCTCGCTCGCGGTCGAGAGGCGCTCGACGAGCGCGGCCTGGCGGTCGCGCAGCTCGTGCCAGGCGGCGATCGGGTCGTCGCGGTCGAGGAACAGCGCGCGCCCCACGAAGGCCGCGAAGTCCTCGGTTGCCATGCCCGCCTGCTGGGCCGCGGCGGGCGTCGGCCAGACTGTGACGCACCAGCGCCGGCGCAGCGCGGCCTCGCGCACCGGCTCGCGGGCGCGCGCGGCGCGAGCCGTGCGGGCGGGGTCGACACCCGCGAGCGCGCGGGTGTTCTCCGGCGCGTGGATGGCCAACGAAGCGTCGGTGCCCTCGGCCTCCGCGAGCTCCGCGGGTGGGTAGCTGTCGAGATGCCGGTCGCGCGCCGCGTCCCAGAACCCGCGCTCCTGCCCGGGCAGCGCGACCCGTAGCAGCGGCCACGCCTCGCGCTCGAGCAGCGCCCGCTGGAGCTCGAGCAGCAGCGGGGCGGCGAGCGTGGTCGAGCGCACGACCACCTGCTCGCCCGGCTCGGGCCGTAGGCAGTAGTCGCACAGCAGCGCCGCGAACGCCGCCGGATCGAGCCCGGGCGTCACGTCGCCTCGCGCCGCCGCGTGGTCGCGCCCTTCGTCATGGCGCGGCCAGTTCCGGGAAGTGCTCGGCCACGTGCTCGCGCAGGACGTCGCGGATCCAGGCACGCTCCGTCTGCGACGCCATCCGGAAGCGCGCGAGCAGCTCCTTCTGACGCGTGATCGGCTCGGTTCCCGCGAGCTCCCAGCTGACCGCCAGGCGCTCGAACAGGAACTCGACTCCGCGGTGCCAGGCATCCTCGCGCGAGAGCGGGGAGCCGCCGAGCGTGTCGGCGTACTCGCGTCGCGTGCCGGGCGACATCGAGCCGCGCAGGACGAGCACGTCGCCGTCGGGAGAGCGGTACTCGGCGTTCGGCGCCTTGAGCTTGCGCTGGCGTGCCATCACGCGGCTGCGGCGCGCTCGAGCTCGGCGCGGATGTCGAGCGCGATCATGCCGGGCACATCCGCGTCGCGGCGCCCGAGCGCGGCGAAGAACTCGTCCACGACCTGCACGCCGTTGATGCTAGGTGTGCAACGCGGCATGCGCTTTCAGCACGGCCTCATCGAAGCTCGCGAGCCGTACGTCGCTGTAGCCCCGATGCTCGGCGTGGATGGCGGTAGCGAGCGCGTAGGCGTCCGGCAGCCTGAGTCCGGTGCGCGCCCTGACCGCCGCCGCCCGCCGTGCCAGCGCTATGTCGACAGTGATCGTTTCGATCGAGAAGTGACCGAGCATGTGGTCGACGTGATCACGCTGCTCCTTGCCGGCCTTGATCGGGCCGACCAGGATCTCGCTGTAGTTCACCGCGCTGATCAGCCGGCGCGTGCCCGGCGCCAGCGCGTCGCGCACGACCGCGACGGCATCGTTGTGATGGGCGTCGGACGCGTTGAGGAAACCGATCAGGACATCGGAATCGAAGACAACTACCGCCATCCTTCCCGCACCTCGTCCAGATAGCCCGGCGGGTAGACGTCGTCTCCGAGGGAACCCGCGTAGCGTTCGATCAGTGCGTCGGCCTTGATCAGCTCGATCCGTCCCGGCCCGACGCTCTCGACGCGCACGTCGTCGCCGGGCTGAAGTCCGGCCTCACGCATTGTCTCTGCGGGAATCGTGATCTGGTTCTTGCGAGAGATCGTGCTCATCCTCTTTACCATTCTAGCCGGTAGTAAAGGACTCGAGCGGGAACCGAGGAGCCGCCGCGCGAGGGACGGCTGGGCCGCGCTCGAATACCGTGGATCTCGTGCGCAAGCCGACGCGGAGCCGGGAGGTCGGGAGGGGGGAGAAGGTGATCCCGGGCGTGTGGCGGCTGCGGCTCCCGCTGCCGTGGCCGGGCGTCCCGCACTGCAACGCCTTCGCGCTCGCCGCCGGCGACGGCATCGTGCTCGTCGACACCGGGATGCACGAGCCGGGCTCGATGGCGCACCTCGAGCGGGCGCTCGACCAGGCCGGGCTGCGTGTGGAGCACGTGCGGCTCGTCGTGTGCACGCACGCGCACGTCGACCACTGCGGCCAGGCGCCTCCGGTCGCCGAGCGCGCGGGCTGCGAGCTGTGGATGCACCCGAATCACGCCCACCACACGGCCGCGGACCCCGAGCAGGCGCTTGTGCGGCGAATCGAGGTCGCACGCCAGAGCGGGGTGCCCGAGGCCCCGCTGCAGCGCTGGATCGAGCAGCGCCGCGGCCAGGGATCCGGGCAGGCTGGAACGCTGCGTGTCGATCGCGAGCTGGTCGAGGGCGTGACCGTGAGTACCGACCTGGGCGAGTGGCAGGTGCTCGAGACGCCGGGCCACGCGCCCTCGCATGTCTGCCTGCACCAGCCCGAGCGGCGGCTGCTGATCTCCGGCGATCACCTGCTCGGCCGCGTCTCGCTCTACTTCGACGCCGGCTACACGCCCGACCCGGTGGGCGAGTTCCTCGCGTCACTCGACAAGGTCGCCGCGCTCGATGCGCGGCTGGCCCTGGCGGGCCACGGCCGGCCATTCACGGATGTCCCGGGGCACATCGAGGCCAACCGCACGTTGGTGGCGGAGCGCCTGGAGGCTGTGCGGGCAGCGGTCGCGGGCGGCGCGCAGACCGCCTACGAGGTCGCCCGCACGGTGTACGGCGACGCCTTCAGCGACGCGACATCGGCCTGGCTGCTGACCAAGACGCTGTGCTGGCTCACCCATCTGGAGCGGCTCGGTGAGGCCGCGCACGAGGGCGAGAGCCCCGAGCGCTGGTCGCTCGGCACTTGACCTCAGGGTTCCGGACCGTAGGTGCTGTACCGGAGGTACTCCTAGACTGGCGGGCGATGCGGATCGACGAGCGACTCGCCGCGGGCTCGGACCCCTCGTTCTCGTTCGAGTTCTTCCCGCCCCGCACCGACGAGGGCGAGCGGAACCTCGGCCGCGCGCTGGCCGAGCTGTCGCGCATGGACCCGACGTTCGTGTCGGTGACGTACGGCGCCGCCGGCACCACCGACCAGAAGCGCAAGACGATCGACATCGTGCGCTCGGTCAAGGCCCAGCACGGGCTCGAGGCGATGGCCCACTTCACGTGCGTCGGCGCGACGGTGGGGGAGCTGCGCGAGACGCTCGACCTGATGCGCGACGCCGGGATCGAGAACGTCCTCGCCCTGCGCGGCGACCCGCCCGCCGGCCAGACCGAGTGGACCGCCACCGAGGGCGGCCTCTCCTACTCGCGCGAGCTGATCGAGATGATCCGCTCCGACTACGACTTCGCGATCGGCGCGGCGTGCTTCCCCGAGGTCCACATCCACGCCGACTCCGCCGAGAGCGACCTGCGCTACCTGAAGGCCAAGGTCGACTCCGGGGCGCGCTTCCTGATCACGCAGCTGTTCTTCGATAACGGCGCCTACTGGGACTTCGTCGCCCGCGCGCGCGACCTCGGGATCGACGTCCCGATCGTCCCCGGCATCATGCCGATCACCAACTTCGAGCAGATCAAGCGCTTCACGGACATGTGCGGCGCCACGATCCCGCACCCGCTGCTGCGTGAGCTCGGCCTGCGCGCCGACGACCCCGGCGCGGTGGCCGACTTCGGCGTCGCCTACGCGACCCTCCAATGCGCCGACCTGCTCGCGAAGGGCGCCCCGGGGATCCACTTCTACACGCTCAACAAGTCCCCCGCCACACGGGCGATCCTCAGCGCCCTCCGCGCCCTCGCCCCCTGGCGGGACGCCGTCCCGGCATAGCCGACAATCGCCTCAGGTAGTGGTGTATCGTCGCCACTAACTGTCCAAGAGAGGCGACTGGAGGGCACTTTGAGGGGGAAGGGATTGGCGCTCGGAGTCCTGAGCGCGACTCTCGTTCTTGCCGCGCCGGCGTGGGGCGCCTCCAAGAACGTGCAGCTGCTGGACAATCTGCCGGAGGCGAAGGACGCCACGGCGATCAACTTCCTGGAGTACGGGAAGGGCAAGAAGGGCCGCGGACACGGCAAGGCGTGGGGCTCGCACAAGCGCCGTTCGCTCGACGTCATGCTCGTCACGGGCCGGTTCGGGCTGAAGTCGTACTCGCTGCGCGACCCGCGGCACCCTGAGCTGCTCGACGAGATCACCGCCGAGGAGCTGCGGCTGCCGGGCGATCCCGCGGTCAACACCGACCCGACCAAGGGCCCGATCTCGACGTTCTGGCAGAACGAGGACATGGACGTCGACCGCGACCGCAAGCTGGCGCTGCTGTCGCGCGACCCGCGCGCGTATGCCGGGTCCACGACCCGTGAGCCAGGCGAGCCAGACCCGAACGGCGCGACCAACATCGCGGGCGTGTACGTGGTCGATGCGAAGAACCCACGGAACCTGAAGCTCCTGAGCTTCGAGCAGCTGCCGACGGGCCACACCACCACGTGCGTGAACGACTGCAAGTGGCTGTGGACCGGTGGGCCGGCCGCAACGACGACGCAGCAAGGCCCGCCGCGCAACTGGACCTTCGGGCGCCCGATCATCGTCACCGATCTGCGCAACCCGAGCGATCCGCGCGGCTACCCGATGGACCCGGTGGACCTGTTCCGTCGCGACGGTGCGACGGCGTATTCGCATGACGTCCAGGTCGACGACATGGGCATCGCGTGGGTGTCCGGCGACGGTGGCACGCGCGGCTATTGGACCGACGGCAAGCACTGGGACCCGCTCGAGGAGCGCTGGCGTCATGCCACGCCGCTCGACCCGATCCCGTACGCGGGCGGCGGTCTCCCGGCCTCGGTGACCGGCGATACGACGGGCGGCTTCGAGCACAACGCCTGGCGTCCCGTCGGCAAGAACGCCCCGCGGGGCGACCGGCGCTACCGCAAGGGTGAGTTGCTCCTGGCGACAGAGGAGGACTTCGGTCCCGCCGCCGAGGCGTGCGCGAATCGCGGCAAGTTCACGATCGCGTCGCTCGAGGGCAGCTACGACGGCGAGGCGTGGCGCTCGACGCCCGCGGCGCCGTTCCGGCTCAGCGTCGTCGGCAGCTGGAGTCCGGCAGGACAGGAAGGGTCGCGGCCGGTGGGCGGCCCGTACGACCCGAACGCGAACTTCTGCTCGGCGCACTACTTCGACGTCGACGGCCCGCTCGTCACGTACGCGTGGTACGGCGAGGGGACGCGGTTCCTGGACATCTCAGATCCCGCGAACCCACGGCAGTTCGCATACTGGCGGCCTGACGACACGATCGTCTGGGCCTCCTACCTGCACAAGGGCTACATCTACACCGCGGATCGCAATCGCGGCGTGGACGTCCTGCGGTTCCGCCACGGCGCCAGCTCGGCGCGCGCGAGCGGCCAGGAGGTCGTGGCGCCCGCGCCGTCGGCCCGCCAGCGCAGGTTCCTGAAGCGCATGTCGTCGCAGTTCGTGGCGGATGCCGGCACCGCCGGGATCTGCTTCCTGCGGACGAGCTACTAGCCCGTAGTGAGCGCCGCGCCGGCCCGCCAGGGCCGGCGCGGCGTCACTCCTGCGGCGGTTCGATGTCGACCGCGTGGGCCACTCGGGGCCGGCCGTCGACCTCCCAGGTGATGTCGACCTGGTCGTTCTTGCGGTAGGTGCCGATGCCCCAGGCGCCCCAGAACCAGCGCCAGAAACCGAGCCGGCCCTCCTTGACGAGCGGGCGGTCGAAGATCAGGACGAGGCCGCGGACCTCGTAGTCGCGGCCGGGCTCCTGGCGGACGCCGTTGATGAAGACCGCGTAGGGCTCCCGCACCCCGGGAGGCAGCCGCACGGTCCAGTCCGCCATGGCCGCCATCATGGCAGCGGTGACCGAGTACACCCTCAGGCGATCGTCGCGCGCGCGGCGCGTGCGGGTGAGCGTGGAGAGCGACGGCGCGGTCAGCGTCACGCTGCCGCCGCGCGCCCCCGCGCGGGCCGCCGACGAGGCGGTGCGGGAGCTGCGCCCGTGGATCGAGCGCCGCCGCCGCGCGCTCGCCCGGGCCGCCGAGGAGATCGCCCGCACGCCGGGCACGGTGCCCTACCTGGGGACCGAGCTGATCCTCGTCCCCCAGCGCGGGCGCAAGCGCGCGCATCGGCGTGGCGACGTCCTGCTCGTGCCCGAGCACGATGCCGGCCCGGCGATCGAGCGCTGGTACCGCCGCACGGCCCGCGCCGAGATCGCGCCGCGGCTCGACGCCGCCGTCGCCCGTGCCGGCACGAGCTACACGCAGCTCACGATCCGCGGCCAGCGCACCCGCTGGGCGTCGTGCTCCTCCGGCGGCGCGATGTCGTTCAACTGGCGGCTCCTGCTCGCCCCGGAGGCGGTGCTCGACTACGTCGTCGAGCACGAGGTCTGCCACCTCGAGGTCATGGACCACTCGCCGCGCTTCTGGGCGCTGCTCGAGTCGCGCGTGCCCGACTGGCGCGAGCACGCGCGCTGGCTGACCCGCTACGGCTCGACGCTCACACCCCAGTAGCCGCGGTTGAGGTTCGCGTTGTTGCCGGGGGTGATGCGCACGTAGAAGAGCTGGTTGGCCGGCAGCGTCGCCGGGCCTGCCGCCGTGCACGTCCGGCCAGCCGTGACCGTGCAGCCGAGCACGACCGTCTCGGCTGGGGCGGTGACCGTCCGCGTGAGGAGCTCGACCGCGACCGATCCGTTGGCCGGGACGTCGCCGGACAGGGCGACGCTGAAGTCGCTCAGGTCGAACTCGCGATTCGGCGACAGGGAGGCAACCTGGGTCGCGTCCGCGTTCGAGTTGGCGGAGCCGGTGAGCGAGGCGTACTCGACCGGCTCGCCCGAGTCCGGCAGCCCGCCGGCCGTGCCCGTGAGCATCGCGGCGCTGTCGGCGGTGTCGCCGGCATCGCTCCCGCCCCCGTCGTCGTCCGTGATCGGGTCGTCGAAGTCCTCGAAGTCCTCGAAGTCCTCGAACGCCTGGCCTCCCGATGCCGCGCGCCTGAGCAGCCGGTTGAGGTCGCGCCGGTAGAAGTCCTTCAGGCGCAAGCGAGTTGTTGTCGACCTTCGCGGTCGTGACCGCGTTGCGCTTGAGCTCCTTCTTGCCGACGCTGTGAGGCGGCAGCTTGAGCGCCGCGTAGCCGGTCCCGCCGAGGGCCACGAACAGGGCTATGACTGCCACCACCATGGCGGGCGTCGGACGCCCGAACCGGAACCGTCTCATCACTGCTCCTCTCGACTACGACCACATTCCGTCATGCGAGACCGGAAATCAAGTGCGTTCGAGTAGACGGCGCAGCGCCGCGTACGCGTCCTCGCCAGGCTCGGGGTCGACCGGTGCGCGCCGGACCCGGCCCGTCCACGCCTGCACGCTGGCGTCGCCGCGCACGTCGAGGCCCGCGCGGACGCCCGGGCCGCGCACCTCCGCGCGCGTGGCGACCTGGTCGGCAGGCTCGAACGTGCGGATGCGGGCGTCGATCGTTCCCCGGCGGGTCGTGGTGGCCGCCGACCGCGTCTCGGCCTCGAGCAGCCCGAGCGCTTCGTCGAGCGACGTGGCGCGCAGCTTCTCGACGCGCGGCCCGGTGCGGACCGTGACCCGCCAGCGGCTCACCGCAGGAGCGCGCTCGCGGCTTGCCAGCGCGCGATCTCGCACCCGTTGACGCGCGAGAGCTTCAGGTCGACGCGCTCTCCGCGCAGCGTGCCGGCGATCGTCGCCGTCTGCGGGCCGCCGTACTGCTGCGAGCAGGCGACCGCGCCGCGTGCGGGCTCGAGGTCCGCCACGCGCAGCGCCGCGACCTTCCCGCACAGCGCCGAGTCCGCCGCCGCGTCGCAGCGCACGGTCTCCGCACGAGCCGCCTCCGCGCCCTTGCCGTCGGGGTCGACGGCCACCCGCAGGTCGGCGAGCGCGGGCGGCGAAGCCGGCTGCTCGGCCTCGTCGTCGGACCCGCATCCCGCGACCAGCACGGCGATGCAGCAGGTCAACGCGACGCGGCGCACACCCTCAAGATAGGGGCGCGCGCACGGTGCCGGTCGCCCACGTGCCGACCACGCCCTCGCTCTCGGAGAGCGGTGAGAGCTGCCAGCTGACCGTGCGCTCGCCGTCGACCGCGTGCTCGGCGCGCTCGCCACCGGCCAGCGCGGCGCTCACAGTCGCGCGCTCGCCCACGGGCACCGCGGCGTCGACCCACGCGACGCCGAGCAGGTCCGCCTCCGGGCGGCCCGCGAGCGCGCACGCGTTGCGGTTGGCCAGCAGCACGCGGCCCTCGGCGTCGAGCGCCAGCAGCGGCGCCTCGACGGCGTCCAGCCAGCGGCGGATGCCGTCGCCCGCCGGAGCGTGGTTGCCGAGGTACTGGGCGAGCTGCCCGCCGACGGTGGCGAACATCGCCGACATCTCGGCGTTCGGCGGGCTGACCCCGCGGGAGAAGAACTCGATCACCCCCGCGCAGCGGTCGGCGATCGCGATCGGGAAGGCGGTCGCGGTCATCACGCCGGCGCGCCGGGCCGCGGCGCCGCGCGGCTCGCTGCCGTCGGCGCCCACGTCCGCCACCCAGCTCGGGCGCCGGAACGCCCACACGCGGCCCGGCAGGCCCTGGCCGGCCGCGAACGCCGCCGCCCGCGTCGCCACCGACAGCGCCTCGATCTCGGCCGATGCGGCCGCAGGCGTCCACGTGGCCGCGCAGCGCAGCGCCCCGCCGCCGTCCTCCGACGGCCGCCAGACGGCGCCGCAGCTCCAGCCGAGCGTCTCGCCGAGCGTGGCCAGCGAGCGCTCGACGAGCTCGCGCGGCTCGAGCCCGGCCGCCACGTGGTCGGTGATCGCCTGCTGAGCGGCGAGGAAGCGATGGGCGCCGCCGACGCGGCGGCGCAGGCGCGTGGCGTCGAGCGCACGCTGGAGGGCGCGCGGGAGCTGCGCCGGGTCCGGCACCACGGCGGCGGCGCCGTCGAGCCCGCGCACCACCGCGGCGAGGTCGCCGGCGTGCACGTACGGCGAGACGGCGAGGAACGGCAGGTGCGGGTCGGCGAGCCGCACCAGCGCGAGCGCCTTGCGCGCCGGCACCGGATCCGGCCCGTCGCCGGCGTACAGCACGGCGCCCCAGCCGCGCCGCTGCAGCGCCGCGGTCAGCTCGTCGGCGCCGTCGGCGTGCTCGACCCGCAGCCGCCACCCGGCCTCCTCCATCGCGCGCTCCAGGATCCGCCCGTGTGCGGGGGGAACGTCGAGCAGGAGCGCGCGCAGAGACCGGATCGGTCGCATCTATGGAGCATCGGGCGCGCGCGGCCGGTGCTTGAGCTAAGGCCAGCTAGTCCCGCTCGTCCAGCAGCCGCTCGGTCATCGCGGCGGGCGGCAGCGCGGAACCGAACAGCTGGCCCTGCGACAGCGGGCAGCCCTGGGCGGCCAGGAAGTGCTGCTGCACCGGGCGCTCGACGCCCTCGGCCACGGTGGTCATCCCGAGCGCGTCCGACAGCGCGATGACGGCGCGCACGATCGCGCCCGCCTCCGGGTCCTCGGGGATCTCGCGCAGGAACGAGCGGTCGATCTTCAGGGTCTGCACCGGCAGCGCGCGCAGGCGCGAGAGCGAAGACCAGCCGGCGCCGAAGTCGTCGATCGCCAGCCGCAGCCCGAGCGCCCGCAGGTCGGCGAGCAGCGGGCCGATCCGCTCGGGCTCGCGCAGCGTGGCGGACTCGGTGAGCTCCATCGTCAGCAGCGACGGGTCGACGCCCGCGATCCGCAGGCGCTCCCCGAGCTCGGCCGCGAAGTCCGGCCGGTGCAGCTCACGCGGGGACACGTTGAACGACACCAGCGGCTCGATCCCCTGTCCCTGCCAGGCGATGATCTGCGCGGCGAGCGCCTCGATCACCCAGGCGCCGATCGGCTCGAGCAGGCCCATCTCCTCGGCGGCGGGGATGAAGTCGTCGGGCATGATGAGCCCGCGGTCGGGGTCCTGCCAGCGCAGCAGCGCCTCCATCGAGTGCATGCGCCCGCTCGCCGTCCACACGATCGGCTGGTAGTGCAAGGCCAGCTCTCCACGCTCGATCGCCCGCCGCAGGCGCGTGGAGAGCGCGAGGCGCTCCAGCGGCTCGCGCGTCACGCCCGTGTAGAGCGTCCACGCCGCGCGGCCGCGTCCCTTGCTCTGGTACATCGCCACGTCCGCGTGCTGGAGCAGCTCCTCGGCGCCGTCGGCGTCCTGCGGGAACAGCGAGATCCCGATGCTCGCCTCCACGTGGAACTCCATGCCGGCGACGGTGAAGGGCTTGGCCAGGCGGTTGGCGAGCTCGTCGGCCAGCCCGCGGCAGGTCGCGGCCGCGTCCTCGCGCGCGATGTCGCCCGCCAGCAGCAGGAACTCGTCGCCGCCGTGCCGCGCCAGCAGCGCCTCGTCGCCGCCGACGCCGCGCAGGCGCGCGCCGACGCGCCGCAGCAGTCGGTCGCCCGCGGTGTGACCGAGCGTGTCGTTGACGAGCTTGAAGTTGTCGAGGTCGACGAGCAGCAGCGCCACTGCCCGGCCGCGCCGCCGCGCGCGCGTGACCGCGGCGCGCAGCCGCGACTCGAGCTGCGCGCGGTTCGGCAGGCCCGTGACGGAGTCGAAGAACGCGAGCTTGCGCAGCTGGGCCTCGGCGCGCACGCGCTCGGTGATGTCCTGACCCGAGAGCACGGCGACGCGCTGGCCCTCGGCGTCGCGCAGGCACGTGACCTGCCACGCGATCTGGCGCCGCAGCCCCGAGCGCGTCATGACCTCGCCCTCGTAGTGCTCGACGGCGTCCTCCTCGGCGAGCAGCCGCGTGAGGGCGCGCCGCGCGCTCGCGCGCTCCTCGGGCGGCACCACCTCGGCGAGCCAGTTGGTCCCCACGAGCTCACCTGCCGGGTCCTCGAGCACCAAGCGGCCCTCGCGGTTGAGCAGCGAGACGACCCCGTCGGCGCTCAGGATCACCAGCAGGGCGCTGGCGACGTCGAGGTACGACTGGGCGCGCTCCGACTCGATGACCGGGCGTTGGCCGGTGGTCGTGACGACGAGAGAGCGCTTGGGGGGCACCAGGGGAAGGCAGGGGGGCGCCGGGGATCGGCACCCGAGCGGCCAGGGTACCGGTGCCTAGGCCACCAGGTCCACGAGCACCTCCTGCACGCCGCCCGCGATCCGGCCTTCCTCGAGCCGGGTGGCGAAGGTGTGCATGAGGCGCCGCGCGGCGACGTTGTCGCCCGCCATGGTGGCCGCGAAGCGGCGGATCCCGACCTCGATCGCGGCGTCCGCCAGCGCGTGGGTGATCGCGCGGCCGACGCCTTGGCCCTGGAACGGGTCGCCGACGACGACGGCCATCTCGGCGGTCGCCGGGCGGTCGGGCAGGCGTACGCAGCGGGCGACCGCCACGAGCTGGTCGGGATCGTCGGCGAGCACCGCCACGAGCGCGATGTGGTTGACGCCGTCGACCTCGGTCAGATACTGAAGCTCGGAGCTGGTGAAACGCGGCTTCGCCGCGAGGAAGCGCTTGCGGATGCTCTCCAGGCTCAGCTGGCGCAGCCCGCGGGCGAGGCGCTCCTTGTCGTCCGGGTCGATCGGCCGGATGCGGACGGGAATGCCGTCCGGCAGTACGTACAGCACGGTTTCATTTTACTACCTACGGTCGCCGATCGGCAAGTAGTCGCGGCTCCGGTCGCCCGTGTAGATCTGCCGCGGACGCGCGATCTTCTGCTCTCCGTCGTCGATCATCTCCAGCCACTGTGCGATCCATCCGCTCGTCCGCGGGATCGCGAACAGCACGGGGAACATGCCCACCGGCATTCCCAGCGCCTCGTAGATCAGGCCGGAGTAGAAGTCGACGTTCGGGTACAGCTTGCGCGAGACGAAGTAGTCGTCCTCGAGCGCGATCCGCTCGAGCTCGAGCGCGATGTCGAGCAGCGGGTTGGTGCCGGTGACCTCGAACACCTCGTCGGTCGCCTTCTTGATGATCTTGGCGCGCGGGTCGTAGTTCTTGTAGACCCGGTGGCCGAAGCCCATCAGGCGCTCCTTGCCGTCCTTCACGCCCTGGATGAAGTCGGGGATGTTGTCGGTGCTCTCGATCCGCCGCAGCATGCGCAGCACGGCCTCGTTGGCGCCGCCGTGCAGCGGGCCGTAGAGCGCGGAGACGCCGGCGGCCGTGGCCGAGTACGGGTCGACCTGCGAGGAGCCGACCGAGCGCACCGCCGAGGTCGAGCAGTTCTGCTCGTGGTCGGCGTGGAGGATGAAGAGGATGTCGAGCGCCCGCTCCAGCCGGGGGTCCGGCTGGTACTTGAGCTCGGTCATCTTGTAGAGCATGTTGAGGAAGTTGCCGGGGTAGCGCAGGTCGTTGTCCGGATAGACGTACGGCTGCCCCATGTTGTGCCGGTAGGCGAAGGCGGCGAGCGTCGGCATCTTCGCGATCAGCCGGATCACGTGCGAGTAGCGGATCTCCGGATCCTTGATCTGCGAGGCGTCCGGATAGAACGTCGAGAGCGCGCCGACGGAGGAGAGCAGCATGCCCATCGGATGGGCGTCGTAGCGGTAGCCCTCCATGAACTTCTTCACGTTCTCGTGCACGAACGTGTGGATCGTGATCTCGTGCGTCCACTCGTCGAGCTGGGCCTGGGTGGGCAGGCTCCCGTGCACGAGCAGGTAGGCGACCTCGAGGTAGGTGGACTGCTCCGCGAGCTGCTCGATCGGATAGCCCCGGTACTCGAGGATGCCCTTGTCGCCGTCGATGTACGTGATCGCCGAGCGGCAGGACGCGGTGTTCATGAACGCCGGGTCGTACGTCATGAGGCCGAAGTCGTCGTCGTCGACCTTGATGTCGCGCAGCGCGAGCGCGCGCACGGTCCCGTCCTCGATCGGCACCTCGTAGGTCCGCCCGGTCCGGTTGTCCGTGATCGTCAGGGTCTCGGCCGCCGTGGCCACGCCGTCACCGCCCGCAGTGGTCTGTTCCTCGGTGCGCATGCGTTCATTGTGCGGCATGGGCCTACGCGGCGCCTCAACGCCGCGCGCCGGCCGCTAGCTGGTGAGGATCGCGGCGGCGAGCGTGAGCACCACGAGGACCGCGGCGAGCGTCATCACGCCGCGGGCGGCGCCCTGGCTGGGCGGGAACGTCTCGTGGCCGCGGATGCCGATCGCGGAGATGACCACGGCGAACGCGGCGAGCACGCCGCCCATCACGTAGAAGAGCGTCTTCGAGCTCTCCTCTTCCCCGGCCTCGGCGGCGGCGATCAGCGTCGCGAGCAGCACGGTCGCGCAAGCTACCGCATGTAGCGGGACTCGGTGGCGGCAGTCTGGCCCTGGTAGTGCGACCCGAGCGCCTCCGAGCCGTACGGGTGCTCGGCCGGTGCGTCGAGCGCCATGAACGAGAGCTGCGCGATCGGGAGCCCGGCGTAGAGCTTGATCGGCACGCGCGTGAGGTTGGTGATCTCGAGCGTCAGCGAGCCGGAGAAGCCAGGATCCACGAATCCGGCCGTAGCGTGCACGATCAGCCCAAGCCTCCCTAGGCTCGATTTACCTTCTATGCGAGAAACGATGTCGTCGGGGATTCGCACCGTCTCCAAAGTGCGGCCGAGGACGAACTCGCCCGGGTGGATGGCGAAGCCCTCGCCGGCCGGCACCACGACCTCCTCGGTCAGGTTCTGCGGAGGGTCGCGGAGGTCGATCGCCGTGACCCGATGGTTGTGGAAGACGCGGAACGAGTCCCCGAGCCGGAGGTCGATCGATGCGGGCTGCACGAGCGCCGGATCCCAGGGCTCGATGCCGATCCGCCCCTCCTCGACGAGGCGCCGGATCGTCCCGTCGGAGAGGACGGACGTGATCACGGGCGCAAGTGTTGCAATCAGCGCAGCGGTACGCGGGTGCGAGCTCGGATCGTGCGGACGCGTGCCGGTGCGGGCGGTGCGGCAGCCCGGTGCGGGCCGCGGCGGGGCGCGTGCGGGAGCTTCGGTGGGGGATGCGGCCGCCGCCGGCCTCCCCCGCCGCCCGAGTCCTCGTCGTGCTCGGTCTCCTGCCGCACCGCCCACCAGATGATCAGGCAGGCCGCCACGATCGGCAGCTTGAGCGCGACGAACAGATAGAGCATCGCCCAGCCCACACCGGGAGGCTACCCCTTCCGGGCAAAGCGCACGAGCGCTTGGCGCCGCGAGAGTCGTGCTAGCCCCAGTGACCGCGCGGCGCGCGATTCGTAGGGTTTTCCCGCGAATGGCCGCCACGCTCGGGACCCTGCTGCAGGAACGCTCGGGCGCGATCGTCGGCCGGGAGCGGGAGCGCGCGCGGCTCGGTGCGCTGCTCGAGGAAGGCGGCCCGGTGGTCGCCCACCTGCACGGCCTCGGCGGGGTCGGGAAGACGACGCTGCTGCACGCCTTCGAGGCCGACGCCCGCGAGGCGGGCGCCGCGACCATGCTGCTCGACGCCCACTCCGTCTACTCCACCCAGGGCTCGTTCCTCGACGCCTTCGGCGCTTCGACGGTCGACGAGGCGGCGGCCGCGCTCGGCGACCGCGGCGACCGCGTGGTGCTGCTCGTCGACACGTACGAGTTCTTCCGCGCCCTCGACGCGTGGATCGCCCGCACCTTCGTCCCCGCGCTCCCGGCGCACGTGCGCGTCGTCTTCGCCGGGCGCGACGAGCCCGCCGCGCACTGGCGCGCGTACGGCTCGCTGCTCGCCACGCTCCCGGTCGGCAACCTGCCGCACGAGGACGCCGTCGAGCTGCTGCGCGGCAACGGGGTCGACGACGGCACGGCGCGCCGCATCAACGCCCTCTGCCACGGGCACGCGCTGAGCCTCCAGCTCGCGGCCTGGGCGCTGCGCGACCGCCCCGGGGCGGCGCTCGAGGCGATCGCCGCCGGCGCCGTCGGGCAGGAGCTCGCCCGCCTCTACCTCGACGGGCTCGACCAGCCCACGCGTCGCGCGCTCGACGCCGCCGCACTCACCCGCCGCACCACGCTCTCGCTGCTCGAGGCGATGCTCCCCGGCGAGGACGCCGCGGCCGCCTACGGCCGCCTGCGCGCGCTGCCGTTCGTCGAGCACGACGCCGACGGCCTCGTGGTCCACGACACGATCCGCGAGGCGACGGCCGCGCTCCTGCGCGCTGCCGACCCGACCGAGTACTGGCGCCTGCGCGCCGCCGCCTGGGGCCGCCTGCGGGCCGAGCTGCGCGGCGCCCCGACGCGCGACCTGCCGCGCTACACCGCCGACATCCTCTACCTGATCGAGGACCAGGCGGTGCGCAACGTGTTCTTCCCGCCCGCGGCCGGCGAGCACCGGGTCGGCGCCGCCACCGCCGCCGACCTGGAGACGATCCGCGCCCTCGCGCCCGACTTCGACGCCCTCGACGTCTGGTGGGAGACCGCACCCGAGGCGTTCGTGGTCGTCCGTGACGAGGCGGGTGTCGCCGGGAGCTTCGCGATCCTCGTCGAGCCGTCCGCGCTGAGCCCGCGCCTGCTCGACAGCGACCCGCTCGCCCGCGCCTGGCGCGAGCACCTGCGCCGCAACCCGGTCCCGCGCGAGCAGGAGGCGCGCTTCATGCGCCGGGCCGTCGGCAACCACGGGCCGTCCGTGGCCGCGCTGTTCCTCGACGTCACCCGCCGCTTCGTCGAGCTCCGGCCCTCGCTGCGGCGCGTGTACGCGCCCGCCGTCGACCTCATCGACGCCGACCCCGGATGCTCGCTGGTCATGGGCTACGTGGCGCTCGAAGGCGTCGCGGACTCCGTCTGCGTGGACTTCGGGCCCGCCTCGGTCGACGGCTGGCTGGCCGAGCTGGGCGCCCGCGAGCTGCGCGCGGAGGAGGCCGGCGAGCTGCAGGTCGAGGGCCTCACACGGCTGGAGGCCGGCGTGCTCGCGTACCTGCGCGCGCGCGAGGGCCGGCCGGTGGAGCGCGCCACGCTGCTGCGCGACGTCTGGGGCTACGACTGGGACGGCGGCTCGAACGTCGTCGACGTCGTGGTGTCCGCCCTGCGCCGCAAGCTGGGCGACAGGGCGGACACGCTCGAGACGGTGCGCGGCGTCGGCTATCGCCTCAGGGCTTAGCCTCGAGCACCATGTTGAAGGGCGTCTCCGCGACCCGGCGGACGGCGCGGAAGCCGCCGCCGCGGATCGCGTCCGAGAGGCGCGCCTGGCCGGCGGCCGTGCCAAGGCCGGCGCGGCCCGGCTGCGAGAGCGACCCGGGCGTGCACACGAGCACCGAGTAGCCGTACTGGAGGCGGCCGATCGGGTGCATGTTCTCGGCCACCGAGTCGCCGGCGTTCGGCTCGACGAGCAGCCACGTCCCGTCGCCGGCGAGCGCCGCGTGGATGTGGCGCGCGGCGCCCTCGGGATCGCCCATGTCGTGCAGGGCGTCGAAGCACGCGATCAGGTCGTAGCCCGAGCCCGGGAAGTCGGTCGCCGTGGCGGCGACGAACTCGACCCGGTCGGCGACGCCCGCCTCCTCGGCGTTCCGGCGCGCCTGCTCGAGCGACTCCTCGTGGTAGTCGAAGCCGACGAAGCGCGACTCGGGGTAGGCCTCGGCCAGCAGCACCGTGGAGATGCCGAGGCCGCAGCCGACGTCGGCGACCAGCGCGCCCCGGCGGAGCTTGGCCTCGACGCCGTCGAGCGCCGGGATCCACTGCTCGACGAGGAACGTGCGGTAGGAGACGCCGAACATGCGCCCGACACCCTCGAAGACGTCGTGGTGGTGCTCGTGCCAGCCCAGCCCGTCACCGCTGCGGAAGCGGGCGGTGACGTCGTCCTGGGAGTGGATGGCCGCGCTCGTGGACTGGAACAGGCCGCCCTGGTAGAAGGGGCTCTGCTCGTCGGCCAGCACCGCGGCGTGCTCGAGCGGGAGGGTGTACGTGCCCGCGTCGGGGTCGTGGGCGACATAGCCGCCGGCGGCCTGGCCGGCCAGCCACTCGCGCACGTAGCGCTCGTGCGTGCCGGTCCGCTCGGCGAGCTCCGCCGGCGTCACGGAGCCGCCGTCGGCCATCGCGCGGTACAGGCCGAGGCGGTCGCCGATCACGGTCATCGGCACGTTCAGCGCGGCGCCGATCTCGTCGACGATCCGCTCGAGGAACGCCATCACGCGGGTCTCGTCGACAGTTGCTTCGATGGACATCGCAGATCACTCCTGGTCGGGGACGTCCATCATCAGCGCCGGGCGACGCCCTTCCATGAGCCTTTCGTGAGATGACCGTGAGGTCAGGCGCGCAGCGGCACGGGCGCGGCGTCGAAGCGCGTCACGCGCTGGAGCGCGGTCACGCGCTCGGCGATCTCGTCGCCGGTCAGCGTCTGCATCCGCTCGGTGCCGAAGGCCTCGACGTTGAAGGAGGCCATGGCCGTCCCGTAGGCGATCGCGCGCCGCAGCAGCTCGTCGGACGGCTCCTCGCCCGCGTGCGCGGCGACGTAGCCCATGAAGCCGCCCGCGAACGTGTCGCCCGCCCCGGTCGGGTCCACGACGTCCGCGGTCGGGTACGCCGGAAGCCCGAAGAAGCCGTCGGGCGTGTACATCCCCGAGCCGTGCTCGCCCTGCTTGGCGATCACCACGCGCGGGCCCATCTCGTGCACCGCGCGGGCGGCGCGCACGAGGTTGGGCTCGTCGGTGAGCTGCTTGACCTCCTCGTCGTTGACGATCAGGCAGTCGACGCCGGCGATCGTGCGCTCGAGCGACTCGCGCGTGATCTCGATCCACATGTTCATCGTGTCCATGGCCACGAACCGCGCATCCGTGCACTGCTCGTGCACGGCGCGCTGCAGATCGGGGTGGATGTTGGCCAGGAACACCGTCTCGGCCGCGCGCGAGGCCTCCGACAGCTTGGGCTCGAAGTCGGCGAACACGTTGAGGTCGGTCTGCAGCGTGTGGCGCACGTTCGGGTCGCGCTCGTAGCGGCCCGCCCAGAAGAAGGTCTTGCCGCCGGGGACGTGCTCGATGTCGTCGGTCAGCACCCCGCGTTCGCGCAGGACGGCGTACTCGGCCTCGCCGAAGTCGTCGCCCACCGGCCCCACCACGCGCGTCTCGGCGAGGAACGAGGACGCGAGCGAGAAGTGCACGGCGGCCCCGCCGAGCAGGCGGTCGCGGTGCCCTGTCGGCGTCTCGACGGCGTCGAAGGCGATGGAACCGACCACGGTGAGCGTCATCGGGCGGGCAGGGTAGTCGACGCACCGTCATAAGCTGCTGCCTCGGAATGACGACCTTTGCGGACCTCGGCCTCTCCGAGGACATCCTGACGGCGCTGCGCGACGTGGGGTACGAGACGCCGAGCCCGATCCAGGAGCAGGCGATCCCGGTGCTGCTCGAGGGCCGCGACGTGATCGGCCAGGCGCAGACCGGAACGGGCAAGACGGCGGCGTTCGGGCTGCCGATGATCCAGTCGATCGACGCGTCCGACCCGGAGGTCCAGGGGCTCGTGCTCACGCCGACGCGCGAGCTGTGCATCCAGGTCACCCAGGCGCTGCGCGTCTACGGGGCGCCGAAGGGCATCAACCCGGTCGCGATCTTCGGCGGTGCGCCGATCCGCGACCAGCAGGCGTACCTGAAGGGCGGGGCACCGATCGTGGTCGGCACCGTCGGCCGCGTGCTCGACCTCATCTCCCGCCACTCGCTGGTGCTGCACTCGTGCCGTTACGTGGTGCTCGACGAGGCCGACGAGATGCTCGACCTCGGGTTCCTCGAGGACGTCGAGCGGATCCTCTCCCTGACGCCCAACGGCCGCCAGACGGCGCTGTTCAGCGCCACGATGCCGGGCCCGATCCGAGCCCTCGCCGAGCGCCACCTGTACGACCCGGAGATGATCAAGGTCAAGGCCGCGACGCTCACCATCGACACGGTCGAGCAGTTCTTCCTCGAGACCAAGCCGGCCGACAAGGTGAGCTCGCTCGTGCGCGTGCTCGAGGCCGAGCGCCCGACGCAGGCGATCGTCTTCGCGCGCACGAAGATCCGCACGGAGCAGCTCTACCGCACGCTGCGCGACAAGGGCATGAACGTCAAGGCCCTGCACGGCGACATGTCTCAGGGCTCCCGTGACGGCGTGATGATCTCCTTCAAGAGCGGCCGGTTGCCGGTGCTCGTGGCCACCGACGTGGCAGCACGCGGGCTCGACATCGTCGACGTCACGCACATCGTGAACTTCGACGTGCCGACCTCGCCCGACGTCTACGTCCACCGGATCGGCCGCACCGGCCGCGTCGGGCGCTCGGGGCGCGCGATCACGTTCATCGAGCCGCGCCAGCGGCGCGACCTCGAGGCGATCGAGAAGCACGCCGGCACGCAGGTCGCACCGTGGATCGACGGCGCCCACGTGGCGCCGGTGCGCGCCAAGGAGCCGCCGCGCCGGCACCGCAAGCCGCACGACGAGGCGGGGGCTGCCGTCAACGGCGGCTACGCCAAGCTCATCGCCTCCGGCGGCCGCAGCGCCGGGCTCGTCGAGGCCGACCTGATCCACGCGGTCACCTCGCAGGCCGGCCTCGACGGCGAGGCCGTGCGCAACGTGCGCGTGCTCGAGCGCTTCGCGATGCTCGAGGTGCCCGCCGCCGAGGCGGCGCGCGTGGCCGACGCCGTCGACGGCACCGCGGTCAGGGGCCATACCCTGCGCATCGAGCCGGCAAGAGCCTGATCGCTACGGTGCACGCATGTCGCAGATGACGATGACCACGAACCACGGGGACATCGTCCTCGAGCTGTTCGACGAGGACGCCCCCGAGACGGTCGGCAACTTCCGCAACCTGGCCGAGAAGGGCTTCTACGACGGGCTGATCTTCCACCGCGTGATCCCCGACTTCATGATCCAGGGCGGCTGCCCGCAGGGCACCGGCACCGGTGGTCCCGGCTACACGTTCAAGGACGAGATCAACGACCACAAGGTCGTCAAGGGCGCGCTGGCGATGGCGAACTCGGGGCCGGACACCAACGGGTCGCAGTTCTTCATCGTCACCACCGCGTCCGCGCCGTGGCTCGACGGCAAGCACACCGTGTTCGGCGAGGTCTCGGACGGGATGGACGTCGTCGACAAGATCGGCGCGCTGCCGACCGACCCGCGCGACCGGCCCACGCAGGAGGCCCGGATCGAGCGGCTCGCCGCCGCCGGCTAGGGACTAGCCTGGGGCGCATGGCGACGATCGAGCAGCCCCAGGCGACGGAGACCGTCGAGGTCGAGAACCCGGCCACCGGGCGGGTGATCCGCAGCGTCCCGGCGACGTCGGCGGACGAGATCGCCGCGATGGTCGAGCGGGCGCGCGCGGCCCAGGTCGGCTGGGAGGCGCTCGGCTTCGAGGGCCGCGGTCGCGTGCTGCGGCGGACCCAGAAGTGGCTGGTCGACAACCACGACCGCGTCGTGCGCACGATCGTCGACGAGACCGGCAAGACGTGGGAGGACGCGGCCATGGCCGAGGTGCTCTACGGCGCCGGGGCGCTCGGCTTCTGGGCCGCACGCGCGCCGAAGTACCTGGCCGACGAGCGCATCCGCGGGACGACGCTCACGGGCTTCGGCCGCCGGCTGGTGGTCCGCTACGCCCCGGTGGGCGTGGTCGGCGTCATCGGCCCGTGGAACTATCCGCTGACCAACTCGTTCGGCGACGCCGTCCCCGCGCTCGCGGCCGGCAACGCGGTCGTCATCAAGCCGTCCCACATCACGCCGCTGACGTCGCTCCTGCTGGCCGACGCCATGCGCGAGTGCGGGCTGCCCGAGCACGTGCTGCAGATCGCGGTCGGCGGCGGCGGGATCGGCTCGGCGCTCGTCGACGCCGTCGACTTCGTGATGTTCACCGGCTCGACCGAGACCGGCAAGAAGGTGATGGCGCAGGCCGCGCAGACGCTCACGCCCGTGTCGCTGGAGCTGGGCGGCAAGGACCCGATGATCGTGCTCGCCGACGCCGACCTCGAGCGGGCGGCCAACGCCGCGACCTACTACGCGATGCAGAACGGCGGCCAGACGTGCGTGTCGGTCGAGCGCGTCTACGTCGAGGCACCGCTCTACGACCGCTTCGTCGACGCCGTCACCGACCGCGTCGGCGCTCTGCGCCAAGGCGTGCCGGGCGACCCCGGGACGGTCGAGGTCGGGGCGATGACGTTCGGCCCGCAGCTCGACATCGTCCGCGACCACGTCGAGCAGGCGCGCGCCGCCGGCGCGCGCGTGACGACCGGCGGCAAGGTGCGCGAGGGCGACGGCCGCTTCTACGAGCCGACCGTGCTGGCCGACGTCGACCACTCGATGGCGGCCATGACGGAGGAGACGTTCGGGCCGACGCTGCCGGTCATGAAGGTGGCCGACGCCGAGGAGGCGGTGCGGCTGGCGAACGACTCGCCGTACGGCCTCGGCGCCTCGGTGTGGACGAAGGACCGCGGCCGCGGCGAGGCGATCGCCCGCCGGCTGGAGAGCGGCTTCGCCTGCATCAACGACGTCAACATGAACTACCAGGCCTTCGAGCTCCCGATGGGCGGCTGGAAGGACTCCGGGATGGGTGTGCGCCACGGCGCGGGCGGCATCCGCAAGTACACGCGCCAGCAGGCGATCTACGTCACGCGCGTCGCGACCAAGCGCGACCCGCACTACTTCCCGTACACGCCCCGGACCTCGAAGCTGCTCGCCCGCCTCACGCGCCTGATCTACGGCCGCCGCCGCCCGTAGCGGTCCGCCAGGCGCGCTCGGCAATCGCCGGGACGCCCGCCTCGAGGCGGTCGAAGAACGCGTCCTCGGTGGTGCCCGCGAGCCGTCGCTTGTACGAGCCCTCGAGGAAGACGGCCGACTTCCAGAGCGCCAGCGTGGCGTACCAGCGCACCTCCGGCAGCGAGCGTCCGGTGCGCTGCTCGTAGCGCGCGACGAGCTCGGCGCGGCTCGGGAACCCGGGCGACATCGTGACGGCGCCGAGGCCGAAGAACGTGTCCTCGTCGTCGCCGGGCTCGGCCCAGGTGGCGACGAGGTACCCGAGGTCGGCGAGCGGGTCGCCGATCGTCGCCAGCTCCCAGTCGAAGATCGCGAGCAGCCGCGCGGGCGCGGACGGCGCGAACATCGTGTTGCCGAGCCGGTAGTCGCCGTGCACGATCGTCGCCTCGGCGGACTCCGGCCGGTGCGCCGCCAGCCACTCGCTCACGCGCTCCATGACCGGCAGCTCGCGCGTGCGGCTCAACTCCCACAGGCCCCCGAACCGGCGCAGCTGGCGCTCCAGGTAGCCGGTCGGCTTGCCGTAGCCCTCGAGGCCGCAGGCGCGCCAGTCGACCGCGTGCAGCTCCGCCAGCGCGTCGACCAGCTCGGCGCCGATGCGCGCGTGCTCGCCGGCCAGCGCGGGCGGCACGGCGTCGCTCAGCACGTGACCCCGCATGCGCTCCATCACGTAGAACGGCGCGCCGATGACCGCCGCGTCGTCGCAGGTGGCGAGCACGCGCGGCGTGCGGACGTCGGCGTCCTGCACGGCGCTCAGCAGGCGCGCCTCGCGCAGGACGTCGTGCGCGGAGGGTGGGAGCGGCGGTCGCGGCGGGCGCCGCAGCACCCACGAACCGCCGTTGCGGTGCACGAGGTACGTGACGTTCGAGTGCCCGTCGCCGACCGGCTCGGCCTCGAGCGGACCCTCGCCGAGCCCCGCTGCGTCGAGGAACGCCTCCAGTGGGCGGCGCACGAGCAGCGGCGGCAGCTCGAGGGCGGCGGCCTCCTCGGACGTGTCTACGATGGTGCTCACCGGTCCGCCACCGTACCCTGGGTGCTTCACGGATGAGCAGATGCCTCTTGATGTTCGCGCTGCTGGCGCTCGTGCTGCCGGCCGCCGCCGCCGCTTCACCGCGTCAGGTGATGAGCTTCGAGGCGCCCGAGGACCTGCTCGACTACACGCGCGCGGAGACGCTGCGCGAGATCCGTGCCTTCGGCGTCACGCAGGTGCGCCAGGTCGTCTACTGGCGTGACTTCGCGCCGTCGCCCGCGCGCAAGCGCAAGCCGGACTTCGACGCCGACGACCCCGGCGCCTACCCGGGCGGCACCTGGACGCGCCTCGACGGGCTGATGGTCGCGGCCGCGCGCCAGGGCATCGCGGTCATGCTCACCCCGAGCGGGCCCGTGCCCACGTGGGCGACCGCGAGCAAGGCGGGCGAGGTCGACCGCCCGAGCACCCGCCTGTTCGAGCAGTGGGTGAGGGCGCTCGTGCGCCGCTACGGCGAGCAGGTCGACACGTGGTCGATCTGGAACGAGCCCAACCAGCCGCAGTTCCTGGCACCCCAGTACCGCGACGGCAGGCCGTACTCGCCGTCGCTGTACCGCAACCTCTACCGCGCCGGCCAGCGGGCGATCCGCTCCGTGCGCGGCAACCGGCGGGACCTGATCCTGCTCGGCGAGACCGCGCCGCGCGGCGACAGCACGATCGTGCACCCGCTGCGCTTCCTGCGCGGCATCGCCTGCCTGGACAAGGACTACAAGCGGATCGGCTCGTGCGTGCGCCTGACCGCCGACGGCTACGCCCACCACGCGTACACGCCGAAGGACGGGCCGCGCTTCGAGCCCGAGCACAAGGACGACGTGACGATCGGGGTGCTGCCGCGGCTGGTGCGGGCGCTCGACCGCGCGGGCCGCACGGGCCGGATCCCGCGGCGGCTGCCGATCTACCTGACGCAGTTCGGGATCCAGTCGCACCCCGACGAGCAGTCGGGCGTCCCGCTCGAGCGCCAGCCGGCCGACTACGCGATCGCCGAGCACATCGCCTACGTCACCCGCCGCGTCGCGCTGTTCTCCCAGTACCTGATGCGCGACGACGCCCCCCGGCCCGACGGCTACCGCTTCCGCGGGTTCGAGAGCGGGCTGCGGCAGAGCGACGGCCGCACCAAGCCCGCCTACCGCGCGTTCGCCAATCCGCTCGCCGTCGAGCGCTACGGGCGCAGCGACGTGCTGTGGGGGCTGATCCGGCCCCAGCGCAGCGCGACGAAGGTGGAGATCCAGGTGCGGCGGCCCGGCTCGAGCCGCTGGCGGCGCCTGCGCCGGCTGACGACGACCGCGACCGGCGTCTTCGGGCTGCGCGTCCAGTACCGCAAGGGGCAGCACTATCGCGTGCGCTGGACGGCCTCGGGAGGCCCGCGCCGCACCGGGCCTCCAGTCCGCTCGTACTGATCTGGACGCATGTCCGATCGTGCTCGGGGCCCTGGACGGATGTCGAATGGGGTCCCCACCCGATGCGCGCGGGCGGCGGGCGAGACGATCTCTTTGACATGAACGTGTCTCGGCATCACCTCATGGGCCTCGGAGTGCTGGACTGCTCCGGGGAGGTGATCGGCCAGGTCGTGGACACGTGGCCCGACGACGGCGGCTGGGAGGTCGAGCTCGTGGTCGTGCGGCTGCTCCGCTTCGGCGAGCGCCGCATGCTCCCCGTCGGCGAGGTGCGGTTGAGGGGCGGCTGGGTACTGGCGCCGTTCACCCGCGTGCAGATCGAGGACGCCCCCGCTCCGGCCGGGGGCGTCCATCGGGCCGACGACCCGTACCGCGCGATCTACTACTGGCAGTTCGAGGAGCGTGCCGACGCCGGTAAGGTGACGGCGCTATGGCGCCGCAGCTCTGGCTCCTACGTCACGGAGAGGCCGTTCCGCACGAATCCAAGCCCGACGCCGATCGCGAGCTGACGCCGCGCGGCGAGCGGCAGGCCACCGCCGCCGGAGAGGGCCTCGCGCGGCTCGGCCTGGAGTTCCACGCCTGCTACACGAGCCCCAAGGTGCGGGCGCTCGACACCGCCAAGCTCGCCTGCCGGGCGCTCAACATCGAGCCGCAGGTCGTCGACGTGCTGGCCGACGGCTTCGGCCGCGACGACGCGCTCGAGCTGCTGCTGGCGCACGGCGACGAGGGGCGCGTGCTGGTCGTCGGCCACGACCCGTCGTTCACGCAGGTGGTGCACGACCTCACCGGCGGGACGGTGGACTTCAAGAAGGGCGGGGTGGCGGCCGTGCGCGCGACGCGCGCGAACGGCGAGCTGCTCGCGCTGCTGCGCCCGCGCGAGCTCGAGTCGCTCGCTCGCACCTAGAGCAGGGCGCTCACCACAGCCAGCGCGACCTCGGCGCGCGGGGTGAGCGAGTCCTCGTGGACGAACTCCTCGGGGTTGTGCGCGCGGCCGCCGCGCGGGCCGAGGCCGTCGATCGTGACCGGGATCGCCGAGGCGAAGTGGCTGGCGTCGCTGGCGCCGCCGCGTGAGGCTGTGCGGAGCGGGCGGCCGAGAGCGGCCGCGGCGCGGTCGAGCACGGGCGCCACGGCCTGCTCCGAGTGCATCCCCGGCCAGCGGCGGATCAGCTCGGGGTGCAGCTCGGCGCCGCCGACCTCGGCGGGGATCGCGGCGAGCACGCGCTCGATCGCGTCGAGCTCGTCGGCGCGGCAGTCGCAGAACAGCTCGCCGCCGCCGGGCACGACGTTGAACGCCTCGCCGGAGTTGAGGATCGTCGGGACGGAGGTCAGGCGGTCCGGGCCGGCGGGGTCGTGGCAGGCGGCGACGGCCTGGGCGGCGGCGGCGAGCGCCAGCAGCGCGTTGCGCCCGCGATCGGGCGCCGAGCCGGAGTGGGCGGCGCGGCCGCGGGCGGTCACGCGCACGGTCCCCGCCGCCTTGCGGCGCACGATCACGGCGTCCTCGCCCGCGGCGGTCTGCTCGCCGCCCTCGAAGCACAGGCAGGCGTCGAAGCCGGCGAAGCGCTCGACGTGCGCGAGGTCGCCCGTCCGCCACTCCTCGTCGCACACGAGCAGCAGCGCGGCCGTGCCGTAGGCCTCGGGGCGCTTGGCGAGCGCGCGCATGACGCCGATCGCGAGCACGTCGCCGCCCTTCATGTCGATCGCTCCCGAGCCGACGAGCTTGCCGCCCTCGCGGTGCAGCGGCCGGTGGCGGTCGTGCGCGACCACGGTGTCCATGTGGCCGAGCAGGAGCAGGCGCCTGGCGCCCGTGCCGTCGAGCGTGGCCAGCAGGTCGGGCGCGTGCCCGGCGGAGGAGCACGGGATCCGCTCGATCGCGGCCTCGTCGGGCAGCAGCGCCGCGGACACGGCTGCGCACTCGTCGGCGCCCTGGACGTCGCCGGACGGCGACGAGACGCCCACCAGCGCCTCGAGCTCGCGCACGGCCCGGCGCCCGATCTCCTGCGCAGCGGACTGCACCCAGGGGTCCATGAGGCGCCACGGTACTGTCTCGAAGATGATCGAAGCCGGTGAGAAGGCCCCGCAGTTCACGCTCCCGAACCAGGACGGCGAGGAGGTCGCGCTGGCCGACTTCTCCGGCCGCACCGTGGTCCTGTACTTCTATCCCAAGGCCAACACGCCGGGGTGCACGACGCAGGCCTGCAGCATCCGCGACCGCGCCGCCGAGTACGACGCCGCGGGCGCCGTCGTCGTCGGCATGTCGCCCGATCCCGTCTCCGACGTGAAGAAGTTCCACGGCAAGCAGTCGCTCAACTTCACGCTGCTCGCCGACGAGGATCACGCCGTCTGCGACGCCTACGGCGTGTGGACCGAGAAGTCGATGTACGGCAAGAAATACTGGGGCGCGGCACGCTCGACGTTCGTCATCGACGGCGAGGGCACCGTCGTGCACGTGATCCCGAAGGCGTCGCCGAAGACCCATGACGACGAGGTGCTGGCGGTTCTCGCATGACCGAGCGGCTGGAGGCGGTCTGGGAGCGCTGGGATTGCCGCGGCATGGAGCGCCTCAGCGTGACCGCGGGCCCGGAGGGCGTCTTCGCCGACAGCGACCTGCTCACGCCCGACGTCCACGCGCACTTCCGCATCCGCTGCGACGGGCAGTGGCGGACCCGCCACGTCGAGGTCACGGTGCTCGACGAGCCGCATCGCGTGCTGCGGCTCGAGGCCGACGGGGAGGGGCACTGGGCCGGCCGGCCCGAGCTCGACGGCTGCATCGACGTCGACGTCTACCCGAGCCCGTTCACGAACTCGCTGCCGATCCGCCGCCTCGGCGAGGCGGCGGAGACGACGGCCGCGTGGGTGCAGATCCCGGAGCTGATCGTCGAGCCGCTGCCCCAGCGCTACACGCCGCTCACCCCGACGCGCTGGCGCTACGAGGCGCTCAGCACCGGCTTCACGACCGAGTTCGAGGTCGACGAGGACGGCCTCGTGCTCGACTACCCCGAGCTCGCGCGCCGCCTGCGCCCGCACGGCGGGCAGTAACGTGATCTGAGTGCCAGAGCTGCCCGAGATGGAGATCACCGCCCGGCGCCTGAACGAGGCGCTGCCGGGCGAGACGATCGAGTCGGCGATGACGCCGGGCATCAACGCGCTGAAGACGTTCGACCCGCCGTTCTCGGCGCTGACGGGCGCGACGTTCACGGGCGCGCGCCGGCGCGGCAAGCTGCTGATGCTCGACGTCGAGACGGCCTCCCACGGGCCGCTGACGCTGCTGCTGCACCTGATGAGCGCCGGGCGGATGCAGCTGTTCGACAAGCGGGCGTCGATGCGCGACAAGACCGCGCGCGTGCTGCTGCGGCTGCCGGGCGACCGCGAGCTGCGGGTGCGGGAGTTCGGCACCCGCCAGCGGGCGTGGGTGAAGCTGCTGACGCCGGACGCGCTCGAAGCCGAGGAGTCGCTCGCCGGTCTCGGTCCGGAGGCCTGGCCCGACCCGCCGCCGCTCGGCGAGCTGCTCGACGCCCCGCGGCCGCTGCACTCGCTGCTGCGCGACCAGCGCGTGATCACCGGCATCGGCCGCACCTGGGTCGACGACATCCTGCACGAGGCGCGCCTGTCCCCGTTCAAGCGCGGCGACGACCTCTCCGAGCGAGGAGGCGGACGCGCTGCGCGACGCGATGGTCTCGGAGCTGGGCCGCGTGCTCGACGTCTACGAGGAGAAGGTCCAGCTCCCGCTGCCCGAGAAGTTCCCGAAGCCCACCCGCGTGCACGCGCACCAGGGCGAGCCGTGCCCGCGCTGCGAGACCGTGCTCGAGGCCGTGTTCTACGAGGACTACGTGATGACGTACTGCCCGCACTGCCAGACCGAGGACCGCGTCCTCAAGGACCGCCGCCTCTCGCGGCTGCTCAAGTAGGCGCCGGACGCGGCGGCCGCGCACGGCCGGCTCGCCTCCGAGCTCCCGCACGACGTCGACCAGCACCTGCCGCGTCGCCTCGACCCGACGCGGTCCCAAGCGGGCGGAGAGCTCGGCGGTCAGGGCGGCTCGGTGGCGTCGCCCGCCCTCGACCGCCGCAGTTCCGCGCTCTGTCAGCGCCACCAGCCGCGCGCGGGCGTCGGCCGGATCCGGCTCGCGGCGCACGTAGCCGCGCCGCTCGAGGTCGGCGACGGACTTCGACGCCGCCTGCTGGCTGACGCCGAGCCGCGTGGCGAGCTCGCCGATCGTGATCGGGCCGCCGAGCAGGTGCTGGAAGACGACGCCGTCGGCGAAGCGGAGATCGTCGAGTCCGTCGGCGGCGAGCCGCGCCTGGATCGCGTCGGCGAGCGCCCAGCCGGCGAACAGCGAGGCGAGCGACAGGTCGGCGTCCTCGATCTCGAACGGCTCGGGCATCGAAAACCATTCAACCACGGTTGTGGATATGCTACAGTCCACAACCATGGTTGTAGATCGAGACGTCGCCGACGCCTTCGTGGCCGTCGCCCACCGCATCGTCTGGTGCACCGTCGCCACGGTCGACCGCCGCGGCCGGCCGCGCTCCCGGGTCCTGCATCCGTACTGGGAGCAGACCGAGGACGGCCTGACCGGCTGGATCACCACCCGCCCGACGCCGCTCAAGCAAGCCCACCTCGAGCACAGCCCGTACGTGTCCTGCTCGTACTGGGACGCGACGCACGACGCGGTGGTCGCCGAGTGCCGCGCCGGGTGGGTCGAGGACCTCGACGAGAAGGAGCACGCATGGGAGCTGTTCCGGAGCGCAGACGAGCCGCTCGGCCACGACCCGTTCACGATCTGGCCCGCGGGCCCGTCCGACCCCGACGCCGGCGTGCTGCGGCTCGACCCGTGGCGGCTCCGCGTGGCGAGCCTTCAGACCCTGATGGGCCGCGCGCCGGTGCTCACCTGGCGGGCTCGCGATGCAGCGCCACGCCGGCCACGACCAGCGCCACTCCGGTGACCTCCGCGACCGCGGGCACCTGGCCGAGCACGAGGATCCCGATCACCGTCGCGGTCGCCGGCAGCAGCGAGACCATCAGCGCGTAGGCCGCGCGCGTGAGCCGCGCCATCGCGAGCTGGTCGCAGACGTAGGGGATGACCGAGGACGAGATGCCGACCGCGGCGCCCGCCAGCAGCGCCACCGGGTCGAGCAGTGCCGGGACCGCCGCCCATCCCGCGGCGGGCGTGACGACGACGGCGGCGACGAGCATCGACAGTGCCAGCCCGTCGATCCCGCCCCCGGCGCCGCGCTGTGCCACCCGGTGCCCGAGCACGATGTAGAGCGCGAACAGCGCGGCGTTGGCGAACGCGAGCGCGACGCCGAGCGGCTCGCCCGCGAGCCGCACGTCGGTCAGCAGGAAGACGCCCGGGACCGCCAGCAGGAGCGCGGCGAAATTGCGCGGCGTGCGGGCGCCGACGGCCGCGAGCACGATCACCGGCAGGAACTCGATCGCCGCCACGGTCCCGAGCGGCAGCCGGTCGATCGCCACGTAGAAGCAGCAGTTCATCGCGGCAAGCACGGCGCCCCAGGCGAGCAGCAGCCGGCGCCCGCCTCCGTCGAGGCGGCGCAGCGCGCGCCACGGCCGCCGCCAGAGCGCGAACACGGCCGCGGCCGCCGCGATCCTCAGCCAGGCGACGCCGAGCACGTCCACGCGCGCGAACAGCAGCACCGCGAACGCCGGCCCGAGATAGTGGAAGACCGCGCTGATCGCGAAGTACCCCTGCGGAGGCATGCCCACAGGTTCGCCGCCCAGCACGCCGCACAGAAGGGACGATCGCCGGTAGTCTGACTTCCATGGCGACGAATCAACGGGAGAACGGCCGCGCGACCCGACGAATCGACGATCCCATCGACGGCACCGCGCGGCGCATCCTCGACGAGCTGCAGCGCGACGGCCGCGTCTCGCTCGCCGAGCTCGGGCGGCGCGTGGGCCTCAGCCCGCCGGCCGTGGCCGAGCGCGTCTCGCGGCTCGAGCGCGACGGCGTCATCACCGGCTACCACGCCCGCATCGACCCGCGGGCGCTGGGCTACGCGCTCGGCGTCGTCATCCGCATCCGGCCGGCCCCGCGCGAGATCGTCAAGGTCGCCGCGCTCGCACGGGACACGCCCGAGGTCGTCGAGTGCCACCGCATCACCGGCGAGGACTGCTTCTTCATGAAGGCCTACGTGCGCGACGTGGAGCACCTCGAGGAGGTCATCGACCGCTTCGTGATCTTCGGCCAGACGACCAGCTCGATCATGCAGTCGTCGCCCGTGCCCGGCCGCGGGATCCACGTCTGATGCCGGTGCTCGCCGCCGGCGAGGGTGGCGACGTCGGCTACCAGGTGATCCAGGTGGCCGGCTCGCTGCTGATCCTCGCCGGGTTCGCCGCCGCCCAGGCCGGCCGGCTGTCGATCGACAGCCGCCGCTACCTGATCCTCAACTTCGTCGGCTCCGCGATCCTCGCCGTGCTGGCGTGGATCGACCGCCAGTGGGGCTTCCTGCTGCTCGAGGGCGTGTGGGCGGTGGTCTCGCTCTACAGCCTCCTGCAGCTCATGCGCGGCCGCCCGCCCACCGCGCCCGGCCACTGAGCCGACCGTACGCTGTAGCGGTGCCCCTCGCGTCCCTCGGCGACTCGTTCTCGGCGTTCTTCGACGCTGTCGGCGACTTCTTCGGCAGCGTGGCCGCGATCCAGTGGGGGTCGCTGCTGATCGGGCTCCTCGCCTTCGGGATCTACCTGTCGCTGCGCGCGCGAGCGTCCTTCCACATCCTGCGCGCCGCATACCCCGACGAGCGCTTCCAGTTCCGCTACATCTGGGGCGCGTACATCGCCGCGTACGGCTTCAACAGCGTCGTGCCCGCCCGTGGCGGCGACGTCGTGCGGCTGTTCTTGACCAAGTCGTCCGTTCCCAACTCGAGCTATCCCGCGGTGGCATCGAGCTTCGCCGTCGAGCTCGTCTACGACCTCTGCATCGCGATCCCCGTGCTCGCGTTCGCGTTCACGCAGGGCGCGTTCCCGAAGCCGCCCGACTTCTCCTCGCTGCCCGCCTTCGACCTGGCGTTCTTCGCCCAGCACCCGCGCTTCGCGCTGTTCACCCTCACCGTCCTCGCGATCGCCGTGCTCGCCGGGTTCGCGCTGCTGTCCGCGCGCGTGCGCGCGTTCTGGGAGCGCGTGCGCCAGGGCCTGGCGATCCTGTTCGACCGCCGCCGCTACCTGCGCGAGGTGTTCGCCGTGCAGTTCGCCGGCTGGCTGTTCCGCTTCACGGCGTTCTTCTTCCTGCTCGAGGCCTTCAACGTCGGCGGCTCGGTGCGCAACGTGCTGCTCGTGCTCGGCGTCAACGCCGTCGCCGCGCTCGTCCCGTTCACCCCGGGCGGCGCGGGCGTGCAGCAGGCGCTGCTCGTGAAGGTGTTCGCCGGCACCGCCACCGGCGCCACCGTGGCCGCCTACTCGGTCGGCCAGCAGATCGCGATCGCGGCGTTCACCTTCGGCATGGGCTTCGCCGCGCTCGTGTTCATCTTCAAGATCCGCTCGTTCAAGGAGGCGATCGCCCAGGGACGCGCGTCACGGACCGCGGACGAGGCGCCGGCCCAGGCCTAGGAAAGGCCCTGGCGCGCTTCGCGCACCAGCGTCACGGCCTCGGGGAAGACCGTGGCCATCACGGCGCGGACCTGCTTGGCCTGCTCCTCGGCGTTGCCCTGCAGGTTGACGCGGTTGATCGCGGCGACGGTCATGTCGACTGCCAGCTTGATCGCGTTGTCGGCCCACGCGAGGCTCTGGGTGGACTGCATCTGCTCAGCCATCTCCTGCAGCCGGCGCTGGAAGTCGGGATCGTTGAAGAAGCCGCCGAAGCCTTCCATGCCACTGATCCTAACGGTCGCCGCGCTCGTGGAAGAAGAAGTCGGGCATCACGGCGCGCGTGACGCGCGAGGACAGCTGGCTGGCGAGCTCCGCGTCGCCGGTGCGGGAGGCGAGGTCGTCGAGCGTGACGATCCCGGTCAGGCGATCGCCGTCGACCACGACCAGGCGGCGGATCGCGTGGCGCACCATCAGCTCGCCGGCCTGCTCGACCTGCATCCCGCCCTCGGCGGTGATCACCGGCGTCGACGCGTGGTCGGCCGCGTGGTCGCCGAACTCGCGCCCGTCGGCGATCACCGAGAGCGCGAGGTCGCGATCGGTGACGAAGCCGACCGGCCGCTCGCCGTCGACGAGGACCACCGACCCGACGTTGCGCTCGCGCATCAGCTCGGCGATCTCGCGCACCGTCCGCTCGGGCGCCGCGGTGACGACGGACTCCGTCATGACGTCGCGGATCAGCACAGCGCGCGAGTCTACAATCGCGCGCCGTGGCCCACCGCACCCCCGGCCAGCTCGCGCTGCGGCGGCGAATCGAGAGGCTGATCAGCCTCGCCGCCCCGGCGCTCGACCTCGTCCTGTTCGCCGGCGAGCAGGTCTCGCGCGTGGCTGGGCGCCACCAGATCGACCCCGAGCCGCCGCGGCGGATCGGCGACCGCAACGACCGTCCGACGCTCCCCAGGCCGCCCGGCGGGGCCGTCTAGGATCATCCGTCCCGTGGCCGTCGCCGATACCGCACAGCAGCTCGCTTGGGAGGCGCGCCAGCGCCCGCGGGCCGGCATCGCCGCGATCGCGTCCGGCGTGCTCACGCTGCTCGGCTACCTGTGGCGCGGGCTCGGGTTCCGCGACTCGCCGAGCTCCGGCTACCTGGAGTCGCTCGGCCGCGCCGGCGCCGACGGCCCGATCGGCACCCAGCCGAGCTCGCGCACCGCCGCCTACGAGTACCTCGACGAGCGCACGCTGACGATCGTCGGGTCGGCGCTCGTCATCTGCCTCGCGTACCTGGCGCTCGGCTGGGCGGTGACGTTCCTGGCGGCCGCCGTGCGCGCGCGCAGGCCGCAGTTCATCCGCCCCGGGGTCTATCTGCCGATCGTCGGCGCGACGCTCGCCGGCGTGTCCCAGGTCGCCGGCGCCCTCGGGACGCGGACGGCGATCTCGGAGTACCTCGACGGGCCGCGCACGGTCGACGCCGCGCGCGACGTCGGCGGCGGCTCGCTGCTGCTCACCGCCGAGATCCTGAGCCAGCTCGGGCCGCTGCTGCTGGGCGCCGGCCTGATGCTCGTGAGCCTCAACGCCATGCGCGTCGGCCTCCTGACCCGGTTCCTCGGCTTCCTCGGGATCATCGCCGGCGTGCTCAGCGTGCTGCCGCTGACGCCGATCCCGGTCATCCAGTCGTTCTGGCTGGTCGCGGTCGGGCTGCTGTTCCTGGGCAAGGTGCGCGGCGGGGTGCCCCCGGCGTGGCGCACCGGCGAGGCCGAGCCGTGGCCGAGCAACCAGCAGGCCGCCGCCGCACGCCGCGAGGCGGCCGCGGCCAAGCGCCGCGGCGACGACGACATGGAGCCCGAGGCCGCGCCGCAGCCCCGGCCCGTGCCCGCCGTCCGCGGCCCGCACGCGAGTTCCAAGAAGCGCAAGCGCAAGCGGCGCGGCTAACGCGCGCCCAGCCCGAGGCCTTCGGGCGCGTGCAGGGCGAGCAGCTCGGCGTCGGCTGCCGGCCGGCGCGGGCCCGCCAGCGAGACCAGCACCATCGCGGCGAACGCGAGCGGGACGGAGATCACGGCGGGCTGGGTGAGCAGCGCCTCGATCGTCGGATGGGCGTCGTCGACCGCGAGCCCGGCGAAGATCGCTCCCGTCGCCGCCGCCGCACCGACGGCCAGCCCGGTGGCCGCGCCGCGCGCGGTCAGCCGCTCCCACCAGATGCCGAGCAGCAGCAGCGGGCAGAACGTGCTCGCGGCCAGCGCGAACGCCCAGCCGACGAGCACCGAGATGTCGAGCCCGCGCGCGACGAGCGCGAGCGCCACCGGGGCGAGCACGCCGGCGAGGGCGGCGAGCCGGAAGCGCCGCCGCCGCACGTCGACGGGCGCGGCGCCGCGGCGCCAGAGGTCGAACGAGATCGTGCCCGGCGACCGACACCATCAGGCCCGACGCCGTGGACATGAACGCGGCGAACGCGCCCGCCGCCACGAGCGCGCCGAGCAGCTCGCCGCCGAGGCCGGGCCACGCCGCCTCGGGCAATCGCAGCACCACGGAGTCGGTGGCTCCGGTGAGGTAGAGCTCGGGCACGAGCACCCGGCCGAGCGCCCCGTACACGACCGGGAACGCGTAGAAGAGCGCGAGCAGGCCGAGCACCCTGACCGTGGTGCGCCGCGCCGCCGGGCCGTCCGGGTTCGTGTAGAAGCGGACGAGGATGTGCGGCAGGCCCATCGTGCCCAGGAACGTCGCCAGCAGGAGCGAGTAGACGAACACCGCCGAGTTCGGGCCCGAGCTGTCGACGGGCCGCGCCCAGTCCTCGCCGCGCTGGGCGTCGATGCCGTCGGCCACGGGCACCACGGCGCCGGCCGGCAGCGTGATCTCGCCGCGCGGGAGCGTGCGCTCCTCGCCCTCGCGCCGCCCGTGCCGGCACGCCGTCGACGGCGTAGGTCGTCGCGGCCGGGAAGGTCACGCGCTGGGGGTCGGCGAGCTCCACCACGAGCCCTGAGGCCGGTGCGCGCGGCAACTCGCGCCCGAACATCGCGGCGCGCTCGGGCAGCCCGCCGAGGTGGATCAGGAGCAGGCAGGCGGGGAGCGCGATCGCGAACGTCTTCGTCCAGTACTGGAACGCCTGCACGTAGGTGATGCCGCGCATGCCGCCGGCGGCGACGTTGAGCGCGACCACCGCACCGACGGCGACGACGCCGAGCCAGTACGGCGCGCCGGTGACCTCGCCGAGCGTGAGACCGGCCCCCTTGAGCTGGGGGACGAGGTAGAAGCCGGCGATGCCGAGCACGACCCAGGCGGCGAGCACGCGCACGCGCGGCGGAGCCCAGCCGCGCCTCGGCGAAGTCGGAGATCGTGTACGCGCCGAAGCGCCGCACGAAGCGGCGACGAAAGAGAGCGAGAGGAGGGGGTAAAGCCAGAGGGAGGCACAGCGCGCCGCTGCCGAGCTTCATCTGCAGCCCGGCGATGCCGAGGAACGAGGCGGCCGACAGGTACTCGCCCGAGATCGCCGCGGCGTTCCACCACGGCGTGATCGCGCGCGAGGCGACGAACAGGTCCGAGGTCGTGCGCGCCAGGCGCACGCCGTAGAGGCCGAGCCCGATCGTCGCGCCGGTGACCGCGAGGATCGCCCCGAGTGCGATCACTGCGGCGGATCGACCAGGTCGCGGAACGACTCCTCGAGCGCGGCCGCGCGCCGCGCGTAGAGCACGGCGATGGCGATGAACAGCGGGAACGGCGGCCAGGCGACGATCACGATCGGCAGCGGGATCCCGAGCACGGCCACGTCGTCGAGCCCGGGCAGCAGGAGCAGCGCCAGCGGCAGCGCGCCGACGATGCCGCCGAAGGCCACGAGGGCGACGACGCTGAGCGAGAGCTGCGCGCGGATCAGCCGCCGCAGATAGAGCCCACCGTGGGGCGTCGACTCGGCGAGCTCGTCCCTGAGCGTGCGCCTCACACGCCCAGCTTCCGTCGCAGCTCGCCGACCTGGCGGCGCGCGATCGGCACCTCGGCGCCGTCGGCCATGACGAGCACGGCGGTTCCGTTCAGGCGCGGGCGGACCTCCACGGCGCGCCGCAGGTTGACCACGAAGCCGCGGTGCACGCGCGCGAAGCCGTGGCCCTCCCAGCGCTCCTCGAGCTCAGACAGGCGCGCCCGGACCAGGAACCGCCCCTCCGTGCTCGCGACGCGGACGTAGTCGCCGTGCGCCTGCAGATACAGGATCGTCGAGCGCGGCAGCAGCCGCGTGCCGCCGCCGCGCAGCGCGTCGACCGCGAGCGTCTCGTCCTCGGGCGCGGCGGCGGGCTCGGGGCGCGCACCGCGCCGCGCGGCGCGCTCGATCGCCTCGTCGAGCCGCGTGCGGGACACGGGCTTGACGAGGTAGTCGACCGCCGCGAGCTCGAAGGCGTCCACGGCCGCGTCGTCGAACGCCGAGACGAACACGATCGCGGGCGGGCGCTCGAAGCGCCGCAGCACGCGCGCGAGCTCGAGCCCGTCGAGCCCTGGCATCCGCACGTCGAGGAAGACGGCGTCGATCGCCTCGCCGTCACCGAGCGCGACAAGCGCCTCGGCAGCCGAGGCGGCGCCCTCGACGCTCTCCACGGCGGGCGACGCCCGGAGCATGCGCACGAGGTCGGCGAGCGCGGGCAGCTCGTCGTCGACGGCCAGCACCCTCACGTGGCCCGCACCCCCGCCCGGAACTTGGGAAGCGTCATCACGACCGTCGTGCCGCGACCGTCGGGGGACTCGACCTGAAGGCCGTAGTCGCCGCCGAAGGTCGAGAGCAGCCGGCCGTGCACGTTGCCGAGCCCGATGCCGGGTCCGTCCCCGGCGAGCGCGGCGCTGGCGCGCTCGGGATCGATGCCGGCACCGTCGTCGGACACCCGGAGCTGGACGTCGACCCCGAGGTCGGTGCCCTCGATCGTCACCAGGCCGCCCTCGGCGTCGGGCTCGACCCCATGGCGGACGGCGTTCTCGACCAGCGGCTGCAGCGACAGCACGGGCAGCACGGCCTGCAGGACCTCGGGATCGACCTGCACGCGGACCCGCAGGCGCTCGCCGAAGCGGGCCTGCTCGAGCCGCAGGTACTTCTCCACGTAGCGCAGCTCGTCGGCGACCGTGACGTAGGCGCGCTGGCGGGCGAACGCGTAGCGGATGAACTCCGCGAACTCCGTCAGCAGCTCGCGCGCCTCCTCCGGGCGCGAGTGGATGAACGAGGCCACGGCGGCGAGCGCGTTGTAGATGAAGTGCGGGGAGATCTGCGCCCGCAACGCCCGCAGCTCGGCGCGCGCCAGCCGCTCGCCCTGCGCCTCGACCTCCGACAGCTCGACCATCGCGGAGACGAGCGCGGCCGCTTCGCCGATCACGCGCGTCTCCTCGAGCCGCAGCCGGCCGGGCCGCTCGTAGAGCGCGACGAGCGCGCCGATGCGCCGGTCCTGGACGGCGAGCGGCGCCACGATCGCCGACCGCAGCGGACAGCCGGGGTGCGTGCAGTCGAGCCGGGGCTCGACCCGCACGCGGTCGTCGCGCACGTCGCCCACGAGCTCCGCGAGCGCGTCGCCCGGCCGGTGGTGGTCGGCGCCCGCGCCGTCGAAGGCGAGCACCTCGCCGGCGTCCGCCAGCGCCACCGCGCTCGCGCCCGGTGAGCACGCGCAGGTGGGGCGCCGCGGGCGGCGCGCTGTCCGGGCCGAGCCCGCGGCGCAGGTGCGGCAGCAGGGACGTCGCGGCGTGCACGGCCCCCTGCATGGCCGAGGACGACGGGTCCTGTACCCGCGGTGCATGCACGAGCCTCCAGGCCGCGGCCAGCGAGGCCGCGAGCGCGAGACCCAGGATCACTCCCAGCGCGACGTCCACCGTCGCCGTCGAGCATACGGACGGCTGCCGCTCGTCGCGTCCAGGACGCCGTTCGTCGCTCCAGGCGACCTTCGAGCGATTCGGCACAAGGACGCCCGCATCCGGGTAATACACCCCGGGTACTCGCACGAGGGGAGAGACGAATGGAGGAGCATCACCGTCCCAGCTACGACTGGGAGCGGATCGAGCAGTCGCCCGAGTTCCAGGAGCTCGTGCACAAGCGGCGGTCGTTCGTGCTGCCCGCGACGATCTTCTTTCTCGCGTACTACATGGGCTTCATCCTGCTCACGGGCTACGCCGAGGACTTCATGGCCTCGTCGGTCTACCAGGGGCTGACCGTCGGCTACTGCCTGGCGCTCACACAGTTCCTGATGGTGTTCGTGCTCGGGATCATGTACCTGCGGCGCTCAGCGAACGAGTACGACCCGCTCGCGCAGCGGGTGGTGGATATGGCCGAGCGCGGTGAGCTCGACCAGGGCGCGCGCTTCGAGCGCGACGACGCCCCGGCCACCACGGAGGCGACGCGATGACGCTCTTCGCCGCCATCAACGTCGAGGCGGTCGTGATCTTCGCGATCGTCCTCTCGATCACGCTCGGCATCACCTACTGGGCGTCCAAGCGCGCCGGCAGCGCCGTCGGCTTCTACGCCGCCGGCCGCCAGATCACGGGCGTGCAGAACGGCCTCGCGATCTCCGGCGACTACCTGTCCGCGGCCTCGTTCCTCGGCATCGCCGGCCTGATCTTCCTCTACGGGTTCGACGGGTTCCTGTACTCGATCGGCTTCCTCGTCGCGTTCCTGACGGTCATGTTCCTGCTCGCCGAGCGGATGCGGAACGCCGGCAAGTACACGATCGCCGACGTGCTCAGCTTCCGACTGCGCGAGCGGCCGGCGCGCACGGCCGCGGCGATGGGCACGCTGGCCGTCGTCGCCTTCTACCTCATCGCGCAGATGGTCGGCGCGGGCGTGCTGATCCAGGCGCTCGTGGGCATCAGCTTCACGCCCGCCGTCATCCTCACCGGCGTCTTCATGCTCTGCTACGTGGTCTTCGGCGGCATGGTCGCCACCACGTGGGTGCAGATCATCAAGGCCGTGCTGCTGATGGCCGGCATCACCGTGATGTCGATCTTCGTGCTCGGCAAGGTGGGCTTCAACCCGATCGAGCTGTTCAACCGGGCGGAGGAGAACACCGGTCCCGAGACGACCTTCTCGCTCGGCCCGGGCACGTTCCTCGCCTCGCCGATCGACACCGTGTCGCTCGGCCTCGCGCTCGTGCTCGGCACGGCCGGCCTGCCGCACATCCTGATGCGCTTCTTCACCGTGCCCAATGCCAAGGCCGCGCGCTCGTCGGTCGTGTGGGCGATGTTCCTGATCGGCTTCTTCTACCTGCTGACGACGTTCATCGGCTTCGGCGCCCGCGCCTTCCTGGGCGAGGCCGGCGTCGAGGCGGCAGGCACGGGCGGCAACCTCGCCGCGCCGATCCTGGCGGAGTTCCTCGGCGGTGGCGCGGGGACGTTCGGCGGCGACCTGTTCCTCGCCGTGATCGCGGGCGTGGCCTTCGCGACGATCCTCGCCGTCGTCGCCGGCCTGGTGCTCTCGGCCTCCGCCGCCGTGTCGCACGACGTGTGGTCCAACATCATCCGCAAGGGCAAGGACTCCGAGGACGAAGAGGTCGTGGTCGCCAAGATCGCGGCGCTCACGATCGGCGGCATCGCGATCCTCGTGGCCGTGATCGGCGGCGCGGGCCTGAACGTGTCGTTCATGGTCGGGCTCGCGTTCGCGGTGGCCGCAAGCGCCAACTTCCCGGCGCTGCTGCTCGCGCTCACGTGGCGGCGGTTCAACACCACCGGCGCGGTCACCGGCGTGCTGTTCGGCGTCGTCAGCTCGATCGCGCTGGTGATCTTGTCGCCGAAGGTGTGGCCGGGAGCCGACACCGTCACCGGCTCGCCGGTCGGGTGGGACCTGGCCAACCCGGGCATCGTCTCGATCCCGCTCGGCTTCATCGGCTGCTGGCTGGGCACGATGCTGAGCTCGGAGCGCGGCAACGACCGCTCGTACCACGAGCTGTACGTCCGCTCGGAGACGGGGCTCGGCTCGGAGAAGCCGCACGTCGAAGAGAAGGTGCTCGTCGAGCACTAGGGTTCGCACCCGACACGACGGAGAGGAGACACGGCATGGCTGAGGCGTCGCTCGAGGCGCAGCTCGAGGAGCTGCTCGATCAGGAGACCTTCTCGCCCTCGAGCGAGTTCGCCGGCCATGCCGTGATCTCCGACCCCGACGTCTACGAGCAGGCGGCCCAGGATCCCGAGGGGTTCTGGGCCGAGCAGGCGGAGGCGCTCGACTGGGCCGAGAAGTGGGAGCAGGTGCTCGACTGGTCGAACCCGCCGTTCGCCAAGTGGTTCGTGGGCGGCAAGCTCAACGTCTGCCACAACTGCGTCGACCGTCACGTCGAGGCCGGCAACGGCGACCGCGTGGCGTTCCACTGGCGTGGGGAGGAGGGCGAGGAGCGCGACGTCACGTACGCCGACCTGCACCGCGACGTCCAGCGCTTCGCCAACGCGTTGAAGGACCGCGGGATCGGGCCGGGCGACGTGGTGGGGATCTTCCTCCCGATGATCCCCGAGGTCGCGGTCGCCATGCTCGCCTGCGCGCGCATCGGCGCCCCGCACAACCTCGTCTTCGGCGGCTTCTCGCCCGAGTCGGTCAAGGAGCGGATGGAGTTCTCCGAGGCGAAGGCGCTGATCACCGTCGACGGCGCCCGCCGCAAGGGCAAGACCGCGCCGATCAAGAACCAGGTCGACGAGGTGATGGGCGGCGTCGAGTCGATCGAGACGATCATCGTCGTCCAGCACACGAACACCGAGTGCTCGATGGAGCCAGGGCGCGACTTCTGGTGGCACGCCCTCGTCGAGGCCGCCGACGAGGAGTGCCCGGCGGAGCCGCTCGACGCCGAGCACCCGCTCTACATCCTCTACACGAGCGGCTCGACGGCGAAGCCGAAGGGGATCCTGCACACCACCGGCGGCTACCTCACGCAGGTGGCGTGGACGCACCGCAACGTGTTCGACCTCCGGCCCGAGGAGGACGTCTACTGGTGCTCGGCCGACGTCGGCTGGGTGACCGGGCACTCCTACATCGTCTACGGGCCGCTCGCCAACGGCTGCACGTCGGTGATGTACGAGGGCGCGCCCGACTACCCGGACAAGGACGTCTGGTGGGACCTGGTCGAGCGCTACGAGGTGACGCTCTTCTACACGGCGCCGACCGCGATCCGGGCGTGCATGAAGTGGGGCGCCGAGTACCCGGGCAAGCACGACCTGAGCTCGCTGCGCCTGCTCGGCACCGTCGGCGAGCCGATCAACCCGAAGGCGTGGCTCTGGTACCACAAGGTGATCGGGGGCGAGCGCTGCCCGATCGTCGACACCTGGTGGCAGACCGAGACCGGCTCGATCATGATCACCACGCTGCCGGGGATCCAGGACGCCAAGCCCGGCTCCGCCGGCAAGCCGCTGCCGGGCGTCGAGTCCGCCGTGCTGACCGAGGACGGCGAGGACGCCGGCACCGAGCAGGGCCTGCTCGCGATCCGCACGCCGTGGCCGTCGATGCTGCGCACGCTCTACAAGGAGGACGAGCGCTTCGTCGAGACGTACTGGGACAAGTTCGGGCGCGACACCTACTTCGTCGGCGACGCCGCGCGGCGCGACGAGGACGGCTACTTCTGGATCATCGGACGCGTCGACGACGTCATCAACGTCTCCGGCCACCGGCTCTCCACGGCCGAGGTCGAGTCCGCGATCGTCTCGCACGAGAAGGTCGCCGAGGCGGCCGTGATCGGCCAGCAGGACGAGGACACCGGCCAGGCCATCACCGCGTTCGTGACCCTGTCGGGCACCCAGGAGGGCGACGACGGGCTGACCGGCGACATCCGCGAGCACGTGGCCAAGCGGATCGGCAAGCTCGCCCGCCCGAAGCGGATCATCTGGGCCGACGACCTGCCCAAGACGCGCTCCGGCAAGATCATGCGCCGGCTGCTGCGCGACATCGCCGAGGGCCGCGAGCTCGGCGACGTGACGACCCTGCGCGACCCCGACGTGATGGCGCAGCTCGAGGGAAAGATCAAGGAGCGCGGCGACGAGGAGTGATGGCGCCGTTCGTACATCCGTCTAGATCGGAGTGTGTCGGGGCGCGCGGCCGTTGATCGCGCATGCCTCATCTCGTGCAGGTGCCGCGGCGCGCGGCGCTCCTCGTACTCCTCATCGCCTTCATCGCGGCGCTGGCCCCGGCCGCGGCGCACGCCGCCACCGAGCGCGCGCGGATCACCTGGAACACGCAGACCGACATCGACCTGCACGTCTACGACGAGGCCGGCAACCACGCCTTCTACGGCGCGCCGAACGCGATCCCGAGCGCGACGCTGTCCTCGGACAACACGGTGGGCCTCGGACCCGAGACCTTCACGGACGACGAAAGTCCGGGCACAGCGCGCACGTTCCGGCTCGAGGCCTGTTACTTCGCCGACCCGTCCGACGCGGGTCCGACCACCGTCTCCGGGACGATCACGAACGGCGACGGGAGCACCGCGCCGATCTCGCTCGTGCTCAACGCAGTCGGTGAGTGCGCAGAGCTCGGCACGTCGACGGGCCGCGGGGTCGACAGCGACGGTGACGGCATCCTCGACGCCGCCGACCGCTGCCCGGCGCAGCCCGCGCCCGGCACCGCCGACGGCTGCCCGCCGCCCGAGAACCGGCCGCCGGTCGCGGTCAGCGACCACTGGTCGGTGCGCGCCGGCGGCTACGTGTACGACAACGCGCTCAGGAACGACCGCGATCCCGACGGTGACCGGTTCACGCCACGCGTCACGTCGATCTCGTTCCGAGCCACCGAGTGGTCGGGGATGGAGCTCGACGGCACGTTCAACTACATGGCCGGGCCCGGGACCCGGGTCCGCCAGCGCAAGGTCATCACGTACCACCTGGTCGATGCCCGCGGGGCGCGCTCGGCGCCGGCGACGGTGACGATCGACGTGATCCCGCCCGGCGCGCGGGGCGCCTCACCCCTGCGAGGACGGCGCGGCGGGGCGCGAGCGAGCGCGGCCCCGCGCTGGTACTCGAACTCGACGTTCCTCTACTCGTGCTTCGGCGCCGGCTTCGACCGAACGTGCTATGGCGTCCTGTCCCCCGGGCAGGTGCAGGCGCTGAACGCGACGACCCCGTGGATCTCGCGCCCCTCGCCGTCCGAGGCGGCGCGGGCATGCGCGCTGGCCTTCGGGCGCGGCGGCCCCGCGCGCTGCGCGACCAACCTCGTCGCCGGCGCCCTGACCCGCGCGGGCGACAAGCAGATCATCCGCGTGGCCGCTCAGGACGGCGACTGCCTGCTGTTCAAGCAGGACCTCAACCGCACGCCCCTCCACCCGCTGGCCGGCTCGTGGACGAAGCCCGACTACCACCCGATTCACTCGTACATGCGTAAGGGGACGTGGGGAACGTGGGGCAAGTGGCAGGTGCCCGTCAGCTGCACCGCGGGCGCCGCCTGGATGTACTTCCCCAAGGACCTCGTGCGGCGCTAGCGGGCGGTCCAGCCCAGGTCCATCGTCACGGCCGCGCCGCTGAAGGCGCGGCCGGTGGGTCCGAGGAGGAAGGCGACCGTGTCGGCGACCTCCTCGGGCTCGATCAGCCGCTTGATCGCGTGCGGCGCGATGACGTCGTCGAGGGTGCGGTCGTCGGTGATCTGCTTCTCCACGAGCGGCGTTCGCACGTAGCCGGGGCAGACCGCGGTGGCGAGGATGCCGTGCTCGGCGCCCTCGAGCGCGAGCGTCTTCACGAGGCCGAGCAGCCCGTGCTTGGCCGACACATACGCGCTCTTGAACGGCGACGCGACCAGGCCGTGCACGGAGGCGACGGCCACGAAGCGCCCGTCACCGCTCTCGCGCAGTGCCGGCCACGCGGCGCGGGCGAGCAGGAACGGGCTCGTGAGCAGGAGCGCGAGCATCGCGTCCCAGCGGTCCTCGGGGAACTCCTCGATCGGCGCGACGTGCTGGACGCCGGCGTTGGGCACCACCGCGTCGAGGCGCCCGAAGCGCTCGAGCGCCGCCTCGATCGCGGCGCGGTTGCCCTCGCGCGTCGTGAGGTCGGCCTCGAACGGCTCCCCCGGCCCGCCGGCGGGCTCGAGGTCGACGGCCAGCACGTCCCAGCCGTCGGACACCAGGCGCTCGGCGATCGCCTGCCCGATCCCGCTCGCCGCGCCGGTTACGACTGCCGCTCGCACCGCGTCAGCCTAAAGGGGTCTGACCCCTTCAGGTTCAGTCCTCGAGGTCGGCGAAGGCGCGTCGGACCGGCAGCGGGGCGGTGCCGATGACCACGAGCTGGGTGGTGCCGTCGTCGAACTCGTCGAGGTCGATCGTGATCCGCTCGCGGTCCTTGTAGAGCAGCGCGAGCAGGCCGACCGGGAACACGAAGACGGCGACGAGGTACGTCCACCCCGGGCGGGTCTCGCGCTCGAACCGCAGGCGCCCGTCATGCACCTGCGTGATGTCGTAGCCCCAGCGCACCATCGGCGGCGCCACGTCGGCGACCAGCTCGCGCATCGTGGTGCGCGCGCTCGCCGGCGAGTGCCAGCGGGCGTGGAAGCCCATCCGCCCGGGCAGCCACGGCCGCCGCCGGCTCCGGCGCGCGGGCGGCTGCGGCGGTGGGGCGGGCTCGCCCGGCAGGTCGGCGTGCAGCTCGGCCAGCTCGTGCACCCAGCGCGCACTGTAGGCCTGCGCCGTGCGCTCGTCGAGCTCGTCGACGGTGAGGCGCCCGACCGACGCGTGATGGCGCAGCGCGTCGACGGTGCGCTCGCGGTCGTCGTCTGATGCGCGGAGGTCGGCCACACTCGCAGTATCGTCACCCTGGGCGAGTCGAGGGAGGAGCGATGACGCTGGAGATCGGGTCGTACGAGGAAGCCGTCGCCGCGCACGAGTGGCAGGTTCCCGAGCGCTACAACATCGCCGCCGACTGCTGCGACAAGCATCCGGCCGACAAGCTCGCGATGATCCACGAGGACTTCGAGGGCACGGTCCGCGAGGTCACCTGGGGCGAGCTGCAGGAGTGGTCGAACCGCTTCGCGAACGTGCTGCGCGCCCACGGTGTAGAGCGTGGTGACCGCGTCGCCATGCTGCTGCCCCCGACCCCGGAGACCGCCGCGGCCTTCTTCGGCACCTACAAGGCCGGCGCGATCCTGCTCTCGATGTCGATCCTCTACGGCGACGACGGCATCCGCCACCGGATCACCGACTCCGAGCCGAAGGTGCTCGTGACCAACGCGGACAACGCCGACCGCGCGGAGGCGGCCGAGACGCTGATCCTCGACGAGGACCTGCTCGCCCAGGGCGATCCGGAGTTCGAGCCGGTCGACACCGCGGCCGACGACCCCGCGCAGCTCTACTACTCCTCGGGCACCACCGGGCTCGCCAAGGGCATCCTGCACGCGCACCGCTACCTGCTCGCGCACGAGGAGTTCGTCTACTGCCACGACGTGCGCGACGGGGAGCGCTTCCACGGCATGGGCGAGTGGGCGTGGGCGGCCGGCATCGCACCGCTGCTCGGGCCGTGGCGGCTCGGCGCGGTGCAGCTCGTCTACCAGCGCAAGGGCGGCTTCGATCCGCACAAGCAGCTCGACTTCCTGTCGCGCCACGAGGTCACCAACGTCTTCACGACGCCGACGGCGATGCGCTCGATGATGTCGATCGCCGACGCGGGCGAGCGCTACCCGCAGCAGTTCCGTCGCGTGTGCTCCGCCGGCGAGCCGCTCAACCCCGAGGCCATCCGCTGGTTCCGCGACCAGTACGGGATCACGGTGCTCGACTACTACGGGCTCACGGAGTCGTACCCGCTGGTCGCCAACTACCCGTTCATGGACGTCCGCGAGGGCTCGATGGGCAAGCCGATGCCGGGCTGGGACGTGCAGATCCTCGACGAGGACGAGAAGCCCGTGCCGCAGGGCGAGCGCGGGGAGATCTGCCTGCGCGCGCGCTCGAACCCGCACTACCCGCTCGGGTACTGGCGCAACGACGAGGCGGGCGAGGAGACGTTCGGCGGCGAGTGGTTCCACTCCAAGGACGCGGCGCGGATCGACGAGGACGGCTACGTCTGGTACGAGGGCCGCGCCGACGACGTCATCATCGCCGCGGGCTACCGGATCGGCCCGTTCGAGGTCGAGTCCGCGTGCCTCGAGCACAAGGCGGTGGCCGAGGCCGCTGCCGTGGCCTCGCCCGACGAGCGCCGCGGCAACGTCGTCAAGGCGTTCATCGTGCTCGCCTCCGGCCACGAGCCGTCCGACGAGCTGGTGGAGGAGCTCCAGCAGTTCGTGCGCGGGCGGCTGTCGGCCTACGCCTACCCGCGCCGGATCGAGTTCGTCGACGAGCTGCCCAAGACGCTCACCGGCAAGATCCGGCGGATCGAGCTGCGCCGGCAGGAGATGGACTCGGGGTGATCGCGGGGTGAAAGCGCCGTCGGCCCTGGTCCCCGTCTGGGCCGCGCGCCTCGTCGGCTTCGCCGCGCTCGCCTCGCTGGGTGCGCTCGAGTGGCAGCGGATGGTCCAGGGCCTGGGCTCGGGCCGCGCGCTGCTGTGGGTGGCGGTGGCGACCGCGGCGGGAGCGGGCGTGCTCGCCTGCGCGCGGCTGCCGCGCCGGCGCCAGGCCGCCGGCGTGCTCGCCGTCGCGGCGCTCGCCCTGGTCGCCGCGGTCGCGGTGTCCGGGATCGAGCTCGCGCTGCTGCGGCCGGCGCGCTGGGGCGAGCTCGCCGAGGGGGTGGCGAGCGGCCTGCAGTCGCTCGGCACGGTGCGCCTGCCGTACGCCGGCGTCGACCCGTGGCCGCGGATCGCGCTCCAGCTCGCGGGCGCGCTGCTGCTGACGATGGCCGCGCTCGTGGCCTGCTGGCCACGCGGAGACAACCGTCCCCGCGCAACCCAGGGCTACCCGTTCTTCTCGCTGGTCGCGCTGCTCGTGCTCGTGGCCGCGCCGGTGATCTCGCTCGGCGGCACGCGGCCGTTGCTGCTGGGCGCGGCGATCGCGGCGCTGACGGTGTGCTTCCTGTGGCTCGAGCGGCTGCCGCTGCGCCCCGGGCTGGGCGTGGCCGCCCTCGTCGGCCTCGCGCTCGGGGGAGCGCTGCCGCTCGCCGCCGTGGCCGACCGCGGCGAGCCGTGGTTCGACTACAAGGCGTTCGCCGAGGGCCTGGGCCCCGACGACCCCGTGCGCTTCGACTGGACGCAGAGCTACGGGCCGGTCGACTGGCCGCGCGACGGCAACGAGGTCATGCGCGCGCGCTCCGACAAGCCGCACTACTGGAAGGTCGAGAACCTCGAGCGCTTCGACGGCCTCGGGTGGGCCGACGCCGGGCCGGTGAGCAGCCGCGACGCCGCGCTCGAGACCGAGATCCGCGAGGACTGGCGCGACCGGCCGGCCTGGCGCGACCGGATCGAGGTCACGGTGCGGCGCATGCGCACGCGCGACGTCCCGGCCCCGGGGGCGATCATGGAGATCGCGTCGTCCACCCGTCCGCTGCAGCCCGCCCGCGAGGCTGGGCGCTGGACGTCCGCCACCGAGCTGCGGCGGGGCGACTCGTACCGCGCGGTGGTCTACACGCCGAAGCCCACGCCGGGCGAGCTGCGGGCCGCCCAGGTCACCGGCTTCACCCCGGAGCGCGCCGACGACCTCGAGCTGACCGTGCCGTTCCTGCCGGGCCGGATGCCGACGGTCCGCTCGGTCGGCGGCCCGGGCCCTGGCCGGCTGGAGAGCGCGGTGGTGCACTTCCGGCCGTTCGGCTCAGGCGCCGAGCCGTACGTCTCGTATCCGAGCGTGCGCCGGACGCGCTACGACGCAGGCGCGCAGACGCTGCGGCGCTCGGCCTACCGGCGTACGTGGGCGCTCGCGCAGCGTCTGCAGGTGAACGCCGAGACGCCGTTCGAATACGTGCTCGCGGTCGACGCGTACCTGGCGAGCGGCTTCGGGTACTCCGAGCGGCCGACGCCCCCGGCTCGCGGCCGCGCCCCGCTCGACGCGTTCCTGATCGACACGCGCGACGGCTACTGCCAGCACTTCGCGGGCGCGATGGCGCTGCTGCTGCGCATGGGCGGGATCCCGGCGCGCGTGGCGACGGGCTTCAGCCCCGGCGGCTTCTCCGACCGCCGCGACGCCTGGATCGTCCGCGACACCGACGCCCACGCGTGGGTGGAGGCGTGGTTCGACGAGCTCGGCTGGGTGACGTTCGACCCGACGCCCGACGCGACCCCCGCCCGCTCGCAGATCGCCGCGCTCGAGGCGCCCGCGCCGGCGGCCCCGTCCGGGGGGTCCGGCGGCTCCGGCGGCGTTGCGGGCGGCGGCGCGCCGGCCCAGCGCGGCGGCGGGCTGCGGCCGGACCTGGCGTTCGACGTGCAGGCCGAGGAAGCGGCGGCCGCGGGCGGCGACGGCGGCGGCACGCCGTGGTGGGCCTGGGCCGGGCTGGCGGCACTGGCCGTGGGCCTCGCGTGGATGGCGGCGCGTTCGTTCCGCCGGCGTCGCGCCCGCGGCGCGCTCACGCCGCTCGACCGCGCGGTCGCCGAGCTCGAGGCCGCGCTTCGCCGCGCGGGCCGGCCGCTACCTACGGGCACGACCCTTCAGCAGCTCGAGCGCAGCCTCGGCACCTCGGCCGAGGCGACCGCGTACCTGCGGGCCCTCAGCGCCTCGCGCTACGGCCCGGACCCGCGGATCCCGACCGCCGCCGAGCGCCGCGCGCTCCGCCGGGCGCTGGCGCAGGGGCTCGGCGTCGCGGGCCGCCTGCGCGCCCTCTGGGCACTGCCGCCGCGGCCCCGCTAGCGGCTGAGCGCGGCCCGCCGCCGCTCCGACCGCATCTCGGAGAGGATGCGCTCGAGGCGTGGCTCCGACGACCGGTCGACGTGGTCCATGGCGGCGGCCACCGCCGGGTGGCGCTCGGCGATCAGCGCGTGCAGCTCGTGCGCCACCGCGCGGTAGCTCGGGTGGCCCTCGCGGCCCGAGCGCAGCTCGATCAGGTGCATCGCCTCGCGGGCGTTCATGTCGAGCACGTAGCGCATCCGGTAGCCGAGGCAGAGCGCGTACGGCGCGGCCGACTCCAGCCCCGCGGCCGCGAGGCGCTCGTACTCCGTGCGCGAGCGCTCCAGCGCGCCCGCGTAGAGGTCGCCGCAGCCGGCGTTGGCCACCTCCTCGGGAACCGCGGCGCCGAGGTCGGGCGTCAGCGCCTGCCACTGCACGGTGAGCATGCGGTGGCGCTGGAGGTCGCGGAAGGCGCCGTAGTCGGAGACGACCTCGAAGCGGTAGCGGAGCGCCTCGAAGCCGCGCCCCGGCCGGTGACGCCGGTTGCGCCGCTCGCCGACGACGTCGGCGAGCGCATGAGCGCGCTCGTCCTCGGACATCGCCCGGACCGTCTCGAGCGTCTCCTGCTCGCTTGCCGCCGCCGCCTCGAACAGCAGCGCCGCCAGCAGCTGCTCCTCGTCGCCGTCGACGTGCAGCAGCCGCACCGACGGGCGGTCCTCGGGCGCCGGCTCCCGGCGATCGAGGCCGAGCCGCGCGACCCAGCGCTCGGTCGCCTCGCGGCGGCGCTCGAGGTGGCCGACCCACTCGCCGCCGCGCTCGGGGCGCTCGACGCGCGAGACGAAGCTCGGCATCGTCGCCTTGATCGCGTCGAGGATCATCTGCCCGTAGGCGCGCGCCTCGGGCAGCGGGTCGGCCATCAGGTGCAGGATCAGCTGCTCGTAGGCCTGCCCGCTGGCGTAGATGCCCATGTGCGAGAGCGAGGCGGCGGGCAGCAGGCCGCGCAGGAGGTCGAAGGCCTTGGCGTTGACCGCGCGCCGGCGGGCGGCGGGCGGCTCGCCCTCGGTCCGCGGGAACGTGTCGTCGACCCACGCGCGCACCCGCGGGAGCGCCTCGGCGTAGGCGCCGAACAGCGCGTCCATCGCCGCCTCGTACTCGGGTCCCAGCTCGGGGTCGCGGTAGTAGCGGTAGCCGCCGCCGGGCAGCGGCGCGTCGTAGGCGATGTAGCGCGTCGACTGCTCGAGGTAGGCGGCCAGGCGCGGCCGCTGCAGCGTCTTGGTGACGATGTTCGAGACGAACTCGCACGCGACGTGCGCGCCGCCGAGCTGGGCCACCGAGTCGTCGCCGTAGCCGACGAAGATCCGCTCGTACAGCTCGGCCGCCCGCTGTCCCTCGCCGGCATCGGGGCCGGAGTGCTCCGGGAGCGAGTCGGCGAACTCCTCCAGGAACAGCCGCCGCAGCGTCCCGGGATAGCGCGAGTAGCGCGCGAACAGCGCGCCCTTGACCGTCTCCGGCAGGTTGACGAGCGCGAACACCGGCCCGTCCAGATCGGTCACGTGCGGGGCGAGCCGGGCACGCTCCGCGGCGGTCAGGTCATCGGACGGGTAGCGCACTTACGCGGCCACCCTAGCGCGGCCCCCCGACCGATCCCGAAGCCCAGTGGAGCGGCCCGCCGACGAGCGGCGGACCGCTCCGAGAAGCGGCTACTCGGCGGCCTCCGGCTCGCCGTCCTCGTCCTCGTCCCGGGGATGGTTCGAGCGGTCGATCAGCTTGCGGGCGACGATCGCGTCGGACTCCTCGGCGACCTCGCCGCCGGCGGCCTCGGCCTCGGGAGCCTCGTCCTCGACGGGCGCGACGTACTTCGTCCGCTTGAGCATCCGCGCCTGGACCAGTACGCGGTCGCCGTCCTTGACGTCGGCGACGTCGCGCTTGCCGTCGCCGTTGGTGTCGGCGACGACGATCTTCGCGTCCTCGAGGTCGAACGCGATGGACTGCCCGACGTACCCGCCCTTCCGGACATGGGCGTTGCCGTGGTCGACCGCGACCGTGCCCGGAGCGGTGAACGTGCCCTTGAAGACGAACATGACCTTCTTCGCCTTCTTGTGCTTGCCCTTCACGTGCTCCTTGGCGGGTCGCTCGTGCTTCGACTCGGCGACTGCGGCCGCCGGTACGGCGAGGGCGGCGGCACCCAGGATCGTGGCGATGATGCGCTTGTTCATGAAGGTGGTATCGGCCGCTCCGGCCGTCTACGCGACCGCGGCGGACGTTTTTCCGATCCGCGATCTAGCATCCGCGGCGTGACGATCGGGGTGATCGGGGCGGGGATCGTCGGGCTCTCGACCGCGTTCGCGCTGCGGGCGCGCGGGGCCGACGTGACGCTGTACGAGCGCGGCGCTCCCGGCAACGGCCAGTCGGGCGGCGAGTCGCGGATCTTTCGGCACGCCCACGACGACCGGCGGCTGGTGGCGTTCGCGTGCGACGCGCGGGCGATGTGGCGCGAGTGGGAGGAGTGGTTCGGCGAGGAGCTGCTGGCGCGCGACGGCGTCGTCGCCGTCGGCCCGGCGGCGGTGCGGCGTCTGGCGGTCATGCTCGAGGCGGGCGGCGTGCGCGCCCGCGAGCTCGAGGCTTCCGAGCTCGCCGGCTGGCTGCCGCCGCTCGCGCCGCCCGCCGCTCCTGTGGTCGTCGACGAGGACGGCGGCGTGATCCACGCCCGCGCGACGGTCGACGCGCTGACCGAGGCCGTTCACGACTCGCTCGTGGTCGACGAGGTGCTCTCGGTTCGGCTCACCGGGAGCGGCGTCGAGGTGCGCTCCGGCGGCCTGCACGCCGAGTACGAGCGCGTGGTGCTGTGCGCCGGCCGGGGGACCGTGGCGCTGGCGCGCGGCGCCGGGCTGCCGCTGCCGGTGCGCCAGGCGGCCCACGCGCGGCTGACCTATCGCGTGCGCGGTGAGCCTCCCGACCGCCTCGCGTGCCTGCTCGACGGGAGCGGCGCCTACGGCGACCCGCTGCCCGGCAACGCCGCCTTCGCCGTCGGGCTCGGCGAGACGGCGGTGCACGAGGACGGCAGCCTCGTGGACCCGGCCGAGCTCGCGACGCTCGCCGAGCGGACGAGCGCGTACGTCGCCGAGGCGCTTCCGGGGCTCGATCCGGACCCGGTCGACGTCCGCCACTGCTGGGTCACCGAGCTGCCCTGGAGCGCGGACGGCATCGCCGTCTGGGAGCACGGCGCCCTGCTCGCGGTCGCCGGCAACAACCTCTTCAAGCACGCCCCCGCGCTCGGCCGCGCGCTCGCATTGGCGGCGCTCGGCGACGACCTCGCGCCGAACCTGCGCCCCGAGGCCAAGCTGGGCGCCGAGCGCCCCTGACGGTCATTCGCAGTCGACCCGCTCGCGCTCGCGCGAGCCGGGTGTCCAGGCCGACGCCTCGAGCAGCCGCCGCTCGACGTCGACGCGCTCGACGTCGAGCCCGAGCGCGAGGCCGAGGCGGACCTCGAGGTCGAGCTCGAGCCGGTCCTCCTCGACGCCGTAGACCGCTCGCTCGACGGTGCCCGCCTGGACCGTGCGCACCGCGATCGTCCGCAGGTCGGCGGCGACGGCCGGCGGCCACGGGGCGCGCCAGCGCAGCAGCCGGTCCGCGACCGCCCGGTTCGACGGGACACGCAGGTCGAGCCGCCCGACGGTCTCGACGACCTGCCCGGACCGCGCGCCCGGCGCCACGGTCCGGAGGGCGAGCTCGCGCAGCTCGCCGCGCTCGCGCGTCAGCTCGACCATCGCGTCGCCGGTGGTCGGCCCGCTCGCGCGCTGCGTCTCGGTCGGCGTCCACAGCGACGCCGACGGGCCGTCGACCCGCCCGCGCAGGTACAGCGTCGTCCGCCCGCGCCCGACGCGCGCGCCGGCCGCCATCCGGGCCGACAGCTCCACGCCGGTGAGCTTGATGCCGCCCGCCTTGGCGGCGATCTCGCCCTCGAGCACGGAGTCCGCCTCCCCGAACCGCCACGTCGGCGGCGGGCGCGAGTCGGGCGCAGCCGCCAGCAGCCGCCGCACCGCCTCGCCGTCCGGGAGCTCCCACGTGCGGCCCGAGCCGACCACCAGCTCGTAGCGCCCCTCGACTCCCAGCTCGATCCCCAGCGGGCTGGCGTCGACGCCGATGCCGGCCGACGCGCCGACCGTCCGTCCGTCCGTCTCGGTCACGATCACCGACCCGTCCGAGCGCGTCGCCACCGTCAGCTCGTCGCCGCCGCCGAGTCGCAGCGAGGCGAGCACGACGGTCGCGCCGCCGCCGCGCGTGCGCTCCGTCGTCGTGCAGGGCGAAAGGCCGGCCGCCTCCGCGTCCGACGCCCGGCACACGTCGCCCGCGACGACGCAGATCCCGGTCCGCACGCCGGCGGCTACAGCGTCGCCCACCTCGCCGAGTCCGGCTACGGCCGCGCCGCCCGCGAACAGCGCCGCCGCGACCAGCGCGAGCACGCCCGTGTACTCCAGCGACGACTGACCGGCTTCCCGCGCCACCTCCGATGGAGGGCAGCGAGGCGAAACCTCGCCCCCGAGGGCGGAGGAAGGGGCCTTACACGAGGCTGCCGAGCGCGGCGCCGGCGTCCCGGGCGAGCTCGAACAGCGGCTCCGGGTAGATGCCGAACGCGATCGTGGCCGCCGCGCACACCAGCGCGACGGCGAGCACCTCGAGCTGGTCGAGCCGCCGCCCGACCGGCTGCTCCGCGACGGAGGCGGCGTCGGCCTCGCCGGACCCGCCCGCGATCGCCGGCCGCGCGCCCGCGCCGCCGACCGCCCGCGCCGCGGGAGCCTCGGAGGGCGACCGCATCCAGACGGCGGCGATCACCCGCAGGTAGTAGACGAGCGAGATCGCCGAGCCGATCACGATCGCCGCGCCCAGCCAGCCGTACTCGTTGTCGACCGCCGCCTCGATCAGGTACAGCTTGCCGAAGAAGCCGACCGTCGCCGGCATGCCGGCCAGGCCGAGCATCGCGATCGTCATCGGCCACGCCAGCCACGGCCGCTCGGCGCCCAGCCCGTAGAGCGAGGCGATGTCGTCGCCCAGCGGCGACTCGCGCTCGCGGGCCACGATCACCGCGAAGGCAGCCAGGTTCATGATCGTGTAGGCGAACAGGTAGAAGACGGTCGCCTGCACACCGAGACGCGTGGAGACGACCACGCCGGCCAGCATGTACCCCGCCTGCGCCACCGACGAGTACGCCAGCAGGCGCTTCAACGACGACTGCCCGATCGCGCCGACGTTGCCGACGACGATCGTGACCGCGGCGAGCGTGGCCAGCGCGGGCCCCCACGTCGTCGCGGTGTCGATCAGCGCGACGTCGAACAGCCGCAGCAGGACCCCGAACGCCGCCGCCTTCGTCGCCACCGCCATGAAGCCGGTGATCGGCGTGGGCGCGCCCTCGTACACGTCCGGCGTCCACTGGTGGAACGGCGCCACCGACGCCTTGAACGCCAGCCCCGCCACGACCAGCGCGATGCCGGTGAGGAAGAGCACGTCGTCGGCCATCTCGGAGCCCGCGGCCGCGATCCCCGAGTAGTCGGTGGACCCCGTCGCCCCGTAGAGGAACGCCAGCCCGTAGAGCAGCGTCGCCGAGCCGACGGACCCGATGATCAGGTACTTGAGGCCCGACTCGAGCGAGTGCTCGCGCCGCATGTGGGTCGCGCACAGCACATACAGCGGGATCGAGAGCAGCTCGAAGCCCAGGAACAGCGCCACGAGGTTCTGCGCCCCGACGAGCACGACCATCCCGAGCACCGAGCTCAGCAGCAGCGCGTAGTACTCGCCCTCGCCCGCCTCCTCGGCGGCCTGCGAGCGCCAGGAGAGCAGCACGGCCGCGATGCCGCCGGCCACGAACGTCATGGTCAGCGCCAGCGTCAGGTCGTCGATCGCCAGCGCGCCCTCGATGATCGACGTGTTGGCGCCCCACTGCCACACGCCGAGGCCGGCGGTCGCGCCCAGCGCGACGATCGTCAGCGCGGGCGTGAGGTGGCGGCGGGCGAAGCGCCCGCGCAGGAGCCCGACGAGCAGCACGATGCAGGCGCCGCCGGCCAGCGCGAGCAGCGGGGAGAGCGCCTCCCAGGCGATCTTCGGGGCTTCGGGCGTCATCGCGCCACCGCCCCGGCGACGGCCCGCACGGCCGGCTCACCGGCTTCGAGCGCCAGCTGCGGGTAGACCGCGAACGCGAGCACGGCGATCACCAGCGGCACGAGCACGAGCCCGTCGCGCACCGACATCTCGAACGATGTCACCGCCGGGCCCTGGCGGTTGTGCATCGAGCGGATGTAGAAGCGCAGCGCGTAGACGGACGCCAGGATGACGCCGGTCGAGGCGATGATCGCCACGGCCAGCTCGGACTCGAAGACACCGAGCAGGATGAAGAACTCGCCGACGAAGTTGGCCGAGCCGGGCATCGCGAGCGTCGCCAGCGTGACGATCAGGAACAGCGTCGTCAGCACCGGCGCCCGCGAGGCGATGCCGCCCATGTCGCGGATGTCGTCCGACCCCGCGGCGCGCGCCGCCAGCAGCGCGCCGATCAGGAACAGCGGCGCCACCACGAGCCCGTGGTTGACCGCCTGCAGGAGCGCGCCCTGGGCGCCCCGGCCCTCCGGATCCAGAGCGAAGATCCCGAGCGTGATGAACCCGAGCTGGGCGATCGACGAGTAGCCGAGGATCAGCCGCAGGTTCGTCTGCGTGAACGCCTGCACCGAGCCGTAGACGATCGAGAGCAGCGAGAGCACGAGCAGGATCAGCTGCCAGTCGTTGACCGCCTCGGGGAACAGCGGCAGCGCGATCCGCAGGAAGCCGTAGGCCGCCACCTTGGAGACCACGCCGGAGAACACCGCGAGCACCGGGAGCGGCATGTTGCGGTAGGCGTCGGGCATCCAGCCGTGGAAGGGGAAGCTCGGCATCTTGATCAGGAAGGCGAGCGCGAAGGCGGCGAACAGCAGCTTCTGCGTGCCCTCCCCGAGCAGGTTGTCGCGCAGGTAGGCGAGCGAGAAGTTGATCGTCTCGGGCCCCGACGCGGACAGCACCGCCGTGGCCACGGCGGCGGCGAGCATCAGCAGCGAGCCGACGAGCGTGTAGACGACCATCTTGATCGCCGCCGCCACCCGCTCCGGCCCGCCCCACTGGCCGAGCAGGAAGTAGAACGGCACGAGCATGAGGTCGAAGAAGAGGACGAAGAGCGCGAGGTCCTGGGCGACGAACGCGCCCAGCACGGCGGTCTCGGCGATCCCGAAGTGGACGGCGAACAGCTTCGCCCGCACCGGCGGGCGCAGCGCCACCCACACCGCCGAGGCGGCGAACAGCAGCGCGGTCAGCGCGACCAGCCACAGGTTCAGCCCGTCGATGCCGAGCGTGTAGCGGATCCCCAGCTCGTCGATCCAGGCGTCGTCGGTCAGGTACTGCAGCCCCTGGGCGCCGGCCTCGAAGTCGGCGACCATGATGATCGCGTAGCCGAGCGGCACCGCCGCGCCGACGACCGCGAACAGCGGCGCCACCGAGCGCGGCGCGACCCCGCCGAGGACCGCCAGCACGAGCGGCCAGAAGATCAGGATCGAGAGGTGGATGGTCATGCCGCGATCAGGAAGTAGGCGCCGAGCGACGTGATGCCCATCAGCAGCAGGGCGGCGTAGTAGCGCAGGTAGCCGGTCTGGACGCGGCGCACGGCCGCCGAGCCCAGGCGCACGAGCCCGCTGGTGCCGCCCACCAAAGCGCCGTCGACGAACGCCCGCTCGAAGGTGGAGCGCGCGAAGCGGCCGACCCACGACATCGGGCGGACCACGAGCAGGTCGATCGCCTCGTCGAAGTACCACTTGTTGACGAAGACCCGGTGCAGGGGACCGAACCGCTGCTGCAGCGCGCGCGGCCGCTCCGGCGAGCGCACCCACAGCCCGTACGCGACGAAGATGCCGAACAGCGCGATCGCCGTCCCGATCACGAGGCCGATCACCGTCAGCGTCGTTGACGCCTCGAGCTCCTCGTAGAAGCGCGACTCCGCGAACGTCGGCTCGAGGAAGTGGTGCAGCCCCTCGTTGACGTGCGGGATCTGCACCACGCCGCCGACGATCGCGAGCAGCGCCAGCGAGCCCATGGCGACCTTCATCGGCGCCGCCCACTCGGCGATGTGGTGCTCGGGGCCGGGGAAGCCGACATCGGTGTCCTCGATCTCGCCGGTCGCCGGGTTCGTCGGGTGCTCGGGGTGGTGCAGGTGGCCGTGCTCGACCTCCTGCGCCTCCCGCACCGGCTCGCCCCAGAACGCCCGGAAGATCATCCGGAACGTGTAGATCGCGGTCATGAACGAGCCGATGTAGCCGAGCACGCCGAGCACCACGTGCCAATCCTCGCGCGCGAACATCAGCGCGATGATCTCGTCCTTGGAGAAGAACCCGGAGAACGGCGGGACGCCCGATAGCGCAAGGCCGCCGATCACCATGCAGCCGAACGTGAACGGCATCGCGCGCCGGAAGCCGCCCATCTTGTCGAGGTCCTGGGTGCCGGCCATGGCGGCGATCAGCGAGCCGGCGGCCATGAAGAGCAGCGCCTTGAAGAACGCGTGCGTCATCAGGTGGAACATGCCGGCGGCGTAGGCGGCCGACGAGACGGCCATGACCATGTAGCCGATCTGGGACATGGTCGAGTACGCGATCACCCGCTTGAGGTCGGTGACCACGAGGCCGATCGTGGCGGCGATCAGCAGCGTGGCGCAGCCGAGGATCGCGCCGACGTCGGCGGCCGCCGGGGCCTGCTCGAACAGCGGGTGCATGCGGGCGATCAGGTACACGCCGGCGGTGACCATGGTCGCGGCGTGGATCAGCGCGGAGACCGGCGTCGGGCCCTCCATGGCGTCCGGGAGCCAGGTGTGGAGCGGCACCTGGGCGGACTTGGCGAACGCGCCCACGAGCAGCAGCAGGCAGCCGGCCACGAGCTCGCCGTCGTTGCGGCCGAACGCCGACTCGACCTCCTCGAAGGTCGTCAGGAAGTCGAGCGTGCCCGTGCCGCGGAAGATGAAGTAGGTGCCGAGCACGAGGCCGACGTCGCCGGCCACGTTGATGACGAACGCCTTGATGCCGGCCTGGGTCGCAGTCCGCCGCCGGTACCAGAACGAGATCAGCAGGTACGACGCCGCGCCGACGAACGCCCACCCCACGATCAGCACGAAGAAGTTGGCCGCGAGGACCAGCAGCAGCATGCTGAAGACGAAGAAGTTCAGGTACGCGAAGAACCGCGTGTAGCCGCGGTCGCCGCCCATGTAGGCGACCGAGTACAGGTGGATCAGCGTCGACACGCCCGAGACCACGAGCATCATCAGCGTGCTCAGCGGGTCGATCAGGATCGAGACCGTGGCGTCGACGCCGTTCGCGACCCCGTAGTCCCAGCCGACCGCGACCACCTGGCGCTCCTCCTCGCCGAGCGACTCGAGCTCGAAGAACGCGAGCACGGCGAAGACGAACGAGCCCGCGATCGCGAGCGTGCCGATCCAGCCGTGGGCGCGGGCCGGCAGCAGGCGCCAGGTGAGGCCGATGACGATGCACCCCGCCAGCGGGAGCGCCAGCACCAGCCACCCGTAGGTCGACAGGCTCATCACCAGCTCCGCGTGGTGGTCATCGGACCATGGTCACCTGTCGAGCCGGTTGGGTTTCTCATCCCTGGAGTTCCCTGAGCTCGTCGACGTCGATCGGCAGCCGGCGGCGGAAGATCGCCACGATCAGCCCGAGGCCGATGGCGACCTCGCAGGCCGCCACGACCATCACGATCAGGGCGAACATCTGCCCCTCCATGTTCCCGTGCGCGCGCGAGAAGCCCACCAGCGCCAGGTTCGCCGCGTTCAGCATCAGCTCGATGCAGAGCAGGATCACGAGCGGGTTGCGCCGCACCAGCACCCCGCCCGCGCCGATGCAGAAGATCAGCGCGGAGACGACGAGGTACCAGGTCAGGTTCATCGCTTGGGCGGCACGGTCGCCTCGAGCATCGAGCCCACCGCTGCGTCGGGCGCCGTGAGCTCGCGCCGGCGCATCAGCTCGGCGACCGAGATCTCGTCGGGCTCGCCCAGGCCGGCGCGGCGGCGCGCGAGGATGACGGCGCCGACGGCGGCGATCAGCAGCAGCAGCGACGCGATCTCGAACGCGAGCAGGAACTTCGTCAGGAACAGCTCGCCGACCTCGGCCGGCGTGCCGAAGCCGGGCGTCACGCCGGCGCCTTCGGTCTCGAGCGCCGCCAGGCCGGTGCCCACGAGCGCGATCGTCAGCTCGACGAAGAGGACAAACGCGAACAGGATCGACGCGAACCGCAGCGACGCGCCCCCGGCTGCCCCCAACGGCTCGCCGGAACCGCCCACGTAGGCGACGACGAACACGTACAGCACCATCACCGCGCCGGCGTAGACGACGACCTGGGCGGCGGCGACGAACTCGGCGCGCAGGAGCAGGAACAGCGCGGCCAGCGCGAGCAGATGGCAGACCAGCGCGAGCACCGCGTAGAACGGGTTCCGCAGCGCGACGGTGCCCACCGCGCCCGCTACCGCCCCGATCGCGGCGATGAAGAAGATGACTTCCGCCATGAGCGAGGCCGGATGCTACGAGGTTCTGACCCCGGTTCGCTCCCTGACGGCGCGCCCCTGCGACAGCTTGCGGTTTTCGTCACAAGCGGTAGGTTTGCCGGGAGCGGAGGGAGATCGCTGTGTGCTTGGCCATCCCTGGCCGGATCGTGGAGGTCATAGACGAGGCGAACCGACTCGCCACGGTTGAGGTGGCGGGTGTGCGCCGCACCGTCAACATCGGGTTGCTGGACGTCGACGAGGACGGCGGCGCGCAGCTCGGCGACTGGGTCCTGATCCACGTCGGCTTCGCGCTCTCGAAGGTCGACGAGGACGAGGCCATCGCCACGTTGCGCCTGCTCGAGAACATGGGCGCCGAGTACGAGCAGGAGCTCGAGGAGCTGAAGGCGAGCGCGATCGAGTGAGCGCCTGCGACCCCCACGACGAGCACTGCATCACGTGCGGGGACGTGGCGGTCGAGATGCGCGTCGTCGAGGTCAACGACTCGCTCGCGGTCTGCGAGGCCGAGGGCGAGGCGCGCGAGGTCGAGGTCGCGCTGCTCGACGACGTGCGCGAGGGCGACGTCCTGCTCGTCCACGCCGACGTGGGGCTGGTGAAGCTGTGAGGTTCGTCGACGAGTTCCGCGACGGCGCGCTCGGCCAGAAGGTGGCGGCGCAGATCCTCGGCGTGGTCGAGCCCGGGCGCCACTACAAGGTGATGGAGGTCTGCGGCGGCCACACCCATTCGATCTATCGCTACGGGGTCGACGACCTGCTGCCGGAGAACGTCGAGCTCGTGCACGGCCCGGGCTGCCCGGTGTGCGTGATCCCGATGGGGCGCGTCGACGACGGGATCGCGATCGCGCGCGAGCCGGGCGTGATCTTCACCTGCTTCGGCGACATGCTGCGGGTGCCGGGCTCGGACGGCACGCTGCTCGACGCCAAGGCCCGCGGCGCCGACATCCGGATGGTCTACTCGCCGCTCGACGCGCTGCGGATCGCCAAGGCCGAGCCCGACCGCGAGGTCGTGTTCTTCGCGATCGGGTTCGAGACCACCGCCCCGTCGACCGCGCTCACGCTCATGCGCGCCCGCGCCGAGGGCGTGACGAACTTCACCTGCATGTGCAACCACGTGACGATCGTGCCGCCGCTGCGGGCGCTGCTCGAGTCACCCGACCTGCGGCTCGACGGCTTCATCGGCCCCGGCCACGTGTCCACGGTCGTGGGTGCGCGGCCGTTCGAGTTCATCCCCGCCGACTACGGGCGGCCGGTCGTGATCGCCGGCTTCGAGCCGCTCGACATCCTGCACGCGATCCACATGATCCTCGCCCAGCTCGGCGAGGGGCGCTGCGAGGTCGAGAACCAGTACACGCGCGTGGTGCCGTACGAGGGCAACCCGGCCGCGCTGCGCGCGATGGCCGAGGTGTTCGCGCTGCGGCCGCACTTCGAGTGGCGCGGGCTGGGGTTCATCTCGCAATCGGCGCTGCGGCTCTCGGACGCGTATGCGGAGCTCGACGCCGAGCGCCGGTTCTCGGTGCCCGGCGTGCGCGTCGCCGACCCCAAGGCGTGTCAGTGCGGCGAGGTGCTCAAGGGCGTCATCAAGCCGTGGGAGTGCAAGGTGTTCGGCACCGCGTGCACGCCGGAGCACGCGATCGGCACCTGCATGGTCTCGCCGGAGGGCGCCTGCGCGGCGTATTACAACTACGGCCGCTTCGCGCGTGAGAAGGAGGTCGTGTGACGGTCTCCCAGCGCGAGGAGCGGATCCTCGGGATCATCGAGACCGCGCGCGCGAAGCGCCCGCGCTTCAAGGACGAGCGGATCACGATGGCCCACGGCGCCGGCGGCAAGGCGACGCAGACGCTGATCGAGGGGCTGCTGGCACCTGCCTTCGGCCTCGACGAGCTGGCCGACGCCGCGATCGTCGGCGACGGGATCGCGCTCACGACCGACTCGTTCGTGGTCAAGCCGCTGCGCTTCCCGGGCGGCTCGATCGGCGAGCTGGCGATCAACGGCACGGTCAACGACCTCGCGGTGGCGGGTGCGCGGCCACTGGCTCTGAGCCTGGCCTTGATCCTCGAGGAAGGGCTCGACTCGGCGATTCTGCGCGAGGAGGTCGCGGCGATGGCGGCGGCGGCGGCCGCCGCCGGCGTGCAGATCGCCAGTGGCGACACCAAGGTCGTCGAGCGCGGCCACGCCGACGGCATGTACGTGTGCACGACCGGCGTCGGCCTGCGCGACCCGCGCGCCGAGCTCTCGCCGGGCGCGGTGCGGCCCGGCGACCGTGTGCTCGTGTCGGGCTCGATCGGCGAGCACGGCACCGCGATCATGCTCGCCCGCGGCGACCTCGGGCTCGACGCCGACATCGAGTCGGACACGTGCTCGCTGTGGCCCGCCGTGGACGCGATGCTCGGTCCGGACGTCCACTGCATGCGCGACGCGACGCGCGGCGGCGTGGCGTCGGTGCTGAACGAGATCGCGCGCGCGGCGGGCGTGGCGATCGTGGTTCGCGAGGGCGACGTCCCCGTCGACCCGGCGGTGGCGGGCGCCGCCGAGCTGCTGGGAATCGACCCCATGTACGTCGCGAACGAGGGCAAGCTGGTGGCCTTCGTCGCGCCCGAGGCGGCGGACGAGGTGCTGGCCGCGCTGCGCGCCGTCCACGGCTGCGAGCAGGCGGCGGAGATCGGAGAGGTCAGGACCGAGCCCACGGGCATGGTCCTGGTGGAGACGGCATTCGGAGGGCGGAGGGTCATGGACCAGCTGGTCGGCGACCCCCTGCCCAGGATCTGCTGAGAGGAGCGCCATGGCGGCAGTCGAGTTCGCACCGAAGCAGAGCGAGACGGAGGCGATCACGGCCCACGTGATCTGGATGACGACGGGACTGAGCTGCGACGGCGACTCGGTCGGCATGACGTCGGCGACCAACCCCAGCCTCGAGGACATCATCACCGGGGCGATCCCGGGCATGCCGAAGGTGATCGTGCACAACCCGGTGCTCGCGTTCGAGCAGGGCGCCGAGTTCATGCAGGCCTGGTACGACGCCGAGGCCGGCAAGCTCGACCCCTTCGTGCTGATCCTCGAGGGCTCCCTGCCGAACGAGAACCTCAGCGGCGACGGCTACTTCGCGGCGATGGGCGACAACCCCGAGACGGGACAGCCGATCACGACCAGCGAGTGGATCGACCGGCTGGCGCCGAAGGCGGCCGCGGTCGTGGCGGTGGGCACGTGTGCGACCTACGGCGGCATCCCGGCGATGAAGAACAACCCGACGGGCGCCATGGGCCTGCGCGACCACCTCGGGTGGAGCTGGAAGTCCAAGGCCGGCATCCCGATCGTCAACATCCCCGGCTGCCCGGCGCAGCCCGACAACATCACCGAGACGCTGATGTACCTCGTGTTCGCGCTCGCCGGCCGCGCGCCGGTGCCGGAGCTCGACGACGCGGGACGCCCGAAGTGGCTGTTCGAGCGCACCGCGCACGAGAGCTGCAACCGCGCCGCCTTCTACGAGTCGGGCAACTTCGCGACCGAGTACGGCTCCGACCACCGGTGCCTCGTCAAGCTCGGCTGCAAGGGCCCCGTGGTCAAGTGCAACGTCCCGCTGCGCGGCTGGGTCAACGGCATGGGCGGCTGCCCGAACGTGGGCGGCATCTGCATGGCCTGCACGATGCCCGGGTTCCCGGACAAGTACATGCCGTTCATGGACGAGGACCCGATGGGGAAGGTGTCCTCGAACGTCGCGCGCTTCACCTACGGGCCGCTGCTGCGGCTCGGGCGCAACCTCAACATCAAGCGCAAGTACGACAAGGAGCCGGAGTGGCGCAAACCGGGCAACCAGCTACTTACCGGCTACCAGAAGCGCTGGTAGGAGGGGGATGAGACATGGCGACCGTTGACACACCGGGGACCGAGCAGAAGGTCACCGTCAAGGAGATGTCGTGGGACCCCATCACCCGCATCGTCGGGAGCCTGGGCATTCACACGGAGATCGACTTCACCAACCAGCAGGTCCTCAAGTGCTACAGCACGTCGATGATCTTCCGCGGGTTCGACATCTTCATGAAGGGGATCGACCCGCGTGACACGCACTTCCTGACCAGCCGCATCTGCGGGATCTGCGGTGACAACCACTGCACGACGTCGGTGCTGTGCCAGAACATGGCCTACGGCATCTACCCGCCCAAGCTCGGCAACTGCGCGTACAACCTCGCCGAGCTCGCCGACTACATGTTCGACCATGCGATCTACAACGACTGCATGTGCAACGTGGACTTCTGCGAGCAGATGGTGAAGGACACGAACCCCTCGCTGCTGGCGAAGGCGGAGAAGACGGCGTCGCCGCACGGTGACATCCACGGGTTCAAGACGATCGCCGACATCATGCGGGCGCTGAACCCGTTCACCGGCGAGTTCTATCTCGAGACGCTGCAGGTGGCCCGCTACACGCGCGAGATGTACTGCCTCTTCGGCGGCCGCCACACCCACCCGTCGACGATCATGCCGGGCGGGGTGAGCGCGGACATCACCTCCCAGACGTGCACCGACTACTACGTGCGCCTGATGCGGTACGTCGACTACTGCAAGCGCACCGTGCCGATGCACGACGACATCTACGACTTCTTCCTCCAGGAGCTGCCGGGCTACGACATGGTCGGCTACCGGGAGACCGACCTGGTCTGCTGGGGCGCGTTCGACGACCCCGACGTCCTGCGGTACGACTACAAGGACATGACGGACTGGGGGCGGACCCGCTATGTCACGCCGGGCCTCGTGTTCGGCGGCGAGCTGATCACCACCGACCTCGTCGAGATCAACCTGGCGATCCGCATCCTGCTCGGCTCGAGCTACTTCGACGACTGGACGGGCGAGGAGACGTTCGTCACGCATGACCCGCTCGGCAACCCGGTCGACAAGCGCCACCCGTGGAACAAGGTGACGCTGCCGAAGCCGCAGGCACGCGACTTCACCGACAAGTACTCGTGGGTCGTCTCCCCGCGGATGTACGACAAGCGCAACGACCGCTACGTGGCCAACGACACCGGCGGCGGCCCGTTCGCCCGCCAGTGGGTGACGGCCAAGGCCGGCCTCGTCGACCTCAAGTACGTCAAGGCGACCGGCCACAGTCTCCAGATGGTGCTCCCGAAGACCGGCTTCATGCCCGAGATGGAGCTCGAGTGGAAGATCCCGGAGAAGTCCAACGCGATCGAGCGCGACCGCGCGCGGACCTACCACCAGGCGTTCTCGGCGCTGGTCGCCATCCACCACATCGAGGAGGCGCTCGCCGAGGTGCGGGCGGGGCGGACCAAGAGCGCGAACAAGGTCACGGTGCCCGACAACGCGGTCAGCGTCGGCTTCCACGAGGCCGCCCGCGGCGTGCTCTCGCACCACATGGTGATCCGGGACGGCAAGGTGGCCAACTACCAGCCGTACCCGCCGACCCCCTGGAACGCGAACCCGCGTGACGTCTACGGCACGCCGGGACCGTACGAGGACGCGGTCCAGAACACCCCGATCTTCGAGGAGAACGGCCCGGACAACTTCAAGGGCGTGGACATCATGCGGGCGGTGCACTCGTTCGACCCCTGCCTCCCGTGCGGCGTGCACATGTACACGGGCAAGGGCAAGGTGCGGAAGGTGTTGCACACGCCCACTGCGCTGGCGTGAGCACGGAAGCTCTCGCCTCCGACCTGAGCGCGCGCCTCGACGCGATCGGCGACCCGCGGGTCGAGGCGCTCGTCGCCGAGTTGATGGAGATGTACGGCGAAGGCCTGGACCGGGTCTTCGCCGTGCTCGACGACGCCCAGCGCGCGCAGCTGGCCGAGGACGGGGTGGTGGCCAGCCTGATGCTGCTGCACGGCCACTACCCGGTCGAGCTCGAGACGCGCGTGCGCGAGGCGCTCGAGACCGTGCGGCCGTACATGGAGTCCCATGGCGGCGGCGTCGAGCTGGTCGCGCTCGAGGCCGGGGTCGCGCGGCTGCGGATGCTCGGCGGCTGCGAGGGCTGCCCCGCTTCCGCGTCGACGCTCGAGAACGCGATCATGGGCGCGCTCGAGGAGAACGCGCCCGATCTCGCGGGAGTCGAGCTCGACGGCGTCGACGTCACGCCGGCGGCCCCGCGCACCGAGTGGAGCGCGATCGACGGGCTGGAGGTGGCGACGGGCGCGCTGGCGGCGGTCGGGGAGCTGGTCGTGGCCAACGTCGACGGCACGCTGCTCGCCTACCGCAACGCGTGCGCCTCGTGCGGCGGGCCGCTCGACGCGGGCGTGCTGATCCTCGGCACGCTCACGTGCACGGCCTGCGGCCACGGCTTCGACCTGCCGCGCGCCGGCCGCTCGGCGGACGACGCGGGCCTGCAGCTCGACCCGGTGCCGCTGCTGCGCGAGAACGGAACCATCCGCGTGGCGGCCGCGCCCGCGCACGAGCACGTGGCGACCGAGACCGGATGCGAGCTGTGCGGGCACGACCTGCCCGAGGTCCACAAGCACCTCCTGCACCTCTCCGAGCGGCGGATCCTGTGCGTGTGCGGCACCTGCTGGTCGGTCCGCTCCGGCGACCCCGAGTTCCGGCCCGCGGGCAACCGCACGCTGTGGCTCGACGACCTCGAGATCAGCGACGAGCAGTGGGCGGGCTTCCAGATCCCGATCGGCCTCGCGTTCTTCATGCACAGCACGGTCGCCGACGGGGTGGTCGCGCTCTACCCGAGCCCCGCGGGCGCGACCGAGTCCGAGCTCGACATGGGCACGTGGGAGCAGGTCTGCGCCGCCAACCCGGTGCTCGCCGGGCTCGAGCCCGACACCGAGGCGCTGGTCGTCAACCGCATGGCCGAGCCGGCGCAGCAGGTGATCGTGCCGATCGACGTCGCCTACCAGCTCGTTGGCGTGGTCAAGGAGTCGTGGGAGGGGATCACGGGCGGCGCGGCGATGCGCCAGGCCGTGGCCGAGTACTTCGAGGGACTGCGATGAGGTTCGAGGTCGTGATGGCGGAGCCCGTCGCCCACGCGGTCGCCCCCACCATGCGCTTCTCGCTCCGGGTCGAGGAGGAGCGGCCGGTCCACGGGATCGCGCTGTCGGCGCAGATCATGGTCGACCCGGCGCGGCGCACGTACGACGACGCCACGCGCGAGCGGCTCGTCGACCTCTTCGGCGCGCCCGAGCGGTGGGCGGCGACCACGCGCAGCTTCCTATGGAGCCAGGTGGGCACGCTCGTGCCCGGCTTCGAGGGGGAGGGCAAGTTCGACCTCGTCGTGCCCTGCACCTACGACCTCGACGTCGCCGCCGCCAAGTACTTCTACTCGCTCCCCGACGGCGAGATCCCGCTGAGCTTCCACTTCAGCGGGACGATCGTGCACCCCGAGTCGCAGATCGCGATGGTCCCCTGGAGCTCGTCGGCGCGGTTCATGCTCCCGGTTCAGACCTGGAAGGCGATGATGGCGCTCTACTACCCCGGCGGCGGGTGGGTGCGGCTCGACCACGGGACGCTCGACGCCCTGCAGGCGCGCAAGGCCGAGCGGGGGCTGCCGTCGCTCGACGCCGCGGTCGCGGAGCTGCTCGCATGACCGACCTCGAGCAGCTCGTCGACACGCTGCTGTACGAGGGCTACGCGCTCTACCCGTACACGCCCGGGGCGACCAAGAACGCCACGCCGACGCCGTTCGGGATCGTCTACCCGCCCGCCTGCACGGCCGGCACGAAGGCGCGCCACGACCGCGTGCGGATCCAGGTCGTGGCGGAAGCGGGCGACGACGCGACGTTCACCGGCAGCGTGCGCTTCCTGCAGGGGTCGGGGCCGCGCCACGAGGCCGCGCCGCGGCGGCTCGACCTGCCGGCCACGCCGGCCGGCGAGTCGAACGTGCTGCCGTTCGTGTTCGACGGCGTGCGCGGCCGCGCGCGGCTGTCGGCGGAGCGGCTCGAGGGCGGCGCGGTGCGGCTGGAGCTGTGCGTGCACAACACGACCGAGGTCGCCGACGGGCTCGAGCGCGCGGAGGCGCTCGCGCACAGCCTGCTCTCCACGCACGTGACGGCGCACGTCGCCGGCGGCCGCTTCGTCTCGCCGCTCGACCGCGACGGCCCGCACGCCGCGGCGGTGGCCGAGTGCGAGCAGGTGAACACGTGGCCGGTGCTGGCGAGCGACGCCGACGACGCCGTGCTGGGCGCGGCGATCATGCTTCCCGACCACCCGCAGCTCGCGCCCGAGAGCCGCGGCAGCCTGTTCGACTCGACGGAGATCGAGGAGGCGCTGCTGCTGCACGTGCTCGCGTTGTCGGACGACGAGCGCGAGCAGGCCGCCCAGCAGGACCCGGCCGTGCGGGCGATGCTGGCGCGCGCCGCGGCCGCCACGCCCGAGGACGTGATGGCGCTGCACGGGCGCGTGACCGTGCAGGACCCGCCGGGCGAGCGGTCGGCGACCGTCGACGGCGTCACCTACCGGCTCGGCGACAGCGTGGTGCTGCGCGCCGAGAGCACGGCTCACGATCACCTGGTGGCGGGGCGCACGGCCACGATCGAGCGCATCTATCTCGACTACGACGGCCGGGTGCACCTGGCCGTCACCGTCGACGACGATCCCGGCCAGGACCTGCTGCGCGAGATGGGCCGCTTCCTGTTCTTCGACCCGAGTGAGGTGGTGCCGGCGTGAGCGACCAGTACGAGAAGCAGATCCTGGTCGCGGGCGTCGGCAACGCCTGGATGCAGGACGACGGCTTCGGCGGCGAGGTCGCGCGCCGGCTCGAGCAGCGCGAGCTGCCGTCCGGGGTGACGGTGATGGAGTTCGGCGCGGGCGGGCTCGACCTCGCGTACGAGATCATGCGCGGCTACCACGCGCTCGTGCTGCTCGACGTCAGCCGCCAGGGCGGGGAGCCCGGCACGCTGTACGTGATCGAGCCCGACCCCGACGAGTTCGGCGGGGCGATCGAGGACGGCGAGGCGATCAACCCGCACGGAATGGACCCCAAGACCGTGCTGCGGTTCGTGACCGCGGTCGGCGGCTTCAGCGGGAAGGTCGTGGTGATCGCCTGCGAGCCGGCGGAGATCGAGGACCTCGGCATGGGGCTGTCGCCGGCGGTCGAGGCGGCGGTCGACCGCGCCATCGACCTCGTCGTGAGCACGATCGAGGAGCTGCGCACCGACGCGGCGTACCGGAGCTGATGCACGAGCTGTCGGTCTCCAGCGCGGTCGTCGACACGGCGCTCCGGCACGCGGCGGGGCGGCGCGTGACCGTGGTGACCGTGCGGATCGGCCACCTGCGCCAGGTCGTGCCCGACTCGCTGGCGTTCTACTTCGACCTCGTCACGCGCGAGACGCTGTGCGAGGGCGCGCGGCTCGAGCAGGTCCTGGTGCCGGCGCGGCTGCGCTGCGGTGACTGCGCCCGCGAGTGGGATCCTGAGGACATGCTGTTCCGCTGCACGTGCGGGGGCCGCGGCGAGGTGCTCGAGGGCAACGAGCTCGAGGTCGAGTCGATCGAGGTGGAGGAGGCGGCATGCACCGCGTGAAGGTCCGGGTGGTCGAGGACGCGCTCGACGCCAACAACACGATCGCGCGCGCCAACCGCGACGACTTCGACCGCGCCGGCGTGCGCGTGCTGAACTTGATGAGCGCGCCCGGGTCGGGCAAGACGTCGCTGCTCGAGCGGGTGCTCGGCGATCTCGGCGAGGTGCGGCCGGGAGTGCTCGAGGGCGACGTCCAGGGCTCGTACGACGCCGACCGGCTCGCGAGCCTGCACGTGCCGGTGACGCAGCTCAACACCGATCCCGGGTTCGGCGGCGAATGCCACCTGGACGCCAACATGGTCCGCTCCGCGCTGGGGTCGCTGCCGCTGAGCGAGCTCGACCTGCTGGTGATCGAGAACGTCGGCAACCTCGTGTGCCCGGCCGAGTTCCGCGTGGGGGAGGATGCGCGGGCGATGGTCTGCTCGGTCACCGAGGGCGAGGACAAGCCGCTCAAGTACCCGCTGATGTTCCGCACCGCCGAGCTCGTGCTCGTGAACAAGATCGACCTGCTGCCGCACCTGGACTTCGACCTCGAGCAGTTCGAGCACAACCTCGACGCGGTCAACCCCGGCGTGCCGCGCATGCTGGTGTCGGCGCGGACGGGCGAGGGCGTCGACGCCTGGCGCGACTGGCTGCTCTCCCTGGCCGCGCGCAGCGAGGTGCCGGCCTGATGGAGGCGGTCGCCGCCGACCGGCGCCGCGAGGCGAACGCCTCGTGGTTCGCGGCCGAGGCCGACCGCCTCGCGCGGCTGTGCGGCGAGATGGCCGAGCGCTTCGCACGCGGCGGGCGCCTGCTGGCCGTGGCCGGAACGGCGCAGGGATGGTCGGACGCCCACCACGTGGCGGTCGAGTTCGTGCACCCGGTCATCGTCGGCAAGCGCGCGCTCCCGGCGATCGCGGTCACGCCCGAGCAGCTCGCGCTGGTCGCCGAGCCCGACGACATGGTGATCGCGTTCGGCGCCCCTGTCGGCGACACCCCGGCGTTGGTCATCGAGCTCGATCCCCCGGAGCAGGACCCGTTCATCCGCCAGGAGCTGGTCGAGACCGCGTACCACGTGCTGTGGGAGCTCGTGCACGTGTTCCTCGACCACAGCGAGCGCAGCGTGCACGACACCGGCGCGGCCAGCTTCCTGTACCCGTTCCTCGGCGAGCAGGAGACCGACCACGACGCGGTGCTCGAGGACGTGCGGCGCTCGATCCTGATGAAGGCCGAGGAGGTCGGCGAGCTGCGAGCGCGGACGCTGACCGAGGGTCGCGAGACGCTGCAGGCGGCGGCGGCCGCCGTGCGCGCCGGCGGGCGCGTGCTCGCGCTCGGCAACGGCGGCTCGGCGACCGACGCCATGGACGTCGTCGCCGACCTGCTGGACGCGGGCCGGCCGGCGCTCGACCTGACCGCCGACACGGCGATCCTGACAGCGATCGCCAACGACGTCGGCTTCGAGGCGGTCTTCGCCCGCCAGGTGATCGCCCACGGGCGCCCGGGCGACGTGCTGCTGACGATCTCCACCAGCGGTGGCTCCGGGAACGTGATCGCGGCGCTCGCGGAGGCGCGCCGCCGCGGGATCGCCACGATCGCGCTCGTCGGCTACGACGGCGGGCAGATCGCCGCCGACGGCCTCGCCGACCACGTCGTGATCACGCGCTCGCAGCACATTCCCCGGATCCAGGAGGCGCAGGCCAGCGCCTACCACGTCCTATGCGAGTTGGTTCGATGATCCACGCGATCTTCCGCGGAGTCGTCGGGGCGATGGCGATGACCGGCGTCCGGGTGTTCGCCAAGCACGCGGGCCTGATCCGCGAGGACCCGCCCGGCCGCCTGACGCGCAAGAAGGCGCACCACGCACCGCGCGCCAAGGTGGAGCTCATCCACTGGAGCATGGGGGCGGCGTTCGGCGCGACGTACGGGATGCTGCCGGAGGAGGTCCGCCGCCGCCCGTGGTCCGGGCCGGCCTTCGGCTTGGCCGCGTGGATGGGGTTCGACGCCGTGGTCGCCCCCGCGCTCGGCCTCACGACGCGCGACTGGCCGAAGGGTCGCGAGCGTGCGGTCTTCATGGCCGACCACGTGCTGTTCGGGCTCGTGCTCAGCGAGCTGCGGTCCCGTCCACGGGAATGACCGCAGCGTCGCCGGAGCCGCGCAGCGCGGCGGGGGTGCGGCGCGTGCGGGTGCGGGTCGAGGGCGTCGTCCAGGGGGTCGGCTTCCGGCCGTATGTCCATCGTCTCGCGACCGAGCTCGGCCTTGCCGGCTTCGTGCACAACGACGCGCGCGGCGTCGTCGTCGAGGCGGAAGGCGACGCCGGCGCGATCGACGCCCTGCTCGCCCGGCTGCCGGCCGAGGCGCCGCCGATGGCCGTCGTCGACGCCGTGACGCCGGAGGTCGTGCCGGCGCGCAGCGACGCCGGGTTCGTGATCGCCTCCAGCGCCCCCGGCGCGGCCGACGCGCTCGTCTCGCCGGACGCGGCGACCTGCGAAGCCTGCCTGCGGGAGCTCTTCGACCCGGCCGACCGCCGCTACCGCTACCCGTTCATCAACTGCACGGACTGCGGCCCGCGCTTCACGATCGTCCGCGGCGTGCCGTATGACCGGCCGCTCACCACGATGGCCGGCTTCACGATGTGCGCCCTCTGCGAGGCCGAGTACCACGACCCCCCCAACCGCCGCTTCCACGCCCAACCGAACGCCTGCCCGACCTGCGGGCCCAAACTCAAAGGGTCTGACCCTTTAGGTTTGGCCGTGGAGGCGCTGCGGGACGGGGGGATCGTCGCGGTCAAGGGGATCGGGGGGTTTCATCTTGCGTGCGTGGCCTCGGACGAGCACGCGGTTGCGACGCTGCGGGCTCGCAAGCACCGCGAGGAGAAGCCGTTCGCGCTGATGGCTCCCGATCTCGACGCGGCCGGGCGGCTGGTCGCGCTCGGGCCGGTCGAGAGCGCGCTGCTGCGCGGCCGCGATCGCCCGATCGTGCTCGCGCGGCGGCTGCGCGACGCGCCCGTGGCCGCCGCGGTCGCCCCGCGCTCGGCCGAGCTCGGCGTGATGCTCCCCTACAGCCCGCTGCACCACCTCCTGCTCGCGGACGTGGGCGAGCCGCTGGTGATGACCAGCGGCAACCTGTCCGACGAGCCGATCGCCTACCGCGACGACGACGCGCGCGAGCGCCTCGCCGGGATCGCCGACCTCGTGCTCGGCCACGACCGGCCGATCGAGACGCGCACCGACGACTCGGTGCTGCGGGTCGCGCGCGGGCGCCCGCTGCCGCTGCGGCGCTCGCGCGGCGCGGTGCCGAGCGCGCTCGCGCTCCCGGTCCCCGCGACCCGCCACGTGCTCGCCTGCGGAGCCGAGCTCAAGAGCACGTTCTGCGTCGCCCGCGGCCGGCGCGCGTGGGTGTCCCACCACGTCGGCGACCTCAAGAACGTCGAGACGCTGGGCTCGTTCGCCGAGGGGGTGGCGCACTTCGAGCGGCTGTTCGCGGTTGCGCCCGAGGTCGTCGTCCACGACCTGCATCCCGACTACCTGTCCACGACCTACGCGCTCGCCCGCGAGGGCGTCGAGCACGTCGCCGTCCAGCACCACCACGCCCACCTCGCCGCCTGCCTGGCCGAGCACGGCGAGACGGGGCCGGCGGTCGGGGCGATCTTCGACGGCACCGGGCTCGGCACCGACGGCACGGTGTGGGGAGGAGAGATCCTGGTCGGCGACCTGCGGCGCTTCGAGCGCGCCGGCCACCTGTGGCCGGTCGCGCTTCCCGGCGGCGACGCCGCCGCCCGCGAGCCGTGGCGGATGGCGTGCGCGTGGCGCGCCGCCGCCGACGGCGACGCTCGGCCGCTCCCCGGCGTCGACCCCGAGCGCTGGCGCGCGGTCGCGCGGATGGCCGAGACCGGCACGGCGTCGCCCGTCACGACCTCGGTCGGACGCCTGTTCGACGCGGTCGCCGCGCTCTGCGGGCTGCGGCTCGAGGTCTCCTACGAGGGCCAGGCGGCGATGGAGCTCGAAGCCGCGTGCGACGGCACCGAGCAGGGCGCCTACCGGCTCGACGTGATGGCCGGCGTGCTCGACGCCCGCGAGACGATCCTCGCCGTCGACCGCGACGTCGCCCACGGCGTGCCTGTCGGCGTGATCGCGACGCGCTTCCACCACGCGCTCGCCGACGCCACCGCCCACGCGTGCGCCGACCTCGCCGCCGACCGCCACCTCGACACCGTCGTCCTCTCCGGCGGCTCGTTCCAGAACCGCCGCCTGCTCGAGCGCACGTCCGAGCGCCTCGCACACGCCGGCCTGCGCGTGCTCGTCCCCGAGCGGCTGCCGCCCAACGACGGCGGCATCGCCTACGGGCAGGCGGCGATCGCCGCCGCCCTCAGCGCGTGACGCCCCAGGCCTGCTCGAGCACGCGCCGCCAGTTGCCCCACGCGATCGCCTCGACCTCGGCATCGGTGAACCCGTCGGCACGCAGCGCCTCGATCAGCCGCGGCAGGCCGGCGACGTCGCCGAGCTCGGCGGGGATCGTCGCGCCGTCGAAGTCCGAGCCGAGGGCCACGTGCTCGATGCCGATCCGGTCGGCCGCGTAGCGCACGTGGGCGACGATCGCCGACAGCGGGGTGTCGGGGTCGTCGGCCCCGTCGGCGCGCAGGAACGCCACCGCGAAGACGATCCCGACGACGCCGCCCGACGCGCCGATTGCGTCGAGCTGCGCGTCGGTGAGGTTGCGAGCGCTCGCGCACAGCGCGTGCACGCCCGAGTGCGACGCGATCAGCGGCGCGCGGTCGAGCTGCGCGACATCCCAGAACCCGGCCTCGTTGAGGTGGCTGAGGTCGATGGCGATCCCGAGCGCCGCGCAGCGCTTCACCAGCTCCGTCCCCGCGGCGGTCAGCCCCGGGCCGATGTCGGGCGACGCCGGGAACGCGAACGGCACGCCGTGGCCGAACGCGTTCGGTCGGCTCCAGACGGGGCCGAGCGAGCGCAGCCCGGCGGCGTGCCAGAGCTCGAGCGCCTCGAGGCCCGGGTCGATCGCCTCCGCGCCCTCGAGATGGAGCACGGCCGCGAGCGCGCCGTCGGCGCGCGCGGCGTCGAGGTCGCCAGGCGACCGTGCCACCCGCAGATGGCCATCGCGCTCGAGCGCGAGCAGGCGGCCCGCGGCGCGCGTCGCGTGTGGCGCCGCCACCTCGGCGCTGACCGGCGCGAGCTCCTCGTTCCCCGGCGGTGACGTGAAGATCGCGAACACGCCGCCCGCGAGCCCGCCCACCCGGGCGCGGGGGAGATCGAGGTGGCCCCCGGTGCGACCCGTCGCGAAGTCGGCGGCGTCCTCGCGTGTGATCGCGTCGTTGTGGCCGTCGAAGACGGCGACCATCACGCGTCTTCGTGACGGGTAGGCGGCTCGCGGTTGCGCGGCTGCGGCGGGGCCGGCCGGTGGGGCATGGGCGGGACCGGGAGCTCCTGCGGCTCGCCGGCCGTGAGCGTGAACGGCTCGCCGTGGTGCAGCAGCTCGAGCGGCTCGCCCTGCAGCAGCTCGTAGCGCGCCCCTCGCCCGTTGACCTCGACGCGCAGGCGCCGCCCGCGGTAGGTGAGGCGGAACGCGAGCCGCGTCAGCCGTGACGGCAGCCGCGGCGCGAACGCCAGCGGCTCGCCGAGGTCGCGCATGCCGCCGAAGCCGGCCACCGCCACCAGCCAGCTCCCGGAGAGCGCGGCGAGGTGCACGCCGTCGCGGGTGTTGCGCCCGAGGTCGCGCAGGTCGATGAACGCGGTCTCCGCCAGGTAGTCGTACGCGAGGTCGAGGTGGCCGACCTCTGCGGCCACGATCGCCTGGATGCACGCCGAGAGCGACGAGTCGCGGACCGTGATGCGCTCGTAGTAGTCGAAGTCGCGCGCCTTCTGCTCGGCGCCGAACTGGTCGCCGCACAGCCACAGCGCGAGCACGAGGTCGGCCTGCTTGACGACCTGGGCGGTGTACAGCAGGTAGTACGGGTAGTGCAGGAGCAGCGGGTAGTCCTGCGGGGTCATGCGCTCGAACGGCCAGTGGCGATAGCGCGTGTACGCCTCCGACTGCGAGGTGACGCGCAGCTCGTCGTCGTACGGGACGACCACCGCCGCGGCGGCGTCCCGCCAGCTCGCGATCTCCTCCTCGTCGACGCCGAGCTCGGCGGCGCGCAGCGGGTGATGCGTCGCGAGGTCGGCAGCGGTGCGCAGGTTCCGCGCGGCCATCAGGTTCGTGTAGACGTTGTTGTCGGTCAGGGCCATGTACTCGTCGGGCCCGGTCACGCCGTCGATCCGGAAGCCGCCGGTAGACACGTGGTGGCCGACCGAGCGCCACAGCCGCGCGGTGGCGACCAGGAGCTCGATCGCGGGGCCGGCCTCGAACGCCTCGTCGTGGGTGGCGAAGAGGTACCGGCGGACGGCGTCCGCGATGTCGGCGTTGATGTGCAGCGCCGCCGTGCCCGCCGGCCAGTAGCCCGAGCACTCCTGGCCGCGGATCGTGCGCCACGGGAAGGCCGCGCCCTCGAGCCGCAGCTCATGGGCGCGGGCCTCGGCGAGGTCGAGCGTCGAGTGCCGCCAGCGCAGCGCGTCGGCGGCTGCGTCGGGCACCGTGTACGTCAGCACCGGGACCGTGAACGTGTCCATGTCCCAGAAGCTGTGGCCGTCGTAGCCGCGGCCCGTCAGCCCCTTGGCCGGGATCGCGCGGTTCTCGGCGCGGGCCGCGGCCTGGAGCACGTGGAAGAAGGAGAAGCGCACCGCCTGCTGGAGCGCGGGATCGCCGTCGAGCTCGACGTCCGCGCGGTCCCAGACGTCGTCGAGGTACTCGCGCTGGGAGCGGCGCAGGCCGTCCCAGCCCACGCGCTTGGCGGACGACAGCGCAGCCTCGACCTGGTCGCGCACCGACGGCAGCGTGCGCTGGCTCGACCACCCGTACGCCAGCAGCTTGACGACCCGCAGGGCCTGCCCGGCTTCGAGCGCGGTGGTGATCGTCACGCGTGCGAGGTCGGCCTCGCTCTCGGCCTCGGTGAGGGTCCCCTCCGGCCCGTCGATGACGTGGTCCATGGCCGCCGCCATCAGCAGGCCGCTCGCGCGCGTGCGGTGCACGAGCCCGGCCCGCAGATCGTGGTGGCCGTGGCGCTCGGACACGAGCGTGCCGTCCAGCGCGGCGGCTGCCCGCGGGTCCTCCTCCGGCTCCGGCAGCGGCTCGTTGGCCACCAGCTCGGACTGCACGACGATCCGCGCGCCGTGCTCGATCGGCTCGACCTCGTAGTAGATGGCGGCGACCGCGCGCTGGACGAACGAGACCAGGCGGGTGGTGCGCAGGTGGATGCCCTGGCCCGCGGGCGAGATCCACTCGACGTCGCGCGTGAGCACGCCCTCGCGGAAGTCGAGCACGCGCTCGTGGCGCACCAGCTCGCCGTAGCGGATGTCGAACGGCTCGTCGTCGACCAGCAGCCGGATGATCTTCCCGTTGGTGACGTTGACGAGCGTCTGGGCGTCCTCGGGGTTGCCGTAGGCGGCCTCGGCGTGCGGCAGCGGGCGGGTCTCGTAGAACGCGTTCAGGTACGTCCCCGGCGTGCCCGCCGGCTCGCCCTCGTCGAGGTTCGCGCGCAGCCCGATGTGGCCGTTGGAGAGCGCGAGGATCGACTCCGTCTCGGCCAGCAGGTCGAGGTGCAGCTCGCGCTCGCGCACGGCCCACGGCTCGACCGCGAAGACGTCCTCGCCGATCACTCCAGCAGCTCCGCCAGGTCGGCGACGACGACGTCGGCGCCGCGCTCGCGCAGCTCGTCGGCGTGCCCGGTGCGGTCGACGCCGACCACGTAGCCGAAGTCGCCGGCGCGGCCGGCCTCGACGCCCGCGAGCGCGTCCTCGAACACCGCCGCCTGGGCCGGCTCGACGCCGAGCGCGCGGGCGCCCGCGACGAACGTGTCGGGCGCGGGCTTGCCCGGCAGGCCCTCGCGCTCGGCGACGACGCCGTCGACGATCGCCTCGAACAGGTCGAGCAGATCGGTCGACTCGAGCACCTCGCGCGTGTTGCGGCTCGACGACACCACCGCGCACGGCAGGCCCGCGTCGCGCGCGGCCTCGACGTAGCGGATCGAGCCGTCGTACGGCTCGACGCCCTGGGTGCGGATGAGGTCGAGCACGAGCTCGTTCTTGCGCGTGCCCAGGCGCTCCACCAGCTCCGGCTCCGGGTCGATGCTGCGCGACTCAAGGAACGACCGCACGCCGTCGGTCCGCGGCTTGCCGTCGACGTAGCGCTCGTAGTCCTCGGGCAGCGCGAACGGCGGCTGCGAGGCCTCCGCGAGGTACTCGTCGAACATCTGCTTCCACGCCTGCGCGTGCAGCTTCGCGGTCTGCGTGAGCACGCCGTCGAGGTCGAACAGGGCGGCGCGGATGCCTTCCGGGAGCCCGAGCACTACGAGGACGTCGGGACGATGCGTCCCTCCGACGGCTGCACGAGCACCCAACCCTGGCCGGAGAACCCGAGCTGGAAGCTCTCCCCCGAGCCCAGCCCGATCAGCGACTTCGCCTGCACGTCGGCCCGCAGGTTGGTGGTCAGGCTGCCCGACCAGGCGATCGCCGCCGACGGGTCGGCGAACGTGGGGGCCTCGGCGACGTCCAGCCGGAGCGGCTCGCCGTCGGAGACCAGCGCGACCATGCCGGTGCCGTGCAGGGCGACGTTGAAGAGCCCGCCCGCGAGCATGCCGGCGGTGCCGCCCTTGACGCGCGTGATGTCCCAGTCGATGCCGGTCTCGAACGCCAGGATGTTCGCGCCGTTGACGGTCAGCGCGTCGTCGGTCAGCCGCAGGACGTGCACGAGCATCGCCTGGTTGGCGAGGAACAGCTCGCCCGAGCCGTTGGCCTCCATCAGGCGCAGCGACTCGCCGGTCGCGGCCTTCTTGAGCAGCCGCCCGAGGCCGCCGCTCTTGTGCTCGAACTTCACGTCGCCCTGGTAGGCGACCATCGCGCCGTTGCGTGCCATCACCGATGTCTCGGAGAGCTCGACCTTCAGCAGCCGCGGGTTCTGGAGGGTGAACGCCTCCCCGGTCTCGACCTCCGCGAAGCGGTCCAGCGATGAGCCCATGTCAGCCATGCCGCGCACCATACCGGCCGTCGTATCGTCCTCCGCATGCAGCGTGGCGCGCTGGAGGCGATGAGCGAGGCGGTGCTGGCGATCGCCGCCGAGCGCGAGGTGGAGCCGGTGCTGCGCCGGCTCGTGCGCTCGGCGCGCGAGCTGGCCTCCGCTCGCTACGCCGCGCTCGGCATCCCCGACGGGCAGGGGGCGTTCGCGCAGTTCATCACCGAAGGGATGAGCGACGAGCTGATCGCGGCGATGGGGCCGCTGCCGCGCACCCACGGGTTGCTGGGCGCGATGCTGGAGTCGGCCGTATCCCACCGCACGGCGGACATCCGCGCGGACGAGCGCTTCCGCGGCTGGTGGCCGAGCGCGCACCCGCAGATGCGCTCGTTCCTGGGCGTGCCGGTGGTGGCGCGCGGCGAGGTGATCGCCGCGTTCTACCTCACCGACCGCGAGGGCGCCGCGGAGTTCACCGACGCCGACCAGCGGCTGATCGAGATGCTCGCCGCGCACGCCGCCGTGGCGATCGAGAACGCCCGGCTGACCGAGCGCGGGCGCGAGCTGAGCATCGTCGAGGAGCGCAACCGGCTGGCGCGCGAGCTGCACGACTCGGTCTCCCAGAAGCTGTTCGGGCTCGTGCTGACCGCGGAGTCGGCGGCGACGCTGCTCGGGCGCGACGCCGCCGCGGCGGGAGAGCAGGTCGCGCGGCTGCGCGAGCTGGCTCAGGAGGCGCTGACCGAGCTGCGCGAGCTGATCTTCGAGCTGCGCCCGCCGTCGCTCGAGCAGGAAGGGCTCGCGGCGACGCTGCGCAAGCAGGTCGACATGCTGCGGCGGGTGCACGGGCGCGAGATCGAGCTGCGGATCGCGGGAAGCGCGGACTGCGCGCCGGACGCCGAGGCCGACGTGCTGCGGGTGGCCCAGGAGGCGCTCGCCAACGCGCTCCGGCACGCGGGCGCGGACCGGATCGAGCTGCGGATGGAGGCCCGCGACGGACGCCTGATCGTGACCGTCGCCGACGACGGCGCGGGCTTCGATCCCGGCGACCCGGCGCTGCGCTCGCGCCGGCTCGGGCTGACGTCGATGGAGGAGCGAGCCCGCGCGCTCGGCGGCGCGCTGGCCGTCGTCTCCCGCGTCGGCGAGGGGACGACGGTGACGCTCGAGGTGCCGCGGTGATCCGCGTGCTGATCGCCGACGACCACGCGGTCGTGCGCCAGGGCCTGCGGACGTTCCTCGGACTGCAGGAGGACATCGAGGTCGTCGGCGAGGCGGCCGACGGCGAGCAGGCGGTGGCCGAGGCCGAGCGGCTTGCGCCCGACGTCGTGCTGATGGACCTCGTGATGCCGCGGATGGACGGCGTCGAGGCGATCCGGCGGCTGCACGAGCTCGTTCCCGGCGCCCGCGCGGTCGTGCTCTCGAGCTTCATCGACGAGGACCGGCTGCTCCCCGTGGTGCGCGCGGGTGCGGCCGGCTACCTGCTGAAGGACGTCGAGCCGGCTGAGCTGGTCGCCGCGATCCGCACCGTGCACGGCGGCGGCGCGCTCCTGCACCCGCGTGTGGCCGCCCGGCTGCTCGCCGAGGTCGCCGGCGATCCGCTGACTCCGCGCGAGCGCGAGGTGCTCGCGCTGATCGGGCGCGGCATGGCCAACAAGGCGATCGCGCGCGAGCTGGGGCTGGCGGAGAAGACCGTCAAGACCCACGTGTCGAGCATCCTGGCGAAGCTCGGCGTGGCCGACCGGACACAGGCGGCGCTGTACGCCGTCCGCGAGGGCCTGGCGGGGCCTTGACTGCTCAACGCACCTCCACTTAGGGTGGCGACGGGAGATCCTGACCGAGGAGGCCGCCGGTGCGAGTGCTCATCCAGCTTCGTTCGACGCCGCAGTTCCGGGCCGCAATGGCGGCGGGCGACGCGGTTCCGCCCGGCGCGACGGAGGCGGCGGCGCTCGTGCCCGCCGGTCTCGTGCTCGACGCCAGCTTCGAGCCGGTCGAGCTCCCGACGCCGCGACTCGACGACGGCGACGCGCGGATGCTCGCGCTGTCGGCGCCGATCGACTTCGACTCCGGACCCCAGGCCGTGACCCAGCTCGTGCGCGGCACGATCCCCGACGACGACGACGGGACCCTGATCTCCGAGGCGATGGCGGCCCCGGGCGTGGTGGGCGTGTACGCCGACCCGGTGATCGAGAACTGCCTGACCTGCATCGGCGACCCGCCTGTCGGCACCCACCGCAACGTCGCCCGCCTGCTCGAGGTCGACAAGCTCAAGCGGGCCGGGATGACCGGGCAGGGCGTGAACCTCGCGATCGTCGACACCGGCATGAACGTCGCCCACCTGCGCGCCAAGGGCCAGCCGGCCAAGCTCGGCACCAACAAGCACTTCACGCCCGCCGGCGTGACCACGCGCCCGGGCAAGCACGCCGTCGACCACGGGACGATGTGCGCGTTCGACGCCGGCATCGCGGCGCCCGACGCGACGTACCTCGACCACGCGGTGCTGCTCTCCCAGACCCAGGGCCCGACCGCCATGGCCGGGCTGCTGAGCGACGCGGTCCGCTCGTTCGCCAAGCTCCGCCGCGTGCTCGACGCCACGCCCGCGAACCGCCGCGCGCTCGTCGTCTCCAACTCGTGGGGGATGTTCGACCCGGCGTGGGACTTCCCGGTCGGCCATCCCGGCAACTACAGCGACAACCCGCGGCACCCCTTCAACGTGATCGTGGCCAGCCTCGAGTCCGCCGGCGCCGACATCCTGTTCGCCGCCGGCAACTGCGGGCGCGACTGCGAGGACGGCCGCTGCAACTTCCGCCGCCGTCCGGTCTGCGGGGCGAACTCGCACGGACGGGTGCTGAGCGTCGCCGGGATCGACACCAAGCGCAAGCGCGTCGGCTACTCGTCGCAGGGCCCCGGCCGCCTGGCGGCGCAGAAGCCCGACCTCGCCATCTACACGCACTTCAAGGGCTCCGAGGTGTTCGCGCCCGACCCGGACGGCGGCACGTCGGCGGCGTGCCCGGTACTGGCGGGGCTCGTGGCCGCGGTGCGCACGAAGTACTCGGCCACGCGGCTGTCCCCGGCGTCGCTGCGCGCGCTGCTGGTCAAGACCGCCGACGACCTCGGCGGCCTCGGCTTCGACAACGACCACGGCTGGGGGACGCCGAACACGACCGCGCTGCTCGCCGCGCTCAAGAACGTCCCCGCTCGCGCCAGGCGATAGCTCGCGGGGAGTAGGCTGAGGGTCGGTGTCGACCGTGATGCTGACCCTCGAGCTCGATCCCCAGGAGGCGACCGTCTCCCGCGTGGCCGTGCGGCTCGGGCTCGAGCCCGGGGAGATCGACGCCGAGTTCGGCGTGGTGGCGATCGACCCGGACAACCACCTCTACACGGTGCTGGTCGAGGAGCGGGCCAGCGAGCGGGTGGCCGGCCAGCCGGGCGTCGAGGGCCCGTTCTCGAACCCGCGCATCGAGCCGTTCGGGCCGCCGCGGCCGTAGGCCTTCAGACCTAGGACCAATTCCCGATGGGAAGCCGGGCCGCTCGCGCCTAGCGTCAGCGGCATGGACACGGCCCTCATCACCGGCGCGTCGCGCGGGCTCGGCCTGGCGCTGGCGCGCGAGCTCGCGCGCCGCTCGTGGCGCCTCGTCATCGACGCCCGGGGCGCGGAGGCGCTCGCGGCGGTGCGTGCGGAGCTGGCCGCGACCACCGAGGTGATCGCGCTGGCGGGCGACGTCGCCGACGCCGAGCACCGGCGAGCGCTGGTCGCGGCCGCCGGCCCGCGGATCGACCTGCTGGTCAACAACGCCAGCGTGCTCGGGCCGAGCCCGCAGCCCGCGCTCGCGGACTACCCGCTCGCCGCGCTCGAGGCGGTCTACCGCGTGAACGTGCTCGCCCCGCTCGGCCTCGTGCAGGCGGCGCTGCCGCGCCTGCGGCCGGGCGCCGCGGTGGTCAACGTGACCTCGGACGCCGGCGTCGAGGCATACGAGGGCTGGGGCGGCTACGGCTCGTCGAAGGCCGCGCTCGAGCACCTCACGCGCACGCTCGCGGCCGAGCACCCCGAGCTGCGCTTCCTCGCGGTCGACCCGGGCGACATGAACACGCGCATGCACCAGGAGGCGTTCCCGGGCGAGGACATCTCCGACCGCCCGCCGCCCGAGGCGAGCGTGCCCGGACTGCTGGCCGTCGTCTACGGCGACGCCCCCAGCGGGCGCTACCAGGCGTCCGCCGTGACCGCCGAATGAGCGCCGCGCTCGCGTTCGAGCTCCCCGACCGGCTGGAGGCCTCCGAGCCGCCGCCGGAGCGCGACGCTGTGCGGCTGCTCGCCGCGTCGCCGGCCGGCCTGCGCCACCACGCGTTCCGCGACCTCCCCGCGCTGCTCGAGCCCGGCGACCTGCTGGTCGTCAACGACTCGGCCACCCTCCCCGCCGCCCTGCCGCTCGCGGACGGCCGCCGCCTGCATCTCTCGACGCCGCTCCCGAAGTGGGATGGAGCGTGGCCGGACGACGGCTGCGAGCGGTGGGTCGTGGAGCTGCGCGACGGCATGCGGCCGTACCGCGGCGGTCGGGCGGGCGAGCGGCTGGCGCTGCCGGGCGGCGGGCGCGGCGAGCTGCTCGCGCCCTATCTGGGTGGCCGGAGGCTGTGGGCCGCGCGCCTGCGGCTACCCGCGCCGCTGCTCGACTACCTGGACGAGCACGGCGTGCCGATCCGGTACCGCCACCTGCCGCGCCCGCGCCCGCTCGCCGACTTCCAGACGATCTTCGCCACCGAGCCGGGCAGCGCCGAGATGCCGAGCGCCGGCCGCCCGTTCAGCCGCCGCGTGCTCAACGCCCTCGGCGCGCGCGGCGTCGCGGTCGCGCACGTCACGCTGCACACCGGCGTCTCCTCGCTCGAGCGCGGCGAGGCGCCATACCCCGAGCGCTTCCGCGTCCCGCCCGAGACGGCCGCCGCGGTCAACGGCGCGCGGCGGGTGATCGCGGTCGGCACCACCGTCGTGCGAGCGCTGGAGACGGCCGCCGAGCCCGACGGGACGGTCACGCCGTTCGAGGGCTGGACGCGGCTGACGGTCACGCCCGAGCGCGGCGTGAAGGTCGTCGACGGCATTGTCACCGGCTGGCACGACCCCGACGCCAGCCACCTGCTGATGCTCGAGGCGATCGCGGGCCGCGAGCTCGTCGAGGCCTCCTACGCGGCGGCGCTCGAACACGGCTACCGCTGGCACGAGTTCGGCGACTCGCACCTGCTGCTGAGGTGACGGGCTACTCGCCGGCGGCGCGCAGCGGGGTGCGGTCGAGCGGCTCCGCGAGCAGCATCTCCTTGGTGAAGATGAGGTCGCTGCGGCTGTAGTCCGACATCTCGTAGTCGTGGCCCATGGTGATCGCGTCGAACGGGCACGCGATCTCGCAGTAGCCGCAGAAGATGCAGCGCGAGAGGTTGATCTCGTAGACGGCGGCGTAGCGCTCGCCGGCGCTGACCCGGTTCTCGGGCGTGTTCTCGGCGGCCACCACGCGGATGCAGTCGGCCGGGCAGGCGGCCGCGCACAGCGAGCAGCCGACGCACTTCTCGAGCCCCGTGTCCTCGAACCGGTGCAGCTTGTGGCGCCCGCGGAAGCGCGGGTAGACCGGGACCTTCTCCTCGGGGTACTGGATCGTCATCGGACCCTCGACCAGCCGCGCGAAGGTCGTCTTGAGGCCACGCAGGGTCTCGCCGAACGCGCGGTAGGAGCTGCGCACCGGCCCGCGCGCGGGCGCGCGCAGGACCTGGACGACGTCGTCGGGCTTGTAGGGCATCAGTCGATCACCACCACCAGGATCGCAGTCACGAGCGCGTTCACGGTCGCGAGCGGGAGGAAGACCTTCCAGCCAAGCGACATCAGCTGGTCGTAGCGCAACCGCGGCAGCGTCGCCCGGACCCAGATGAAGAAGAAGACGAGCGCCAGCGTCTTGGCGAGCACGACGATCGGGTCGACCCACGTCGGCGGATCGACGAACGGCAGGTTCCAGCCGCCGAGGAAGATCGTGACCGTGATCGCCGAGACGACGACGATGTTCAGGTACTCGGCCGCGAAGTACGCAGCGAACCGCCCGCCGCCGTACTCGGTGTTGTAGCCGCCCACGAGCTCGGCGTCCGCCTCCGGGAGGTCGAACGGCGGCCGGTTGGTCTCCGCGAAGCCCGCCACCAGGAAGATGATGAAGCCGACGAACTGGGGCACGATGTACCACAGCTCCTCCTGCGCGGTCACGATCTCGGTCAGCGACAGCGAGCCGGCCATCATGATCACGCCGACGAGCGAGAGCCCCTGCGCGACCTCGTAGGAGATCAGCTGCGCGGCCCCGCGCATCGCGCCGAGGAACGAGTACTTGGAGCCCGACGCCCAGCCGCCGAGCATCAGCCCGTAGAACGCGATCGCGCCGAACGCGAACGCGTACAGGATGCCGACCGAGGGATCGACGCCGTACAGCCCGACGTCGGTGCCGAAGATGTCCACCCGGTCCGAGAACGGGATGATCGCGATCGTCGCGACCGCGGTCAGCATCGAGATCGCGGGGGCGAGGGCGAACATCCACGCGACCGACGTCCGCGGCCGGAACTGCTGCTTGAAGATCAGCTTGCCGATGTCGGCGATCGGCTGCAGGATCCCGAACGGGCCGACGCGGTTCGGGCCGTAGCGGTGCTGGAAGCGGCCGAGCAGCTTGCGCTCGGCGAGCAGGGCGACCGGCACGAGCTGGAACACGACCGCGAAGATCACGAGGCCCTTCAACAGCTGGATCCACCACGCCTCGTAGTAGCCGACGTCGGCGAAGACGGGGCTCATGCCGGCGTGCGCTCCCGCACTCTCTCCACCTGCACGACCGGCTCGGACAGCAGGTTCGCGGGCTCCTCGGCCACGCCCTCGGCCACGAACACCGAGCCGGGCGGCACCGCGGCGCGCAGCTTGACCGTCCCGCGGATGCGCGCGCCGCCGTTCGACCCGACCTCCACGCGGTCGCCGTCACGGATGCCGAGCGCGTCGGCGTCGTTCGGCGACAGCTCGACGATCTGCTGCGGGCGCAGGAAGCGCAGCGCGGGGGAGACGTCGACGTCCTTCGACGCCCACAGGCTGCGGTAGGTCCCGAGGCGCAGCGTGCCGTCCTGCGGGGTGGCGCCCGCGGCCGGCACCGAAAGCCGCGCCGGCCCGCTCGGGCCGTCCCACTCGGCGTTGAGCTCGGGCCAGCGGATGCCGCGCCCGCCGATGTCGTCGAGCGTCAGCCCGGCGTAGAACGGCACGGCCTCGAACAGCTGCTTGGAGGCCATCGCGCCGGTCAGCACGCCGAGATCGAGGCCGGCGGCCTTGGCGACGTCGCCGATCACCTGCCACACGGGACGCACGCCGCTGCCCGGCAGGCCGCTGGCGCCGCGCGGCCGCCCGATCGCCGCCCGCAGCCGCTGCACGCGCCCGTCGACGTTGGTGAGCGTGCCCTCCTTCTCCGGATACGCCTCGCCGGGGAACACGACGTCGGCATACTCGCGCACGGTGTCGGTCAGCAGCGTCTCGACCGCGATCACGGTCTGGGCGGTCCCGAGCGCCGATTCCCACAGCGCGCGGTCCGGATGGAAGCGCACCGGGTCGGCGTAGTTCAGCCAGACCGTCGCCAGCTCGCCGCTCGCCAGGCCCTCGGCGATCGCCCGCGCGTCGCTTCCCGGGGCTGCCAAGGTCGAGAAGCCCGGGCCGTGGCCGGGAGCGAAGCCGGCCTCGCGGATCCCGCGCGCGTTGGGCACCGACGGCACCTCGAGCAGCCCCGCGCCGTCGCGGCCGGCCAGCTCGAGCCGCGCGGCGAGGTTGAGCAGCGCCCGCGCGCCCTGCCCGCGCAGCGCTCGCTCGCCGTAGACGATCACGAGGTCATCGCCGACGTCGCGCAGCCAGGCGCCGAGGTCGCGCACCGCCTGGGCGTTCGAGCCCGCCGCCGTCGACGCCCCGCCGAGGTTGCCGTCGTCGCCCGACAGCGCGGCGTCGAGCGCCACCAGCAGCCCTTCGGCGCCGCCGCCCGGCGCGAGCCGCATGACCGAAGCCGCCTGCGCGTCGAGCGCCGTCGGCCGCGCGCTCGCCACCGCGAGCTGGACGTGGTGGCGGCGGATGCCCTTGCGGATCCGCAGGTCGAGCGTGGGCGCCTCGTCGATCGGGTCGCACTCGAGCAGCAGCACCGCGTGGGCGAACTCGAGGTCCTCGATCGAGGCCTGCAGCGCCGGGTCGGCGAGCGCGCGCGCCGCGTCGAGCGGCAGCTCCCCACCGGGGCGCGAGGCGAGGTTGCCGGAGCCGAGCCCGTCGCGGAACAGCCGCCCGAGCAGGAACGCCTCCTCGTTGGTCGTCTCGCCGTCGGCCAGCGCCGCGGTCCGCGCGCCCGCCTTCTTGAGCGCGCCGGACGCGGCGGCCAGCGCCTTCTCCCACGAGGCCGGCATCAGCTCGGTCCCCTCGCGCACGAGCGGCTCCACGATCCGCTCGTCGACGTGCACCGCCTGGTAGCCGAAGCGCGTGCGGTCGTCGAGCCAGCCGTCCTCGACGCCGTCGTGATCGCGTGCGCGCACGCGCATGACACGGTCGTCGCGCACGGTCAGCTCGACGTTGGCGTGCACGGGGTCGGTCGGCGCCACCGTGCCCGCGCCCTCGATGTCCCACGGCCGCGCGCGGAAGCGGTACGCGCGCGAGGTCAGCGCGCCCACCGGGCAGAGCTCGATGATGTTGCCGGAGAACGGCGCCACGTACGGATGCCCGTCGAACGTGCCGACGTACGAGTGGGCACCGCGCTCGAGCAGGATCAGCTGGTAGTCCTCGCTCAGCTCCTGCGAGAAGCGCACGCAGCGGTAGCAGAGGATGCAGCGCTCGCGGTCGATCGCGATCAGCGGCGACAGCTCGAGCGGCTTCTTGAAGTGGCGCTTGGGCTCGATGAAGCGCGAGGTGCCCGGGCCCCAGCCGTACGTGATGTCCTGCAGCGGGCACTCGCCGCCCTTGTCGCACACCGGGCAGTCGAGCGGGTGGTTGATCAGCAGGAACTCGACCACCGCGCGCTGCGCCTCGATCACGCGCTGCGTCTGCGTGTGGACGACCATCCCGTCCTTGACCGGCGTCGAGCATGCGGTCTGCAGCTTCGGGATGCCCTCGATCTCCACCAGGCACATGCGGCAGGCGCCGACCGGCTGGCCGAGCTTGGGCTCGTAGCAGAAGACAGGGATCTCGACGTCGCCGTCCTTGGCGCCGTCGACCAGCATCACGCCCTCGGGCGAGCGCACCTCGCGGCCGTCGAGCGTGAACGTGATCCAGTGCTCAGGCGGCCGCGGCACGCTCAGACCACCGCGGGCGTCGGCTCGACCCCGTCCGGCACGCGCATCGGGTACGCGCCGCTCTGCCGGCCGCGGTTGACCTGCGGGATCGCGGCGCCGAGGCCGTTGGCCTCGCGCGCGGCCTCGATGTGGGCCTCGAACTCGTCGCGGAAGTGCACGATCATCGAGGCGATCGGCATCGCCATCGCGTCGCCCAGGACGCACAGGCAGTTGCCGATGATCTGCTCCTGGACCGAGGCCATGATGTCGAGGTCCATCGGCGTCGCCTCGCCGCTCTGGATGCGCTCGAGCATCCTCACGGTCCAGTTCGTGCCCTCGCGGCACGGCGTGCACTTCCCGCACGACTCGTGGCGGTAGAACTTCGCGGTCTTGAGCGCGACGTCGACGATCGAGATCGAGTCGTCGACGACGATGATCGCGCCCGAGCCGAGCATCGAGCCGGCCTTCGCCAGCGCGTCGAAGTCGTACGGCAGGTCCATGTACTCGTCGGTGCCGGGCAGCACCGGGGCGGACGAGCCACCCGGGAACCAGGCCTTGATGCTGCGGCCCTCGGGCGGGCCGCCGGCGAGGTCGTAGATGATCTCGCGCGTCGGCACGCCGAGCTCGATCTCGTAGTTGCCCGGCCGCTGCACGCAACCGCTCACCGACACGACCTTGGTGCCGGTCGAGTTCTTGGTGCCGAGCTTCGCGAACTCGGCACCGCCCATGCGCAGGATGTGCGGGGCGTTCATCAGCGTCTCGACGTTGTTGATCAGCGTCGGTCCGCGGTAGAGGCCCTGCACGGCGGGGAAGGGCGGCTTCAGGCGCGGGTTGCCGCGCTTGCCCTCGAGCGCGTCGAGCAGCGCGGTCTCCTCGCCGCAGATGTACGCGCCCGCGCCGCGGTGGACCACGAGGTCCTGCGTGTGCGTGGAGTCGAGGATCCGCTCGCCGATGTAGCCGGCGGCGCGCGCCTCGGCGACGGCCGCGTCGAGCACGTCGGCCTGGTGGGAGTACTCGCCGCGGATGAAGATGAACGACTTGTTGGCCCCGATCGCGTAGCCGGCGATCAGCATGCCCTCGATCAGCAGATGCGGGTTCTTCTGCATCAGCTCGCGGTCCTTGAACGTGCCCGGCTCGGACTCGTCGGCGTTGCAGACGATGTACTTGTCCATCGACCCCCTGGGGATGAAGGACATCTTCTTGCCCATCGCGAAGCCCGCGCCGCCGCGCCCGCGGACCTCGGAGTCGAGCATCTCCTGCAGCACGTCCGCGGGGTTCATCGAGAGCGCCTTGCGCAGCATCTCGTAGCCGCCGCGCTGCGAGTACCCGTCGAGCGTCGGGAGCTCGGGGTCGTCGATCCCGTCGTAGAAGAGCTTCATCCGGTCTCCCGCCAGTGGTCCGCGGCGATCTTCCGGCGCTTGAGCTGCTTGGCCGGCAGCACCTCGCGCCCCGCCTTGACGTCGTCGACGATCGTGCGGCAGTCGGCGAGCTCGAGCGGGCCGATGTACTCGCCGTCGACCGACGCCATCGGCGCGATGTCGCACGCGCCCAGGCACTCGAACGGCCGCACCTCGAAGTCGGGGTCGGCGCCGGCCGCCTCCTGCATCGCCTCGAGGACCGCGTCGGCGCCGAGCAGCGAGCACGAGATGTTCGTGCACACGTAGACGTCGTGGCGGCCCTTGGGCGTCGTCGAGAACATGTCGTAGAACGTGGCCACCGCGGTCAGGTAGCCGGGGGTCAGCCGCATCACGCACGCCGCCTGCTCGATCGCCGTCGGCGAGCACCAGCCGTGCTCGCGCTGGACGATGTGCAGGGCGGGGATCGACGCCGAGCGGGTGTCCGGGTACTTGGCCATCTGCGCCTCGATCTCGGCGCGGACGTGCACCGGCACGGGCGTCGTCGCGGGATCGGGGACGACCGCGGGATCCTTGGTGAGGTCGGCGGCGTCGTCCCAGCCCGGGACCCGCGAGCCGTGCGCGAACCGCGGCACGCTCATCAGCGGTCGATGCCTCCCATGATCGGGTCGAGCATCGCCAGCGTGGCGATCAGGTCGGCGATGTAGAGGTCCTGCACCATCGGGCGCGTGGCCTGCAGGTTCACGAACGAGGGGTCGCGCATGTGCACGCGCGCGGGCTTCGCCGAGCCGTCGGCGCGGACGAAGCACGCCAGCTCGCCGCGCGGGGACTCGATCGGGAAGTAGGCCTCGCCCGGCGGCACCCGGAAGCCCTCGGTGACGAGCTTGAAGTGGTGGATCAGCGCCTCCATCGACGTCGCCAGCTCGTGCCGCGGCGGCAGCGCGTACTTGCGGTCGTCGGAGACGTACGGCCCCTCGGGCAGGCCGTCGAGCGCCTGCTCGATGATCTTCACCGACTCCTTGATCTCGTGGCTGCGCACCGCGAAGCGGTCGTAGTTGTCGCCGACCGTGCCGACCGGGATGTTGAAGTCGAAGTCCTCGTAGCTCGAGTACGGGTCGGCCTTGCGCAGGTCCCACGGGTTGCCGGCCGCGCGCAGCAGCGGGCCGGTGACGCCGAGGCCGAGCAGCGTCTCCTCGTCGAGCGCCGCCACGCCGCGCAGGCGCTGGAGCACGATCTCGTTCTTGGCCAGCAGCGCCATGAACTCGTCGACGCGGCCCGGCATCGCGGCGCAGAACTCGCGCACCTTGGCGTCGAACCCGGTCGGGATGTCCTCCATCACGCCGCCGACCTGGATGTAGCGCGTGTGCATGCGCTGCCCGCTCGACATCTCGAACAGGTCGAGGATCGTCTCGCGGTCGCGGAAGCAGTACCAGAACATCGAGATCGCGCCGAGGTCGAGCGCGCTCGTGCCCAGCCACACGAGGTGGGACATGATCCGGTTGAGCTCCATGTGCAGCACGCGCAGGTACTGGGCGCGCTTCGGGACCTCGAGCTCGAGCAGCGTCTCGACCGCGCCGCAGAAGGCCATCGCGTTGAAGTAGTACGCGAGGTAGTCCATCCGCTCGACGACCGGGATGACCTTCCAGTACGCCTTGTCCTCGGCGGTCTTCTCGATCCCGGTGTGGAGGTAGCCGATGACCGGCTTGATGTCGCGCACGACCTCGCCCTCGAGCGTCGTCAGCAGGCGCAGCACCCCGTGGGTCGCGGGATGGTGGGGCCCGATGTTGAGCGTCAGCAGCTCCTGCTCGGCGCCGTGGGAGATGTGCGAGAGCTCGTGCGAGTCCTCCATCTCCCGGTAGTCGATGGCGGGCGCGCCGGGGCGGGTCTCGATCTCGCTCATCGGGTGTGGCGCGTCTCGTTGTGGGTGAAGAGGACCGGCTCGCCGCCGATCGGGAAGTCGCGCCGCTGGGGGTGGCCCTCGTAGTCCTCGGGCATCAGGATCCGCCGCAGGTCGGGGTGGCCGTCGAAGACCACGCCGAACATGTCGAAGACCTCGCGCTCCTGGTGGTCGGCGGTCGGCCAGTCGGGGGTGACCGACGGCACCGTGGCTGCGTCGATCGGGACCCGCAGGCGGACGGTGATGCGGTCGACCTCGCGCATGTCGAGCATCTCGTACTGGACGCCCAGGCGCGGCTCCTCGGGGTAGTAGTCGAGCCCGTGCACGCTGGCCAGGAAGCCGAAGCCGCGCTCGCGCAGGAACTCCAGCGTCTCGCGCACACGCGCGGGCGCGATGTCGAGCGCCGCCTTGCCGCGGAAGTGCTGCGTGCCGAGGACCGTGTCGCCGCTGAGTCCTGCGCCAGCCGCTGCAGGTCCTCGCGTCAGCAGCTCGATCCTGCCGCCGGTCGCCGATCGAGTGGCCAGCGACGGGATCATGGCCAGCTCGGACTCGGCGAACTCCTCGGTGCCGCGGCCGCCGTAGCGCGTCCGCCAGCCGAGGTCCGGCTTGGCGAGGATCATCGCGCGCAGCTTGATGATCCCGTGCATCAGCGCCTCCGGGCGCGGCGGGCAGCCGGGGATGTGGATGTCGACCGGCATGAACTTGTCCGCCGGCACGACCGCGTAGTTGTTGAACACGCCCATCGAGGACGAGCACGCGCCCATGGCGATGGCCCACCGCGGCTCGAGCATCTGGTCGTAGACGCGCCGCACGACCGGCGCCATCTTGATCGAGACGCGGCCCGACAGGATCAGCAGGTCGGCCTGGCGGGGGGAGGCGCGGAACGCCTCGCCGCCGAAGCGCGCCACGTCCACGCGCGCGCCCACGAACGACATCATCTCGATCGCGCAGCACGCGAGCCCGAACGTGCACGGGAAGATCGCGTTGGCGGCGGCCCAGTTGCCGGCCTTCTCGAGCGTCGTCGTGAGGATGCTCTCCTCGACGTGCTTCTCCAGCTCGGGCCCCTCGAGCTCGCCGTTGAGCATCTGCCGGGCCGTGAGCTGGCGAGCGCGGAACTCCGCCTTCTCGCCCGACCCCAGTCGCTGGCGGGTCACCTCCATTCGAGCGCTCCTCTCCGCCACACGTACACGAACGCGATGGCCAGCAGGACGATGAACACGATCGTCTCGATCAGCGCGAACGTCCCGAACGCGTCGAGCTGGATGGCGACCGGGTACAGGAAGATGACCTCGATGTCGAACAGGATGAAGAGCATCGCGATCAGGTAGAAGCTGATCCCGAAGCGGAAGTTCTCCTTGACCTCGGAGGGCAGGCCGCACTCGTACGGATCCGTCTGCGACTGGCGGTGGCGCGTGCGCGGGCCGAGGACCGAGTTGAGGACCGCGAAGACGAGGCCCAGGATCGTGCCCAGCCCGACGAAGACGAGTGCGGGTAGGTAGGACCTGATCACCGGAGATGATTTCTACCACTTTGTGCGAGAGTGTCACTTAGTGGCATTCAGCACTCTGTCACAGGACGCCCGCAGCTCGCGCGCCGAGCAGCGCTACGACAAGGGCTGAAGCCGCCATCACACCCATCTCGCGCAGCATGATGGCGTGCACGAGGTCGCGCTGCTCGGCGCGTTCGAGCGCCTCGACGTCGCTGCGCCCCTCGAGTCCGCGCTGGCCGAGCACGGTCTCCGCCGCGGTGATCCGCAGCTGCTCGGCGAGGAACGAGACGCCGAGCGGCACGAGCCCGTAGACGAGGTGGAGCTCGGGCAGCTCGCGGCCGGCGAGCGCGAGGATCCCGCCGCCCGCCGCCTGGAGGACGACGAGCGCTTGTCCGGTTCGCAGCAGCGGCCAGAAGCCGGGGGCGTCGCGGGCGCGCCACCAGCACCACGCGCCCCACGCGCCGGCGGCCGCGTTGACGCCGATCAGGGCGGCCCCGAGCACGATATGGACGGCGTTCACGTGCGGTAGCTCCCGCGGAACCACAGCAGCGGCCGGCCGTCGCCGGCCTCGGCCGCCTCGACCGCGCCGATCCCGATCGTGTGGTCGCCGCCCGGGATCAGCCGCTCGAGCCGGCAGCCGACCCACGCCAGCGCGTCCTCGATCACCGGGATGCCGTCGTGCAGCGTGTGCGGCACCCCGGCGAACTTCTCGCGCTCCGGCCGCTTCGAGGCGAACAGCCGCGCCAGCTCCTCCTGCCCGGCGTGCAGGACGTTGACGCCGAAGCGCCCGGTTTCGCGGATCACCGGGAGCGTCCGCGCGTCGTTGTCGAAGGCCACCAGCAGCAGCAGCGGGTCGAGCGACAGCGAGGCCACGGCGTTCGCCGTCAGGCCGACCGGGCCGGCGGGCGTCGACGCCGTGACGACGGTCACGCCGGTCGCGAAGTGGCCCATCACGGAGCGGAAGTGGTCGGGGTCGACGTTCCTCATCGGCGGTCGATTGTTCCGTATGCTGTGCCACCTCCATGGGCCGCTCTCCCCGACTCGTGACCGTGGCTGCGGCGGTCTGCGCCGCGCTGGCGGTCGGCGCCTGCGGCACCGAGGGCATCCAGCTGGCCGAGGACGACCCCAACTACGAGGGCGCGCGGATCTTCAACGAGAACTGCGCCGGCTGCCACTCGCTCGACGCCGTCGGCGCTCTCGGCTCGAACGTGTCGGTGGCGACGCGCGAGCTCAAGGACGGGCCGAACTTCAACGAGCGCGCCGAGACGGAGGAGGAAGTCCTCTACGCCATCCGCAACGGCGGCTTCTCCTCCGGTCCGATGCCGCAGAACATCGTGACGGGCGAGGAGGCCGAGGCGGTGGCCGCGTTCGTCGCCGAGTACTCCGGCGGCTGAGCCGCCTCGGCGGTGCTCGACCTCAAGCAGATCCGGCGCGACCCCGAGCCCGTGCGGGCGGCGCTGGCGCGCCGCGGCGACGGCTCCGACGCCCGGCTGGACCGCGTGCTCGAGCTCGACGAGCGCACGCGCGCGCTGCGGCCCGAGGCCGAGACGCTGCGCGCGCGCCAGAACGAGGCGTCGAAGGCGATCGGGCGCGCCAAGCAGGAGGGCGGCGACGCCGCGGCCGAGATCGCGGCCATGCAGGAGGTCGCGCAGCGGGTGAAGGCGCTCGGCGCGGAGCTGGCCGACGCCGACGCCGAGCTGCAGTCCGCGCTGGGGACGCTCCCCAACCCGCCCGACCCCACCGCCGCCGACGCCGACACGACGCTGCGCGAGGTCGGCGAGCGCGGCGCTGCCGGGGGGCGGGACCACCTCGACGTCGCCGGCGAGATGATCGACATGGAGGCGGGCTCGCGCGTGGCGGGCTCGCGCTTCGCGTACCTTCGCGGGGACCTCGTGCTGGTGGAGCTGGCGCTCACCCGGTGGGCGTTGAGCGTGCTCGGCCCGCACGGGTTCGAGCCGGTGGTGCCGCCCGTGCTCGTGCGCGAGGAGGCGCTCTACGGCACCGGCTTCCTGCCGGACACCGAGCAGCAGATCTACCGGCTCCCGGACGACGACCTGTACCTGGTCGGCACGAGCGAGGTGCCGCTCGCGTCGCTGCACGCGGGCGAGATCCTCGAGGCCGGCACGCTCCCGCGCCGCTACGCCGGCATCTCGCCCTGCTTCCGGCGCGAGGCGGGCGCCGCGGGGCGCGACACGCGCGGCATCTTCCGCGTGCACCAGTTCGACAAGGTCGAGATGTTCAGCTTCGTCGAGCCCGAGACGTCGCCCGGCGAGCACGAGCTGCTGCTCTCGATCGAGGAGACCCTGCTGCAGGAGCTCGAGATCCCGTACCGCGTGGTCAACATCGGGGTCGACGACCTCGGCGCGTCGGCGGCCAAGAAGTACGACCTCGAGGCGTGGATCCCGAGCCAGGAGCGCTACCGCGAGGTGACGTCGACCTCCAACACGACCGACTTCCAGGCGCGGCGGCTCGACATCCGCTACCGCGACGCCGGCGGCCGGCCGCGCCACGTGCACACGCTCAACGGCACGGCGGTCACGTGGCGGCACCTGATCGCGCTGCTCGAGAACGGCCAGCGCGACGACGGCACGGTGGCGGTCCCCGAAGTGCTACAGCGCTGGGGCGCGCCCGCCATACTGGCGCGACCTACCGAATGATGAGGCCATCGGTTCGACATACGACAATTGTCCTGCCGTCAGCACGCGGAGCAGATGAGACGCCGATCACGCCCGACCCGGAGATCCCGGACGAGCCGCCGGCGCCCGGAGACGGCGAGCCCGAGGTCGACGACCAGCCGCTCGGCCCGCCGGACGACCTCGACGAGGACGACGCGCCGCTCCCCGGCCTGCCGGAGAACGAGCCCCCGGCGGCGGACTAAGCGTGGAGGCCGCGACCGCTACGCCGTTCTCGCTCGAGCTCTCCCAGGACCAGCTTGACGTCCGCGAGTGGGTCCACGGGTTCGCCGAGCGCGTCGTCCGCCCCGCCGCCTCCGAGTGGGACGAGCGCGAGGAGACGCCGTGGCCGGTGATCGCCGAGGCGGCGAAGATCGGGCTCTACGGCTACGAGGCGCTCGCGTCGTTCTGGGCCGACGAGAGCGGGCTCACGCTCCCGATCGTCAACGAGGAGCTGTTCTGGGGCGACGCGGGGATCGGGATGGCGATCATGGGCAGCTCGCTCGCGGTGGCCGCGATCTTCGGCCAGGGCACGGGCGAGCAGATCGGCGAGTGGATCCCGCAGTGCTTCGGCACCGAGGCCGAGCCGGCGGTCGCCGCGTTCTGCGTCTCCGAGCCCGACGCCGGCTCGGACGTCTCGGCGCTGCGCACGCGCGCGGTCTACGACGCGGCCAAGGACGAGTGGGTGCTGAACGGGCAGAAGGCGTGGGCCACGAACGGCGGCATCGCCGGCGTGCACGTGGTCGTCGCCACGATCGACCGCGAGCTGGGCTCGCGCGGGCATGCCGCGTTCGTGGTGCCGCCGGGAACGCCCGGGCTGACGATGGGCGCGAAGGTGCGCAAGCACGGGCTGCGCGCGTCTCACACCGCCGACGTCTTCCTCGACGACTGCCGCGTTCCGGGCGCGTGCCTGCTGGGCGGCAAGGAGAAGCTCGACGAACGGCTGGCGCGGGCTCGCGAGGGGAGCGGCGTCGCGCGGGCAGGCCGCCATGCAGACGTTCGAGGCGACGCGGCCGTCGGTCGGCGCCCAGGCGCTGGGGATCGCCCGCGCCGCCTACGAGTACGCACTCGGCTACGCGCTCGAGCGCGAGCAGTTCGGCCGCCCGATCGTCGACAACCAGGCGATCGCGTTCACGCTCGCCGACATGAAGCTCGAGATCGACGCCGCGCGCCTCCTCGTCTGGCGCGCGTCGTGGATGGGCCGCAGCGGGCGCCGGTTCGAGAACGCCGAGGGCTCGATGTCCAAGCTCAAGGCCGGCGAGGTGGCGGTGTGGGCGACCGAGCGGGCGATCCAGATCCTCGGCGGCAACGGCTACACGCGCGAGTACCCGGTCGAGCGCATGCACCGCGACGCCAAGATCTACACGATCTTCGAGGGCACGTCCGAGATCCAGCGGCTGGTGGTGGCGCGGGCGATCTCGGGTAGGCAGATCGCATGAGCTCTCGCGACGACGACGACTGGACCGGCGAGCCGCCCGAGGGCCGCCACGACCGCTCGCGCTCGCGGCCCGGCTACTGGCAGAACCAGTGGCAGGCGGGAGCGGCGTACGCGCTGCTGGGCGCGTTCGTGATCGTCGCCGTCGTGCTCATCCTCGTGCTCGGCTAGTCCTCGGGCGGGGGCTCGGCGCCCGAGTGGAAGATCGCGACGATCCGGCCGCCGAGCAGGGCGATGCGGCGCAGCGCTGACTGCAGCGCCGGGGCCGAGAGGTCGCCCTCGAGCACGTTCACGTTCGACACCGAGGAGAGCTGCAGCTCCGGCACCGTATGCGCGAGCATCGTCGGGTCGATGTCGGTCGCGTGGATCTCGTAGTGGCCGGCCTCGAGCCGCGAGCGGAAGCGCCCCCGCTCGGCCGGGCGCCGCGGGTGCAGCACGGCCTCGGCGGCGTCGAGCGCGAGCGTCGTGCTGAGGATCGCCGACAGCTCGGCGTAGAGGTACCAGTCGTGGTCGGCCGACGCGGTGTCGCGTGCGAGGTCGGCCACCGCCGGGTCGACCTCCAGCCGGCGGACCGGCGCGCCCTCGAGCATCAGGTACCAGCCCACGTCGTGGCGCGGGCGTAGCCACCACTCCAGCCGGCCCACGGGGCGTCCGTCCTCGAAGAGGTCATAGGCGTGGGGACGCGGGGCGGCGCGCTCCTCGGGCTCAGGCCACACAGCTTCCGACGCGGTACCCGCGCTGCCGCACCGGAAACCCACGCGCACAGCGGAGGGGGCGGGATTCGAACCCGCGGTCCGCGTGAACGGACTCCGGTTTTCAAGACCGGTGCATTCGACCGCTCTGCCACCCCTCCGGGTGAGGGAATGATGGCTACTTGCGCCGCGGCTCGCCGGCCAGCGCGGCGACGAGGCCGAGGCCGATGAAGACGCCGCCGCTCACGCGGTCGAGCCTGCGCCGTGACGCCGCCGTGTCCCGCAGCCGCCTTCCGGCGCCGGCGGCGACGATCGCGTAGGTGCCGTCGCTGACCACGCCGAGGCCGACGAGCAGCGTCCCGAGCACCAGCATCTGCGGGACCAGCGGCCCGGCGTCCGGGTCCACGAACTGCGGCAGGAACGCGAGGAAGAAGAGCGCGGTCTTCGGGTTGAGGATGTTGACGATCACGCCCTGCCAGAAGAGCCGCGTCATCGTCGCCCGCTCGTCCGGCTCCGGCGCGGCCTCGGTCGCTCCCGCCGACAGGAGGCGCTTCACGCCGAGGTAGACGAGGTAGGCGGCGCCGGCGTACTTGACGACCGTGAAGGCGGCGGCCGAGGAGGCGATCAGCGCGGAGACCCCGACGGCGGCGGCGACCACGTGCACGAGCCCGCCCGCCTGCACCCCGAGCATCGACGTCACGCCCGCGCGGCGCCCCTGGGTGAGGCTGCGCGTGACGATGTAGAAGACCGACGGCCCCGGGATGGCCAGGAAGGCCAGGCTCGCGACCGCGAACAATGCAAAGGTCGATGCATCGGGCATGAGCCGAGGCTACACGCCCGTATGCTCACTCCAGTGGCGCAACGGGGCGTGTTCCGGTCGCATTCGCGACGTCGGTGGTCGCTGGCCTCCCTGCGGCCGGTCGGCGACATGGCGATCGACCTCGGGACGGCCAACACCGTCGTCTACGTGCGCGGGCGCGGGATCGTGCTCTCGGAGCCCTCCGTGGTCGCGATCGACCAGCGCACCGGCGAGGTGCACGCGGTCGGCGCCGACGCGCAGCTGATGATCGGCCGCACGCCGGCGACGATCTCCGCCGACCGGCCGCTGCGCCACGGCGTGATCGCCGACTTCGAGGTCACCGAGGCGATGCTGCGCCAGTTCGTCGACAAGGTGCTCTCGAGCCGCTTCAGCCGCCCGCGGCTCGTGATGTGCGCGCCCTCGGGGGTCACCGACGTCGAGCGGCGGGCGGTGGAGGAGGCCTCGCTGTCGGCGGGCGCCCGCGAGGTCCACCTGATCGAGGAGTCGCTGGCCGCGGCGATCGGCGCCGGGCTGCCGATCGCCGAGCCGGTCGGCCGGATGGTCGTCGACGTCGGCGGCGGCACGAGCGAGGTCGCGGTCATCTCGCTCGGCGGCATCGTCGTCTCGCAGTCGCTGCGCGTCGGCGGGTACGACCTCGACGACGCCATCACCAACCACATCCGGCTCGAGCACCGGATGGCGATCGGCTCCCAGAGCGCCGAGGCGATCAAGCTCGCCGTCGGGTCGGCGTCGCCGCTGCGGGAGACGATCTCCACCCGCATCCGCGGCCGCGACCTCCTCTCCGGGCTCCCGCGCGAGCTCGAGCTGGACAGCGACGAGGTCCGCAGCGCGATCGACCCGCCGGTGATCGACATCATCGCGGCGGTCCACGCGACGCTCGAGGAGACGCCGCCCGAGCTCGCCGCCGACATCGCCACCAACGGCATGGTCCTCGCCGGCGGCGGCGCGCTCCTGCGTGGCTTCGCCGACCGCTTGCACCGCGAGACCGGGATGCCGGTCCACATCGCCGACGCCCCGCTCACCTGCGTGGCCTCGGGAGCCGGCCAGTCGCTCGAGGAGCTCGACGCCCTCGGCCGCCGCCGCGGCGCCGCCTAGCGCCACTTCATACCCGCCGCATACGCCCGAGCGCGTACCGTTGCCGCGTCGGCTGTTCCTTCGATCAACATCAGCCCACCGACTCGAGGCTTGGACAAGCCTCCGGGGTGGGGACGGGTCAGGGCGGCGCGCCGGGGCGTCCGCCCGCCCCCCTCGTCCTTGCCAGGGCAGCCGGCGCGAGAGAAAGTGGACGGGATGAACGCGCCGCCGATCCTGGTCGTTGACGACGACGCCGACCTGCGGCGGCTGGTGCGGACCCTGCTCGAGCGGTCGGGGCATCGCGTCGTCGAAGCCGCCGACGGCACGAGCGCGCTGCGGGAGTTCCGCGAGCGCGGCCCCGCGCTCGTCGTGCTCGACGTCGGCCTGCCGGGGCTCGACGGATGGGCGACGCTCGAGCGCCTGCGCGACGTGTCCGACGCGCCGGTCCTGATGCTGACCGCCCAGGAGGGCTGATGGGCGACGATCTGATCCATCTCGACCTCTCGGGTCAGCGGGCCACGATCGACGGGCGCGACCTCCACCTCACAGGACGCGAGCTGCGGCTGATGTCCGCCTTCTGCCGGCATCCGGGGCGCGCGCTGACGCCGAGCGAGCTGCTCGACCTCGCGTGGGGAGGCCGTTCGGGCAACTCGGTCGAGCAGGTCAAGCTCTATGTCAGCTACCTGCGCCGCAAGCTGGACGCCACGGCGCCGGGCTCGAGCAGCGCGATCGAGACGCTGCGCGGCACGGGCTACCGCTACAGCCCGATGCGGAGCGCGCTGCCATGAGCGGCCGGCGCGCGCCGACGCTGCACAGCGCGGTCCGTCGGATCGTGGTCGGCCAGGCGGCGGCGCTGCTGCTCCTCACCCTGCTCTGCCTCGCGGTCTTCTCGGCGGAGTACCGCACGGCGGAACGGCGCACGACGACCAGCGGGAGCTGCTGCTGATCCAGACCGTGCGCGCGGAGATCCTCACGGCGCAGAGCTCGCTCGGCTCGACGCGGACGCGATGACGTTCGCGGCCGAGGTCGAGCGGAGGTTCGACGACTGGCGCACCGTCTTCGCCGAGCCGACGCTGCGACTGCTCACGCTCGAGCGCCGCGAGGCGGCGCAGGCGATCATCGAGCGCGGAACGGGCAAGCGCCGGATCGACGCGATCAAGCGCGTCATCGCCGAGGCGAGCGCCGCCGAGTCGCGCGACCTCGACGAGCTGCTGGCCCGGCAGGAGCGGCTCGGGAACATCGGACGCGGCGGCGTCCTGCTGGCCTGCCTGGGCGTGCTCCTGTTCGGCGCGACGCTGCTGCGCGGCCTGCGCCCCGCGCCTTCAACGCGATGGCCGGCGACATCGAGCGCCATGTCGCCGGGCTGAACGAGGTCGCCGCCGTCAAGAGCCGCTTCGTGGCCTCGGTCGCCCACGCGCTGCGGGGTCCGCTGACCTCGATCCGCGGGTTCTCCGAGGCGCTGCTCGACCCCGACACCGGACGGCTCAACGCTGACCAGCACACCAGCGCCCAGCTCGTCCACCGCAACGCCGAGCGGATGCAGCGGATCGTCGACGACCTGCTCGACCTCTCGCGGCTCGAGGCCGGCAGCGTCCGCCTCGTCCGCGAGCCGGTCGAGCCGGCGCTCGTGCTCGCGGGGCTGGTCGACGAGCTGCAGCCCCAGCTCGCCGCGCGCGGGATCGAGGTCGAGATCGACTGCGAGCCGGGCTTGGAGGTCGACGCCGATCCGCTGCGTCTGCACCAGGCGCTCGGCAACCTGTTCTCGAACGCGGTCAAGTTCTCCGAGCACGGCGGCAGGATCAGCGTGAGCACGAGCCGCGCCGGCGACCTCGTGGTGATCGACCTCATGGACCGCGGCGTCGGGATCCCGGCGAGCGAGCTCGAGCGGGTCGTCGAGCGCTTCTACCGCGCGTCGACTGCGACCGGATCCGAGGGCACCGGGCTCGGGCTCGCGATCGCAAAGGAGATCGTCGAGCGGCACGGCGGCACGATGTCGCTCACCAGCCACGTGGGGAGGGCACGATCGCGACGATCAAGCTCCCTTCCAGCGAGGCTGTCGCGGCGCGCCACCGGCCGCCGCGGGCCCTCGCGCCCTGATCATGAGGGCCCCCGGCGCACTACACTGCGCCCAAGCTTGGAGAGGTGGCCGAGTGGCTGAAGGCACTCGCCTGCTAAGCGAGTATGGGGCTGAAAGCTCCATCGCGGGTTCGAATCCCGCCCTCTCCGCTGTGGCGGGCTAACATGAGCCGCCGCCTGCGCCCGTAGCTCAGCTGGATAGAGCGTCGGTCTACGGAACCGAAGGTCAGAGGTTCGAATCCTCTCGGGCGCGCTGTCGAATTCCGCTTGGCAAGGGGATTTCCAGTCGTCGCCGAACGCCGAGGGGTGGCAACAGGGCAACACTGATGGTGTTGCCACTGCAGCGGACCGAGGTGCCGGGGGTCTACCGACGTGGTTCGAGGTTCGTGGTGGTCTACCGCGCCGGGGGTCGCCAGCGCAAGCAGTCGGCCGACACGCTGGCCGAAGCCCGCGCGATCAAGCTCAAACGAGACGGCGAGGCTAGGGCGAAGCGGCGGGGTCCGACACTGCATGAATTCAGCCTTTCGTGGCTTGATCGCTACGCCGGCACCGGGCACGACAGCGTGCGCGCCAATACTCGCGGCGAGTACCGTCGCCTGCTGGTCAACTTCGCGCTGAGCTACTTCGACCGCGAGGTTCGTGTCGGCGAGATGGACCGCGCCGGGGTGCAGCAATTCGTCGACTGGTTGACGACACGCCCGGGCCGCGCCGGCAGGCTGTGTGACCGCTCGATCGCCAACGCGCTCACGCCGCTGCGCCTGGCGCTTGACGCGGCGGTCGCCGAGGGCCTACTGGACGCAAACCCGGCCGAGCAGGTCGTGCTGCCGCGGAGGCGGGCGGGTCGCGCGTGGTCGACGCGCGAGCGACGCTTTCTGACGCGAGCGGAGCTCGTGCGCCTGCTCGACGAGATCCCGCCCAAGTGGCGTCCGTTGTTTGAGCTGCTCGCCGCGACCGGGCTGCGGATCTCTGAGGCGGTCGGGCTGCGCTGGAGCGATCTCGTCCTCGACGGCCCGGCACCGCATCTCCACGTGCGCCGCGCGATCGTCAAAGGCGCAGCGGTGGCCCCCAAGTCTCGCCACGGCGCACGGCTGATACCGCTGACGCCCGAGCTCGCCGCCACGCTGCGCGCTCATCGGCCTCTCAATGCACTCGACGACGCGTTCGTCTTTCCCGGTCGCGACGGCGGTGCGTCCGATCAGGGCAGCCTGCGCCGCCGCGTGCTGATCCCCGCCGCCGAGCGCGCCGGACTGACCGGCGTCGGCTTTCACACCCTCCGTCACACGTGCGCGTCGATGCTGATCGAATCCGGCCTGAGCCCACTGCGCCTACAGCGCTGGATGGGCCACCACTCACCAGCGTTCACGCTCGAGACCTACGGGCACCTGATCGACGGCGACCTCGGACCCGGACTGGACCTCCGCAAGCAGCTGCCGCGGGCCCAGTCATGATCGAGGCCCGCACGACGAGGAGGCGTCCGGACCGCCAGTCGCATGACGCCCGCTTCGCGCGGACGATGCGGGCACTCCCCGGCTGCAACTTCAGACGCTCGGAGCTCGTCCACCCGGGAGCGCGGAGGCTTCGGGGCCAGGCGCCTCCTGCTCTCGCGAAGCGACGGCCTGCGGTTCCGGGCGGTGAGTCCCTCAAGACGCGGTATGACGAGACCGACCTGACAGGGTGCGCTCGGTTCGCGCACCAGTGCTCCAGCCCTGACGCAGCGAGCGTCCGGTGGCGACGTCAAGCGGCGTCGCCGTGCGCGGGCGCGTCGCAGCCGTCAGAGGCGGTCGGCAAGATCGGCGTAGAACGTACGCGGTCGCGTGCGCACCAGCCGCGCCTTGCGCGGTGCGGCGCGAACCTCGAGCGAGGCAGACGCCGGGACCTCGACGGTCGTGCGGCCGTCGACCTCGATGCTCAGCGGCGCGCTCGACGGCTCCCTCGTGACGACGACGGTGTCGGTTCCGTCGACGACGAGCGATCGCAGCGGGCTGCCCTGGCTGGCGAGCGGCGTGAGCACGATCGCGTCGAGGGTAGGCGCCACCGCCGGGCCGCCGGCACCGAGCGTGTAGGCCGTCGAGCCCGTCGGCGAGGCGATCACGACCCCGTCGCCGGCGAGCGCGAGCACCGATTGGCCGTCGATATCGACGCGCAGCCGCGCCGTCCCGAACCCCGGCACGCGCGCGACGACGATGTCGTTGAAGGCAGTCATGCGGCGTGACGGCTCCGCCTGCACCGTAGCCGTGAGGGCGATGCGCTCCTCGACCTGCGCCTCGCCGCGAGCGATCCGTCCGAGCGCCGCCGCGAGCTCCTCGCGGCCGCTGTCGGCGAGGAACCCCACATGGCCGAAGTTGATCCCGAGTACCGCCGCGTGGTTCGTCATCGCGAGCTGGAGCGCGCGCAGGATCGTCCCGTCGCCGCCCAACGCGATCACGAGCTCGCAGTCCGCCGGCAGGCTGCCGGGCTCGGCGCTCGTGCCGAGGTTGACGACCTCGACGCAGACGTCGCGGGCCCACGCCTCGATGAGCAGGAGCTCCGGCTCGCATTCGCCCGACGGGTTCGCGAGCACGCCAATGCGCCTGTCGCCACTCGCGGAGCGGAACCTGCTCAGGTTGCGCGCGTGGGCGCTACCCGAAAGTGAACGCATACGCCTCGGCGCCGGCCTCGAGGAACGTGATCTCCAGCGTCCGCTGGCGAACCTCGTCGTGCTCGCGTACGAGCTGGTACATGCGGGCGTCTTGGAGCAACCCGTTTCCGTCTTCGTCGACGTCCACGCCGTGTGACGGGCCCGGAGCCTGGCCGTCGAGGAGCACGCGGAAGCGAATCGGCTCTCGTGCTCCAGGCGACAGCACGAGGTGCGCGTCGCGTGCGTGGAACCGGTAGGCGATGCTCCCGCCTGCCTGCTCTAGCACGACGTGCTCAGGCCCGATCGTCCACTCGCCGGCGAGCGCCCAGTGGTTGAAGCGCAGGCGCTCGGGAAGCTCGTACGAGCGGCATTCGCCGAACGCGGTGCCGTTCCCTGACGCGAAGTGCTCTTCGCGCGCGTACCCGAGATAGGTCTCGGGCGTATACAGGTGATCGCAGTCGGCCGCCGCCTCCACGCCGAGCCCTTCGACGGACACCGGCTCGCGCTCGACGCCGAGCTGCCGCTGGATCACCAGCTCCGATTCCTCATAGCGTCCCTCACCGAAGTGCTGGTCGCGGATCATGCCGTCGGCATCGACGAAGTACAGCGCCGGCCAATAGTGGTTGGCGAAGGCGCTCCAGACCTCGAAGTCGTTGTCGATCGCGACCGGGTAGTCGATCGCCCGCTCCTTGACTGCCTGGCTGACGAGGTCGATGTCGTGCTCGAAGGAGAACTCCGGAGTGTGGACGCCGATGACGATCAATCCGTCGTCTCGGTAGGCCTGCGACCAGGCGCGGACGTAGGGCTCCTGGCGCAGCCAGTTGATGCACGTCAGCGTCCAGAAGTTCACGAGGACGACGTGGCCCTCTAGCTCGGCGGGGCCGAGTGGCTCGGAGTTGAGCCACTCGGTCGCGCCGGCGAACGAGGGCATATGCACACGTTCGAACAGCGTCATCGTCAGCGCAGCGATCGGAACGTCTCGCGGACGTCTGCTGAGAGCAGCTGCGGCTGCTCCCAGGCGGCGAAGTGCCCGCCGCGGTCGTGCTGGGCGTAGTGGACGAGGTTGGGGTACGCCTGCTCGGCCCAGCTGCGGGGGACCCGGTAGATCTCGTCGGCGAAGGTGCTGACGCCGACCGGGATCTTCACGCCCTTGACCGAGATGGGGGGGAGCTTGCTCTCCCAGTACAGCCGCGCCGAGGACACCCCGGTGTTGGTCAGCCAGAAGAGCGTGATGTTGTCCAGGATGTCGTCGCGCGTGAGGTCGCTCGGGCGCTCTAGACGCTCCTCGAGGACCTGCTGGACGAGGCCGGGCTGACCGCTCCCGTCGCCGTGGTCGAGCATGAACGCGGCGAGATCGACGGGTGAGTCGGCCAGGCCGTAGAGCGTCTGCGGACGCGTCGCCATGATCAGCCCGTACGCCCCGTGCGTCGCGAAGAAGGCGCGCAGCTGCTCGTAGGTGCTCCTCTCCTCGTCGGAGAGACCGGACGGCGCCGGAGCGCCGATGAAGGACGCGGTGAAGTGCTCCGGCGGAATCACGCCGCCCAGGTTGGTGTGGATGCCGATCAGCTCCGGCGGTGCAGGCTCGGCTGTCGCCGGGTCGGCGCGACCGCCGGCCATCACGTCGACGACGATCGCCCCCCAGTCGCCGCCCTGCGCCGCGAACCGCTCGTAGCCCAGGCGCTTCATGAGCTCGACGTAGGCCTTCGCGATCCGCACGGGATCCCAGCCCGTCGTGGTCGGCTTGCCCGAAAACCCGTAGCCCGGCATCGAAGGGATCACGACGTGGAAGGCGTCCGACGCGCTCGCGCCATGCGCGGTGGGATCGGTGAGCCGGCCGATGAGCTTCAGCTGCTCGAGGATCGACCCGGGCCAGCCGTGGCAGACGACCAGTGGGAGCGCATCCTCGTGCTTCGAGCGGACGTGGATGAAGTGGATGTCCAGTCCGTCGATCTCGGTGATGAAGTTCGGGACGGCGTTCAGCCGCGCCTCGCACTTGCGCCAGTCGTAGTCGGTCGCCCAGTAGCGAGCGAGGTCCTGCATGACGGACAGGGGCACGCCCTGCGAGTCGTCCTCGACGGTTTCCTTGTCGGGGAAGCGCGTGCCGGCGAGGCGGGCTCGCAGGTCCTCGAGTTCCGACTCGGGGATGTCGATCGTGAACGGGCGGATCGTGGTGTCGTCCGCTGACCTCTCGGTCATGACTGCCATGTGGTCCTCCTCGTGGGGGACGGTGGTGTGGTCGCAGGACGAGCCTGCGCGGTTCGTCTACTTGTCGCGCCCGTCGCCGCGGGCGCGGCCCCGCGGGGCCCTGATTAGGCGGCGGCTTCGCGGTGTGGCAGCTTCCAGCCCGGCCGCGGGAAGTGGCAGTTGTAGCCGTTCGGATAGCGCTGCAGGTAGTCCTGGTGCTCGGCCTCGGCCACCCAGAAGGGGACGGCCTCGCTGACCGCGGTCACCACCTTGCCGGGCCACAGGCCTGACGCCTCGACGTCGGCGATCGTGTCCTCGGCCACCCGGCGCTGCTGGTCGCTGGTGTAGAAGATCTCCGAGCGGTAGTCGGAGCCGATGTCGTTGCCCTGGCGGTTCTTCGTCGTCGGGTCGTGGATCTGGAAGAAGAGCTCGAGGATGTCCCGATAGGAGATCCGCTCGGGGTCGAAGACGATCTCGACCGCCTCGGCGTGACCCGGATGCTTGCGGTAAGTCGGGTTCTCGTTCTCCCCGCCGGTGTATCCGACGCGGGTGGAGATGACGCCGTCGCGATGGCGCAGCAGCTCCTGGACGCCCCAGAAGCAGCCGCCCGCGAGGATGGCGCTCTCGGTGTTGTCCGTCATGTTTCCTCCTTGTTCTCGATGTGTGGGCGGTGAGGGACGACGGCGGTCTTACTCGCGCCGGCCGCCGAACAGGCTGAGCGCGAGTAGGAAGATGTTGAAGACGTCGAGGAAGATCCCGGCCGCGATCGGCACGGCGGCATCGGGAGTGCTGCGGCGCAGCCGGTTGAAGTCGAAGATCGTGAAGGCGCCGAAGATCACGAGGCCTGCGGCGGCGTAGATGACGTTCTCGTTGGGGATCGAGACGAAGATCGCGACGATCCCGAACGCGATCAGGCCCAGGAGTGCCCAGAAGAGCGTGCGGCCCCACGAGGAGAGGTCTCTGCGGGTCGCGTATCCGTAGGCGCCGGCTGCGGCGACGAACGCCGCCGTGGCGCCGGCCGACTGCCACAGAGCGGACGGGTCGGCATTGGCGTAGTCGGCGATGACGGGTGCCACGGCCAGGCCTAGCAGGAGGCCCAGCCCAAATAGGAGTCCGATCGCGAGTTGCTCCCGGCCCTTGGCGGCGGCGATGTTGAGACCGATGATGCAGCCGAACGCGCCGATGAACAGCACCAGCCCGGTCGCGCCGCTCAACTCTCGGCCGAGGTAGGCGCCGAGCGCGGAGAAGCCGACGGTGACGGCGACGAAGCCCATGACCTGGCCGAGCAGCGCCCGGGCCTCGTCGTGCGCGGTCGGCCGTACCGCGAGCGTCGGCTGGTCGGCGGTGGTCTTGAGCGCGCTCATGTCACCACCACGGCCATGGAGAAACCGCGAAGACGATCAGCAGAGGCCATCCCAGCACCATCCACCAGGTCGAGTTGAAGCCCCAGAGGTCGGTCGGGCGGCGAGGCTTGGGCCGGAGGTGATACCAGCGCCGTTCCTGGCCCGCGATGGGATCGATCTCGTCTTCACCATCCGGACCGGCGCGATCCTGGCCATCGATCCAAGCATCGCTGGGTCGCGCGGGAGGAGCTTGTCGCGTGGGAAACATGAGTGTTCTCCTGGTTGGGGTGGCATCGCGCTATCCGAAGGTGAAGGAGTGCGCGTTGGCGCCTGGCTGAAGGAAGCTGATTTCCAGCGTTCGGTCGCGTACGACGTCGTGCTGGCGCACGAGCTGGTACATCCGGTCGTCTCGGAGTACGCCGTTGCCGTCCTCGTCGACGTCCACGCCGGCCGACGGGCCGGGAGCCTCGCCGTCGAGGGATATGCGAAACGGGATCGGCTGCGGTGCGCCTCGAGAGAGCACGAGGTGGGCGTCGCGTGCGTGGAACCTGAAGGCGATGCTCCCGTCGGCCTGGTCGAGAACGACGTACTCGGGCCTGATCGTCCACTCGCCGGCGAGGGCCCAGTGGCCGAGGCGCAGGCCCTCCGGGACCGTGTAGAGGCGACTGCGATCCAACGCCGCGCCCGGCGGAGACCCGTCCTGGCCGCTGCGCGAGTAGCCGAGGTAGGTCTCGGGCGTGCGCAGGTGGTCCCAGTCGGCCGCCGCTTCCACGCCGGCGCCCTCGACGGAGACGGGCTCACGCTCGACGCCGAGCAACTTCTGGATGACGCGCTCGAGCTTCTCGTAGCGTCCTTCGCCGAAGTGGTGGTCGCGGATGATGCCGTCGCGGTCGGCGAAGTACAGCGCCGGCCAGTAGTGGTTGGCGAAGGCGCTCCAGATCTCGTAGTCGTTGTCGACGACGACCGGGTAGTCGATCGCTCGCTCCTGCGTGGCGCGGCGCACGCCGTCGATGTCGTGCTCGAAGGCGAACTCGGGCGTGTGGACGCCGATGACGATCAGCCCGTCGTGGCGGTAGGCGTGTGACCAGGCGCGGACATAGGGCTCCTGGCGCAGCCAGTTGATGCACGTCCAGGTCCAGAAGTTCACCAGGACGACGCGGTCTCGTAGCTCGGCGGGGCCGAGTGGCTCAGAGTTGAGCCACTCGGTCGCGCCGGCGAACGAGGGCAGATGCACACGTTCGAACAGGGTCATGGTCAGCGCAGCGATCGAAGGCCGGTGCGGACCTCTTCCACGAACAGCTGCGGCTGCTCCCAGGCGGCGAAGTGCCCGCCCTTGTCGAGCTTGTTGTAGTGGATCAGGTTGGGATAGGCCTCCTCTGCCCAACTCCGCGGCACCTGATAGAGCTCGTCGGGGAAGACGCTCACGGCTACCGGGATGTCCACGCCCTTCGGGTCGAAGAAGCCGAGCTTGTTTTCCCAGTAGAGACGTCCCGAGGAGATCCCCGTGTTCGTCAGCCAGTAGTGGGTGATGTTGTCGAGGACGTCGTCTCGGGTCAGGCCTTCCTGGGCTCCGTCGACGAAGACGCGAGAGATCAGCGCCAGGCTGGTCGAGTCGTGGTCGAGCATCCAGGCGGCCAGGCCGACGGGGGAATCGGCGATTCCGTACAGCGTCTGGGGGTGGGTCCCCAGCTCGAGGGCGTAGGCCACGTCTGTCGCGAAGAAGTCCCTCAGCTTCTCGTAGAGGCGGGTTCCCTCGTCATCGAGACCGGACGGCGCCGGGCCGCCGGACGTGACCGCCGCTGCGACGTCGGGTCGGACCGCACCAGGGAAGTTGGTGTGGATGCCGATCAGCCCGGGAGGTGCCTGTGCGCCCATCAGGTCGACGATTTGCCCGCCCCAATCGCCGCCGGAGGCGACGTAGCGGTCGTATCCCAGGCGCTTCATCAGCTCCGCCCAGGCACGCGCGATGTGCTCCGGGCCCCAGCCGGTGGTGGCCGGCTTGCCTGAGAATCCGTAGCCCGGCATCGACGGGATCACGAGATGGAACGCGTCTACTGCGCTCGCGCCATGCGCCGTCGGATTGGTCAGTGGCTCGATGATCTTCAGCTGCTCGATGACCGAGCCGGGCCATCCGTGCGCGACGAGGAGCGGCAGCGCGTCCTCGTGCTTGGAGCGGATGTGGACGAAGTGGATGTCCAGCCCGTCGATCTCGGTGATGAAGTGCGGTAGGGCCTTCAGTCTCGCTTCGCACTTGCGCCAGTCGTACTCGGTCGCCCAATAGCGCGCGAGCGCCTGCATCGTCGCCAGCTGCACGCCCTGCGACAGATCGTCGACCGGCTCCTTCTCCGGGAAGCGCGTGGCGGCGATGCGCGCACGCAGATCCTCGAGCTCCGCCTCGGGGATGTCGATCGTGAACGGCTGGATGGCGGTGTTGTCCGCCGGCCTTTCGACCATGACTGCCATGTGTCCTCCTTGGTGGGACGGTGGTTGGTGACGGCACCGACCCTGACCGTCTCGTCTGCCCGTCGCACCCGTGGTAGCCCCTGGGTCACTCCCTGGGCTTTACGCTGAGCTGCACGGGAACGGGTCGCTGGACGTGGTCACGGCTCCCGCGCGCTCGTCCGGGACTCCTCTGGCTGCAGTTCCTGACCACGTCGTTCATCCGGGCCCCCTTGAAGGCTGGGTGGCGCTGAAGCGCCCAGTCCCAAGGAGAACACCGGATGAGGGTTCACGCGAACGCGCCGTTCGGCCCGAAGGGGCGGGTGACGATGGTGCGCAGGATGCTCGACGAGCGACGGTCGTTCACGGACGCCGCTGCGGCCGTCGGAGCGGGGGACTCCGCCCTGAGCCACAAGCCGCGCATCGCTCCGTCAACGAGCGGAACAACTGGCTGGGTGCTACATCCAGAGAATCACCGACGCGACGAGCGCTCCGGTGCAGAGCAGCTCGGCCACGATGAACAGGGCGAGAGGGAAACGGCGGGTCGTGGCTTCGCGGTCACGGTCCTGGGACTGGGCTTCGATTTTCATCTCGTCTCCGTTCAGCGGGTTGTCGCCACACTCGGCGTCACGCGGGTTGCGTGGACCCAGTCTGTTCGTCTCGTCTGCCCGTCGCACCCGTAGACGCCCCTGGTCTGCTTCCTGGCCGCGAGCCGCGGTTGACGCAGGGCTCGTGAGCGAAGAGCATCGAATCCCGACGCTTGGAGAGGTGATGCAGCGCACACTGCGCGGACGGCGACGAGAGCGCGAGGTCCTCGACGATCTGCTCGCGAGCGTGCGCACGGGGCAGAGTCGGGTGCTCATTGTTCGCGGCGAGGCCGGGATCGGCAAGACAGCACTGCTCGAGCACCTCGCCGGCGGTGCATCCGGCTTCCAGGTCGCACGGGCGGCAGGCGTCGAGTCCGAGATGGAGCTCGCCTATGCGGGGCTGCACCAGCTCTGCGCGCCGTTCGCGGATCGGATTGGCGGCTTGCCCGCCCCGCAGGGGGACGCGCTCAGCACGGCGTTCGGACAGAGCGGCGGCGACGTGCCGAACCGGTTCCTCATCGGCCTGGCCGTGCTCGGCCTGCTCTCTGATGTAGCGGAGGAGGAGCCACTCCTGTGGATCATCGACGACGCTCAGTGGCTTGACGAGGCCTCGTCGCAGACGCTCGCGTTCGTGGCGCGCCGCCTCGGAGCAGAGTCGGTCGCCATGGTGGTCGCGATGCGCGACAGCGCCGGCGGGGACGACTTCGACCGACTCGACGAGCTCGTTGTCCGCGGGCTCGGGGAGCGCGACGCGCGCGCCCTGCTCGAGACGGCACTGACGGGCCCGCTCGACGACGGCGTCCGCGACCGCCTCGTCGCCGAAACGCGCGGCAATCCGCTGGCACTGCTCGAGCTGCCGCGCGGGCTGACGCCCGCGGAGATGGCCGGCGGCTTCGGCCTCCCCTACGCGTCGTCGCTCGCCAGCCGCATCGAGGAGAGCTTCCGCCGCCGACTCGCGCCGCTGCCGCCCTCCACGCGGATGCTGTTGCTCGTCGCTTCAGCAGAGCCGGTCGGCGACCCGGTGCCGGTGTGGCGCGCGGCGGGCGCGCTCGGCGTGGAGCCCGCGGCGCGGGGCGCAGCGGCGGAGCTGGTCGAGTTCGGCGGACAAGTGCGTTTCCGTCATCCGCTCGTCCGATCTGCGGTGTACCGCGCGGCATCGCAGGAGGAGCGCGAACGCACGCACAGCGCGCTGGCCGACGCCACAGACCCCGATGTCGATCCCGACCGGCGCGCCTGGCACCGCGCGCACGCGACCCCGGCATCGGACGAGGACGTCGCCGCCGAGCTCGAGCGCTCGGCCAGCCGCGCACAGGGTCGCGGCGGCCTAGCCGCGGCCGCGGCGTTCCTCGAGCGCGCGGCGGAGTTGACGCCCGAGCCCGCACGCCGCGCCCGCCGTGCGCTCGCCGCGGCACAGAGCAAGCAGCGCGCCGGCGCCCCGGATGCCGCGCTGCGGCTCCTCGCCTTTGCTGACGCGGGACCGCTCGATGAGCTCGATCGGGCGCGGGCGCAGCTGCTTCGCGCCCAGGTTACGTTCGCGGTCACCCGGGGCGGCGACGCACCGCAGCTGCTGCTCGAGGCCGCCAAGCGACTCGAACCGCTGGACGGCGCGCTCGCCCGCGAGACGTACCTGGATGCGTTTGCGGCAGCGCTGTTCGCCGACCAACTCACGCGCGGCAGCGGCGTGCGCGAGATCGCCGAGGCGGTGCTGGCCGCGGAGTGGGGCGAGTCGTCGCGGCGCTCACAGCGCGCCTTCGACCTCCTGCTCGAGGGGATCGCCGTGGTCACGATCGAGGGCTACGCCGCTGGTGCGCCGACCCTCAAGCGCGCGCTCCGCGCGTTCCGAGACGTGCCGATGTCCGACGAGGACGCGCTGCGCTGGCTCTGGCTCGCGTGCCGCGCCGCGCGCGCGCTCGGCGACGAGGTGAGCTGGGACGAGCTCAGCGAGCGTCAGGCACGTCTCGCGCGCGAGGCCGGTGAGCTGTCGCTCCTGCCGATCGCGCTGGCGGAGCGCTTCAGCCTGCAGCTCTATCTCGGCGACTACGGGGCGGCCGAGGCCTTGGTCGTAGAGACCGACGCCGTCGCGCAGGCGACCGGCAGCCGCCAAGCGCCGCAGGGCGCGATCCTGGCCGCCTTGCGCGGTGAAGAGGCGGAGGCCACCGCGCTGATCGACGCCGCGCGGCACGAGGTGGTGGATCGCGGCGAGGGGCTGTGGCTCCTCTCCACCGAGTGGGCGAGCGCCGTTCTCTTCAACGGCCTGGGCCGCTACGCGGAGGCGCTGGCCGCCGCCGAGCAGGCTGTGAACCACCCGCACGAGCTCGGTGTGACGACGTGGGTGCTCCCGGAGTTCATCGAGGCAGCCGCACGGAGCGGCCACCCGGAACGCGCGGCAGGCCCGCTGCGACGGCTCCACGAGATCAGCAGTGCCGCCGGGACGGACTGGGCGCTGGGGGTCGAGGCCCGCTCCCGTGCGTTGCTCAGCGACGGTGACGTTGCCGAGAGCCTGTACCGCGAGGCGATCACGCGGCTGACCCGCACGCGGGTGCGTACCGGACTCGCGCGCGCGCACCTGGTGTATGGGGAGTGGTTGCGACGAGAACGCCGGCGGAGCGACGCGCGCGATCAGCTGCGGATCGCGCACAGACGGTATGTAGACATAGGCATGAACGGGTTCGCCGAACGCGCCCGCCGTGAGCTGATGGCCACTGGCGAGACGGTGCGCAAGCGCACCCCCGACACGCGCGACAACCTCACCGCGCAAGAGGCGCAGATCGCAAGGCTCGCCGCGGAGGGCTGCACGAACACCGAGATCGGCGCACAGCTTTTCATCAGCCCGCGCACGGCCGAGTGGCACCTGCGCGGGGTGTTCACGAAGCTCGGGATCCATTCGCGCAAAGAGCTCCATGCGGCGGCGCTCGCGGCGCCGGCGATGGTCGGAATGGCGCCCGGCGCCTAGCCCTCAGAGCAGCCCGGTCAGGACCGTCAGCGCAGCCGATCCGACCACTATCTCGAGCAGCACCCCGCCCGTCGCGACGACCACGCCGACGCCAACGAAGGCGAAGTCCTCGAGCAGGACCCCGAGCGAGATGAGTACGACGCCGAGCGCCGGCAGTGTGTCGAGTCCGGTGAACGGCGGTGCCAGGAACGCCGCGGTCGCGCCGACGGTGACGAGGGCGCCGAACACGAGGTTGCTGAGCCGATGGCCGAACAGGAACTTCAGCCGGTGCTTCGAGAGGCGCTCGACGCGGCGGACCGTGCGGAGCAGCACCCGGATGAAGCGACCGTCCGTCTCGAAGGTGCGCGCCCGCCAGCGGCGCGGCAGCCAGATCTCGTCGCGCCTGGCGACCAGTTGGCACGCGAGCAGGACCGCTATGACCTCGAACACGTGCGTCGCGCCGCCGGTCGGCAGCGGCAGCGCGGGCACGCCCATCAGCATCACGAAGATCAGCGCGAACGCGCGCTTGTCGAACACCTCGATGAGCCCGCCGATCGTCTTCTCGCCCGCGCCGTCGAGCCAGCCTCCAGCTCGTCGCTGATGCGTACCGGCGCGCCGGGTCGCACGCGGTGAGCCAGGCGAGGGGCCGTCGTCGATGTTGGATCGGGCATGCGCCCAACCTTCCACTGCGCGCATGCGCTCGCACCCGTAGAATCGACTGGCAACACGCCGGGCCCCGGGGCTATGCGTCCTCCCATCCGCACGCACTGTGCCTTTCGCGTGCGACAGAACCCGCGAAACCTGAGGCGGCATGTACGAGCAGGTGCACGACCCGGTCGGCGGCTCGCTCGGGCTGAGCACGCTCTTCGCGGTTCTGCCGCTCGTGACGCTGTTCGTGCTGTTGGCCGGGCTGCGGCTGCGGGCGTACCGCGCCTGCCTGATCGCGCTGGCCGTGGCAGTGACAGTCGCGATCGCCGTTTACGCGATGCCGGCGGGACAGGCCTTCAACAGCGCCGCCGCAGGCGCGGCGTTCGGGCTCTTCCCGATCGTATGGATCGTGGTGAACGCCGTGTGGATCTACGGGATGACTGTCGCCAGCGGCCACTTCCGCACGCTGCGCCGCGGGGTCGGCGCGGTCTCCGGCGACCAACGCATCCAGGCGCTGATCATCGGGTTCTCCTTCGGCGCCTTGCTGGAGGCGCTCACGGGCTTCGGCACACCCGTTGCCATCACGGTAGGGATGCTCATCGCGCTCGGCTTCGAGCCGCTGAAGGCGGCCGGCGTCGCGCTCATCGGCAATACAGCGCCCGCGGCGTTCGGCGGCATCGGCACGCCGATCATCACGCTCGCGGGCGTAACCGGGCTCAGCGAGCGCGACCTCGGCGCGATGGTCGGACGCCAGCTCCCCTTCCTCGCCTTGCTCGTGCCGCTGGTGATCGTCTATATCGTCGACGGCCGCCGCGGCTTGCGCGAAACATGGCCTGTCGCGCTGTTGGCCGGCTCGGCATTCGCAGTCGCGCAGTTCGTCACGTCGAACTACGGTTCCTTCCAGCTGACCGACGTCGTCGCGTCCCTCGCTTCTCTGGGCGCCATCGCCGGCTACTTGCGACGGCGGCGGCCGAACGCGGCACGCCGCGGGATCCCGCCCGAAACAGTCGTGGCGCTCGCGCCTTACCTGATCCTGGTCGTGGTGCTCACGCTCGCGCAGTTCGGCCCGGTCAAAAGCTTCCTCGCCGATCGAACCGCGTCGTTCCATTGGCCCGGCCTCGAGGTGACGAGCGCAGGTGGCGGCGAGCCGGCCGCGGCCACCTTCACGCTCAACTGGCTCGCCACGACGGGCACGCAGCTCCTGCTGTGTGGGCTGTTCACGATGCTCGCTCTGCGCATCCGGCCTCGTGTTGCGCTGCGCGCGTACGGCGAGACGCTCGTCCGCTTGCGCTCGACGATCGCCACGATCACCACGGTGCTCGCGCTTGCGTATGTGATGAACCTTTCGGGGCAGACGGTGACGATCGGGCTGTGGGCCGCGGGTGCCGGCGGTGCGTTCGCGTTGATCTCGCCGTTGATCGGCTGGCTCGGCGTCGCCATCACCGGCTCGGTCACGGCGTCGAACTCGCTCTTCGGCGGACTGCAGGTGGCGGCGGGGCACGACGCCGGACTCTCTCCGACTCTGCTCGCCGCCGGGAACAGCACGGGCGGCGTGCTCGCCAAGATGCTCTCGCCACAGCACCTCGCGATCGCCGCGGCCGCCGCCGGCATGGCCGGCCGAGAGGGCGACATCATGCGCTCGGTACTCAAGTGGAGCATCGGGCTCGTCGCGATCATGTGCCTCCTCGTCTACCTCCAGTCGACCGCGGTACTGAGCTGGATGGTGCCGTAAGACCGCGCGGTCGGCGGTGTACCGGGAGGCCTAGAGGGAGGTCAGACACTGGTCTCCCAGTCGCCGACCCTCTATCCCCGTGGGAGAACCCAGGGCATGACACGGGCGCGACCCCAGGTCAGGAAGCGCATCCTCGATGCCGTCAAGCGCCGCTGCCCACCTCGGGCAGATGCCATGAACGAAGCAGAAAGGGTGCCCGGTCGTGTTTATGGAACTCGACACACGCCAAGACGCCGGCTACACGGTCTCACTCGAGTGGGAGCGGGACACCGACGAGACCCAGATCGTCGTAGTTGACAGCCAGACCGCGAGCCTGCTCGTGTTCCCGGTTCCAGGCGAGAACGCCGGCGACGCGTTCCGCCACCCGTTCAGGTACGCGCCATGATCAGCGACGATCGTCATGGCGTCGCACAGCGATCGTCCGACGACGGTCGCGACCCGGCCCCGGCCGCACTGGCGGAAAGTCTCGGCCCACGCCTAGGACCCGCGGCGACGTTCGCCACCACCGAGCACTTCAACCTGCAAACCGCCCGCGCGATCACCGTATCGGAAGCCAACGGTCGCGCCAGCATCTACCTCGCCGCCCTGTCCGGCAACCTGATCGCGCTGGCCTTCGTCGGACAGATGTCCCAGCTCGGCGCCGCGTTCTACGCGTTCGCGCTGATCCTGTTGCCGGTGCTCGCATTCGTGGGCGTCGTGACATTCCTGCGCCTGGTCCAGTCCTCGATCGAGGACATCGCATACGCGCATCGGATCGCCCTCCTACGCAGCTTCTACCTGAGGGTCTCGCCGGAGCTCGAGCCCTACCTTGTCGCAGTTCGCCCGGCGGCTTCGGCGCCGGCGCCGCGTCACCGGGAGAGGCTCGCACCCAGCGCATGGCAACTGACGCTCACAGCCGCGGGGATGGTCGCGGTCGTCAACAGTGTCGTGGTGGCGGCGTGTGCCGGGCTGGTGCTGGAAGCTGCGGGCGTACACTCGCTAGCGATACCGGTTGCCGTCGGAGCGGTCATCGGAGCCGGTGCCTTCTCGTTGCACGAACGCCACCACCGTCGCGCGCTCGACGCCTACAGCCCAGAAGCTGTCGATCGGGCCGCGATCTCCCTGGCACCGGCGAGACAGGCCGAGGCGGCCTGAGAGAGAGATGATCATGTCGCCGATCTCGCGAGGGTTTCGCGGTCACCGCCCGCAAGTCAACCGTACGCGCGTCCCGCCGGGCCGATCACCGCGCTCGTCGACCCGTTCTCACACCACAGGGCAAGCGATGGGACTCAGCCTGATTGGTTGCGGGCGCGGAAGTTCAGGGCCCCGTCGCCGTGCTCTCACGCTGGCGACGCGAGCGCGCGGCGGCGCATCCCGCATATGCCACCCCAGTGTCGCTGCGGGGGGCTCGCGTGGCCGCTGTTGCCGCCCACTCGCCCGCTTGCCGGAAATCGCTCTGCCTGTCAGTCGCTGCAGCCTTTGCCTGCATGACAACTGACACAAGCTTCGTCCCACGCGACAGGACCACGAAAAGGAGCAGCATCGTGACCGTTGACACGCCCGATCGGGGCTCAGCGCAAATACCTCGCTATCCGACTCAGCTTGCGAGCGGACCCTCCGCCGTAACGGGGATCGCGCCCAGGCGGTCTTCGGCCAGGTCATGGGACTCGTCGCCCTGACCGCCGGCTGCGTGGCACTCGGCGCGTACATCGGCCGCGATCTCACGGGTGGCGCCGGAATCGCGTTCTTTGGCAGCGCGTTCGTTTGCATTATCGGTCTCAACCTCGCCTCGGCCCGAGGGCGCGAGCAGCTCGCGACCGCGCTTCCCTTCGGTACGTGGATCGCCTATCAGGAACCGCGGCGTTCAACGGCGTCCCCGTGAAGGTGAGCGCCGCCCCAGGACCTCAGTAGCGCGCTCGCCCCCGCGGGAGCCACGCAGGCACAAGATCCAACACCCTCGCGGGGCGACAGGGGCGGCGCGACTGCTTTTCGCGAAGCGATGACGTCGACGAGCGTGCCGCAAACATGGGACAGCGGGCATCTCGGGACGGCGCGCCGACACGCTCGGAAGGGACGATCCGCGATCGTCTGGACCCACGCGGGACTGACACTCGCTTCGCCAGGCTGGAGCGGAAGCGCCCGGTGGCGCTCCCGCTGCGTTGGTTCGTTCAGAGCCGGAGCCCGGCGCTGGCGGACATCATCGCCGCTCGTCGCGTGCGCATGGCCGTGATGATCTTCTCGGGGTCGATCCCCGGAGGTCGATCGATGTGGTGCGAGGTTGGCGTGGCCGAGCTGGCGCCGGATGATGTCCAGCGGCACGCCCTCGCGAGCGAGCACGAGCGCATGCGCGTGGCGCAGCTGGTGCGGCGCAAAGCGGCGCCTGACCCCGGCGCTGGCGGCGAGCCGGCGGAACTCGGTGCGGACGGCCGCGCCTGACCACGGTCGGGCGCGGGTCGGACCGTCGATGATGCAGAGCAGCGACCCGGCCGGCAGCTCGGCCCGTGCGTTCAGCCACGGCCGTGCTGCTCCCAGCCCCACTCGTCCATGCCGACCTCGCGTCGGCGTCCTCCCTTGCCGTCGCGGACTAACACCGATCCGCGCCGGTGGTCGAGATCGTGTTCGGCGAGCGCGAGCGCTTCCTGGATACGCAGCCCTGCGCGCCACAGGACGATGATCATTGCTCGCACGCGCCAGCCGTGACGTTCATCGGGGCGTGACGCATGACCGCCACGATTTCCTCCACCGTGGGCGGGTCGGCCAGGTAGCCCGTTCCCTTGTTGCGTGGTGGGCGGCCGGCGTGGTAGCCGGGCAGGGTCGCCGGCGAGCGCCGCCGCCCTGCCGCGTCGACCACGGACAACACGGTCATCGGACCTCCTCCGATTGGACAGCAGAGACGAGCGCTGCCCTACACGGCCGACGGGGGCCGTGCACCGCTCGTACGAGGAAACCGGGCGTCTGCCCGAACCTGGGCCCCTTGCTCGAGATGACCGCCGATACTCGCGCGGCGCCGCTGCTCTGCTAGGCGGGCGCCTTAAGCCAATTCGGCTAGTTCTTAGGCGTCGAGCGTCGGCTCAAGCGATAGCGCGCCGCTCCCGCTTGCCCAACAATCACGGCTGGCGCCAACGGGCCCACTCCAGGTTGTCTTCGCGGCAGCGTGGTGAGACGCTGGCGGCGTGACAAAGAACGCGTCAGGCGCGCTAATCACCGCAAGCTTCTTGGCTGGTGGCGCGGGCGTGCTGATTCTCGTCATCAACTTCGTCGTCGGTAGATCTAACGAGTCCATCCGCGAGATCAACAGGGCTGACGACCAGATCAACCCCTCCGCACCAGACGTCGTAGCCGAGACGCCGGACTTTCCGATCCCACCGCTCATCGGCCTGATCCTTTTTGGCGTGGCGATAGTCATTGGGATGCTGGCCGTGCAAGCTGAGTCGGAGCTGAATCGGCGCGAGGCGAAGGCCGCCACCGTGGCGGCTGGCGACGCGCCAGGGGCCGAACGCGTCTGGGACGACGAGAAAACCCGTGCCCTGCAGGCTGCCGTGGATCGCGCCCTGAAGGTCAAGCAGATGCCTCGCGGTGATTCACGGCAGCGCGCGACTCCAGATGCTGGTGCAACTCCGCGACCGGCGCCAACCGCTAGTCACCCCTCCGCCGATTCCCGTGAGTCGACGTCGCCTCTGACGCTCGCGATGTTGGGAGTGGAAGTCGTCGGCCTCGTTCTCAGCATCGTGCAGCTCGCCCAATAGTTCACGCCACGCTTCGAACGACGGCTCGTCGGTGCGAACCGGCGCGACACGCGCCTTCCGAAGGGAGACCGCTGGAAGGAGGGGGCGTCGTACTGCTTTGGACGGCCTGCGGGCGCGTTGGCAGGCCAGGCGCGGACGACCGCAATCGCTGGACGAAGCGGGCACGAGTCGCCCGCTCTCGGACGCGTCCTGCTCGTCCGGCGCGAGCTCTCACGCCTGAACTCGGCGACGCTCGCTTGCGTGCAGCGAAAGGAGCAGCGCGCCGCGGGCGCGGGAGATGACCCCGGCGGGCCAC
>CAWBIZ010000012.1:0-45099 GCA_963789005.1 uncultured Solirubrobacteraceae bacterium
ACCGGCCGCGTGGCCGATCGTCCGCTCGGATCGCCGACCCGAGCCGTGTAGTCGCCCACGATCAGCACCACGGTGTGGCCGAGGTCTTGAAACTCGCGCAGCTTCTGGAGCACGACGGTGTGGCCCAGATGGAGGTCGCTCGCCGTCGGGTCGAGCCCGAGCTTGGCACGCAGCGGGCGCCCGCCGCGCAGCCGGTCCTCCAGCGCCCCGGCGGGCAGCACGTCGACCGCGTTGCGGGCCAGATGCGCAGCCGTCTGCGCCGCGTCGTCCATGGGCCCCGATGCTAGCCTCCCCACCGGTCTGGACCGTCCGTGCCATCCCCCATCATGCGGGGCACCGGAGGCCTCGGCGCGGACCGCCGAAGCGCGTCCAGACCGCCCTGCATGAGCGATTCCGAACGCATCCTCGACCCGTCTGCCTCCGCCAGCAACGGCGGCGGCGACGGAGCGACCGTCGTGCCGCTGCGCCCCGAGCACGGGGACGGCGCGCCGCCGCCGCCTCGCCGCCGTGTGCGGATCCGCAAGCTGCGCCTGTTCGCGCTGCTGCTCGGCCTCGGCGTGCTGGCCGCTGTCTCGACCGTCTTCGGGATGATGATGGCCGTCGCCTCCGACCTGCCGACGCTCGACCGCCCGGCGACGCGCAACTCGGTGCTGGTTGACCGCGACGGCAACCGGATCGGGCTCCTGACCGGCAACCAGCAGCGGCTGTTCCTGCGCGAGGAGCAGATCGCGCCGGTGATGAAGCAGGCGATCATCGCCATCGAGGACCAGCGCTTCTACACCAACGACGGGGTCGACCTGCGCGGCATCGGCCGCGCGCTGTACCAGGACATCGTGCAGCAGCGGGTGGTCCAGGGCGGCTCGACGATCACGCAGCAGTTCGTCAAGAACGCGCTCGCCGCCCAGGACGAGCGAACGATCTTCCAGAAGCTGCGCGAGTCCGCGATGGCGTACCACCTCACTCGCAAGTGGACGAAGGAGGAGATCCTCCGCAACTACCTCAACACGATCTACTTCGGCAACGGCGCGTACGGGATCGAGGCCGCCGCGCGTACGTACTTCCAGGCGCGCCATCCCGGCTGCGACGAGAAGGGCGAGGAGACGAAGTGCGCGGCCCAGCTGCTGCCGCACGAGGCCGCGCTGCTCGCCGGGATGGTCGCCTCGCCGACCGGCTACGACCCGATCGTCAACCCCGACGCCGCCCGCGACCGGCGCGACACCGTGCTCCAGAAGATGCTCGAGCAGGACATGCTCACCCAGGGCCAGTACGACGACGCCGTCCTCGAGCCGCTCCCCGACCGCGGCGACCTCCAGCCGCCGGTCGAGGAGGGCCCCTACCCGTACTTCACCTCGTGGGTCCGGCAGCAGGTCGTCGACCGGCTCGGCGGCGGCCAGGAGGGCGCGCGGCGGGCGTTCGAGGGCGGCCTGAAGGTGGAGACGACGATCGACGGCGAGATGCAGGCCGCCGCCCAGAGCGCGGTCGACCAGTGGCTTCCGTACAAGGAGGGGCCGCGCGCCGCGCTGGTGGCGCTCGAGAACAAGTCCGGCGAGGTGCTCGCCATGGTCGGCGGCGACGACTACAACGAGCTGCCGTTCAACCTCGCCACCCAGGGCCAGCGCCAGCCCGGTTCGTCGATCAAGCCGTTCATCCTCGCCGAGGCGCTGCGCCAGGACATCTCGACCGACTCCGTGTGGTCCTCGCGCAAGCTGGAGATCCCGGTCCCTCGCTCGGGGGGCGAGATCTTCACCGTCAACAACTACGAGGACGCGTACTCGGGGATCACCACGCTCGCGCGCGCGACGACATTCTCGGACAACTCTGTGTACGCCCAGGTGGGCATCAAGGTGGGCACGAAGAAGGTCGCGCGGCTTGCCGAGCGGATGGGCATCCGTACGAACGTGTCGACCAACTACGCGATGACGCTCGGCGGGCTCAAGCAGGGTGTGACGCCGCTCGACATGGCGCACGCCTACCAGACGTTCGCCAGCCGCGGCCAGCTCGTCTACGGCACGCTCAGCCCGGGCGCCGAGAACCGCCGCAACCAGAAGGCTCCCGGCCCGGTCGGCATGCGGCGGATCTCGAAGGAGAACGACGACAAGAACCGGCCGGTCGAGCTCCCCAACGGCGAGAAGGCGCTCAACAAGCGGCTCGATCGCAAGATCCTCGAACCGGAGACGGCCGACCAGGTCGGCTCGATCCTGCAAGGCGTCGTCCAGTCGGGCACGGGCACGAAGGCGCAGGTGCCGGGCGTGACCGTCGCCGGCAAGACCGGCACCACCGAGGGCTACGGCGACGCGTGGTTCGTCGGCTGGACCCCGAAGTACACGGTCGCGGTGTGGGTCGGCTACCCCAACGAGTTCAGGTCGATGGAGACCGAGTTCGCCGGCGAGCCGGTGGCAGGCGGCACGTACCCGGCGAGCATCTTCCGCACGTTCGTGGACGCGGTCACGGAGCCGGAGGAGGACGAGGAGTCGACCACGCCGACGATCCCGGTTCCCGGGACGGCCACCCCCGCACCGGCGGCGCCCGCCGCGCCGACGACCCCCGCCCCCGAGGCCCCCGCGCCGACCGATCCGGAGCCCGCGCCCGCCGAGCCCGCACCCACACCGGCGGCGCCGGTGCCCGAGGTGCCGGAGGGCGGCGCGCCCGCGCCCGACCCCAGCGGCGAATAGTCAGGCGGCGAGCAGGCCCGGCGGCCAGGGCCGGGACACGGCCCGCGCTCCCGCGGCGCAGAACCGCCACGGCAGCTCGACGCCCTTGGTGATCCCGATCCGCGTTCCGGCGACGGCCGGGAGCGGTTCGGCGGGTGGCTCCAGCCGCACCGGCCCAGTCGTCAGCGAGGTGCCGTTCATCTCCAGCCCGATGCCCAGCGCCTGGGTGAGCTTGCCCGGCCCCGTGCAGAGGTCGTCGCCGCGCCGCCGCGCGCGCATGATCTCGATCCCTTCGGTCGGCTCGAGCGCCCGGATCAACACCGCCGCGCCCACGTCCTCCGGCTCGCAGACGACGTTCAGCAGCGCGTGGATCCCGTACGACCGGTACACGTACGCGATCCCGGGCGGCCCGAACAGCGTGCTCGTCCGGGCGGTCAGGCCGACGTACGCGTGGCACGCGGGCTCGGAGTGGTGGTACGCCTCGGTCTCGACGATCACGCCCGCCGTGTCGCCGCACCGCACCACCCCGCCCAGCAGCGCCTGAGCCACCTCCACGACCGACCGCTCGTAGAGGGTCATGCCGGCTGCCCGTCGAGCTCCGCCCGCGCGTGGGCGAGCTGCTCGCGCACGCGCTTCGACGCCGTCCCGCCCTCGGACACCTTCGACTCCAGCCAGGAACGGGCCGACAGCACCGAGTAGTACTCGTCGTCGAGCGCCTCCGAGTGCCGCGCCAGCTCCTCGCGCGTGAGCTGGGACAGCGTGCGGCCGGAGTCGACCGCCTCGCGCACCAGGCCGGCGACGATCCCGTGCGACTGCCGGAACGGCACGCCGCGCCGCACGAGCATGTCGGCGACGTCGACCGCCGCGATCATCTCGTCGGCCGCCGCGCCCGCCAGCCGTTCGCGGTCGAAGGAGAGCGAACCGAGCATCCCGGTGGCCGCCTGCAGGCAGACATCCAGCGTGTCGGCGGCGTCGAACAGATGCTCCTTGTCCTCCTGCATGTCCTTGTTGTAGGTGAGCGGCAGGCCATGGAGCACGCCATGCAAGGCGGCCAGGTGGGCCACCACCCGCGGGGCCTTCGCGCGCAGCAGCTCGGCCGCGTCGGGGTTCTTCTTCTGCGGCATGATCGAGGAGCCCGACGCCCACGCGTCCGACACCTCGCAGAACCCGAACTCCTGGCTCGACCACAGCACGATCTCCGCTCCCAGCCGTGACAGGTGCGTGGCGCAGGTGGCCGCCGCCGACAGGTAGTCGAGCACGAAGTCGCGGTTCGAGACGGCGTCGATCGAGTTCGGCGCCACCCCCGCGAAGCCCAGCTCGCGCGCCACCAGCCCGCGGTCGGTCTCGAAGTTCACGCCCGCCAGCGCGCCCGCGCCCAGCGGCAGGTCGCTGGTCGCTCCCAGCACGTGCTCGAACCGCCGCGCGTCGCGCCGGAACATCCAGAAGTACGCCAGCAGATGATGAGCGAGGTAGACCGGCTGCGCGCGCTGCAGGTGCGTGTAGCCGGGCATCGCCCAGTCGAGGTGGCGGTCGGCGAGCTGGACGATCGTGCTCTGCAGGTGCCCGAGCCGCTCGATCGTCGTCAGCGCGTGCGCGCGGGTGAACATCGCGACGTCGGTCGCCACCTGGTCGTTGCGCGAGCGCGCGGTGTGCAGCCGCCCGCCGACCGGCCCGGCGATCTCGGTCAGGCGACGCTCGATCGCCATGTGGATGTCCTCGTCGTCGGCCCGGAACGGGAAGTCGCCGCCCTCGAGCTCGGCCTCGACGCGCTCGAGCCCGCTCAGGAGCTCCTCGCAGTCGGAGGCGCTGACGATTCCCGCCTCGGCGAGCATCTTCACGTGCGCGCGCGACTGCGCCACGTCGTACGGCCCCAGCCGCCAATCGAAGGCCAGCGAGGCGTTGAGCTGCTGGAAGACCGGGTCCTGCGGGAGCGAGAAGCGCGCCATGCCGTCGGCCATGATGACTGACGTGACCGTCGCGGTCAGACCCGCCACGCCGGACGATTCGGCCTTCGAGCTGCTGTACCTGTCGGCGAAGCCGTACTACGACGCCTACGCGGGCTCCGAGCAGCGCGCTCGGGCGCTCGTGACCGCGCTCTACCCGCGCGCCGGCCACGCCGCCAGCTTCGATGTCTGCGCGGTCGCCGAGCTCGACGGCGCCCTCGCCGGCGTGCTCGCCAGCTTCCCCGTCGCCGAGAGCGACGCCCGCGCGCGTCGCTTCGTGCGCCTCACCGCGCCGCGCGTGCCGCCCTGGCGCTGGCCCGCGCTGATGCGCCACCTGCGGGCCGCCGCGCTGCTCTCCCCCAATCCGTCGCCCGACACGCTGTACGTCGACGCGCTTGCCGTCGACGTGCAGTTCCGGCGGAGCGGCGTCGGTCGCACGCTGCTGGCGCGGGCGGAGGAGGCCGCGGCAGCGGCCGGGTATGCGGGCGTCTCGCTCGACACCGGGCTCCAGAACGACGCCGCGCGGGCGCTCTACGCCGCCGCCGGCTACGAGGAGCGCGAGGTCCGCCGCGCGCCCAATCGCGCGGTGGCCGCGGCGGTCGGGGGCCCGGGCTTCGTGAGCTACCTCAAGCGCGTATGACGGTGCCGAGCGCCTCGGCGACCTGGGCGACCTCGCCCTCGGTCATCTCCGGGTAGAACGGCAGCGCGACCGAGCGTGCCGCGACGTCCTCGCAGACCGGGAACTCGCCCTCGCGGTGGCCCCGCTCGCGGTAGAACGACATCAGGTGGATGGCGGGCAGGTAGGGCTTGGACTGCACGTCGCGCTCGAGCAGCGCGCGAATGGTGTCGTCGCGATCGACCCCGCGCGGGAGCTGGACGACGAACACGAACCAGCCGCGAACGTCGCCGCCGTGGTCCTCGCACGGCAGCTCGACCGGTGACTCGGCCAACGCCGCGCGATACCAGCCGGCCACCTGTGCCCGCGCGGCCAGCAGCGCGTCGAGGCGCTCGAGCTGGGCGAGCCCGATCGCGCACGCCACGTCGGTGAGCCGGTAGTTGAAGCCGAGGCGGTCATGGTCGAGCCAGCCCATGTCGGGCGCGCGGCCCTGGTTGCGCTCGGAGTCGACCCGCTCCTTGTGCTCGGCCGAGCCCATCGTGAGCATCCCGCCTTCGCCTGTCGTGAGCTGCTTGTTGGCGTAGAAGCCGAACGCCGCGGGGTGCCCGCGGGCGCCGACCGGCGTGCCGTCGGCGTGCCGCGCGCCGAGCGCCTCGCAGGCGTCCTCGACGATCGGCAGGCCGTGGGCCTCGAGCGCCGGCACGTCGGCCGGGTAGCCGAAGATGTGCACCGGGAGCAGCGCCGTCGTGCGCCCGGTGATGGCCGCCGCCGCGGCGTCCGGGTCGAGGTTCAAGGTCACCGGGTCGATGTCGGCGAACACGGGCTTCGCGCGCTCGTAGAGGATCGCGTTGGCCGAGGCCACGAACGAGAACGGCGAGGTCACCACCTCGTCCCCCTCGTTCACCCCGACCGCGCGCAGCGCGAGGTGCAGCGCGGCCGTCCCGGACGACACCGCGCTCGCGTGGGCTACGCCGAGCCGCTCCGCGAACGCCGCCTCGAAGGCCGGCACGCGCGGCCCTAGCGAGAGCTGCCCCGAGCGCAGGACCTCGAGCACCGCCCGCTCCTCGGCGTCGCCGAGCACGGGCCGCGCGAGCGGGATCACGCCTGGGGAGCCCGCGACCGCACCATGCCCGCCTCGAGCGAGTCGACGAGCGCGTCCCAGCTGGCCTCGATCACGTTCTCGTGGACGCCGATCGCGCCCCAGGTCTCGCGGCCGTCGGTGGCGTCGAGCAGCACGCGTGTCGTCGCGCCCGTGGCCTTCCATTCGTCGAGGATGCGGACCTTGTAGTTGACGAGCTTGATGTCGCGCAGGTGCGGATAGCGCTCGCCGATCGCCGCCCGCAAAGCCGCATCCAGGGCGTGCACCGGCCCGTTGCCCTCGGCGACACGCACATAGCGTTGTCCGTCGACCCAGATCTTGATCGTCGCCTCGGTCTGGACCAGGCCGTCCTCGCGCTTCTCGGACATCACGCGCCAGGACTCGAGCCGGAACAGCGGCTCGTACTCGCCGGTCTCGCGCCGTATCAGCAGGTCGAACGAGCCGTCGGCGGCCTCGAACTGGAAGCCGCGGTGCTCGAGCTCCTTCACGCGCTCGACCACGCGCGCCGCCGCCGCGTCGTCGAGCGAGCCGCCGGCGTGGGCGATCACCGTGCCCTTGCCGGAGAGCTCGGAGACGAGCACCTCGCGGCTGTTGCCGACCGCCGCCGGGTCGATGTGCTCGAAGGTCGCCGGGTCGGCGTTCACGCCCGCCACGTGCATCCCGCCCTTGTGGGCGAACGCGTTCTTGCCCACGTACGGCTGGTCGGCGTCGGGCGTGAGGTTGAGCAGCTCGTCGAGGTAGTGGGCGGCCTCGGTCCAGCCTTCGAGCGACGGCAGGCACTCGTGGCCGAGCTTGAGCTGCAGGCTCGGCACGATGCTCGTGAGGTTGGCGTTGCCGCAGCGCTCGCCGTAGCCGTTGATCGTGCCCTGGACGAGCACCGCGCCCTCGGCGACGGCGGCGAGCGTGTTCGCGACCCCGCACTCGGCGTCGTTGTGGCAGTGGATGCCGAGCGCCGCGCCCGTGGCGCTCGCCGCCCGCACCGCCTCGGCGATCTGGTGCGGGAGCGAGCCGCCGTTGGTGTCGCACAGCGCGACGTTCTCCGCGCCCGCCTCCGCCGCCGCGCGCACACACGCGAGCGCGTACTCGGGGTCGTCGCGCCAGCCGTCGAAGAAGTGCTCGGCGTCGTAGTGCACGCGCTTGCCCTGCTCGACCAGGAAGGCGACCGACTCGGCGATCATCGCGAGGTTCTCCTCGCGGTCGACGCGCAGGACCTTCTCCACGTGCAGGCCCCACGACTTGCCGACGAGCGTGCACACCGGGGCGAACGAGTCGGCGAGCACGCGCAGCGCTGCGTCCTCGTCCGCGCGGATCCCGCGCCGGCGGGTCATGCCGAAGGCGCACACGTCGGCCTGCAGCCGCTCGTGCTCGAGCCGCGCGAACAGCTCGGCCTCCTTGGGGTTGGAGGCGGGGAAGCCGGCCTCGACGAACGGGATGCCGAGCTCGTCGAGGACGTGCGCGACGCGCACCTTCTCCTCCACCGAGAGTGACATCCCCTGCCCCTGCATCCCGTCGCGCAGAGTGGTGTCGTAGATGGCGATGCGGGTCACGGAGCGGGTGCTGCTTGAGGCACGACGTCCAGCCAGCCGGCGTAGCGCTCCGCGCGGCCGTGCAGCGCGTCCTCGAACACCGACTGCACCTCGCGCGTGATCGGACCGGGCTCCCCACTGCCGATCGGCTGGTCGTCGATCTCGCGCAGCGGCGTCAGCTCGGCGGCCGTGCCGGTCATGAAGATCTCGTCGGCGAGGTACAGCTCGCCGCGGGCGACGTCGCGCTCGACGACGGCGTAGCCGAGGTCGCGGGCGATCTCGATCGCCGACAGGCGGTTGATGCCGCCGAGGATCGAGGAGTTGAAGCCGGGGGTGGCGATCGCGCCGTCCTTGACGAGGAACAGGTTCTCGCCGGTGCCCTCGCAGACCATGCCGCGCTGGTCGAGCAGGATGCCCTCCTCGTAGCCGGCCTTCTCGGACTCGATCTTGGCGAGCACCGAGTTGAGGTACTGGCCGTTGGCCTTGGCGGCCGGGATCAGCGCGTCGGACCCGATCTTGCGCCAGGAGACGACCTTCGCTCGCACGCCACGCTGCTTGCCCTCGTCGCCGAGGTAGGAGCCCCACTCCCAGACGGCGATGAAGACGTCGACGGGGCAGTCGAGCGGGTAGAGCCCCATCGGGCCGGCCCCGCGGTAGACGACCGGGCGGATGTAGCACGACCTGAGCCCGTTGCGCGCGATCAGGTCGAGCGTCGCCTCGCGGATCTGCTCCTTCGTGTACGGGACGTCCATGAAGTACATCTGGGACGACTTGAAGAGCCGGTCGATGTGGTCGTGATGGCGGAAGACCGCGGTGCCGCGCGCGGTCTCGTAGGCGCGGACGCCCTCGAACACCCCGGTGCCGTAGTGCAGGGCGTGCGTGAGCACGTGCACCTTCGCGTCCTCGTACGCGACGAACTCGCCGTTCATCCAGATGAGGTCCGCTTGGCTCACGTCAGCTCCTCCATGACCGCTCGCGTGGCTTCGGCGGTCGTCGCCGTCCCGCCCAGGTCACCGGTGCGCAGCCCGGCCTCCAGGGCCCGATCAACGGCCGATTCTATCCGCGCGGCAGCCTCCTCCCGGGCCAGTCCGTGGCGCAGCAGCATCGCGGCGGAGAGGAACATCGCGAGCGGGTTGGCGACGCCGCGGCCGGCGATGTCCGGCGCCGAGCCGTGGACGGGCTCGAAGACACCCGGGGTGGGTGGGGACGGATTCCCGAGCGACGCGCTCGGCAGCAGCCCGATCGAGCCGGTGATCATCGCCGCCTCGTCGCTGAGGATGTCGCCGAACATGTTCTCGGTCAGCAGCACCTCGAAGTGGCGGGGGGCGGCGACGAGCTGCATCGCGGCGTTGTCGACCAGCACGTGCTCGAGCTCGATGTTCGGGAACTCGGCAGCGTGCACGCGCATCACGACCTCGCGCCACAGCCGGCTGGTCTCGAGCACGTTGGCCTTGTCGACGCTGGTGACGCGCGAGCGGGCGGCCTCGAACGCGACCCGGGCGATCCGCTCGATCTCGGCCTCGGTGTACGCGCAGACGTCGTAGGCACGGCCGTCGGCGCGGCCCTTCTCCCCGAAGTAGATCCCGCCGGTGAGCTCGCGCACGACGAGCAGGTTCGTGCGCTCGATCACCTCGCGCTTGAGCGGGCTGGCGTCGTAGAGCGCCGGCAGCGGGCGCACGGGACGCAGGTTGGCGAACAGCCCGAGCCCCTGCCTGAGGCCGAGCAGCCCCTGCTCGGGCCGCGGCTTCTCCGGATCCGTCGTGTCCCACTTCGGCCCGCCGACGGCGGCGAGCAGCACCGCGTCGGCGCGGCGACAGGCTTCGAGCGTGTCGTCGGGCAGAGCGGTCCCGACGGCGTCGATCGCCGCGCCCCCGATCAGGTGCTCCTCGTACATGAGATCGGGAGCGACGTCGGCGAGCACCTCGAGCGCGGCGGCGAGCACCTCTGGGCCGATCCCGTCGCCGGGCAGCGTGACGATCGTGGGCATGCGGCCCGGACGCTATCGAGCCGGCGTATGGGAGGCTCAGAGCCGTGCTGATCGGTCGCGACGAGGAGCTCGGGCGCCTGCTGCGCGCGCTGGAGACCGCGCGCGGCGGCGGGAGCGAGGTGCTCGTGGTGCGGGGCGAGGCCGGGATGGGCAAGACCGCGTTGCTGCGCGCCGCGATCGCCGCCGCGGACGGCATGACGGTGCTGCGGGCGCGCGGCGTCGAGTCCGAGGTCGGGGTGCCGTTCGCGGCGCTCGCGGAGCTGTGCGAGCCGGTGCTTGCCCTGGGCGCGCGGCTGCCGGAGGCGCAGGCCGAGACGCTCGCCGGCGCGTTGGCGCTCGCGCCTGTCGCTCCCCAGGCGCGGCTCGCGATCGGCGCCGCGCTGCTGGGGCTGCTCTCCCTGGCCGCCGAGGAGCGCCCGGTCGCGTGTGTGGTGGACGACGCGCAGTGGCTGGACGAGCCGTCGCTCGAGGCGCTGCGATTCGCCACGCGGCGGCTGGGCGACGGCGGCGTGGCCGTCCTGCTCGGGCAGCGGCCGAACGGCGACCCGGGCGACGACCTCGAGACGATCGAGCTCGGCCCGCTGGGAGCCGACCGGGCCGTTGAGCTGCTGCAAGCGGGCCGCGACACGCCGGTGCCGGAGCCCGTCGCGCGTCGCGTGCTCGAGACCGCGGCGGGGAACCCGCTCGCGCTGCTCGAGATCCCCGCCGTGCTCTCGCGCGAGGAGCTCGACGGGCACGCGCCGCTCGAGGGACCGCTGCCGCCCGGGTCGACGCTCGAGCGGATCCTCGCGCGGCGCATGCGCGCGCTGCCGGACGACACGCGGCGGGCGCTGCTGGTGGTGGCCGCCGCCGACGTCCGCCGCGGTGACGTGGTGCTCGGAGCGCTCGCCGCCGCCGGGCTCGACGTCGCCGCGCTCGAACCGGCCGAGAGCGCGGGCATCGTGTCGCTCGGCCCGGGCGAGATCGCGTTCCGGCATCCGCTCCTGCGCGCCGCCTCCTACCACGAGGCCGAGACCGTGGCGCGCCGGGCGGCGCACCGCGCCGTCGCCCACGCGCTGCCCGCCGACGACCCGCGCCAGGCGTGGCAGCTGGCCGCGGCCGCCGCGCTTCCTGACGAGGCGGTCGCGGGCGCGCTCGAGCACGCCGCCCAGACCGCGCGCGCAAGCGCGGGGTTCGCCTCGGCCGCGCACGCCCACCTGCGGGCGTCCGAGCTCTCACCGGACCCGCTCGAACGGGCGCGGCGGCTCGTCGAGACCGCGCGCGACCTGCTGCCGGCCGGCCAGCCGGACGTCGGGCTCGCCCGGCTCGAGCAGGCCGAGCGCGTGCTGGCGGTCGCGCACGGCGACGTGACGACCGTGGTCACCGAGCTGCGCACGCTGCGCGCCCAGCTGATGCTGCGCACGGGCCGCACCGGCGAGGCGCGCGATCTCCTCCGCACCCAGGCCGAGCGGCTCGAAAGCAGTGCGCCGCCGGCCGCCGCGATGCTGCTGCTGCTGTCTGCCCTCGGCGCGATGGCGCTGCGCGACCACGAGGGCTGGCTGGCGGACGCCGAGCGGGCGGTCGGGCTGGCGGGCGACGTCGAGCTGCTCACGGCGCTCGCGCTGCTGTGCGCGGGCGCCGCGCGGATGTCGGTGCCCGACGTGGCCGAGGGCCGGCGGCTGCTGGCCGAGGGCGAGCGGCGGCTGGGCGACGACATCGCGCTGGCGCTCTCGCTCGCGCCCGAGGTGGTGGCGCTGGCGGCTCACGGCTGGCTGTGGATCGAGGAGTACGAGCACGGCGTCGAGGTGCTCGACCGGCTGGTGGCGGCTGGGCGGGCCGCGGTCGCGGTCGGCGCTCTCCCCTACCCGCTCGCCGCCCGCGCACAGGGCAACCTCGCGCTCGGCCGGCTCGGCCAGGCGCGCGCCGACGCCGAGGAGGCCGTCGCGCTCGCCGAGCAGACCGGCCAGGACCCGGCGCTCGTGATCGCGCTCGGCATGCTCGCCGCGGTGCACGCGTGGCGCGGGGACGAGCCGGCCGCGGTGGCTGCCGCCGAGCGGGCGATCGAGCTCGGCGAGCGGCGGCGCGTGCCGCTGCCCGCGATCTACGCCCGCTACGCGCTCGGCACGCTCGCGGCGGCGACCGATGACCTCGACGAAGCGATCGTGCGGCTCGAGGCGGTGCGGGCCGAGGCGCTCCCCGGCAACGTGCTGTGGGCGCCGCACCTGGTGGATGTCTACGTGCGCGCCGGGCGCGACGACGACGCCGCCGAGCTGGTCGAGCACTACGCGCGCAACACCGAGCATCGGCGGATCGCGCCCGCGATGCTCGAGCGCATGCGCGGCCTCACGGCCTCGCCGGACCTCGCCGAGGCGCACTTCCGGCGCGCGTTCGAGCTCCACGAGGCCGGCCCGGCGCCGTTCGAGCTCGCCCGCACGCAGCTCGCGTTCGGCGAGTGGCTGCGCGCGGTCGATCGCCGCGACGAGGCGCGCGACGCGCTGCGCGACGCGCTGACCGGGTTCGAGCGTGTGGGGGCCGCGCCGTTCGCCGAGCGCGCGCGCCGCGAGCTGCGGGCCGCGGGGGCGGTGGCGCGCACGCCCGAGCCCAGCGACGCGGCCGAGCTCACGGCGCACGAGCTGCGCGTCGCCCAGCTCGTCTCCCAGGGCCTGACCAACCGCGAGGCCGCGACGGCGCTGTTCGTGAGCACCAAGACCGTCGAGCACCACCTGCGCAACGTCTTCCGCAAGCTCGGGATCCGCCGCCGCGCCGAGCTGGCACGGCTGATGGCTACAGGCTCGTCGTGACCGGGCCGGCGCGCTCGCGGTCGCGCTCGTAGGCGTCGATCGCGTCGCCCTGCTGCAGCGTCAGCGCGATGTCGTCGAGGCCGTTGAGCAGCCGGTGGCGAATCTCGTCGTCGAGCTCGAACGTCGCGACGCGACCGTCGAAGCGGACCTCGCGGGCCTCGAGGTCGATCTCGGCCTCGCCGGCCTCCATCAGCGCACGCACGTCGTCCTCGGGCAGCAGGACCGGCAGCAGGCCGATCTTGGTGCAGTTGTTGAAGAAGATGTCCGCGAAGCTGGCTGCGACGACGGCCTTGAACCCGTAGTCCTGCAGCGCCCACGGGGCGTGCTCGCGCGAGGAGCCGCAGCCGAAGTTCGGGCCGGTGGCGAGGATCGGGTTGGACGGCAGGTCCCAGCCGTCCTCCTTCGCCCAGTCGTAGAACAGGAACTCTCCGAAGCCGGTCCGCTCGACGCGCTTGAGGAACTGCTTGGGGATGATCTGGTCGGTGTCGACGTCGGCGCGGTCGAGCACGCTGACCCTGCCGGAGACCGTGGTCACGGGGTCCATGTCAGCTCCAGTCCCGGATGTCGACGAAGTGGCCCTCGATGGCGGCCGCGGCGGCCATCTGCGGCGAGACCAGGTGGGTGCGCCCGCCGCGGCCCTGGCGGCCCTCGAAGTTGCGGTTCGAGGTCGACGCGCAGCGCTCTCCCGGCTGCAGGATGTCCGGGTTCATGCCCAGGCACATCGAGCACCCCGCGGTGCGCCAGTCGAAGCCGGCGGCGCGGAAGACCTCGTCGAGCCCCTCGGCCTCGGCCTGCGCCGCGACCTGCTGCGAGCCGGGGACGACCATGGCGTCGACGCTGCTCGCGACGCGGCGCCCCTTGACGACGTCGGCCGCGGCCCGCAGGTCGCCGATCCGCGAGTTCGTGCACGAGCCGATGAACACGCGGTCGAGCCGGATCTCCTTCATCGGCGTGCCGGCCTCGAGGCCCATGTACTTCAGGGCGCGCTCGTCGCTGTCACCGTCGGGCTCGGGGACCGCCTCGGTGACGGGCACGACCATGCCGGGCGTCGTACCCCAGGTCACGAGCGGCGACAGCGCGCCGGCGTCGACGTCGATCTCGGTGTCGAAGCTGGCGCCTTCGTCGGTGTGGAGCTCGCGCCAGGCGGGGTCGAGCTCTTGGGGCGCAGCGGGTCGTCCGATGACCCACTCGAACGTCGTGTCGTCGGGCGCGATCATCCCCGCCCGGCCGCCGCCCTCGATCGTCATGTTGCAGATCGTCATCCGGCCCTCCATCGAGAGCCCTTCGATCACCGGGCCGGCGTACTCGACCACGTGGCCGGCCGCGCCGTTCGTGCCCATCTGGCCGATCGTGCCGAGGATCAGGTCCTTCGGCGTGACGCCGAAGCCGAGCTCGCCCGAGTAGTTGATCCGCATGCTCTTCGGCTTGCGCTGCGCGAGGCACTGGGTGGCGAGCACGTGCTCGACCTCGCTGGTGCCGATGCCGAACGCGAGCGCCCCGAAGGCGCCGTGTGTGGCGGTGTGGGAGTCGCCGCAGACGATCGTCATGCCCGGCTGGGTGACGCCGAGCTCCGGCCCGATCACGTGCACGATCCCCTGGCGGTCGGAGCCGATCGAGTAGACCGGGATCTCGAACTCCGCGCAGTTGCGCTCGAGCGTCTCGACCTGGACGCGCGAGAGCTCGTCGCGGATGCGTGCGGCGACGGGCGTGCCGTCGGTAGGCACGTTGTGGTCGGCGGTGGCGAGCGTGCGGTCGGGCCGGCGGACCGGGCGCCCGGCGAGCCGGAGGCCGTCGAAGGCCTGCGGGCTGGTGACCTCGTGGACGAGGTGGAGGTCGATGTAGATCAGGCCGGGCGCGACCTCGTGCTCGGCCCAGATCTTGTCGAAGAGCGTGCTCGGGGTCATGAGCGGCGCAGCCCCGCCGAGACGACGGCCAGCAGGACGGCCTCCTCCTTTCCGGGGTTCTCGAAGTGATGCGGCAGGTCGGCGTCGAAGGTCACGGTGTCGCCGGTCTCGAGGCGCTGGCGCATGCCGTCGACGAGCAGGTCGACGGTGCCTCTCTCGATGACCGCGGTCTCCCGCGCGCCCGGCTCGTGCATCGGCGGGTCGCCGGGGCCGCCGGTGGCTGCGGCGGGCGCGAGCCGGTGGCGGGAGAGCTCGGCGCGCAGCCCGGGCAGCGGCGGGCTGAGGATCTCGTAGCGATGCCCGTCGGCGCCGCCGACCCGCCCCTCGCCGGCCTTGACCACGCTCACCGAGCCGCTCTCGTCGAGCCTGAGCAGCTGAGAGAGCCGCAGCTCGAGGCCCTGCGCGATCCGGGCGGCGGTCTGCAACGTCGGACTGGTCTCGCCGCGCTCAACTTGGGAGAGCATGGGCGCGGAGACGCCGGACCGGGTCGCGAGGTCTCGGAGCGAGAGGTCCATCGCTTCGCGCAACGCTCTCACGCGCGGGCCGATCGCGATCGCCGCCATACGGTTGTACGTTATCACGTACGGATGCGCGTGGCGCCGGGTGCTCGCGCACGGGGCGCCATCATGGAACGCGTGCCCACGCCGATCGTCGATCTGCCCGACACGCTCGTGCTTGGCGCCGGCGGGACGCTCGGGGAGGCGTGGCTGCGCGGGCTGCTGAGCGGGCTCGAGTCAGTCTCCGGGCTCGACTTCCGCCGCTGCGAGTACGTGGTCGGCACGTCGGCCGGCTCGATCGTGGCCGCTGCGCTGGCCGGCGGGCGGCGGCCGGAAGCCGGGAATCGCGCGGGTCGCGCATGGGGCGCGCCCGCGGCTCCCGAGGCGACCGGCGCCCTGCGGCGGCTCGGCGGGGCTGCGGCGCGAGTCGGCGCCGCTGCCGCCTCGCCGCTGGCGCCCGTGGCTCTCGGAGGCCTCGAGCCGGCCGGCCGGCTGGCGCGGGCTGCGGCGCTGGCCACCGCTCCGCGACCGCAGCGCGGGCTCGACGGCCTCGGCCATCAGCTCCGCCAACTCGGCGCCCGGTTCGACGGCCGGCTCCGCGTCACGGCGGTCGATCGCCGCAGCGGCCGCCGCGTGGTGTTCGGCGCCCCGGGAGCGCCGGTCACAAGCGTCGCCGACGCCGTTCTCGCCTCGTGCGCCGTGCCGTGGCTGTTCGCGCCGGTCGAGATCGGGGGCCGCGAGTACGTGGACGGCGGCGTGTGGAGCCCGACGAACCTCGACGCCGCACCCGGCGGTCGCAGCGCCCGCGTGTACTGCCTCGCGCCTACCGCCGGGCCGCCGAGCGCGCGCTCGATGGCCGGAGCGCTGCGTGCGTTCACGGCCACCGCGCTGGCGGCCGAGGAGCTGGCGCTGCGAGCGCGCGGCATGCGCGTCCGCACGATCGTCCCGAACGCCGCCTCGGTCGAGGCGATGGGCGGCGATCTGATGGCCGGGACCGCGACCGAGCAGGTCCTCGACGCCGCGTTCGCCCAGGGCCGCGCGCTGGCCCGCTGAGTAGTGCCCCTCAGGGGGTGCAGAGGGCGTAGGCGGTCACGGTCATGCGCGCGCCGGCGGCGGAGAGATCGATGGGATTGACGATGCCGACGACGGTCCAGACCGTCGTGCTGCTGGGATAGCTCTGCTGCAGGTGCACCGACTGGTCGATGGGCGCGGCGTTCTCGGTGGCCTGCCCGCCACCGCCGAGAAGCACCTTCCCGGCGGGGCACGTCGCGGTCGCGGCCAGCGCCGTGCCCTTGACGGGGTTGAGGGCGGTCTGCGCCGGGGTGCCGACGACTCGTTGCGAGGTCGCCGGCCCGGCTGGTCCCTGCGCCCCGGTCGCCCCCGTGGCCCCGGTCGCGCCCGTCGGACCTGCGGGACCCTGAGCCCCGGTCGCGCCCGTCGGACCTGCGGGACCCTGAGCCCCGGTCGCGCCGGTCGCACCGGCGGGACCCTGAGCCCCGGTCGCGCCGGTTGCCCCCGCGGGACCGGTGGGACCCTGCGGCCCGGTCGCGCCCGTTTCTCCCGTCGCGCCCACGGGACCCTGCGGCCCGGTCGCGCCCGTTTCTCCTGTCGCGCCCACGGGACCCTGCGGCCCTGCCGGCCCGGTCGCACCTTGCGCGCCGGTTGCGCCGGTTGGCCCCGCCGGCCCCGTGTCACCCTGCGGACCTGCCGGTCCCGTGGGACCGGTTTGGCCCGTTGGACCCTGCGGACCGGTTGCACCGGTCTCCCCCTGCAGCCCTCGGGGACCGGTCGCGCCCGTGTCACCCTGAGGCCCCTGGGAGCCCGTCGGGCCCTGAGGACCCTGCTCGCCCTGCGGGCCGGCAGGCCCGGTGGCGCCCTGCGGCCCCTGGGCGCCGGTCGCGCCCGTCCCACCCTGCGGACCCTGCTCGCCCTGCGCACCGGCCGGCCCGGTCGCGCCCTGGACCCCCTGGGCGCCGGTCGGGCCCGGGTCGCCCTGTGGCCCCTGGGGACCCGTCTCGCCCTGCGGCCCGGCTGGCCCCGTCGCTCCCGTTTCGCCCTGCGGACCCTGGGGGCCTGGCGGGCCGCCTCCGGGCCCCTCGGGGCCGGCTGGACCGGCGGCGCCCTCGGGGCCCGCCGGGCCTGCCGCACCTGCGGGGCCTGCCGGGCCTGCGGGCCCTGCGGGGCCGGGGACGGGGCTGGACTGGAGCATCGAGCCGCGGCGGAGGAAGAGCCGGCGGCGGGCGTCCTCGCCGGCGCCTGAAGCGATCCCGATCACGTTGACGAGGCCCTCGCGGTTCGCCTCGGCGCGGCCCGCCCGCCACACGCGCAGGAGCAGGGTCCGCTCGCGGCCGCGCCGGATCGAATACTCCGCGCGAGCGAGCGTGTCGCCGCTCACGGGCGGCTCAGCGCCCACCAGCCGCAGCACTCCGCGGCAGCGGGCGGACGAGGCCTCACTCGCACACTGCAGCGTCACCGGCGCGCGACCGGCGCTGTCGAGCCGCAGCACGGCGCCCGTGATCGCAACGTCCTGCGCCGTCGCTGAAGCAGTGGCACCGAACAGCCCGACGACGATCGTCGCGATCCCTATGACGGCAACCCGAAATTCGCGCATGCGCGTGACCCGGCGGACGAGGATACTCGCTCGATGCGAACCCGGTGAACGAGGACTTGCCGGCGCCGCGTCGAAGGCAGCAGCCGCCGTGACGACCGCTCCCGCGCTCCGCTCCATGCCGCCAGTGCTCGTTCCCGTCGCCGTCGTCGTGCTGCTCGTGTGCTCGATCCTGCTCGTCGGCGAGTCGCGCTACCGGAGCTGCATCGCCCGCGCCGAGGCGGCGTTCCCGGCCGTTCCCGTGTCGGCATTCACCGGCAACGCGACCGGCCCGCTGAAGGTCTCGTACGTGAACGAGCGCACGGCCGCGCTCGACGACTGCGGCCGCTTCTTCTAGGGCGTCGGCGTCAGCTCGGGTGCTTCGGCCGCCTCGGCGGCAAGCGCCACCTTGCGCTCCGCGTTCCCCAGCGCGCGCACGTACGCGAGCGCTGCCGCCTCGATGATGTCGGTCGACACGCCCTGCCCGGCGGCCGACTGGCCGGCGACCTCGAGCACGACGCTGGCCTCGCCGAGCGCGTCTTGGCCGCCGGTCACCGCGTCGATCCGGAACTCGCGCAGCCGCGCCTCGCGCGTCGTCGCGACGTTGATCGCGCGGAAGATCGCGTCGACCGGTCCGTCGCCCGTGAAGTTGCCCTGGACCACGTCGCCCGACGGCAGGCGGACCGCGACCACCGCGTGCGGCGGGCGGCGCGAGGACGCCTCGACGTCGAACCACTCGAGTGTGTACGAGGCGAGCTCGGTGCGCAGCTCGTCGGTCACCAGCGCCTCGAGGTCCATCGCGGTCACCTGCTTCTTCTTGTCCGCGATCTCCTTGAAGCGCTTGAACGCCGTGTTCAGCGCCTGCCCGTCGACGGTGAAGCCCAGCTCCTCCAGAGCCGACTTGAGCGCGTGCCGGCCGGAGTGCTTGCCGAGCACGATCGACGACACGTCGTCGACGCCGACCGTGGCGGCGTCCATGATCTCGTACGTCGAGCGCTCCTTCAGCACGCCGTCCTGGTGGATGCCGGACTCGTGCGCGAACGCGTTGCGCCCCACGATCGCCTTGTTCGGCTGCACCGGATAGCCGGTGAGCCGGGAGACCAGCCGGCTCGTGCGGGCGATCTCGCGCGTCTGCACCTCACACGACAGCCGGACGGCGTCGGCGCGCGTGTGCAGGAGCATCACGAACTCCTCGAGCGACGCGTTGCCCGCGCGCTCGCCGATCCCGTTGATCGCGCACTCGACCTGGCGGGCGCCGGCCTGCACGCCCGCGAACGAGTTGGCGACCGCGAGCCCGAGGTCGTCGTGGCAGTGCACCGACAGCACGACGCCGCGCAGCGCCGGCACCAGCTCGTACAGGCGCCGGAGGAAGCCCGCGTACTCGTCCGGCATCGCGTAGCCCACGGTGTCCGGGATGTTGATCGTGGTCGCGCCCTCGTCGATCGCGGCGGCCACCACCTCGGCGGTGAAGTCGACGTCGGCGCGCGTGGCGTCCATCGGCGAGAACTCGACGTCGTCGGCGAACGACTTGGCGTGCGCGACCGCCGCCCGCGCCTGGCCGAGCACGTCCTCGCGCGTCGACTGCAGCTGGTGCTCGATGTGGATGTCGGACGTCGAGATGAAGGTGTGGATCCGCGGTCGCTCCGCGTCGCGCACCGCGTCCGCCGCGCGCTCGATGTCGGCGGCGTGCGCACGAGCCAGGCCGGCGATGACCGGTCCGTGGACGTCGCGCGCGATCGCGCGGACGGCTTCGAAATCACCGGGCGAGGCGATCGGGAAGCCCGCTTCGATCACGTCCACGCCGAGCCGGGCGAGCTGGTGCGCGATCTCCAGCTTCTCGGTCGGGTTGAGCGAGATCCCCGGGGACTGCTCCCCGTCTCGCAGCGTGGTGTCGAAGATGACGACCCGGTCGTCGTTCATGGCGCGAGCTGCTGAAGGAGGTCGAGCCGACGACGCGCCATGAGCCATCCAGGTTAACTCACGCGCTGCGGTGCGTCAGCGCGACACGTGGATCCCGAGCGCGCGCGGGGCCGCGCAGGCGGCGCGCGTGAGCGGGTCGGGGCGGCGTCCGGCGGCGTGGAGACGCTCCGCTCGCAGGAACGCGCGCCGCACGATCATGCCGCCCACCCAGGCGATCGGCTCGGGTGGCACGACGGCCGGCGCGGGGTCGACGAGCGCGAGCCGGCGATCGTCCTCGCCGAGCGCGAGCGAGGCGAGCACGTCGCCGGCCAGGTGCGACGGCCCGACGCCGTTGCCGGTGAAGCCGAACGCGTAGTGCACAGGCCCGTCGTCGAGCGTGCCGACCTGCGGCAGGTGGCTCGGCGAGACGTCGATCGGGCCGCCCCACGCGTGCGTGATCCGCCGTCCGGCCAGTCCCGGGAACATCTCCAGCAGATGCTCGTGCACGGTGGCGGCCACGCCGGCGTCGACCTCGACGCGTCCGTCGAGCCGCGCACCCCACGCCAGCCGCCCGCCGCCCCAGCCGAACGCGATCCGCCCGTCAGGCGTGGTGCGGAAGTAGTGAACGAAGGTCCGCGCGTCGGTGATCGCCTCGCCGCCGGTCCAGCCGATCTGCTCGAGCACGTCCGGGACCGGCTCGGTGAGCACGATGTGCGACGAGGTCACCGACAGCCGCCCGCGGAGCGGCCGCACGCCACGCGTCGCGGCGTTGACGGCCAGCACGGCCGCGCCCGCGCGCACGCGCGCCCCGGCCGCCGTCTCGACCTCCACCGACCGCGGCGCGACCCGCATCGTCCGCACTCGCGAGCGCTCGTGGATGGCGACGCCGCGCTCGAGCAGCCGCCGCCGCAGGCCGAGCGCGAGCCGCGCCGGCTGCACGGTCGCGTCGTCGGGCACGAGCAGCCCGCGCCGGAAGCGGCGCGAGTCGCAGCGGGCTCGCAGCGCGGACTGGTCGAGCGGGAGCACGTGGTCGGGCGCGATCGCCGCCGCGGCGAGCACCCGGTCGATCACGGCGTCCTGCACGTCGTCGGTCGACGCGAGCACGAAGCTCGCGGGACGGAACCAGGCGTCGACGCCCTCGTTCTCGCAGAACGCGCCGATCGCGCGCACGCTGTCCGACGAGGCGCGGCAGATGGCGAGCGCGCGCTCGTCGTCGAGCCGCTCACGCAGCGCCGGCAGGTTCGACCAGAACGTCTCGACGAACCCGCCGTTGCGGCCGCTCGGCCCGTGTCCGCACCGGTCGGCCTCGAGCAGGACGATGCGCGCGGACGGGTCGCGCTCGAGCACGTGCCAGGCGGTCCACATGCCGGCGTAGCCGCCGCCGATGACGACGATGTCCGCCTCGATGTCACCCACGGCGGGCGCCGTCGGCTCGACCGGCCCGGCCTCCGCGAGCCAGTACCCGTGCGCGTCGTGCTGCACTACGCGACGAAGAAGCGCTCGGAGGCGTCGGCGAGCACGGCCTCGGCCTTGGCGACCAGCTCGTCGAGCTCGCGGCGGCCGCAGATCAGCGGCGGCGACAGGTGCAGCACGGCGTCCCCCCGGTCGTCGGGGCGCGCGATCAGGCCCTCCTCGAGCAGCCGGCCGGCGAGGAAGCCGCGCAGGAGCCGCTCGCGCGCCTCGGCGTCGAACCGCGTCGCGTCGGCGTCGCGCACCAGCTCGAGCGCCCAGAAGTACCCGGCGCCGCGGACGTCGGCGACGATCGGCAGCCGCTCGCTCAGCTCCTCCAGCCGCTCGCGCAGATAGCCCTCGTGCTCGCGCACGTTCTCGAGCACGCCCTCGCGCTCGAAGATCTCGATGTTGCGCAGGGCGATCGCCGCGGCCACCGGATGCCCGCCGAAGGTGATGCCGTGCAGCAGCATGCGGCCGTCGTCGTAGAGCGGCTCGGCGATCCGGTCCGACACGACGACGGCGCCCATCGGCGCGTACGCCGACGTGATGCCCTTGGCGAGCGTGATGACGTCGGGCGTCGCGCCGTAGCGGGCGGAGGCGAACCACTCGCCGATGCGGCCGAAGCCCGTGATCACCTCGTCGGCGACGAGCGCGATCCCGTAGCGGTCCGCCAGCTCGCGCAGGCCGGCCCAGTAGCCGTCCGGCGGCACGAGCGCGCCGCCGGCGTTCTGAACAGGCTCGGCGATGATCATCGCCACCGTCTCCGGCCCGGTCTCGACGATCGTGCGCTCCATCTCGGAGAGCAGGCGCGCGCAGTGGGCGGCCGGGTCGTGCTCCAGCTCGTGCCGGAACGCGTTGGTGTTCGCCACCCGCACGACCGGGATCGGCGCGGCGCCGAAAGGCTCCTTCATCGGCATCACGCCGGTGAACGAGAGCGCTCCGAGCGTCACCCCGTGGTAGGCGATCTCGCGCGCGATCGCCTTCGTGCGCTGCGGCTCCCCGCGTGCCAGGTAGTGCTGGCGGACGATCTTCCACGCCGCCTCGACGGATTCCGAGCCGCCGCTGGTGAAGAACACGCGGTTGAGGTCGCCGGGCGCGCGCTCGGCCAGCGCCTCGGCGAGCCGGATCGCGGGCGGATGCGCCGTCGCCCAGTTGGTGTTGAACGCGAGTGTCGAGAGCTGCTCGCCCGCCACGGCGGCCATCTCCTCGCCGAACGAGTAGCCCAGCTGGCAGCAGAACAGCGAGCTCAGCCCGTCGAGGTAGCGCCGGCCCTCGGTGTCGAACACGTACGCGCCCTCGCCGCGCTCGAGCACCAGCAGCCGGTTGCCGCCGGGTCCGAACGCGCCGTTGCGCGTGAAGTGCATCAGCAGATGCCGATGCGCGAGCTCCTGCAGATCGTCGGTGCCGACGGCGTCGATCGCGGTCATGACCTCTGATGGTCGCACGCGCGCAGGAGCGGACAATGTCCGGAACGTCGCGTCTGCCCGCCGTCCGCCCGACGAAACGTCAACGTGAAGTCGTGGGAGCCGCGCGCGCGCCGACGGCGAGCACCGCGGCGAGCGCCGCGACCCCCGCCAGCGCCACCGGGAGGCTCGTGGCGCCCGCGGCAAGCCCCACCATCGCCGGCCCGACGAGAAATCCCGAATACGCGATCGTGGTCACGGCCGAAACGGCGCTGGCGCGCTCGCCGGGCGCCGCGAGCCGGCCGGCGAGGCCGATCAGCGTCGGTGCGCAGACGGAGGTCCCGGCACCCGCGACGGCGATGCCCACGAGCGCGACCGCGGGCGTCGGCGCGAGCGCGCCGAGCAGCGTCCCCGCGGCTCCGACCGCGGCTCCGACCGCGAGCAGGCGGCGCTCGGACGTACGGCCGGCGAGGCCGTGACCGGCGAAGCGCCCGGCGGCAGCGGATGCGCCGAACAGCGCCGGCCCGAGCGCGGCGGCCGCGGGAGCGGCGCCCAGATCGCCCTCGAGCAGGACGGCACTCCAGCTCTGCCACGCGTTCTCGACGAGATACGCGAGCGCCGCGAGCGCTCCAAGAACGGCGAGCGGACGGGGTATCCGCAGCAGCCGCGCGCGTGGTGCGGCGCCGGTGTTCGGAGCGGGCCGCGGCACGCGCAGCACCGCGAGTACGACGGCGACCGCCACGAGCAGCACCGCCACGGCCCCGAACACGACCCCGAGGCCTGCCCCTGCACTCCGCAGCACCCCGGCGAGCACGCTGGCCGCGACCACGGCGAGCGAGAACCCGCCGTGCGCGAGGTTCATCGCGCTCCGCCCGTGTGCCTCCGCGTGCGCGGCCTCGGCGTTGATGGCGACGTCGACCGCGCCGGACGCAGCCCCCAGCGCGAGGAGCGCGGCGGCGAGCGCGAGCGGCGAGGTGGCGATCGCGGGCAGGAGCGCGCACAGCGCGAAGCCCGCCACGACGGCCGGGACCGCGCCCGGGCCGGCGCGGTCGACGAGCACGCCCGCCGGTCGCATCGAGGCCAGCGCACCCGCGCCGATGCACAGCAGCGCGAGCCCGAGCGCCGAGTCGCCGGCGCCGGCATGCGCCTGCACGAGCGGCAACGCGGCGCCCCACGCTCCCCAGAAGACGCCGAAGCCGGCGAATCCGAGCAGCGCGCGCGTGCGATGACGATCGCCCACCGCGCCAGTCTCGCAACGCAGCCGTCAGACTCCTGGGCATGGCCGCGCGGCTGTACGCCATCCCGGGCTCGCACCCCGCCTACGCAGCCGAGCTGATGCTCGGCCACAAGGGGATCGCGTACACCCGCACCGATCTCCCGCAGTGGTTCCACCGCGGCATGCTGCGATTCCTGCGCTTCCGCCGGGCCACGGTGCCGGCGCTCGTCCTCGACGATGGGCGGCGGGTGCAGACCACGGGCAGGATCGCCCGCGCGCTCGACCACATCCGCCCCGAGCCGCGACTCGTCCCCCACGAGCGCCGCGCAGAGGTGGAGGCCGTCGAGGAGTGGGCCGACGGCGAGTTCCAGCAGCTCGCCCGCCGTATGACGTATTGGGCGCTGGTCCGCGAGCCGGCGGCGGTCGACAGCTACCTCGAGGGCTCCAACCTCGTCCTCCCGCGCCCGCTCGTGATGCCCGCCGCGCCGCTGATCATCCGCATCCTCGCGCGCGACCACGAGTCGAGCGACGCCGCCATCCGCCAGGACCTCGTCGACCTCCCGCGCATGCTCGACCGCGTCGACGGCTGGATCGCCGACGGCCTGCTCGGCGGCGACCGGCCGAACGTCGCCGACTTCCAGGTCGCCACCACGCTCGCGCTGCTGCGCAGCCACGACGCGCTTCGACCCGCGATCGACGCCCGCCCGGCGGGCGCGCTCGCGCAGCGTGTCGCGCCCGGCTACGCCGGCCGCACGACGGTGGCGTTCTCCGGCGACCGGCACTGACGTGGGCTGCGGAGCCGGAGCAATACGATCCGGCAGTTATTGTGGAACAAGACACGCCGCAGTGTCCATTGCGCGGCTCCTCGGAACGCGAAAATGTGGCGCCGGACTTGGAGGGTCACGATGATTGAGGACGCGCAGGCCCATGCGCTGCTGGTCGACGGGCAGGACGCCCCCACAGCCAACACGCGCACGGTCCACGATCCCGCCACCGGCGAGCCGCTGGCCGAGGTCGCCGACGCCACGGCTGCCGACGCCGACCGCGCGGTCGCGGCCGCCCGCGCCGCGTTCCGCAAGGGCGACTGGAGCCGCATCACGCCCGCCGAGCGTGCGGCCGTGCTCGACCGCATGGCCGACCTGCTCGAGGAGCGGGCCGACGACTTCGCGCGCACGGAGTCGCGCAACACCGGCAAGCCGCTGAAGTTCTCGAGCGCGTTCGACCTCCCGCTGACGATCGACAACCTGCGCTTCTTCGCGGCCGCCGCCCGCAACCTCGAGGGCAAGGCGTCGGGCGAGTACCTCGAAGGGCTGACGAGCACGATCCGGCGCGAGCCGATCGGCGTGTGCGCGGCGATCGTGCCCTGGAACTACCCGCTCAACATGGCCGCCTGGAAGATCGGGCCCGCGCTGGCGGCCGGCAACACGATCGTGCTCAAGCCCTCCGAGCTGACGCCGCTGACCGCGCTCATGCTCGGCCGGCTGGCGCTCGAGGCCGGACTGCCGCCCGGCGTCCTGAACGTCATCCCCGGCCCCGGCGCGGAGGTCGGCGGCGCGCTCGCCCGCCACGAGGACGTGGCGCTGATCTCGGTCACCGGCTCCACCCGCACCGGCGCGAGCGTCATGCGCGACGCCGCCGGCACGGTCAAGCGAGTCCACCTCGAGCTGGGCGGCAAGGCGCCTTTCGTCGTGTTCGAGGATGCCGACGTCGAGGCCGCTGCCGAGGGCGCGATCGTCGGCGCGTTCGCGAACTGCGGCCAGGACTGCACCGCCGCCACCCGCATCTATGTCCACGACGGCCTACACGACGCGTTCCTCGAGCGGCTCCTGCACAAGGTCGACCGGCTCGTCGTCGGCGACCCGATGGACGACGCCACGAACCTCGGGCCGCTGATCGCGTTACAGCATCGAGAGCGCGTCCACGGCTTCGTCGAGCGCGCCGTCGCCGCCGGCGCCACCGTGGTCCGCGGCGGCGAGCCGATCGACGGCCCCGGCGCCTTCTACCCACCCACCGTGATCACCGACGCCGACCAGAGCTCCGAGATCGTCCAGAACGAGGTCTTCGGCCCGGTCGTCTGCGTGCTCGGCTTCGCCACGGACGACGAGGGCCTGGCGATGGCCAACGACACCCGCTACGGCCTCGCCGCCTCGGCCTGGACGCGCGACGTCTTCCGCGCCCAGCGCGCGGCGCGCGAGCTCGAGGCCGGCACCGTCTGGATCAACGAGCACCTCGCCATCGGGTCCGAGATGCCGCACGGCGGAGTAAAGGGATCGGGGTTCGGCAAGGACATGTCCATGTACGCGCTCGAGGAGTACACCGCGATCAAGCACGTCGTCTTCGAGCTCACGGGCGCACCCCGGAAGGAGTGGTACGACGCGGTGTCGACGCCTGAGGAGTCATGACCGACGACGCGGACATCCGCCTCGACTCGGTGACCAAGCGGTTCGGGGAGGCGACGGCGGTCGACGACCTCACGCTCGAGATCCCGCGCGGCGCGTTCTACGCGCTGCTCGGGCCGTCGGGCTGTGGCAAGACGACGACGCTGCGGATGATCGGTGGCTTCGAGGACCCGACCGCAGGCCGCGTGTACCTCGGCGGCAACGAGGTCACCCAGCTCCCGCCCTACAAGCGCGACGTCAACACGGTCTTCCAGTCGTACGCGCTGTTCCCGCACCTCTCCGTCGAGCGCAACGTGGCGTTCGGCCTCGAGCGCAAGAAGGTCGACCGCGCCGAGGTGCGCAAGCGGGTCGGCGAGACGCTCGAGATGGTCCAGCTCGGCACCTTCGCCAAGCGCAAGCCCGCGCAGCTCTCCGGCGGCCAGCAGCAGCGCGTCGCGCTGGCGCGCGCGCTCGTCAACCGCCCTCGCGCCCTGCTGCTCGACGAGCCGCTCGGTGCCCTCGACCTGCGGCTGCGCAAGCAGCTCCAGATCGAGCTCAAGCGGATCCAGCAAGAGGTCGGGATCACGTTCGTGCACGTCACGCACGACCAGGAGGAGGCCATGACGATGGCCGACACGATCGCCGTCATGAGCGAGGGGAAGATCGAGCAGGCCGGCGGTGCTGCCGAGCTCTACGAAACGCCGCGGACCGAGTTCGTCGCCAACTTCCTCGGGGTCTCCAACCTCGTCGACGCGCAGATGCAGCCGTCGGACAACGGCCTCGCGACGGCCGAGACCCACGACGGTGCCACGCTGCGCGTGCCGTCGATGCGCGCCGGCGGCCACGGCGGCGCGGTCCGGATCGGCGTCCGCCCGGAGAAGGTGACGCTCTCCCCCGCCGGCCACGCCGTCTCCGACGGCGCCAACGTGCTGCGCGGCACGGTCGTCGTCGCGTCCTTCCTCGGCGTGTCGATCCAGTACGTCGTCCGCGCCGCGGGCGGCGAGGAGCTGACCGTCTTCGCCCAGAACCTCGACGGGGCCGAGCCGGAGTCGCTCGGGCCCGGCCGCGAGGTCCAGCTGGCCTGGGACCCGCAGCACACCTTCGTCGTCCCCAAGGAGACCTCATGACGGACCCGCGATTCGAACGCGCACTCGACGAGTACCTGACGGCGCAGCGGCTGTCGCGCCGGCGCTTCATCGGGCGCGCCGGGAGCGCCGGGCTGGCGGTCAGCGGCCTGTCGACGCTGCTCGCCGCGTGCGGCGGCGTCGAGGGCACGGCCGAGAAGTCGGGCGAGGAGAGCCAGGAGAAGGCCGAGTCCGTCAGCCATCCCAAGACGACGATCGGCAACTGGACGTTCTCCAACTGGCCGCTCTACATGGACAAGAAGGTGCTGCGGGACTTCAACAAGGAGTTCGGCGGCAAGGTCCGCTACCTGGAGGACATCAACGACAACTACGAGTTCTTCGGGAAGGTCCGCCAGCAGCTGGAGCAGGGCACCCCGATCGGCCGCGACCTCGTCGCGCTGACGACCTACATGACCGCGCGCTGGATCCGCAACGGCTACGCCGAGCCGATCGACAAGAAGAACGTCCCGAACGCCTCCAACCTGGCCGACAACCTCAAGTCGGTCGTCCACGACCCCGAGCGCGAGTTCACGCTCCCCTTCCAGTCCGGCGCGATCGGCCTCGGTTACAACATCAAGAAGACCGGCCGCGAGCTGACCTCGGTCAAGGACTTCTTCGACCCCGAGTTCAAGGGCCAGGTGACGGTGTTCTCCGAGCCCTACGACGCGGCCAGCACGGTGCTGGTCGGCGACGGCGTCGACGCATCCAAGGCCACACTCGACGAGCTGCTCGGCGCGATCGAGAAGATCGACAAGGCCAACCAGGACGGTCAGTTCCGCCGGTTCACCGGCAACGACTACACGACCGACCTGGCGAAGGGCAACGTGGCGCTGTCGATGGCCTACTCGGGCGACGTCGTCTCGCTGCAGAGCGACAACCCTGACCTCCGGTTCGCCTACCCGGAGGAGGGCAACGTGATCTTCACCGACGAGCTGATGATGCCGACCGGGGTCGAGAACGCCTATGCGGCCGAGACGATGATGAACTACCTCTACGAGCCGGAGGTGGCGGCGACGCTGGCCGCCTACATCAACTACATCTCGCCGGTCAACGGCGCGAAGGAGGTCCTGATGGAGCAGGACCCGGAGATCGCCGAGAACGAGCTGATCTTCCCGCCGGCGGAGGTGCAGGAGCGCTTTCAGTCGTACCCGACCCTCGAGCCGGCCGACGAGCGCGCGATGCAGGAGGCGATGGCGAAGGTCACCGGCGCCTGACCGGCATGCTGCGCCTCTCGCTGCACCGCCGGCGCGCGCTCCTGCCCTGGATCTTCCTCGGGCCAGGCCTCGCGTGGCTGGTCGTCTTCTTCGCGATCCCGCTCGTCAACCAGCTCAACGTGTCGCTGCAGACCGGCGACCCGGAGACCGGCTACACGTTCACGTGGGCGTTCGGGACGTACGCCGACGCGGTCAGCGAGTACAGCGAGCAGTTCGTGCGCTCGCTCGGCTACGCCGCGACGGCGACGGTCCTGTGCCTGGCGATCGCCTTCCCGCTGGCGTACTTCATCGCCTTCAAGGCGGGGCGCTGGAAGAGCTTCATGCTGCTGCTGATCATCCTGCCGTTCTTCGTCTCGTACGTGCTGCGGACGGTGAGCTGGCAGCTGATCCTCGCCGACGACGGCTTCGTGGTCGACGCGCTGCGGACGGTCGGCCTGGTGGGCGACGACGGGCGGCTGCTGGCCACGCGCACGGCCGTCATCGCCGGGATCACCTACAACTTCCTGCCGTTCATGGCGCTGCCGCTCTACGTGTCGCTCGAGAAGATCGACAAGCGGCTGATCGAGGCGGCGACCGACCTCTACGCGAGCCACGCCACGGCGTTCCGCAAGGTGACGCTGCCGCTCGCGCTGCCCGGGATCTTCGCGGGCTCGCTGCTGACGTTCATCCCCGCCTGCGGCGACTTCATCAACGCCGCGCTGCTCGGCACGCCGCGCCAGTTCATGATCGGCAACGTCATCCAGAGCAAGTACCTGGTGATCCAGGACTACCCGGAGGCCGCTGCGCTGTCCTTCATCCTCATGAGCTTCATCCTCGTGGGCATCTTCCTCTACGCCCGCGTGCTCGGCGCCCGCAACCTCACCGAGGCCGCCATCTGATGCGCGGCGGCCTGCGCACCTGGGCGCTCGGCGGGTGGTCGGTGCTCGCGCTGCTCTATCTCTTCATCCCGATCTTCGTGATCGTGGTCTTCTCGTTCAACGACCCCGCCGGGCGCTTCAACTTCACGTGGGAGGGCTTCACGCTCGACCACTGGACCGACCCGTTCGAGAACCCCGACCTCGCGACGGCGATGCGCAACTCGTTCGCGATCGCGTTGATCTCGACGGTGATCGCCACCGTGCTCGGCACCTTCATGGCGATGGCGCTGGTGCGCTACGGCTTCCGCGGGCGGTCGCTGGTCGACTTCTTCGTCTTCCTGCCGCTCTCGACGCCGGAGGTGGTGATCGGCGCCGCGCTGCTCGCGCTGTTCCTGACGGCGGCGGTCAACACGGGGTTCGCGACGATCGTGATCGCCCACGTGATGTTCACCGTCTCGTTCGTGGTGGTGACCGTGAAGGCGCGGCTGGAGGGGATGGACCGTCACATCGAGGAGGCCGCGATGGACCTCGGCGCGACCGAGTGGACGACGTTCCGCAAGGTCACGCTGCCGATGATCGCTCCGGGCGTGGCCGCCGCCGCGCTGCTCGCCGCCGCGATCTCGGTCGACGACTACGTCATCACGAGCTTCAACGCCGGCCAGACGATCACGTTCCCGCTGTTCATCTTCGGGGCCACCCGCCAGGGCGTGCCGCCGGAGGTCAACGTGCTCGCCACCGGGCTGCTGCTGATCGTGCTCGTGCTGATGACGCTCAACGTGCTGCTCCAGCGGCGCCTGGCGCGGCGCGACGTGGCGCGACAAGGCGCGTAGACACTCAGGTACGGCGGCCCGGCGGCCGATACGAGCCGGAATGGCTCGCGGCGGGACGCACCGACTCCTCGCGCATCACGCGTGCGCGGCGCTCGTCGTCGCCCTCCCGCTCGCGCTGCTCGCGGTCACCGGCGCGCACGCCGTGCAGCCGAGCGCCCAAGCCCACTTCTGGCCCGTCCTGCTGACCGCGGGGACGGCCGCCGCGGTCGCGGCCGGGGTCACGGCGGCCGGCGTCCGCGCCCGCGACGGCCGCGCGATCCTGCTCGGCACCGCGTTCTCGACGACCACCGCGCTGCTGGCCGTCCACGGCTTCGCCACGCCCGGCGTGCTGGTCGGCCCGAACGGCGTGATCGCGGTCGCCGGCGGCGCGTCGCTGCCGGTCGGCGCCGGCCTGCTGGCGCTCACCGCGCTCCCCGGCCTGCGGCGGCCGCGCCGGATCGCGCCGCTGCTCGCTCTCCAGGCGGCGCTGGCGGTCGGCATCCTCGCGCTCGCCGCGCTCGCGCTCGCCGTCCCGGAGCTCGTGCCGCCGGTGCCCCAGGCGGGCAGCCCGGAGGCCGTCGCCCTGCTCGTCTTCGGCGTGGCGTGCCTCGCCGTGCTCTGCCAGCGCGCGCTGCAGACCCACGCGCTGACCCATCGCCCCACCGACCTGCTCGTCGTCGCCGGCTGCGGGTGGCTGCTGATCTCGCTCTACACCCAGCTGATGCTCGGACCGGGCAACGTCGCGTTCTACGCCGGCCACGCGCTCGAGCTCGGCGGCGTCGGCCTGATCGGCATCCCGACCGTGCTCGACCTGATGCGCGGCGGCGCGTCGCGGCCGCTCGTCGGCGACCTCGGAGCAACCGACCTCGTGGCCGCCGAGGAGGCGTACCTCGGCCCGCGCGTGCGCGCCCTGCTCGTGCAGCTCGCCGAGCGCGACGCCTCGACCGAGGAGCACACCCGCCGCGTGGCGCTGCTCGCCGCCGAGGTCGGCGAGGAGCTCAAGCTGCCCGCGGCCGCGCGCCGCGACCTCGCCGTCGGCGGCCTCCTGCACGACGTCGGGAAGCTCTCCGTGCCGCTCGCGATCCTGCGCAAGCCGGGCCCGCTCGACGACGACGAGCTCGCGGAGATCCGCCGTCACCCGGTGGCGGGGCGCCGCCTGCTCGAGGAGCTCGGCGGGTTCCCCGAGGCGGTCCGCCGCCTCGTGTCCGACCACCACGAGCGGCTCGACGGCAGCGGCTACCCGCGCGGCCTGAGCGGCGCGGACCTCGCGATCGAGACGCGGGTCCTCGCCGCCTGCGACGTCTACGACGCGCTGGTCTCCGACCGCGTGTACCGCTCTGCCTGGACGCCCGAGCGCGCGCTCGCGCTGCTCCAAGACGACCAGGGGTTCGATCCCGCGGTCGTCGCGGCACTCGAGCGCGTGGTCGCGCCTACCTGGGTCGCCGGACTCACGGGATCGACACACGGTCCACCCGTGATCCGGGCATCCTGGACAGCGCACCCGTAGAGCGCGACCAGGGAGGTGGCCTACCGTGGCTGCCATGACGGAACTTGTCACGACCGCCCGCCGCGAGGGACCCGGCGAGCTGCTCCTCACCAGCAGCCTGCTCATGCTGTACATGAGCCTGCGCGGCACCGCGCGAGCGCTGCGCTCGCTGGAGTCCGTGGTCAGCTAGGCCGGCACCGCGAGCACCGGCACGCGGCTGAGGTGGAGGAGCTTGTGCGGCGTCGACCCCAGGACGGCGCCGCGTAGCGGGCTCTCGCCGTAGGTGCCGACGACGATCGCACGGGCGGCGTGCTCGTCGGCGAGCTCGAGCAGCATGTCGACCGGCCTGAGGTCGGCCACGCGCCCCTCGGCCTCGACGCCGGCCTCACGCGCGCGGCCGACCGCGAGGTTCGTCAGCGTCTGGCCGCGCTCGCGCAGCGCGGCGGCGTGCGCGCGGTACTCGTCGCCGACGCTGCGGCCCGGCGGCTGGGCCGCGAAGCCGATCACCAGCCCATCCCCCAATCCCTGCGCGACCTCGATCGCGACGTCGAGCGCGCGGTGGGCGCCCGGCGAGTCGTCGAAGCCGACGACGAGCACGCTCACTCGCTCCCCACGGGCGCGACCGGTCCGGCGCGGCCGGCGGCGACCTCGGGCGGGACGGCCTCGAAGCCGCGGCGCCGGAAGTACTCGGCCTTATGCCCGTAGCGCCAGATGAGCATGAGCACGAAGCCGAGCAGCAGGAACAAGCCGCCGATCACGAGCGGCACGCCGAGGCCGAGCACGGCGCCGCCGCTGTACGACGCGTCCGGGTCCGCGAGGTCGAACACCGAGCGGATGAACAGGAACCCGAGCAGCAACCCGCCCGTGAGCGGCGCGAGGCCGATGAAGAGGAAGTTGCGCACCGACTTGGTCAGCTCGCGCCGGTAGTAGATGACGCACGCGAGCCCGCTGAGCGCGTAGTAGAACGCGATCATCAGCGACAGCGCCGACAGGGTGTCGAAGAGGAAGTTCTCCGACAGCGTGTTGACGACCACGTACCAGACGGTCGCCAGTATCCCGATCACGATCGTGGCCACGTGCGGCGTGAGGTAGCGCGGGTGGATGCTCCCGAGCGGGCCGGGCATCGCCGTCGCACGCGCCATCGAGAGCACGGTGCGCGAGGCCGGCAGGATCGTCGTCTGCGTCGACGCGAGCGCCGACGTGAGCACGGCGAGCACGACGAGCTGGTCCCACGGCGTGCCGAGCACGTCGGTGGCGAGCGTCGACAGGATCGCGTCGTCGTCCTCGAACTCGGCGACCCGGTCGAGGCCGGCGAAGGCGACCACCGCGATCGCCACCGACAGGTAGGTGACGAGCAGGATCACGGTCGAGAGCACCGCCGCCTTGCCGGGCGTCGTCTCCGAGTCCTGCGTCTCCTCGGTGAGGTTGACCGCGCTCTCCCAGCCCCAGTAGATGAACACGCCGATCAGCAGCCCGCTGACGAGCACGCCGGTGTCCTCGAGCGCGAACGGCGACAGCCACGACAGCTCGGGGTCGAGCGAGCCCTCGGGAGCGGTCCCGCCGATCACCTTGGCCAGCGCCACGACCGCGAACACCAGCAGCGCGACGACCTGGGCGAAGATCATCACGTTCTGCACGCGGGCGGACAGCTCGGTGCCGAGCACGCAGACGAGCGTCATGACCGCGATGATCACCACCGCGATCGCCGTCACCGCCGCCTTCGACTCGGCCGCCGAGTCCCAGCTCACCAGCAGCAGCCCGTAGCGCGCGGCGACGTCGGCCAGCGAGCCGACCACGAGGATGCCGGTCGTGCAGATCGCCCAGCCGCCCATCCAGCCCCACCACGGGCCCATCGCGCGCGTCACCCAGGAGAACGTCGTCCCGCAGTCCTGGTCGGCGCGGTTCATGTAGTAGAAGGCCGCCGCGATGAAGAACATCGGGACGAACGAGGCCAGCAGCACGGCCGGCGCCTGCACGCCGACGGCGACGACCACGAGGCCGATCACGGCGGCCAGCGAATAGGCCGGCGCGGTCGAGGCAAGGCCGATCACGAGCGCGTCGACAAAGCCGATCGCGTTCGCCTTCAGGCCGTGCTCGCTCGTCGTCTTGACCCCGGGCTCCGTGCCCACGGCGGCGACCCTACATGCTCTGTCAGGCGTCGAGTGCCACGACGCGCCCGGCGATGAAGCCCTCGGACGCCACGATCTCGTCGATCACGGCTGAGGGGACCGGCGCGTCGGTGGTCACGGCCATCACCGCGAGGTCGCTGCCGGCCCCGGGCGGCTGGCGGCCGACGGCCGCGGAGGAGATGTTGACGCCGTGGCCACCGAACACGGTCCCGACGCGGCCGACCATTCCGGGCACGTCCTGGTAGCGGAAGAGCACCAGGTGGCCGTCATCCATCTGGAGGTTGAAGCGCTGGCCCCAGGCCTCGAGCAGATGCGGGCGGTGGAGCCGACCGAGCGTCGTGCCGACGACGCGCGTGCGCTCGCCGTCCGACACCACGGTCACGCGCAGCAGGTCGGTGAAGTCGCGCGCCGCGGTCTCCGTGCGCTCGGACACCTGGATGCCGCGCTCCTCGGCCAGCGACGGCGCGTTGACGAGGTTGACCTCCTCCTCGGTGTGCCCGGCCAGCAGGCCGTTGAGCACCGCGAGCGTCAGCAGGCGCGTGTCGTGCTCGGCGAGCCGCCCGAGGTACTCGACCTCGACGCGCTCGACGCTCGAGGACTCGCCGAGCGCCATCGCCAGCCGGCCGAGGCCGCGGGCGAGCGGCACGAACGGGCCGAGGGCGTCCATGTCCTCGGCGCTGACCGCCGGGATGTTGACCGCGGTCGAGACGACCCCCCCGGTGAGCGCCGCCACGACCTGCTCGGCGGTCTGCACGCCGGCGCGGTCCTGCGCCTCGGTCGTCGAGGCAGCCAGGTGCGGGGTGACGACGACGTTGGGGTACGAGAACAGCGGGTGGTCGGTGATCGGCTCCTGGCTGAAGACGTCGAGCGCGGCGCCCGCGACCTTGCCCGAGTCGAGCGCGGACCTGAGCGCGTCGTCGTCGACGAGCTCGCCGCGCGCGCAGTTGACGATCCGCACGCCGTCGCGGCAGTGCGCGAGCGCCTTCGCGTCCAGCCAGCCGCGCGTCTCCGGCGTCTTGGGGAGGTGCAGGGAGATGAAGTCGGCTTGCGCGTACAGCTCGTCGGAGGACTCGGCCTTCTCGACCCCGAGCTCGCGGAAGCGGCCGGCCGAGACGAACGGGTCGAACGCGATCACCCGCATGCCGAAGCCGTGCGCGCGGGCGGCCACGAGCTGGCCGATGCGCCCGAAGCCGAGCAGCCCGAGCGTCTTCTCGTACAGCTCCACCCCGCCCCACTTCGAGCGCTCCCAGCTCCCGCGCGTGAGCGCGGCGTGCGCCTGCGGGACGTTGCGGGCGAGCGCGAGCAGCAGTGCCACGGTGTGCTCGGCGGCGGTGATGACGTTCGACTGCGGCGCGTTGGCGACGATGATGCCGCGCTTGGTCGCCGCCTCGACGTCGACGTTGTCGACCCCCACCCCGGCGCGCCCGATCACCTTCAACTTCTCGCCGCGGGCGATCAGCTCGGCGGTCAGCTTCGTGGCCGAGCGGATCACGATCGCGTCGTACGCGCCGATGCGCTCGGCCAGCTCGGCGTCGTTCCAGTCGACGCCGACGTCGACGTCGAACCGCTCGCGCAGGAGCGCGACGCCCGAGTCGGCGATCGGCTCCTTGATGAGGACGCGCTCCGTCGCGTTCAGAGGGCAACCTTCCCGCGATGTTCGCCGCCAGGCGAACTCGCAATGGAATCAGCGCCAGCTGATTCCACGAACACGCGCTGCGCCGCTCCGGCGCCCGCGCCGTGCTCGACCTCGCGACCGAGCTGGGCCAGCACCATCTCCAGGCCCGAGAGCGACGTGAGGATGTCGAACGCCCCGAAGTAGCCGCAGTGGGCGATCCGCAGGATCTTGCCCTTGAGGTGGTCCTGGCCGCCGTTGGCCGTGATGCCTAGCCGCCGCAGGCCGCCCGGGACCTTGCCGCCGTCGATGTCCTCCGGCAGCTCGATCGCGGTCACCACGGTCGAGCGCTCGTCGGGGTCGCCGTACAGCTCGAGGCCCATCGCCGCCGCGCCGGCGCGCGTGGCGCGGGCCAGCAGCTGGTGGCGGGCCATGACGTCGTCGAGCCCTTCGTCCTCGATCATCTGCAGCGCGACGTCGAGGCCGAGGAAGAGCGAGACGGCGGGCGTGAACGGGCTCGCGCCCTTGCGCTGGCTCTTGGCGGTGCGGCCCCAGTCGAAGTAGTAGCGGCCACCGCCACGGGACGCCGCGTGGTCGAGCGCGCGCTCGGAGACCGAGGCGAAGGCCAGCCCGGGCGGGCACATGAGCGCCTTCTGGGAGCCGGAGACGACCACGTCGATGCCCCAGTCGTCCTGGCGCAGCTCCGCGGCGCCCAGGCCGGAGACGGCGTCGACGACCAGGATCGCCTCGTGGCGCGCCGCGACCTCGGCGATCGCCTGCACGTCGTGCACGATGCCCGTCGAGGTCTCGCTCAGCGTGGCGAAGGCGACCGTGACGTCGGGGTTCTCGGTCAGGTGACGGTCGACCTCGGCGGGGTCGAGCCGCTCTCCCCAGCCGGGCTCGTAGCGCACCTGGTCGGCGCCGTAGGCCTCCCCGAGCTGGATCCAGCGCTCGCCGAACTTGCCCGCCGCGCAGGTGAGGATGCGGTCGCCGGGGCGGACGAGGTTGGCCATCGCCGACTCCATCGCGCCGGAGCCGCTGGAGGCGAAGGCGAGCACGTCGTTCTTGGTGCGGAACACGTGCGGGAGGCGCTCGATCACGCGCTGGTACAGCTCGTCGAAGGCGGGCGCGCGGTGGTAGAGCATCGGCGCGGCCATGGCCTGCGAGACGGCCGGCGGGATCGGCGTCGGGCCGGCGGTCATCAGGTACTGCTTCGTGAACGGGTTCGGCGTCATAGCGGGCCGAGGAGGTTAGCTAGCTCGACGAGCGGTTCTCGAGGTCTCGGCGGAGCTCCTCGAGGTCGACGCCCACGGCGACGAGAACGATCCACGCGATGACGAGGATCAGCCCGAGCACGACGCCGATGATCCCCAGGATCACGCCGCCACGAGCCGATCCCTCGCCCTGGTCGGTGAGGCCCGCGGCGATCCGCTTGCGGCTCTGGACGCCGGTCACCCAGGCGGCGATCGAGACCGGCAGCGACAGCGGCGGGAAGATCATGAGCAGGAGCCCGACGATGCCGAGCACGAGCGACGTGGTCGCCAGGCCGTTGGGCTGGGAGGCCGGCTTTGCCGGCGTGAAGAACGGACGGTCGTGGGTGCCCCACGCAGCGGCGACATCCTCGTCCGTCGACTGCGGGACCGGCTCGGGGTCCGGCGGGGCCGGCTCGAACTGCGGCGCGGGCCGCCCGCCCGGGGCGGCCGGGGGCAGCCAGCCTCCGGCGATCGGCTCGTCGGCCATCACCGAGATTGTGGCAGCGCCCTTTAGAACTCGGTCTCGATCCAGTCCATCATCGAGCGCAGCTGCTTGCCCTCGCGCTCGATCTGGTGGCCGGCCTGCTCCTCGCGCATGCGCTTGAAGTTCTCCTGGCCGGCGCGGTTCTCCGCGATCCACTCGCGCGCGAAGGCGCCCGACTGGATCTCGCCGAGCACGTCGCGCATCGCCTGGCGGGTGGTCTCGGAGATGACGCGCTTGCCGCGCGTGTAGTCGCCGTACTCGGCGGTGTTGGAGACCGAGAAGCGCATCCCCGTGATGCCCTTCTCGTACATCAGGTCGACGATCAGCTTGAGCTCGTGGAGGCACTCGAAGTAGGCGAGCTTGGGGTCGTAGCCGGCGTCGACGAGCGTCTCGTAGCCCGCCTGCACGAGCTCGGACACGCCGCCGCAGAGCACGGCCTGCTCGCCGAACAGGTCGGTCTCCGTCTCGTCCTTGAACGTCGTCTCGATCACGCCGCCGCGCGTGCAGCCGATCCCCTTGGCGTAGGCGAGCGCGAGCTTCTGCGCGCCGCCGGAAGCGTCGGCGTGGACGGCGATCAGCCCCGGAACCCCGCTGCCCTCGACGTACTGGCGGCGCACGAGATGGCCGGGGCCCTTCGGCGCGACGAGCGCGACGTCGACCTCGGGCGGCGGCTCGACCTCGCCGTAGTGGACGGAGAAGCCGTGGCCGAACAGCAGCGTGTTGCCGGGCGCGATCCCGTCCTGGACCTCTTCCCGCCAGACCTCGCCGTGCTTCTCGTCGGGGAGCAGCACCATCACCACGTCGCCGCGCGAGGCGGCCTCGGCCACGTCGGTGACCTCGAGGCCGTTGCCGCGGGCCTGCTCGACCGACGCGGAGTCGGGCCGCAGGCCGACCACGACGTCGACGCCGGAGTCCTTGAGGTTGAGCGAGTGGGCGTGGCCCTGGGAGCCGTAGCCGAGGATGGCGACGGTCTTGCCGTCGAGCAGGCCGAGATCGGCGTCGTCGTCGTAGAACATGGGCGCGGAAGCCTAGCCCGTCGCCGCCGCGACCCACGTGCGGGCGGGGAGGGCGAGCGAGCCGTCCTCCTGCGCCCATGGCGCCGCGCGCTGCTCGAGCGCCGCGACGGCCTCGTCGATCTCGCCGCGGCTCATGCCCGCCGCGGCGTCGTGCACGCGCATCGACATCGCCGCCTGGGTGTCCCACCAGTCGCGGGCGGACGCGTACCGCATCGCGAAGTCGACGGCCGCGATCTCGTAGTCGACGAAGCCCGCGGCGTCGAGGTTCTCGGCGATCACGCCGTCGGCGGCCCACGCGAACTGCCCGGGGCCGGGCGGCACCGGCTCCGCGCGGCCGCGGGCGATCAGCTCCTCGACCAGGAGCACGCTCCAGGGGTTGTCGTCGGGCCCGGTCCACGCCGCCAGCGCCAGCCGGCCGCCGGAGCGGAGCACCCGCCGCGTGTCACGGAGCGCCGCCTCCGCGTCGGCCATCAGCATGTAGCCCCAGCGGCAGAGGACGACGTCGAGGGTCGCGGCGGGCTGGTCGATCGCCTCGGCGTCGATCTGGCGGAAGCGCACGTTGCGCACGCCCAGCGCCTCGCCCCGCCGCTGCGCGGCGCTCAGCATCTCGGGCACGAAGTCGGACGTGACGAGCTGCCCCGTGGGCGCGATCAGCTCGGCGGCGAGGAAGCCGAGATCGCCGATGCCCGCCGCGAGGTCGAGCACCGTGTCGCCCGGCTGCGGCTGCGCGTGGTCGAGCATCCAGGCGCTCACGGGCATCGTGTCGCGCCGGAAGGCGTCGGCGTGGCGCTCCCAGCCGGCCGCCGTGGTCGCCCACCGGTGCCTGCTCTCCTGCCTGTACCCGGGGCCCGTCACCGGCTGGAGGCTAGTGTCTGAGCCGTGTGGACACGCGCGGCCGAGTTCGAGGACATCCGCTACGAGACGTCCGGCGACGGGATCGCGAAGGTCACGATCGCCCGGCCCGAGGTGCGCAACGCGTTCCGGCCGCAGACGATCGTGGAGATCTCCGAGGCGCTCGAGCTCGCCCGCGAGGACGCCGGCGTCGGCGTGATCGTGCTCACCGGCGAGGGGCCGCTCGCGTTCTGCTCGGGCGGCGACCAGCGCGTGCGCGGCGACACCGGCTACCTCGCCGACGGCGCGTCCGTCGGCCGCTTCCACGTCACCGACCTGCACGTCCAGATCCGCCGGCTGCCGAAGCCGGTGGTGGCGATGGTGGCCGGCTACGCCGTCGGCGGCGGCCAGGTCCTGCACCTCGTCTGCGACCTCACGATCGCGGCGGACAACGCGCGCTTCGGCCAGACCGGCCCGCGCGTGGGCTCGTTCGACGGCGGCTTCGGGGCGGCGCTGCTCGCCAACACCGTCGGCGTCAAGAAGGCCAAGGAGATCTGGTTCCTGTGCCGCCAGTACGACGCCCGGCAGGCGCTCGAGATGGGGCTCGTCAACACCGTCGTGCCGCTCGACGAGCTCGAGGCCGAGACCGTCCGCTGGTGCCGCGAGATGCTCGAGCTCTCCCCCTTCGCCCTGCGGCTGCTGAAGGCCAGCTTCCACGCCGCCGAGGACGGGCTGAGCGGCATCCAGCAGCTCGCGCACGACACGAACCTCCTGTTCTACGCCTCCGACGAGGCGCGCGAGGGGCGAGAGGCGTACAAGCGCAAGCGCAAGCCCGACTTCTCGCAGTTTCCACGACGACCTTGAGTCCCTTGCACATCTGGCTCATGGCGGCCAGGCCGCGGACGCTTCCGGCCGCCGTCGCCCCCGTGCTCGTCGGCACGGCGCTCGCCGCCACCGAGGGCACGTTCCGGTGGCTCACCTTCGTCGCCGCGATGCTCGGCGCGCTGTTCATCCAGGTGGGGACGAACCTCTCCAACGACTACTCCGACGCGCGCCGCGGGGCCGACACCGAGGACCGGCTGGGCCCGGTGCGCGTGACCGCCGGCGGGCTCGTGCCGCCGCGCCAGGTGCTCGTGGCGACCTACGTGGCCTTCGGGGTCGCGGTGCTGGCCGGCGTGTACCTGATCGCCACCGCCGGGTGGGAGCTGCTGCTGGTGGGCGCAGCTTCGATCCTCGCGGGCGTGCTCTACACGGGCGGCCCGCGGCCCTACGGCTACGAGGGCCTCGGCGAGGTGTTCGTGTTCCTCTTCTTCGGGGTCGTGGCCGTGACCGGCTCGTACTTCGCACAGACCGAGCAGCTGACCTGGGAGGCGTTCGTGCTCGCCGTGCCGGTGGGGCTGCTGGCGGCGGCGATCCTCGTGGTCAACAACGTGCGCGACCTGGAAACCGACCGGCGGGCGGGGAAGCGGACGCTGGCCGTGCGCCTCGGCCGCGGCCGGGCGCGCGCGCTGTACGCGGCGATGGTGTACGGGTCGTTCGTGGTCGCCCTGCTGCCCTGGCTACTGGGATCGGACGAGCTGTCGGCGTGGCTGGGGCTGGCCGTGCTGGCGTTGCCGCTGGCGGTCCCGGTGGTGGCGATCGTCCGCAGCCGTACCGATGGGCCTTCGCTCAACGGTGCGCTGGCGCGCACTGGCATGCTCCAGCTCGTGTTCTGTGCCCTGCTGTCGGCCGGGATCCTCGCGAGCTGATGGCCGAGCTGACGGTCGAGACGATCCGGTTGCGCTCCCGCGCCCCGCTGTTCGCGTCGTGGGGAGTGATGCACGATCGCGAGCTCTTGCACGTGCGGCTCGACTTCGGGGGCGACGACTTCGGCGAGGGCGAGGCGGCGCCGCTGGAGGCCTACGACGGCGTCCCGCTCGCCGCGGTGCGCGCCGCGCTCGACGCCTACGGCGGGGTGCTGGAGCGGGCCGCCCCGGGCGCGACGCACGCCGAGCTGCTCGCCGCCTGCGCCGCCGAGCGGCCATTGCCACAGGCCTTGGCCGCCGTCGATCTCGCGTTGTGGGACCGGGCAGGCCGCCGCACCGGGTTCCCGGTCTCCAAGCTGATTGCCGCGGGTGCGGTGCGGGCGGTCGCGGTCAACGCCGTCATCGGCTCGCAGGATCGCGCCGGCGCCGCCGACGAGGCTCGCGGCGCCGCGGAGGCCGGGTTCCGGTGCCTCAAGCTCAAGGTCGGCGTGGGCGACGACGCCGGGCGGCTCGCCGCCGTGCGCGCGGTGGCGGGCGACGCGGTGGCGCTACGGGTCGACGCCAACGGCGCGTGGGCGACGGCCGACGAGGCGCTCGCCAACCTGCGCGCGCTCGCCCCGGTCGGGATCGAGGTGTGCGAGGAGCCGGTGCACGGCCTCGAGGTCATGCGCGCCGTGCGTACGCGTTCCCCGGTGCCGGTGGCGATGGACGAGACGGCCGCCGAGCGGGGCGCGCCCGGCTCGGGCGCCGCCGACGCGGTCTGCCTCAAGGTCTCGCGCTGCGGCGGCATCTCGGGGCTGCTGCGAGACGCCCGTGCTGCGCGGGCGGCCGGCGCCAAGGTCTACGTAGCGTCGACGTTCGATGGTCCGTTGGGGGTTGCCGCAGGGCTGCATGCGGCTGCGGGGTTGCGGGCGTCTGGGCCGGTGGGGTTCTGTGGGCTGGCCTCGTTGGGGTGGTTCGAGGGGTTTGGGGACGTTCTCGCTCCGGTTGAGGGCTCGATTGCGGTCCCCGGGGGGCCGGGGTTGCTCGGGGGAACGTCAACGGCGGCTGCGTAGGGCGGCCGTGGCGCGGGGGCGCCGCGCGAGCTCACCGCACGCTGAGCTCAGCCGCAGCGCTCACCGGATCGGACGGCAGATGGCGCGCGCCCGCGTCGGCGACCACGTTCGCCGCGGCCCCAGCACCGCCGACAGCGACCTCCACCCGGCCGGCCACCCGCGCCAGCCCCTCGGCGGCGGCGTACAGCGGGCCGGGTTGGACGGCGCCGATGACGACCTGGGTGGGATCGACGAGGCCGATCGTGCCCTCGAGCGCCTCTGCCGGGGTGTCAGGGCCGAGGTACGTCACCCGCCAGCCGCGGCGGTGGAGCGCGAGGCCGCAGCACAGCAGGCCGAGGTCGTGCCGCTCGCCCGACGGGCACGCGAGCACCGCGCGCGGGCCGAGCCCGTCGTCCCAGTCGCGGGCCAGGCCGCGCAGGCGGCCGGTGACGAGCTCGGTCGCGAAGTGCTCCTGGGCCACCGAGAGCTCCCCGCGCGCCCACCCGTCGCCGACCTCGTGCAGCGTCGGCAGCACGACGTCGCGCAGCGCGCTGTCGAGCGACCGCGCCGCGAGGACGCGATCGAGCTCGGCATGGGCCGCCGCCGAGTCGTAGCGCACGAGCGCCCCGAGGAGGTCCGGCGTCGCGGGCTCGACCGCCGCCTCCGTCGACTGCGCGGTGACCGCGTTCGCGGCCTCCGAGGCGGCCAGGCCGCCGTCGATCAGCTCGCGCATGCGCCGCGCGCGGACCTCGTCGACGCGGTCGTAGACCCGGTAGCCGCCGCCCGTCCGCCGCGGCCGCAGCACGCCGTAGCGGCGCTCCCATGCCCGCAGCGTCTCCGCGCCGACACCCACACGCCGGCTCAGCTCGCCGATCCGGACGCCGGACGGCAGGGGCACGTTCATCGCCGACACGGTATTGAATTGGACAATCACTTGGCAAACCCTGCACGAAGTCTGTACAGTGCCGATGCGCCAGGTTCATTCATGGAACCGCTTCCACCGACCCAGCTGCGAGATCCCGAGGCGTTCACCGCCGCCTACCGTCGCCTTGCGCCCACGGCCCAGGCGGCCGCGGCGTCAGTGCTGCGCGACTACGACGCCGCGCAGGACGTCGTCCAGGACGTGTTCGCCGCGCTCTGGAAGCACCCCGAGACCTACCGCCCCGAGCGCGGCTCGCTGACGACGTTCATCCGGATCATGGCCCGCAGCCGCGCGCTCGACCGCGTGCGCTCCCACGCCGCCGGCGCCGCCGCGCATGGACGCAACGTCCGCGAGGCGCTCGCCCGGCCCGCGTTCGCCGAGCCGACGAGCGAGACGGTCATCCGCCGCGACACCAGCCGCGAGGTGCTCACCGCGCTCGAGCGCCTGCCCGACGGCCAGCGCGCGGCCGTGCTCCTCCACCACGTCGGCGGCCTCACCGACCGCGAGCTCGCCCAGGCGACCTGCGTCCCGCTCGGCACTGCGAAGAGCCGGATCCGGCTCGGTACGGCGCGCGCGCGGGACGCGGTCGGCCACAGCGTCGCCGCCTAGCCGCGCCCCACCGCGCCGCGACACCACGCCACGCCACGCGGCCGCGCCCAGCCCCGCGTCATCATGCACGCGTGCTCCTCGTGCGCGAGTCCTCCCCGCGGCACCCGGCGCTCGAGGTGGCGGTCTCGCACGCGCTGGTCGAGCGGGCGAGCGAGGGTGCGCTGGGTCCCGTGCTGCGCGTGTACCGGCCTGCGCCGACGCTGGCCTTCGGGCGCCTGGACGCGCTGCGGCCGGGCTTCGCGGCGGCCGCGGCGGCCGCTCGCGCCCACGGCTTCGAGCCGGTGGTGCGCGCGCCCGGCGGGCATGCCGTCGCGTACCACGACGGCTGCCTCGTGGTCGACGAGGTGGTCCCCCACGCCGATCCGCTCGCCGGCCTGCAGGAGCGCTTCCGGAGCTCGGCCGAGACACTCGCCGACGCGCTTCGCCAGGTCGGCGTCGACAGCCGTGTGGGACGCGTCGCCGGCGAGTTCTGCCCCGGCGAGCACACGGTCAACGCGCGCGGCGCAGTCAAGCTCGTCGGCAACGCCCAGCGCGTCGTCCGCCACGCCTCGCTGCTCGCCGCGTCGATCGTCGTCACCGACGCCGCGAGCCTGCGCGCGGTGCTCGAGGACGTCTACGTCGCGCTCGAGCTCGAGTGGGACCCGGAGACGGCGGGCGGAGTTGCCGACGAGACCCCGGTGGGGCCCGACGAGGTCGAGCGTGCGGTGGTCGCTGCGTACGGCCGCGGCGGCGAGCTCGTCGCGGCGGAGCTCGACGCGACCACGCTCGTCCGCGCGCGTGAGCTCGAGCCGCGACACCAGGTCGCGGCGCTCGAACTTCGGCATTGAGTGAGTGAGATCGGCCGGAGCCGGCCCTCGATGCCGCAGTTGAGGTTCAGGCCGCCCCGAGCGCCCGCGCCGCGGCCGCCACGCCCGCGGCTACGCCGAGGACCACGAGCAGCGGCGCGCGCAGCGCCAGCGCCACGGCGGCCGCGGCGACGCCCGCGATCCGCGCGTCGACGACGAGCGCCCTGCCGTCGGCGGCCGTCTGGCCGACGACGAGGGCAGCGAGCAGCGCGGGCGCGAGCAGCGGCATCACGACCGCTACGCGGCGGGGCAGCGGCCGATCCGCGTAGACCACGGTGCCGGCGCCTTTGAGCGCGACCGTGGCCAGCCCGACGGCGACGACGGCGATCCAGACGGCGGTCATCGGCGCGGGTCTCGGGCCGCGAGGACGTTGACGGCGGCGGTCATCGGCGCGTCTCCCGGACCGTGAGGGCGAAGACGGATCCGAGGGCGGCGGCGACGATCGGCAGGCCCGGCGGGACGAGCGGGGTGAGCGCAAGCGCGATCACGCCGCCGGCGAGGGCCGCCGCGCGGGCGCGCCGCCCGTCGAGCTGGCCGACGAGCAGCGCGAGGAAGAGCGCCGGGAACATGGCGTCGAGCCCGTAGTCGGCCGGATCGCCGAGCGCGCTGCCGCCAAGCACGCCCGCGACGGTGCCTGACGTCCACGCGACCATCAGCACCAGTCCGGCGCCCAGCAGGCGACCGCGCCGCACGCGCCCGTCGCTCTGCGCAACCGCCCACGACTCGTCGACCGCCAGCTGCGCCTCGGCGAGGCGCCGACCGGTCGAGCCGCGCAGCGCCGGAGCCACGGAGATGCCGATCGCCAGGTAGCGCAGGTTGAGCAGCACGGCGGCCACGATCGCGGCGGTCACCGCCCCGCCCGACTCGAGCACCGAGGCGACCGCGAACTGCGCCGAGCCGGCGAACGTGGTCAGCGACATCAGGATCGGCGGCACGATGCCCATGCCCGCATCGCGCGCCAGCACGCCGAACGAGGCGCCGAAGATCGCCGCCGCGATCGCGATCGGCGCGGCCGCGCGGGCGCCGGCCGCCACGTCCTTGGCGATCGGCACCGAGGGGGCACCGTCGGTTGCATCGCCGGGGGCACCGCCGCCGGTTGCATCGCCGGGGGCACCGCCGCCGGTTGCATCGCCGGGGGCACCGCCGCCGGTTGCATCGCGGGGGGCGACGACTTGCGGGGAGGCCACCGCG
>CAWBIZ010000013.1:0-39213 GCA_963789005.1 uncultured Solirubrobacteraceae bacterium
ACCTCCACGGCGCCGACGAGCTCGACGTCCGCGACCCCGGCTTCCTGCGCGCCGCCGAGGCGCTGACCGCCGCGCCCATCTCCACCGGCGACGACGTCGAGCTGCTGATCAACGGCGACGCCATCTTCCCCGTCTACCTGGACACGATCCGCGGCGCCCAGCGCACGCTCTGCCTGCTCACGTACGTCTACTGGCGCGGCGACATCGCCCGCGACGTCGCCGACGCGCTGTGCGAGCGGGCGCGGGCGGGCGTCGAGGTCAACGTGATCATCGACGCGATGGGCGGCGTGAAGATCGAGAAGGACCTCGTCGAGCAGATGGCCGAGGCGGGCGTGCGGATGTCGCGCTTCCGGCCGCCGAAGCCGTACGCCGCGCGGCGCGTGGCCAATCGCACGCACCGCAAGATTTTGGTGGCCGACGGCGAGGTCGGGCTGACCGGCGGCGTGGGCATCGCCGAGGAGTGGAGCGGCAACGCGCAGGATCCCGACCACTGGCGCGACACCCACGTGCGCGTCCGCGGGCCGGTCGTGCGCGGGCTGTTCGGCGCGTTCGCCGAGAACTGGCTCGAAGCCACCGGCGAGGTGCTCGTCGGCGAGGGCTACCTGCCCGACATTCCTGAGCAGGAGGACAGCGGGCCGATGATGGTCGTGCGCTCGAGCGCCGGCGTCGGCGACACCAACGTCGAGGCGCTGTACTACCTGGCGATCGCCGCGGCGCGCGAGACGCTCGACCTCACGGCCGCCTACTTCGTGCCGCGCCCGGCGTTCACCGACGCGCTCGTCGACGCCGCCGAGCGCGGCGTGCGGGTGCGCGTGCTCGTCCCCGGGCCGAACATCGACAAGCCGCCGGTGTGGGTGGCCGGGCGGGTGAGCTACGACGAGCTGGTCGACGCGGGAGTTGAGATCTACGAGTACCAGCCCACGATGCTGCACGCCAAGTCGATGGTCGTCGACCGCGCGTGGTCGTCGGTCGGCTCGGTCAACTTCGACAACCGCTCGTTCCAGCTCCACGACGAGGCGACGCTGTGCGTGCTCTCCGACGCCTTCGCCGGCGAGCTCACGGACCAGTTCGAGCGCGACCTCGAGCGGTCGGAGCGGATCGAGCCCGAGCGCTGGAAGCGGCGCGGGCCCCTGCAGCGGAGTGCCGAGTCGGCGCTCAAGCTCGCCCGCCGCGAGCTCTGACCCCGGACAGCAAAGAGGGCCCGGCTGGGCCCTCTTGGCTTGTCGTACCCCTTGTCTCGTCCCCGGGAAGTCTGGTGCTTCTATGTGCCCGCCCCCCGAGTCGCTAAACCTGCGATTTCAGACTTTCGAGGGAACCCTGACCAGGTTGCGCTCGTGCAGGACCTCGGCGATCTGGATCGCGTTGGTGGCCGCGCCCTTGAGCAGGTTGTCGGAGACCACCCACAGGCACAGCCCGCGCTCGTGCGAGGGATCGCGGCGCAGGCGGCCGACGAAGACGTCGTCGCGGCCGGCGGCGTTGAGCGCGGTCGGGTAGGCGTGGCTCGCCGGGTCGTCGACCATCGTCAGACCCGGGGCGGCCTCGAGCAGCGCGCGGGCCTCTTCGACGGACAGCGGGTCGCGCGTCTCGAGCGTGACCGACTCCGAGTGCGAGCTGCGCACCGGCACACGCGCGCACGTGACGTTGATCGCGATCGACTCGTCGCCGAGGATCTTGCGCGTCTCGAACATCATCTTGCGCTCTTCGTCCGTGTGGTCGTCGCCGTCGGCGAAGTTCCCGGCGCCGCCGAGGACGTTGAACGCGATCGGGTGCGGGTAGATCTCGGGCGCGGGCACGGGCTGGCCGTGCAGCACGGTGTGGGTCTGGAAGTCGAGCTCCTCGACGGCCTTGACGCCGGTGCCGGAGACCGACTGGTAGGTCGAGACGATCAGCCGCTCGATGCCGGCGGCGTCGTGGATCGGCTTGAGCGCGACCATCAGCTGCATCGTCGAGCAGTTGGGGTTGGCGATCAGGCCCTTGTGGTCCTCGAGCGCGTCGGGGTTGACCTCGGAGACGACGAGCGGGACCTCGGGGTCGCGGCGCCACTTCGACGAGTTGTCGACGACGACGGCGCCGGCGTCGACGAAGCGCGGCGCCCACTCGCCCGAGGTGGTCGCGCCCGCCGAGAAGATCGCCAGGTCGAAGCCCTGGATCGTCTCGTCGGTCAGCGGCTGGACGGTGGCGCCGTCGAGCTCGCGGCCCGCCGAGCGGGCGGACGCGAACGGCACGATCTCGGAAGCCGGGAAGGCGCGCTCGCGCAGCTTGGCGCGCATGACGGTGCCGACGGCGCCCGTGGCGCCTACGACTGCGACGCGATAGCTCATATCCGCGCACCTCCAAAGGGATGCTCGGCCTCGACCTGGTCGGCGCCGAGCTCGAACGCCGTGTGCAGCGCGCGGACCGCACGGTCGACGGCGTCGGCGGAGACGACACAGGAGATCTTGATCGGCGAGGTGGAGATCATCTCGATGTTGATCATCTCGTCCCCGAGCGTGGTGAACACCTTGGCCGCCACGCCGGGGTGCGACTTCATTCCCGCGCCCACGACGGACACCTTCCCCATCTCCGGGTCCTCGGCGACCGCGCGGATGCCCTGGCCCTCGATCAGCGGGTCGAGCGCCTCGCGCGCGGCGCGCAGGTCGGAGCGCGGGACCGTGAACGACATGTCGGCCGACGACCCTTCGGACACCGGCTCGTTCTGGATGATCATGTCGACGTTGACGTTCGCGTCCGCCAGCGCGCTGAAGATGCGGCCGGCCACGCCCGGGTGGTCGGGGACGCCGAGCAGCGTCACCCGCGCCTCGTCGCGCGAGTGCGTCACGGCGGTGATCAGGGGGCGTTCCATCGTCTCCTCTTCTCCGACCACGAAGGTCCCGGGCTCCTCGGTGAAGGAGGAGCGGCAGTGGATGCGCACGTCATGGTTGCGGCCGTACTCGACCGAGCGCAGCTGCAGGACGCCGGCGCCCGAGGCCGACATCTCGAGCATCTCCTCGAACGAGACGACCGGCAGCTTGCGGGCGTCGGGGACGATCCGGGGGTCGGCGGAGAACACCCCGGCGACGTCCGTGTAGATCTCGCACACCTCGGCCCCGACGGCGGCGGCCAGCGCGACGGCGGTGGTGTCGGACCCCCCGCGGCCGAGCGTCGTCACGTCCTTGGCCGTGGATACGCCCTGGAAGCCGGCCACGAGCACCACGAGCTCGTCGTCGAGCGCGGCGCGGATGCGGTCGGCGCGCACGTCGAGGATGCGCGCCTTGGTGTGGCTCGTGTCGGTCACGATCCCGGCCTGCGAGCCGGTGAGCGAGATCGCCCGGTGCCCGAGGTCGTTGATCGCCATCGCGCACAGCGCGCACGAGATGCGCTCGCCGGTGGAGAGCAGCATGTCCATCTCGCGCGGGTCGGGCGCGATCGACACCTCGTTGGCCATCGAGATCAGCTCGTCGGTCGTCTTCCCGCGCGCGGACAGGACGGCCACGACGCGATGGCCGAGCTCGCGCGCGGCGACGATCCGCCGCGCGGCGCGCTTGATGCGCTCGGCGTCGGCGACGGAGGTGCCGCCGAACTTCATGACCACGGTGCCCGACACTGGCCGGAAGTCTAGGCAACGGCCGTTCGCGGTCACGGACCCGACCGTGGCGTCCCATAGCCGCGGCGCAACCTGGTTCACTCGGCCAACTCGAGCGACGGAGGGATGGCGGTGCGGCGGAGCTGGTGGGCATGGACGACCCTGGTGGCGGCACTGCTGCCGGCCGCGACCGCGACCGCCCGGGAGGACGCCCCGAAGGTCGCGATCTCCGGTACGCCGCGCGTGGGCGGCGTGCTCGACGCCGTCGCCCGCTTCGACGACGACGACGATGCCACGGCCACATACGCCTGGCAGGCGTGCACGGGTACGGCGGCGTCGTCCTGCACGCCGATCGCGGGCGCGACCGCTTCGCGCTATGTGCCGACCGACCTGGACGTCGGGCAGCGGATCCAGGTGCGCCTGACCGTGCGCGAGGACGACGATGACGACGACGACGGGAAGTTCGTGAGCTCCGCGCTCACGGCGCCCGTCGCCGCCGCGCCAGGGGGATCGAGCGCGCCACCGCCCGACTCGACCGCCTCACCGCCGACCACGTCGTCGTCGCCCCCGCTCGCGGGCTCGTCCCGGCCCGCGCGCCGGTTGCCGCGCCTGCGCACGATGCGCCCGGCGCCGACCGTCCGCTTCGTGGGCTTCCTGACCCGGCAGGGCGCCGCGATCACGCGGCTCAGCGTGCGCGCGCCGCGCGGGGTGCGCGTCGTCGTGCGCTGCACGGGGGACGGCTGCCCGCGCCGCGCGCTCGCCCTGGCGACGGCGTTCACCCGCCTGCGCGCGTTCGAGCGCCGCCTGCCGGCCGGGACGCGGCTCGAGATCCGCGTCACGCGGGCGGGCTACGTGGGCAAGCACACGCTGATCCGGATCCGGCGCGGCAAGCCGCCCTCGCGGCTCGACCGCTGCCTCTATCCCGGCTCGGCGGCCCCGCGCCGCTGCGACTAAACCGCGCGGCGGCCCGAGAGCGCGCGGCCGAGCGTGACCTCGTCGGCGTACTCGAGGTCGCCGCCGACCGGCAGGCCGGACGCGAGGCGGGTGACGGCGACGCCCGGGGCGCGGTCGTGCAGCGCGGCGGCGACGTGCAGCGCGGTCGCCTCGCCGGTGGTGGTCGGGTTGGTGGCGAGGATGACCTCCCTGACGCCGTTGCCGACCCGCGCGTAGAGCTGGGCGAGCTTGAGGTCCTCGGGCTCGACGCCGTCGATCGGCGACAGCGCGCCGCCGAGCACGTGGTAGCGGCCGCGGTACTCGTGCGTGCGCTCGATCGGGATCACGTCGCCGGCCTCCTCGACCACGCAGATCAGCTCGGCATCGCGCCGCTCGTCGAGGCAGACCGTGCAGCGCGGGCCCTCGGCGAGGTTGAAGCAGACCTCGCAGAGCGTGATCTTCTCCTTCACGTCGCGGATCGCCGCCGCCAGCGCGGCGGCGTCCTCGCCGGACGCGCGCAGGATGTGGAACGCGAGCCGCTGCGCGGTGCGCTGGCCGACGCCGGGCAGCTTGGCCAGCTCGGTGACGAGGCGCTGGAGCGGGGGCGCGAGCAAGCGGTCAGCGCTTCTTGCGGCGCGCGGCGCGGTTGGGCTGGCCGCCCGGCAATGCGCCACCGCCACCGCCGCCGCCCAGGGCGCCGCCGAGCCCGCCCATCCCGAGCGCGTCGAGCGCGCTCATCGGGTCAAAGCCCTCGCCGCCGCCGAGCCCGCCGAGCTTGGACTCCTGCAGCTCCTGCGCCGAGCGCAGCGCCTCGTTGAGCGCGGCCACGACCATGTCCTGCAGCATCTCGACGTCCTCGGGATCGACGGCGTCGGGATCGATGGCGATCGACTCCAGGTGCAGGTCGCCGGACATCACGACCTTGACCATCCCGCCGCCGGCGCTGGCCTCGACGCGCTCGGACTTGAGCGCCTCCTGGGCCTGCTGCTGGGCGGCCATCATCTCCTGCGCCTGGCGCAGCATGGCCTGGAGGTTGGGCGGTTGCGGCATCAGGACTCCTCGCTCGGCTCTTCGATCGCGCTGAACTCGTGCTTGAAGCGATCCACCAGCTCCTCGTCGCTGAGCCGCGCCTCGGCGGGCGGCGCGAGCTCGGCGTCGGCGCGCAGCTCGTGCGCCAGCCGCAGCGACGCGCCGGTCACCGCCCGGATCGAGTGCGCGATCAGCTCGCGCTTGGCGGGATCCTCGGCGGCGCGCTTGGAGAACGCGGCCGACTGCGGCCAGGCAAGCGTCAGCCCCTCGCCGGCGAGCTCGACCGGGCGCGCCTCGCGCAGCATCGCGGACAACATCGGGGAGTCCCCCTCCAGGCTGTCGAGCACCGCCGGCCAGAGCCCCACGAATGCCGCGAGCGAGAGCGCCTCGCCCGCCGGCGCGTCAGGCTCGACGACCGCGACGGCCGTCACGGTCGGCGCGGGCATCTCGGCGGCGGCCGGCGCAGCGCGGTCACCGGCGGCCTCAGCCGGCTCGGCGCGGTCGCCCGCGACATCCTCCGGCGGCTCGGCCGTGACCTGCGCGGCGACGGCCACGCGCGTGCGACCGGCGGCCGTGGCCGGCTCCTCCGGCGCTCGTGAGGCGGGCGCCGAATGTGCGGAGCCGCCGCCCGCGAGGCGCGCCTCGAGGCGCTCGATGCGCGCCAGCAGCGCCTTCGCCGAGGGATCGTGGTCCGGCTCGGCGGCCTTGACGAGCGCGAGCTCGAGCTGGGTGCGGGCGTCGGCGCCGTCCTTGAGCGCGCGCAGGGCGGCGGCGATCAGCTCCAGCAGGCGCACGACGTCGCCCGCGGGCACGGCGCGCGCCTGCGCGGCCAGGCGCTCGTCCTGCTCGGGCGTCACGCGGATCTCGAGCGGCACCTCGCCGAGCGCCTGCACGACCATCAGGCCGCGCGCGTGCGCCTCGAGGTCGCCGAAGAAGCGCCCGAGGTCGCGCCCCGAGTCGGCCAGCCGCGCCGCGGCCTGCAGCGCGGCCCGCGCGTCGCCGGCGGCGACCGCGTCCACGGCGCCGAAGACGAGGTCGGCGTCGGCCGCGCCGAGGACCGCGAGCACGTCGTCGAGCGCGATCGAGCGGCCCGAGTAGGCGACGAGCTGCTCGAGCGTGCCGAGCGCATCCCGGAACGAGCCCGTGGCCGAGCGGGCCACCAACGCGGTCGCCTCGTCGCCGATCTCGATCTCCTCGGCGGCGGCCACGCGGCGCAGCACGCCGGTGATCTGGGGCACGCTCGGGCGCGCGAAGTCGAACCGGTGGCAGCGGTCCACGACCGTCGGCAGGACCTTCCCCGCCTCGGTGGTGGCGAGCACGAAGATCGTGTGCGGCGGCGGCTCCTCGAGCGTCTTCAGGAACGCGTTCCACGCCGCCGTCGACAGCATGTGCGCCTCGTCGAGGATGTAGACCTTGCTGCGCCCGGCCACCGGCGCGAAGCCGACGCGCTCGCGCAGGTCGCGGATGTCGTCGACCGAGTTGTTGGAGGCGGCGTCCATCTCGATCACGTCGAGCGAGGAGGCGGCGGCGATCGAGGTGCACGACTCGCACTCGCCACAGGGCTCGACGGTCGGCCCGCGGACGCAGTTCAGCGACGCCGCGAGGATCTTCGCCATCGAGGTCTTGCCGGTCCCGCGCGAGCCCACGAACAGGTACGCGTGGTGGACCCGGCCCTGCTCGATCGCGTTGCGCAGCGTGCGCACCACGTGGTCCTGCCCGACCACGTCGGCGAAGGTCCGCGGGCGGTGGCGGCGGTACAGCGAGGCAGGAGCCGAAGGCACCATGGCGAGTCTACGACAGCTCCGCGCGGAGCTTGCGGAGCGCCCGGTAGATGCGTCCTTCGGCCGTCGTGAGTGGCTCGCCGAGCAGCTTCGCGATCTCCGGCACGGTGAGGTCGGCGCCGAACCGCAGGGCGATCGCCTCGCGCTCCTCGGCGCTCAAAGTGGCGAGCGCGCGACCGAGCTCGTCGCGGTGCTCGACGCTCGCCAGCGGGTCGTGGCCACCCTCGGGATCCCCGGCACGCTCGAGCGCGCGCGTCTCCGCGGAGACGCGTCGCGCGTGGTCGCGCAGGGCGTTGAGCGCGATCGCGTACAGCCACGTCTTCTGCGAGCCGCGCCGGCGGTCGAACCGCCGCCGCGACCGCAGCGCGCGCTCGAACGCGTCCGCCAGCAGGTCCTCGGCCAGCACGCGATCGCCGGTGCGGTAGGCGAGGAACGAGAACAGGCCGGCCGCCTCGGCCGCGTACAGGCGTTCGAACTCGTCGTCTCGCATGGCTCTAAGGAATCTTCTGTCAGGAATCGGCGGCGAGCTTCGTATAAGGGTTCATGCACGAGTTCGACGACCTCATCCGGCGCCTCGAGGACGACAGGCCCGAGGCCACCGAGCTCGAGCTCGACCAGATCAAGCAGCGGGTGCGGCGCAGGGCGGCGCGCCCCGAACGGAGGCAGGACATGAAGTCACGGCTGGCGATCCTTCTGATGCTCGCGCTGGGCATGATGCTCAGCACGGCGGGCGCAGGCCTTGCGGTGCAGGATCTGACGAGCGACGACGCGAGCGTCGCGCAGTACGGGAGCGACGAGCAGGAGCCCGAGGACGTCCTCGGCGACGAGGAGAGCGCCGACGACGTGCAGGAGTCGCGCCAGGTCTCGGCCGGCGCGGACGGCGGCGACGAGCTGCCGTTCACGGGCTTCCTCGCGATCCCGGTCCTCGTCGGCGGCGTCGCGCTGCTCAGCGGCGGACTGGTGCTGCGGCACCGCACCCGCGCGCCGAACGACGACTGACCCGCGTGCACGGAGGGTGTGCGGGAAGTGGACCGTGCACCCTCCGTCGAGGTCGTCCCCGGGGGCTGACCGCTGTCCGCGAGCTCCGGCCGGGCGATCCCGCTGCGCCTACTGGTGACCGCTTAAGGCTGCTTCCTTCCGGACCTGACCTGGTTCGCGGGCCTGCATCGCGCGGGACCCGGCCATCGACGCCTGCGAACGGCGCGCTGGCCCAGGGGCGGCACCCCTCGGGAGGGGATTCGGCCCCGCTAGAGCGGATTGCGGGTTCAGGGCTCCGCTACGTCCCCGCCTAGCACGGTCCACGCCGAAGTCTAGAACGGGAGCGGCGCCTGGCGCGCGGCGCGGCGCCAGGCGGCGGGCCCGCCGCTCGACAGCGCGGCTGCGAGGTCGCGAGCCCGCGGCTCTCGCGGGTTGAGGCGGCGCGCCGCCGCGATCGCCGGCCGCGGGTCCTCCCCCGCCAGCGCGCGCGCCACGCTCAGGCCGTAGGCGTACTGCCACGCCTCGGGATCGCGCCGGCGCGCGGCCTCGAACGCCGCGACGGCCAGCCCGGGCTCCCCCGCGCGCAGGTCGCAGTACCCGATCAGCTCGAACGGCTCGGCGCGCACCGGCAGCGCCTCGGTGCTGTCGAGCGCCACGTCGACGGCAGTGCCGCAGTCGCCGCGCTCGAACGCGGCTCGGGCGCGCGACAACGCGCCGTCGGACGCGACCACGAGCACCGGCGTCACCGCGAGCAGGAGGCAGCCGAGCCCCGCGACGACGCGCGTCAGCCGCGCCGGACCGTCGCCGCTTGCCGCGTCGTCCGGCGGCCGCGCCCACGCCGTGCCGGCGGCCGCGAACAGCCAGGCGAACAGCGCCGGCATCTCCCAGTCCCAGTCGATGCCGGCGTGCAGCAGCAGCGCCACGGCGGCAGCGAGCAGCGCCGCGCGCGCGTGCCGCTCGGGGCCCCGGAACCCTCGTGCGATGCCTGCGACCAGGCCGGCGAGCAGCAGCGCGAGCAGCGCGAGGCCCACCGCTCCAAGCTCGGCCGCGGTCTCCAGGTAGAGCGAGTGCCCGTCGACGACGCGCACGGCCACGGGCCGCTCGCGCTCCCAGGCGAGCTGGAACGTGCCGGCTCCGGCTCCGTGCAGCGGCTCGGCGCTGAACGTGTCGCGCCCCACGCGCCAGACGTCGAGACGGCCGTTGTTGCCGGCGGTGGAAAGCCGGCGGCGCGTGTCCGCCCCGGGGTCGACGATGTTGCCGCGCACGAAGGCCCGGTACTGGTCGCGGACGCGGTCGCCGCCGTCGAACGCCACCCACGCCGCGCCCAGCGCGCCGACAGCCAGCGCCGCGGAGGCGAGGGCGGCGGTGACCCGGGCCCTCCGACCGGGGGCCGGAAGCGCGTCGAGGCGCCGCTCCAGCGGCAGGGCGAGCACGCGCAGCAGCGCCGCGCCGCCGGCGGCGGCGGCGAGGACGGCGAGAACCGACCGGCCCTCGTCCGGCCCCGGCGGCTCGAAGTAGGTCACCGTGGCCAGCGCCTCGGCGCCGTACGCGTGCACGAGCGCCACGACTGCCGCCGGACCCGCCGCGAGCAGCGCGATCGGCAGCCGCCGGGGACGGGCCAGCAAGGCGTAGAGGAGCAGCCCGGCCACCGCGGTCGCGATCCCTCCTCGGGACAGGGGGAAGTAGCCCGCGACGACGAGGATCGGGATCGCCGCCGTCGCCATCACGCGCACGGCCGCCGGCTCGTGCTCCCCGGACGCGGCGTGGATGGCGAGCACGAAGCCGAGCGCGCACAGCACGCTGAGGGCGTTCCAGTACGTCAGTGGGTGCGCGAGCCGCGCCGGCTCGCGCCCCGGAACCGCCTCGAAGACGTCAGGGAGGAGCCGGGTGGCGAGCGCCGCCAAGGCGACCACGACGATCGCGGCCAGCACCCATCGGAGGACGGCCGCCAGGTCGGCCGGCCGCCGCGCGAAGCAGGCCATGACGCCGAACGCCAGCAGGTACAGCAGCGCCCGGTCGAACTCGAACAGCGCGCGCGCCGGCGCGTCCGACCACGCGGCGCTCAGCAGCGACCAGATCGCGAGCAGCGTCGCCACGCCCGCCACGGCCGCGGCCCCGGCGGACCAGCCCTCGAGCGGCCGGTGGGCGACCGTCAGCCGCAGCAGCAGCGCGAGCGCAAGCGCCGCAGCGCCAACTGCGACCTGGCCCGGGAAGAAGCCGCCCGACGCGAACGCGAGGTAACCGGTGAGTGCACCGGGAACGGCGACGTGCCAGCTCCGCCGTGCGGCGGATGCAGACCCCAGCCGCAGGCCGCGCCGTGCGGTCGCTTCGCTGGTGGTCGTCATGATCTAGACGTCAGCAACAGAAAAGAGGAGTGAACTAGGCCCGTTCGAGAAATACTCAGTGTGCGTCGCAAACTCGACGAAGAGTGGGCCTAGTGGACGCATGTCCAGGTAGAAGCTTCGCTGCCTGGCTCCCACAATGCGTCGGGCGCCGCACAACGGAACGACTCCGGGTCTGCACGGACTGCGGACCAAGGGCGAGAACAGGAAGACGGACGGATGGATCTCGAAGCACGGAACACTGGATCGCTGACACGGAGGGTCACGGGGCCATGAGCGAGCAGGTGGTCACGACGTCATCCCCGTTGGGGACGGTCGTCGACGCCCCGCTCGACCGGCTCTCGCCCGCGACTCGAGCACGAAGCCGGTCTCGTCGCGCGGCGGTGTGGGCGGTCGGCCGAACCCTCTCGGACGTCCTGGCGCTCACGATCGCTGCACTCGCCGTCGCCGGCTCGCAGGCCGGCCTCGACGTCGGCTGGCACGCGGCGGCTGGACTCGTCACGCTGGTGGCCCTCGTCGCCGGCGGGGCCTGTGTCTCGCCGCTGCGCCTCTCCCCCTCCGCGGAGCTGCGCCGGGTTCTGGTCAGCTCGGCGGTCGCCGCGACGTCGATGGGCGCGGCAGCACTGATGCTGACCGAGCGCTCCGGCGCCGGCGACGCGATCGTCGTCCAGTGGGCCGCCGCGACCGCGCTCGTGTCCGCAGGACGGCTCGCGTTCCGCGCTCTCGGACAGCTGCGCCCGGAGACCGGCGGACGCACGCTGATCGTCGGCGCCGGCCGCGTCGGCCACTTGACCGCAAAGCGCATGCTCGAGAACAACACGCTCGGCATGACCCCGGTCGGCTTCCTCGACAAGGACCCGCTGCTCGGCGCCGAGCAGCCCACGTTCGGCGGGCGCCGCGGGCTCCCCGTGCTGGGCGCGAGCTGGGACCTCGAGCGGGTCGTGCGCGAGCAGGACATCGACCATGTCGTGGTCGCCTTCTCGACCGCCCCCCACCACGTCGTGCTCGGGATCGTCCGCAGCTGCTGGAAGCTCGGCGTCGACGTGCTCGTCGTGCCGCGCCTGTACGAGGTCGAGGGCCGCCGGCCCGAGATCGAGCACCTCGGCGCGCTCCCGCTCGTCCGCCTGCGTGACGGCGAGGGCGTGGGCTGGCAGCTGGCGCTCAAGTACGCGATCGACCGCGTCGTCGCCGCAGTCGCCCTCGTCGTCGTAGCTCCGCTGTTCGGCGCCGTCGCGCTGGCCGTGCTCGTCACGATGGGCCGTCCGGTGCTGTTCCGCCAGCCGCGCGTCGGCCGCGACGGGGTGGAGTTCGAGATGCTCAAGTTCCGCACCATGCGCGGCAGCCCGAGCGCGAACGGTGAGGCGGACGCCACGTGGGCGTCGCTGATCGTCGCGGGCGGGCCGGTTGCCGTGCAGGCGGCCGCCGAGGACCGCCGCACCCCGGTCGGCTCGTTCCTGCGCCGGCTCTCGCTCGACGAGCTCCCGCAGCTCTGGAACGTCGTCCGCGGCGACATGTCGCTGGTCGGCCCGCGGCCCGAGCGCGTCCACTACGTCAAGCAGTTCGAGGACGCCGTGTATCGCTATCCGGACCGCCACCGGATGAAGTCCGGGCTCACGGGCTGGGCCCAGGTCCACGGCCTGCGCGGGGAGACGTCGCTCGCCGATCGCGTCGAGTGGGACAACCATTACATCGAGAACTGGAGCCCTTGGCTCGACCTCAAGATCCTCTGGCGTACGATGCCGGTGCTGCTGAGCCGAGCGGACCGATGACCCCGTCGAGCGAGATGCCCGCCGTGCTCTGGCGGCGCCGATGGACGCTGCTCGCGACGGCCGCCGCCACGTTCGCGGCGGCCGCAGCCCTCACGTTCGCGCTGCCTCGCGTGTACACGAGCGAGGCCTACCTGCTCGTCGCGCCCACGCGCGCGGTGAACAGCGACTACGAGGCGACGCAGCTCAGCCAGATCCTGGCCAAGACCTACGCGCAGCTCCTGCAGGGCCAGACCATCACCGACACCGTCGACGAGCGGCTCGGGACGACCGGCTCGGCGGACGCGCTGTCCGTGACGGCAGTGCCGCAGAGCCAGCTGCTTGCCATCAGCGCCGAGGGGTCCAGCGCGCGGGAGGCCCAGGCGATCGCGGGCACGACCGCGGAGGTGTTCCGGAACCGGGTGGGCACGCTGTCGCTGTCGGCCGGCGAGGGACCGTCGGGCACCGTCTCGGTGGCCGAGCCGGCCTCGTTGCCGACCGCCCCGACACGACCGAAGCCCCTGCTCTACCTGGCCTTGGGGGCGCTGGTGGCCGCCGCGTTCGGGATCGGCGCCGCACTCGTGCGCGAGCGGACCGACCGGAGCGTCCCGACCGACAGCGACGGTTACCGCTACGCCTCGCGGGACGTTCACCAGGAGGAGCTGCTGCCCGCGGCGGGCGAGCCGGTGCTCGGCCGCGCCGGAGCCGGGGACCCCAGCGACCCGCGTTGATCTCCGCGGCCCAGAGCCCCGCTCTCGCGCGCCTGACCCCGGCGCCGGCGGCGCTCGCTGTGTGCGGCGCGCTCGCCGGCGCCGCGCTGATGGCGATCGCGTGGGCGACGAGCCCGTTCATCGTCGTCGGCCTCCTCACCGGCGCCGCCGTCGTCGCGCTGACGCTCCAGCGGCCCGAGATCGGCGTCGCCGTCGCCTTCGTCCTCGTGCCGCTCTCCAACCTCGGCCTGACCGGTGACCCGCCGTGGCTGCTGACGTCCGTATGGGCTCTCGCGCTGCTCCTGCTCGGCCTCTGGCGGCATCCGCACGACCGGCCACCACCGCTGATCGTGGCCGTCGTGGCCAGCGTGCTCGCCGCTCTGGTGACGTTCGTCACCGGGGGCGGAACGCCGGATGGCTATCCCGAGGTGCGCGCCGGCGTCGTCGGCTTTCTCTACTTCGCCGCGGTGGCGCTGCTGATCCGCACGCGCCGGCAGGTCGAGTGGGCGCTCGGGGGCGTCGTCTGCGCGGTGTTGCTCGTCGGCCTCGTCGCGCTCGAGGAGCGCTTCGGCGGAGCGCCGATCACGGCGGGGTTCTTCACCCCCGACGGGGAGCTGGTCGGCCGGGTCGATGCGGGCTTCGGACACCCCAATCAGCTCGGGGGGTTCCTCGTGCTGCTGCTGCCGTTCACCGTGGCGGCGGTCCTGCTCAGCCCGCGTCTGCGCTTCCTCGCCGTGCCCGCGGCCGCGCTCGGGGCCTACGCGGTGTACGCCTCGTTCTCGCGCAGCGCGCTGATCGCGCTGGTGGCGGTCCCGCTTGCGTTCTTGCGGCCGCGGCTGGCGCTGCTCGTGACGGTGCTGGGCGTGCTGGCGGTGCTGGCCGCCCCCGGCCTCGTCCGCGAGCGGTTCGCCACGCTCACCGAATCTGGGTCGGAGGTCGCGACGCGCGTCGACTTCTGGAGGACGGCGGCGCACATCTGGGAGGAGCGGCCGCTGCTCGGCGCCGGGCTCGGCCAGTTCCCGCACGCGTACTCCGCCGCCCGTGACCCGGGCCGCGCGTTCCTGCCGAACACGCTCGGGGAGCCGCCGCCGCACGCCCACAACCTCTTCCTACACGCGCTGTCGACCCAGGGCCTGCTCGGCTTCCTGGCACTGCTGGCCGTGCTCGCCTCCGCCCTGGCCGCGGCACTGCGGCTGCGCCGACGGCCGGATCGAACGCACGCGATCCTCGGCAGCGCGTTTTTGGGCGGCATCGCGGCGCTGCTGATCCACAACCAGTTCGACGTCACGCTGCTCGAGGGCACCGGGATGTACTTCTGGGCGCTGCTCGGCCTGCTCGCGGCCTGCACGGCGCACCTCACCGAGAGCTGACGTGCGGCGCCCGCTGCTGTTCTACGCCGACTGGCCGCTCGACTACCACAACCAGGAGGCGACACACAAGGCGCGCGCCTTCGCGGCCGCGGGCTACGACACCGTCTACGTCACCGGTGCGGGCATTCGCAACCCGCGACCGGCGTCGCTGCGAAAGGCTGCCGACCGGCTGCGCCGCAAGCTGAAGGACGACGCGCAGGACCGCGACGGTCGTAGCGAGGGCGTGAGGACGGCCACCCTGCTGGTCGCGCCGCCGCGCCAGCTCTCGCCGGTGCGCCGTGCCAACGCCGCGTGGGCTCGGCGGCAACTCCGCGCGGCACTGGGAGGGCCGGGCGGCGTCGCGTGGATCCGCTTCCCGTCCCCCGAGCTCGTCGACGTGCTCGACGACCTCGCGCCCGCGGCGGTCGTGTACGAGTGCCTCGACGCGTACCACCACACGCCCGGGATGACCGGCCGGTGGGCGCAGCGCTTCGACACCGCGGAGCGAGCGCTGGTCGCCCGCGCAGACGCCGTCGTGGTCCCAGGCGAGCATCTTGCCGACCGCTTCCGCGGCTGGGGCGCGCAGCCGATCGTCCTCCCGCACGGGGTCGATCTGTCGCGCTTCCCGCTCGCTCCTCCTGCGGCTCCCACCGCGGAGCCGGTGCTCGGCTTCGTCGGCACGCTCGACTTCCGGCTCGACGTCCCGCTCATCCGCCACCTCGCCGAGCGGCGCCCCGGTTGGCGCGTACGGCTCGTCGGCCACGTCCACGACGGATTCGATCCGCGGGCGGTCGCCGACCTCGCCAACGTCACGGTGGAGCCGACGGTCCCGTATGCGCAGGTCGGAGCGCTGCTCGCGACGTTCGACGTCTGCCTGATGCCGTACGCCGACATTCCCGTCTTCCACGCGATGACCCCCGTGAAGGCGACCGAGGTGATGGCGGTCGGAAGGCCCGCCGTGGTGCGCCGGTCGCGCGCCCTCGAGCCGGACGGCGATCTCCTGTACTTCGCGGGCGGGCCCGAGGAGTTCGTCGAGCAGGCGGAGCGCGCGCTCGCGGAGGACGGCCCGGAGCGGGCGGCGGCGCGCCGGCGGCGCGCGGAGCAGCACGAGCTGGGCGCCCGGATGGAGCGATACACGGCCGTGCCGGCCAGTCTCGGCGCGCCGCCCAGCGCCTGAGCCGGGGCGCAAACCCTTCAGGTTCCGCCGCGGCGCGCCGATACGACCAGCAGAACCCGTAAAGCACCGGTTCCCGAACGGGCAAATCCGCCGTGAGGCGGAGACGCAAAGCCACGGGGCTTCCGCGGAAGTCAGCCGGGTCACCGAAGGAACGTCGCCAGGGAAGGCCGGTCGAACGCACCTGAACTTCCCGTGGCCATCTCCCTGCGGCGCCTCTGCCGCACTCTCCTGATCATCGCCGTCGTAACGGCGGCACCGGCCTGGGCGGGCACTCCCGCCGCCGAGGCGGCGCAGGTGGGAGTGACCCCGGACATCACCTGGGGCGCCTCGCGGGCCGAGGTCGACCGCACCGTCGCGCTCCTGCGCGAGACCGGCGTGCGCTGGGTGCGACTCAACGTCTCGTGGGCCGCGCTCGAGGAGCACGGGAAGGGCGTCTACAACGCCGGCATGCTGGCCGACGTCGACTACGCCGTGAACGCGGCGACGGGCGCGGGCCTCCAGGTGCTGATGCCGCTGCTCGAGGTCCCCTACTGGGCTTCGGGCGATCCGGCGAAGACCGGCGGCGCGAACCGGTCGTGGAACCGGTACTGGAGGCCGTCGAGCTTCGCCGACTACGCCGACGCGTTCGCGTACGTCGTGCGCCGCTACAGCGCGCGCGGCGTCCACCACTACCAGGTGTGGAACGAGCCGAACCACCCCCGCTTCTGGCCGTCCGGCATCGACGCCGGGGCCTACGTGCAGATGCTGCGCGCCGCCGCGCCCGCCATCCGCGCGGCCGACCCCGCGGCCGAGGTCGTCCTCGGCGGGCCGTCGGCGAACGACTACCCCTTCCTCGAGCGGGTCTATGCCGCCGGCGCCCGCGGCCTGTTCGACGTCGCCGCCGTGCATCCGTACGTCGGCAGCGTCGACCCGCGCCTGTGCTGGAACCAGGCCGGGACGACGCGGAAGGCCATCCACGCCTTCTGCGGCATCGAGGAGATCCACGCCGTCATGGAAGCCGCCGGCGACGGGAGCCTGCCGCTGTGGCTGACCGAGTTCGGCTGGTCGACGAACACCGGCGCGTACGGCGTCACGGAGGCCAAGCAGGCGGAGTACCTGAAGGCGGCCTTCGACAAGCTCGCCGAGTGGCCGTACGTCGAGGTCGCCTTCTGGTACACGTTCCGGAACGTCTTCTTCCGCGGCGAGGACCCCGCCGACTGGGAGGCCAACACGGGCGTCCTGCGCGTGGACTTCTCGCCCAAGCCGGCGTTCGCGGCGCTGCGCGCCGCCGCCAGGCCGCAGGCGCCGTCCGCGCCGCCGGTGCCGGCGAGCGCCGCCGCCGCCCCGGTCGCGCCGGCCGGCGCCGACGTCCGGCGCAGGAGGTCGACCACCGTCGTCAGGCTCTCGCGCGCCGGCTCGCGGCAGCTCGGCGTCCACGGGCGCGTGCGAGGCGCCCGTGGAGGGCTCGTCCGTCTCGTGGTCCTCGACGCCCGTCGCGGAGCGGCGGGCCGGCGCGCCGCAGCCCCGCACGCCGTCCGCCTCGACCGCACCGGGCGGTTCCGCTCCCGCCTGCGCCTCGGCCGCTCGGTCCGCGTGCGGGTCGAGGCGCGGTACCTCGGGAGCCCGGGGGCCGCTCCGTCGGTCGGACGCTCGCGCGTCGCGCGCCTGGGCCGCTAGGCCCGGGCCCCTGCGAGCCGCGGGTCGCCGCGCAGCCCGCGGTGCTTGAGCTGGATGTAGTACCAGTCGGCCAGCGCCCGCAGGCTGGCCCGCCCGAACGGCTTGGTGCGAGTCACCTGCTGGAAGTGATGCTCGATCTCCGCCGCTGCCACGTAGCGGACCTCCAGGCCGGCACCCCACACCCGCAGGCACCAGTCGAGGTCCTCGCCGCCGTAGGAGGAGATCCGCGGGTCGTATGGGCCGAGGCGCTCAGGGAGCTCGCGGCGGTACATCTGCGCGGCGCCCGCCAGCCACACGACCGGCCGCTCGCTGGCGTGGTCCCAGTCGCGCATCTGGTGGTGGCGGTGCATCGGCGGGTCGGAGTCGATCCAGCGGGCGTACGGACCGCGGCGCACGAACGGCAGGAGGACGGGCGGGAAGCGGAAGCTCGAGAGCTGGAGCGAGCCGTCGGGATACACGAGCCGGGGGCCGACGAGCCCGACCTCGGGGCGGCTCTCCAGCACGTCGACGAGTGCCTCCACCGCCCCCGCGCGCACGCGCGTGTCCGCATCGAGCATGAGGACGTACCGCCCGCGCGCGACGCGGAGGCCGTCGTTGCGGCCGGCCACGAGCCCGCCGTTGACGGGCCGGGCGACCACGGTGACCCCCGGGTGGGCGGCACGCACCGCCTCGGGCGTGCCGTCGCCCGAGCCGTCGTCGACGACGATCACCTCGTGGTCGACGCGGGTGCTGGCGGCGACGGTCGGCAGGCAGGCGAGGACGTGGTCGCGTGCCCGGTAGGCGACCACGATGACGCTGACTGTCGGCTCCCCGGTCACCCGCCGCGAGCATAGTCCGCCGCTAGCCTTGCGCCGATGGAGCCGGTCTTCTGGCGGGCGCTCGTCGCCCGGGCGAAGCGGACGGAGGACCCCGTGGCGCGACTCGCCCTGCTGCGCGGCACCGCCGCTGTCCACGCGCTGCGGCGCGGCCACCGGGTCCGGAGCGCGGCCGTCGCGCGCTACCTCGACCAGGCTGCCGAGCCGAAGCTGCACCTCGGCGCCGGCCCGATCCGGCTCGCAGGCTGGCTGGACACCGACATCGTCGGAGGCGACGCGCACCTCGACCTCGGGCGGCCGCTCCCGCTCCCGAGCGACACGTTCCACTATGCGTTCGGCGAGCACGTGATCGAGCACATCGCCGAGACGGCCATTCCGGGCCTGCTGCGCGAGCTGCACCGCGTCCTGCGCCCCGGCGGCGTGCTGCGCCTGACGACGCCGGACCTGCGCAAGCTGATCGCGCTCTACGAGGACCGCAACCCGGAGATGGACCGGGCGCGCTATGCCGCGTGGTTCGCGGGCGTCACGGGCAAGGACGCCACGCACGCGGCCCAGATCCTCAACGACCAGCTCCGCCTGTGGGGGCATCGCCACGTCTTCGACGAGCCCGAGCTCACCGCTCGGCTCCACGCGGCGGGCTTCGCGTCCGTGGAGCGGCGCGAGCCGCTCGAGAGCCCGCATCCGGCGCTGCGCGACCTCGAGCGCCACGGCGACGAACCGTGGGTGAACCGCGTCGAGGCGATGACGCTCGAGGCCACGAAGGGCGGCCGCTGATCGGCGTTCCCGACGTCACGGCGATAGTGATCGCCCACGACGTCCGCGACGAGGTGCTCGCCTGCCTGCGCTCGATCGACGAGCACGCGGGCGATGTCGCCGTGGAGGTCATCCTCGTCGACAACGGCTCGCGCGACGGGACGGTAGAGGCGGCGCGCGCGGCGTTCCCGGAAACGCGAATCGTGGCGCTCGGGCGCAACGAGGGCGGGTCGGCGCGCAACCACGGGCTGCGGATCGCGCGCGGGCGGTACCGGATGTTCCTCGACAGCGACGCGGAGCTCGCCCCCGGCGCGCTCGCCGACCTCGTCGGTTTTCTTTCTGATCATCCGCGCGTCGGCCTGATCGGGCCGCGGCTCGTCTACCGCGACGGGGCCTTGCAGCCCTCGGCGCGGCGCCTGCCGCCCCGCTACCTGCCGTTTCTCCGCCGGCCGCCGCTGTCGCGCTGGTTCGAGGACGGCCGCGCGGTGCGCCGGCACCTGATGCTGGACGTCCCGGCCGATCGCACGCGCGAGGCGGAGTACGTGATCGGCGCGTGCCAGCTCTTCTCGCGTGAGGCGCAGGCCGCCGCGGGGGAGCTCGACCCCCGCATCCCGTTCGCCCCCGAGGACATCGACTGGTGCCTGCGCATCCGTGCCGCCGGGTTCCTGGTCGCCTACCGGCCGGAGGCCACCGTGGTCCACACGTACCGGCGGGCGACCGCGCGGCGACCGCTGTCGCGGGCCGCGTTCCTGCAGATCTACGGCTTCGCGTACTTCTTCGCCAAGTGGCGCCGCGACTGGCGGCGGCTGCGCGCCGAGGGGGCGGCCATGGAGGCGCGCGACTGGGCGCTGCCGTGAACTACGGGCGCCGGGCGAGCGCCGCCCGCAGCGCGCGCACGTCGTCGCCGCCGGCCACCCCGGTCGCCGCCAGCACCGCGAGGTAGGCCGCGACGGCGGCGAGCACGGCCGCCTCGACGAGCAGCGGCGACGCGATCACCGCGACGAGCGCGAGCACAGCGCAGGCGATCGCGGCCCGCGCGAGCGGGAACCGCGGCACCGGCACGAGCCGGGAGCGAAGGCATACCGTGCCGAGCGCGAGCGCGTTGAGCGCCTCGGTGGCCACCGTCACCACCGCCGCGCCCATGATCCCGTGCCGCGAGATCGCCCACAGGTTGGCGCTGACGTTGAGCAGCGCGCAGGTTCCCGCCACGGCGGTCAGCGGGCGCTCGCGACCCGCGGCCCGCAGCACGCCGGTGGCCAGCAGGCTGAGCGCGACGAGCGGGCAGATCCAGATCACCACCGCGAGCACGCGTGCGGACGGCGCGTACGCGTCGCCGAAGAACCGCTCGACGAGCGGGCCCGAGAGGATCGAGATCGTGAGGGCGATCGGCAAGGCCACCAGCAGCAGCGCGCGGACGCCGGCGTGCCACGTGTCCAGGAAGGCGACACGGTCGGCGGCATACGTGCGGGCGAAGACCGGCGTCAGGGCGGTCGACAGCATCCAAGCCGGGACCTGCGCTCCGAGCATCAGCGTGTAGGCGGCCGCGTACAGGCCGACCGAGCGCTCGCTCTCGAGCCAGCCGACGAGGACGGTGTCGGCCCGCAGGTACACCATCACGAAGCAGGTCACGAGGCCCATGGCGACGACGCTGCGCCATCGCACCGCGACGCCGGAAAGCGACGGCCGCAGGCGCGCGCGCCCGACGACCGCGCCCAGCCGGCGGAAGGCCGCCCAGGCCTGTACGGCCGCCACGATCAGCACCCACGCCACGACCGGCCACAGGCGCCCGGTGGCGAGCACGAGCACGATGCCGCCCCCGGCGCGGACGACTGCCGCGCGCGCCGTCTGGCGCGCCTCGAAGGTCATCGCCTCCCGGCCCTGGAAGTAGCCGTAGGCGAACATCGACACGCCGTCGAGCAGCGTCGCGAGCACCATCACCGCGACGACCGCCACCAGCTCGCCGTCGGCGCCGAGCGGCAGCGTGAGCGCCACCGACGTCGCGAGGACCGCCGCCAGCAGGACGCCCTTGGCGGCCAGCAGGCGCGGCAGCGCCGCCTCGCCGGCTTCGCGCGCCCGCGCGACCTCCCGGGCCACGTAGGGCGTGAGCCCGAAGTCGGCGACGGGCTGCAGGATCAGCCCGAGCGCCAAGGCGAACGAGTAGCGGCCGTAGGACTCGGGCCCGAGCGCGCGGGCCATGACGATCCCGAGCCCGAACATCAGCAGCCGCGCCGCAAGCGTCCCGCTCGCGAGCGCCGCGGCGTTGCGCGCGACGCTCGATCGCGGGACCGCGACGGCTGGCGGCTGGACGGCCATGGGGAGGCGCCATGATGACCGAGCCTCGGCCGCCGCTCCTTCGCACATCCGTCCGGCGGCCCGCCCTGACGGCTAGAATCGCCCGGCCCGGGCGCGTAGCTCAGTGGGAGAGCGCTCGCTTCACACGCGAGAGGTCGCAGGTTCGAAACCCGCCGCGCCCATCACTGAATTGCCGCTCGCTGGACACTTGTCCGGGTTTGCGGACCGCAGCGGACGCTACCGTGGCCTGAGCATGGATGCGCTCGCACGGATGGGAGTGGCGATGGCGACCGTGGTCGCTGCTGCGGCGCTTCCGGCCGCGGCTCGCGGGCATGACCATCCGCCCGTCTCCGGCGAGCAGACCCTGATGCAGGCCGAGTCGGCTGCGCTCGGCACCGACCACGCTCAGGAGCACGCGGCCCAGCGCGAGGCGCTGCGGCGCTGGATGGCGCTACCGGCCGCCGAGCGCGCGCGGATCGAGCGCCAGGGGTCGCGGCAGGCGGCGGCCGCGGCGACCCGGATCGCCGCTGCGCTCCCGGAGGCGGAGGAGGTCGGCCGCTGGGAGTCGCAGACGATCCCCTTCCCCACCTGGGCCCTCAACGCCGTCGTGATCGCGACCGGCGAGGTGATGTTCTGGGGCCGCGCGCCGCTGAACGGGGACGGCACGCGCGACAACGTCACCGAGGTCTGGCTCTGGCATCCCCGGACCGGCAACCTCGAGCGGGTCCCGGTGCCGCTGATGGACCTCGACGGCGACGGCGTCGCCAGCGAGGGCGTGCCGTTCTTCTGCTCCGGGCAATCGCTGCTGCCGTCGGGCGAGGTGTTGCTCACCGGCGGCAACCTCGCCTACCCGAGTGGGCCCGGCACCGATTTCAAGGGGCTGAACACGATCTACTCGTTCGACCCGTGGACGCGCCGCTGGACCGAGCAGCCACGGATGCGCCAGGGGCGCTGGTACCCGACGCAGGTCGAGCTGGCCGACGGCCGGACGGTCGTCGTCGCCGGCTACGACGAGAGCGGCGCCTTCCCTACGAGGTGGAACGCGGACCTCGAGGTCTTCGCTCCGGCGGCGGCTCGCGGCGGCCGCGGGAGGCTGACGCTGCACGAGCCGGCCGGCTCGATCGTCTCCGGGCCGTACCCGCATCTGTTCACGCTGCCCGACGGGAAGGTCCTGCTCGCCGGTCAGGATCATGCGGAGGAGGACGCGCAGGCCGCGCTGCTCGACCCGGCTCGGCTGGATGCCGCGACGCCGGGGTCGGCGTGGACCCAGCTCGGGCGCATTCCGTGGTGGGCCAAGGCCAGTCAGGCCGCGCTGCTGCTGGGCGCGCCGGGAAGCACCCCGCGCGTCACGGTGATCGGCGGCTACGGTGAGTACGAGACTCCCGAGGGCCAGATCACCGCGGTGCCGGATGCCGCCACGCTCGCGGTCGGGCAGTCCACATGGACGGACCCGCTCGTCCCCGACCAGAACGTCGGCCGGGCCTATGCGAACCTGGTCGAGCTGCCGGACGGGATGCTCGTCACAATCGGCGGCGGCTCGGGCATCGGGGGTCTCGAGGGGCAGAACGAGACCGGCGGCGATCCGGAGCTCAGGCAGGTGGAGCTGCTGCGGCCGGGCTTCGACAGCACGTGGACATTGGGGCCGCCTCAGAGGAAGTGGCGCACCTACCACTCGACCGCCGTCCTCCTGCCTGACGGACGCGTGCTCTCCGCCGGCGACGACTACTGGTCGATCAACAACGCGCCGGACCCGGGCGTCAAGCCGCCCGGCACGCCGCTCGACCAGGCCGAGATCTACTCCCCGCCGTACCTGTTCGACGGCGAGAGCCTGGCGCCGCGCCCGGCGATCACCTCGCTGCCGCCGATGGGCGAGACGGGCGGCCTCGTGTACGGGGAGCGGTTCGGCGTCGGCGTGGCCGGCTCGCAGCCGGTCGACAAGGCCGTGCTCGTCGCGCCGGCGGCCACGACGCACGGCGTGAACATGAACCAGCGCCGCATCGAGCTCGAGGTCCTGACGCGACAGCCCGGTGGCCTCGAGGTGCGGGCGCCCGCGACGGCCGGCCTCGCGCCCCCGGGCTGGTACATGCTGTTCGTCCTCGACGCGTCCGGGACGCCGAGCGAGGCGGGGTGGGTGTGGATGCGGAGCCAGCGTCCCGCGGCGCCGGCTGCCGGCGGCCCGACCGCCGACCGCGCGGCGCCGAGGGTGCACGCGCGGATCCTTCGCCTCCCGCGCAGCGGGCGGTACCTGCGCGTGCGCGTCAGGGCCTCGGAGCCGGGCACCGCGAGCCTGCGCGGCCGGGCCGGCGGGCGGCGAGTCAAGGCGCGGACCGTCGCGCTCGGTCGCGGCGGCGTCGCACGAACCGTGCGCCTCCGGCCGCACCGCCGCAGCGTGCAAGCGCTCCGAAGCGGCCGCAAGCTGCGCGTGTCGCTGTCGGTGACGGCGCGGGACCGATCCGGCAACGTCGGCCGCCGCAGCGTCTCCAAGCGCGTGCGCCGACCGCGATGACGCGTGCGCCATCCGCCGTTTGATGCGCTAGCATCAACGCATCATGCGCACGACCCTTGACCTCGACGACGACGTGGTCGCTGCCGCACGCGAACTGGCTGCCGGCGAGCGCAGATCGCTGGGCTCGGTGATCTCCGAGCTCGCTCGCCGCGGGTTGACGCCCGCCCGCGTGGAGGCCGAGAACGGCCTGCCGGTCATCCGTGTGCCGGCCGGCACCCCGCCCATCACGCCCGAGATGGTGCGGCGAGCGCTTGACGAGGACTGACCGCTGGCTGTGGCGCTGCTCGACGTCAACGCGCTCGTGGCGCTGGCATGGGACTCGCACGTGCACCACACGACGATCCGGAGCTGGTTCGCCGCCAACAGTGCGAGCGGGTGGTTCACCTGCCCGATCACCGAGAGCGGCTTCGTGCGCGTCTCGTCGAACCCCAAGGTGCTCCACAGCCCGGTCGGCGTCGAGCCCGCGCGCGCCGTGCTCTTAGCGCTGCGCTCGCTCGACGGTCACGACTTCCTGGTCGACGACGTGTCGATCACCGCCGCCGACGTGCCACGCCTCGCAGGGCATCGACAGGTGACCGACGCCCACCTGCTCGTGCTCGCCCGCCGCCGCGGCACGCGCCTGGTCACCTTCGATGCGGCGCTCGACGCCCTCGCCGGAGGCGAGGACGTCGAACTGCTCACCACACTCTGACCGGCGGCCTACGGGCTCGAAGCTGACCGCAGCGCGTCGTCGAAGAAGCCGACCACGCGGCGCTCGTACTCCTCCGGCCGGGCCGTGAGCGCTCCCATGTGGCGCGCCTCCGGGACCTCCCACAGCGTGCTGTTGGCGCCCGCCGCGGCGTGGTAGCCGCGGTTGAGCCTCTCGCCGTTGGGGGAGTTGGGGGCGGCGATCAGGAGCAGCGGCTCTTCGACCTTGGCGGCGAGGTCCTTCAGGTTCGCCGGCGGAGCCTGGTTGGCGGAGATCGCGACCGCGGCCGTCTTGACGGCCGACATCGCCGCGCCCAGCGTGTACTTCGCGACCGGGCCCTCATCCTCGCGATCCATGTCCTCGGAGAAGGTGCGCGCTCCGGCACCCTCGGACACCACGGCGGCGAGCTCGTCGGTCTCGGCGGCGGTCTCGATCATCAGCTCGCCGCCGACGGAGAGGCCGATGCCGCCGATGCGCTCGGGGTCGACGTCGGGCCGGCGCTGGAGGTAGTCGATCGCGGCCTTGACGTCCGCGTCGCCGCCCCAGCCCCAGGAGTTGGGCTCACCCTCGCTGCGGCCCTCGCCGCGGCGGTCGAAGAGCAGCACGCCGTAGCCGTGCCGGGCAAGGATCCGTGCCGGCCGCTGCGGGCCGTTGCGGCCGGGGAACGCGATCACCGCGGCGCCGTTCTTCGACGGGATGTACCAGCCCTCGAGCTCGAGCCCGTCGCTGGTCGTGAACTTGACGTCCTCGTGGGCGACGCCGAGCCGGTCCGGCGGGACGACGGCGCGGCCGACGTGCGTGGTCCCGTAGCCGATCGCGGCGGCGACGACGAGCGGCGCCACGAGCAGCGCGCCGGCCGCACCGAGCAGCACCCGCCGGCCGGCACGACGCCACAACGGACCGTCGGTGCGTCGCGTGCGCCACAGCGTCACCGCGCCGAGGCCGAGCAAGAACAGCCCGCCCGGGATCGCGGCCAGCCCGGTGAAGTCGTCGCCCGAGGGGCCCACCTCCCGCGTGTAGTGGAAGCCCTCGATGCCGGCGGCGATGCCGAGCGCGCCGAGCACCAGGGCGAGCGCGCCGCGGCGGCCGCCGCGCAGGCGCGGATACGCCCAGGCGGCGAGCCCGAGCAATGCGAGCGGGACGAGCCCGCTGACGAGGTGGTCGCCCGCCGACGTGCCCGGCTGCGGCTGCAGGTAGTTGTCGTCGACCACGTGCAGCGCGATCAGCGCGGTCGCGATCCAGAACAGCAGGGTCTCTCGTGTCCGCCCGCCGGTCCGGGATGGGCGCGGGAGGGTGCGGGGAAGCGTCGCAAGGGCCATCAGGCGAGCTTCCCGTCCAGCGGGAGCGCCGGCCACCCGGTTCGCCTGTGGACCGGGGGCCGGTGTGCTCGAGCTGGGGGTGCGGCGGGCTGGGGGTCAGCCGGTACGGCCGGCTACGCCTCCGGCTCGATGTTCTGGTTGATCGAGAAGAGGTTCGAGGGGTCGTAGACCGCCTTGATCTGCGCGAGCCGGGCGTAGTTGTCGCGGTAGCTCGCGCGGACCCGGTCCTGGCCCTCGTCCATCATCATGTTCACGTAGGCGCCTCCCGCGGAGTACGGGTGGAGCGCCTCCTGGTAGTCGATGCTCCAGCGGCTGATGACGTCGACGTTCGCCGGGTCGGAGTCGACGCCGGCGAAGACCGCGCCCCAGCGGGCGTCGCGGTAGCTCCACGCCGTGTCGGCCGAGCCGACGTCGTGGGCGGCGCCGTCGATCGGGTAGAGGTGCATGGTCGACTTCCACGTCGGCAGCTCGGCGCCGAAGCGGGCGTGGAGCGCGACGGCCTCGTCCGGGATCTCCTTCACGAAGTCGGCCCGCCAGTACCACTGGTCGCCGGCCGGGTAGAGCCCGTCGAAGGCGCCCTGAAGCGCCGCGTGGGGCATCGGCTGCACGCCGTGCATGAGCGGCTCGGGGAGCGCGTCCAGCAGCGGCGCCATCGCCGCGGCGGCGTCCTCCTCCGCGCCCGTGTAGCACCAGACCACGCCGCAGACCTTGCGCAGGTGCAGCGCCTCGGGGAACGGCTCCGCCGGGGGCACGGCGCCGAACATGAAGAAGCCGCCCAGCTCGCGCGGCGCGCTCCCGATGAAGTCGCGGTACGCCGCCAGCACCTCGGCGCCCTGCTCGACGTCCCAGAAGGTCGGGCCGGCGATCACGGTCGACACCTCGTGCAGCCGGAACAGGAACGACGTCACGACGCCGAAGTTGCCGCCGCCGCCGCGGATCGCCCAGTAGAGGTCGGGGTGCTCGTCGGCGCTCGCGTGCACGCGCTCGCCGCTGGCGAGCACGAGATCGGCCTCGAGGAGGTTGTCGATCGCCAGGCCGTAGCCGCGGGTGAGGTGGCCGAGGCCGCCCCCGAGCGTGAGCCCACCGACGCCGGTGGTGGAGATGATGCCGCTCGGCGTCGCGAGGCCGTACTCGCTCGTCGCGCGGTCGACCTCGCCCCACGTCGCGCCGCCGCCGACCCGCACGGTGCGCGCCGGCGGATCGACCTCGATGTCGTTGAACATCGAGAGGTCGATCACGACGCCGCCCTCGACGGTGCCAAGGCCGCCGCCGTTGTGGCCGCCGCCGCGGATCGCAAGCGCCAGATCGTGGTCGCGGGCGAAGCCGACGACCCGGGAGACGTCCTCGACGGTCGCGCAGCGGGCGATCAGCGCCGGGCGCTTGTCGATCATGCCGTTGTAGACCTTGCGCGCCTCGTCGTAGTCGATGTCGTCCGGCCCGATCAGCCGACCCTCGAACCCGGAGAGCTCTCGACGGGCCTGCGCGGGTGAAATAACGGTGCTCACGTCTTTCTCCTAACGCCGTTTGGCGTAGATGGCCATCTGCCTAGTGACGCCGCCCGTCGAGCGGATATTCCCACGGGTTGGCCGGCGCGACAAGCGGGTAACGGACCGGAACGATGAGCAATGGTCTCCGTGTCCTGGCGGTCGTCACCGCCCTCCTCGCCTTCGCCGCGCCCACCGCGGCGGCCGCCCCGCCCGATCTCGGCGAAGTGCTCGAGTGCGCGACCTATCCGAGCGGGGACGAGATCTGCTCGGGCTCGGTGCCGAGCTTCGACGGCGCGCCGCTCGACGTCGACCTCACGCTCCCCCGGGGCGGCGCCGCGAAGAAGGGCCTGGTCGTGATGCTCCACGGCTTCGGCAACGACAAGCACTACTGGGAGTCGAACACCGACGAGGGCGACGGCGAGGACCTGCACCGCTGGAACACGCACTGGTTCGCCCGCAACGGCTACTACGCGCTCACCTACACCGCGCGCGGGTTCAAGACGTCGGCCGCGCCCGCCGACCGGCCGCAGACGCCGCATGAGCCGAACGGCTCCGCGTCGCTGCCCGACGGCAACGTCAAGCTCAAGAGCCGCGACTGGGAGATCCGCGACACGCAGTGGCTCGCCGCCCTGACGGCGAAGGCGTACCGCGACCTCGACCCCGAGCGGATCGCGGTCACCGGCAACTCCTACGGCGGCGGTGAGAGCTGGCTGCAGGCCAGCCAGGCCCGCTGGGACTTCCCCGCCAAGCACACGTCAGGCGCGCTGCCCGTGCTCGACCTCCAGGTGGCGGTGCCGAAGTACGGCTGGACCGACCTCGGCCACAGCCTCGCGCCCAACGGGCGCCCCTCCACCGGCCGGCCCGACAGCGACGCCGGCGAGGGCTTCCCGCTCGGCACGCCGAAGCAGTCCTACCTCGAAGGCTTCTACGCGATCGGCCTGACGCAGCCGTTCGGCTTCGACCCGCCCGTCAACGCCTGGCACGCGCGCATCCAGACCGACCCCTACGACGTCGCCGGCGTCGAGGATCCCATCGTCCGCGACATCCGCACCGGGCTGACGGAGGCGCGCAGCGCCTACTACCAGGACGAGGGCTTCGCCGCCCAGCGCAAGGGGCGCAAGGTGGCGATCTTCGCGCCGCAGGGCTGGACCGACGACCTCTTCCCGGCGCAGGAGGCGTTCCGCCAGTTCAAGTACCTGAAGGCGCTCGACGCCGACTGGCCCGTCGAGGTCGCGATGGCCGACGTCGGGCATCCCCGCGCGCAGAACCCGTCCGCCCAGTGGCAGGCGCTCAACGCGCGCGCGAACCTGTTCCTGCGCGAGCACATCGGCGGCTCGCACGAGCAGCGCACCGGCGTGTGGAGCCTGCCGACCGTGTGCCGCGGGAGTGTGCCGTCGCCGGTCGCCGCGCGCACGCCGGAGGGCCTCGCGAGCGGGAAGCTGACCGTCGGCTTCCGCACGGGCGGGAGCCAGACGCTCGGCAGCGGCACCGGCGATCCCGACGGCGTCGCCAGCGACCCGGTCTTCGGCGGCACGCTCTTCCCCGGGCAGGGCGAGTGCCGCAGCTCCGAGGCGCCGACGCACCCGGGTCGCTACACGGTGACCTCCGCCCCGCTGCGCAAGGCCACGACCTACGTCGGGCTCGGCGAGGTCGCGCTCCCGTACACGCTCGCCGGCACGACGGCGACGCTCAACGCGCGCGTCTGGGACGTGGCTCCGGACGGCGAGGCGCTGCTCGTCACCCGCGGCAGCCATCGCCTCAGCGCGCCCGCCTACGACGCGCTCGCGGGCACGCTGCGGATGCCGCTGTTCGGCAACCACTGGCGGCTCGAGGCCGGCCACCGCCTGCGGCTCGACCTCGCCTCCGTCGACCAGCCGACGTTCAAGCCCAACACGGCCAACGGCACCGTGACCTTCGGCGCGCCGACGCTCGTCCTCCCGACCCGCGAGGGCGATCAGCGGCTCGGCGAAGGCTGAGCCAGGAGATAGCGCCGGATGCCGTCGGCAATGCCGCGGGCGATCCGGCGCCGGAAGCGCGACGAGCGGACCCTGGCGGCGTCGGCGGCGTTGCGCATGTTGGCGGTCTCGACGAACACCGCCGGGACGTTCGAGAGTCGCAGGCCACCGAGGTCCGAGCGGGCGACGAGCCCGTCCCCGCCGAGATAGGTGGCGCGCGGGAGCCCGGTGCCCGCGCCGTACGCCGCGCGCAGCGAGCGACCGAGTCGCAGCGACTCGTCGTGGATGTCGTCGGTCAGCCCGTCGATCCAGGACGGGCGGATGACGTGGAACCCGCGCCCGCCCGGCGGGCCGCCGTCGGCGTGGATCGAGACGACGGCGTCGGCTCGCTCGCGGTTCCCGATCCGCGCCCGGCGGTCGATGCACGGGCCCACGCCGCGGTTGTCGCGCCGCGTGAGCACGACCTCGGCACCGTCGCGGCGCAGCATCCGCGCGGCCAGCCGCGCCACGCTGAGCGTGTAGCGCGCCTCGGTGTACCCCGACGCCGTCGCCGTGCCGGTCGTGTTGCACGCCTTGCGGGCACCGTTGCCGATCGGCACCAGCCGGTTGATGACCTCCGGATGCGCCGCGTTGCCGCCGTTGTGGCCGGGGTCGAGCACGACCGTCCGCCCCGCCAGGTCGCCCTGGCCGGCGGCCGCGAGCAGCGCGAACACGACGGCCCAGGCTCCCATCCCGGGACAGGCTAGTCGCGCTTGTCAAGATCCCGGGATGGCCGCGACCGCCCCCAGCCGCCCTCGCCGGATCAGCGCGGCGCTGCGCGAGGAGGCGCGCGTCACCCCGCTCGAGCTGTTCTTCGACCTCGTGTTCGTGCTCGCGCTGACGCAGTGCACGGCGCTGATGGCCGACCAGCCGACGTGGGAGGGGCTGGCGAAGGGCATGCTCGTGCTCGGCGTCATGTGGTGGTCGTGGGTCGGCTACGCCTGGCTCACCAGCGTCATCGACCCCGAGGAGGGCGCGGTGCGGCTGGTGATCTTCGCCGCGATGGCGGGGCTGCTGATCGTGGCCCTGTGCGTGCCCGGCGCGTTCGCCGGCGACGCGCTGCTGTTCGCCGGCGCGTACGGCGTCGTGCGCGTCGCCCACCTCGCGCTGTTCTACCTGGCGTGCCGCGACGACGAGGTGCTGCGACGCGCGGTGACGACCGGCCTGTCGGTGAGCACGGCCGTCGCCATCGGGCTGCTCATCGCCGCGTCGTTCCTCGACGGCATCCCGCAAGGGGCGGTCTGGGCGCTGGCGCTGGCGATCGACATGAGCGGGCCGCTGTTCCACGGCCAGGACGGCTGGAAGCTCGTGCCCGAGCACTTCGCCGAGCGCCACGGGCTGATCCTCATCATCGCGCTCGGCGAGTCGATCGTGGCGATCGGGATCGGAGCCGAGGGCGACCTGACCGCGGGCGTCGTGATCGCCGCGTCGTTCGGCGTGATGGTGGCCGCCGCGATGTGGTGGCTGTACTTCGACGTCGTCGCGCTGGCCGCCGAGCGCCGGCTCGCCGACGCCGAGCCCGGCCGCGAGCGCAACACGATCGCCCGCGACTCCTTCTCCTACCTGCACCTGCCGATGGTGGCCGGCATCGTGCTGCTCGCGCTCGGGCTGAAGAAGACGCTCGAGCACGTCGAGGACCCGCTCAAGCTCGTGCCCGCCGTCGCGCTGCTCGGCGGCACCGCGCTCTACCTGCTGGCGCACGTCGCGTTCCGCTACCGCAACGTCCACAGCTTCAACCTGCACCGGACGATCGCCGCCGCGCTGCTGCTCGCCCTGATCCCGGTGGCCGTCGAGGTCCCGGCGCTGGCGGTCGTGATCGGCCTCGCGGCGATCCTCGCGCTGCTGATCGTCTACGAGGTGAGCCGGTACGGCGAGGCGCGCGACCGGCTGCGCCACCAGCTCGCGCACGACTAGGGCAGCGGCACGTCGGGCGTGCGCGCGACGCTGGCGGCGGCCACGAGCAGCCTGGTCGCGAGCGGGAACGTCTGGCCGGGTGGCGGCGGGGCGAGCAGATCCTCGTAGGCGTCGAGCAGCCCGAGGACCGCCGCGAAGAGCGGCGCGTGCGGACCGTCCTCGCCGACCGCGCACGCCAGCCGCGCGAGCGCCACCGGCTCCTCGGCGCTGCCGCGCACGAAGGTGCGCGCGCAGGCCTGCGCGAGGTGGGAGACGGTGCGCTCGAGCAGCGGGTCGAGCGGGCGCGCCGCACCCGGCGCCGGGCCGGCGTCGGCGGGCTCCTCGCCGGCGAGCAGGCGCTCGAGCTGGCCGCCGGCGATCGACCGCAGGGCGGCCGGGCCGAGGCCGGCCTGGGCGGCGAGGCGCAGATGCGCCGCGGCCGAGGTCAGCGGCAGCCCGTACGGCGAGTCGCTCGCCCACAGCAGGTTGGCCGGCGGGACGAGCGTGAACAGCGCGATCATGTCGGCGGGGTCCCACCAGGCGGTGTCGACGAACAGGTTGGGGTGCTCGGGCAGCACGCGCCACAGCCAGGCGAGGTCGGAGATCGCGGCGTGGGCGAGGATCAGCCGGGCGCCCGGGAACTCTCCCGAGAGCCTGACGCTGTCGCGCCCGAGTGCCGGGATGCCGCGGCCGGCGTGGATGAGCACGCACGCGCGGCGCTCCTCGGCGAGCGCGACGAGCTCGCGCACCGCCGGCTCGCTGAGGACGAAGTGCTCGGCGCGCGGGTGCAGCTTGATGCCGCGGGCGCCCGCGTCCAGGCATCGCCGCGCCTCGGCGAGCGCATCCGCATGGGGGTCGACGCGGCAGAACGCCACGAGCCGGCCGCCGGACCCCGCGGCGGTCTCGAGCACGCGGTCGTTGGCCGCCCGGTAGCCGGACGGCTCGTGGAGCGGGAACACCACTGCGCGGGCGTCGGCGCGGGCGAGCGCCGCCAGCAGCTGCTCCGGCGTCTGCCGCATCCCGTCGGGATCGTCGGCGCCGATGTGGGTGTGCGCGTCGAACAGCTCGAGGCCGCTGACGTCACGCCGGAGGCGCTCCCACCAGGGCGCCATGATCGCGTCGACGTCGGCCATCGGCGGCTGACCCTATACAGCGACCCCCTGCGATGGCCGATACTCGTGCCTATGCATTTTCGCCGTGAACGGGTCCGCATCGAAACCGAGCGCCACGAGATCGAGGCCACGCTGCAGCTTCCCCACGAGGGGTTCCGGTCGCGCACCTCGGACTTCCTCAACGCCCACGAGCGGGAGTTCCTCCCGCTCACCGACGTCGAGGTCCGGCGGCTCGACGGCTCGCGCTCCGTGGAGCACCACGACTTCCTGGCGCTCGCCGTGCGTCATGTGGTGCTGGTCGTCGAGCTCCAGACGCTCGACATCGTGGACGACAGCGGCGGCGCCCCGGAGCCCGCGCCGCTCGCCGCCGTGTCCACGCCGCCGCCCGACTGAACCCGCCGCCACCGGGTATAGGGTGAAGCCATGAACACGAGAACGATCGCCATCATCGCGCTCATCATCGCCGTCATCGTCCTGGTGATCCTCCTCAGCTGAGGCGCCGTTTAGGCGCGGTTTCGCGCGCCTTCAGAGAGGCGGGGCATGCTGCGCGGTCATGCGCGTGCTGATCGCCGAGGACGAGCCCCGTGTGGGCGATGCCGTCGCGCGCGGGCTGCGGCGCGAGGGCATGGCCGTCGACCTCGCCCGCGACGGCGCCTCCGCGCTGCGCAAGGCGCTGGCGGCGCCGTACGACGTCGTCGTGCTCGACCGCGACCTGCCCGAGCTGCACGGGGACGAGGTCTGCCGCGCGCTCGCCGGCAAGCGGCCCGACACCAAGGTGCTGATGCTGACGGCGGCCGCCGGCGTCGACGACCTCGTCGGCGGCCTCGCCCTCGGCGCCGACGACTACCTCTCCAAGCCGTTCCGCTTCGCCGAGCTGGTGGCGCGCACGCGCGCCCTCGCCCGCCGCAACGGCGCGCCCCGGCCGCCGGTGCTGACCGCCGGCGACATCGAGCTCGACCCCGCCCGCCGCACGGTGACCCGCGCCGGCCGCCCGATCGACCTCGCCCTCAAGGAGCTTGCCGTGCTCGAGGTCCTGATGTCCGCCGAAGGCGCCGTCGTGGGGCCGGACGAGCTGCTCGAGCGCGCCTGGGACGAGGGCACCGACCCGTTCACGAACACGGTCCGCATGACCGTGATGACGCTGCGCCGCAAGCTCGGGGATCCGCCCGTGGTCCACACCGTGCGCGGCGCGGGCTACCGCGTGTGACCCTCCGGCTGCGCCTCACCCTCCTGTACACGCTGCTGTTCGGCGGCTGCGGCGCGCTGCTGCTCGGGGTCAGCTCCTGGCTCGTGCACCGCCAGGTCGACCGCACCCTGCCGCCGGCGTTCGCCGACTCGGCCCTGGCCCGCCTGGATGCCCAGCTCATGCTCGCGCTCGGCGGCACGCTGATCGTCGCGGCCGCGCTCGGCTACGTCGTCGCCGGCCGTGCGTTGGCACCGCTGCGGAACGTGACCGGGCTCGCACAGCGGGTCACGCAGGAGCGCATGGACGAGCGGATCCAGATGAGCGGGCCGGAGGACGAGCTGCGCGACCTCGCCGACACCGTCGACGGGATGCTCGACCGCCTGGCGGCCGCGTTCGACGGCCAGCGCCGCTTCGTCGCCAACGCCAGCCACGAGCTGCGCACGCCGCTGACCGTGATCCGCGCGGAAGTCGAGGTGGCGCTCGCCGACCCCGACGCCGACGCCGCCGAGCTGCGCCGGATGGGCGAGGTGGTGCTCGAGGCCGCCGACCGCACGCAGGCGCTGCTCGACTCGCTGATGGTGCTCGCCCGCAGCCAGCAGGCGGTGCCGCGCCGCGACCGCGTCGACCTCGCGCGCGCGGCGCACGCGGCGGCCTCGCTCGTCGCCACCGAGGCGGCGGTCCGCGGCATCGAGCTGCGGGTCGACGCCCAGCCCGCGCCGCTGAGCGCCGACGGCCCGCTCGTCGAGCGGCTGGTGGCGAACCTGGTGGAGAACGCCGTCCGCCACAACGTGCCGCGCGGGCAGGTCCAGGTCACGACGCGGCCGGGCCTCGTGCGCGTGGAGAACACCGGGCCGGAGATCGCGGCGGCCGACGTGCGCCGCCTGGCCGAGCCCTTCGAGCGCCTGCACCGCGACTCCGACGGCCCAGGCGCCGGGCTCGGGCTGTCGATCGTGCGCGCGGTGGCCGACGCCCACGGCGCCGCCCTCGTGCTCGAGGCGCGGCCCGGTGGCGGCCTGCTCGCCGAAGTGACGTTCCCTACAGCGTCCCGTCGGGAAGCTCCCCGGCGCGAAGTCGCTCGAGCTGCCGCGGCGTGAACGGCGGCGACGCGAGGTCCTCGCGCCCGTGGAACGCGCGGAACAGGTGCGCGATGTAGTGCATCCGCTGGCTGAGTTCCGACCAGTCGCGGGCCCCGCAGTCGTCGGGCGCCGGCGGCGCCGGCTCGAAGCGCGCCACCAAGACCTCGAGCTCGCGGTTGGTGATCGCGGGGCAGGACGCGTCGAGGTGGCGGCCGAGTGCCAGCACGGCGTGAGGCAGAGCGAGGACCATGAAGCTGCCGGTGATGACCTCGCGGCTGAGCCGACTGAGCTTACGCTGCAGCGGCCAGCCGACGATCCGTCGCCATAGCGGCGCGTGACGGCTCGAGGCGGCGTCCAAGGCCTCGCGGATCTCGGGCTGCAGACGGGTCTGCTCGTGCAGGCCGATCTCGAGGTTGGCGAGCACGCACAGCTCCGGGTCGTCGCTGCGCCGCGCCTGCTCGTAGTGCGTGAAGGCCTGGCGTAGGAGCTCCGGCTGCAGGCCCACGAGGAACGCTTCGAACGGCTCGTGCAGGTAGCGGGCGAACTCGAAGCCGATCTCCTCGAACACCTTGCGGTTCCCGCGGGCGACCGCGTCGCTGGCCAGCTCGATCGCGTCGAACGGCGTGTGCAGGGCGGCCGTGATGCGGCCGAGCCGGCTCTCGCGATCCAGCAGGCCGCGGCGGAGCAGCGCGCGCCAGAACGAGGCGATCGGATGCAGGAGCTCGGCGTCGCGGCCCAGCTCGGCGCGTAGGTGCTCGAGCATGTCCTCACCGCGGATCGTCCGGCCGGCCTGACGCGAGGCCCACGTGGCGAACGTGCACCAGTTCGCGCCGGGCGGGCCGCGCTCGGCTGTCGCCGCCGCCAGGCGCGAGTAGCCGTCGGTGATCAGGAGGTTGCGCAGCACGGGGGCCGGCGTGCCCGCGATGCGCCGAACCTCGTCGGGCGTCATGCGCGCGGGGTGAGGAGCTGGTCGGCGGGGGCGTCCTCGTCGCGCAGTGGTCCGGCGTCGCCCACGAGCCGCTCGACGGCGGCGTGGTCGAGCGTGCGGGCGCCGCGCGCGTTCGTGCGCACGTCCGCGCCCAGCGGCGTCTCTGACGCGAGCAGGACGAAGTTGCCGCCGGGCTCGCCGTGGGCGACGAGCCGGACGTCCTCGAACACCTCGAGCAGCGTCGCCGCCTCCGCCCGCAGCAGGCCGAGGTCGCCGTGGTCGATGACGTTGAGCGCGTACACGCCGTCGGGGCGGAGCACGCGCCGGATCTCGCGCGCGAACTCGACGGTCGCCAGGTGCCAGGGGACCGAGCGGCCGCCGAACGCGTCGCCGACGAGGACGTCGGCCGACGCCGTGGGCTCGTCGCGCAGCGTCACGCGGGCATCGCCGACGCGGACGCGCAGCGCCGGCCCGGTCCGCAGCGCCAGCCGCTCGCGGACCAGCTCCACGAGGTCGCCGTCGACCTCGAGCACGCGCGAGCGCGAGCCCGGGCGGGTCGCGGCGACGTAGCGCGGGAGCGTGAAGCCGCCGCCGCCGAGGAAGACAGCATCGAGCGGGCCGGCGGGTGCCGCGTCGATGGCGTCGCCGATCCAGCGGATGTAGTCGAACTCCAGGTGGCGCGGGTCGGCGAGGTCGACGTACGAGTGCCGCAGCTCCTCGAGCACGAGCACCCGGCCGGACGGCCGCGTGCGGTCCTCGAGCACGTTCGCGCAGTGATAGGTGGTCTCGGCGTCGCAGGGCGAGCCCGCCGCGATGCTGGTCGCGCCGACGGCGAGCGAGCCGCCCGCGAGCACGGCGGCGAGCCCGTGCGGGCCGCTCCCGCGCAGGGCGACCGCGAGCCCGAGCGCGAGCAGGACGGCGCCGACGAGCAGCACCGCGACGTCGGTCGCCAGCAGCGGAACGAGCACGAACCCGGTGGCGAACGTGCCGAGCAGCGCGCCGGCGGTCGCCCACGCCGACAGCCGGCCGACCACCGAGCCCGTCGAGCCGAGGTCGCGCAGCTGCACGCGCGCGACGGTCGGCGTGACCGCGCTAAGGACGGCCGCGGGCGGGAAGAGCGCGAACAGCGCGACGATCACAGCCGCGGGGTCGCCCTGGCCGCTGAAGGCCGAGCCGAGCCCGCGGGCCACCGGGACCGTGCCGACCGCCAGCGCGCCGCCGCCGAGCAGCAGCAGCGAGAGCAACCTCCTCGGGTCGTACCGATCGGCGGCCCGCCCGCCCAGCGCGGCGCCGGCGGCGATCCCGGCGAGCACGGTGCCGATGATCGAGGTCGTGGTCTCGAGCGTCAGGCCGACGTACGGGGCGAGCAGGCGGATGCCGAGGATCTCGAGTACCAGCACCGCGCCCGAGGCCACGAAGACCAGCGCGGCCGCGACGGGTGCCGGATACGCCTCGCCCACCGGCGGGAGGCTAGTCAGGTCAGACGCGTTCGTCGCGCGTAGGGGCGTCGTCGCACGGCTGCGGCGAGGACACGGGCAGGACCCGCTCCTCGATCACCTGGCGCTGGGCCGCGGTCACCGAGCGCTGGAGTTCGGCGTCGACCCCCACCAGGCCGTGGACGGAGATGCCGACCATGCTCAGGCCGACGCCGACTGCCGCGGCAAACGCGGACCGCGATGCGAAGCTCCCCATGCCGCGGCAGTCAAGCGGGCGAACACTAAGCCAAGGTAAGCGAAACCCGAGAGTTTCCTCAGGGCCCAACCTTAAGGGTCAGACCCTTCAGGTTGGAGATCAGGGGCTCTGGGTCGGGCGCTCGCCGAGCGTGACGGTGACCGTGCGCTCGTCGCCGCCGCTCCGGACCGTGACCTCGATCTCGTCGCCGGGGTCGTTGTCGTCGATCGCGGCCGCGATGTCGTCGGGATCCTGGACCTCGTCGCCGTCCACGCGCGTGACCACGTCGCCGGCCTGGAGGCCCGCGCGTTCGGCCGGGCCGCCGGCCGTCGCCTGCTGGACCTGAGCGCCGCCGCCGGACGCCGGGCTGGTGCTCAGGCCGAGGTAGGCGTGCTCGGGCGTCGCGCCGCGCTTGAGCTCGGGCAGGACATCGCGAACCGTGTTGGCGGGGACCGCGAAGCCGATGCCGACGCTGCCGCCGCTCCCGCCCGCGGTGGCGATCTGCGAGTTGACGCCGATGACCTCACCGCTCGCGTTCAGCAGCGGCCCGCCGGAGTTGCCGGGGTTGATCGGGGCGTCGGTCTGGATGACCCGGTCGATCGAGAAGCCGTTCGGCGCCTGGATCTGGCGCTCGAGGCCGGACACGATGCCCGCCGTCGCGGTGCGGTCGAGGCCCAGCGGGTAGCCGATCGCGACCGCGGCGTCGCCGACCTGGACGTCGGCCGAGTCGGCGAGCGCGAGCGGCCGCACGCCTTCGGCGGCGCCGGCGTCGACCTGGATCGCGGCGAGGTCGGTGGAGGCGTCGACGCCGAGCACGCGCGCGTCGTGCAGCGGGCCGTCGTCGTTGAAGCGGACCTGGACCTGCTGGTTGTCGCCGACCACGTGCGCGTTGGTGACGATCGTGCCGTCGCCGTCGACGAGGAAGCCGGTGCCGGAGCCGCTGCCCGCACGGACGGAGACGACGCTCGGGCTGGCCGCGGCGTAGACGCTGCGCACGAGATCGCTGTCGGAACCGCCGCCGGCGACGACCGGCGCCGTCGGAGTCGTCGCCGTCGCGGGCGACTGCTCGTCGCCCGCGAGGCCGGTGCCGAGCAGGACCGCGGTCACGAGCGCGGCGGAGACGGCGCCGCCCCCGAGCGCCGCCAGCCAGCGCGACCCGCCTCCACCGCCGCGCGCGGCGGCGGCGCGCCGGCCCCGCGCTGTCGGTGCGCCGCGGCGGCACGCCGCCGCGGTCGTCGTCGCGGCGGCTCGGCGGGGCGCTCGTCGCGCAGAGGGGTCGGTGAATAGGTGCGGGTCGGCGGGCCGTCGGCCCAGAGGCGGTCCATGGTCGTCTCCTGGATGGTTTCTGGAGCCGACGCTAGGCGCGCGCGCGTCAGCCCCGCATAAGGCTTGAGCCGTCCTTGAGGGCGCGTTCAGAACCGCTTGAGGGTCCGCTTCGAAAGTGGCTGCACATGAGCGAACGCCACGACGACGGACTGGCCCTTCACCTGCGGCGGATCGCCCGCACGCCGCTGCTGACGGCCGCCCAGGAGCAGGCGCTCGCCCGACGCGTCGAGCGCGGCGACCTGGCCGCGAAGGACCACATGATCGAGGCCAACCTGCGGCTCGTCGTGCACATCGCCAAGCGCTACCAGCGCGACGACACGGGCCTGACGATGCAGGACCTGATCCAGGAGGGCACGATCGGCCTCGTGCGCGCCGTCGAGAAGTTCGACTACCGGCGCGGCTTCCGCTTCTCCACGTACGCGACGCTGTGGATCCGCCAGTCGGTCGGCCGCGCGCTGGCCGACAAGGGCCGGATCGTGCGGCTACCGATCCCGGTCGCCGACAAGGTGCGCAAGATCGAGATCGCCGAGGGTCGCCTGACCGGCTCGCTCGGCGTCATCCCCAACGACGAGGAGCTCGCGACGGCGCTGGAATGGGAGGTCGAGGAGGTCGAGCGCCTGCGCGGCGCGGGCCGGCGCCGGCGTCGCTCGACGCGCCGATCGGCGACGACGCCGAGACCGAGCTCGGCGACCTGCTGGCCGCCCCGACCCTCTCGCCCGAGGAGGAGGCGGTGGCGGGCGCCGAGCGCGACGGGATCACCGCCGTGCTCGGCCAGCTCGGCCACACCGAGCGCCGCGTGCTCGAGCTGCGCTTCGGGCTCGGCGGCGAGGCGCCCCACACCCCGACCGAGACGGCTCGGGCGATGGGCGTGAAGCCGCACCAGGTGCGGCAGGTCGAGGACCGCG
>CAWBIZ010000014.1:0-27140 GCA_963789005.1 uncultured Solirubrobacteraceae bacterium
ACTCCTGCCGGCTCAGCTAGGGTCGCCGCGGTGGCTTGCTGCAACCCCCGTGGCTGTGACGCGTTCTTCAGCGAGCGGTTCGCGCGCCGGTCGGCCAGGCGTTACCGCAAGCATGGCCTCGACAGGTCCGCCCGGCGGATCGTCGAGTTCCTGAAGGGCCGGGGACTTGCCGGCGCCACGGTCCTCGAGGTCGGCGGTGGCGTTGGCGAGATCCAGCTCGAGCTGCTCGGTCGGGGCGCCGCGCGGACCGTGAACCTCGAGCTCTCCCCCGCCTACGAGGAGGAGGCCGCGCGGCTCGCCCGCGAAGCGGGCGTCGAGGCGCGCATCGATCGGCGGCTCCACGACATCGCCGCCGATCCTTCGGAGGTCGAGCCGGTGGACATCGTCGTGCTGCACCGCGTCGTGTGCTGCTATCCGGACTACGAGCTGCTGCTCGGCGCAGCCGCAGACCACGCCCGGCGCCTGCTGGTCTTCAGCCACCCACCACGGAATCCGATCTCGCGTTCGCTGATCGCGGCGCAGAACCTCGGCTTCCGCCTGCTGGGCCGGGAGTTTCGCACGTTCACCCACCCTCCGCGGCGGATGCTGGCGGTGCTCGAGCGGCGCGGGCTGCGGCCCGTGTTCGTCCACCGCGGCCTCCCGTGGCGCGTGGTGGGGCTCGCACGCTGACGACCGGCACGAACGTCACACGAGCCTCGGGGTGCGCTGATACGCAGACGTCCGGAAGCGTAAGCAGGCAGAAGTTCGCAAATAGCGACAATCTGAGCTGGACTCCCGGGCTCGCGCGCAGTTAGACGTGGGCAACAATGCCCGCCTCGGTCCCCTTCGCCGCGCTGGGCCGTGAGCACGCCGCGATCGCCGACGAGCTGCGTGCCGCGTTCGACCGCGTGCTCGGCCGGAGCGACTTCATCCTCGGCGAGGAGGTCGAGCGCTTCGAGGCCGCGTGGGCGGCGTTCTGCGGGTCCGCGCACTGCGTGGGCGTCGCGTCCGGCACGGCGGCGCTGACGCTGCTCCTGCGGGCGGCCGGTGTCGGCTCGGGCGACGAGGTCGTCGTCCCCGCGCACACGTACATCGCCTCGGCCCTCGGCGTGATCCACGCGGGGGCCCGCCCCGTGCTCTGCGACGTCGAAGAGGCGACCGGTCTGATCGAACCCCACGCGGTCGAGGCGGCGGTGACGCCGCGGACGGCGGCGATCCTCGCCGTTCACCTGTACGGGCAGGTCTGCGACATGCCGCCGCTCGAGCGCCTGGCGGCTCGGCGCGGTCTGCTCCTGCTGGAGGACGCGGCCCAAGCGCATGGCGCGGCGTCGGGCGGGCGCCGGGCCGGCGGCCTCGGTGCAGCGGCCGCCTTCTCGTTCTACCCGAGCAAGAACCTCGGTGCGCTCGGGGACGGCGGCGCCATCTGCACGTCCGACGCCGAGCTCGCCGAGCGCGCACGCCGCCTGCGCAACCTTGGGCAGCGGCGCAAGGGCGAGCACGTCGAGGTCGGCGCCAACGAGCGCCTCGACGGGCTCCAGGCCGCGGTCCTCGGCGTCAAGCTGCCTCGTCTCGTCGCCGCCAACGCGATCCGCCGGCGGATCGCGGCGGCGTATCGCGAGTGGCTCGAGGGCGAGGTCCGGCTGCTGGAGGAACGGCCGGCAACGCCGTGCGTGTACCACCTGTTCCCGATCCGCACGCCGGAGCGCGACGTCGTCGCGCGCCGCATGCGGGCGGCCGGTGTCGCTACCGGCCTGCACTACACGCCGGCGCTGCATCGGCAGCCCGCGCTCGAGGGTCATGTGCGGGCGGCGACGGAGCTGCCCAACGCCGAGGCATGGGCGGCCGAGGAGCTGTCGCTCCCGATGTCGCCGGCGCTCACCGACGCCGAGGTCCGGCACGCCGCCGACGCATGCCTCGCCGCGCTTGCAGACGTCGAGCAGCTCGAGCCGGCACATGCGTAGCGTGCGCGACGATCCGGCGCGTCCGATCAACGTCGGCGTCATCGGCCTCGGTTACTGGGGCCCGAACCTCCTACGCGTACTCGCCGACGACCTGAGCGTCGAGATCCGATGGCTCTGCGATACGGACGCCGAGCGCATGGCGCGGTCCCGCCGCCGGCATCCGCTCGCGCGCGCCACCCGGCAGGTGGAGGACGTGCTCGAGGATCCCGAGGTCGACGCCGTCGTGATCGCCACGCCCGTCTGCACCCACTTCGAGCTAGGGGCGGCGAGCCTCGCGGCGGGCAAGCACACGTTCATCGAGAAGCCGCTGGCACCGTCGTCGGCGCTCGCCGACGATCTGATCGCGCGCGCGGACCGCCACGACCTCGTGCTCATGTGCGGTCACACCTTCCTCTACAGCCCTCCGGTCCGGGCGGTCAAGCGCATGGTCGAAGCCGGGACGCTCGGCGAGCTGTACTTCGTCTCCTCGAGCCGCGTCAACCTCGGTCCGTACCGCGGCGACGTCAGCGTGATCTGGGACCTCGGGCCGCACGACTTCTCGATCCTCCGGTACTGGTTCGGCGAGGCGCCGGTGTCCGTGATGGCGACGGGGCGCGACGCGCTCGCCAGCGGGATCGCCGACGTCGCCTTCGTCGCCATGACGTTCCCGGGCGGGATCGTCGCGAACGTCGAGCTCAGCTGGCTCGCGCCGAGCAAGCTGCGGCGGACCGTGCTCGTCGGCAGCGAGAAGATGGTCGTGTACGACGACGGCGCACCGGAGCCGATCCGCCTGTTCGACCGCGGGATCGTCCTCGGAGAGCCGGAGTCGTTCGGGCAGTACCACCTCTCGTACCGGAGTGGGGACATCGTCTGTCCCCAGCTCGAGACCTGCGAGCCGCTGGTGGCGGAGCTCGCCGACTTCGTCCGCGCGGTGCGCGAGGACGACCGGCTCCGTGACCAGGCACGGCTGGCGAGGGACGTGGTGCGGGTCAGCGAGGCGGCGGAGCACTCGCTCACGCAGGGCGGCGTCGCCGTCCGGCTCGGTCCCGGTTCGCCCTCGGAGCCGCCACTGGCTCCCGTGGAGGAGGCGGCGTGACCGCGGCCAAGCGCGCGATCGACATCGGCGTTGCGGCCGTCGGGCTCGTGACGCTGGCGCCGCTGCTGGCGCTGCTCGCGGTGTCGGTGTGCGTCACGTCGCGCGGCGCGCCGCTCCTCCGCCAGCGTCGCGCAGGTCGCTGCGGCCGCGAGTTCCGGATGTGGAAATTCCGGACGATGATCGCCGGCGCCGAGCGGCTGCGGCCACTGCTGATGCAGGCGAGCCGCGACGGCGACTGGCTGCTGCTGGATCGCGACCCACGGATCACCAGCCTCGGCCGAGTGCTGCGCCGGACGAGCCTGGACGAGCTGCCGCAGCTGGTCAACGTGCTGCGCGGGGACATGAGCCTCGTCGGCCCGCGCCCGCTGCCCGTCGAAGAGCACGCCCGGATCCCGTCGTGGGCGCTGGCGCGCACGGGCGTGCGCCCCGGCATGACGGGCCTGTGGCAGATCCGGGGCCGGACCCGGCTCGGGTTTACCCGGATGCTCGAGCTCGACTGCGAGTACGTGCGGGCGCTGTCGCTCGGGACCGACCTCCGGATCCTCGCCGCCACGGTCCCCGCGCTGCTGACCGCGAGGGGGGCGAATTGAGGATTCCCGACGATCGCTTCTACCTCGAGGAGCATTACGTCGTGCCGGCGCGCTCGTCGCGCCTGCTCCCGCTCTATTACCGCCTCAAGCCGTTCAGCCCGCGCGGGCTCCGGATGGGCGCGCGCCGCGCGATCGCGCGGCGCCAGCGCGAGCGTCACGAGTCGGAGGGTCGCTTTCCTCGCTGGCCGATCGAGCCGCTGCTGATCGTGCGGCGCGAGCGGCGCCTGCGCGAGCGGCTCGAACGCTCCGGCTCCCGCCCGCCGCAGCTCGCGACGTGGCCCGGCGGTCACCGCTTCGCCTGGACACTGACCCACGACGTCGAAGGTGCGACCGGGCTCGCGAACGTCGAGCGCCTGCTCGCGATCGAGCGTCGCCACGGGGTGGTGTCCGCGTGGTTCCTGGTCGCGGAGGACTATCCGCTCGACGCGCGCGTGACCCGAGCGATCCGGGCCGCGGGTGGCGAGATCGGTCTCCATGGGCTGCACCACGACGGGCGGCTGTTCCAGAGCCGCGCGCACTTCGAGGCCCAGCTCCCGCTCATCCACCGCTACCTGCGGGAATGGGGCGCCGACGGGTTCCGCTCGCCGTCGACCCATCGGAACGCGGCCTGGATGTCGGAGATCGGGGCCCTGTACGACTCGTCGTTCCCGGACACGCACCCGTTCGACGCCCAGCCGGGCGGCTGCTGCGAGATCCTCCCGTACTTCCTCGGCGACATGGTCGAGCTGCCGATCACGCTGCCGCAGGACCACACGCTGTTCGAGCTGCTGCGCGAGGACGACATCGAAATCTGGCGCCGCAAGAGCGCGTGGATCGCCGAGCACGGCGGTCTGGTCACCGTTCTCGTCCACCCGGACTACGCGCTGAGCGCCGAGCGGCTCGCGCTATACGACGAGCTGCTCGGGTTCCTGCGAGGCCTGGAGGGCGGATGGCACGCGCTGCCTCGCGACGTCGCGGGCTGGTGGCGCCGGCGGGCCGCGTCCGAGGCCCAGTTGGACGGCCGCCCGCACGGCGGCCACGTCATCGACACGGAGGATCAGATCCATGGTTGAGCGACCCGACACGCCGGCGCAGATGCTCGGGCGCTACGGCGAGACGCTGCGTCTCCGATGGCCGCTCGTGGTCGCCATGGTCGTCGCCGCGACGGTGGTGGCGCTGTGCGTGACGGCACTGCTGCCGCGGTCCTACGAGGCGACCGCGAAGGTGCTACTCGACGGGCAGCGGCAGGTCGACGCGCTGCTCGGCACGAGCGCCTACACCCCTGATCCCGAGCGCGAGCTCAACACAAGCGTGCAGCTCATCACGATCGAGCCGATCCTCGACGACGTGCGGCGGTCGCTCGGGCTCTCCGAGTCCGCAGCCGAGCTGGCGGGGCGGATCGGTACCGGCGTCGACCGCAACTCGAACATCGTGTCGATCACGGTCGAGGACGAGGCGGCGGCGCGGGCGGCAAGCATCGCGAACGCGGTCGCCTCCGGATATCGCGACTACCGCTCGGAGTCCGCCGGCGTGGGTGTCGAGGACGCGATCGCCGCGGCGCAGGCGCGGCTTGACGGCATCGCGGACGGCCCGGACCGGGTGGCGCTCGAAGCGGAGCTGCGGCGCCTCCAGGTCGCCGAGGCGTTCCAGACGGGTGGAGTGCAGGTCGTGCACCGCGCGACCGCCGATGCCGCGAGCCGCCGCCCGCGCCCGCTCGCCGGCGCGTTGGCGGGCGGCCTGCTTGGCGCGCTGTTGGCGGCGCTTGCGATCGTCGTGCTCACCCGCACGGACGACCGCGTTCGCAACGAGCGGGACCTCGAGCGTCTGGCTCGCAGGCCCGTGACGGTGCGCGTGCCGGCATCGTCGGCCGCGGCGAGCGATGTGCTGGCGACGCTCGCCGTGAGCGTCGCGCGCGGGCGCGACGGCGATCCGCCGCCGGCGGCCGTGCTGCTCACCTCGCCCGGTCCGGGCGAAGGCGTTGCGGAGGTCGCCCTCGGTGTGGCGCGTGGCCTCGGCGCCCTCGGGCGCCGCACGATCGTGATCGACGCCAACCTCCGCGACCCCGGTCTCCCGTGCCGTCTCAAGCCCGGCTCGCTGGGCGGGCTCGTGGCGGTCCTCGAGGGAGCGAGCGACGTCGAGGCCGAGCTCACGCACATCGGCGAGGGAGTCGCCGTCCTCCCCACCGAGCGTGCCGCCCGCCTGCCCCAGGCGCTGCTCGCGGGACAGCAGATGTCGGCGGCGGTCGCCGAGGCGTGGCGCCTCGCCGACGTCGTCCTCGTCGCCGGCGCGCCCGTGGGAGTGGTAGGCGATTCGCTCCTGTTCGCGGATCTGATGGATGCGGTGATCCTCGTCACACGGCTCGGCACGACGCGCAAGACCGAGCTCGAGCGCGCCGTTCGGGCGCTGGAGGGCGAGGGCGTCGGGCAGATCATCGTGATCGCCAAGACGGCCCCGCCGTCCACGGGCGAGTTCCGTCGCATCGCGGCGAGGCTGCGAGAGCGCCCGTCGGCGGCGGACACGGGCCGCCTGGCCACGCCCGGGCTCGCGGCCGGTCCCGGGACGGCATCGGAGGCGACCAGCGGATGACCGGGTCGAACCACGTCGCCGTGATCGGCGCCGGCCCGTTCGGCCTCGCCACCACGACCCATCTCCGGGCGCGCGGGCTCGACGTCATGACGCTCGGCCGGCCGATGGACCTGTGGCGCCGGATGCCCCGCGGCATGTTCCTGCGCTCGTCGTGGGAGGCGTCGACGATCGCCGACCCGGCTGGCGAGCTGTCGCTCGACGCCTACGAGGCCGAGCACGGCGTGCACATCGCGCGTCCGATCCCGCTCGAGGACTACCTGCGCTACGGGCTCTGGTATCAGCGGCGCGCGGTTCCGGATGTCGACCCACGGCGGGTCGCGGGCGTCCGGCGCGGACCGAGCGGCTTCGTGCTCGCGCTGGAGGGCGGCGAAGAGCTCGAGGCCGGTCGCGTCGTGATCGCGACGGGGCCGGCGGCGCACGCCCGCCGGCCGCGATGCCTCGCCGACCTGCCGGCGCCGTACGTCCGCCACTCGGGCGACGTCACGGATGTGAGCGAGTACCACGGCCGCCGGACCGCGATCGTGGGCTCCGGGCAGAGCGCGGTCGAGCTCGCGGCGCTGCTCCACGAGGCCGGGGCCGAGGTCGAGCTCATCGCGCGGGCGGGAGCGATCCGGTGGCTGCGACGGAGCGGCTGGCTGCACGAACGCGGCGGGCGGCTGCGCCGCCTGCTCTACCCGCCGACGGACGTCGGGCCGGTCGGGTTGAGCCAGCTCGTCGCGCGCCCGAACGCCTTCCGGCGGGTCCCCGTGCGGATCGGCGATCGCCTCGCGTACCGATGCATCCGCCCGGCGGCGGCTGCGTGGCTCGTAGAGCGCAGCGCGGAGGTGCGGCTGACGCTGACGCGCACGATCGCTTCGGCGACGGCGGCCGGCGACGGCGTCGTGCTCCGGCTCGACGACGGAACGGCGCGCGAGGTCGATCGACTCGTTCTGGCCACGGGCTACGACGTGCGCGCCGACCGTCTTGCCCTCCTGGCGAGAGAGCTCCGCGCGATGCTGCGGACGCGCGGCGGAGCGCCGCTCCTCGGGCCGGGCTTCGAGTCGAGCGTCCCCGGGCTGCACTTCGTCGGCGCGTACGCGGCCGCGAGCTTCGGGCCCGTGATGCGGTTCGTCTCCGGGACACCGTTCACCGGAGCAGCCCTCGCCCGGCATCTCGGGAGCGACCCGCGGCCCCTTCCGCTCAGCACCCAGCCCGTCTCGGCGCCGGCATGAGGAGCGCCATGGGCATCGGTGCCGTCGTCACGGGGGCGAGCTATCGGGCCCTCGCGGTCGTGAGGAGCCTTGGGCGACGGGGCGTGCCCGTCCGGGTGGTGCGCAGCGACGAGCACGTGGTCGCCGGCGCGTCGCGGTACGCCGGGCCGCGGCTCGCGTGGCCTGTGACCGGAGGGGACGAGACGCGCGTGCGCTACCTCCTCGACCTGGCGGAGCGCGAGCGGCTCGACGGCTGGGTCCTCATCCCCACGCACGACGAGGAGGCCGCGCTCGTCGCCCGGCACCACGACGTGCTGGCGCGGCGCTACCGGCTCGCGAGCTCACCGTGGAGCGTCCTCCGCGCGGCCTACGACAAGCGCTGCATGCACCAGCTGGGAGTCTCGCTGGGACTGCCGCAGCCCTGGACGACGTTCCCCGCGGACGCGAACGACCTCGGCCGGGCGGTCGGCCACTTTCCCGTCGTCCTGAAGCCGGCGTACAAGGAGCACGCGAACCGGCTCACGGTCGACAAGGCCTGGCGCGCCGACGATCCGAGCACGCTCCGCCAGCGCTACGAGGAGGCGTGCGAGCTCGTCGACAGCTCGATCCTGATGGTGCAGGAGCTGATCCCGGGCGACGGGAGCGCGCAGCTCTCGTTCGCGGCCCTGTGCGACGACGGGAACGTGCTCGCGTCGCTCACCGCTCGCCGCACGCGCCAGTTCCCCATGGACTTCGGCCGCGCCTCGAGCTATGTGGAGACGATCGAGGACCAGGGCGTCGAGCGCGACGCGCGGCGGCTCCTGGCCGCGACGCGGCTCACCGGCATCGTCGAGGTCGAGTTCAAGCGCGATCCGCGCACGGGGGAGAATCGCCTCCTCGACGTCAACCCGCGCGCGTGGGGCTGGCAGTCGCTGTGCGCGCGCGCCGGCGTGGACTTCCCCTACCTATTGTGGCGGATGGCGAGCGGAGCGGAGGTGCCGGCGGTGCAGGCCGTGCCGGGCGTCCACTGGGTACGGATGGTCACCGACGTGCTGGCCGCGGGGGGCGAGCTGCGCGCCGGCCGCATGTCGCCCGGCGCCTACGTGCGCTCCCTCCGGCGCCCGCTCGAGTTCGCGGTCTTCGCAGCGGACGATCCCGTTCCCTCGCTCGTCGGCCCGCTCGCCACCGCGCGTCTCGTCGCCGGGCGGCTCGTGGAGGGACGCCCGGTGTGACCGCGACCGGGGCTGCTCGGCTCGCGCGCGTGGAGCTCGACCCGCTCCACGACCCACGCTGGCCCGACCTGCTCGAACGAGCAGGCGACGCTACCGCGTTCCATCACTCGGCGTGGCTGGCGCTGGTGCACCGGACCTATGGCTACGACATGACCGCCTGCTGCGTTACCGGCGACGGCGGGCGGCTCTTGGCGGGCCTGCCTGTGGCGCGCGTCGCGAGCCGCCTGACGGGCCGGCGTCTCGTTGCGGTGCCGTTCTCGGACCTGTGCCCGCCGCTCGTCGCCTGCGACGCGCCGCCTAAGGCGGGGCCGGCGCTGGTCGCCGCCCTGCGATCCCTGCAGGAGCGACGCGGCCTGCCGCTCGAGGTGCGCGGCACGGGCGGGATCCTCGGCGATGCGGCGCCCGGAATGCGGTACCGGCATCACGTGCTGGCGCTGGGCCCCGATGTCGCCGCGGTGGAGCGCCGATTCGCGAAGCCGCAGATCGCCCGCGGCGTGCGCCGCGCTCGTCGCGAAGGCCTGCACACCGCACTACGTGTCGACCGCGCCGCGCTCGAAACGTTCTACCGGCTGCACGTGGCGACGCGCCGGCGGCTCGGGGTGCCAACTCAGCCGCGCGGGTTCGTGATGGGTTTCGAGCGGCTGTTCGCCGAGGGGGTCGGCTTCGTGCTCGAGGTCCGGCACGAGGAGCGCGTGATCGCGGCCGCAGTGTTCCTCACCGCGGGAGACACGCTGCTCTACAAGTACGGCGCGTCCGACGAGCGCTTCCTCGGCCTGCGGCCGAACAACCTCCTGTTCATGGAGGCGATCCGCTGGGGCTGCGAGCACGGCAAGCGCCGGCTCGACTTCGGCCGGACCGACTGGGATCACGAGAGCCTCCGGGCGTTCAAGCTGGCGTGGGGGGCCGAGGAGCTGGAGTTGCAGTACCGCCACCTCGGCGGAGGGGCCCCGGGATGGCGCAGCGCCAGGAACGAGCGCGTGCTGGCTTCGATCATCAGGCGCAGCCCACCTACGACGGGTCGCGTGGTCGGCGAGGTGCTCTACCGCCATGCCGGTTGACGCTCTGCGCGGCGTTCCGTGGACGCTGCTCACCTACGCCGCGACGCGAGTCGTCACCGTCCTGACGACGCTCGCCCTCGCGCGGCTGCTCGCCCCGGCGGACTTCGGGTTATTCGCGATGGCGACGCTAGGGATGGAGGCGCTGAGCGTCCTGTCCGGCCTGTGGCTCGGGGCCGCCCTGATCGTGCGCCCCGATCTGGACGCGCGGGCGCAGGGCACGGTCCTCACGCTGCTGCTCGCGGCCGGCGCGCTCCTCGCGGTCGTGCTGCTCGCCCTGGCGCCCGTGCTGGCCGCGTTCTTCGGCGAGCCGCGGCTGACCCCGATCGCCGCCGCGCTGGCCGCGGTCCTGCTCATCAGCGGTGTCAACTGGTTCTATGAGACGGTCCTGCAACGCGAGCTGGCGTTCCGCAGGCGCTTCGCATGTCAGGTGGCGCGCACGGTCGCCTTCTCGGGTGTGGCGCTGGGTCTCGCAGCGCTCGGCGCCGGCGTCTGGAGCCTGATCGGCGGCTACGTCGCCGGACACGTGGCGAACGGCGCCGCCCTACTCGCGCTCGCGCCGTACCGCGTCCGCCCGGCGTTCGACCGGCGTGATGCGCGGCGGATCGTGCGCAGCGGCCGCGGCTTCCTGGGGCAGGACCTCGCGACGTTCCTCGCCGAGAACGCCGACTACCTCGCCATCGGCCGCGTGCTCGGGCCCGCGCACCTCGGCTGGTACGCGATGGCCTTCCGGCAGGCGTCGCTGCCGCACTACGCGATCGCCGAGCCGGTAGGGAAGGTCACGTTCCCGGCCTTCGCCCGCATGCGCCACAGCGGCGAGGACGTGCGCCCCGCGTTCCTGACCGCGCTCCGGATGATCGCGCTGGCGACATGCCCGGCGGGCGTCGTCCTCAGCGCCGCGGCGCTGCCGTTCACGCTCGCGCTGCTCGGCGAGGCATGGGCGCCGATGGCGGCGCCGCTCGCGGTGCTGGGCGTGTGGGCCGTGATGCGACCCCTCCAGGTGACGGTCGGCACGCTGCTCAACGCGCTCGGGCGGGCGGAGGTCTACGGCCGCGTGGCCCTGCTGTCGTTGCTGCCGCTGGTGGTCGCGACGTTCGCCGCCGCGGAGCTGGGCGGGATCACGGCGGTCGCCTGGGTGCTGCTCGCGCACATGACCGCGACCCTCGGCGTCCTCGTGCTCGCGACGGCCCGCGAGGCCGGCATCGCCCTCGGTGCCCTGCTCGGGGCGCTTCGCCCGCTTGCGGCCGCCTCCGCGGTTGCCTGGGTCGCGACGCGAGCGACCGCCGATGCCGCCGGATCGCTGCCCGCGGGGCTCGCGCTCGCGGCCGCCGTGGCGGCGTGCACGGTGTGCTACCTGGGCACGCTCGCGGTCCTCGACCGCGAGCTGCTCGTCACCGCCGCGCGCGGAGCGCGCGGCATGCTCGGGGATCGCCCCCGCCGCCGCTTGCCCCTGGCGACGGTCACGGCGGTGCTCGCGGCCACCTGCGCGGGCGCTCTCGCGGCCGTCGAGCCGCGCGTCGCGTTCGCGCTCGTCGGCGGCGGCGGGCTGATCGCGCTGGCCTTCGCGGCGCCCGTGGCGCACCTGCTCCTGCTCCTCGCCGTCACCGCGATCGTGCCGTTCGGTGTCCAGAACGCCGTGGCGTTCGGCGGTGGGCCAGGAGCTCCGGGCATCTTCCCCTCGGACCTCCTCCTGGCCGGCGGGCTCGCCCGCGCGGTGCTCGTGCTGCTCGACCTTCCGGTCGATCGCCGGGCGAGACGCGCGATCGGGCTCGTCCTCGCCGTCCTCGTGCTGTCGACGCTGCAGGCGGTCCACGGCATCCGCTCGGGCGCGGATGCGGGCACCGTGGGCGCCGAGCTGCGGGTGCTGCTCGGCTTCGGCGCCGCCGTCGTCGCCCTGCCGCTCTTGAGGGACCCCGCGACCCGTGCCCGGCTGTTCGGCGGGCTCGTCGCATTGGGGCTGGCGATCGGGCTCTGGGGCGTCGCGCAGTGGGTCGTCGACATCCCCTTCACCTCGGCCGGGGACGCCGGCGTCCGCGAGGGCGTGCGGTTCACGACGGCGGGCCGGGGCCAGATCCAGGGCGGGCTCTTCGCGTTCCCCGTCGCCGTCGTCATGGCGACCGCCGCGCTGCTCTCGCACGAGGTCCGCGGGCTGGGGATCCGCACGCTCCTCGGCGCGATCGTGGCGCTCAACGCCGTCGACCTGCTGCTGACGTACGAACGGACCTTCTGGGTCGCGACGGCGCTCGCGCTGGGCGTCCTCGTGCTGCGCGCGGCGCCCCCGCAGCGGATCCGCGCGCTGACGGTCGGCCCGGCAGTCGTGGGCGTGGCGCTGGCCGGCCTCGCGCTTGCGGTCCCGCGAGAGGTCACGGCCGCGCGCGAGCGGCTGCTCTCGATCGGGCAGTACGGGAGCGACCTCTCCGTCCGCTACCGGGCCACCGAGAACGGCAACGTCGCCCGCGAGATCGAGCGGCGCCCGCTCACGGGCTCGGGGCTGGGGGCGACGATCGTCTGGGGCCGCGCCTACGAGGGCGTCCGTCCGACCACGGAGTCGTTCGCTCACAACGGCTACCTGTGGCTCGTGTGGAAGCTCGGTGCGCCGGCCGCTGCCCTGCTGCTCGCGGCGCTGGGCGCGGCACTGCTGTCGCGCGGCCCGCCGGTGACCACGACGGTGGGCTCGCTGCGTCTCGGCGCCCAGGCCACGCTCCTGCTCCTGCTCCTCGCCAGCGTCAACTTCCCGGCGTTCACCGCGCTCGGGATCACCGCGGTCATGGGCGTTCTGGTCGCGCTCTGCGTCGCCGTCCCGGGGAAGGGCGCGCGCGCGTGAGGGCCTTCCTGCACGAGACGTCCGCCCGGGCGGGCGCGAAGCTGCGAGCGCCGCGCAACCGGCGGTTCCGCACCCGCCTGCGGCACGACCCGGGCGGCCCGCTCGTGGTGCTTTCGCCACATCCCGACGACGCGGTCCTCGGCTGCTGGTCGGTGCTCTCGGGCCCACGTGCCGTCACGGTGATCAACGTGTTCGCGCGCGTGCCCGCGGCCGGGCCGCCGGGCTACTTCGAGCGGCTCGCCGGAGCGCGGGACGCGGCGGCTCACGTCCGGGCAAGGCTGGCCGAGGACCGGGAGGCGCTGGACCGCGCGGGGCGGTCGGCGACCAACCTCGGCTTTGCCGCGCTCAGCCACCGCCGGTGGCATCCGGAGCCGTCGTTCGCCCGCCTGGACCGGGCGCTCGCCGCCCAGCTGGACGGCGTGGCGTGCGTCATCGCGCCGGCGGCGCTCGGCGCCGCGCATCCCGACCACGAGCTGGTGCTGGCCTATGCGCTGGCGATCGGCCGGCAGGGCATCCGCGTTCGCCTGTTCGCCGACCTGCCGTACTGCGCCGTCTATGGGTGGCCGGCGTGGGTCACCGGCGAACAGCCCGACCCGCATCTGGACGTCGACGCGTACTGGCGTGAGTCGGCAGGCGGACCGGTCTGCTCGCCCTCGCGAGCGGAGATCGTGCGCCTCCGCGGCCCGCAGGCCGCCGCCAAGCTCGCGGCGATGCGCGCCTACCGGGCGGAGTTCGCCGTCCTCGACCGCGGGCCGGTGGGGCAGCTGAGCAACCCCGCCATCCATGCCTACGAGGTGTTCTGGCCCGCCGCGAACGGCACCGGCTGATGCGCGTGCTCGTCATCTCCGACCTCTATCCGCCGATCGCGTTCGGCGGCTACGAACGCACGTGCGCGGCGCTCGTGGACGGCCTGCGGACGCGCCATTCCGTCGTCGTGCTGACCTCGGACCTGCGTCGCGGCGAGGCCCCGGCTCAGGCCTGGGTGCGCAGGGAGCTTGCCTATCTGGGTCCGGCGAGGCGGGACGCCTGGCGGGTTCCCGCGGCCGCGGCTCGGGCCGCGGCCGCGACACGACGGGTGCTCGCGGAGGTCCGACCAGACGTTGCGTATGTGTCCAACTGCCTCGGGATCTCGCAGGCGGCGCCGCTGACGGTCCTGCAGGCGGGAGTGCCGGTGGTGCACCGGCTCAGCGAGCTGTGGTTCGCGTCGTCGCTGTACGGCGGCGATCGCTTCGTGGGTCATCTGCGCCCCGGTCGCGGACTGCGGCGTCCGTGGTCGTGGGTCGTCCGGGGTGTCAACCGCCACGCGGCGCTCCGGCTCGACCCGACGCGCCGCGTCCCCGCGGCGATCTCGTGGTGCAGCGACGACCTCCGCGCCCGGGTCGTGCTCCCGTGTGCGATCGAGCCGGTCCTCGAGCGCACGATCCACCCTGGGGTCGCCGCCCCGTTCGCATCCGCGCCGCGCCGGCCCGCGAGCACGCCCACGATCGCGTACGCGGGCCGCGTGACGGTCGCAAAGGGGGCCGAGGTCGCGGTCCGCGCGGTCGCGGAGCTCGAGCGGCAGCATGGGATCGAGGCGAGGCTGGTCCTCGCTGGCCCCTGCGACGCTCCGGTGGCCCGGCGGGTGGGACGCCTGGCCCGCGCGCTGCGCGTCGGCGCACGCGTCGAGCTGGCGGGCGTGCTGGACGGGCCGGCGCTGGCGCAGCTGCTGCAGCGAGCGAGCGCGCTGGTCGTCCCCACGCTCACGCACGAGGCCTTCGGCCGCGTGTGCATCGAGGGCGCCCTCGCCCGGGTGCCGGTCGTCGCCGCGCGGATCGGCGGCATCCCGGAGGCGCTGGTCGACGGCGACCACGCGCTGCTCTTCGGGCCGGGGAACGCCGCGGACTGCGCCGCTGCGCTGGCCGCCGTGATCGAGGATCCGAGAGGCGCCGAGGCCCGGGCCGAGCGGGCATTCCTGCACGCTCGCCGATTCGGCGTCGAGCAGTTCGTGGCCGCCGAGGAGGCGCTCCTCGAGGAGGCGGCCGCCGTGCTGGGAGCCCGCCGGTGATGGCACGCCTGTGCGTGATCCGCCACGGCTTCTATCCGCTCGACACGCGGGTGCGCCGCGAGGTGACGGCGCTCGCAGCGGCGGGACACGAGGTCGACATCGTCTGCGTCCGCCGGCCCGGGCAACGGTGGCGCGAGCGCGCCGGCTCCGTCACCGTGTACCGCCTACCCGTGTCCCACCGGCGGGCAGAGGGAGCGCTGGGCTACGTCCTGCGCTACGGGGCCTTCGCTCTCGGCGCCGGTCTGCTGGCCGCCGGCCTGCACGTGCGGCGGCGATGGGACGTCGTCCAGGTGAACTCGATGCCCGATGCGCTCGTCTTCGCGGCTGCGGTCCCGCGCGTGCTGGGCGCGCGGGTGCTGCTCGACCTCCACGAGTGCATGCCCGAGTTCTTCCGCGTGAAGTTCGGCGTCGGGCCTCGGCATCCGGCCGTGCGGCTCGTGGCGGCCACGGAGCAGGCCAGCATCCGCTTCGCCGACCGCGTCATCACCTGCACGGAGCAGATGCGCGAGGCATTCGTCGCGCGCGGCGCCCGGGCGGGCAAGGTCGCGGTCGTCCTCAACTCGAGCGATGAGGCACTGTTCGACGCGGCGCGGCATCCGCCGCGCCCACGGCGCCCGGGACGCTTGACCCTGCTCTGCCACGGCTCGATCGAACCGGGCTACGGGCATGACACGCTCGTGCGGGCAGCGGCGCTCGTGCGCGACGAGATCCCGGGCCTGCGCGTCGAGGTCTACGGCGACGGGGCCTGGCGTCGGGAGCTGCGGCGGCTGGGCGACGAGCTCGGGCTGGACGGCACGTTGTGGATGAGCGACGGCTGGGTCCCGATCGAGGAGCTCCTGCGCGCGATCGCGTCCGCGGACGTGGGCGTGGTCGCGATGCACCGCAATGCGTTCCGGGAGCTGACCCACTGCAACAAGATGTTCGACTTCGTGGCGATGCGGCGCCCCGCGATCGTCTCGCGCACACGCGCCGTCGAGGCGTACTTCGGCGACGACGCGTTTGCGATGTTCGAGGCGGGCGACGAGCACGACCTCGCGCGCGCGATCAGGGCGCTCTATGGCGATCCTGGCCTCGGTCAACGCCTCGTCACACGCGCGGCGGCGGCCGCTGAGCCGTACCGGTGGAGCGAGCAGAAGCGCGTGTACCTCGGCGTCGTCGAGGAGCTTCTGTGACGCGCCTTGTGCTCGCCGCTGCCCTCGTGCAGACCTCGCTCAACGCGTACCTGCTCACGCTGCTGGTGGCGGCCGCACGGTGGCGGCCCATCCCGGCGACGGGCGGCGCGCCCGGCGCCCTGGCGTTCGCCGTGGTCGTGCCGGCACGCGACGAGGAGGCGTCGATCGGCGCGACGCTGCGCTCGCTTCGCGCGCTCGATCACCCGCCGGAGCTCGTGCACGTGGTCGTCGTCGCCGACAACTGCTCGGACCGCACGGCGGAGATCGCCGCCGGGCTGGGGGCGATCACATGGCGGCGCCGGGGCGGCGACGAGGGCAAGGGCGGCGCGCTGGCATGGGCGGTCGAGCGGTTGCGGACGGACGGCCCAAAGGCGGCGGCGATGGTCGTCGTCGACGCCGACTGCACCGTCGCGCCCAACCTCCTGACCGCGATCGAGCATCGCCTGCGGGCCGGAGCACGGGTCGTTCAGGTCCCGTATCGCGTCGCCAATCCCGACGAGTCTCCGATCGCGGCGTTGCGGTGGGCGAGCTTCGCCCTCATCAACGGCGTGCGCCCGCTGGGCAAGGCGACGCTGGGGCTCTCCGCCGGCCTGTTCGGAACGGGGATGGCGTTCAGCCGCGAGCTCCTCGCGACGCAGCCGTGGACGGCGTCCTCGCTTTTGGAGGACCAGGAGCAGCATCTCGCGCTCGTGTCGGCGGGCGAGCGGGTCGTGTTCGCGCCCGAGACGTGGGTCGCGTCGGCGATGCCGACGTCGCTCGGCCGCTCGACCAGCCAGGCGCTGCGGTGGGACGCCGGCCGCGGCGCGCTGATCCGGGCGTGGACGCCACGCCTCGTCCTCTCCGGTCTGCGCCGCAGGGACCCGACCCGGCTGCACGCCGGCGTCGAGCCGCTCGTCCCCCCGCAGTCGCTCCTGCTCGCGGCCAACCTGGCGGGCGGGGTTGTCGGCCTCCGCCGGTCTTCTCCGCTCCGCCGGCTCGCGCTCGCCAACCTCGCCGGCCAGCTAGCGTTTATCGTCGGCGGGCTCGCGGTCGCGCGGGCTCCCGCGAGCGTGTGGCGCGCCCTGCTGCGCGCGCCCATGTTCGCGATCTGGAGGCTGGCCTTGCTGCTCAGGCTGCTCGCCGGTCGCGGTCCGACGCGCTGGGTGCGGACGGCGCGTGAGCCTCAGGCGGCATTCGATCGTCCGGACAGCCGGCGCGCGATGCGGTCGAGCTGGTCGCGCCTCACGAACGCCCGCAGCTCGGGCTCGGCGCGCGGGGAGCCGCGCAGGCCGGCTGCCGCCCAACCGGCGAAGTAGCTCGCGCCGCCGAGCACCACTGGCGGCTCGAGCAGGCTCCGCCCGGCGACCAGAACCACGTGCAGCGGATGCTCGCCGTAGCCCCATGCGCAGGCGCCCCAGCGGCGGAACGCCCGCAGCGCGCCGTCGTGCGATCCCATCGGCCGCAGGTGCAGCACGGGCTCCTCGCCGACCGCCCCGCCGGCGGTGCGCCAGCCTCGCAACCTGGCCCGCGCCTCGTCGATCGTGTCCCATCCGAGGATCGGCGGGATGGGCGCGATCTGGTCCAGGCATGCGCGGCGATAGAAGCGCGCGGCGCCCTCGACGTGCTCCGGGCGGGTGCGGTGCGAGACGTCGCGCCCCGCCTCGTCGATCGACAGCAGCGCCGGGCCGGCGATGCCGAGCTGGGGATCGGCCTCGAAACGGGCTTCGATCGCCGCGAGCGTACCGGCCGGCAGGCGCAGGTCGGCGTCGAGCTTGGCAACCACGTCCCACGGTGCGTCCAGCGCGGCGATCGCCCACTCGAACGCGCGCAGCTCGGGCGCGCCCGCGAGGCGGTCGCGCGCACGCGGGCGAGGCGGGCGGCGGAGAACGCGCGCATACGAGTGCTCGCGGGCGAACGCGGCGGCGAGCGCGTGCGAGCCGTCGCGGGATCCGTCGTCGACGAGCAGCAGGTTCTCGGGTGGCCGCGTCTGGCCGGCGAGCGAGCCGAGCAGCGCCGGCAGGAGGCGAGCCTCGTCGCGAAAGGGCACGATGACCGCGAGCCGCATGATCAGGCGCGCGCGGGGCGCTTGTACCCGATCGCGGCCTGCACGCTGGACACCCGCCACTCGGCACCACCGCGAACGGTGGGGACGCCGCTCTCGTTCAGCTCGTCCACGATCGCCTGGAGCGTCATCCCGGCCTTTCGCATGCGCGCGATCTGCCGCTTGAGCTCCGGCTTGATGGCCGGCTGGAGCGCCCCCTTGGCCCGCGCGGCCGCGAGCCCGTTCCGGCTGCGCTCGGCGGCGCGCGCTCGCTCCCACTCCGCGACCGCGCACACGATCCGGGCGGCATCGCGCCCGGGCGCGGTGCCGGTGTCGACGAGCGGCCGCAACGATACGAGCCGCGCGTTTGCCGCCTCCAGGCGGTCGAGCACCCTGCGGAGCTCGGCGACCGACCGGCACAGGCGGCCGAGCTCCGTCACGAGCAGGCAGGAGGCGTCGCCCCCGCTCAGGCGCTCGATGGCGTACGCCAGGGCAGGGCGGGTGGAACGGCGCGGCGGCTCCACCTCGTGCACGAGTGCGACGAGATCCCAGCCCCGCTGCCGGCAGAAGTCCTCGAGCCCAGTCGCCTGCTCCTCGAGAACCGGGTCCTCGAAGCGAACCGCGCCTGTGCTGCTCACGTACCCCAGCGCCGCTACGCGTTCCACTCCGTGTGCCACTACGTCCCTTCCCCGTGTCCGAGGCGGACGCTAGTAGGCGCCATGCCGGCGAGCCAGGAGCAACTTCGTATGCCGCCCATAGGGGAACCGGATGGGTCCGGTACGCCCAACGCGGAGGCTCTACGCTTCCAGAGGCGATGAGCCTTCTCGCGGTCGCTGCGTTCCTGCTGCTGGCGCCAGGCGCCACCATCACGGACACGCGGACGTTCGCGGCGGGGGCCGACGCGTTCGTCGCCTCGGCGCGGCCCACGACGAACTTCGGTGCGCACCGGCGACTGATCGTCGACGCCCCCGGGGCGTCGACCGCCACGCGGCGATCGTACGTCCGCTTCAAGGTCTCACTGCCCGCGGGCGCGAAGGTCACCGGAGCGCGCTTGTATCTGTACGCGACCGCGGGCCGGGCGACCGCTACGTCGGTACGCCGCGCGAGCAACGGCTGGAGCGAGCGCGGAGTGACCTGGCGCAACCGGCCGGCGGCGACCAGTGTCGTCCTGGCGCGCGACGCACGCGCCGGGCGGGGCTGGCGCGAGCTGCCTGTCGGCGTCGTGGCGCCCGGGCGGCGAACCTTCCTCCTGCGCGCCCACGGCACGGCGCCGAGGCACTACCAGTCCCGCGAGGGCGCCAAGGAGCCGCGGCTCGCCGTCACCTACACCCGCCCGCGCCGGAGCGCGGCGTGCCCGGTGCCACGCCCCCAGGCGACCTGGCGCTCGCCCGGGTCGCGGCCGCTCACCGACCGGCAGGCGGCGGCCTGCGTCGTGCGCAGCAAGGAGACTCGGTTGCGCAACATGCGGCGGAACGCCAAGGCGCCCACCGTCGCCGAGCTTGACGCCTTCCGCAGCGCCCGGGACTCCGAGGGGCGCACGCCCGCGCAGTACAACCGCAACTTCAGGTACGTGACCGGCACCGCGGCGCGGTACGGCCTACACAGCACCGACGACATGATCGAGTGGGCGGCCTACAAGTGGGGGATCCCCGAGAACTTCGTGCGCGCGCAGATGTTCGTGGAGTCCGGCTGGTCGATGGGGCAGAAGGGCGACCGGCGCGACTGGGCCACGCCGGTCGCCGACCGCTACCCGGCGCGAGCAGTGATCGACGCCGACAGCGTGTGGGAGAGCCTGGGAATCGCGCAGATCCGCTGGCGGCACACCGTGCCGTGGAATCCGGGCGTCGAGCCGCTGCGCTGGCAGTCCAGCGGCTTCGCCGTCGACTACTCGCAGGCCCTCATCCGCTACTACTACGACGGCCTCTGCGGGTGGTGCGGCCGAGGCTACGCCGCGGGCGATGCGGACGGCGCCTACCGCACGTATTTCTCCGGCTCGTGGACCCATGGCCAGCGGTACGCCGACCGCGTCCGCGCCACCGCTGCGGCGAAGCCCTGGCTCCCGGTCCCGCCGCCCTGAGCGATCACTGGAGGCGGGGCACGGCGCGTGGCGCGAAGGCGCCGCCGAGCGGGCGCGCATGCACCCGCAGCGCATGCTGGAACGCGCGCTCGAGCGGCGTCGGCTCGTGGTGCTCGCTGCGCACGACCTCGAGCACGCGCTCGAGGCGCCCCGCGCCGGCGATCTCCACCTCGCGCAGCTCGCCGGTGGCGAGCTCGTCGGCGACAGCGAGACGGGAGAGCGCGGCGATGCCCGCACCGCCTGCGACCGAGCGCTTTGCGGCCTCCACGGAGTTGACCTCGAGCAGCCTGGCCGGCCGGTGCTCGAGGCGGCTCAGGCTCCGCTCCACCACGGCTCTGGTGCTCGAGTGGGCTCCCGGGACCACGAGGGTCAACTCGGGCACGAGCAGCGGCGCGATCACCGGCGGCGGGCCGGAGTCCGCCGGCGCGACCCAGACGAGCCGGTCCAGGAGCAGCGGCTCGGCATCGACGCCGTTCGCGCGAGGCATCCGGCCGGCGATGCCGAGGCGGGCGTCCCCGTTCGCGACCGCGCGCACGACCTCGCCGCTCGGCGCGATCCGAACGTGGATCTCGGCGCGCGGCCGTGCGGCGGCGAACTCGCCCAGGGCCGCGGGCAGCACGTAGATCCCGAACGCCTCGCAGCTCGCCACGGTCAGCGTGCCCGTGTGCGCGCCGCTCAGCGCTGCGAGCTCCTCCTCGAGACCTTCGAGCGAGCTGAGCACGACGGCGGCATGCCCGGCGAACAGCCTCCCGGCGTCGGTGAGCCGCGTCGCGCGGCCCGCGCGCTCGCACAGCCGGTGCCCGACCACCCGCTCCAACGTGTGCAGGTGCGTGGACGCCGCGGGCTGGCTCATCGAGCACGCCTCCGCCGCTCGGGTGATCGACCCCAGTCTCTGGACCTCGAGGAGCAGGCGCAACCGCAGGGGGTCGACGCCGCGCTGGAGGTGGGCTCGGATCGGACGGTCGGGCTGGTGGCCCGCCAGGGCCGCGGTCGTCAGGTACATCAGATCACCTATCTGGACAAACGCCAGGGACGGCCGGCGGTTCGCCGCGCAGCTCACGGCCTGGACTTCCGGCCAGGTCGGGTCCCTGGCCCCGTGGCCGAGCCGCGATGCAAGATGGCCCTCGAGGTCATGAGCTCCCAGCTGGCTCCCGCGCTCGCGTTGCCGGTGCCGAAACCGTCGGCGCCGCTCCGCCTGCTGTCCGACGAGCGCCTGCTCGAGCACGTCCGCAACGGCTCCGAGCGAGCGTTCGACGTCCTCTACCACCGCCATCACCGATCCGTGCTGGCGTTCTGCCGGCACATGCTCGGCTCCCATCACGAGGCCGAGGACGCCGTCCAGCACACGTTCCTGGCCGCCTATCGCGGGCTGATGCGCTCCGACACGCCGATCGCGCTGCGTCCGTGGCTGTACGCGATCGCGCACAACCGCTGCATCTCGATGCTCCGCGCACGCCGTGAGCGACCCGTCGACGCCGTGCCGGAGAGGCTGACGGAACACCTCGCCACCGAGGTCGAGCGGCGGGAGGACCTGCGCTCGCTGCTCACCGACATCGCGCAGCTGCCGGACGATCAGCGCGCCGCGCTCCTGCTGACGGAGCTCGACGGCGTGTCGCACGCCGAGATCGGGCGGATCCTCGGCTGCCGGCGGGAGCGTGTCAAGGCGCTGGTGTTCCAGGCGCGCCGCTCGCTTCTGGACGACCGCGTCGCCAGGCACGCGCCCTGCGACGAGATCCGCAAAGAGCTGGGGTGCCTCAGCGCCGCAGCCGCGCTGCGCCGCAGCGTGCTGCGTCGCCACCTGCGCGAGTGCGCGAGCTGCCGCGACTTCCACGAGGCGGTGCGCCGCCAGCGCCGCTTCCTCGCGGTGGCCGTCCCGATCGCACCCGGCCTGGTGATCAAGCAGGCGGCGCTCGGGGCGGCGACCGCCTTCGTGGGCGGCGGCTCCGGCGCCACCGCGCTGATGAGCGGCACGCTCGGCGGGCTCGTCGCCCGGGCGCTCGTCGCCGTGGCCCTAACGGGTGCGGGCACGGCAGCGGTGACCGCCACCGGGGGCGGCGCCGGGCCCGGCGACGGTGCCCGGGCGGCGCCGGCGCTCGTGGGTCGGCCGCCCGTCGCCCGTCCCGTGAGCCACTCCGCGGCCCCGACACCGGGCACCCGCCGGTCGCCGGCCGCGGGTGCCCCGTCGGTGCCCGCGTCGCGCGCCGGCACGCGGGAGCCCGAGCCGGTGCGCTCGAAGCCGTCGCAGGTCCGTGTCGGCCCGGACGCCGCCGCGCCGCCGCACGTGCCGCCGCGCGTCGACGCGACAGCCCCCGCCACCGCGCCGGCCGCTCCCACCGGGGCGCCCGGCCCGGGAAACGAGCGCGTGCCACCGGCGACCGCGCGCGGCCGGCGCCCCACGCCGCCTGGACACGGTCGGCCCGAGCGCGCCGAGGGCCCGCAGCCTCGCAGTCATCGTCCCTCGTCGCCGGGCCGAGATCTTCCGGCGCGAGTGCGTGGCGCCACCGGCAAGGCTCCGACCGCGGGGCTCAGGTCATCGCCTCGGGCCGGCAGCCGCGATCCGGGCGAGCCGCCGCCGGGCCACGCGCGGCATGCTCCCGCGCCCGCAGCCGCGCCGTCGTCGCCTCCGACCAGGCCCGACGCTCCGGCGGGTCGACAACACCTCGTGCCGTCGCCCGCCGACGACGCGGCTCAGCTGATGCCACCGGCCGCGACGAGGAGGAGCACGAGGGCGCCCAGCGCGAGCCGGGTGGTCAGGAACTGTGCGATCTCGGTGGCCGGGTCCACGCTCCGAGGGTAGGCCGAATCGGTACGCGAAGGGGTGCCCTGTCAATGCCCCTTTCGGAGAGCCCTTGTCGGGCTACCCGCGGCGCGCTTCAGTGGCGGCGATGCGTGCAGCTCTCTTCATCGAACCCCACCGGGACGAGGCCGGCGACCGGCCGGACCCGGGCATCGTCGAGCCCACCGACGCGATCGTGCGCGTGGTGCTCTCGTGCGTGTGCGGCTCTGACCTCTGGCCCTACCGCGGCGAGTCGCCGTTCGAGCCCGGGCCGATCGGTCACGAGTTCGTCGGCGTCGTCGAGGATGTCGGCGCCGACGTGTCGCACGTCAAGCGCGGCGACTTCGTGATCGCGCCGTTCGCCTTCAGCGACGGCACGTGCCCGCACTGCCTTCACGGGATCACGTCGGCCTGCACCGCCGGCGGCTTCTATCCCGCCAACGGCGACGGCGGCCAGGGCGAGGCGGTCCGGGTCCCGCTCGCGGACGGCTCGTTGGTCACGGTCCCCGGCTCCGGGCACTCAGACGAGATGCTCGCCTCGCTGCTCACCCTCTCCGACGTCATGGCCACCGGTCACCACGCGGCGGTGTGCGCCGACGTGCGGCCCGGGAGCACGGCCGCCGTCGTCGGTGACGGCGCCGTCGGTCTCTCCGGTGTGCTGGCCGCCAAGCGGCTGGGCGCCGAGCGGATCATCGCGCTGAGTCGCAATCCCGACAGGCAGCGGCTCGCGCGCGAGTTCGGCGCCACGGACGTGGTCGAGCAGCGCGGCGACGAGGCTACGGACGCGGTCATGGGGCTCACCGACGGCGTCGGCGTCGACGCCGCCCTGGAGTGCGTCGGCACCGGCCAGGCGATGCAGACGGCGCTGTCGATCGCGCGGCCCCGGATCGATGGTCGGCTACGTCGGTGTTCCGCACGGCGTCGAGTTGCCGATCGGCGAGATGTTCTTCCGCAACAAGGGCGTCCGCGGCGGTTCCGCGCCGGCACGGGCCTACATCCCCGAGCTGCTCGAGGACGTTCTGGAGGGCTGCATCGACCCCGGCCGCGTCCTGGACTACGAGACCGATCTCGAGGGCATCGCCGACGCGTACGCCGCGATGGACGAGCGCCGCGCGATCAAGTCGCTCGTGCGAGTGGGGACGCTGTGACGAGCACGTGGACGGCTAGCGGTCGCTCGGCACTCGCGGCGTCACGCCCGGGAGGCCGTCGAGGCTCTCGACGTTCTTCTCCTCGACGTACCGCTGCATAGCGTCCGGGCCCTGCTTGCGGATCCGGTTGTCGGCGTAGCCGTAGAGCTGGTCGCGCTCGCCGACGTAGTCCATGCGCGGGACGACGAAGCCGCAGGAGTCCGACACGCGCGTGACGTCGACCTCGATCACCGAGCGGACGGCGGGCCGCTGCGCGTCCGAGACGTCGAAGCCCGCGAGGCGCTCCTCGTCGGCGTCGACGACGCTGCCGGTGCCGTGCAGGCGGACGATCTTGGGCGGCCCCTCGAAGGCCGCGAACATGACCGTGATGCGGCCGTTGTCGCGCAGGTGGGCGATCGTCTCGACGCCGCTCCCGATCAGGTCGACGTAGGCGAAGCCGAGCGGGCCGGTGACACGGAAGAGGCCCTGGCCGCCTTTCGGCGACACGTTGACGTGGCCGCCCGAGCCGCTGGGCGCCGTCGCGACGAAGAACATCGTCTGCGCCTCGATGAACTCGCGCAGCCCGGCACCGATCTCGTCGAACACCTTCGCCATCGCCCAAAGACTGTACGGGCCGGGCGCCGCGGCTACGGGCCGGTAGGCGGCTCGTCGCAGGGGCCGAGCTCGGCGACGTCGCCGTAGTCCAAGCGCGCGACGAGGTCGGTCGGGATGCTGTCGATCGTGCGCGCGGTCGTCTGTTCGCGCTCGTGCTTGCTCTGGCGGATGAGCACGACTCGGTCGTCCCCGTCCACGACGAGGCTGCCGGTCAGCGGCGTGGCGGTCGTCCTGAGGCAGACCCGCGCGCTCGGGAAGCCGACGATCGGACCGCACATGACGCAGAGCGGGATCCCGACCGCCGTCACGAGCGCGGCGGCCGCCCCGGCCCGGTTCAGGACGCGTCTCGAGCGAACGGCCCTCGACCCGAGCAGCGTTTTCACGCCGACGTACGCGATCGCCGCCGACAGCAGGAGCGAGGGCACGAGGATCCACATCCCTTCTCGCCACTCGCCCTCGTTCTCGACGACGACGCCGAAGCAGACGAGCGCGAACAGCCAGAACAGGGCAACCGGCCGCCAGGGCGGCGTGACCCGCTTCGGCCATTGGAAGCCGCCCGCCAACGTGCCGAGGAACACCCCGATGGCCAGGGCGACGCCGAAGCCCTCGACGAACCCGAGCGTGGTGACGAACGTCTTCGGCAGCTCCCCGATGACCCCGACGACCTCGTCGGGCGTGAAGCGGTCCACGAACAGCCGCGTCGCGATCACGCCGGCCCCGAGGAAGTAGCCCAGCGCGACGATCCCGGCCACGAGGCCCACGACCTGGCCGGCGGTCTTGAGCCACATGGGCTCGGGCGCCCTGGTCGCATCCGGAATGGTCACGGTGCGATCATCGCTCAACTCGGTCGAGCACGCAAAGCGCGGCCGCGGCCGTGGCGGCTCAGCTGATGGCGCCGGCGGCCATCAGCCCGAGCACGAGCGCGCCCAGCGCGACGCGGTAGCCGACGAACACGCGCACGGAGTGATGCGCGAGGTAGCGCAGGAACCAGGCGATCGCCGCGTAGCCGACCACGAACGCGATCGCCGTCGCCACCAGCACGTAGCCGATCGGCTCGTCGCCGCCCTCCTCGCCCGAGATGATGCCCTCGAGCTGGAACACGCCGCTGGCGACCACCGCTGGGATCGCCAGCAGGAAGCCGAACTTGGCCGCCGCCGGCCGCTGCAGTCCCAGCAGCAGGCCCGCGCTCATGGTCGCGCCGGAGCGGGACACGCCCGGGATCAGCGCGAGCGACTGCGCCAGCCCGATCAGGACCCCGTCGCGCGTCGAGAGCTGCTCGATCGTGCGCTCGTGGCGCCCGCGCCGGTCGGCGTAGCCGAGCACGAGGCCGAACACGATCAGCGTGGTGCCGATCAGCCACAGGTCGCGCGCGCCGGTCTCGATCTGCTCCTCGAACGCCAGGCCGAGGATGCCGATCGGGATCGTGGCCACGATCAGGTACCAGCCGAGCCGCGCATCGGTGGTCGCCCGCAGCCGCGGATCGCGCAAAGAGCGCAGCCACGTCGTGGCGATCGCCCAGATCTCGTGCCGGAAGAAGATCAGCACCGCGGTCTCGGTCCCGAGCTGGGTGACCGCGGTGAACGCCGCTCCCGGGTCGTCCCAGCCCAGCAGCGCGGGAACGATCCGCTGGTGGGCGCTCGACGAGATCGGCAGGAACTCGGTGAGGCCCTGGACGATGCCGAGGACGATGGACTCCAGCAGGCTCAACGGCCGCGGGAGGCTAGCGGAGCCTCCCGCGACCGGAACCCAGACGAGCTAGAGCTCGGCTCGCACCGTGGCGACGCCGATCAGCAGGCCCTCCGAGAAGGCGGTCGTCGAGAACGCCTGGTTGAGCGCTGCGGCCGCCTCGGCCGTCAGCGTCGCGCGGACGTTGCCGAGCGTGACGTCGAGCCCGTCGACGTCACGCGTGAGTCCCGAGACGTCGAGGTTGAGGATCGGCACCCGCGAGCCGCCCACGAGCGCGGTCAGCTGCGGCGTGCCGTCGATTACGATGTCGAAGCGCGTCAGCTCCACGCGCGTCGAGCCCTTGGTCAGCGACAGCCCGCCGGAGTGGCGGACGAGGCCGGCAAGCGTCTCCGCGTCGACCCGTCCACGGGTGATCGGGAACGCCAGCGAGCCGTCGGTGTTGGCCGTGGCGGGAGCGACCAGGCCAGGCGTGATGCCCTGCGACGCCAGCGCGGCGGCCGCGCCGGAGTCGAGCGCCAGCGAGGTCGAGCCGTCCTCGATGAACAGCTCGGAGGCGTCGGCGTGGATCGTCGCGCGGCCGAGCCGGATGCCGCGCGCGAACAGGCTCGTGCCGAGCGTGGCGTTGAGCGCCCGCGCGGCCGTGCGCGTCAGCTCGAGGTCGACGCGCGAGATCCGCGTCGTCGTGGCCGTGCGGCGGACGACGGCGTTGCCCTTGCGCACGCGCAGGATGTTCACGCGGTCGCCGCCGGCGAGGGCGGACAGGTAGGTGCCGCGGATGCGGAAACGGGTGAGCTTGACGTTGCGGCCGTTGCGCGAGAAGCGCAGGCCGCCGCGGTGGTCGACGTGCCCGGCGCCCGTGCTCAGGTCGAGCCGGCCGCCGGAGATCGGGAAGCGCACGCGGCGGCCGCTGGCGTCGGCCGCTCCGGTGGGAGCGATGGCGACGCCCGCGCCGGTCACGGCGGCGAACGTGCCGCGGTCGACGCGCACGGCCGTCGTGCCGCCTTCGAGATCAACCTTCTCGGCAGAAGCGGCGGGCGCGGACACCAGCACGAGGGCGATGACGCCCGCGGGCAGGGCGACGCGCCGGACAAGTGAAGAGCGGATCAAGGTATTCCTCCTGTGTAGGGGTCTCCTCTCTCCATCCGGACCTAGGCGCACCGGCGGTCACCAACT
>CAWBIZ010000015.1:0-766037 GCA_963789005.1 uncultured Solirubrobacteraceae bacterium
CATCATCGAGGACCTGATCGGCGAGGAACCGCCGCAGTGGGTGTCGTACGCGATCTCAGTCGGCCTCGCCTACCTCATCACCACCTCGTTGCACATCACGATCGGCGAGCAGGTCCCGAAGATCTACGCGATCAACCGTGCCGAGGGGGTGGCGCGCCGGATCGCGCGGCCGCTGCACCTCTTCACGCAGGCGTTCAGCCCCTTCATCCACGTCCTCAACACGGCGTCCAACTGGATGCTGCGGCTGGTCGGCATCAAGGCCACGAACGAGTACGAGGAGGGCGGCTCGCCCGAGGAGCTGAAGGTGCTCATCGCCCAGTCGCTGACCGGCGGCCAACTCGACCCCGGCGAGGCGAGCATGCTGACCGGCGTCTTCCACCTGCACGAGCAGCAGGCGCGCCAGGTGATGACGCCGGCGCCGGCGGTGATCACCGTCGACCTGTCGGAGAACGTCGAGACCGCACTGCGGCGCTGCGTCTCCTCCGGCCACACGCGCGTCGTCGTCACCGAGGACGAGAACCGCGACCGCGTGAAGGGGATCGTGCACTCGAACGCGCTCGCGCAGCTCCTGCTCACCGAGGGGCCGACCGCCCGCATCGACGAGCTCGTCCGCGAGGCCCCGATCGTGCCCGAGACCAAGCCGCTCGACGACCTGCTGGCCGACCTCCAGCGCCAGCGCAGCTCGCTCGCGGTCGTGATCGACGAGTACGGCCGCACCGCCGGGATCGTCACGGTCGAGGACATCATCGAGGAGGTCGTGGGCGAGATCGACGACGAGACCGACCCGATGGGCGGCGCCGTGCGTCGGCTCGCCAACGGCGACTGGTTCGTCCGCGGCCACGTGGCGATCACCGACCTCGCCGACTACGGCCTCGCGCTGCCAGTCGACTCCGACGCCTACAACTCGGTCGGCGGCTTCGTGTTCGGCGAGCTCGGGCGGCTGCCCAAGCGCGGCGACACCGTCACCCACAACGGCTACTCGATCCGCGTCGAGTCCGTGCGCGAGAACCGCATCGAGGCGGTCCGCATCCGCGACCGCCGCGCGCTTCCCTAGAGGCGGGCGCGCCGGCGAACGTCAACGGCGCCGGTAAGGAGGGTGAGGGAGCGTTTGGAGGCAGCATTTCGTCGACCTCACGGCCGTCGAGCGCGCGAGGTGGACGTTGTTCCCCTATAGCCAGCATTTCGTCGACCTCACGCGCGAGCGGACGGCGAAGTCGACGAAATGCTGTCGCATCCGATTCCCTCGCTCTCCCTACCCCAGCCGCCGTTGACGTTCGCTGACGGTGGCTGGCCGCCCGGATAGGGTTGCGAATCGAAACTTCGCGCCGAATTGCACAAACGGCTCCGACGCGCTACGTTGCCCGCAACCGACTGGCCGCTACGGCGGTTGAGGAGGAGAGAGGGAGATCCTGGGGAGGATCGACCGAGAGAAACACAAGAGCCCGGCTCAGGGGAGCGAGCCGGGCTCAAGTGTTTCTTGGAGGAGGGTGCGATGAGGGTACGTTCGTCGCACTGGGGAATATCCCAACCTTCTCTCAATGTGAACTAAACATTCGGCGGGCAGGTCAGGACTCGTACTCGTAGAACCCGCGGCCCGCCTTGCGGCCCAGCGCGCCCTCGCCGATCAGCCGCTCGACGGTCTCCGGGACGTCGGCGCCGATCGTGCGGCCGATCGCCGCCGAGACGTCCAGTCCCACGAGGTCGAGCAGCGCCAACGGCCCGAGCGGATGGCCCGCCCCGAGGCGCATGCAGGTGTCGATCGCCTCCGGCTCGAGCCCGGTCCGCTCCATCAGCCGCACGGCCTCGAAGAGGAACGGGAACAGCAGCCGGTTGACCACGAAGCCCGGGGTGTCGGGCACCTCGACCGCGGTCTTGCCGAGCGCCTCGCAGAGTGCGAGCGCCCGCACCCGCGTGGACGCGCCGGCAGCGGCCGGGAAGGCGAGCTCGACGAGCTCCATCTTCGGCACGGGGTTGAAGACGTGCAGCCCGACGAAGCGGTCCGGCCGCCCGGACGCGCGGGCGAGCGTCTCGACCGACAGCGACGAGGTCGTCGTGGCGAGCAGCGTGTCCGCCGGCAGCTCCGCCCCGAGGCCGGCGATCAGCTCGCACTTCGCCTCGGGCGACTCCACGATCGCCTCCACCACGAAGCTCGAGCCGGCGAGGTCGGCGGCGTCGCAGGTCACCTGCAGCGTGCCGTTTACGCTGGCGCCGGCCTTCTCGCACAGCTCCCGAATCCGGCGGTCGGCCTTGCCGGCCGACCCGTCCGACCGCGCCCATACCACCACCGGGCCCCGCTGGGCGGCGACCGCCGCCAGGCCGCACGCGATGGCTCCGCTCCCGGCGATCCCGACTGTCTCGGACATCTCGCTTCCTTGGTTGACTGGTCAGTCAACCGCGTAGACTACGCGTGGGCGCGACGGCATCGCGCCGGTTCCCCACCGGAGGCTCTGAGCATGCACGGCAACGGTCGCGAAGTGGTCATCGTCGAGGCGGTCCGCACCCCGATCGGACGCGGCCATCCCGAGAAGGGCTACTACCGGGACACGCACCCGAACGAGCTGCTCGGGCGCACCTACACGGAGCTGATCGAGCGCGCCGGCATCCCCGCGGAGGCCGTCGAGGACGTGATCTGCGGCTGCGTGCAGCAGTACGGCGAGCAGATGTTCAACGTCGGCCGCAACGCCTGGCTGCAGGCCGGGCTGCCGATGGCGACGCCCGCGACCACCGTCGACCGCCAGTGCGGCTCCGCCCAGCAGGCCTACAACTTCGCCGCCGCGCTGATCGCCGCCGGCGTGCACGACGTCGTCATCGGCGGCGGCGTCGAGCACATGGGCCACGTCCCGATGGGCGTCGGCTTCAAGTGGGTCGACGAGGTCGGCTCCCCGTGGCCGCCCGAGCTGCTCGAGCGCTACAACCTCGTGCCCCAGGGCCTGTCGGCCGAGATGATCGCCGACCAGTGGGAGATCCCGCGGTCGGAGATGGACGAGCTGGCCGTGCGCTCGCACCAGCTCGCGGCACGGGCCACCGAGGAGGGTCGCTTCGAGCGCGAGACGATCCCGTTCGCCGTCAACGGCTCGACCTACGTCTCCGACCAGGGCATCCGGCCGGACACGAGCCTCGAAGCGCTCGCCGGCCTCAAGCCCGCGTTCAAGCCCGACGGCAAGGTGACGGCCGGCAACGCCTCGCAGATCTCCGACGGCGCCGCCGGCGTGCTGCTGATGAGCGCCGGCAAGGCCGCCGAGCTCGGCGTCACCCCGCGCGCGAGGATCGTCGACCAGACGACCGTCGGCGTCGACCCCGTGATGATGCTCACGGGCCCGATCCCCGCCACCCGCAAGCTGCTCGAGCGCAACGCGATGACGATCGGCGACATCGACCTGTTCGAGGTCAACGAGGCGTTCGCGCCGGTCGTGCTGGCGTGGAAGCGCGAGCTCGAGCCGGACATGGACCGCGTCAACGTCAACGGCGGCGCGATGGCCCTCGGCCACCCGCTGGGGTCCACCGGCGCGCGGCTGATGACCACGCTGCTGCACGAGCTCGAGCGCTCCGACAAGGAGGTCGGGCTGGTCACGATGTGCTGCGGCGGCGGCCTGGGGACCGGAACGCTCGTCCAGCGCGTGTGACGCCGCTGAACATCTTTTCTTCGGATTGAGCGCCAGTTCGGCGGGGTAGGCGCGTTGACGCCTTCATGCGCCGAAGCCTCCTCCTGAGCCTCGCCCTGTTCCTGCTCGTCCCCGCCGCCGCTCAGGCGGAGACGATCACCGAGTCCTACCGGGTGCCGACGGTGGGCGGCGCGCAGGTCTACGTCGAGGTCACCCGCCAGGCCGGCGTGCGCTCGCCGGTGATCCTCACCTACTCGCCCTACAACGTGCTCGGCGAGGGGCAGGAGACGCAGGACAAGTACGGCGACCGGTACGTGCCGCGCGGCTACGCGCGCGCCGTCGCCGACGTGATCGGCACGCGCAACTCGTCCGGCTGCTGGGACTACGGCGGACCCGCCGAGCAGCAGTCCGGCGTGGACCTCGTGAACTTCCTCAGCCGCCGCTCGTGGTCGAACGGCAAGGTCGCGATGATCGGCGGCTCCTACGACGGCACGACGGCCAACATGGTCGCCGCCCGCGGGGACGACGCCCGCGGCCTGGCGGGCGTCGTCCCGATCGCCGCGATCTCGCGCTGGTACGGCTACGCCTACTCGCACGGCGTGCGCTACTCGGGCAACTCGCAGCGGCCGACCGACGAGGGCATCGACACGCCGCTGGCCTTCGACTTCGGGTTCGGCCGCACCCCGCCGACCGACCCGACGGCGATCGACGCCGCGATCGACCGGATCCGGCCGTGCGACGCCGTCCGGCACACGCTCGAGGGCTACAACCGCACGCCCGACTACGACGCCTTCTGGCTCGAGCGCGACTACCGCAAGGACGCGCGGCGGTTCCGCGTCCCGTCGCTGATCGCCCACGGCTGGCAGGACTACAACGTCAAGCAGGAAGAGGGCGTCGAGCTGTTCAAGGCGCTCGACGGCTCGCCCTTCAAGAAGCTCTTCATGTTCCAGGGCGGGCACGGATCGCCGCCCGACGCCGCGTTCCTGCCGGTGCTCGACGCGTTCTTCGAGCGCACGCTGATGGGCGTCGACAGCGGGATCGAGGCGATGCCCGCGGTGATGACCCAGGGCCGCACGCACGCGGGCAACGATGCCGGCTTCCGGGCAGAGACCGCGTGGCCGCCGGCCGGGGTCGAGAACCTCATACTGCGCCTCGGCCGCTCCGCTACGGGCGGCACCCTCGACAACCGCGGCGCCGGGCCTTCGGCGTCCTACGCCGACACCGTGGCGGGATCGGAGGAGGTCCCCCAGCGCGCGCTCGGCGCCGAGGCGCAGTGGCTGACCTACCAGACCGCGCCGCTGGCGGCCGACACCCGGATCGCGGATGCGCCGCGCCTGCTGGCGACCGTGACCGCCAACCGGTCGTTCGGGCAGCTCGTGCCGACGCTGTTCGACGTCGACCCGACGGGCAAGGCCGTCCCGATCACCCGCGGCTTCCTCAACCTGCGCTACCGCGACGGGCTGGCGCGCGCCGAAGCGATGCCGGTTGGCGCGCCGACGCCCGTGAGCGTGACGTTCAAGAACCAGGACTGGACGGTCAAGGCCGGCCACCGGATCGCGCTCGTGCTCGAGAGCTCGAACAGCGCGTGGGCGGTCCCGGACGTGCCCGGGCTCTCGCTCGAGGTCGCCTCGCGCAGCTCGCGCCTCGTGCTCCCCGTGGCGCCTTAGCGCTGCTGCCATCCTTGGTCCGTGACCCTGCGCGCGGTCCGCTACTGGCTCCCGGTCGCCCTGATCGTCGCGGGCGTGCTGTCGCTGTTCGTGATCGACGACTCGGATCGCTACGAGGCGTTCTCGATGCTGGTCGGCTCAGGGCTCAGCGTCGCGCTGCTGAACGTGCTCTTCCGGTACGGCTCGAAGGGCGACGAGGAGCGAGAGGCCGAGGACGCGGCGCGCGAGTACTACGCGCAGCACGGCCGCTGGCCCGACGAGGAAGGCTAGGCCCGCCGCCGGGTCATCCACTTCGGCAGGTCGTCGATCGGCCCGAAGCCGAAGCCCTCGTAGAGGCCGTGGGCGTCTGCGGTGACCAGCGTGAGGCGGGTGACGTCACGGACCTCGGGGTGCTCGAGGATCGCGGCCATCAGCGCCTTGCCGATCCCGCGACCGCGCGCCTCCGGTACGACGAACAGGTCGGCGATGTAGCCGAACGTGACGCCGTCGGTGACGACGCGCGCGTGGCCGACCTGCCGGCCGCCGTCCGCGTAGGCGCCGAAGCAGAGCGAGCGGCCGATGATCCGCTCGCCCTGCTCGCGCGTGCGCCCCCGAGCCCAGTAGCTCTCCTCGCTCAGGAAGCGATGGACGAGCTCACGGTCGAGCCGCGCGGGGTCGGTCGAGATCTCGAGCACGCCCTCAGCGTGGCACGCGCCGCCGCGCGGGACCCCGACGAGTTCGAGAGCCGCTAGCCCCGGGGCTGCTGCACGCCGCCCGGCGGCGCCGGGTGGTTCTCGCTGGTGTCGTCGAGACCGCTCTCGTCGGCGTCACGCTCGTCACGGTCGCGCTTGACCGCTTCGCGCTCGTGCTCGCGCAGGCGGCGCTCCTCTTCGGCGGCGTCGCGTGGGGAATCGGTGGGATCGCTCATGTCATGGACCTACCCAATCCCTTCGGGGATGAGGCGGGGCGGGCCGGAGCCCGCCCCGTGTGTTCCTCAGGCGCCGCGGCGGGCGTCGTCGTCGACCTCGATCTCCTCCTTGCGGACCGTGTCGGACACCTGCCGCTGCTCGGTTTGGACGTCCTTGTCGAGCCGGACCCGCTCCTTGGGCACGGTGCGCTTCTCCGCGACCGGCTCCTCCTCGTGGAGCACGACCTCGTGCTCCTCGGAAGAGATCTCCGGGCCGTCCTTGGCGTCGCCGACGTTGGCGTCGGTGATCGGCTCGCGCTCGATGCGTACCTCCTCGCGGCGGACGGGCACCTTCTGGGTGACCTCGTCCTCCACGACGACCTTGCGCAGACGCACGCGGCCGCTCTCGCGCTGGGTGGTGCCGACGTGCAGCTCCTCCTCCGAGCGCGTCATCGCGTCGTCGGTGGTCGGCCCGCTGGTGTCGCGGCCGACGGTGTCGCGATCGCGGTCGACGTCCATGTCGCGGTCGACGTCCGTGTCGCGGTCGCGATCGACATCCGTGCCCGCCATGCCCGTCGAGCCGAGGTCGCGGCCGTAGTGGCGGTAGAGCTCCGCCTCCTCGCGCTCGGACAGCTGCCCGTCAGGGTCGATCTTCGGGGCGTCCTTGACCGTCGCCTTGTCGAACGGGACGGTCGCGGTGTCGCCTTCCTGGCTCATCCCGCTGAGCGGCACGAACGACTGCTTGGTGCCGAACATGCCCGTGGTGACGAGCGCCCATTCGGGCTCGTTGCTCTCGGAGTCGAGGTAGATCTCCTCGATCGTGCCGAGCTTCTCGCCGTCGCTGCCGCGCAGCTCCTGGCCGCGCAGTGCGAGGACGTCCTGGTTGGTGGAAGCCATGGTGCGTTTCTCCTTCGCTAGTGGTGTTGGAGGCCGACTCGGTCGACCTTGCGGTGGTAGTGCGTGCCGGCCTTGCCGCCTGCGACGGCGGCCAGCAGCGTGCCGACGAGAACCGCGGCGAGCGCGATCAGCCCGCCGGTGGTCAGCGAGCCCTCGTCGACCGGGATGCGCGGCAGGTTCAGGCCGCTGAGCACGTTGTACTCGGCGCCGAGGACCACGCCGGCGACGGCGAGGACCACGGTCACGATCAGCCCGATGAGCCACGTGGCGATTCCTTGCTTGGGGCCGTTGAAGCGCGCCATGCGGCCGGCGACGTAGCCGCCCGCGTAGTAGGCGAGCATCAGGATCACCAGCAGGACGATGCCGCCGACGATCCCGACCGTGTCCGCCGAGCTCGTCGCCTCGTCGGCGCTCGTCTCGGTCAGGCCGACGGCGGCGCCCGCCGCGCTGAGGATCGCGATCAGGAGCACCGACACGCCCACGGCCACGAGCCAGCCGAAGAACGCGCTGCCCCAGCTGAAGCCGCCGAACTCCTCGCGCTGACGTCGCTGGACAGCGTCGGCGTCGGGCGCGGCCCGCCCCCGCGGGGACGAGTCGCGCTCTGCCGTCGCCGCGGCAGCCGAGCGGCTGCCGGTCTCCGCGTCACGGTTGCGCATGTCGGCCATCTAGGTCGCCGGGCGGTAGGCCGCCGTGCCGTCCGTCTGACCGTTGCCGGCGCTCGTGCGCTGCTCGGCCTCGTCCTTGACGCGCTGCGCATCCTGCTTGCCGCGCTCCTTGCCGAGCTGCATGTCGCGCTTGACCTGGCCGCGCTGCTCCTGACCCTTGCTGTAGGCGTCGCCGAGCATCTGGCCGGCGACCTCGCGGCCGCCGAGGCCGAAGGCAAGCGCCATGGCCAGGAACACGCCGCCGATCAGCGCCGCGTAGGTGATCGTGACGATCTCCGGAGCGATCCGCAGCTGGTTGAGGATCATGAACGTGGCGATCGCCATCACGAGGACGGGGACCACCGAGCCGACGACCTTGCCCGTCGGCGTGTCGCCCATCGTGCGCGCCACCAGCCCGCCGATTGCGGCGGCGATGGCACCTGCGACCACGAAGATGATGATCGCGGCGATGACGTTCGGCAGATAGGCGCCGATCGAGGCGATGAAGTTGTTCAGCGCCGGGATCCCGAGCTGGGAGACCGCGATCGCCAGCGCGCCCAGGAAGATGAACCAATAAGCGAGCGTGCCGATCAGCGACGACGGCTTCGTATCCGGCGCCACGCGGTCGACGTATTGACCCGTCGTCCCGCTATGCAGCGCCTTGTCGAGCCCGACCTTCTCGAGCCCCTTGGTGACGATCGTCTTGACCACGCGGGCGATCAGCCAGCCGATGACAAGGACGATCAGGAAGCCGAGCAGCTTGGGCAGGAAGCCGAAGAACGAGTCGAGCCCGGTCTGCAGCGAATCCCCCACGCTCACGGCGGAGAAAAGGTTCACAACGTGCCTCCATCAATGGTTTTGCAAATGCCTACGGAGGCAAGGCTTCACGCTGCGATGCACAAGAAAACGTGTAACTTTTCGCGGCCGAAGAGCGTCTAGGTGGCCGTGTCAGCCGACCCAGACGACCGGCTCGTGGAGCGCTCGCGACGCGGTGATCTGCGGGCGTTCGAGCAGCTGGTGGTGCGCCACCACGAGGTCGTCCTGCGCGTATCCGCCCGCGTGGTAGGAGATCGCGACGCCGAGGACGTCGCCCAGGACGCGTTCCTGCGCGCGTTCCATCGGCTGGATCGCTTCCGCGGCGATGCCCCGTTCCGCGCCTGGCTGCTGAGCATCACCCACAACACCGCGCTCTCGACGGCGGAGAAGGGCGCGAGGGTGGCACCCTCGGACTCGGTCGAGGATCAGGAATCTGACTTCAGAACCGAGCGGACCCCGGGTGAGCAGCTCGAGCTCCGCGAGCGCCTTGCGCGGCTCGACACGAAGCTCAAAGGGCTGAGCCCGGAGCACCGGATGGTGCTCGTGCTGCGCGACGTCGAGGGCCTCACGTACGAGGAGATCGCGCGCATCACCGGCACGCCGCTGGGCAGCGTCAAGGCACGCCTGCATCGCGCGCGCAACGAGATGGTCGAGCTGCTGCGCACGAACACCTACGACTGGGAGCTGCCGGCATGAGCGAGCCCGCCGAGGAGCGGGTGAGCGCGCTGCTCGAGCCGCTGCGCGAGGCGGAGACGCCGCCGGGCGACGAGTTCGCCCACCGGATCTCCCGCACCGCGCGCTGGCAGCGGTCCGTGCGCCGCGCGCTGGTCACGGCGTCGGGCGTCGGCGGCGGGTTCGCCGGCGGCGTGGCGTCACTCTGGCGAGGACGCCGATGACCTTCGCGACCGTGCTCGACCGCGCGGGCGACTCGCTGGGCGGCTACCTGCCGCGCCTCGGCGGCGCGCTCGTCCTGCTGCTCGCCGGCCTGCTGGTCGCGGCGCTCCTGCGACGGGTGGTCGAGCGCGGCCTGCATGCGGCGGGCGTGGACGACCTCGGCGACCGCTGGGGCGTGCACGACGTGCTCGAGCGCTTCGGCATGAGCCGCTCGCTGTCGCGGCTGCTCGCGCGCACGGTCCGGATCGCGGTGATCGTCGTCGCGTGCTTCGCGGCGCTCTCGCTGCTCGGGCTCGCGTTCCTCTCCCAGGCCCTGAACGAGGGCATCCTCTTCCTGCCGCAGCTGTTCGTCGCCCTCGTCCTGCTGCTCGCCGGCATGGTCCTCGGGGAGATGGCGCGTCGCCAGGTCGATCGCCTGGCCGGCCAGATGGACCTCCCCGGGCCGCTCGGCGCGCTCGCCGAGGTGCTCGTGCTCGCCCTCTTCGGCGTGACCGCCCTCGCGCAGCTGGGCATCCCGACCGAGGTCCTGCTCGTGATCGCCGGCATCCTGCTCGCCGCCGCCGGGCTGATGTTCGCCCTCGCCTTCGGCCTCGGGGGCCGCGACATGGCGCGCGAGGTCAGCGCGCGCCGCTACGTCGAGGCGGGCTTCGACGTCGGGCAGGAGATCTCGGTCGAGGGCGTGCGCGGTCGCATCGCCGCGATCGAGACCACCTGCACGGTGCTCGAGACGGGCGACGGCGAGCGCGTGCGCGTGCCCAACTCTCGGCTCATCGCCCGGCCGGTGACCGAGCACGCGGCAAGCGCCGGCTAGTGGCCTTCGGGCTCGTTGGCCGGCGCGTTGACGAGGTCGACGCTCGGGAGCGGGCGCATGCCGTCCTGGTAGCCCTCGCCGCGGACCTCCCCGGCGTACGCGATCAGCTCGAGCCGGCTGATCTCCTGCTCGCCCATCAGGCGCGCGGGGTCGTCGGGCGGCAGGCCGTCGATCAGCCGCCGGATGCGGGTGCGGATCTGGAGTGCGAAGTGGGGCGTCGAGCTGCCCATCAGCTGGCGCACGTCGTCGACCGTGACCTGGCGATCGCCCCGCAGGCGTTCGGGCTGCTCGGCTTGGGCCATCTCGGTCAGTCGCCTCCGGTGTCGACGGGCTGGATCTCCAGCAGGGCGTCGATGCGCGACTGGACGTCCGCCGTGATCGCGGACTCGTCACCCATGAGCCAGCCGTGATTGTAAACGCCGCGCACGGGGTCCTGCTCGAAGCCGGGCTGGATGTCGAGCAGGTACTCCTGCACCGCTGACGGGACCGCGCCGGGCTCGCTGAGGAGCAGCAGCGGGCCGTACTTCCCCGAGCCCGACAGGGGCGCGGCGGCGGCGGCGTCGAGCGTGCGGGAGACGTTCGCGAACACCAGCCCGTGACCGGGATCGACGACGTTCCAGCCGAAGCGTCCGTCGGCGTAGCGCGCGAACGCGATCGCGTTCGTCACCGGGTCGGGCCCCGCGACCCGCTTCGCCGTCCCCAGGCGGTCGAGCTGGCGCAGCACGGCCTCCGAGATCGCGTCCTCGGGCCCGAGCACGTAGATCCGCACCCGCTTCCCGCGCGAGGCGATCGCCGCGCGCGTCTCCGGCGGCAGCGTGTCGCGCGGGGTCCAGAGCACCGGGTGCCCCGACTTCGCCGCCCAGGCGGCGGCCGGCATCGCGAACTCCTGGCGATCGGCCGGGGCGACGACCACGGTGTCGGACGGGTCGCCGGCGGCGGACGACTGCAGGCGGTCGATCGCCTGTGCGAGCGACGACGGGCTCGAGCCCTTGACCTCCGTGACCCGCCGGCCTTCGGGCTTGGCGGCCTCGCCGATCCGGATCACCTGGGCGTTCTTCGCCTCCTCGGCTCCCGAGGGGGCGAGCTCCTCCAGCGCCTCGGCGCTGGCGGCCGGCAGCTCGCCGCCGTCGGAGAACAGCACCGGCGCCCGCAGCGGGGGCGCCATCAGCTGGGCGGCGGAGATGGCCGCCCGCCAGTCGTCCTGCTCGACGACCACCACCGCGCGCGGGCTGCTCTCGTCCGTGCGCGCGGGGTACACCGCGCGGGCGACGCCCGCGGCGTCGGCGACCGGATCGCCGCCGCCTACGCGCGTGGTGTTCTTGGTCGCGAAGACGGGGAACCCCAGCGCCGGGGCGTCCTCCGCCTGCTCCTCGTCGCCGCTCGCGCCCAGCACGGGAGCGCCGTCGCCGCGCTCCCCGCCGCCGCCGTCGTCGTCGTCGCCCCCGCCGCACGCGCTCGCGAGGAGGGTGAGGAAGAGCAGGAGAAGGGGTACGAGGCGTCGAAGCACGAGAGGGATAAAAGCTAGCCGCTACCCTGTCGCGCCGGCCGCGCCTCAAGTTCGCCTGAAGCGCGCCGAGTATCCACTGGACATAAAACAGCGGCATCGTCTATGGTGCCGCGCCAAGCCGAGCCCTCGGGAAGGAATCCCGGGGGGCGGGGGACCCAAAGCAGTTGGGGCGAGTCACGTCCAGAGCGACGTGAGGCGCAGGCTCTTTCAGCGCCAGCCCGTCAGCTAACCCCGCAGGCCGACGAAAGAGGTTGTTGAGCTTGCTAGCCCTGCGGGCGTTCGCCCTACTGATCCTTGCGTTCTTTTTAGCCCCCGGCGCAGCCTCTGCGCAGGTCACCGGAGGCTCCGTCTACGTTCCCCCGCCGCCGCTCCCGGCCGGCAACCTCACCGTCCCCGGCACCAAGGCCAAGCTGCTGCCCGACGGCACGGCCGCCGCTCCCGCCAGCGCCCCGCGCGCCGTGCAGGAGGCGATCTGGGCCGCCAACCGCCTGCAGGACAAGCCGTACAAGTACGGCGGCGGCCACGCGAAGATCGAGGACTCGGGCTACGACTGCTCGGGCACCGTCTCCTACGCGCTGCACCACGCGGGGCTGCTCAAGTCCCCGCTGCCGTCCGGCCCGTTCATGCGCTGGGGCGCGAAGGGCCCCGGGCAGTGGATCACCGTCTACGCCCACAACGGCCACGCCTACGCGATCATCGCCGGCCTCCGGCTTGACACCAGCGTCGGCAGCTACGCCAGCCGCGCGAACCGCAAGATCGCCCGCTCGGCCTTCGAGCGCGGCCCGCGCTGGCGCCCCATGCCCCGCTCCGCCCGCGGCTTCGCCAAGCGTCACCCCGTCGGCCTCTAGGTCCGACGCCATCCAGACCGGCTCCGGCGCGGCCGCTCAAGCGGCCGCGCCCCCGCCGGACGGTACGCTTGCCTTCCGACCTGGACCACCAAGGAGGAAGCCGTGCCCGGCATGAGCGGACGCATGTCCGTAGTCATCAAGTCCAAGATCAACAAGCTCCTGGACCGGGCGGAGGACCCCTCGGAGACGCTCGAGTACAGCTACCAGAAGCAGATGGAGCTGCTGCAGAACGTCAAGAAGGGAATCGCCGACGTCGTCACCTCGAAGAAGCGCCTGCAGCTCCAGCAGCAGAAGCTCGAGCAGCAGGTGGTCAAGCTCGACACCCAGGCGCGCCAGGCGCTCTCCCAGGGCCGCGAGGACCTCGCGCGCACCGCGCTCGAGCGCAAGCAGTTCGCCCAGACCGAGCTGCAGTCGCTCGACCAGCAGGTCGCCGAGCTCGAGTCCCAGCAGGCCGGGCTGATCGAGAAGGAGCAGAAGCTGCGCTCCAAGATCGACCAGTTCCGGACCAAGAAGGAGGTCATCAAGGCGCAGTACTCGGCCGCCGAGGCCTCCGTGAAGATCTCCGAGGCCGCCAGCGGCGTGGGCGAGGAGATGGCCGACGTCGGGATGGCGATGCAGCGGGCGCTCGACAAGACCGAGGACATGCGCGCCCGCGCGGGCGCGATGGACGAGCTCGAGGCCGCCGGCGCGTTCGACGACAACCTCGCGCTCGGCTCCGGCAGCACCGACGACATCGACAAGGAGCTGCACCAGCTGACCTCCCAGAGCGATGTCGACGACGACCTCGCGCGCCTGAAGGCCGAGCTCGGCTCGGGCTCCGCCCCGTCGCAGGAGCAGCTCGGATCCGGCTCCGGCTCGGGCGAGCAGGAGAAGCCGGCGTGATCGCCAGGATCGCCACCGAGAGCCAGTACCGGCTCGACGACGACGCGGCGGCGCAGCTCAACGAGCTCGACAACGACGCCGTGTCGGCCGTCGAGTCCGGCGACGAGGACCGCTTCCACGAGGTGTTCGAGCAGATGCTCGACCTCGTCCGCCGGGAGGGCTCCCCGCTCGGCGAGGACGAGCTCGAGGAGTCCGACGTGATCCTCCCGCCGCCCGACATCTCGTTCGTCGAGGCGGGCACGGAGTTCACCGGGGAGGGCCTGATCCCGGATTGACCGCTGAGCTCGCCATCCGCCTGCGCGGGGTGGTCAAGCGCTTCGGGCCGCTGACCGCCGTCGACGGGCTCGATCTCGACGTCCCGGTCGGCACCTGCGTGGGCCTGCTCGGCCCCAACGGTGCCGGCAAGTCGACGACGATGAAGGCGCTCACCGCGCAGGTGATCGCCGACGAGGGGGAGCTGGAGGTGCTCGGGCACCGGCTCCCGGACGCCTCCAAGCAGGCACGCGCCGAGATGGGCGTCGTGCCGCAGCTCGACAACCTCGACACGTCGCTGACGGTCGATCAGAACCTGCGCGTCTTCGCGCACCTCTACCGCGTGCCGGCCGGCGCCCGCAAGGACGCGATCGAGCGCGCGCTCAGCATCGCCAACCTCGTCGAGCGCCGCGACTCCAAGGTCGACGAGCTGAGCGGCGGCATGCGCCGCCGGCTGCTGATCGCCCGCGCCCTGCTGCACCAGCCGCGACTGCTGCTGCTCGACGAGCCGACCGTCGGGCTCGACCCGCAGGTCCGCCAGGAGCTGTGGGCGCTGATCGACCGGCTGCGCTCGGAGGGCGTCTCGATCCTCATGAGCACGCACTACATCGAGGAGGCCGAGCGCCTCTGCGAGCAGGTCACGATCATGTCGCACGGCAAGGCCGTGGCGGTCGGGCCGCCGCGCGAGCTGATCGCCGAGCACGCCGGGCCCGAGGCGGTCGAGGTCTACGGCTCGCCGACGCGGCTGCACGAGGTCGAGGGGATCGCCCGGGACCGCGGCTGGCGCACCCGCCGCACCGGCACCTCGATCTCGATCCTGCAGGCCAACGGCGCGGCCTCCGAGCTCGACGGCGAGCCGCGCGTGACCAATCTGGAGGACGTGTTCGTGCTGCTGACCGGGGAGGAGATCAACTGATGGGCCGCGCCGCCGCCGCGACGCGCCTCGGGCGCCTCGAGCGGGCCGCGCTGCAGGGCGTGATGGTCCGCGAGGTCATCAACTACTCCTCGTTCTGGCGCTCCTCGACCTTCTCGTCGACCGTCGATCCCACGATCTACCTGCTGGCCTTCGGCTTCGGCTTCGGCTCGCTGGTCTCGACGGTCGCGGGCTACGACTACATCGACTTCGTGGGCACCGGGATCGTGGCCACCACCGTGCTCTTCTCCGGCGCCTTCCCGGCGATGTACGGCACGTTCGTCAAATACCAGTTCCAGCACACCTACGACGCGATCCTCGCCGCGCCGGTCGACACCGAGGAGCTGGTCACCGGCGAGGCGCTGTGGATCGCCGCGCGCACGGGGACGTACGGCTGCGTGCCGATGCTCGTCGCCGTCGTGTTCGGCCTCGAGCCGAGCTTCGGGATGCTGCTGGTGCCGCCGATCGCCGCGCTCGCCGGCTTCGGCTGGGCGACGTTCGGGATCCTGATCGCCGCGCGCGCGAAGTCGATCGAGAGCTTCTCGTACTGGCAGAGCGGCCTGCTGACGCCGATGTTCCTCGTCGCCGGGACGTTCTTCCCGCTCGACGACCTCCCGACCTGGGCGCAGGTGCTCGGCAACGTCAACCCGCTCTTCCATTGCGTCGAGCTCGTGCGCCACGCCGTGTTCGGCCTCGAAGGCTGGGAGGACGTCGGCCACCTCGCGTTCCTGGTCGGCTTCGCGTTCGTGTCGTGGCGGCTGGCGATCCGCTTCATGGAGCGCCGGCTGATCCTGTGAGGGTCGCCGCGCTCGTCCTCGCCGCCGTCGCGGCCGGCGTCGGCGTCGGGCTGCTTGCGCTGGCGAGCGACCACCAGGACGCGAAGGCCGCGTTCGCGATCTTCGGCCCCGCCGTCGGCTGGGGCTTCGTCGGAACCGGGCTCTACGCCTGGCGCCGCGAGCCGGAGAACCGCACGGGCCGGCTGATGGTGCTGCTCGGCTTCGCCTGGCTGGTGTCCACGCTCGAGGCCGCGAACTCGCCGGTGCTGTACACGATCGGCCTGGTCGGCGGGCCGCTGTGGGGGAGCCTCTTCGTCCACCTCGGCCTGGCGTTCCCGACCGGCCGGCTGCGCTCACGGCTCGACCGGCGGATCGTGATCGCCGGCTACCTGATCTTCCCGCTCGCGAACCTCCCGTGGATGCTCGTGTCCGGGCCGGCCGAGCTCGACTGCGCGGAGTGCCCGCAGAACCTGCTGCTGCTCGAGCCCGACGGCGACCTCGCCCCGCCGCTGATGGCGCTCGCGGCGGCGCTCTACGTGGCGCTCTTCCTCGTCGTCGCGTCCGTCGCCGTGCGCCACTGGCTGCGCTCGGGCCCGTTCGAGCGTCTGCAGCTGACGCCGGTGTACACGACCTCGCTGCTCACGTTCCTGCTCGTCACGATCGCCAAGGCGGGCGCCGGCGAGGCCGCCTGGTGGGCGGCGTTCATCGCCGCGTGGCTGACCCCGTTCGCGTTCCTCGGCGGACTCCTGCGCAGCCAGATCTCGCACCTCGACGCCGAGCTGCGGGAGAGCATGGAGGAGCTGCGCGCATCGCGCGCGCGGATCGTCGAGGCCGGTGACGCCGCGCGGCGCAAGCTCGAGCGCGACCTGCACGACGGCGCGCAGTCGCGGCTCGTCGCGCTCGCGCTGATGCTGCGCGCCGCCCGATCGCGCGCCGGCGAGGATCCGAAGCTCGGCGAGCTGCTCGACCGCGCGCAGGAGGAGCTGCAGACGAGCCTCGGCGAGCTGCGCGAGCTCGCCCGCGGCATCCACCCGGCGGTGCTCACCGAGCGCGGCCTCGAGCCGGCGCTGCAGGCGCTCGTCTCCCGCGCGCCGGTGCCGGTCTCCGTGGAAGCGGCCGTCGAGGCCCGCCTGCCGCCGCCCGTGGAGAGCGCGGCCTACTTCGTCGTCTCCGAGGGACTGGCCAACGTCGCCAAGTACGCGCAGGCGACGCACGCCAGCGTCGCCGTGCGACGCCAGAACGGCCACGTCACCGTCGACGTGGCCGACGACGGCGTGGGGGGAGCCGACGCGGCCCACGGCTCAGGCCTGCGAGGGCTCGCCGACCGCGTCGCCGCGCTCGACGGCACGCTCTCGCTGGACAGCCCCGCCGGAGGCGGCACCCGCCTGCGGGCGAAGATCCCCCTCGGCTAAGGCGCTCACGAGGAGGCGGCCTCCATGTTCCTGGTCACGACCTCCATGGTCCGGCCGAGCTCCTCGGTCGGGCTGAACTCGACGACCTCGGTGCCGGCGTAGAGGATCGGCGTATGCCCCGGGCCGACGTAGTAGGCGTCGCCGCTTTCGAAGACCTCCTCGCGGTCCCCTGAGCGAAACGCGAGCTTGCCCTTGATCACGTAGCCCATGTGCTCGCACTGGCACTCGTCACCGGGCAGTCCCTTGAAGAGGGGGGCCAAGTCGGCGTCCTGGGTGTAGGTCTCGAAGCCGACGGTCCAGCCGTCTTCGAAGTGCTCGAAGTGACCCTCGTATCCCTCGACCGTCTCGTGCTCGGAAGCGGTTTCCTTCGATGCCTTCGGCATGCTCTTCCTCCTGTCGGATTCGTTCGCGGGTTACCATCGACCTTGAACCGCAGTTCAAGTCAAGGGCCGTGATCCGAAATGGATGGGTTCCCGGAGCTGACGATCGGAGAGGTGGCGCGGCGCGCCGGCGTGGCGACGTCCTCGATCCGCTACTACGAGCGCATCGGCCTCCTGCCCGAGCCGGATCGCGAGGGAGGCCAGCGACGCTACGACGCGGGCGTGCTCGGCAGGCTGGGGTTCATCGGCGTCGCCCAGAGCGCCGGCTTCAAGCTGCGCGAGATCAAAGAGCTCATCACCGGTGTCGACGGCGATGGCCTGGGTGAGCAGATGCGCTCGCTCTCAAGCCAGAAGCTCAGCGAGGTCGAGGCGCTGCTCGAGCGGACCAGGGCGATGAAGGGCTGGCTCGAGGTGGCGCAGCAGTGCGGCTGCGCGACCCCGGCGGAGTGCGCGCTCTTCCCCGCGCCGGGCGAGGTGCCCCGGGACGCCGACCTGCCGCTGCGGGTCGTCATCGTCGGCGGCAAGGATTGCCGTCGCGTCGGCTAGGCCCTAGATCGGGATGCCCCAGAGGGGGAACCAGCGCTCGAGCTCGGCCTCGACCGGCAGGTCGGCGCCGATCTGGGCGCGGAGGCGCATCTCGCGCTCGTTGTCGCGCTGCTGCTCGCCACCCGACGGGACGAAGGGGTAGAAGGCGCCGCGCTTGTAGTTGTAGATCCAGTACAGCGGGCGGTCCTTCTCGTCCTTGAAGGCGAAGACGGCCGCGAGGATGCGGTCGCCGTAGCCGCCGCCCTGGATCTCGTTGGAGACGGCGTTGACCCCGACCACGAGGTCGTCGAAGTCCTCGGGGTCGGTGATGATCATCCAGCGGTAGCCGTGCTCGTCGTCGCTGCTCTCGACGCGACCCTGGTTCTCGCTGCCGGTGCTGCGCACCAGCTCCTCCATGTCGCGCACGAGCTGCTCGAAGTCGGCGGTCTCGAGCGGCTGGAAGACGATCGCGGCCTGGCCGGTGGTGCGCAGGCGGAGCTCCATCTCGAGCTTCACGTACGCCGTCGACATCGCGAACAGGCGGTCAGGCGCGGGCTGCTTGAGCTCGCGCTTGCCGCGCAGGACGTCGAGGAAGCCCACGGCCTACGCCGGGATCTGACCCTGGAGCTGCATCTCGAGCCGCTGCAGCGCCTCGATCCGCTTCTCCATCGGCGGGTGCGTGGCGAACAGGCCTCCGATGCTGCCCTTCGCGGCCGGGAAGATGAAGAACGCCTGCAGCTCGCCGGTCGCGCGCAGGTCCTTCTGCGGGATCCGGTGCATGCCGGCGGAGATCTTCTGCAGCGCCGAAGCGAGCGCGCTCGGGCGGCCGGTGATGATCGCCGCGCCGCGGTCGGCCGCGAACTCGCGGTAGCGAGACAGCGCCTGCATCAGCAGGAACGACACGACGTAGACCACGAGCGAGACGAGCAGCAGCACCATGAAGCTCGGGTTGTCGTCGTCGTCGCCGAACGAGCCGCCGCCGCCGAACAGGAAGCCGAACTGGACGATGTAGGCGGCGAGCGTGGCGAAGAAGCCGGCCAGCGTCATCACCGCCACGTCGCGGTTGGCGACGTGCGTGAGCTCGTGCGCCATGACGCCCTCGAGCTCGGCGGGGCTGAGCAGCTCCATGATGCCGGTGGTGGCGCACACGGTCGCCTTCTTCGGCGAGCGGCCGAGCGCGAACGCGTTCGGCATGCGCGTGTTGGCCACGGCGACCTTGGGCTTCGGCAGGTCGGCCTGCACGCACAGGCGGTCGATCATCGCGTGCAGCTGCGGCGCCTCCTCCGGGGTGACCACGCGGGCGCCCATGGCGGCGAGCGCCAGCTTGTCGGAGGCGAACAGGTTGAGCGCGGCGAGGCCGCCCGCGATGGCGAGCACGGGCACCGCCGACACGCCCGCGGCGATGAACGCGCCGACGAACACGACGTAGACGAGGCCGAGCAGGAAGAGGGTCACCGTCATGCGGACCTGCAGGCCGGTGTCCTTGCCGAATGAGGTGGGTCTGGGCATCTTCATAAAGATGTTGGCAGACCGCGAACCCCCTTGAGCAACAAATTATCCCTGGACTCGCGCGGTCCTGTGCGGCGGTCGGCCGCCGTGAACGGTGATAGATTGCGCGACGCCGAATCCCCGGGGGACCAGCCCGGGGAGTGGGGGAACCACTCAGGTCCGGGGCGAATCGCGGTCTGCTGACCGCGTAGCGCACGTTCGCGAGCCCGTCAGCTAACCCCATAGGCGCACCGTGGGGAACAAGTGACCGGCTCGTCGCGCACACAGGGAAAATCCCTGCATCTTGCAGGAACCGTTGCACACTCCATAACGAGTGGCAGGGTCGGGTGAGGGCGCCTAGCATGGCGCGCCGCATGGCTCGACGACTCGGCCTCCTGTTCCTGGTGGCGGCGCTGCCGTTCGCCCTCTGGACCGCGCTCCCGATCGGGTCGGGCGCCCAGTCGAGCGGCGACCTGCAGCGGCAGATCGAGCGCAAGCGCGCGCAGATCGAGCAGCGACGCGGCAAGGAGCGCGTGCTGACGACCGACATCAGCGCGATCAGCCGGCGGATCGGCTCCCTGCAGGGCGACATCACCGTGCTGCAGACCAAGCAGGTGCGGCTCGAGACCGACCTGGCCGCGAAGCGCGAGCAGCTCGCCCGCATCCAGGAGGAGCTGCGGCGCACGCGGCTGCGGCTGGCCCAGCTGCGGGCGCGGCTGGCGGAGGCCAAGGTCGCGCTCGCCGGACGGCTCGTCGAGCTCTACAAGGCCGACAAGCCCGACATCGTGACCGTCGTGCTCGAGTCCGACGGCTTCGCCGACCTGCTCGAGCGGACCGAGTTCATGCAGCGCGTGTCCTCGCAGGACGCCCGCATCATCGAGCGCGTGCGCGAGGCCAAGGCGGAGGCCACGGCCCTCGCCCAGCGCCTCGACCGGCTCGAGCGGCGCGCCGAGGAGGTGGCCGCGGCGATCGAGGCCGAGGTCCAGCAGGTCGTGGAGGTCAAGACGCAGCTCGTGAGCCGTCGCGACTCGTACGCCTCCGTGCGCGCCGACAAGTCGTCGATGCTGGCCTCGACGCAGGCCGACCGCGCCGAGCTCGAGGGCCACGTGCACGCGCTCGAGCGCGAGCAGGCCGCGGTGCTCGCCCGCCTGCGCGGCTCGAGTGGGGGCGGCGGCGTGGCCGGCCCGATCCGCCAGGGCTCCGGCACGCTCATCTGGCCGGCCAACGGATCGATCTCGTCGGGCTTCGGCATGCGCTGGGGGCGCCTGCACGCCGGGATCGACATGCCGCTGCCCGAAGGCACCGGGTTGCGCGCGGCCGCCGGCGGGCGCGTGGCGATCGCCGGCTGGGTCGGCGGCTACGGCAACTACACCTGCATCCAGCACGGCGGGGCGCTCTCCACCTGCTACGGCCACCAGTCGTCGATCGGTGTGTCCGTGGGCCAGTCGGTCAGCCAGGGCCAGGTCATCGGCGCGTCGGGCAACACCGGCAACAGCACCGGCCCGCACCTGCACTTCGAGGTGCGCATCAACGGGTCCCCCGTAGACCCCTTGGGCTACCTCTAACCTCAGTCGGGCTTTGCAGCCCGAACTGGACCTCGGCCCCATCACCCTGCAGAGCTTCGGCCTCTTGATGGGGCTGGGGTTCGTCGCGGCGGGCCTGCTCGCGTCGCGCTATCTGCAGGAGCTGGGCAAGCCGGCCGACTGGGCGTACGAGATGGTCTTCGCCGCGCTCGTCGGCGGGCTCGTGGGCGCGCGGCTGTGGTGGATCGCCGAGAACTGGGACGAGGCGCAGGAGGACTTCCTCGGGAGCCTCTTCTCCGGCTCGGGCCTGGTCTGGTACGGCGGCGCGCTCGGCGGCGCGGTGTCCGTGCTCTCGTGGGCGTGGCGGCGTGGCTTCCTCGGGCGGCAGGTGCTCGACGTGGCGGCGCCGTCGCTCGCCGTCGGGTACGCGTTCGGGCGCATCGGCTGCCAGCTCGCCGGCGACGGCGACTACGGCGTCGCGTGGGACGGCCCGTGGGCGATGGCGTATCCCGACGGCACCGTGCCGACCACCGAGGAGGTCCACCCGACCCCCGTCTATGAGGCGCTGACGATGCTCCTGGTCACCGCGCTGCTGTGGCGCTGGCGCCACCGCTGGCGGGCGGGCACGCTGTTCGCCGTCTACCTGATCCTCGCGGGCGGAGAGCGGTTCCTCGTCGAGTTCGTCCGGCGCAACGACGAGGTGCTGCTGAGCCTCACGTCGCCGCAGCTGCTGTCGATCGCGATGATCGCCGGGGGCGCCGCCTTCCTGGCGGTCCTCCGCCGTGAGGCCGACGCTCCGGCGCCCGCCCGCGCCGCCCGCTCGCGGGCATAACCCCGTAGCCTGCGCGGCCGTGTACCCCGAGGACTCCTCCGTCGCCGGCGGCACGCTGCGCATCGGCGGCTGCGACGCCGCCGAGCTCGCGCGCGAGTTCGGCACGCCGGCGTACGTGGTCGCCGAGAACGACCTCCGCGCGCGTGCGCGCGAACTCGTGCGCGAGCTCGCCCGCCTGCACGGCGGCCCCGGCGAGGTGGTCTACGCCTCGAAGGCCTTCCCGTGCACCGCCGTGCTGCGGGTGTTCGCCGAGGAAGGACTGGGCTGCGACGTCGCCTCGGGCGGCGAGCTGCACCTCGCGCTGCGGGCGGGCTTCGCTCCCGAGCGGCTGTACCTGCACGGCAACGCCAAGTCCGAGGCCGAGCTCGCGCTGGCGCTCGAGCACGGCGTCGGCACCGTGGTGCTCGACAACGAGCAGGAGGCCGACCGGCTGCTCGCGCTCGGCGGCGGGCCGAGGCTGCTCGCGCGGGTGACCCCGGGGGTCGACGCCGACACGCACGAGCACATCCTCACCGGCCAGGCGGGCTCGAAGTTCGGCATGCCGCCGGACCTGGCGCGCGCCCTCGCCGAGCGGGTCGAGCTCGCCGGGCTGCACATGCACATCGGCTCCCAGATCCGCTCGCTCGACCCGTACCGGCGGGCGATCGCCGCGCTCGCCCGGGTCGGCGACTTCGACGTCTACGACCTCGGCGGCGGGCTCGGCGTGCCCTACGTGCCGGGCGACGAGGCGGTCGAGCCGGCGGCGTGGGTCGAGGCCATGGTGGCCGCCGCGCACGCCGAGCTGGGGACCGGCAAGACGCTCGTGCTCGAGCCCGGCCGCGCGCTGGTGGCGGGCGCGGGCGTGACGCTCTACCGCGTCGAGTCCGTCAAGCCGGGCCTCGCGGGCGAGCGGATCGTCGCCGTGGACGGCGGGATGTCCGACAATCTGCGCCCGATGCTCTACGGCGCCGCCTACCACGCCGACGTCGCCAGCCGCGTCGGGCACGGCGGCGTCACGTGCACGGTCGTGGGCAAGCACTGCGAGTCGGGCGACGTGCTGGTGCGCGACGTGGACCTGCCCGACCCGCGCCCCGGCGACGTCGTCGTGACCCCGGTGACCGGCGCGTACGGGCACGCGATGGCCAACAACTACAACGGCGTCCCGCGGCCGCCCGTGATCTTCTGCGCGGACGGCGACGCCCGCGTCGTCGTGCGCCGCGAGACCTACGAGGACCTCCATGTCCGAGACCTTTAGGATCGGCCTGCTCGGCCACGGCACCGTCGGCGCCGCCTTCGCGCAGCTGGTCGCCGAGCGCGCCGATGCGATCGTGCCCGTCACCGGGCTGCGACCCGAGGTCACCGGCATCCTCACCCGCTCGCAGGGGACGTTCGACGAGGTGCTCGACGGGGCGGACCTGATCGTCGAGCTGATGGGCGGGATCGAGCCCGCGCGCGAGTACGTGCTCGCCGCCATGCGCGCCGGCCGGCACGTGGTCTCCGCCAACAAGCAGCTGCTCTCCCAGCACGGCGAGGAGCTGTGGGCGTGCGCGCGCGAGCATGGCGTGCAGCTGCGCTTCGAGGGCGCGGTCGCGGGCGTCGTGCCGGTCATCCGGATGCTGCAGGAGTCGCTCGCGGCGTCGCATGTCGAGCGCATCCACGGGATCGTCAACGGCACGACCAACTACATCCTCACCGAGATGGCCCGCTCCGGCCTCTCGTACGCCGAGGCGCTCGGGCAGGCGCAGACGCTGGGCTACGCCGAGGCCGACCCGACCGACGACGTCACCGGCCGCGACGCCGCCGCCAAGATGGCGATCCTCGCGCGCCTGGCGTTCTCCACCCCGGTGCACCTCGACCAGGTGGTCTACGAGGGGATCGAGCACCTCACGGGCGAGGACATCGAGTACGCGCGCGACCTCGGGCTGGGGCTGAAGCTGATCGGGACCGCCGAGCGCGTGGACGACGGCATCAGCGTGCGCGTGCACCCCGCGTTCCTGTACGCCGGCCACCCGCTGGCCTCCGTGCACGGGCCGTTCAACGCGGTCACCGTCGAGTCGGAGGCGATCACCGAGGTGACGCTGTCGGGCCCGGGCGCCGGCGGCCCGCAGACCGCGACCGCCGTGCTCGGCGACCTCGTCTCGGCGATGATCCCGCCGGCATCGACGCCGGAGACGACCGAGTCGCTGGAGGTCGTCAACGACGTCGAGTCGGCGTTCTACCTGCACATGGAGGTCGCCGACCGCCCGGGCGTGCTCGCCCAGGTCGCCGAGCTGCTCGGCATGCAGGGGGCGTCGATCCGCTCGGTCGTCCAGAAGGGCCTGGGGGAGAACGCGCGGCTCGTGCTGATCCTCCACCCGCTGCTCGAGTCGCGCTTCTACGCCGCCGTCCACCTGATCGGCCAGCTCGACTTCATCCGCTCCGCACCGCGCGCGATCCGCGTGATCGATGAGGAGTTCACCTAGCCCCGGGCTGATCGAGCGCTGGCGCGAGCGGCTGCCGTTCGCGCCCGGCGACCCGGTGGTGTCCCTCGCCGAGGGCTCCACGCCGCTCGTGCTGGCCGAGCGCGTGTCCGAGCGCGCGGGGTGCGAGGTGTGGCTGAAGCTCGAGGGCGCGAACCCGACCGGCTCGTTCAAGGACCGCGGGATGACGTGCGCGGTGTCAGCCGCGGTGCGCGACGGCGCCGAGGCCGTCATCTGCGCCTCGACCGGCAACACCGCAGCCTCGGCTGCCGCGTACGCGGCGCGCGCGGGCCTGACGGGGGCGGTGATCGTGCCCGAGGGGAAGATCGCCACCGGCAAGCTCGCCCAGGCGCTGATGCACGGCGCGCGCGTGATCGCGCTGCGCGGCAACTTCGACGAGGCGCTGCGGCTGGTGCGCGAGGTGGTCGAGCGCCACCCGATCGCGCTCGTGAACTCGGTCAACCCGTTCCGGCTCGAGGGGCAGAAGACGGCGGCGATGGAGGTGGCCGAGGAGCTCGGCCCGATCGACGCACTGGCGATCCCGGTCGGCAACGCCGGCAACATCACGGCCTACTGGAAGGGCTTCCAGGAGCTGGGGGAGCGGCCGATGATGCTCGGGTTCCAGGCCGAAGGCGCGGCGCCGCTCGTGCACGGCGCTCCGGTGGCGGCGCCCGAGACCGTGGCGAGCGCGATCCGGATCGGCAACCCGGCCCGCTGGGAGGAGGCGATGGGCGCGATGTCGGCCTCCCACGGGGCGGTCCGGGCGGTCTCCGACGAGCAGATCCTCGAGGCCTATCGCTTCCTGGCCGCGCGCGAGGGCGTGTTCTGCGAGCCGGCGTCGGCGACCAGCGTGGCCGGCGTGCTGGCGCACGGCGCCCAGGGCGCGGAGCGGGTCGTGTGCGTGCTCACCGGCCACGGGCTCAAGGACCCCCAGACCGCTCTGGCGCACGCCGGCTCCGTGGTTCCGTGCGAGCCGGACATCGGCGCCGTCGAGCGCGCCGTGCTCGCCTGATGGCCGCGCGGCGCCCACCCACGATCCTGTCGCGCGCCGCCGGACCATGAGCGGCGTCCGGGTCAGGGTGCCGGCGTCGTCGGCCAACCTCGGGCCGGGCTTCGACGTGCTCGCGGCGGCGCTCGGGCTGCACATGGAGCTCGACGTGGTCGAGCGCGGGCGGTTCGCGGTCCACACCCAGCTCGCGATCGCGCGCGACCGGCGCAACCTGTGCGTGCGCGGGTTCGCGGCGCTGCGGCCGCCCGACGGGGTCGAGTTCACGATCCGGTCGGACATCCCGCTGTCCGGCGGCCTGGGGACGAGCGCGGCCGCGTACGTGGCGGGGCTGACCGCGGCCGACGCGCTCAACGGCGGCGGCGCCGATCTGCTCGCCGAGGCGGTCCGGCTCGAGGGGCATCCGGACAACGTCGCCGCCGCGCTGCTGGGCGGATTCGTGGTCTGCTCCGGCGTGCGCGCGACCCGGCTCGACCCGCCACCTGGCCTCGAGGCCGTGCTCGTCGTCCCTCGCCGCGCGGTCCGGACCGCCAAGGCGCGCGCCGCGCTGCCCGCCGAGGTGCCGATGGCCGACGCGGTCTTCAACGTCGGCCGCGCGAGCCTGCTCGTGCTCGGCCTCGCCCGCGGCGACCTCGACCTCGTCGCCCGCGGGCTCGACGACCGGCTCCACCAGCCCCACCGCGAGCGCCTCTACCCGCGCTCGATGGCGCTCGTCCGCGGCGCCCGCGAGCTGGGCGCGCTGGGGGCGACGATCTCGGGCGCCGGGCCTGCGGTGCTGGTGTGGGCGGAATCGTCCGATGCCGGCGCGGTCGCCGACCGGGTCGCTGCGCACGCGGACGGGTGGGCGCGGGTCATGCGGCTCCCGTTCGACGCGGGAGGCGCGGTCGTCCTCTGACCCCTGCCGCGTCCCCGGCCCGGCCGCCGTTGCGTCTCAGGCCACGACCACGACGACCGCACCCAGCGGCACGGCCCGCATCAGCGCTCGGATGTCACCAGCACGCGCCCGCATGCAGCCCAGCGAGGCCGGCTGCCCCACCGTCTCCTCGTTCGGCGTCCCGTGGATCGCCAGGCGGTCGCCGCCCGGCCAGCCCGGCAGCAGCTGCGTCTGGTGTCCCGACAGCGCGACGGCGCAGCAGCCGTAGGGCGAGTCGGGGCGCTGCGAGCGCAGGCGGTCGGTGACCGCATAGCGCCCGAGCGGCGTCGGGGTGTCCGGGCGGCCGACCGCGACCGGGAAGCGCCGCAGGACACGGCGGCCGCGACGCAGGGTCAGCCGGCGGCGGGAGCGGTCCACCTTCACCCACACGTTCGTGGATCCCAGCCGTGTCGCGGAGGCGCGCAGCCACGACTGGCGCCCGCGGCGCTCGGTGGCGATCACGCGCAGCCAGCCTTCCCGCCGGCCGGTCACGGCCACCACGCGGCGCGTGCCGAACTCGGTCCGCGTCCCGATCCGGGCCACGATCCGCCCGTCCGGAGACGCCCGCAGCGCGGCGCGCCGCACGACGCGTGCGGTCATGAAGCGGCCTCGAGCCGGTCGCTCCTCGCTGCCGCCGTCGGTCTCGGCGACGACGGCGAATGCGCGGCCCGGCGGTGCCGAGGGCTCCACCGCGTCCTCACCGCAGCCGCCCAGCGCGAGCACGACCGCGACGGCGGCGACCGGCGAGCGCATGCGCTCAGCTCGCCAGCAGCGGCTTCAGCGCCCGGCGCGCGTCGCGCAGGCCGATGCGGCTCAGGACCTCGTCGGCCAGCGCGAGGTAGTCGGCGCCGAGGTCGGGCCGGTGGTCGAGGATCGACAGGCCCTTCTCGGCCGACTCGGCGTAGGCGATCGAGGAGCGGATGACCGTCTTGAAGACCTTGTCGCCGTAGTGCTCGACGAGCTGGTCGTAGGCCTCGCGCGAGTGGACCGTGCGCATGTCGGCGATGTTCATGACCACGCCGAGCCACTCGAGGTCGGGGTTGTAGAAGTCCTTCGCCTGCTCGACCACGTCGAGCGCGCCCTGGACGCCCTGGAGCGCGAAGTACTGCGCCTCGGACGACACCAGCGCCCAGTCCGCGGCCACCAGCCCGTTGATCGTGAGCAGCCCGAGCGCCGGCGGGCAGTCGATCAGCACGACGTCGTGCTGCTTGCGCGCGTCCTTGAGCGCCTTGCGCAGCACCAGCTCGCGGCCCATCTTGCCCGACAGCGAGCGCTCCACCTCGGCGAGGATCGGCGTCGCGGGCACGATCCCGTCGTGCACGGCGGCGCGCGCCTTGGCGTCGCCGGCCAGCACGTCGGCGATCGTCGGCGACGCGTCCGGCGGGACGTCGAAGTAGTCCGACAGGTTGCCCTGCGGGTCGAGGTCGATGGCGAGGACGTCCAGCCCGACGCGCCGCAGCACGTCGGCGAGGGTCCGCACCGTGGTCGTCTTTCCCGTGCCGCCCTTGAGCGACAGCACCGCGATGGTCTCGGCCATTGAGGCCGCCACGATACCGTCCGAAAGCCGGGGCGTTCGCTACTCGGCCGTGACCGCGGGGGCCGCCGCGAGGGGCGCCTCGACCGCGACGGTGTCCATGTAGAACAGCGTGTGGCGGCCGATCGCGATCTCGTCGCCGTCGGTCAGCGGGCTCCACTCCACGCGCCGGCCGTTGACGAAGATGCCGTTGAGCGAGCGGTCGTCGAGCACGCGAACCCCGTCCGCCTGGGAGACGACGAGCGCGTGGCGCCGGGAGACGGTGGCGTCGTCGAACCGGATGTCGGCCGCCAGCGAGCGCCCGATCCGCGTCCACTCGCGGGAGACGGCCACGACGAGGTGGCGGCCGCTCTCCTCGTACGCGAGGTACTTGCCGGGCTCGGGCACTCCGGCCCGCGCATCCTCGACCCAGGACGGGCGATCGCGACGCGCAGGATCCGCCGCCACGGGCACGGCGCCTTCGCCGCCGGCGGGCAGGGTTCCGGTGTTCTGCGGGTCGGGAGTGCGCTCTTCCATGCTCGCCTTTTCGATCATAGGGACCGGGTCAATGGAGGGTTCCGGGTGCCCGTGGCGAACCGGGCTCAAACGATGCTGGCACTCACACGCCATCGCCATCCGTCGATGGAGATCTCGCTCCTCCGGCACAGTGTAGGTGCCCTCGGGGCCCACCGGCACGGCTGCGTGCATTGCCATCGTAGCCCGCTGGTGGGCGAGCTGGTGCACATCTACGGCGAGCGCCTGGTGTGCGCGCTCTGCCGCTCGCGCCACCGCGAGGCGCCCGCCCGCACCGAGGTGGTCCGCTCGCCGGAGCACGAGCGCGCGGTGCGCTCGCGCCCGCGCGCGGCGTGAGCATTTATGCTTGCGCCGCCGTGGATCCCGTAACCGCCAGCGTCTCGATCGATCGCCCGCGCGAGGAGGTCTTCGCCTACCTGGTGGACATCGCCAACCACGCCGAGTTCACCGACCACTATCTGAAGCAGTTCCGCCTCACGCGGCTCGATTCGGTGGGTCACGGAGCGGGTGCGCGCTTCAAGGTCGACCAGCCGTTCGGCCGCTTCAGCTGGACGGACATGACGTTCGTGGAGGTCGAGCCGCCGCACCGGATCGTCGCGCTCGGCCGCGGCGGCAAGTTCAACCGCATCAAGACGACGACGATCTGGACGCTGAACCGCTCCCCGGGTGGCGGCACCGACCTCGACTTCATGGTCGAGACCGAGCCGGTGCTCCCCACGGACAAGTTCGTCGAGGCCTTCAGCGGCCAGCGCGGCTGGTTCAAGCGGAAGGTCCGGAAGTCGCTCTCACGGCTGCAGTCGATCCTCGAGGAGAACGAGGATCGCGGCGCGCGGGCGACGGTGGCGGGCGTTTAGACTCCGCGCGATGCGCCGGCTGCTCGTCCTCGCACTGCTCGCCATCGTGGCCGCCGGCTGTGGCGCCGAAGAGGGCAGGACGGTGGCCGAGACCGAGGGCATCTACCTCGACATCAACGACCTCAAGTACCAGGTCCAGCTGTCGCGCTACATGAACCCCGCCGACGTCGAGGACCGCGAGTACTTCGTCGGGACTGCCCGAGACGACGCCCCCGGCGGCCGCCGACGAGACCTGGTTCGGCGTCTGGGTGCGGGTGGAGAACACCTCCGACGAGGAGACGTTCCCGTCCGCCAACGTGTGGGAGATCCACGACACGCAGGAGAACATCTACCGGCCGCTCGCGGTCGACGCCGACGACAACCCGTTCGTCTACGAGGCCGTCGACGTGCCGCCCAAGACCGTCATCCCGCTCTCCACCACGGCCGCCGGCCAGGGCCCGATCCAGGGCAAGCTGCTGCTCTTCAAGCTCAAGACCGACTCCCTCCAGAACCGCCCGCTCGAGCTGCGCTTCAGCAACGGCGGCGATTCGCAGGAGGGGACCTACGACCTGGATGTCTAGCGCCTCAGCGCCGCGCTGATCACCTGCGCGGCCGCGGGCGCTGCCACCTCGCCGCCCGCGCCCTGGGCGATCAGCAGCACGCAGACCGCGATCCGGGGGCGGCCGGCCGGCGCGTAGGCGGTGAACCAGGCGTCGGTGTCGGTGATGTCCTCGACCGGAGGCGGCTGCGACGGGTCCTCGGGAACGGGATCCTCGCTGACCGTGGAGCGCAGCTCGGCCGTGCCGGTCTTGCCGGCCACGTCGACCCCGTCGACGGCCGCGCCCACGCCCGTGCCGCCGGTGACGACCGCGCGCATGCCGCGGCCGACGAAGCGGGCGACGTCCGGTGGCGTCGCCTGCCGTGAGCGGGTCCGCTCGCCGCGCAGCAGGGTCGGCTCCACGAGCCGGCCGCGCTCGCCGATGGCCGCGGCCACGAGCGCCATCTGCAGCGGAGTGGTGAGCACCTTGCCCTGGCCGATCGCGGTCGAGCCGACGGCCAGGTCGTCGCCGATCTCACCCGCCGCCGGGATCGTCGAGCGGGCGGCGCCGGACAGCTTCGGATCGGTGTTGAAGCCGAAGCGCTCGGCGGCCTCGACGAGTCGCTCGGCGCCCAGCTCGGCGCCCATCGGCGCGAACACCGAGTTGCACGAGTGGGCGAAGGAGTTGACCAGCGAGCCGCCACAGGACTCCCCGTTGGCGTTCTCGAGCTCGACGCCCTCGAGCGTCGCCGCCGTCTGCACGGGGAAGGAGTCGGTGCGCTTGACCGTCCCCGCCTCGAGCGCCCCCGCGAGCGTGATGATCTTGAACACCGACCCGGGCGGCTGTGGTGCCGAGAAGGCGACGCCGGAGAGCGCGAGCACCTCGCCGGTGCGCGGGCGGACGGCCGCGATCCCGCCGTAGCGGCCGGCCAGCGCCTCGACCGCGGAGCGCTGGATGTCGGGGTCGATCGTGGTCCGCACGCTCTGCCCCGGCCGCGGAGAGCTGACCGCCAGCGCGCGCGAGCCGGCGCGCAGGATGCCGCCGGGGGTGCCGGCCAGCCGCCGGTCGAACTCCCGCTCGAGCCCCGTGAGGCCGACGGGCGTGTCGGGCGGGATGCCGAGCGCGCGCAGCTCGGCCGCCTGCTCCGGCGGCGCCGGGCCGACGCGGCCGGCGATCTCGGACGCGAGCGGGTCGAGCTCGGACAGCCGCGCCTCGCCCTCGGCGATCGGCGTCCCGTCGCGGGCCTGGATCGTCGCCCGCTCGGGCATGCGCATCGAGCGGCTCAGCTTCTCGCCGGCGCGCATGCCGGGGAACGCCATGTGCGCGGCCCACGCGACCGCGGGCTCCCCGTCGTCGCCCTCCACGACCGGGAGCGTCACGCCCAGGCGCAGGTCGCCGAACGACCGCGTGCGCACCGCCACGGGAACCTCGACGCTGTCGTCCACGGGCTCCAGCGGGCGCCCGGTGCGCAGCGAGTCGACGGTGGCGGTCGCGCGCGCCCGGCGGTAGCTGCGGGCGAACCGGCGCAGCGGCGTCTCCTGGCGGGCGCCGGAGGAGAGCATCGCGTACATCTCGGCGTAGTCCTCGCGATCCCAGGCGGCGGCGAAGCGCGCGGCCAGCTCCCGCTCCGCCGGCTCGTGCAGGCCGGCGGCGACCATCCCTCCGGCGAACGCCCCGCCCGCGAGCACGAGCAGCGGCACGAGCCGCCGCATCCGAACACGCTGCTGAGGGCGGGTCGACACCATCCGGCAGGGTGCAGAGTAGGAGGGCGTTAGGCTCGAAGCAGGTGACAGGGATCGACTGGGTGATCCTCGGCGCGGTGGCGCTCCTCGCGCTCTTCGGCTGGGGTCAGGGTTTCATCGCCGGTGCCCTCGCCCTGGCGGGCTTCGCTGCGGGCGCGTGGCTGGCCACGCGGCTGGCTCCGCTGGTGCTGCCGGAGGCCGACGAGTCGCAGTGGGCGCCGGCCTTCGCCCTCGCCGGCGCGATCGTCGCCGGCGGCGTGCTGGCCGCGGGCTTCGAGGGCGCGGGAGCGCGCCTGCGCCGGTTGGTGCCCTCGCCCGGGTTCGGCGCCGTCGACCGCGCGCTGGGAGCGGCGCTGACCGCGTGCGTGGGCCTGCTGATCGCCTGGGTCCTGGGCGCGATCGCCCTGCAGGCGGCGCCCGACATCCGGCGCGACGTGCAGCGCTCGGTCGTGCTGCGCCAGCTCAACGCCGTGCTCCCGCCGACCGGCCCGTTGCTCAACACGCTGCGGAGGCTCGACCCGATCCCGAGCGTCAACGGCCCGCAGGCCCGCGTGCCGGCGCCGCGCGGGGCGATCGCGCGCGATCCGGAGGTCGCCGCGTCGCGCGCGAGCGTGGTCAAGATCCTCGGCACCGCGTGCGGGGTGGGGGTCGAGGGCTCCGGCTGGGTCGCGCAGCCGGGCGTCGTGGTGACGAACGCCCACGTGGTGGCCGGCCAGGACGACACGCGGGTGCTGCCGGGGGGCGAGGATCCCGGCCTCGAGGCGCAGGCGATCCACTTCGACCCGCGCAACGACCTCGCGGTGCTGCGGGTGCCCGGGCTCGACGCGCCGGCCCTCGACATCGCCGGCGACCCGGAGTCCGGCACCTCGGCGGCGATCCTCGGCTTCCCGCTCAACGGCCCGTACGACGTGCGCCCCGGCCGCCTGGGACCGACGCGCGAGGTCGTCAGCCAGGACGCCTACGGGCGCGGCCCGGTGCGGCGGCGGATCGTCGCCCTGCGGGGCGCGGTGCGCTCGGGCAACTCCGGCGGCCCGATGGTCGACGGCGAGGGCCGCGTCGTCACGACGATCTTCGCCGCCACGACAGGCAGCGGGCCGCGCGGGGGATACGGCGTGCCCAACGCGGTCGTGCGCTCGGCCTTGGAGGGCGCGGGCGGCGCCGTCTCCACTGGACCCTGCGGGGGCTGAGCTACCCTCCGCGGTTCGCATGGGGAAGACGCTCGTCATCGCCGAGAAGCCGTCCGTCGGTCGCGACCTGGCCGGCGCGCTCCCGGGCGCGTTCATGAAGCACGAGGGGTATCTCGAGTCCGAGAGCCACGTCGTGAGCTGGGCGGTCGGCCACCTCGTGCAGCTCGCGGAGCCCGACGAATACGACCCCAAGTTCAAGAAGTGGCGGATGGCCGACCTGCCGATCGTCCCCGACCACTTCAAGCTCGTGGTGCGCGACGAGCGGTCGCGCAAGCAGTTCACCGTGCTCTCCAAGCTCCTCGGCCGCTCCGACGTCGACGGCGTCATCAACGCCTGCGACGCCGGCCGCGAGGGCGAGCTGATCTTCGTCTGGACGTACGAGAAGGCGAACGCGTCCAAGCCCGTACGGCGGCTGTGGCTGTCCTCGATGACGTCGAAGGCGATCAAGCAGGCGTTCGACGGCCTGCGCCCCGCCGGCGAGTTCCACCGGCTCGAGGAGGCGGCGCGGTCGCGCTCGGAGGCCGACTGGATCGTCGGCATGAACTCCACGCGCGCGGCCACGATCCGGCTGCGGTCGTCGTTCGACGGCGCGGTGTCGCTCGGCCGCGTGCAGACGCCGACGCTGGCGATCCTCGCCCGCCGCGAGGAGGAGATCAAGGCCTTCAAGCCCGAGCCGTACTGGCTCGTGGACGCCGACTTCGAAGCCCTAGGCGAAGCCGGTGACGAGCGCGAAGCGCGAGGCAGGAGCGGGGAGTCCGGCCGCCGCTACGAGGGTCGCTTCCACGCAGGGGCGAACCCGCGGCTCGCGACGGCCGAGGAGGCGGACGCGATCGTCGCGGCGGTCCGCGACCAGCCCGGCGAGATCACCAAGCTCGACAAGTCGACGAAGAAGGAGCGCGCGCCGCTCCTCTACGACCTGACCACCCTGCAGCGTGAGGCGAACACCCGCTTCGGGTTCTCCGCGCGGCGGACGCTGGCCGCCGCCCAGCGGCTCTACGAGGAGCACAAGGCGCTCACGTATCCGCGCACGAACTCGCGCTTCCTGCCGAGCGACATGGTCGGCGAGCTGAAGGGGATCGCGCGGCTCGTGGGCTCGCGCCGCGAGTACGCCAAGGCGGCGGAGTACGTGACCGGGCTGGACCTGCTCCCGCTGGGGCGCGTGGTCAACGACGCGAAGGTCACCGACCACCACGCGATCATCCCGACCAACTCCGAGCACCGGCTCGAGAAGATGAGCGACGACGACAAGCGCGTCTACGACCTCGTCGCCCGCCGCTTCCTCGCCGTCTTCCATCCCGACGCCGTGTTCGAGAACACCCGGCTCGAGACGACGGTGGCCTCGTACGTGTTCCGCACGCGCGGCCGGCTGCTGGTCGTGCCGGGCTGGCGCGGCGTGTACGGGGAGCTGGGGTCGGACGAGCGCTCGGACGACGAGGACGAGGGCGCGAACCAGCTCCTGCCCCGGCTCGAGCAGGGCGAGGACGTGCGCACGCTCGAGGTCGGCGCCGAGGAGAAGGAGACCAAGCCGCCGCGGCGCTACTCGGACGCGTCGCTGCTGGGGGCGATGGAGACCGCCGGCAAGCTCGTCGACGACGAGGAGCTGCGCGAGGCCATGAAGGACTCGGGGATCGGCACCCCGGCCACACGCGCGGCGATCATCGAGCGGCTGATCGACGTCGGCTACGTCGAGCGCGAGGCCCGCGCGCTGGTGTGCACCGAGAAGGGCGTCAACGTCGTGCGCTTCCTCGGCGAGCACGCCCTGACGTCGCCGTCGCTGACGGGCGACTGGGAGCATCGGCTGGCGCGGATCGAGGAGGGCGAGGAGTCGCGCGAGCGGTTCATGAGCGACATCGCGGCGTTCGCGCGCGAGACCGTGGGCGTTCTGGACGAGAAGCTCAAGGAGGTCCGCATCCCGCGGGCGAACCTCGGCCCGTGCCCGGTGTGCGGGCGCGACATCGTCGAGAACCGCAAGGGCTTCTCCTGCTGGTCGCGCGAGGACCCGGGGTGCGGCTTCGTGATCTGGAAGTCGAAGGCGGGCAAGAACCTGCCGGCCACGGTCGCGCGAGAGCTGATCGCCACGGCGCGGACCGCCAAGCCGGTCACGGGCTTCAAGGGCCGCTCGGGGCGCTCGTTTCGCGCCCGGCTGGCGCTCGTGCAGGCCGAGGACGGCAAGTGGCGGGTCGAGTTCGACGAGCCGTGGGCGCGAGAAGGCGCGAAGCCGCCCGAGACGTCTGAGCCGTCAGACGACTCGTCCTCGGACGCCGCCGTTCAGGCCGCCTGACGAACGTCAACTGCGGCTGGGAAAGGGGTGGGGTCGAACGCCGCGGTCGCAGCTACGCGGACGGCTCGATCTGCCGCGCGGCCCCGTGCCCGGAGCGCTCGGAGACCGCGATGTGAGCCGGGCGGCCGGTCAGTGCTCGCCAGATGGCGCCGCATCCGGCGGCGAACGCGAGCAGGCGCTCGGCGAACGGGGTCAGCGGGGGCTCTTCGCTGACGTAGGCCTCGATCTCCGGCATCCCGGCGCCGGTCTCCTGCGACCACGCGACGTAGAGGTCCTCACTGCCGACGATGTCCGCGAGGTTCGCGGCCAGCACGAGGTCGGCGTCCGTGTGGTCCGTAGGCAGGTGAAGGTGGGGCATCTCGCACTCCCGGGTGCTGGTGGCTTCGATCCGAGTAACGGCCCGGACGGTCCCAAACTTGAGGCAATCGGGACGAGTTCGTGTCAACGGTCTGAAATCTGATCCCGCTGGGGCGCCGTCGAACGCGTCCGGTCGCCGCGTGAAACTGGTCTCGCCTGCCAGGCAACCGCTGACGCGCTTGCCTTCGGCGACGTTACGCATGCCCCTCACGCTGATCACCGGACCGGCCAACGCGGCCAAGGCGGGCGCTGTGCTCGAGCGCTTCCGCGCCGCGCTGCCGCGCGAGCCCGTGCTGGTGGTCCCGACCCCCGCCGACGCCGACCACTATGGGCGCGAGCTGGCTGCCGAGGGCATCGTGATCGGCGCCGAGGTCGTGACCTTCGACCGGCTGATCCGCGTGATCGCCGAGGCCGCCGGCGTGCGGGAGCGGCGCCTCGGCCGGATCGCCCGGGAGCGGGTGCTGCGCGCGGCGGTGGCCGAGACCCGGCTCGACGCGCTCGCGCCATCCTCATCGGCACCGGGCTTCGCCGAGGCGCTGGGCGCCCTGTTCGCCGAGCTCGGCCGCTCGCTCGTCGGCCCCGCACGATTCATCTCGGCCGTCCGCGACTGGGTCGCGGCCGCCGCTCCGGCGCACGCCGATGAGCTCCCGGCGGTAGCCGGCGCCCCGGCACACGCCGAGGAGCTCGCGGCGCTCTACGGCGCGTACCACCGCCGGCTGGAGCGCCTCGGCGTGGTCGATGCCGAAGGCCTCGCGCGGGCGGCGCTCGACGCGCTGCGCCGGCAGCCGGACGCCTGGGGCGGCCGGCCGGTCTTCGTCTACGGGTTCGACGACCTCACGCCGCTGCAGCGCGACGCGATCGAGACGCTCGCCCGCCACGCCGACGTCTGCGTGGCGCTCGCCTACGAGCCCGGCCGGGCGGCGTTCGCCGGGCGGGCGGCGACGGTCGAGCTCCTGAAGCCGCTGGCCGACCGCCACGAGCTGCTCGGCGACCGGTCCGAGCACTACGCGCCCGCGGCGCGCGGCGCCCTCCACCACCTGGAGCGCAACCTGTTCGAGCCGGAAGCGGCGCGCCGGCCGCCGAACGGCGCGGTGCGCCTGCTCGAGGCGGGCGGCGAGCGCGCCGAGGCGGAGCTCGTCGCCGCGGAGGTGCTCGAGCTGATGGCCGCCGGGCTGCTCGCCGAGGACATCGCGGTGCTCGTGCGCGGCGGCGCCGACGAGGCGCCGGTCCTCACCCACGTGCTCGAGAGCTACGGCGTGCCCGTGTCCGTCGAGCGCCGGATCCCGCTCGCGCGCACGCGGCTCGGCGCCGGCCTCCTCGCGGGCGCGCGCGCGGCGATGCCACACGGCACCGCCACCGACCTCCTCACCTGGCTGCGAACGCCGGGCCGCCTCCCGAGCCCCGACCTCGCGGACGCCGTCGATGCCCGCGCCCGCCGCACCGAGGCCAGAAGCGCAACCGAGGCCCGCCGCCTGCTCGAGACCATCGCGCGCGACGCCGGACGCGAACAACCCTCAAGTAGCTTCAGAGAGGGGTCAGACCCCTTCATGTTCGTGGAAGCGGCGCTCGCGGCCCTCGATCGCCTCGCAGACGCGGCCGGCGAGGGCGCTGAGGCGTTGCTCGGGGCGCTGGTCGCCGAGGCCGATGCGATCTGGACTGCGCCGCACCGGCGCGCCGCGGCGGTGCTCGACGCCGACGACGCTGCCGACGCCCGCGCGGCGGCGGCGCTGCGGAGCGCGGCGGACGAGCTGCGCGGGCTCGCGAGCGCCGACTCCGCGGCCGTCGGGACCGCCGCGGACGTGCTCGAGGCGCTCGCCGGGGCGGAGGTCCGCGAGCCCGCGGCGCCCGGCGGCGTGCTCGTCGCCGATCCGCTCGCGATCCGGGCTCGCCGCTTCCGCGCGGTGTTCGTCGCCGGGCTCCAGGAGGGCGCGTTTCCGCGTCATCCGCTCCCGGAGCCGTTCCTCGACGACGCCGCTCGCATCGCCCTCGCGCGGGCGAGCGGGCTCGTGCTGCCCCGCCACGAGGACGTGCTCGCGCGCGAGCGGTACCTGCTCTACGCCGCCGTGTCCCGCCCCGAGGAGGTGCTGTTCCTCTCCTTCCGCTCCGCCGACGAGGAGGGCGACCCGCTGCAGCCCTCGGCGTTCCTCGACGACGTCCGCGCGCTCTTCACCGGCGAGCTGTGGGATCGGCGCGGGCGCCGGCTGCTGTCCGAGGTCACGTGGCCCGCCGCCTCCGCTCCGACGCCGCACGAGCTGCGGCGGGCACGAGCCGCCGCGGAGGACCGACCCGACCCTGCCCCGCTCGGGTCTCCGCGCAGCGACGCGGTGCTGGCGCTGCTGGCGGCGCGCGAGACCGAGGCGGCGCGCGGGCTCGAGACGTTCGCCGGCTGCGGCGTGCGCTGGCTGGTCGAGAGCCTGCTGCGTCCGCGGCGCACCGAGCCCGACCCCGAGCCGATGCGCCGCGGGTCGATCGCCCACGCCGTGCTCGAGCAGACGCTGCGGCGGCTGCGCGAGCGCGAGGGCTCCGCCCGCTTGACCCCCGCGTCGCTGCCCGCCGCGCTCGAGGAGCTCGAGGCGGCGCTCGCCGAGCTGCGCAAGACCGCTGCCGGCACCCGTGCGCGGGCGGTCCTGCGCGAGCTGGAGATCGACCTGCGGCGCCTGCTCCAGCACGAGGCCGAGTGCGGCGCCGGGCTCGAGCCCGCCTGGCTCGAGTGGAGCTTCGGCGGCGCGGACGACGAGCACGGCCCGCTCCCGCTCGCCGGGACGAGCCTCGGCGTCGCCGGCCGCGTCGACCGGATCGACGTCGCGGGCGACCGCGCGATCGTCCGCGACTACAAGGGCCGCACGGTCGCGGCCGGAGCGCGCTGGGCCGTCGACCGCAAGCTCCAAGTGGCGCTCTACGCGCTCGCCGCGCGCGAGCTGCTCGGCGTGAAGCCCGTCGGCGCGCTGTACCAGCCGGTCGGCCACCGCGACGTGCGTCCGCGCGGCCTCGTCCGCGACGACGTCCCGGGGCGCTACGTGAACGGCGACGTGGTCGACGGCGAGACCTTCGACGCCGCGCTCGACGAAGCCCGCACGATCGCCGCCGCAGCCGCGGCCGACATCCACGCCGGAACGATCCGCGCCTGCCCGGACGCGTGCTCGCCGATGGGCGGCTGCGCCTACCCCGCGATCTGCCGCGCGAGCGAAGCCGCGCCCGAGGCGGCGGCATGACCGCGCTCGCGTCGGTGGACGAAGCGGCGGAGGCAGACGAGGTGCCGGCGCGGCGCGGCGGCGTTCCCTTCACCGGCGATCAGCGCTCGGCGATCGCGGATCGGACCGGGTCGGCGCTGCTGGTCGCCAACGCGGGCTCCGGGAAGACGGCCGTGATGGTCGAGCGGTTCGTGGAGGCGGTGCTCGAGGACGGCGTGGCGGTCGGGTCGATCCTCGCGCTGACCTTCACCGAGAAGGCCGCGGGCGAGCTGCGCGAGCGGGTTCGGCGCCGGTTCACCGCGCTCGGGGAGGTCGAGGCCGCGCGCGAGGCCGAGGCCGCCTGGATCGGGACGATCCACGGGTTCTGCGCCCGCGTGCTGCGGGCGCGCCCGCTGGCCGCCGGGCTCGACCCGCGCTTCACCGTCCTCGACGCGGCCGCGGCACAGCGGCTGGCCGACCGCGCCTACGACGTGGCGCTCGACGCCTGGGCGACCGCCCACGGCGCCCGCGCCGTCGACCTGGCGGCCGCGTACGGCCCGGGCCTGCGCGACATGATCGCGGCCACCTACGAGGCGCTCCGCAGCCGCGGCCAGTCGCGACCGCGACTGCCGGGCTCGCCCGCCCCGGGCGCCGCTGGCGCCGCGGATGTGCCGGGCGCCGCCGGGCCCGCGGGGGTGGCGGGTGCCGCCGGCGCCGCGGATGTGCCGGGCGCCGCGGAGGTGGCGGTCGCTCGCGCGGCGCTCCTGGCGGCTCGCGACGCCGCGGCTGCGGAACTCGCCGTCGCCGGCGCCGGCAAGAAGGTGTCGGCGGCCCGCGAGGCGCTCGACGCGCTCGCGCTGCCCGCCGACGGGAGCCTGCCGTGGCCGGGGACGCTCGATCCCGCGCGGCTGCCCGGCGGCGCGAAGGCGCTGGACGAGCCCGCCTGCGTCGCCTATCGCGAGGCGTGGGAGGCGTACCGGTCGGCGTGCGCCGACCACCACGCGCGCGAGGCGCTCGTGCTGCTCGACGATCTCCTCGACCGCTTCGGCGCCGAGTACGAGGCCGCCAAGGCGGCGCGTGCCGGCGTCGACTTCTCGGACCTCGAGCTGCGCGTGCGCGACCTGCTCGCGGACGACGGCGCCAGGCGGTCCTGGGCCGAGCGGTTCGCGCTGATCATGATCGACGAGTTCCAGGACACGAACCGTCTGCAGCTCGACGTGCTGGAGGCGCTCGAGCGCGACAACCTGTTCGCCGTCGGCGACGAGCTGCAGTCGATCTATGGCTTCCGCCACGCCGACGTCAACATCTTCCGTGAGCGGCGGGCCCGCCTCCCCGCGGCGTCGGTGCGCCGCCTCATGAGCAACTTCCGGTCCGCCGCGCCGTTGCTCGACGTGCTCAACGGCGCGTTCGCGAGCGAGCTCGGGCCGGCGTTCACGCCGCTCGTCGCCGGCAGGCCCCGCTCCCGCTCGGCCGCCGCCTCCGCCGACGACGTGCCGCTGCGGCTGTTCGACCCCGACGGCGAGGCGCCGGCCGCGGGCGAGCCCCTGGTCGAGCTGCTGCTCACCGACACCCGCGGCTGGGACGAGCCCGAGCTCGAACGCGAGCTGGGCCTCGCGGGCGGTGGCTCTCAGCCGTGGCGGCGCGCCGAGGCCCGCCTGGTCGCCCACCGCCTGCGCGCGGAGGTCGACGGCGGGAGGCGGCCGGGCGACGTCGTCGTGCTCGTGCGCGCCACGGGGTCGCTGCGCCTGCTCGAGCAGGCGCTCGAGGAGCAGGGCCTGCCCACGTACGTCGTGGGCGGCCGCGGCTACTGGTCGCAGGAGCAGGTGCGCGACGGCATCGCCTACCTGTCCGTGCTCGCCAACCCGCAGGACGAGGAGGCGCTGCTCGCGGTGCTCGCGTCCCCGTTCTGCGGCGTCGGGACCGACGCGCTCGTCCTGCTCGCGCAGGCCGGGCGGGAGAGCGGCCTCGGCGCCTGGGCCGCCCTACGCGACGAGGTCGGGCGGAGCGGCGGTCCCGGCGACGGCGCGGTCTCGCGCGACGCCGCCGTCAGCAGCGGGGCGGGTTCGCGCGACGCTGACGCCGGCGGTTGGCTCCGCCACCTTCCGGAGGCCGAGCAGGAGCGGCTGCGGGGCTTCGCTCGCTTCCTCGCCGCCGAGCGCTCGCGTGCGGAGCGGACTCCGGCGGAGACCCTGCTCGAGCGCGCCGTCGCGATGACCGGATACGACCTCGCCGTGCTCGCCCGCAGCGGCGGCGACCGGCGGCTCGCCAACCTGCGCAAGCTGATGCGCCTCGCGCGCGACTACGAGCGTTCCGAGGGCGTCGACCTGCGCGGGCTGGTCGACTACGCGATGACGCAGGACCTCGCCGAGGCGCGCGAGGGCGAGGCGGCGCTCGAGTCCGACGGGCTCGACGCCGTGCGGCTGATGACGATCCACCGCGCCAAGGGGCTCGAGTTCCCCGTCGTCTGCGTCGCCGACCTCGGGCGCGGCGCGGTCACCGTGCGCGACCGCCTGCTCGTGGGCGACGGCGGCGCCGTCGGACTGCGGCTCGCGCCGATCGGCGGCGGCGACGCCATCCCCGCGCTCGCGTGGGAAGCCCTCGCAGCAGCGGAGCGCCGAGCGGAGGACGAGGAGGAGCGCCGGCTGTTCTACGTGGCGATGACGCGCGCCCGGGAGCGGCTGATCCTGTCCGGCGGCGTCGACCGCGAGCGGCTGCCCGATCCGCGTCCCGCCGGCCCGCCGATCGACTGGATCTGGCGCGCCCTCGGCGCCGACGTAGCCGGGCCGGAGACGGTCGTCGAGCGCGCCGGCGCGCGGCTGCTCTGCCGCGTAAACGCCCCCGACACGATCGGCACGGTCCTCCCGCACGCCGCGCTCAGCCCGGCCGGCCGGCCGCGAGCGGGCGCGCCCGGCACCGCGCTGCCCGACGCCCCGGCCGTCCTGCCCGAGCCGCCGCCGCGCGCGCGGCCGGCACCGCAGCGCCTCTCCTACAGCGCCCTCGGCGCCTACGCACGCTGCGGCTACCGCTTCTACCTCGAGCGCGTGTTGGGCCTGCCGCGAGTGGCGCCGCCGACGCCCGACGAGATCGCGCAGGCAGACGCGATCACGGGAGTGGGCACCGACGAGGTCGCGCGCGCGGAGGTGGGTGCCGAGGAGGCGGTGGGTGGTCTCGACCCGCGGGTGCGTGGGTCGCTCGTGCACCGGCTGCTCGAGGATCTCGACTACGCGCGGCCCGCCGCGCCCGCCGTGGAAGCGGTTGCCGAGCTGGCCGCCGAGTGGGGCCTGGAGCCGACCGCGGACGAGCTCGAGGACGTCCGCGGGCTCGTGGCCGCGTTCGCGCGCTCGCCGCTGTGCGCCCGCCTCGCGAGCGCGCGGCGGACGCGCAAGGAGGCCGCGTTCTCGTTCACGCTCGACCCGGCGGGCGGCGGGCCGCTCGTCACCGGCTTCATCGACGTCGTCGCGCGCGAGCCTGACGGCGGCGCGCTGATCGTCGACTACAAGTCCGACCGGCTCGAGGGCGCGGCTCCCGCCGACGTCGTCGAGCGCGACTACGCGACCCAGCGGCTCGTGTACGCGCTCGCCGCCCTGCGCGATGGCGCGCCGAGCGCCGAGGTCGCCTACTGCTTCCTCGAGCGCCCCGGGGAGCCGGTGACCGAGACGTTCACGGACGCGAACCTGCTGAGCGAGCGCCTCGCCGGCCTCGCCGCGGATCTGCTCGACGGCCGCTTCCCCGTCACCGGCGCGCCGCACCGCGAGCTGTGCGGCGACTGCCCGGGCCGGGCGGCGATGTGCTCGTGGCCGGAGTCGGCGACGCTCGCCGCCGATCCACCGCCGCGTTGAGCTCGGCGCCGAACACGAGCACGAGGTTCGTCAGGTAGAGCCAGACGAGCAGGATCACGACGGTGGCGAACGCCCCGTACGTCGCCGAGTACCTCGCGAAGGTGGAGACGTAGACGAAGAACGCCGCCGAGGCGAGGATCCACGCCAGCACCCCGAACGCCGCGCCCGGCGTCACCCACCGCCAGCGGCGCGTCTCGGGCGCGGGCGCGGCGTGGTAGATCACCGCGTAGATCAGCATCGCCGACACCACCGCCGCCGGCCAGCGGGCGACGTGCCAGACCGCGACGAGCGTGTCGTTGAGCCCGAGGAAGCCGAGCAGGTCGCTCGCCAGCTCGCCGCCGAGGAACACCAGCACGCATGTCAGCAGCACGAGCACCATCAGGACCACAGTCCAGCCGACGGCGTGGAGCTTGTGCTTGACGAACCCCCGGCGCTCCTCGATGCCCAGGACCTGGTTGAGCGCCGCGCCGACGGAGCCGAGCGCCCCGGAGGCGGCGTAGAGGGCGGTGACGAGGCCGAACGCGAGCGCCCCGGCGGCCGTCCCGCGCTCCGACTGCGCGCTCTCCAGTGCGGAGGCCACGGCGTCGACCGTCGCCCGCGGGGCGCCGGCTTCCTTCAGGTACTCGGCAGCGTCCTCGACCAGCCCCTGCTGCCCGAACACCCCGAGCACGGCCACGCCGACGAGCAGCGCCGGGAACAGCGACAGCATCGAGAAGTACGTCACCGCCGCCGCCCACTGCGTCATCCCGTGCTGCTGGAAGCAGGCGAACGCGCGCTTGAAGTCGCCGGGCTCGAGTACGGGCCCAGTCCGCCCGGTCACGGGCGCTTGGGAAGCAGCGCGTGACCCTCGACCACGGAGCGCGCGACGTCGATCACGCGGCGGCCGCTCGCGCGCGAGTGATCGCGCAGCAGCTCGAAGGCCTCCTGCTCGGCCACGCTGTGGCGCTCCATCAAGATGCCCTTCGCGCGCTCGATCACCGACCTCCGCACGAGCGCGCCCTCGAGCTGCTCGACCTTGTCGTGCAGCTCCTGTCCTTCGCGGTAGCGCCGCACGGCGATCTCGATCGTGCCCTGGATCGACTCCGGGTCCGACGACTCGGCGAAGGCTGAGATGCCACGTTCGGCGGCACGCGAGAGGAACTCGATGTCGGCGTCCGGGAGCTGCGCGATGACCGGCCCGTCGGCGTACTCGACGGCCTCGCCGATCAGCGCGAGCGCGTGCTCATCGTCCTCGTGGACGACCACGATCGCCACCTGGGGCGACTCGCGCACGATCAGCTCGACCGCCTCGCCCGCGGAGACGGCATACGGCGTGACCTCATGGCCCAGATGCTCCAGGATCTGGTGCAAACCGCGAAGCGCGGCTTCGTCCTCGTCGGCGATGAGGACCCTGAGATGCGTTGCGGTGATCGTGCCCGTGGAGTTCATCGAATGTCGCCCTCGAGTCGTACTACACTAGCCCGCGTTGCGGCCCTGAAACCTGCCGCAGCGACATCGCGCCCCACACCCTGGCGCCCTGGGCACTACCGCGAACGGGGAAGGGCGTGGAGACGATCGAACAGCGGCCGGGCAACGGTGGGACGGGCGAGCAGGCTTCGTCGATCCCGAACGACCGTGCGGTTCGCACCCGCGAGGATCGGCGGCTGCTCGAGCGCTACCACCGTCATGGTGACCACGCTGCCCGCGAGGCGCTCGTGCAGCGGTTCCTGCCGCTGGCGCGCCAGCTCGCCCGGCGCTACCAGCGCGGCGGCGAGCCCTTGGACGACCTCGTCCAGGTCGCGTCGCTCGGTCTCCTGAAGGCGATCGACCGGTTCGACCCGGACCGCCCGACCGCCTTCTCCTCATTCGCGGTCCCGACGATCCTCGGCGAGCTCAAGCGCCACTTCCGCGACAAGGGCTGGTCGGTCCGCGTGCCGCGCGACCTGCAGGAGCTGGCCGTGCGCGTCGAGCGCGAGACGGAGGAGCTCGCCCGGCGGCTCGGCCGCGCGCCGACCTTGACGCAGGTCGGCGAGCACATGGGCATCGCGACCGAGCAGGTGCTCGAGGCCCGCGAGGCGGCCGGCGCCTACCGCGCCGTCTCGCTCGACCGTCCGCGCGACGACGACGAGGAGGACGGCGCGATGGGCGACTCGATGGGCATCGAGGACCCGGGATTCGGCCATGCGGAGGACATCGCGACGATCGAGCGGCTGCTCGGCGTGCTCTCCGAGCGCGAGCGCGAGGTCTTGCGGCTGCGCTTCGCCGAGGACCTGACGCAGTCCGAGATCGGCGCGCGCGTGGGGGTCTCGCAGATGCACGTCTCCCGCCTCATCCGCCAGGCCGTCATCCGCCTGCGCGAGGCCGCCGTCGAGCCGCAGGACGACGCCGCCTGACCACGAGCTCTCCGCGGCCGGATACGATCGCGCGATGGAGCACTGGGATCTGCGCACGCTCGCAGTCGAGCCGCACCAGCCGAGGATCCTGCATTCCGCCCGCGGCGAGGCGCGCTCCATCGCCATCAACCTGCCCGCGGGCGAGTCCCTCAAGGACCATCAGGTTCATGAACGGGCCTACCTCGTCGTCGTCGACGGCGAAGTGGAGGTGACGGGCGAGGGCGGGTCGATCAGCGGCGGATCCGGTTTTGCAGCAGTATTCGATCCGCACGAACGTCATGAGGTGCAGGCGCGGCAGGACGCACGCCTGTTGCTGGTGTTGGCACCATGGCCGGGCGACGGCCATCCGGGGGCACGCGACTAAGAGGAGAGGGGAGACCAGATGGCAGAGATCCAGTTCAAGGAGATCACCAAGCGGTATCCAGACGGGTTCGAGGCCGTGAAGGCGATCGACCTCGACATCGGCGACGGCGAGTTCATGATCCTCGTCGGCCCGTCGGGCTGCGGCAAGTCGACGGCGCTGCGCATGATCGCCGGGCTCGAGGACATCACCGAGGGCGACCTCATGATCGGCGGCGAGCGGGTCAACGACCTGGCGCCGCGCGACCGCGACATCGCGATGGTCTTCCAGAACTACGCGCTGTACCCGCACATGACCGTGCGCGAGAACATGGGCTTCGCGCTCAAGCTCGGCAAGGTCGACAAGGCGCAGATCGACAAGCAGGTGAGCGAGGCCGCGAAGATCCTCGACCTCGAGCAGCACATGGAGCGCAAGCCGGCCAACCTCTCCGGCGGCCAGCGCCAGCGCGTGGCCATGGGCCGCGCGATCGTGCGCGACCCGAAGGCGTTCCTGATGGACGAGCCCCTCTCGAACCTCGACGCCAAGCTGCGCGTGCAGATGCGCACGGAGGTCGCCCGGATCCAGAAGCGCCTCGGCACCACGATGGTCTACGTGACGCACGACCAGACCGAGGCCATGACGCTCGGCGATCGCGTCGCGGTCATGCGCGCCGGGTTGATCCAGCAGGTGGACACCCCCGCCAACCTCTACGACCACCCGTCGAACCTGTTCGTCGCCGGCTTCATCGGCTCGCCGTCGATGAACTTCCTGCCCGGGCGTCTGGAGGGCGACACGGTGCGCATGCCGATCGGCGACGCGCAGCTGCCCGACCACGTCCGCTCGAGCCTCAATCGCGAGGGCGGGCAGGGCGCGCGCGACGTGATCGTGGGCGTGCGGCCCGAGCACTTCGAGGATGCCCAGATCGCGGGCGACGCGCCGAACCAGATGCGCTTCCGCACGAAGGTCGACGTCGTCGAGTCGATGGGCTCGGAGCTCTACGTCTACTTCGACATCGCGGCGCCCGACGTCGAGCTCGACCAGCTCAGCGACCTGGCCAAGGACGCCGGCATGGAGGACCTTCCGAGCCACGGCGGGGGCCAGCAGGTGGTCGCCCGACTGTCCGCCGAGAGCAAGGCGACCCCCGGGGAAGAGATCGAGCTGACGCTCGAGCTCACGAACATGAAGCTGTTCGCGACCGACACCGGTAAGAACATGACCGAGGCGGCTAGCTAGCGGATCCTGCGCGGCGGCGTGCGGCGCCTGCGCCGCCGCCGCCGCTCCTCGCGGCGCAGCTCGTCGAGCACCTCGTCGCTCCACTCGTGCGTGCGCAGCACGCGGTAGCGGTCGGCGGCCACCCGCATGTAGGCCTCGGTCTCGGTCTCGTCACCGTGGATGAGGTCGCCCGCTCGCAGGAGCTCGACGACCGGCTCGTACTCCTCGGTGAACCAGTGGTGGGCGACCTCGCCGCGGTCCATGTACGTGCCGCGGCTCTGCATCGCCCGAAAGCCCCAGGCCTCCACCGCCTCGGCCAGCGTGCCGTAGTCCCACGGGTCGCTCAGCGAGATGCGGCGCCGCGCCTCGGCCGGCAGCCGGACGCGCTCGCGGAACAGCCGCTCGTGGTCCTTGAGCGGCAGCTCGGAGACCAGCGTGTCCTCGCCCAGCCGCACGCGCGTGGTGACCTCGGTGACGTAGGCGTCGATGTCGTCGCGACCGAGCGACTTGGCGACGGACACGCGATGGTGGCCGTCGCGCACGAAGTAGAGGTCGCCGATCTTGAACAGCGACACGGGGGGCAGCGACTCGCCGCGCCGCTGGGCGGAGGCGATCCGCTCCCAGCGGCTGCGCAGCCGGGTGGACGTCGGGCGGAAGCCGCGATCGAAGTCGACCCCGCGGTCGACCGTGCCGACGATGGCGTCGAGCGGCACGACGCGCAGCCCGAGGTCGTGCTGGCCGGTGCGCCCGAGCGCCTCCACGACCTCCTCGAACGGGAGCATGAGCGCGACGTCGTCCGGCTCGCGCCGCAGGCGCCGCCCGATGTCCGCCAGCAGGCGGGCACGGCGGGCACGTGAGAAATCCGACTGGGCGTCAGATCCCGGGAAGCCCGTGCTCACGCATGCGGGACCTCACCCGCCGGTGCCGACGGCGTCGCCGTCGAGCGCGTCGTCCAACGACCGCACGAGCGTGAAGACGCCGTCTAGGCCGGTGATCCGGAACGTCTTCACGATCGCGTCATTGTCGCAGACGACCACGAGCGAACCGCCGCGGAGCTTGAGCCGGCGGTGGGCACCGATGAGCACGCCGAGGCTGGACGAGTCGATGAACGTGGTCGCCGACAAGTCGACGATCAGCGTCGACCGCCCGGCGTCGATCGGCTCGGAGATGCGGTCCTTGAATTCCGGGACCGTGAACAGGTCGACCTCGCCGCGGACGGCCACGACATGGGCGTCTCGGCCGGCCTTGCGGTCGGTGATCGCGAAGTCGCGGCTCAACTCACCCGCCGTTGTACACGAGACGGACGTGCAGGTACTCCTCGTCGCCCTCGGGCGACACGGAGAGCTCGTCCGCGAGCTGCTCGATCACGTTGCCGACGCCAGGGACGGCGGCGTCGACGATCAGGGCCTGCCCGCCGCCGTGGCGCAGCGGCCCGACGCGCAGCAGGAGCGAGCGGTCGCCCGGGTCGAGCTCCACGCTGATCTTGTCGTCGACGCTGTGGGCGGGGGCGCGCGCGGCGATCAGGTCCGCCACCAGCACCGCGTCGTCGAGGCGGTCGAGCGGCAGGTCGGCGCGGGCGGCGAGCATGCCGACGACGCGCCGCAGGATCGGGCCCACGAGAGGCCCGGAGGCGATCGAGACCCTCGTTGCGGGCTCGGCGATGGTCATACGACGAGCAGCCGCCGCCGACCGGGGAAGGTCATGGCCAGCCGGCTGCCACGGGGCGAGCCGGCCTCGATCTTGACCGTCTCGGCGAGCGCGGCGATCAGCGGGAGCCCGAGGCCGGGGCCGCTGGTGTCGACGCTCGACCCCATGCCGCGACCGCGGTCCATCACGATCAGCTCGAGGCTGTCGCCGCTCGGCCGCACGACGACGTCGATCGGCCCGGCCTCGCCGTCCCGGTACGCATGGCGGACGACGTTCGTGCACGCCTCTGTGACGGCGAGGCGCATGTCCTCCACGACGTCGGGCGGCAGGGCGAGGGCCTCGGCGAAGGCGCCCAGCACGTGGCGGACGACCGCGACGTTCTCGGGATGCGCCGGAAGCGTCAGCCGGACATCGGTGCTTGCGAGGGTGAACTTGTTGCGGCCCATCATCAAACTTTCCCTGCTCTACCCCCGCAGGAGACGGAGATAACGGCGGCGATCAGGAGGGTCTCTAAGTGAACCGTGCGCCGGCGGGGAGGTCGGGAGCATGACATATGATCGCCGCGAGGTGGCCGGGGGGATGCACGAGCGAGACGAGCGGCGCGCGGACGAGATCGCCGTGCTGGCCCTGGAGGGCGAGCTCGATCTCGCGACCGCGCCCAGCATGCGCGCGCGCATCGAGAACGCCGCGGACGGGCGCGCGCTGGTAATCGACATGCGCGGCGTCACGTTCGTGGACTCCGCGGCGCTGAAGGAGCTCCTGCGCGCCCGCACCGAGCTCCCGGCGCGCGACGTGCGCCTCGTGCTGGCCGGCGTGCCGCCGCCGGTGCGCCGGCTGCTCGACCTCACGCGCACGTCGGACCTGTTCGAGGACGCTCCCGACGTCGACGCGGCGCTCATGCGGCTGAGCGCCTGAACGGCGCCGCCGGTTCGCTCGCCGAGCGCTCGCTCGTGGTCACGCCCGCGCACAGCCGGCTGAAGCCCGCCTGCAGGAGGTCGTTCCCGGCGGAGGCGGCGAGCACCGTGGCCACCGCACGCCCGGTCGAGGGCGCGTGGACGCGCAGCGCAACCAGCCCGAGCGCGCCCCAGGCGCCGGTGCAGCGCGTGCACGTGAGCAGCTCGCCGACCGCGTAGCGCAGCCGCCGGCCCTTCGGCCGCGGGCTGCCGCCCGCTTCGTCGACGAACGGCTGGCGCAGCCACGACTCGGCCTTCTCCTTGACGATCAGCTTGGAGAGCGCGAACGTGGCCGCGGCGAGCACGGGCACCTCGCCGCCCGGCACGGGCTCGCGGCCGCGAGCGCTCAGCGCGGTCGCTCCGAGCAGCACCCCATAGACCGTCGAGAGCGCGGCGTAGTCGGCCGGCTCGGTCGGCGTCTGCGAAACGGGGCGCACGTCAGATCGGGCGCGGATTCGGGTCCGGCGGGAGCGGGCCGGGCTCGGGGCTCGGCGTCGGGGGCGCCGGCGGCGGCTCGGGCCGCGGGGTGGGCGAAGGCGTGGGGGCGGTCATCCAGGACCCGCGTACCCGCCGTCGCCGCGGCTTAACGACCGAGGCGCCCCCGGACGGAGGGCGCCTCGGCGTATGAGGAGGAGGGTTCGACGCGCCAGCGTGGAGTTGGAGGGCCTTCCGCGGCGCGACACGGTGTCAATTCCCGCAGACCGCGCACCGCAAACCTTCCGGTGAGTTTCAACCAACTTGACGCGTTCCCGCTCAGCGGGGCCGGTTGCCGAGGCGCTCGGACTCGGGAACCACGGGCCGGCCGCCTTCGGACTCGCCGCCGACGCCTCCCGAGCCTGCCGGCGGGCGCGAGCCGCTCGTGCCCGAAGCCCCGCCGCCCTCGGGAGTGTCGACCGTGGTGCCCTCGCGCGTCTGGTGGCCGGCGTGCTGGTCGGTGTCGCCGAGCGGCGTGTTCCGGTCAGGCTCGACGATGGCGGCCTGGTTGCGGCCCCGCGCGGCGCGGAGCACGAAGAAGGTGACGCCTGCGGCGACGATCAGCAGGACGAGGATCGCGGCGATCACATAACCCATTCCCAGCGCCTACCCACGCGTGCCTATGGGTAAAACGACGCGTCCAACGACGAAAGGAGATCCCATGGCAGGCAAGCTCGATGGCAAGCGCATCGCGTTCGTCGTCGCCCCTGAGGGCGTCGAGCAGGTGGAGCTCACCGAGCCGTGGAAGGCGGTCGAAGCGGCCGGTGCCACGCCCGAGCTGCTCTCGACCGACGACGGCGAGGTGCAGGCCTTCAACCACCTCGACAAGGCCGACACGTTCACGGTCGACCGCACGGTGTCGCAGGCCGACGCCGGCGAGTACGACGGCCTGGTGCTGCCCGGCGGCGTCGCGAACCCCGACCTTCTGCGCACCGACGACGACGCCGTGGCGTTCATCCGCGCGTTCTTCGAGGAGGGCAAGCCGGTCGGCGTCATCTGCCACGGTCCGTGGACGCTCGTCGAGGCCGACGTCCTCCGCGGCCGCACGATCACCTCGTGGCCGTCGCTGCAGACCGACATCCGCAACGCCGGCGCCAAGTGGGTCGACGAGGAGGTCGTGACCGACGAAGGCCTCGTGTCCTCGCGCAAGCCCGACGATCTGCCCGCGTTCTGCGCCAAGATCGTCGAGGAGTTCGCCGAAGGCGTGCACGCGCGCCAGCGCGAGAGCGTCTGACGCGCCCGGCCTGACAGCCGATAGCCTGGGAGAATCGCGTGGCGGCTCCCGGCGAGTCGCCACGCCAGGTCAATGCGATGACGCCAAGTTCTCCTGAGCGACCGGGCGCTGGACCCGAGTCGGAGGCCCCTGGGCTGTCGAGATCCGAGGAGGATCGGCGGCTGCTGGTGCGCTACCACCGCGAAGGCGACCAGCTCGCGCGCGAGCAGCTCGTCGAGCGGCTGCTGCCGCTGGCACGCCGCATGGCGCGGCGCTACCGGCGCTCCGACGAGCCGCTCGACGACCTCGTGCAGGTCGCGACGCTCGGGCTGATCAAGGCGATCGACCGCTTCGATCCCGCGCGCGAGACCGCGTTCTCCTCGTACGCCGTGCCCACCATGCTCGGCGAGCTCAAGCGCTACTTCCGCGACAACGGCTGGGCCGTGCACGTCCCGCGCGGCATGCAGGAGCGCGTGATGCAGGTCGACAACGCCGTCAAGGACCTCTCCCGCCGGCTCGGGCGCTCGCCGTCGGTCGACGAGGTCGGCAAGCAGCTCGACCTCTCCCAGGAGCAGGTGCTGGAGGCGATGGAGGCCGCCTCGGCGTACGACGCGGTCTCGCTCGAGTCCTACCGCTTCGGCGACGAGGGCGACGGCGAGACGTACGCGGAGTCGATCGGCGAGGAGGACGGGCGCTTCGAGCTCGTGGAGTACGGCGCCACGATCGCGCCGACGCTCGAGGCGCTGCCCCCGCGCGACCGCATCGTGCTCCACCTGCGGTTCGTCGAGGACCTCACGCAGGCGGAGATCGCCGAGCGCGTCGGCGTCTCGCAGATGCACGTCTCGCGCCTCATCCGCCGTGCGCTCGAGCGGCTGCGCACGGTCGCCGAGCACTCCGGCTGAGACTTCGTTTCACCACCTGCGGGCCGGGTAGATCAGCGCCATGGGAATCACAGACAAGATCACCGGTCGCATCAAGAAGGCCGCAGGGGATCTCTCGGACGACCCCTCGCTGCGCCGCAAGGGCCGCGACGAGGAGCGCAAGGGCGAGGCGAAGGACGAGCTGGCCCGCTCGCGCGAGGAGTCGGATCGCAAGGCCGACGAGGTCGCGGACCTCGAGCGGCGGACGTAACGTCGCCGAAGGCGAGTGCGACGAAGGAGCAACTCGCCTGGCAGGCGACGTAACGTCGCCGAAGGCGAGTGCGACGAAGGAGCAACTCGCCTGGCAGGCGAAACCCTAGTTAGACCGAAGCGCCAGCACGGCGACGTCGTCGCGGACCGAATCCGCTGACCCGACCGCGGCGTCGAGCAGCCGCTCGACGAGCGCGGCGGCGGTGTCCCTCACGCCCCCGGCTGCGAGCGCCGCGAGCTCCTCCGGCGCCAGGATGTGGTCGGGGGCGTTCGCCTCGGTCAGGCCGTCCGTGTAGAGGATGACCGCGTCGCCCTCGCGCAGGCTCGTCGAGCGGTCCTGTAGATCGGGCTCCTCGACGAGCCCGATCAGCGTTCCGGGGGTCCCGACCTCCTCCGTCCGGCCGTCCGCGCGCACGACGATCGGCAGCGGATGCCCGCCGCACGCAACGGTCACGCGGGCGGGTGACCGGCCGAGGTCGACGTGCAGGCACGCGATCGTGCAGAAGCGCCGGTCCGAGTCCGGCTGCTGCGCGAGCATGGCGTCGTTCAGCCAGCGCAGGATCCCGGCCGGCGAGCGCCGCCGGACCGCCGCGGCGCGAATCGTGTAGCGCGCGAGCGCGGTGACCGCGGCGGCCTCGGCGCCCTTGCCGCAGACGTCGCCGATCACGGCGTACCACTGGTCGTCCGTGGTGCTGAACACGTCGTAGAAGTCGCCGCCGACGTCAAGGCCGAGCCCGGCGGGGCGATAGGCGGCGGCGATCTCCATCCCCGGCAGCTCGGGCAGCACGGGCGGCAGCAGCGACTGCTGCAGCGTGCGCGCGATCGTCGCCGACGTCTCGTACAGCCGCGAGTTCTCGACGGCGGCGGCCGCCCGCAGCCCGAGGTCCTGCGCCAGCGCGAGATCGTGCTCGTCGAACCGCCGTCCGGACTCGGCCGACACGAACGTGATCGCGCCCAGCACGCGGTCGCGCACGGTCATCGGCACGACCATCGCGGAGCGCATACCGACCGAGCGCAGCAGCTCGAGGTGCTCGGGGTCACGAGCCGCCTGCGCCAGCAGCTGGTCGTCGATCTCCGGATAGAGCTCGGCCGCGCCGCGTGACAGCACGCCGCGCACGCCCTGGTCCGACTGCGGGTCCGCGGGATAGCGGCGCTCGAGCTCGCGCGCGAGCGCCACCCGCGCCGGGTCGACGTGCGCGACCGCCACGCGCTCCACGTCGTCGTCTACGGCGAGGTCGACCGCGCACCAGTCCGCGATCTCCGGCACGGCGAGCCGCGCGACCGCGCTCAGCGTCCGCTCGTAGTCGAGCGACGCCGCGAGCACGCGGCTGGCCTCGGCGAGGAACCGGTGGCCCTGCTCCGCGCGCTTGATCTCCGTGATGTCCTCGATCACGTTGATCGCCAGCCGCACCTTGCCGTCGCCGTCGAAGACGGGCGTCGACTGCACGCGCGACCAGCGGTCCTGCGCGCTGCCGTGGTGGCGGTAGCGGACGGTCATCGGCTCGGGCCGCTCGCCGAGCAGCGCGCGCCGGCCCGGCAGGCGCGCGTAGGCGATCGGCTCGCCGTCGTCGTCGCGCATCTCGAACCGGCCACGAAGCTCCTCCGGCGCCGCGGCCAGCAGCTCCGCCGCGCTCGCGTAGCCGAGGAGGTCTGCCGCCGCGTCGTTGGCGTACGCCAGCCGCCCTTCGGGCGACTGGGCGGTCACCGCATCGGCGACGCCGTCGAGGATCGCCTGCAGCTCGGCAGGAGAGAGCGGATCGCCGTCGCCGCCGATCGCCTCCTCGGGATTCCCATCCGCCGCCGCGTCGAGGCCCACGGCGACGATCTTAGGCCCCTAGGCCCGGCCCTCCGCCTCGTACTCGCGCAGGTAGCCCTCGAACAGGCGGCGGTGGCCCTCCTCGTCGCGGAGGATCGCGATCACCATGTCCTGCGTCACGAAGTCGAGCCCGTCGGTGAACTCGATGACCGCGTTGTAGTGCTCGATCGCCCCGGTCTCGGCCTCGATCACGCCCTTGATCACGTGCACGATGTCCGTCTGGTGGTCGGGCGGCTGCAGGTAGGACTGCTCGGCGGCGAAGTCGAGCGAGCCGGGGACGACGCCGTAGAGCTCCTTGATGCGGGCGGCGAACTGCTGCGCGTGCCCGAGCTCCTCCTGGATGTCCTCCTGGAGCGACTCGATGATCTCCTGGGCGCGCACGCCGTCGGGGTTGATCGAGTTGGCGATGTAGCTCATCACCGTCTCGATCTCCATCCAGTACGCCTTCTTGAGCATCTCGACGAGCTGCTCGCGCTCGTCGGCGCGGTCGTCGGAGAGGATGCCGCTGCTGGCGTTGCGGGTCGTGGCCATGTCCGCGTCTCCTTGAGAGGTCCGAGGGGGTTGCTCCTCCACAGTACGTACCCGGAGGCCGCGAGGGCGAACGGGCTCAGCGACTCGTGCCGCGACGGCGCTCGAGCAGCTCGCGGAGCTCGCCCGGGTCGAGCGCCTCCCGCAGGCGGTCCATGGCGGCGACGAGCTGGTCGGGCTCGACGTCCTCCTGCTCGCGCGCGAAGCGGCGGGTGGGCCGCAGCATGTCCTGGCCGCGGAGCTCGGCGGCGGTGGGCTTCCGCGCCAGCGTCAGGGCGTCCGGCGGGTCCCCGCGCAGCAGCCACGTCCCGTCGGGACGGCGGATCAGCTCCTCGCGCTCGGCCAGCTCGCTGAGGGCGGTGGAGACGGTCGGCCGGCGGGCGCCGACAAGCTGCCCGAGGATCCGGTGCGTGAGCGCGAGCGGGACGACGACGCCGTCTCCCGACACGCGGCCCCAGCGCTCGGCGAGGTGCCAGAACAGGGCCTTCAGGCGGCGGTCGACGCGTGTCAGCTGGGAGATCGCCTGGGTGGTGGCGAGGCGCAGCGACCGCTCCCCCAGGCGCTCGAAGAGCGCGGCGGTGACCTCCGGGTAGCGGGCCGTCTCGACGGCGAAGCGGCGGTCGAGGATCGCGATGCTGACGGTCGAGAGGACCGACCAGACCGCCTGCACCGGAAGCAGGCCGGCGCCGCGCGTGCCCTGCCACGGCCGCACGAGGTCGCCGGGGCCGAGCAGCTCGGTGCTGACCTGGTCGGCGACCACCAGCTCGCGCGCCACGACGCCGTCGAGCAGCAGCAGGCCGACGTGGTCGGCGCTCGCGCCCGAGAGCCGCGTGACGTCCCACGGCCCCACGGCGAGGCGGTGGGTGCGGACGACCAGGTCACGCGTCGCCTCGGCCCGCCGCGGGGGCGTGAGCAGCGCGCCCAGCTCGAGGTCGGCCTCGAGCAGGCGCACCGAGTCCGAGGGCCGAAGCGGCCGTGCGTCAAGGCCGGTCACGCTGTTTCGCCTACCCGGCGGGGTCGGGTTAAAGACCCCGCCGAGGACCGGTTTCGTGTCAGTCGGCGAAGCCCGCACGGTCCACCTTCCGGTGATAGCGCTCGCCCGCCTTGCCGCCCACGATGGCGGCGAACAGCGTGCCGAGGATCACGGCGGCGAGGGCGATCGCGCCACCCCCGAGGAGCTCGGACTCGCCGACCGGCACCGCCGGCAGGTTGAGCCGCTCGAGCACGTTGTACTCCTCGCCGAGCACGACGCCGGCGACGGCCAGCACGATCGTCACGACGAGCCCGATCGCCCACGCGCCGAAGCCCTGGCGCGCGCCGTCGAAGCGGGACATGCGCCCGGCGACGTACCCGCCGCAGGCATAGGCGATGGCGAGGGCCACCAGCAGCGCGATCGCGCCGCCGATGCCGATGTCCTCGGCGTTGGAGGTCGCGTCGGCCTCGGAAAGGGTCGTGAGGCCGACGGCCGCGCCGGCGGCGGCGAGCAGGCCGACGAGCAGCACGCCGACGCCGACGGCGACGAGCCAGCCGAAGAAGGCCGCGCCCCAGTTGATGCCGCCGAACTCCTCGCGCTGGCGCGCGCGCACGGCTCGCATGCCCTCACGGCCGACAGGGCGCCCCGGGGTCGTGGTGGTGTGCTCGGTGGTTCCGTTGGTGCGGGTCGCGGGCCGGTCGGCCACCGCGGTCGATCCGCCGCGGGTGTCGGGCTGGTCCGAACCGCGCTTGAAGCGCTCGAACATTGGGTGGTCCTCCTTGGGGGTCTCTCTTGTTGGTTCCCGGTCACACGTAGCGATCAAACGCCCCAGGTTGTGGAGCGGTCGCGTTTACAGGTTTCTGCTTCCGGTGACGAAGACAGAGGAGATGACGACGACGGGCAACGCGTTCAGCGGCGCACTCGCCGCCCTGATCGATCGCGGCGAGGATCGCGGCTGCCTTCAGCTGAGCGAGGTGGACGAGTTCGCGCAGGCGCTCGACCTCGAGGAGAGCGACCTCGGCGGGCTCTACGAGCAGCTCGACGCGCGCGGGATCACGGTACGCGACGACTGCGGGCGCGACACCACCGCGACGCCGGTCGACGACGCCGCGCTCGCCCACGTCACCACCGACACGCTGCAGCTGTTCCTGAACGAGATCGGTCGTCATCGCCTGTTGACGCCGGAGGAGGAGGTCGACCTGGCGCAGCGGATCGAGCGCGGCGACCTCGTCGCCAAGGAGCGCATGATCAACGCCAACCTGCGGCTCGTCGTCTCCATCGCGAAGAAGTACCAGGGCTCCGAGCTCACCCTGCTCGACCTGATCCAGGAGGGCATCCTCGGCCTGATCCGGGCCGTCGAGAAGTTCGACTGGCGGCGCGGCTACCGCTTCTCGACCTACGCCACGTGGTGGATCCGCCAGGCGGTCGAGCGCGGGATGGACGCCAAGGCGCGCACGATCAAGCTGCCGATCAACCTCGTCCGCACGCAGCGCAAGGTGGCCCGCGCCGAGAACGCGCTCAGCCTCAAGCTCGACCGCCCGCCGACGGACGCCGAGGTGGCGAGCGAGGCGCAGATCTCGATCGCGGACCTGCACGCGCTGCGCGACGCTGCCCGCACGGTGACGTCGCTCGATCGCCCCCTCGGCGAGGAGGACGACGCCTCGTTCGGCGACCTGCTGCCGGCCGACGGGCCGGGCCCGGAGGACGTGGTCCACATCTCCCTGCGCGAGCAGGCGCTCCGCCACGCCCTCGGCGAGCTGCCCGAGCGCGAGCGCACCGTGCTCGCCCTGCGCTACGGGATCGACGGCGGCGACCCCACGCCGCTGCGCGAGATCGGCCGGCGGCTCGGCATCACGCCCGAGCGCGTGCGGCAGATCGAGTCGAAGGCGCTCGGCCGGCTCGGCCGGATGCGCGAGCTCGACGCGCTGCGCCAGGCCGCCTAGGTCTCGGCGTCCAGGTCCCAGCGGCCGTCGATGCCGACGGTCCCCGGCACCGGGTTCGCGTCGGCCGGGTCCGAGTCGCGGACGTAGGCGAACGTCATCCGCACCTCGGTGCCGGCGCCGGCGCTGCCCTTCAGCTCGAAGGCGTCCGAGAGCGCGGCGATCAGCGGCAGGCCGAGCCCGAGCGCGGCCGGCTCGGAGCGCGCGAGGCGCGGCTGGATGCCCGTCCCGTGATCGCGGACGACGATCGTCAGCCCGTCCTCGGCGGCCCGCATCTCGACCTCGAGCACGCCCTCGTCGGCCTCGTAGGCGTGGACGACGACGTTCGTGCACGCCTCGGTCACGGCCATCTTCATGTCGGCGAGCACCGCTGCCTCGAAGTCGAGCGCGTCGGCCATGCCGGCCAGCGCCTGGCGCACGACGCCCACGCCCTCGGCGCGGGCGGGCATGGTGAGCAGGACCTCGGGGCTGTCGTTCATGTGGGGGCGCCGTTCGCCCGCGCCGCCTCGATCGCCTCCTCGCGCTGCCGCAGGACGGGCAGCACGGGCACCAGCCCGGTGATGTCGAGGATCCGCTGGACCCCTGGCTCGACCGTGTCGCCGACGCAGACGACGAAGCCCTGCTCGGCTTCGAGCGCGCGGCGGCGGGCGTCCAGCAGGGCGCCGAGCACGGAGGAGTCGACGAACGTGGCCGCGGTCAGGTCGACGACGATCCCGCCGCCCCGATCCAGGGCCTCTTCCAGACGCTCGCGTAGCGTAGGGGCGGTGTAGATGTCGTGCTCTCCTTCGACGACGACCACCACGACGTCCCCCGCGGTGTCGTCGAGCACGATGGGATTGGCTTCCATACGGGCCTGCAAGATACCCGGAAGACGGAAGTCGTAACTCCGCCGCGGTATTACCCGCAATCTCGTGTCTCGCAACCTCGATTCCTACCGCGCTAAACGGGACTTCTCGGCCACTCCCGAGCCGAGCGGCGCTGCGCAGGAGGCGAAAGAGCGCACCGCGAGGTTCGTCGTGCAGGAGCACCACGCCCGCGCGCTGCACTGGGACCTGCGGCTCGAGCACGAGGGCGTCCTGGCGTCGTGGGCGGTGCCGAAGGGCATCCCGCCGGACCCGCGGCGCAACCACCTGGCGGTCCGCACCGAGGACCATCCGCTCGAGTACCTGGACTTCCACGGCGAGATCCCGGCCGGCGAGTACGGAGCGGGCACGATGGCGATCTGGGACCGCGGCACCTACGAGCTGCACAAGTTTCGCGCCGACGAGGTGATGGTCACCTTCCACGGCGAGCGCCTGGAGGGCCGCTACGTCCTGTTCCGCACGGACGGCAAGAACTGGATGATCCACCGGATGGACCCGCCCCAGGACCCGGAGCGGGAGCCGCTGCCGCAGCAGGTCAAGCCGATGCTCGCCCGCCTCGGCGAGCTGCCCTCCAGCGACGAGCGCTGGGCGTACGAGATCAAGTGGGACGGCGTGCGCGCGATCGGCTACGCCGAGGGCGGCAGGCTACGGCTCGAGAGCCGCAACGGGAACGACATCACGCCCCGCTACCCCGAGCTGCGCGAGCTCGGGCGGGCGCTGGCGGGTCACGAGGCCATCCTTGACGGCGAGGTCGTGGCGTTCGACGAGACCGGCCGCCCGAGCTTCCAGAAGCTGCAGGGCCGCATGCACCTGACCTCCGAGCACGTCGTGCGGCGGCTCGCCGCGTCGGATCCCGTCGCCTACCTGATCTTCGACCTGCTGTGGCTCGACGGGCACTCGCTGATGGAGCTCCCCTACCTCGAGCGCCGCGAGCGGCTGATCGCGCTCGGCCTCCAGGGCGACCGCTGGCAGACCCCCGCGCACCACCTCGGCGACGGCGCGGCGCTGCTCGAGGCCTCGCGCGCACAGGGCCTCGAGGGCATCATCGCCAAGCGCCGCGACTGCCCGTACACCCCCGGCCGGCGGTCGCCGACCTGGGTCAAGGTCAAGAACGTGCGCCGCGCCGACGTCGTGGTCGGCGGCTGGCTGCCGGGCGAGGGGCGCCGCAGCGAGCGCTTCGGCGCCCTTGTCGTGGGGTTCTACGAGGACCAGCGAAGCGGCGACGAGCCCCTAGGCGAAGCCGGCGACGAGCCGAAGGCGAGGCAGTGGCGAGGCAGGAAGCTGCGCTACGCGGGGCGGGTCGGCACGGGCTTCGACGAGGCTGAGCTGAAGCGCCTGCAGGGGCTGATGGAGCCGCTGGCGCTCCAGGCGAGCCCGTTCGCGGGGCGCCAGCCGCCGCGCGAGACGCGCTTCGTCGAGCCGGTCCTGGTGGCCACCGTCGTCTACGGCGAGTGGACCCAGACGCGCACCCTGCGCCACCCGGTCTACAAGGGCCTGCGCGACGACGTCGAGCCCACGAGTGTGGGCTTCGACCCCGGGTAGCCTCGACTCCATGACCCGAAAGCTTGCCGGCACCGACGTGTTCCCGATCGGCCTCGGCGCGATGCCGATGTCGCTCTCCTCCCGCCCACCGGAGGAGCGCTCCGTGCGCACGATCCACGCGGCGCTCGACGCCGGCGTGAACCTGATCGACACCGCGGACGCCTACGCGTGGGACGAGAACGACGTCGGGCACAACGAGCGCTTGATCGCCGAGGCCCTGAACGGGCGCCGCGACGGCGTGCTGATCGCCACCAAGGGCGGCCACACGCGCCGCGGCGAGAGCTGGGAGCTCGACGGCAGTCGCGAGCACCTGCGGGCGGCCTGCGAGGCGTCGCTGCGTGCGCTCGACACCGACGTGATCGACCTCTACCAGTTCCACCGCCCCGATCCGAAGGTGCCCTACGAGGAGTCGATCGGCGCGATCAAGGAGCTGCAGGACGAGGGCAAGGTGCGCTGGGTGGGGATCTCCAACGCGTCGGTCGACCAGATCGAGCAGGCGAGCGAGATCGTCGACGTCGTGTCCGTTCAGAATCAGCTCTCGCTCGAGTTCACGTCGCCGATCGACAAGGGCGAGGTGGCACTCTGCGAGGAGCGCGAGATCGCGTTTCTGCCGTGGTCGCCGCTGGGCGGCATATCCAGCGCCGCCGACGCGGCCGGCGAGCACGACGCGGTACAAGCGGCGGCTGACGCCCACGGCGTCTCGCCCCAGCAGGTCGCGCTCGCCTGGCTGCTCGCGCTCAGCCCGACCGTGATCCCGATCCCGGGTGCGAGCCGCCCCGAGTCGATCGAGGACTCCGTCCGCGCCATCGACCTCGAGCTGACCGCGGACGAGCTCGAGGCGATCGGGTCGCGATGAGATCCGACGTCGTGATCACGCCCTACCGCGACGGCCCGCTGCTCGTGCGCGGGCCGGTGCGGGTCGTCGACCAGGACGGCAACGAGATCGAGACCGGCCGCGACCCGGTGGCGCTCTGCCGCTGCGGCAAGTCCCGGATGCGTCCGTTCTGCGACGGCTCGCACAAGCTCGTGCGCTTCCGCGCGCCCAGCGCCCTCGAGCACGGGCGGGAGCCGGTACCCTCCGCGCCGTGAAGCGCCTGCTTGCAGCCCTCGCGTTTGCCGCTGTCCTCGTGTTTGCCGGATGCGGGGAGGACGAGGAGTCTGAGCCCGCGGCCACCCCGGCCGCGGAGGCATCGGCGTGCGATAAGGAGCAGCTCGAGCTCGCCAACGCCGGGATGCTCACGGTGGGGACCGACAAGCCGGCCTTCCCGCCGTACTTCGAGGACGACGACCCCACCAACGGCCGCGGATTCGAGAGCGCGGTCGCGTACGCGATCGCCGACCAGCTCGGCTTCGCCGAGTCCGAGGTCGACTGGACCGTGGTGCCGTTCAACGCCTCGTTCGCGCCCGGGCCGAAGGACTTCGACTTCGACGTCAACCAGATCTCGATCAACGAGAAGCGCCGGCGCGCGGTCGACTTCTCCGAGCCGTACTACACGGCGGGGCAGGCGGTCGTGGCCGCCAAGGGGTCGTCCGCGGCAAAGGCCACCAGCCTCGACGATCTCGCCGACGCGACGCTCGGCGTCCAGCTCGGCACCACGAGCCTCGACGCCGTGACCGAGGCGATCCAGCCGTCCGAGGACCCGAAGGTGTTCGACGACTCGAACGCCGTCGTCACCGCGCTGCGCCAGAACCAGGTCGACGCCGTCGTCATCGATCTGCCGACCGCGTTCTACCTGACCGCCGCGCAGGTCCCGAGCGCGACCATCGTCGGCCAGTTCGAGGCGCCGGGCGGCGACGAGTGGGGCGCGCTGCTGGAGAAGGACTCCCCGCTCACGGCGTGCGTGAGCCAGGCGATCACGTCGCTGCGGGAGTCCGGCGAGCTCGACCGCATCACCCAGCGGTGGATGGGCGGCGCCGCCGGCGCCCCCGAGCTGACCTGATCCGTGGAGGGAGCCGCGGCGAGTAGGCGGGCCGTCCGTGCCGCTGCCCGTCAGCGGCGCGCGCGGCGCGGGGCGGCCATCTCCGCGCTCTCGACGGTCCTCGTGATCGGCGGGATCGCGCTCGTCGTCGTCACCAGCCCCGGCTGGTCGTCCGTGCAGTCGACGTTCTTCTCGTGGCCGGACTTCGAGCGCTCGTTCCCGGACGTGCTCGAGGGCTTCTGGCTCGACGTCAGGCTGTTCCTGATCATCGAGGTGATCGTGCTCGCGCTCGGGCTGGCGATCGCGCTCTGCCGCACCTCGACCGCGCCGGCCCTGTTCCCGCTGCGCCTGCTGGCGGTCGTCTACACCGACCTGCTGCGCGGCGTGCCGACGATCCTGCTCGTGTTCCTGGTGGGCTTCGGCGTGCCGGCGCTGGAGCTCTCCGGGCTGCCGACCGACCCGGTGATCCTCGGCGGCGCCGCGCTCGCGCTCTCGTACTCGGCGTACGTGGCGGAGGTCTATCGGGCCGGGATCCAATCCGTGCACCCGAGCCAGCGGGCGGCGGCCCTGGCGGTCGGCCTGACCGGCGGCCAGGCGCTGCGGCACGTGATCCTGCCGCAGGCCGTGCGGCGCGTGGTGCCGCCGCTGCTGAACGACTTCGTGGCGCTGCAGAAGGACGTCGCGCTGGTGTCGATCCTGGGGCCGCTGGAGGCGTTCCGGGTCGCCCAGATCGACGCATCGTCGAACTTCAACTACACGCCGCTCGTGGCCGCCGCGCTGCTGTACCTGTGCGTCACCGTGCCGCTCGCGCGCGTCGTCGACCGGATGCAGCGGCCGCGATGACCGTCCCGGTGCTCGAGCTGCGCGGCGTCACGAAGGCCTACGGCGAGCTCGAGGTGCTGCGCGGGATCGACCTCGTCGTGCACGAGCACCGTGCCGTGGCCCTGATCGGGGCGTCGGGCTCGGGCAAGTCGACGGTGCTGCGCTGCATCGACCTGCTGGAGGAGATCGACGACGGCGACGTGCTGCTCGACGGCGACGTCGTCACCGACCCGTCGGTCGACCCGACCACGGTGCGGCGCCGGCTCGGGCTCGTCTTCCAGGCCTTCAACCTGTTCCCGCACATGTCGGTGCTCGACAACGTGGCGCTGGGACCGGCTCGCGCGCACGGTGTGCCGGCGCCCGAGGCGCGCGAGCGTGCCCGCGGCCTGCTGGAGCGCTTCGGGCTCTCAGGTCGCGAGGGCGACCGGCCCGACAACCTTTCCGGTGGCCAGCAGCAGCGCGTGGCGATCGTGCGCGCGCTCGCCACCCGCCCGCGGGCGCTGCTGCTCGACGAGATCACGAGCGCGCTCGACCCCGAGCTGGTGGGCGAGGTGCTGGCGGTGGTGCGCGAGCTCAAGGACGAGGGCATGACCATGGTCTTCGCGACCCACGAGATGGAGTTCGCGCGCGAGGTGGCCGACGAGGTCTGCTTCCTGCACGAGGGCCGCGTGCTCGAGCGGGGCGCGCCCGACGACGTCCTCAGCCGGCCGCAGCGGCCCGAGACGCAGCGCTTCCTGCGGCGGCTGCTGGCCGCTCGCTAGGGGTGCCCAACGGGACACCTGCCTGACGGGAGATCACTCGACACGAAATATCCCGTTGGGTGGGCCCCCGTGCCGTTCTCCCGTCGCAGGGAGCTGCGTCCCGCCGACCACGAGTGGAGCAGGTGGGTCGCGAAGCGGCCCTCGAGCTCGATCAGCGCCGCGGCGCCCCACAGCACGTCGGCGGCCAGCTCGGGCGCCTGGCGGGCGAGGCCGCCGGCGAGGTCGACGGCGGCGACGTTCTCGTGCACCGCGTCGGCCACCACGTGCTCGTCGTAGAACTCGGTGGCGTCGCCGGAGAAGCCGAGGCGGCGCAGGCCGTTGGCGTAGCGCCGGTTCGGGATCGACGACGTCATCTCGAACAGCGCGAGGTGGCCGACGATGGCGCCGCGCAGCCGCCGGTGCAGTCCGAACAGCGACATCAGGTTGACGGTGGCGAGCGTGACCGCCGGCAGGTGCTCGACGTAGGCGCCGTAGGCGGCGTCGAGGTCGAGGGCAGCCATCGCCGAGGCGAAGAGCACCGCGTGCATGCGCTCGGGGTCGCCGCCGCCGTACTCGTCGGCCTGGATCTCCACCATCGCCGCCTTCGGCCCGCCGTGCAGGCGCGGGAGCGCCCACGAGTGAGGGTCGGCCTCCTTGAGCTGGTACGCCGACCGGTGGACGAGGAACTCGCGGTACTGCTCGAGCGTGCCCTCGCGCTCGAGGTGGCGGGAGAGCGACGGCGCCGTGTCCGCGGCCTCGACCGCGCGCAGCGCGAGGTCCATGTCATCGGCGCCGGCGGCCTCGGGGACCGGCACGTCACGGCGCAGGGCGGCCTCGAAGCGCCGCTCGAGCCCGCTGCGCAGGGCGAGCAGCGACGGCTCCCACTCCCAGCGGTCGTCGACGCCGGGCAGCCCGCGGTAGTGCAGCTCGTAGCAGAGGTAGAGCGCGAGCTGGAGGTCCTCGTCGCCGCCGGGCGCAGGCGGCGTGGCGAGCGGCGCCACCGGGCGCGGCAGCGCGTCGAGGAGCAGCCGGCTGACGGGACCGCGAGGCGAGGGGAGCGCCTTCACGCGCACAGGCCTACCCCTGCGCGCGCGCGGGCGAAACGGGAGCGGGCGCGAAGCCGTCGGCCAGCCACGCCACCAGCCCTCGGAGGCCGCGCTCGGACGCGACCGCGCGCTGGCGCGCCGCCGCGCCCTGAGCCTCGAGCAGCTCGCGGGCCGCCCCGCAGCCGCCGAGCTCGTCCAGCAGCGCCGCCAGCCGCTCGCGCGTCGGCCGGCGCTCGCCGGTCACCAGGTCGGTCATCGCGCCGTCGACGCCGTGGCGGCAGGCCGACCAGCGGTTGTGGTCGATCCGCCAGGAGTCCGCGACGGGCGGCGTCTCGCCGGCGTCGTGGCGCTCGGCGAGGCGCGCGACGAGCGCGCACACCACCTCGGCGACCGCGGCCGTCTCGCCGACGGTGACCTGGGCGTCCGGCACGCGGACCTCGACGGTGCCGTAGCGCGGGTGCAGGCGCAGCTCCCACCACCACTGCCGCGGGTCCTCGAAGGCGCACCAGCGCAACGCGTCCGCGTAGGCCTCCAGGCTCTCGAGCGCGGGCGGCACGCCCTGGCGCGGGAGCAGCCCCGAGATCCGCGAGCGCACCGAGGCGAGGCCGGAGTCCGCGCCCTCGTAGAACGGCGCGTTGGCCGCCAGGGCCGCGAGGTCGGGAAGGTAGGCGCGCAGCGCGTTGTAGACGGCCAGCGCGCGGTCGGCGCCGCGCACCCCGACGTGCACGTGCAGCCCGAAGACGAGCTGGCGCCGGGCGACGCTGGCGTACTCGGCGCCGATCGTCGCGTACCGGGGGCCGGGACTGAGCGGCCCGAGGCCGGCAGCGAACGGATGCGCTCCGGCACCCGCGACACGCAGGCCCTCGCCGACGCCGGCGGCGAGATCGGCGCGGGCGCGGGCGAGCTCGCGCACGGCGGCGGCGACCGTGCCGTGCGGGGCGGTGACGATCTCGAGCTGAGCGGCCGGCATCTCGCGCTTGAAGCGTGGATCGCCCGCGTGCGCGTCGACGACCTCGCCGGCTCGGGGCGCGAGGTCGAGCGTGCCGGCGTCGAGCAGCATCAGCTCCTCCTCGAGGCCGACGGTCCCGTCCTCCGCGGCGTCGAACACGGCCCGCAGATCGGCGGCGGTGGGCAGCGAATCCGGCACGGCTGCGCAGGGTAGGCCCCGGCACATGCGTCTGGTGGTCTTGCCCGGGGTGTTCCGTCCGATCAGCGACACCTGGCTGCTGGCCGAAGCGCTCGACCGGGAGCCGCTCCCGCCGGGCGCGCGCGTGCTCGACCTGTGCTCGGGCAGCGGCGCGCTCGCGGTTCGTGCCGCGCTTGCGGGCCGGCGGGACGTGACCGCGGTCGACGTCTCGCGGCGCGCGGCGGCCGCCATCCGGCTCAACGCGGCGCTCAACGGCGTCAGGGTGCACGCCCGCCGCGGCGACCTCCTGACCGCGGTCGCGGGCGAGCGGTTCGACGCGATCGTCTCGAACCCGCCATACGTGCCCGCGCCGAGCGACACGCCGCCGACGCGTGGGCCCGCGCGCGCCTGGGACGCGGGCCGCGACGGCCGGGCGCTGCTCGACCGTATCTGCGCGGCGGCGCCCGCGCACCTCGAGCCGGGAGGCGTGATGCTGCTCGTGCACTCGTCGCTGCTCGGCGTCGAGCCGACCCTCGACGCGCTGCGTGCCGGCGGCCTGGAGGCGTCCGTAGCGGCCCGCGAGGCCGGCCCGCTCGGCCCGCTGATGAATGGCCGCCGGGCGCTCCTGGAGGACTGCGGACTGCTGCGCCGGGGCGCCCGCGAGGAGGTCGTCGTGGTCGTCCGCGGACGCAAGCTGCCGTGCGCGCGTTGATGCTCCGACGCTCGGGGTAGCACAATAGGCGCATGGCTCGATCAATCTGGAGCGGCGCGATCTCCTTTGGCTTGGTGAACGTGCCCGTGAAGCTCTTCTCCGCGGTGTCACGCAAGACCGTGCGGTTCAACCAGCTCAACCAGGAGACGGGCAACCGGATCCAGCAGAAGCGGGTGGACCCCGAGACCGGGGAGGAGGTGGGGTACGACCAGATCGTCAAGGGCTTCGAGCTGACCAAGGACCGGTACGTCGTGATCACGCCCGACGAGCTCGACGCGCTCGACCCCGAGCGCACGCGGACGATCGACATCGAGGACTTCGTCGATCTCGAGGACATCGACCCCGTCTACTACGACCACCCGTACTACCTCGTGCCGGACAAGGGCGCGGCCAAGGCCTACGGGCTGCTGCTCAACGCCATGGAGGCCTCCGGCAAGGTGGCGATCGCCCGCGTCGTCATCCGCTCCAAGGAGGCGCTCGTGGCGATCCGCCCCGCCGGCGACCTGCTGATGATGGAGACGATGATCTTCCACGACGAGGTCGTGCCGCACGAGGACCTCGACGACCTGCCGGCGGCCAAGGACCTGAAGGCGTCCGAGCGCGAGCTGAAGATGGCCCAGCAGCTGATCGACTCGCTGTCGAGCGAGTTCGACCCCTCCAAGTACCGCGACGAGTACCGCGACAAGGTGCTCGACCTGATCGAGCGCAAGGCTTCGGGCGAGGAGATCGCGGTCCAGCCGGAGGCGCCGGCGCCGGCCAAGGTGCCGGACCTGATGGCCGCCCTCGAGGCGAGCCTGGCCGCGGTCAAGGACGACAGCGCGGACGGTGACGGCAAGCCTGCGAAGCGGAAGTCCGCCGCCAAGAAGCCGGCGCGCGCCACCAGCGGATCGAAATCCTGACGAACGGGGTACCGGCCGCTTGACACGGAGAGGTCCCGACGACTAATTTGTTTCGTCGGGAGTCAAAATAAGTCTGCGTGGCAGGGGCCCGCCAGGTCGAGCCTTTCTGCTGGCGCCGAGGGAAGTGTGGGGGAAAGCTCATGCGTCGGACGCCGTTTTCGCTGCTGGCCGTAGTCGGCGCGCTTCTCGTTGGACTGATCATCGCGGGCCCCGCCTTCGGGCAGGCGCCGGCCGCCACGATTGATGCCGTCGACTCGCCAGGCCCGGCGTTTTCGCCGCCCGCCGTCACGGTCAAGACCGGCGAGGTCGTCCGCTGGGAGTTCGACCAGGCGACCGCATCGCACACGGTCACGAGCAGCAGCCCGAACTGGACCATCGACGAGGTGCGCAGCGCGGGCGGGGCGGCGGTCGAGCGCAGCTTCTCCGAGCCCGGCGTCTACGGCTTCCTGTGCCGGTTCCACGGGGGCATGGCCGGGTCGGTGACGGTGGAGGACGACCCGCTCGACAACGTCCTCGTCTTCTCCAAGACCGCCGGCTTCCGCCACGACTCCATCCCTCAGGGGATCGCGGCGATCGAGGCGCTCGGCGCCGCCAACGGCTTCAACGTCGACGCCACCGAGGACGGCGCCCAGTTCACCGACGGGAACCTCGCGCAGTACGACGCCGTGGTCTTCCTCTCCACCACCGGCAACGTGCTCACCGACGTGCAGGAGCACGCGTTCGAGCGCTACATCCAGTCCGGCAACGGCTACGTCGGCATCCACGCAGCCGCCGACACCGAGTACGAGTGGGCCTGGTACGGCGACATGCTGGGCGGCTACTTCAAGAGCCACCCGCCCGGAACGCCCACCGCGACCGTCACGATCGAGGACGGCGACGAGCCCTCGACGACCGGCCTGCCGGCCAGCTGGAGCCGGACGGACGAGTGGTACAACTACCAATCGCCCGCCAACCCGCCGCGCGTGAACGGCGGCGGGGCCGACTACAGCCCGCGCGCGAGCGACGTCCACGTCCTCGCCACCGTCGACGAGGCGACGTACGACGAGCAGGACGACTCCGCGGTGGCTGACGACCACCCGATCTCGTGGTGCTCGAACTTCGACGGCGGCCGCGTCTGGTACACGGGCATGGGGCACACGCAGGGGTCGTTCAGCGAGGCCGACTTCCGCCGCCACATCCTCGGCGGCCTGCAGACCGTCACCGGCGCCGCGGCCTCTGACTGCGGGCCGATGCGCGAGAAGGACGAGCCCAGCGGCAGCGACTTCGAGATCGTCACGATCGACGACGACACCGAGAGCCCGATGGAGATCGACATCGCGCCCGACGGGCGCGTGTTCTACGTCGAGCGGATCACCGGTCAGATCAACGTCTACAACCCGGCGACCGGCGGTGTCACGACTGCGGCCACGATCCCCGTCTCGAGTGTGCAGGAGAACGGGCTGATGGGCATCCAGCTCGCGCCCGACTTCGCCACCTCGAACCACCTGTACGTGACGTACACGCCGATCACGCCCACCAACGAGACCCGCGTCTCGCGCCTCACGGTCGGCGCCAACAACACGATCGACCCCGGCACCGAGCAGGTCATCTTCACCTGGCAGGCGCAGCGCGAGCAGTGCTGTCACTCCGCCGGCTCGCTCGCCTTCGGGCTCGACGGCAGCCTCTTCATCTCGGTCGGCGACAACACCAACCCGTTCGCGTCCGACGGCTACGCGCCGATCGACGAGCGCCCCGGCCGCGAGTTCTGGGACGCCCAGCGCACCGCGGCGAACACGAACAACCTCAACGGCAAGCTGCTGCGGATCATGCCGGTCCCGAACGCCACGGGCATCCCCGGCGTGGGCACGACGTACACGATCCCGGGCGGCAACATGTTCGCGCCCGGGACGGCCAACACGCGGCCCGAGATCTACGCGATGGGCTTCCGCAACCCGTTCCGGATCACCGTCGATCCCAAGACCGGCCACGTGCTGCTGGGCGACTACGGCCCCGATGCGGGCGCGACGAACCCCAACCGCGGCCCGCAGGGGAGCGTGGAGTTCAACGTCGTGGACGCGCCCGGCTTCTACGGCTGGCCCTACTGCGTGCGCGACAACGTCCCCTACAACGACTACGACTTCGCCACCGGCACCTCGGGGCCCAAGTTCGACTGCGCCGCGCCGGTCAACAACTCACCGAACAACACGGGCCTCGCGACCCTGCCGCCCGCCCAGCCCGCGCCTGCCTGGATCGGCTACACGGAGACCGATCCGCGCCACCCGGCGCTCGGCGGCGGCGGCGCGCCGACCGGCGGCCCGCGCTACGGCTTCGACGCGAACCTGGACTCGGATACCAAGTTCCCCGCCTTCTACGACGGGACGTGGTTCAACGGCGAGTGGAACAACGGCTGGATCAAGGCCTTCGAGCTCACGGGCGATGCGATCTCGCAGGTCAGCTTCGCCCCGTGGATGGACACCTTCAAGCGCCCCCACGAGATCGAGTTCGGGCCCGACGGCTCGCTCTACCTGGTCGACTGGGGCACCGGCTTCGGCGGCAACAACATCGACTCGGGGATCTACCGGATCGACTACGTGGTCGGCGCCCGCCGGCCGGTGGCGAGGGCCACGGCCACGCCCGACTCCGGGCCGACGCCGCTCGACGTGCAGTTCTCGAGCGCCGGCTCGAACGACCCCGACGGCACGGCGATCACGTACAACTGGAACTTCGGCGACGGCACGACCTCGACCGAGGCCGACCCGCAGCACCGCTACGACACCGCCGGCACCTACAACGTGGTGCTGACCGTGACCGACGAGGCCGGCCAGACCGGCTCGGACACCGTCCAGGTCGTCGCGGGCAACACCCGGCCGACGGTCGAGCTCGTGATCCCGGAGGACGGCCAGTTCGCCGACTTCGGAGAGACCGTTCCCTACGAGATCCGAGTCACCGACCCCGAGGACGGGACGGTGGACTGCAACCGGGTGACGCTGAACGTCCAGCTCGGCCATGACGACCACGCGCACGGGCTCGTGGAGCAGACCGGGTGCTCGGGCACGTTCCGGACCGAGGCTGACGGCGGCCACGGCGCGAACGCGAACGTCTTCCTCTCGCTCGTCGCCACGTACACCGACGGCGGCAGCGGCGGCGCCGGTGCCCTGACCGGTCGGGACGAGGCGGTGCTCCAGCCCAAGACGAAGCAGGCCGAGTACTACGAGCGGACCGGTCGCACGGCCGGCAGCACCGCCAGCGGCGACCCCGGCGTGCAGCGGGAGACGACGTCAGACACCGGCGGCGGCGAGAGCATCGCCTTCATCGAGAACGGCGACTACGTGTCGTACACGCCGGTGAACCTCAAGGACATCCGCGAGCTGCGCTTCCGCGTGGCGTCGGGCGGCGACGGCGGCAACATCGAGGTCCGTCTGGACTCGCCCACCGGCCAGCTGATCGCGACCAGCCCGACGATCGCCAACACGGGCGGGTGGCAGAACTGGACGACGATCTCGACGCCGCTGACCTCAGCGCCGGCGGGCACGCACGAGCTGTTCCTCGTGTTCACCCACCCGACGTCGACGGGCGGGCTGTTCAACGTCAACTGGTTCCGGGCCGTCGGCAAGGGCGCGGCCGTCAGCGAGGCGCCGGAGGTCTCCGCCACCGCGACGCCCAACGCCGGCGCCGCCCCCCTGGCCGTCAGCTTCGACGGCACGGCGACCGACGCCGACTCGCAGAACCTGACCTACCGCTGGGACTTCGGCGTGGGCGGGACCACGGACGACACTTCGACCGAGCAGGACCCGACGTACACCTACCAGCAGGCAGGCACCTACACGGCGCGCTTCACGGCCACCGATCCGCAGGGCGCCAGCTCGACCACGACCGTGCAGGTCACGGTCAGCCGCGCGGACCAGTGCCCACAGGACAACCTGCGCTCGGACGAGTTCGAGGGCAGTGCGCTGAACGAGGACCGCTGGACCGTGCTGCGGCCCGATGCGGAGAACCCGTTCAACGTGGCGGGCGGCCAGCTCAACCTGCCGATCGGCAACGGCTCGATGTACGGGCCCGGGACCTCGGCCGAGAACCTGATCGTCCAGGAGCTGCCCTCGGGCGCCTGGGAGGTCACGGCCAAGGTCGCGGTCGACGAGCTCAACCAGAACTACCAGCAGGCCGGCCTGCGCGTGTGGAGCAACGACGACAACTGGGCCTCGGTGCACATGATCTCCGCGGGCGGCAACCGTGACTTCGAATTCATCTTCGAGGACAACGGGAACCCGCGCAACGACGGCGCCGACAAGCTCGGCGGCATCCCGGCGGCCTCCCCGCTCGAGTACTACGTGCGGCTGGTCTCGGACGGGACGACGCTGCAGGCGTTCTACTCCTTCGACGGCGACACGTTCCTCAGGGTCGGTCGCGACGCGCCGATGAGCGCGTTCAGCGAGGCCCCGGCACAGATCGGCCCGGCGGCGCTGTCCGACCAGGCGCCGAACCAGCCGATGTCGCACTTCGACTGGATCCGGTTCGTGCCCGACGAGCCGTCGGGCGGCGGTGGCGGCGGTGGCGGCACCACGGTCACGGACGGCTTCGAGGGCACGAGCCTCGGCTCCGCCTGGGAGGTCGTGCGCCAGGACCAGCAGCTGACCGTGAGCGGCGGCACGCTCAACATCCCGGCCCAGACCGGCGACCTCTACGGCGGCCGCAACGACGCCAGGAACATCGTTCTGCGCAGCGCGCCCACGGGTCCCTGGCAGGCGACCGCGAAGATGCGGTTCAACGGCTCGGCCCAGTACCACCAGGCCGGCATGATCGTGTACGGCGACGACTCGAACTTCACGAAGCTCGGGCGCATCGCCCACACGGCGGAGGGGGCCGAGAAGTTCGAGTTCATCTACGAGAACGCGGGCACCCCGCGCAACGACGCGGCCGACTCGGAGCAGACCAACCTGCCCGCGGACTTCCCGGACGACTTCTACGTCCGGATCGTGTCCGACGGGACGAACATCACTGGCTCCTACTCGCGCGACGGATCTGCCTGGACCCCGGTCGGGCGGCCGGCCCCGCTGCCGGCGAACGCGAGGCTCGGCATGTTCGCGTTCAGCAACGACGGCACCGGCAACCCCGTGGCCGCGTTCGACTCGTTCACGCTGACGACCGGTGACGGCGGCACGCCCGCCGGCCCGAGCCGCGACGACCAGTTCGAGGGCTCGAGCCTCGACAAGACGCGCTGGAACGCGATCGTCCGCGAGGACGCGACCGCGTACAGCGTCTCGGGCGGCGCCCTGACGATCACGACCCAGCCGGGCGACATCTACTCGACCCCGAACAGCGATCCGAAGAACTTCATCCTCCAGTCGGCGGACCACGCCGGCACGGACTGGGTGATCGAGACGAAGATCGACTCGAGGGTCACCGGCGGCTACGCCCAGGGCGGCCTGATCGCCTACGGCGACGACGACAACTACGTCAAGCTCGACCCGATCTCCGACGACGGCCAGACGCGGATCAACCGCATCGAGCTGCGGTCGGAGACTGCCGGGGCGCCCGTCGGGCCCGCTACGGACCCGCAGGTCGCCGAGGGCAGCGGCACGATCTTCTGGCTGCGCCTGACCAAGACGGGCTCGTCCTACAAGGGCGAGTACTCGCGTGACGGCACGACGTGGCAGGACGCGGGCACCGTGACAAACGCCATGGCCTCGCCCGACTTCGGCGTGTTCGCCTTCGGGCCGATCGCCGCGGGCCAGGGCGACACGGTGGCCTTCGACTACTTCCTGCTCGACGGGCAGGACGCCGGCGGGCCGTGCGAGTGCGCCAGCACCGGTGACGAGTTCAACGGCACCAGCCTCGACACGGCGAAGTTCAACCACATCGTCCGCGACGACGCCACGGCGTACAACGTCTCGGGCAGTGCGCTGAACGTCACGACGAAGAACGGCGACATCTACTCGACCGGCAACACGCCGACCTCGGGCCCGTTCTTCCTCCAGACCGCCGACCACGCCGGGGCCGACTGGGTGATCGAGACCAAGCTCGACGCGTCGACGATCAGCGGCGGCTACGAGCAGGCCGGCCTGCTGGCCTACAAGGACGACGACAACTACGTCAAGTGGGACGTCATCTCCGACGACGGCCAGACGGCGCTGAACCGCCTCGAGCTGCGGACGGAGGTCGCCGGCACGCCGACCGGACCGGCTACCGACCCGCAGATCGCCGCCGGCAGCGGGACGGTGTTCTGGCTGCGTCTGACCAAGACGGGCAACTCCTACAAGGGCGAGTACTCCCGTGACGGCCAGACCTGGTTGGACGGCGGCACCGTGACCAACGCGATGACGACGCCCTCGTTCGGGCTCTTCACGCTCGGCGTCAACAGCGGCGGCGGCAACGTCGCGTTCGACTACTTCGAGGTCGACGGCGCCCGCGGCTGCGAGGAGCCCCCGCCGGCGAACCGCCGGCCGGTGATCGACTCCGCGCAGGCGAGCCCGACCGTGGGCTACGCCCCGCTCGCGGTCAACTTCACGGCCGCGGCGTCCGACCCCGACGAGGGGGACGAGGTCACCTACAGCTGGGACTTCGGCGACGGCTCGCCGGCGTCGACGCAGCAGAACCCTTCGCACACCTACACGGCGCCCGGCGAGTACGACGCGGTGCTCACGGTGTCCGACGGCGAGCTGACGGCGACCCGCACGGTGCGGGTCCAGGTCCTCGACAATGCCGACCCGGAGGCGCGCTTCCGGGTGCTGGTGTTCTCGGAGACGACCGGGTTCCGGCACGACTCGATCGACGAGGGGCACGCGGCGATCGAGGCGCTCGGCGACGAGCACGGCTTCCAGGTCGACCACACGGAGGACTCGACGGCCTTCCGTGACACGATCCTGAGCAACTACGACACGGTCGTCTTCCTGTCGACGACGGGTGACCCGCTGAACGACACGCAGCAGCGCGCGTTCGAGCGCTACATCCAGGCGGGTGGCGGCTACACCGGCATCCACGCCGCGGCCGACACCGAGTACGACTGGAACTGGTACGGCAAGCTGGTGGGCGGCTACTTCCTCAGCCACCCGCAGAACCAGACGGCGACGGTGCGCGTCGAGGACCGGACGGACATCTCCACGCGCCATCTGCCGACCGCCTGGCAGCGTCTGGACGAGTGGTACAACTACCGCTCGCCCGACTACCAGGATCCGAACGTCCCGGACGGCGACTATAGCCCGCGCGCAGGCGGCGTGCACGTGCTCCTCACGCTGGACGAGACCACCTATGAGGAGGGCGACGGCAGCGATGCGCTGGCCGACGACCATCCGATCTCGTGGTGCCAGCGCTATGACGGCGGCCGCTCCTGGTACACCGGCATGGGCCACACCGCCGAGTCGTTCTCCGAGGCCGACTACCTCGAGCACCTGCTCGGCGGGATCGAGGTCTCCGCCGGTGCGGCGGGCTCGGACGAGTGCGGCGTCCCCGAGCCCGGCAACGCGGCGCCGACGGTGGTGGCGACGGGCGACCCGCGGTCCGGCCAGGCGCCGCTGACCGTGGCGTTCTCGGCCACCGGCACCGACGCGGACGGCGACCCGCTGGCCTACTCGTGGGACTTCGGTGACGGCGCCACCTCGCTGCGCCAGAACCCGGACCACACCTACATGGAGCCGGGCACCTACATGGCGACGGTCACCGTCAGGGATCCGGAGGGCGCCACCGGCACCGCCGCGGTCGAGATCATCGTCAACGACCCGCCGGCCAACCGCGCGCCGGCGGTGGAGGCCGCCGGCGACCCGGTCGCCGGCAAGCCGCCGCTGACCGTGCAGTTCTCCGCGGCCGGTTCCGATCCCGACGGCGACCCGCTCAGCTACGCGTGGGACTTCGGCGACGGCACACGCTCGTTCCTGCAGAACCCGAGCCACACGTACGCCGCGGCGGGGACGTACACGGCGACGGTGACGGTGACCGACCCGCGCGGCCTCACCGCCACCGACACGGTGGTGGTGACCGCCGGCAACCGCGCCCCGACCGTCGACCTGACGGCCGCGCCGGCATCCGGCACGGCGCCGCTGAACGTGACGTTCACGGCCACCGCGTCGGACCCGGACGGCGACGCGCTGAGGTACCAGTTCGACTTCGGGGCGGGCAAGCCGACGAAGCCGAGCACGTCGCGGACAGCCACGCACAGGTACAACAAGGCGGGCATCTACACCGCGACCGTCACCGTCACCGATGCCGACGGCGCCACGGCGACCGACACCGTAGAGGTGACGGTGACGAAGAGATAGCGTCACATCCATGGAACCTCGATTCACGTTCGGTCTCTGGACTGTCGGCAACCCTGGACGCGATCCGTTCGGCGGCCCCACGCGCGATCCGGTCGACCCCGTCGATTCGGTCAGGCGGCTGGCCGAGCGCGGTGCGTGGGGCGTGAGCCTGCACGACGACGACCTCGTGCCGCCCGGGTCGAGCGCAGCCGAGCGGGACCGGATCGTGGCGCGGTTCAAGGCCGCGCTCGAGGAGACCGGGATGGGCGTCGGGATGGCGACCACCAACCTCTTCGGGCACCCCGCCTTCAAGGACGGCGCGTTCGTCTCCAACGACCGCCGCGTCCGCCGGGCGGCGATCGGCAAGGCGATGCGCTCGATCGACATGGGCGCGGAGCTGGGAGGCGAGGTCTACGTCTTCTGGGGCGGCCGCGAGGGGACGGAGGCGGCGATCGCCAAGGACCCGCGCGACGCGCTCGAGCGCTACCGCGAGGCGGTCAACGTGCTCGTGGAGTACTCGGAGGCCCAGGGCTATGGCTTCAAGTTCGCGCTCGAGCCCAAGCCCAACGAGCCGCGCGGCGACATCTTCCTGCCGACCGTCGGCCACGCGCTGCACTTCATCTCGACGCTCGACCGGCCCGAGCTGGTCGGCGTCAACCCCGAGGTCGCCCACGAGACGATGGCCGGGCTGTCCTTCCACCACGGCGTCGGGCAGGCGCTGTGGGCCGGCAAGCTGTTCCACATCGACCTCAACGGGCAGGACGTCGGGCGCTACGACCAGGACTTCCGCTTCGGCGCAGAGGACCTCAAGGAGGCGTTCCTGCTCGTGCGCCTGCTCGAGCGGGCGGGCTACGCCGGGCCGCTGCACTTCGACGCGCACGCGTTCCGCAACGAGGACGCCGCGGGGGTGTGGGACTTCGCCGACGGCTGCATGCGCACGTACGGTGCGCTCGCCGACGCCGCGCAGCGGTTCGACGCGCTGCCGGAGGTCCAGGAGGCGCTCGAGGCCGCGTCGGTGGCCGAGCTGGCGGTGCCCTCGGTCGACGGCGACGCGCCGGACGTGCTGAAGGCGGAGGTCGACGCGCTCGACGAGCTCGCCCGCCGCGGCTACTACAACGAGCGGCTCGACCAGCTCGTGGTCGACGTCCTCCTGGGGCTCCGTTAGGCCGCGGCGGCCTCGCGGTCGAACTCGAACCACACGAGCGTCGTCTCGTCGGAGTCGACGCCCCAGCGGTCCGCGAGCTCGGCCACCAGGTACAGGCCCCAGCCGGACGGGCGCGTGGGATCGGGCGACGGCGCGGAGGGCACGAACCCGCCGCCCGGGTCGTGCACCTCGACCCGCAGCGTTCCCCGCGAGAGCTCGACGACGAGCTCGATCGCGTCGCCGGCCGCGAGGTTCGCGTGCCGCACGGCGTTGGTGACGACCTCCGAGACGAGCAGCCGCACGTCGCGCAGCCGCGCGTCCGGCACCGCGTCGCTCAGGCCGTCGAGCGCATGGCGGGCCACGGACGCCGCCTCGGGGCTGGCCGGAAGCCTGCGCTCGACCCTCATGCGAGCTCCTCCGGGCTCTCGACGAAGTCCAGCCGGTCGCTCATCCGCGTGATCTCGAACACGCGGTGCACCGTCTCGTCGCCGCGCACGATCGCGAACCGCCGCCCGGCGTCGCGCGCCTGCATGTCCGCGAGCACGACGAGCCGGAGCCCGCTCGAGTCCATGAACGCCAGGCCGCGCAGGTCGAGCACGACGCCGCCGAGGTCGCCGTCCTCGGACAGGCGGTCGAGCTCGGCCTGCAGGATGGCGGCGCCCGAGAGGTCGAGCTCCCCGGTGGGGGCGATCACGACGACCGACCCGTTGTGCGTGGTTTCGAACTCCAGGTTGGCCATCGGCGCCAGAAGCCTAAACCTCGCGCCCGCGGGAAGACTTCATGGTCGTGGCCCGCCTTCGCCGATCCGACTGCTCCGGCCCCGGGATCAGCCGCCGCCGTCGCGGCAAGGGATTCGAGTACCTCGACGACGAAGGGAACCGGATCACGGACCCCGAGGACGTCGCCCGGATCCGGGAGCTCGGCATCCCGCCCGCCTGGGAGACCGTCTGGATCTGCTCCTCGCCGCGCGGCCACCTGCAGGCCACGGGGACGGACGCCGCGGGCCGCAAGCAGTACCTCTACCACGAGCAATGGCGGGCGCGGCGCGACGCCGAGAAGTTCGACGACATGGCCGAGTTCGCCCGCGCGCTGCCCGATCTGCGCGACAGCGTGGGCAAGGACCTCGAGGAGGGCGACGAGCCCACGCGGGCGCGGGTGCTGGCCCTCGCCGTGCGACTGCTCGACCGCGGCTTCTTCCGGATCGGCTCGGAGGAGTACACCGTCCAGAACGAGAGCTACGGCCTGGCCACGATGCGCAAGCAGCACGTGACCGTGGGGAGCGACGGCGAGATGGTCTTCGACTACCCGGCCAAAAGCGGCGTCCGGCGCGTGCAGGCGGTCGTCGACCCGGTCGCGGCGGAGCTCGTCGCTCGCCTGCGCCGGCGCCGCGGCGGAGGCGACGAGCTGCTGGCGTACCGGGACGGCCGGCGCTGGCGCGACGTGCGCTCGGAGGACATCAACGCCTACCTCAAGCAGGCGACCGGCGGGGACTTCTCGGCCAAGGACTTCCGCACCTGGAACGCCACCCTGCTGGCCGCCGTCGCGCTCGCGGTGTCGGGCGAGGTGGCGGGCTCCAAGACCGGCCGCAAGCGCGCGATCACGCGCGCCGTCAAGGAGGTCTCGGTCTACCTCGGCAACACGCCCGCCGTCTGCCGCGCGTCGTACATCGACCCGCGGGTGTTCGACGCCTACCAGGGCGGCCTCGTGATCGCGCGCCCCGTGCTCGAGGAGGCGACGGACGCCGGCCACGGCGAGCTCCCGATCCACCAGCGCGAGCTGGAGGAGGCCGTGCTCGACCTGATCGACGAGCGCAAGCGCGCGCCGGGGCTCGAGCGGGTCGCCGCGTAGGCTCGTCAGCATCCGGACGGGCTCGCCGAGTTCGAGGCTACCGTCAGTGCAATGACGGGCACGCTCGTCATGTGAGCGATTTCCTCGCCGAGGCTGAGGTCCAGGGCGGGCCCGACGCGGGTGCGCGGGCACGGCGGCTGGTCGACCGTGAGCTCGCCCAGCGCCTGCCGCCGCAGGCTCTGGCCGACGTCAGCCTGCTGGTCACCGAGCTGGTCGCCAACGGCGTCTGGCACGGCGGCGCCCACGAGGGGATGACGCTGCGCGTCCGCGTGTCGGGCGACGAGGCCGCCGTGCGGATCGAGGTCGAGAACCCCGCCGGTTCCGCCGGCGACCCCGCCCAGCGGCCGCCGGACCTCGACGGCGGCGGCGGGCTCGGCCTGCACATCGTCGAGCGCGTAGCGTCGCGCTGGGGCGTGCGGCGCTCGCCCCGCGTCGCGGTCTGGTTCGAGCTCGACCGCAACCGCGGCCGGTCGGCCCTCCTCTAGCCTGACGGCGGTGCCCGCCGCCAAGCGCGTGGAGATCGAGATCGAGGGCCGCCGGCTGTCGCTCTCCAACCTCGAGAAGCCGATGTACCCTGCCGCCGGCTTCAGCAAGGGCCACGTGATCGAGTACTACACCCGCGTGGCGCCCGCACTGCTGCCACATCTGCGCGGGCGGCCGATCACGCTCAAGCGCTACCCGGACGGCGTCGACGGGCCGCACTTCTACGAGAAGCAGTGCCCGTCGCACCGGCCCGACTGGGTGCGCACGGCGCGGGTCGAGAGCAGCCGGGCGCGCGACGGGAGGATCGACTTCTGCGTCGTCGACGACCTCGCGACGCTCGTGTGGCTGGCCAACCTGGCGGACCTCGAGCTGCACACGTCGCTGGCGCTGGCGGAGGCGTACACGAGCCCGACCGTGCTGGCCTTCGACCTCGATCCGGGGCCGCCCGCCACGGTCGTGCAGTGCGCGGAGGTGGCGCTCGAGCTGCGGGCGATCTTCGAGCACCTCGGCATGCAGGCGTTCGCCAAGACGTCCGGCTCGAAGGGCATGCAGGTCTACGTGCCGCTCAACACGCCGACGACCTACGAGACGACGAGCCGCTTCGCCCACGGCCTCGCGCAGCTGCTCGAGCGCCGGCGGCCGGAGCTCGTGCTGTCGGAGATGACCCGCGCCAAGCGCTCCGGCAAGGTGTTCGTCGACTGGAGCCAGAACTCGCGCCACAAGACGACCGTGTCCGTGTACTCGCTGCGCGCGCTCGCCGAGCCGACGGTCTCGACCCCGCTGACCTGGCACGAGGTCGAAGGCGCGACTGAGCCGGACGACCTCGTGTTCCGCGCACCGGACGTGCTCGAGCGCGTCGCTGAGCAGGGGGATCTGTTCGCCGGGGTCGCCGAGCTAGAGCAGCAGCTCCCGGACGCGCTATAAACGCGCCATGGACCTCGAAGAGCGCACCCTCGACGACACGCTCGAGAAGACCTGCTCGGTCTGCGGCGCCCGCCTCACGGGCCAGGAGATCGAGGCCGCCCGCGAGACGGGCGGCCCCTTTCTGTGCGGCGTCCACGCCCGGGAGGAGCTCCCGGCCGCGGAGCCGCCCGAAGACGCCGCCTAGGCGGCGGCGCGGACCACCTTGCGGGCCGCGGCGGCGATCGCCTCCGCGTCGATCCCTGCCTCGTGGAGCAGCTCCTCGGGGCTGCCCGACCCGGGCATCTCGCGCACGGCGAGCTTGGTCACCGGCGGCCGGTCGGGCGCGTCGGCGAGCGCGTCGAGCACCGCGTCGCCCAGGCCGCCCTCCGGCCAGTGGTCCTCGACGGTCACGATCGCGCCGCAGTCGCGCGCCGCCGCGCGGACCGCGTCGGCGTCGAGCGGCTTGATCGAGTAGCAGTCGAGCACGCGGGCGGCGACGCCCTCGTCCTCGAGCGCGGCCGCCGCGCGGTCGGCCTCGTCGACGGTGATCCCGCACGCCACGATCGCGACGTCGGCGGCGTCCTCGCCGCGCACCACGCGACTGCCGCCGATCCGCACCGGCTCGTCCGCCGGCGTCCGGACCGGGGTCTTGCCCCGCAGCGTGCGCAGGAAGCAGATCCCGGGCGTGTCGGCGAGCGCCTCGACGAGCGCCGAGGTCTGGTTCGCGTCGCTGGGGTGCAGCACCGTCGAGCCGTGGATGGCGCGGAAGCTCGCGATGTCCTCGAGCGCCATCTGCGACGGGCCGTCCTCGCCGATCGACACCCCGGCGTGCGAGCCGCTGAGACGGATGTTCGCGCGCGAGATCGCGCCCATGCGCGCGAAGTCGTACGCCCGCGAGAGGAACGCCGCGAACGTGGAGGCGAACGGGACCCAGCCGCGCACCTGCATGCCGATCGCCGCCGCCACCATCTGCTGCTCGGCGATGAACATCTCGAAGTAGCGGTCCTCGTGCGCGGCCCGGAAGTCCTCCGAGTGGGTCGAGTTCGAGACCTCGCCGTCGAGCGCCACGACGTCGCCACGACGTGCGCCGAGCGCCGTCAGCGCCTCGCCGTACGCCTTGCGCGTGGCGACCTCCTCGCCCAGCTCCCAGCGCGGCAGCTCGCCGCCCGACGTCTCGAAGCGGTGCGGCGTGCCGCCGATCGGCCGGGCGATGCGGATCTGGAGGTCGCGCTCGCCGCCGAGCTCCTCGATCGCCGCCTCGGGGTCGTCGAGCGGCTTGCCGTGCCTGCCCGGCTGGTCCTCGACCGCCTTCACCCCGCGGCCCTTCATCGTGCGGGCGACGATCGCCGTCGGGCGGCCCTCGGTGGCCTCGGCCTCCGCGTAGGCGGCCTCGATCGCGTCCACGTCGTGGCCGTCGCAGACGATCACGTTCCAGCCGAACGCCTCCAGGCGACGCGCGTAGCCGTCGGTGTCCCAGCCCAGCATCGTCTCGCGCGTCTGGCCGAGGCGGTTGACGTCGATGATCGCGACCAAGTTGTCGAGGCCCTCCCAGCCGGCGTGCTGGAACGCCTCCCACATCGAGCCCTCGGCCATCTCCGAGTCGCCGCACAGGCACCACACGCGGTACGGCAGGCGGTCGAGGCTGCGGCCCGCCATCGCCACGCCGACCGAGATCGGCAGCCCCTGGCCCAGCGAGCCGGTGGCGACGTCGGTGGGCGGGATCCGCGGCGTCGGGTGGCCCTCGAGTCGCGAGCCGAGCCGGCGGAACGTCAGCAGCTCGGCGTCGTCGATCACGCCGAGCGCCTTCAGGACCGCGTAGTAGAGCGGCGACGCGTGGCCCTTGGAGAAGATCAGGTGGTCGGCCGACGGGTCGTCGAGGTTCTCGGGGTCGATCCGCAGGTGGCCGTCGAGCAGCACCGCCGAGAGGTCGGCGGCCGACATCGACGACGTCGGGTGACCGGAGCCGGCCGCGGCCGACGCGCGGACGGAGTCCACGCGCAGCTGCTGGCCGAGCTCCCGCCGGAAGTCGCTGCGGTCGCTCACGCCGTGGCTCCTACCAACTCGTCGCGCTTGCCTTCGATGTCGGCGAACAGCTCGCGGAAGGACTTGGCGAACTTCTCCACGCCCTCGCGCTCGAGCGTCTCGACGACGTCGTCGTACTCGATCCCGGCGGCCGCGAACGCCTCCAGCGTGCGGCGCGCGCCTTCGACGTCGCGGTCGAGCGTGCGCTCGATCTCGGCGTGGTCCATGACCGCCTCGACGGTCTCGCGCGGCATCGTGTTGACCGTGTCGGGCCCGACCAGCTCCTCGACGTAGATCACGTCGCGGTACTCGGGGTTCTTGGTCGAGGTGGAGGCCCACAGGCAGCGCTGCGGCGTGGCGCCGGCCGCGGCCAGCTTCTCCCACGCGTCGCCGGAGAAGATCTCCTGGTACGTCGCGTAGGCGAGCTTGGCGTTGGCGATCGCCAGCGTGCCCTTGAGCTCGTCGTGGCCGCCGACCTCGTCGAGCCGGCGGTCGGCCTCGGTGTCGACGCGCGAGACGAAGAACGACGCCACGGACGCGATCCGCGAGGGGTCGCCGCCGCCGTCGACGAGGCGCTGGAGGCCGCGCACGTAGGCCTCGGCAACCTCGCGGTGGCGCTCGAGCGAGAAGATCAGCGTCACGTTGACCGGGATCCCGGCGGCGATCGTCTCCTCGATCGCGGGCAGCCCCTCGCGGGTGGCCGGGATCTTGATCAGCAGGTTCGGCCGGTCGACGAGCGCGTGCAGGCGGGCCGCCTCGTCGATCGTCCGCTGGGTCTCGTGGGCGAGGTTGGGGTCGACCTCGAGCGAGACCCAGCCGTCCTTGCCCTCACCCTCGTCCCAGACTTGCCGCAGCAGGTCGCAGGCGGCGCGGATGTCGTCGCGCGCGAGGGCGATGAAGATCTCCTTGGGCTCGGACTCGGTGGCCGTCAGCTCCTTGATCTGCTCGTCGTAGGCGTCACCCTCGGCGATCGCGCCCTGGAAGATCGTGGGATTCGACGTCACGCCCACGACCCCGTCGCGGATCAGGCCGGCGAGGTCGCCGTCGTGGACGAAGCGGCGCGAGAGGAAGTCGATCCAGACGCTCTGGCCCTGGTCGGCCAGCTGATGCAGCGGTGTCATGAGGTCTCCTGTAAGTCGTGTGCCTACATGAAACCGTGCCCGCGTGGTGGGCGTGCGAAACGAGGGTGAAGAGAGGCGCAGTCCGGGCGCTCAGCGAGGGCGCCCGGACAGCTCGCGCAGCCAGGCCGAAACGGCCTGCTCGTCACGGCGCTGCTCGCGTTGCCGCGCCGCACGGGCCTGACTGGCGGTGATCGTGTTGCGCGCCGGGGAAGAGCCGCTCCAGCGACCGAAGCGCCCAGGAGGCAGCGCTTGGGTCCCCGGTTGCGGCTGGCGGCGCTCGGCGTCATAAGCCAGCGACATCTCGCGGCACATTACTGGCCTGGCACAGCCGCGTCTACTCCAATGTGTACAGCGAACAAACCTGTACTTCGACCGTTGGTCCAGTTCGTCAGCGCACTAACACGGCGACCGGGACGAGCGCGTACTCGAGGAAGAACAGGACCCAGACGCCGAGGTAGAAGCGGGTGAAGGCGGCCGGATCCGCGGGGTCGGCCCGGCGCGCCATCGCCACCACCGCGGCCAGCGCCGCGAGGTGGCCGAGCGCCAGCACGGCCCCGTCCGCGTCGTCGACGAGCAGCGGCCCGAGCACCGCCATTCCGGCGTAGGCGGCGACCAGCGCCGCGATGCCGAGCCCGGCGGCGCGGCGCGGTCCGAGCCGGACCGTGAACGTGCCCACGCCGAAGCGGCGGTCGCCCTCCCGATCGGGCACGTCCTTGAGGACGGCGATCGCGAACGAGAACGGCAGCACGAACAGCGTCAGCGCCCAGACGGACGGCGGGATCTCGAGCCGCCCGCCGAACGCCAGGCTGAAGTGCCCGTACATGCCGAGGTTGACGGCGACCGCGCGCACGCCCGAGATGCACAGCGACGCGACCACCGGATGGCGCTTGAGCCGCACGGGCGGGAGCGAGTACGCGGCGCCGACGGCCAGGGCGGCGACCACGGCGCCGGTCTCGAGCGGCCCCTGCGTGAGGCCGAGCACCACCGGCACGGCGGCGCACACCGCCACGATCCGCCACGCCGCGTCGGCCGAGAGCTCGCCGGCCGCCAGCGGCAGGTGCGGCTTGTTGACGCGGTCGATCTCGACGTCGGTGATCTGGTTGACGCCGACGATCGCCACGTTCACGCACGCGCCGGCGAGCATGACCCACAGCAGGTGGTCGATCCCGGCTCCCGGCAGCGCGGCGACCGCGATCAGGTACAGGCCGGCGGCGCTCAGGAACGTGCCGACCAGCGTGTGCGGGCGCGAGAAGCGCCACAGCACGGCCAGCGCGGCCGGGCGGCGGGCGGTCGCGACGTGGCTCGTCACCGCCGCTCCAGTCGGGCGCGCAGCGTCATCGCGAGCGCGATCGGCACGAACGCGAAGCCGGCTGCGCTGCCGGCCGCGAAGCGCACCGCCGCCCGCAGCCGCCCGCCGGCGGTCAGCGGCGCGCGGCGGTCCTCGGCGGCGGCGGGCGCCGGCGGCAGCGGCGACGGCCCGGGCGCCGGCTTGGTGCCCGACACCGCGACGGCGTACGGCACGCGGCGGTCGCGGTACCAGTCCGGCGCGACCGGCAGCAGCTCGACGCCGGCGAAGCCGGCGCGCTCGAACCACTCGCGGTACTCGTGCTCGGAGGGGAACAGCATCCAGGCGTCGGCGAGCGCGCGGGCGAGCCGCCCAGCGGGCCGGACGGGCCCGATCACCACGCCGACGCCGCCGGCGCGCAGCACGCGGTAGGCCTCGGCGATGCCGCGCTGGGGGTCCGGCCAGTACTCGATGCTGCCGGCCGAGACGTAGCGGTCGAAGGCGTCGTCGGCGAACGGGAGCTGCTCGGCGTCGCCCTCCAGGCGCCGCACGCCGGCCAGTGCAGGCCGCCGCGCGGCCCGGGCGAGCTGGTGCGGGCTCTGGTCGAGCATCGTGACCTGCAGCGGGTCCACGTGCGCCACGATCCCCTCGGTCGTGAAGCCGGTTCCGGCGCCCGCGTCGAGCGTCTCGAGGTCGCGCCGGTCAAGGCGCGCCGCCGCGAGCGCGGCATCGCGCATGCGGGCGGTCCAGAACAGCGGATTGACCCAGTCGTCGTAGCCGAGCGAGAGGACGCGGTAGAACCAGTACGCCTCCCGCTTGTGCTGGATCAACCGCATGCGAGCCGCCGACGATACCCGCCTGGACGACTGGCTCCCCGAGCCTGTCGTCCGCACGCGCCACCGCCGCACCGCTCCCGTGCCGGCCGACGACCTGTGGCGCGCGGCCAACGGGATCCGGCTCTCGGACACGCGCACGCTCGGGCGGCTCGTGCGCTGGCGGATTCCCGGTCTCGACGGCGGGATGACCTACGGCGAGCTCTTCCGCGCCTACCCGTTCACCGTCCTGGAAGAGGGCGAGCACCACGTGCTGGCCGGGCTCTGCGGGCGGATCTGGACGCTCGCGCGCGACTACCCGCGGCTCGGCGGGCCCGACGACTTCGCGCGCTGGGACGAGCCCGGCACCGTCCGCGTCGCCTTCGCCCACTGGGTCGAGGCAGGCGCTGACGGCAGCGCGCTGGTGAGCGAGGCCCGCGTGGAGCCGGTCGACCGCACCGCCAGCCTGCGGCTGCGGGCGCTGTGGAAGGTGATCGGGCCGTTCGAGCGGCTCGTCGGCGCCGAGGCGATCGCCAGCGCTACCGCGAGATCTGGGCGTGCGTGACCGGCACGCCGAACCGCTCGTCGGCGTCCTGGAGCCCCTTGTCCTCGCGGTAGTCGAGGTCAGGGTGGCTGAAGATCAGGATCCGGTCGGCCTTGAACGTCGCCAGGGCATCCTCGATCGCGACGGCGGGCTCACTCTCGCCCGTGTCGCCGGCGGCGTCGATGCCCTCCTCCTCGAGCCGCTCGACGGTCTCGACCTGGGCGGTCTCGGCCTCGTGGATCGCCTCGTCGGGGTCCGAGACCCAGAACGCCAGCTTGGACTGGTTCGTCGCGGGCGCGATCACGAGCACCTCGGCGCCCTCGACCTCGTCGCCGAGAGTGGCGCGCAGCAGGTTGGCGTCGACGGGCTCGGGGGTGACCACCAGCAGCTTCACGACGGAGCCGCTACCCCCTGGTCGGTGAGGTCAAACGGCGCTGCGCCGCCGTCGATCGCCCGGACCACGACCACGGCGACGTCGTCGCGCGGCGGGCCGTCCTGTGCGTCCACGGCCTCGCGCTCGACCGCCTCGGCGATCATGCTCGCGGCGCCGCCCGCGCACGTCGCCAGGAACTCCTCCAGGCGGCCGCCGGTGGCCCGGTCGACGGCGGTCGTCTCCGTCACGCCGTCCGTGTAGAGCACCAGCGCGTCGCCGGGCGCGAGCACGAGCCGCTGCTCGGACAGCTCCGGGTCGTCGACGATGCCGAGCAGCGTTCCCGGCAGGCCGGCGGTCTGGACCTCGCCGCTGGCCCGCAGCACCAGCGGCAGCGGGTGGCCGCCCGTGGCCACCACGACGTCGACGTGGCCCGCGCGCGGGGTGAGCGAGGTGTAGAGCACCGTGCAGAAGCGGTAGTCGAGGCGCTGGCGCAGAAGCGCTTCGTTGAGCTCGCCGAGCACCGCGCGCGGGCGGCGGGTGTGCGCGGCCGCGGCCCGCAGCGTGTAGCGGGCGAGCGCGGTCAGCGTGGCCGCCTCGGCGCCCTTGCCGCACACGTCGCCGATCACGACCGCCCAGTCGCCACCACCGGTGGCGAAGCAGTCGTAGAAGTCGCCGCCGACCTCATTGCCTTCGCCCGCCGCCACGTACCGGGCCGCGATCTCGACGCCCGGGATCTCGGGCAGCGCGGTCGGTAGGAGTGAGCGCTGGAGCGTGCGCGCGACCTGGTCGCGCTCCTCGTACAGGCGCGCGTTGTCGAGCGCCAGGGCGGCGCGCCGGCCGAGGTCCTCGAACAGGGCGAGCAGCTCGAGCTCGTCGCGCGCCGGCAGCGCGTCGAAGCCGGCGACGAGCACGCCGTGGGTGCGCCCGCGGGCGCGCAGCGCCACCGTCAGGGCCCGCGTGCCGAGCCCGGCGGGGGCGTCGGTGACGGCGCCCGTCCCCGTAGTCATCGCCGCCAGCACGGCGTGGTCGTCGCGCTCCTCGAGCGGCGCGCGCAGCAGCCCCTCGGCCAGCTCCCGCTCGTGGGCGTCGTCGCGCGCCACGACCGCTACCCGGCGCACGCGCTCGGGCTCGCTCCCGAGCAGGATCACGCAGGTGTCGGCGAGCTCGCGCACGCACAGGCGCGCCACGCTGTCCATCGTCAGCTGCTCGTCGAGCGACTGGTCGAAGACCTCGCTGGCCTCGGCGACCAGCGCCGAGCGCCGCAGCAGCGCCTCGCGCTCGGCCTCGGCGCGGCGGCGCTCGGAGACGTCGCGGACGACGACGACGAGCTGGTGGCGGCCCTCGACGTCGAGCGGCACGCCGCCGACCTCGAGGTCGAGCGTCGCGCCGTCGCGGCGCCGGACGGTGAGCGCCACGGCGTGCTCGACGGCGCCCTGCTCGATCCGCGCCGCCGCGCGCCGGCGGGCGTCCTCGCGCTCGTCGTCGACCACGAGGTCGAGCACCGAGTCCATCGCCGCCAGCTCCGGGAACGTGTAGCCGCTGAGCTGCTCGAACGCGGCGTTGGCGTACACGCAGCGGCCGTCGCGCTCGAGCACCACCAGGCCCTCGCCCACCTCCGAGAGCGCCAGCAGGAGCGCCTCGTAGCGGTCGGTCTGCGCGCGCAGCGCGCGCTCGGCGGAGCGCCGCTCGGTGACCTCGTCGACGACGAGCCCGACGCCCACCAGCTCGTCGGTCAGGGGCGTGCGCACCGGCCAGTAGCTGACGATCCAGTGGCGCATGACGCCCGGCCGCGCCGGGGTCGAGCCGACGACCTCCATCTGGCTCACGCGCCGCCCGGTGCGCGCCACCTCGGCGGCGTCGGCCGCGACCTCGGGCGGAAGGCCCGGCAGCACGTCGGCGATCGTGCGCCCGACGTGGTCGGCCGCCGGCACGCCGTTGATCTCGGTGATGTGGTCGTTGACGCGCACGAAGCGCAGGTCGGTGTCGAGCAGGGCGATCCCGACGGGCGCGCGCTCGAACACCGCGGTCAGAAACCCGAGCCCTTCCTCGGTCTCGCGGCTGAGGCGCTGCGCGCGCTCGCGCAGCGCGGCGATCCAGACCGCGAGCAGCGCGGTCAGCGCCACGGTCGCGAGGCGGACGGCGTCCTGCGCGGTGCCCGACATGTCGTCGTCGAGGCTGTGCGCGATGGCCAGCGCGAGCGCCAGCGCGCCGACCGCCGCGACGGCCCGCGGGCCCCCTCCGACGACGGCGATCAGCGGCCCGAGCGCGTACAGCGCGACCAGCACCGTGTCGTCGCGCGTCATCAGATCGGCGACGAACAGCACGACGAGGAGCAGCGCGGCGGCGGGGACCAGCCAGGTGCGCAGCGACGGGCGCAAGGCCTGCCGTCTCTATCACGCCTGAGGAGCGGCGGCTACGTCTTCGCGTCGGGCGGTGACTCCGAGCGCGCCACGCAGGCAGCAGCGCCCGCCGTCCTGTCCGTTTCCGAACAGGACCACCAGTCGGGTGCGAACTGGCCAGGTTCGTGAACTTGGCGCTACGCAGCGTGAACGGCGCGTCGACGCGGGGTAGGGCGCTCGCATGGCCGAGTTCAAGAAGGGAGACCGCGTCAAGTGGTCCAGCCACGGCGGCGAGGCCGTCGGGACCGTCGAGCGCAAGATCACGTCCGACACCGAGGCGGGAGGGCGCAAGGTCCGGGCCTCGAAGGACGAGCCGCAGTACCTCGTCAAGAGCGAGAAGTCCGGTGGGACGGCGGTGCACAAGCCTTCGGCGTTGACGCGGGCCTGAGCCTGTGTTGGCCTCGGCCGCGTGGCGGTTCGGGGCCGATGTCAACTGCGCAGACGCCGCAGCATCCGGAGCCTCCGCTCAATGCCGCCGTTGACGTTCGTCGAGGGCCCGGTAACACGATGGTTTTTCCCTGGTAACAGCACCTTTACCGGGATGCGTGGCGCGCAGGCCACGCTCCCGGTATGGCCGCTCTGAACCTCGCCGCCCGGGCAGTCGCTCCTCCGGACGGGCGCAGCCGCCGCGGTCGCCTCCTGCTCGAGGGGGGCGCCACCACCACGTTCCACGTCGCCTGCTACGACGCCGCGCGCACCGAGATCGGCGTCGCGATCATGCCCGCCGGGCAGGAGCGCCTCGAGTCGTGGTGCGCCCGCCACGATGTCCGCGAGGCGCTCGTGGGCGGCTTCTTCCGGCGCCCCGACGGGCTCCCGCTCGGCGAGGTGCGCACACACGGCGTCGTCCGCGACCACGTCGCCTTCGCGGCGCCCTGGCACGCCGTGCGCGCGTGCCTCCACGTCCAGGGCGGCGCCGCCCGGATCGCGCGCCGGGACCAGCTCCACGCCGCCCCGCGCGGCGACGTGCTCCAGGCCGGCCCGCTGCTCGTCGCGGGCGGCGAGGTGGCGTACGACCCCGCGGCCGACGCGGAGGGGTTCCGCGCCGCGTCGCACCAGTTCGACACCGACATCACCGAGGGCCGCCACCCGCGCGCGGCGCTCGGGCTGTCCGAGACCCGCGTGGTCGCCGTGGCGGTCGACGGGCGCTCCCGGGTCGACGCCGGCCTCACGCTGCTCGAGCTCGCGCGCCTGATGGTCGCGATGGGGTGCGACCAGGCGATCAACCTCGACGGCGGCGGCTCGGCGTCGCTCGTCTCCGGCAGCTACCTGCGCAACGCCCCCCGCCGGGGCTACGAGCAGCTCGAGCCGGGCGGGCGGCCGCTCTCCACGGCGCTCGTGTTCCGCCACGTTCGCTGACCGACCCCGGCCGGGTATGTTCACGGCCTGGTCACTCCGCCTTCACACGCTCGGCGGGCCGTGATGGGCCTGGCCTTCTTCCCGCGCGGCGGCTCTGCGCACGTCGCCCGCAACCTCGCGACCGGCCTCGCCGTCGCCGGATGGGACGTGACGATCGTCTCGGGCTCGCTCGCCGGCCAGGGCGACGCAGGCGCGTTCTACGCCGGCCTCGACGTGCGGCCGCTCGACATGACGCGGGCGCTCGACGCGCCCGACCCGATGCGGGCCGATCCGCCGATGCACCCCTCCTACGAGGATCGCCCGGACGCGCCGGACCGCGTCTACGCCTCGCTCGACGACGACGAGTACGAGCGCCAGGTGGTGGCCTGGGCGCGCACGCTGCAGTCCGTCGACGCGGCCTCGGCCGACGTGCTGCACCTGCACCACCTGACCCCGATCCACGAGGCGGCCGCCCGTGCGGCGCCGGGCGTGCCGATCGTCGGCCACCTGCACGGGACCGAGCTGCTGATGCTGGAGGCGATCGAGGCCGACCCCGGCCGCTGGCCGCACGCCGCCGCGTGGGCGGAGCGCATGCGTGCGTGGGCCCGCGCGTGCGAGCGGGTGATCGTGCTCACCGAGACGCAGGTGGCCCGCGCGGAGGCCCTGCTGGGACTCGACGCCGAGCGCTGCGTGCTCGTGCCCAACGGGTTCGACCCGGAGGCGTTCCGGCCGGGCCGTACCGACCATGTGGCGCACTGGCGCCGGCACCTCGTCGACGAGCCGCAGGGCTGGGCGCCGGGCGAGGACGCCGGCTCCGTGGCCTACTCCACACACGAGCTCGAAGCCTTCGCGGACGACCAGCGAAGCGGCGACGAGCGCGAAGCGCGAGGCAGGAGCGCCACTCCGGTGCTGCTCTACGTCGGCCGCTTCACCGAGGTCAAGCGGCTGCCGCTGCTGATCGAGGCCTATGCGCGCGCCGAGCCGGGCTTCGCCCGCCGGGCACCGCTCGTGATCGTCGGCGGCTTCCCGGGCGAGTGGGAGGGCGAGCACCCGCTCGATGCCATCCGCCGCGTCGGCGTGCGCGACGTGTTCCTGGCGGGCTGGCACGGGCACGACGAGCTGCCGGCGTTCCTTGCGGCGTCCGACGTCGTCGTGCTTCCGTCGGTGCGCGAGCAGTTCGGGCAGGTGCTCGTCGAGGGCATGGCCTGCGGCCTGCCGGTGATCGCCGTCGACGCGTTCGGCCCCGCCAGGATCGTCGCGCACGGGGAGACCGGCTGGCTGGTCGAGCCCGACGACGTGGACTCGCTGGCCAACGCGCTCGTGCACGCGGTCAACTGCCCCGCCGAGCGCACCCGGCGTGGCGAGCTGGCCGCCGTCGAGGCGGCCGCGCACTACGCGTGGCCGGCGCTGGCGGCCGAGGTCGCGTCGGTGTACGACGCAGCGCGGGGCGCCGAGACCGGCCTCGCGACGGCCTAGCCGCGCGCGGAGCCGGCCGCGATCCGCTCCAGCAGCACGGAGCGCTCACGGGCGTTCTGGGTGAGCGTGAGGGCACGCTCGAACTCGGCGCGCGCGTCGGCGGGCCGGCCCAGCTTCTCGAGCAGGTCGCCGCGCACGGTCGGAAGCAGGTGATAGCCGCTCAGGGCCGGCTCGCCGGCGAGGTCGTCGACCAGCCGCAGCGCCTGAGCGGGTCCGAACGCCATGCCGACCGCGACCGCGCGGTTGAGCTCCACGACCGGCGACGGCGCGACCTGGATCAGCCCGTCGTAGATGGCGACGATGCTCTCCCAGTCGGTGTCCTCGGCCCTCCGGGCACGCGAGTGGCAGGCCGCGATCGCGGCCTGCAGCGTGTACCTGCCGGCGGCGCCGCCGGTGGCGTACGCGCGCTCGAGGGCGGCGAGCCCGCGGCCGATCAGCATCCAGTCCCAGCGCGAGCGATCCTGGTCGAGCAGGAGGATCGGCTCGCCGCCCGGCCCGACGCGCGCGCGGGCGCGCGACGCCTGCAGCTCCATCAGCGCGGACAGCCCGTGCACCTCCGGCTCGCCGGGCAGCAGCGCCGCCAGCATGCGACCGAGCCGGAGCCCTTCCTCGAGCAGCTCCGGGCGCATCCACTCCCCGCCGGCGGTGGCGGCGTAGCCCTCGTTGAAGACCAGGTAGATCGCCTCCAGCACGGCGGCCAGCCGCTCGGGGAGCTCGCCGCGCTCGGGCACCTCGATCGGCACGCGGGCCGCGGAGAGCGTGCGCTTCGCGCGCACGATGCGCTGCTGCACCGTCGCCTCGGGCACCAGGTACGCGCGGGCGATCTCCTTGGTGGTGAGCCCGGCGAGCAGCCGCAGCGTGAGCGCCACGCGCGCCTCCACCGACAGGACCGGGTGGCAGGCGGTGAAGATCAGGCGCAGGAGGTCGTCGTCGAACGGGTCGGCCGCCTCCGCCGCGAAGTCGGGCGCCTCGCCTTCTCCGCGCCGCTCCATGTCGCGCCCGAGCTCCTCGGTCTTGCGCCGGTGCACGTCGGCGCGGCGCAGGCCGTCGATCGCGCGGTGCTTGGCGGTGGCCATGAGCCAGGCGCCCGGGTTGTCCGGGACGCCCGCCTCCGGCCACTGCTCCAGCGCCGCCACGAGCGCCTCCTGCGCGAGGTCCTCGGCCAGGCCGACGTCGCGCACGATGCGGGCCAGGCCCGCGATCAGCCGGGCGGACTCGATCCGCCAGACGGCGTCGATCGTGCGCTTGACGTCGGCGTCCGGCACCTAGCGTGCGCCTTCCGTCTGCGCGCGGAGCGCGGCGTCGCGCTCGCGCAGCTCAGGCGTGAGCTCGTCGCCGAAGTCGTCGGCCTCGAACACCGGGCGGATCTCGACGATCGCCCCGTCGGCGTCCTCGTCGGGCGAGGGGATGCGCTTGACCCACTCGATCGCCTCCTCGAGCGAGGAGACCTGCCAGAGCCAGTAGCCGGCCAGCAGCTCCTTGGTCTCGGCGAACGGGCCGTCGATCACCTTGCGCTCGCTGCCGTTGAACTCGACCCGCGCGCCCTTCGAGGACGGGTGCAGGCCCTCGCCGGCGAGCATCACGCCCGCCTTCACCAGCTCCTCGTTGAACGCCGTCATCTCCGTCAGCAGCTTCTCGCTCGGCATCTCGCCGCGCTCGGACTGCTCGTTCGCCTTGATCAGCACGACAACACGCATCTCGCCGTCCTCCTCGGTAGGGGGTCGATTCTGGCCTTTCCATCCCGTACGTCGAACGAGGTCGACGAGAATCGACTCGGGCTGCGAGAAATTGTTGCGGGAGGGAGCTAGCCGAGGCCGCCGGCGAAGGCCGCAGCCTCGCCGGCGGGGACGCCGAGCTCGACGAGCCGCTCGACGGCGGACTTCACGCGCCGGTCGATGCTCGTGGTGTCCCACTCGGTCATCGCGCGGTACGCGCGGACGCCGCGGCGAGTGCCGTGCGTGTGGCGGTAGCCGTTGTCGACGTAGGCGCGCACCTGCCGGCAGACCGAGCGGTCGGGATGCTCGGCGAAGCCGGCGTAGTCAGAGCGGACGTCGTGCCAGGCATCGCGGCCGCGACGGAGCGCGCGGTCGCGCGTCTCGACGGCGTCGAGCGCACGCGTCATGCGCTTGACGGCGGGGGCGGCGTCGCGAGTGAACGAGGCGATGAGCCTGGCCGTCGCCAGCTTCCCGGCGAGGCCGTCGATCTCGGCGCGCCGCGCGTCCGGAACCCGGAAGTCGCATGCGACGGGGTCGCCGATCGCGGCCAGCTGCGCGCTGGCCGCCTCGATCGCCAGCGCCGCACGCAGCGCGGCGTCCGCGAACGCGCGCGCGTCGCTCTTCGCGGCCGTGCCGTTGTTCGGCTTGGCGGGCGACTCGCGCTTGGCATCCTTGTCGGGCTTGTCCGCCATGGCGGTCGCCGGCAGCGCGAGCAGAGCCGCGGCGAGGAGCAGGGCCGAAAGCAGGCGCACCATTGCCCTCGTATCGGCATCCAGGCCGCTCAACTGGAGCAACCTGGCGCAACGATCTTGCGTCGATCGCGCCAGATGACGCGGTCATCGCTGCAAACCACGCACGAATCTGCCATCCGGCCAGGGACACCGGCCTGAGCCGCTGCTACCTTCCCGGCTCCCGCGCAGTCTCGCCGCAGCCGTCCCAGGGAGCCAGAAGGAATGACTCGGATGCCACGACCGAACGGTCCGGTCGGACTCTACGACCCTACGTACGAGCACGACGCGTGCGGCGTCGCGTTCGTCGCGCGGCTGAGCGGCGAGCCCACGCACGAGACCGTCCAGCGGGCGATCGTCGCCCTCGAGAACCTCGAGCACCGCGGCGCCGCGGGGGCCGATCCCAACACCGGCGACGGTGCAGGGATCCTCCTGCAGATGCCCGACGAGCTGATGCGCGGGCTGATCGAGGACCTGCCGCCGCCGGGCGCCTACGGCGTGTGCGTGTGCTTCCTGCCGCAGGACGAGGCGCGGCGGGCGGAGCTGGAGGGGCTGCTCGAGCAGGCGGTGCGGGATGAGGGCCAGCGCGTCGTGGGGTGGCGGGACATCCCGGTCGACAAGGACTACGTCGGCATCACCGCCAACTTCTACGCGCCGTACATCAAGCAGCTGATCGTCGCCGCCGAGGGCCCGCTGGCGGCCGACCAGGACGCCTTCGAGCGCAAGCTGTACGTGATCCGCCGGGTGGCCGAGATCGCCGCCGGGCCGGAGCTCGTGATCCCGTCCTTCTCCTCCCGGACGCTCGTGTACAAGGGGATGCTCACGTCTCCGCAGGTGCTCGGCTACTACCCCGACCTGCAGGACCCCCGCACGAAGTCCGCGCTCGCGCTCGTCCACTCGCGCTTCTCCACCAACACCTTCCCGAGCTGGGAGCTCGCCCACCCGTACCGGATGATCGCCCACAACGGGGAGATCAACACGCTGCGCGGGAACGTGAACTGGATGCGCGCGCGCGAGTCGCAGCTGGCGAGCGAGCTGTTCGGCGACGACCTCCCGAAGGTGCTGCCGGTGGTCCGCCCCGGCGGCTCGGACTCGGCGACGTTCGACAACGTGCTCGAGCTGCTCACGCTGGCCGGTCGCAGCCTCCCGCACGCGGTGATGATGATGATCCCGGAGGCCTTCGAGGGCCGCGAGGACCTGCCCGAGCACCTGCGCGGCTTCTACGCCTTCCACTCCTGCCTGATGGAGCCGTGGGACGGCCCGGCGGCGGTCGCGTTCACCGACGGGCGCGTGATCGGCGCGACGCTCGACCGCAACGGGCTGCGCCCCGGCCGCTGGCTGGAGACCAAGGACGGCTGGGTGGTGCTCGGGTCGGAGACCGGCGTGATGGACGTCGAGCCGGAGAACGTCCTGCGCAAGGGCCGGCTGCAGCCCGGCAAGCTGTTCCTCGTCGACCTCGAGCGCGGCCGCATCGTCGAGGACGGCGAGGTCAAGCGCGAGGTGGCGACGCGGCAGCCGTACGCGCAGTGGTTCGAGCAGGGCATCGTGCACCTGTCCGACCTCCCGGCCCGGGAGCCCGCCTTCGGCCGCCCGGAGGACCTCAAGCCGCTGCAGTTCGCGTTCGGCTACACGCAGGAGGACCTCAAGGTGCTGCTGGCGCCGACGGCGGCGCGCGCGGAGGAGCCGATCGGCTCGATGGGCAACGACCTCTCGCTGGCCGTGCTCAGCGACAGCCACCCGCCGCTGTTCTCCTACTTCAAGCAGCTGTTCGCGCAGGTCACGAACCCGCCGATCGACCCGATCCGCGAGGCGATCGTGATGAGCGTGTCGACCGGCGTGGGGTCGGAGCGCAACCTGCTCGACGAGACGCCCGAGCACGCGCGGCAGCTGGCGATGAAGACGCCGATCCTGCTGAGCGCGGAGCTCGAGAAGCTGCGGCAGGTGGACTCGGAGATCTTCCGCGCGCGCACGCTCGACACCACGTGGCCCGTGGCCGAGGGCCCGAACGGCATGGAGGCGGCGCTCGAGCGCATCTGCGCGGAGGCCGACGCCGCGCTCGCCGAGGGCGTCAACGTGCTGATCCTCTCCGACCGCGCGGTCGGCCCGGAGCGCGCGGCGATGCCGTCGCTGCTGGCGGTCGGCGGCGTCCACCACCACCTCGTGCGCGAGGGCACGCGCCTGCAGGCCGGGCTCGTGCTCGAGTCCGGCGAGCCCCGCGAGGTGCACCACTTCGCCACGCTGATCGGCTACGGCGCCAGCGCCATCAACCCGTACCTGATGTTCGAGACGCTCGGCGAGCTCGTGCTGGCCGGCAAGGTCAGCGGCGTGGACGATGTCGAGACGGCGGAGACGAACGTCGTCAAGGGCATCGGCAAGGGGCTGCTGAAGACGATCTCGAAGATGGGGATCTCGACGGTCCAGTCCTACAACGGCGCGCAGATCTTCGAGGCTGTGGGCCTCGCGCGCGACGTGATCGACCGCTGCTTCACCGGCACGGCGTCGCGGATCGAGGGCGTGGGCGCCGACGTGCTGGCGCGCGAGACGCTCGACAAGCACGCCCGCGCATACCCGCGGGCGCACGAGGACATCCTGCCCGTCGGCGGCATCTACGCCTGGCGGCGCGACGGCGAGCACCACATGTGGAACCCGGAGACGATCGCGCTGCTCCAGCACGCGGTCCGCCACGGGGGCCAGCAGACGTACGAGGAGTACTCGCAGCTGATCAACGACGACGCCGCCCGGCGGGCGACGCTGCGCGGCCTGCTGCGCTTCCGCGAGCTGCCCGAGGAGGAGTGGCTGCCGCTCGACGAGATCGAGCCGGCGAAGGCGATCGTCAAGCGCTTCTCGACAGGCGCGATGTCGCTCGGCTCGCTGTCACGCGAGGCGCACGAGACGCTGGCGATCGCCATGAACCGCCTCGGCGGGCGCTCGAACACCGGCGAGGGCGGGGAGGACCCGGTCCGCTACACGCCCGACAAGAACGGCGACTCGCGGCGCTCGGCGATCAAGCAGGTGGCGTCGGGCCGGTTCGGCGTGAACATCCACTACCTCGTCAACGCCGACGAGCTGCAGATCAAGATGGCCCAGGGCGCCAAGCCCGGCGAGGGCGGCCAGCTGCCCGGCCACAAGGTCGATCGCTACATCGGCTCGATCCGCTTCACGACGCCGGGCGTCGGCCTGATCTCGCCGCCGCCGCACCACGACATCTACTCGATCGAGGACCTCAAGCAGCTGATCTACGACCTGCGCTGCTCGAACCCGGCGGCGCGCGTGAGCGTGAAGCTCGTGTCCGAGGTCGGGGTCGGCACCGTGGCCGCGGGCGTGGCCAAGGCGAACGCCGACCACGTGCTGATCTCCGGCTTCGACGGCGGCACCGGCGCGTCGCCCCTTTCCTCGATCCAGTCGGCCGGCGTGCCGTGGGAGATCGGGCTCGCCGAGACGCAGCAGACGCTCGTGCTCAACGACCTGCGCTCGCGCATCTGGGTGCAGACCGACGGGCAGCTCAAGACCGGCCGCGACGTGGTGATCGCCGCGCTGCTGGGCGCCGACGAGATGGGCTTCGCCACCGCGCCGCTGATCGCCACCGGCTGCGTGATGATGCGCGCCTGCCACCTCAACACGTGCCCGGTCGGCGTGGCCACGCAGGATCCCGAGCTGCGCAAGCGCTTCCAGGGCGCGCCCGAGCACGTCGTCAACTTCTTCTTCTTCGTCGCGGAGGAGGCGCGCGAGATCATGCGCCGGCTCGGCGTGCGGCGGTTCGACGACCTGATCGGGCAGGTCGAGCTGCTGCAGGCCGACGAGGCGGTCGAGCACTGGAAGGCCCGCGGGGTGGACCTCACGAACGTGCTGCAGGCGCCCGACGTGCCGCCGGGGACGTCGCTGCGCCGGGTGCGGCCGCAGGATTCGCCGCTCCCGGGCGCGCTCGACTGGAAGCTGATCGAGGCGGCCAAGGACGCGATCGACCACCGGCGGCCGGTGACCGGCGACTTTGCGATCCGCAACGTCAACCGCACGGTCGGCGGGCTGCTCTCGAGCGCCGTCACGCAGGTGCACGGGTTCGACGGCCTGCCGCCGGAGACCGTGCGCTTCACGCTGCGCGGGTCGGCCGGCCAGTCGTTCGGCGCGTGGCTGGCGCCGGGCGTCGAGCTGACGCTGATCGGCGACGCCAACGACTACACCGGCAAGGGCCTGTCCGGCGGCGTGCTCGCCGTCCGCCCGCCCGACGGGGTGACGTTCCGCGCCGAGGAGAACGTCGTGATCGGCAACACCGTGCTCTACGGGGCGACGGCGGGCCGCGCGTTCTTCCGCGGGCTGGCCGGCGAGCGCTTCGCCGTCCGCAACTCCGGCGCCACCGCGGTCGTCGAGGGCGTCGGCGACCACGGCTGCGAGTACATGACCGGCGGCCGCGCGGTCATCCTCGGCCCGACCGGGCGCAACTTCGCGGCCGGCATGAGCGGCGGCATCGCCTACGTGCTCGACGAGGACGGGACGTTCGAATCGCGCTGCAACATGGGCCTCGTCGGCTTCGACGAGATCGAGGAGGCCGACGCGATCGAGCTGCACGAGCTGATCGAGGAGCACCACCTGCGCACGCAGTCGCCGGTCGCCGCGCGCGTCCTGCGCGAGTGGGCGGAGACGCTGCCGCGTTTCGCGAAGGTGATGCCGCACGACTACAAGCGCGCGCTGGCCGAGCTCGCCGAGGCCGAGGAGCACTCGTTCGAGGACGGCGAGTCGACCGGCGGCGAGGGCTTCATGGCCACCGAGCGGGTCGGCTGATGGGCAAGCTCGGCGGCTTCCTCGAGATCGAGCGCGTCGCGCCGCCGGAGCGCGACCCGGCGGTGCGCGTCGGCGACTACCGCGAGTTCGTCGACCAGCTGCCGGACGGCGAGCTGCGCGACCAGGGCGGGCGCTGCATGGAGTGCGGCGTCCCGTTCTGCCACAGCGGCTGCCCGCTCGGCAACCTGATCCCGGACTGGAACGACCTCGTGTACCGCGACCGCTGGCGCGAGGCGATCGACCAGCTGCACGCCACCAACAACTTCCCCGAGTTCACCGGCCGCCTGTGCCCCGCCCCGTGCGAGGCGGCGTGCGTGCTCGAGATCCGCGAGGGCGACGCGGTGTCGATCAAGCAGATCGAGGTGGCGATCGTCAACCGCGCGTGGGACGAGGGCTGGATCGTCCCGCGGCCGCCGGTGCGCGAGACCGGCCGCACGGTCGCGGTCGTCGGCGCCGGCCCCGCCGGGCTCGCGGCCGCCCAGCAGCTGCGCCGCGCCGGGCATGCGGTCACCGTCTACGAGCGCGACGAGGCCGGCGGCGGCCTGGTCCGCTTCGGCGTGCCGGACTTCAAGATCGAGAAGTGGGTGATCGAGCGGCGGCTCGAGCAGCTGGCGGCCGAGGGCGTGCGGTTCGAGTACGGGGTCGACGTCGGCGCCGACCTCGACGCGGCGGAGCTGCGTGCGGCTCATGACGCCGTCGTCATCGCCACCGGCTCGCGCGTGCCGCGCGACCTGCCGGTCCCCGGCCGCGAGCTCGACGGCGTGCACTACGCGATGGACTACCTCTATGGGCGTAACCGAAGCGTCGCCGCGGACGGCGGCGCGCCCGCTCGGATCACCGCGGCCGGCAAGCACGTGATCGTGGTCGGCGGCGGCGACACCGGGGCGGACTGCGTCGGCAACTCGCATCGCGAGGGCGCCGCGTCGGTGACGCAGATCGAGCTGCTGGCCGAGCCGCCCGCCTCGCGCCCCGACGACCTGACGCCGTGGCCGCTGTGGCCGGTCAAGCTGCGCCGCTCGTACGCCATCAAGGAGGGCGGCGAGCAGGACTTCGCGATCTCCACGACCAAGCTCACGGGCTCGAACGGCCGCGTCGAGGAGATCCACTGGGTCAAGAACATCGGCCGCCCGCCGTTCGAGGCGATCCCGGGGACCGAGGAGAGCCACCCGGCCGGCCTCGTGCTGCTGGCGATGGGCTTCCTGTCCCCCGAAGGCCCGCTGCTCGAAGCGCTCGGGGTGGAGAAGGACGCTCGCGGCAACGCCCGCGCGGGGGCGTACGCCACGTCGGCCGAGGGCGTGTTCGCGGCGGGCGACGCCCGCCGGGGCCAGTCGCTGATCGTGTGGGCGATCAACGAGGGCCGCCAGTGTGCGCGGATGGTCGACCGGTACCTGAGCGCCCTGTCGCTATCGTCAGCTGCTTGAGCTGGATCGTCTACCTGATCACCCTGGCCATCTTCGGCCTCGTCGTCGGCGCCTTCGCGCGCCTTGCGCTGCCGGGCAAGGACCCGCTGTCGCTGCTGCAGACGATGGCGCTCGGGCTCGCGGGTTCGTTCATCGGCGGCATCGTCGTCTACGCCATCACGGGTGGCCGGTACTACGGCGCCGGCTGGTTCATGTCGCTGGTGTTCGCGACGCTGATCCTCTACTTCATCCGGCGCTCGCGCGGCGGCGGGCTGACGAAACCCGGACTCGCTGACCGCAGGTAGGGGATAGGAACCCCGGAAACCGGGGTACAGGCTCAGGCAACGGGCGCTCCGGGATAGGAAACCCGCCCACCCGGGGCTCCATTCCATTTCGTCTCCCACAGGGGGGAAACGTTGCTTCGTCGCTGCCTGCTCGCGTTCGCGGGCATATTCCTGATCGCTCTGCCGTCTGCCGCCGTGGCGCACGATCCGCGCGACGACCGGCCCAAGCGCGGCATGACCCAGTCCGGGACCAACCTTCCGCTCGTCACCAGCCCGAACGTCCGCTTCGTCGGCAACTTCCCCGAGACGCAGGGCATCTCGGGCGAGTTCGCCAAGACCGGCAACTTCTTCTACATGTCGAGCCTCGACAGCATCAGCGTGTTCGACACCACCGACCCGCTGCGTCCCCGGCTGACCGGCACGCTCGCCAACCTCGTGTTCGAGAACGAGGCGATGACCTACGGCGAGCGCCGCAAGGCGGACGGCTCGCTCGAGCGCTTCGTGCTCGTGGGCAACGACCTCTACAACGTCTCGGCCGGCCCCGCCGGCGTGCAGCGCGGCCGCATCGGCGGCGGCGAGGTGATCGTCGTCGACGTGACCGATCCGGCGAACCCGCGCATCAAGTCGCGCGCGCCGGCGACGACCAGCACCCATACCCTCCAGTGCGTCACCACGTCGTGCGAGTACGCGTACACGGCGGGCGACGAGGGCACGTTCTCCATCATCGACCTGCGCAACCTCGCCGCGCCCGCCGAGATCGGCACGGGCACGTCGGCCGCGTCGGGACCGAACTCGATCTTCTCGAGCGGCGCCGGCCACTACTGGGACTTCGACGCCGCCGGCATCGGCTGGCACACGGGCTCGGGCGGCGCCGCGGCGTTCGACGTCCGCGACCCCGCCGCCCCGCGCCAGATCAACACCACCGACGAGCACGGCACGCAGACGCCGTGGAACGACTTCATCCTCCACAACTCGCAGCGCCCGAACGCCGATCGCTTCGGCTCCAACCGCTCGCCGAACGTCGGCCGCGGCAACGTCCTGCTCGTCACCGAGGAGGACTACTTCAACGACGGCGACGAGCTGCTCTGCGACCGCGCGGGCACGTTCCAGACCTGGCACGTGCCGAGCACCAGCGGGTCGGGCAACATCACGCCGCTCGACCTCATCAACCCGGTCAAGTTCGGCGACGGCGCGTCGACGCCGATCGGCGGCTTCTGCTCGGCGCACTGGTTCGACTACCACCAGAGCGGGATCGTCGCCCAGGGCTTCTACCAGCAGGGGCTGCGCTTCATCGACGTGCGCAGACGCCCGCGACCTCAAGCAGCACGCCTACGTGACCGGCGGCGCGAGCGAGGTCTGGGACGCCTACTGGGTGCCGCAGCGCGATCGCCGCGGCGTCGCCAAGCGCGAGAAGACGAACATCGTCTACTCGACCGACCTCGTGCGCGGGCTCGACGTCTACGAGGTGGACGTCCCCGGCCGCGACCTGCACGAGACGGACGACTCGCTGCTCGACACCCTGCCGCTTCCGTAAAGCCTGCCGGGTCGCCCCGTTCCTTCGCGGGGCGGCCCGGTAGCTCTTCAGCCGAGGTCGGCGACGGCGGCGAGCAGCCGCTCGGCGTCGGCCTCGTCGTTGTAGTGGACGAAGCCGGCGCGGATCGCGCCGTGCGGCTCGAGGCCGAGGTGGCGCTCGAGCTCCCACGCGTAGTAGTTGCCGTGCCAGACGGCGATCTGCTGGGCGGCGAGCGCGGCGGCGACCTGCTCCGGCGTGCGGCCGGCGACGGAGAACATCAGCGTGGGCGCGCGGTCGCGGGCGGCGCCGTGGAGCGTGACGTGGGCCATCGCGCCGAGCGCGTCGAGCGTGGTGGCGAGCAGCGCCTGCTCGTGGCGCTCGACGGCCTCCCAGTCGGCGCTGAGGAGGTAGTCGGCGGCCGCGCGGACGCCGGCCAGCGACTCGAACGGCAGCGTGCCCAGCTCCCAGCGGTCCGGGACGGTGTTGGCCGACGGGCGGACCTTGTCGGGCTCGAGCTCTGCCAGCAGCTCGGGGCGCCCGCACAGGATCCCGACGTGCGGGCCGAACCACTTGTAGGCCGAGCACGCGAGCACGTCGGCGTCCAGCTCCTCGACGTCGATCCGGCGGTGCGGCGTCGCGTGCACGGCGTCGACGTACACGCGAGCACCGGCGGCGTGGGCGGCGGCGACGATGCCGGGCAGGTCGGGAACGGTGCCGACCGCGTTCGACGCGGCGGTGACGGCGACGTAGCGCGTGCGGTCCGTGAGCACGGCGTCGACGGCTGCCGCCGGGAGCTCGAGCGTCTCCGGCTCGGGCTCGGCGAAGCGCACGGTGGCGCCGGCGCGGGCGGCGGCGAGCAGCCACGGCGCGACGTTGGCGTCGTGGTCGAGCCGCGTGCACACGATCTCGTCGCCCGGGCGCAGCGTGCGTCCGGCGGCCGCCGCGAAGCGCATCGTGAGGTCGGTCATGCTGGGGCCGAAGACCACGCCCTGCGGGTCGGCGCCGAGCAGCGTCGCGACGCTCGTGCGCGTGGCGGCGACGAGCTCGTCGGTGCGCTCGGCGGCCGCGAACAGGCCGCCGTGGTTGGCGTTGTGGCCGGAGCGCATGAACTCCGCCATCGCCTCGATCGCGCCGTCGACCATCTGCGTGCCGGCCGGCCCGTCGAGCCGCGCCCAGCCGTCGCGCAGGCCCGGGAACCGCTCGCGGTTCATCCGGTCACCTCCCGCAGCAGGTCGCGGTCGTGCTCGTAGCTGAGGAGGTCGGCGGCCGCGGCGGTGGGCAGCCAGCGGACCTCGTCGACCTCCTGGTTGGGCGAGAACTCGCCGTCGAGCGGCTCCATCATCCAGTAGCGGACGACCTTCGCCCGGCCCTTGGGGTCGCGGTACGAGGTCGGCGGCAGCTCGTGGCCCAGCCGGCAGCGGACGCCGATCTCCTCCTCGACCTCGCGCAGCGCTGCCGCCTCCCAGGTCTCGCCCTCGTCGAGCTTGCCCTTGGGGAACGACCAGTCGTCGTACTTCGGCCGGTGCACGAGCGCCACCTCGAGCCCGCGCGCCGCGCGCCGCCACACGACGCCGCCCGAGGCCTTGACCTCCGCCGCCTCCGGATCGATCTCCATCGGCGGCATCCTGGCAGCGCTCGAACTTGACGGGTGCGTCATCTTTAACGCCATGCTGCCGAGGGTGTGCGTGATCGGGGCCGGGTCGTCGGGGATCGCCGCGGTCAAGGCGCTGCACGAGCGTGGGTTCGACTTCGACTGCTTCGAGAAGTCCGACCGCGTCGGTGGCAACTGGGTCTTCAAGAACCGCAACGGGATGTCGTCGTGTTACCGGTCGCTGCACATCAACACCTCGCGGGCCCGGATGCAGTTCGCCGACTTCCCGATGCCGGCGACCTATCCCGACTTCCCCCATCACACCCAGATCGCCGCGTACTTCGACGCGTACGTCGACCACTTCGGCCTGCGCGAGCGGATCACGTTCGAGACCGGCGTCGAGCACGCGGCGCCCGCCGCCGACGGCACCTGGGAGATCACCCTCGACGACGGCGCGACCCATCGCTACGACGCGCTGATCGTCGCCAACGGCCACCACTGGGACGCCCGCTGGCCGGAGCCCGCCTTCCCCGGCAGCGAGACGTTCGCAGGGGAGAAGATCCACGCGCACGACTTCACCGGCGAGGACCCCAACTACTTCCGCGACCGCCGCGTGGTGGTGCTCGGGATGGGCAACTCGGCGATGGACATCGCGGTCGAGTCGAGCTTCTCGGCCGCCGCCACCTACCTCGCCGCCCGCCGCGGCACGTGGGTCGTCCCCAAGTACGCGTTCGGCCGTCCCATCGACCAGTACGTCACGCGTGCCGGCGTGCCGTTCAAGGTTCGCCAGGCGTTCGCCCGCGTGATGCTGCGGCTGATCGCCGGCGACCTCGAGCGCTACGGGCTGCCGAAGCCCGACCACGGTCCGCTCGAGGCCCATCCGACGGTCTCCGACGACGTGCTCTCCCGCCTCGCGCACGGCGAGATCACGCCCAAGCCGAACATCGCCCGGCTGACCGAGCGCACGGTCGTGTTCGCCGACGGCAGCGAGGTCGAGGCCGACCTGGTCGTGTACTGCACGGGCTACAACGTGCGCTTCCCGTTCTTCGACGAGCGCCTGATCGCGGCGCCGGACAACGACCTGCCGCTCTTCCGTCGCGTCTTTCATCCGGACCACCCGAACGTGTTCTTCATCGGGCTCCTCCAGCCGCTGGGCGCGATCATGCCGCTCGCCGCCGCGCAGGGCGAGTGGGTCGGCGACTACCTCGCGGGCCGCTACGCGCTGCCGCCCGCCGCCGAGCTGCGCGCCGACATCGCGCGTGAGCGCGAGCGCATGTTCAAGCGCTACGTGGCGTCCCGCCGCCACACCATGCAGGTCGACTTCGACGACTACCTGGCCGACCTCGCGAAGGAGCGCCGCCGCGGCGCCGAGCGCGCGCGCGGGCGCCCGCTGCCGGTGCCTCCGCGGGCTGTGCCTGTGTCATGAGCGGGCGGCGCGAGCGCACCAAGGCCGCCAACCGCGCCGCCATCCTCGCCGCCGCGCTGCACGTCTTCGCCGAGCTCGGCTACGGCGCCACCAGCGTGCGCGACATCGTCCGCCGCACCGACCTCGCCTCGGGCACGTTCTACAACTACTTCCCGGACAAGGACGCCGTCTTCCGCGCGCTCGTGGAGGAGACCGGCGACGAGGCGCGCCGCCGCGTCCGGTCCGCCCGCCGCAGTACGAGCTCCGCCGAGGGGTTCGTGGAGAGCGGCTACCGCGCGTTCTTCGCGTTCATCGTCGAGGACCCGGCGCGCTTCGCGTTCATGCGCAGCAACCTCGAGACGATCCGCGACCGCTTCGGCGACGCCGTGCTGCCCGCGGGCACGGAGGAGCTGGCGGAGGACCTGCGCGCGGCGATCGCCGCCGGCCACCTCGCTCCCGTGGACGTCGAGTACTGCGCGCACGCCATGGTCGCCGTCGGCCTCGAGCTGGGAGCGCGCCTGGCCGAGCGCTCGCCGCCCGACGTGGACGGGGCGACGGAGTTCGCCACGGGGCTCTTCCTCGGCGCGCTCGAGCGCCACGCGCTCGCGGTACGTTGACCGCTTGACCAAGTGGCCCCCGCCACAAGTCGCGCCGCGTTTGGACGGGCGTCTCGCCGCCCGTGTCATCGTCCTCGAACACTCACGTGCCAGAGGCACGCATCATGTTCTGCGTCCTCGCCACGAACGACGATCCGCACGCCAAACACGACGCGACTTATGACGGAGACCACTAGGACGCTCGCCGAGGCCCGGCGCCTGTTCTCGCCGGAGACCGTCTATCTCAACACCGCCTCCTACGGGCTGCCGCCCCGCACCGCCCACGAGGCGTTCCTGAAGGCCGCCGACGAGTGGCGCCACGGCCGCACGGGATTCTGGGGCTGGGACGAGTCCGTGGGCGCGGCGCGGGCGAGCTTCGCGCGGCTGCTCGGCGTGGCCGCCGACGACGTGGCCGTCGGGTCGCAGTCGTCGGCGTTCGCGGGGCTCGTCGCGCTGTCGCTCGAGCGCGGCGCGCGCGTGGTGAGCGCGCAGGAGGACTTCACCTCGGTGCTGTGGCCGTTCCTCGCGCGCCCCGACCTGGAGGTCGAGCTCGTGCCGCTCGACGACGTCGCCGAGGCGATCGACTCGCGCACGGCGCTGGTCGCGGTGAGCGCCGTGCAGTCGGTCGACGGGCGGGTCGCCGACCTCGACGCGATCGCCGTGGCGGCCGCGCACCACGGCGCGCTCACGTACCTCGACGCCACGCAGGCGGCCGGCTGGCTGCCGCTCGACGCGGGCCGCTTCGACTATCTGGCCGCGAGCGGCTACAAGTGGCTGATGAACCCGCGCGGCACGGCGTTCTTCGCCGTCCGCCCGGAGGCCGCCGAGCGGCTGCAGCCCCACCTCGCGGGCTGGTACGCCGGCGACGATCCGGTCGAGACCAACTACGGCGCCCCGCTGCGGCTGGCCGGCGGCGCCCGCCGCTTCGACGTCTCGCCCGCGTGGCTGAGCTGGGTGGGAGCGGCTCCGGCGCTGGCGCTGCTCGAGGACGCCGGCATCGACGCCGTCCACGACCACGACGTCGGCCTCGCCGACCGCTTCCGCGCCGGCCTCGGGCTGCCGACGGGCGACTCGGCGATCGTCGCCGCCGAGCTCGACGCCGCCGCCAACGAGCGCTTGCGGGCCGCCGGCGTCATGTTCACCGAGCGCAGCGGGTTGACGCGCTTCTCGTTCCACCTCAGCACGAGCGAGCACGACGTCGACCGCGCACTCGAGGCGATCGCCGGCTGAGCCCATCCAGCCCCGGGACGATCCGTCCGGGGCCCGGCGTACCGTGCGACGCGTCATGTCACTGTGCTTCATCGAGCCGCGAGACGCCATCCGCGTGATCGCCGAGACCGTGGGCCGTGAGGCGCGCCGCCAGCTGCTGTGCGAGCTGGTGCGCGCGTGGGTCGACGAGATCCCCGAGGAGGAGCTCGCCTCGCACTACGCGAAGGCGGTCGCCGACCTCGACGATGACGACCTCTCGATGCTGGCCGCCTGGCACGCGTCGATGGAGGTCGGGACGCCGGTCGCCAACCGGGACTTCCTGGTCGGCGCGTTCAGCTCGCTCGGCGAGAACCGGCGCGAGGCGCTGAAGATCGCCGCCGGGCTGCGGGGCGAGGACGCGTTCAACGCCGGCTTCGCCGAGGACCAGGCGCTCGACATGGTGCTGCCCTGGCTGTCGGCCGAGCGCGCCGCCGAGCTGGCGGCCGAGTGCATCGAGCTCTACTGCTGGGACCGTCTCGGGTCCGTGAACTGATCGGCGTCGGCGTCGACGGCCGTGCCCTCGATGTCGTCGGGCCGCCGGCGGCGCGGGGCCGTCGCCGACACGACCAGGCGGTGGGCGAAGCGCCGCAGGAGCACGGCTCGCACGACCGCCCGCGTCGGCGGCAGGAGCAGCACCAGGCCGAGGATGTCGGTCAGGAAGCCCGGCGTGAGCAGCAGCGCGCCGCCGAAGATCACGAGCGCGCCGTCGATCACCTCGCGCGCCGGTACCCGGCCCGCGCGTAGCGCGTCGTTGAACCGCCGCCACGCCGAGCGGCCCTGCGAGCGCATCAGCACCGAGCCGAGGATCGAGTCGGCGATCAGGATCCCGATCGTCCACCAGACCCCGATCGCCTGGCCGACCTGGATGATCACGAACAGCTCCGCGAGCGGAACCACGACGAAGAGCAGGACGAGCGGGAGCAGCATTCGCCCCCTACACGTTAGGGGTCAGCCGTAGGCGGGCTTCACGCCGTCGAGCCGAATCGCGGGCAGGTGATCGAGCCCGACGGCCTCGATCATCCGCCGGATGTTCGGCTGGGCGCCGTTCAGCCACAGCGTGCGTCCCTGCGCGCGCAGGCGCTGCGCGAGGCACGCGAGGTCGATCATCAGCGAGAGGTCGGCGAAGCGCAGCTCGGACAGGTCGACGATGACGTCGCGCGTCGCCCGCAGCGCCGTCGACAGGGGTCGGCGGCGCGAGCCGCTCGTGTTCCGATCCTCTTCCCCCACCATCCGAAGGACCGCCAGCTGGTCGTCGAATTGAACGATCCCGGCAAGCTAGTACAAACCGGCGAGTTAGTACAGACCTCGGTCGAATTACAATGGACCACATGGTCGACGAAGACGACGTCCTCGAGGCGCTCAGCAACGTGATCGATCCCGAGCTTGGGCTCGACTTTGTCGAGCTCGGCCTGGTCTACGGGGTCGAGATCGACGGCAGCACGGTCAACGTGACGTTCACGCTCACCACCCCCGCGTGCCCGATCGGCCCGCAGGTCTCCGAGCAGATGGAGGAGTTCGTGGGCGAGCTCCCCGGCGTCGAGGAGGTCGTCCCGAACATGGTCTTCACGCCTCCGTGGACGCCCGAGAAGATGTCCGAGGACGCGAAGTTCGCTTTGGGCTACTAGCCCCGTTGGTGGGGGCGGCGCGCGCCGCGGCCTCCGCCAGCAGCTCATCCCGCGCGTCCTCGATCATCCCGCCGAGGGCCTCGAGGTCGGGCATGGCGTCGTAGTCGCCGAGCAGCCCGAAGTCCATGCCGCCGTTGTAGGACATGATCGCCACCGCGAGCGCATGGTCGCGCGGGAGGAACGCGACGGGGAACAGGTCGAGCAGCTCGCGCCCGAGCGCGTAGAGCGGGAACTGCGGCCCGGGCACGTTCGTGACCAGCAGGTTGAAGAGCCTTGTCGAGAAGTTGATCCGCGACGCCTGGGCGAGCACCGTCGGCGGCGCGAGGTTCTGCACGCCGGTCAGCACCTCGGCGCCGACCGCCTGCTTTGACTCCTTGAGCCCGTCCATCGCCTGGCGCACGACCTGCAGGCGCGCGACGGGGTCGTCGACGTAGACGGGCAGCGGCCCGCGCATCGCGGCGAGCCGGTTGCCGCCGTGATCCCCGGCCGCGCGGATCGAGACCGGCACGAGCGCACGCAGCTCCAGCCCCTCGACGCGCGCGCCGCGCGAGATCAGCCAGCGCCGCAGCCCGCCGGCGACCACGGTCAGCACGACGTCGTTGACCGTGCCGCCGAACGCGTTCTTGATGCGCTTGAAGTCGGTCAGCTCGCTGCGGATGGTCACGAGCCGGCGGTGCGGCCCGATCGGCACGTTGAGCGGCGTCGCAGGCGCCGGGTTGAGGCCGGCCCACGCGACCTCGGCGACGCCCTCGACCGCCTCGCGGACCGTGTGCAGCGACGCCGTCGGGCGGGTGGCGGCGCTGATCGCCCGGCCGGCGGCCTCGAACGGCAGCTGCGCGAGCCCGCGCATCCCGCGGGCGGCGAGCGCGATCGCGCTCGGCTCCGGCTGCGGGACCCACGGCTCGCCCTCGAACGGCAGGGCGGGCGGAACGGGCTCGGCGTCGAACAGCACGGTGGCGAGGTCGACCCCGGCGATCCCGTCGACGAGCGCGTGGTGGGTCTTGGAGAGGAGCGCGAAGCGGTTCTGCTCGAGCCCTTGCACGAGCCAGACCTCCCACAGCGGCTTCGTGCGGTCGAGCTGCTGCGAGTGGATCCGCGCGGCCAGCGCGCACAGCTGCTCCTCCGAACCGGGCGCTGGGAGCGCGGTGTGGCGCAGGTGGTACTCGAGGTTGAAGTTCGGGTCGTCGATCCACAGCGGGCGGCCGGTCTCCATCGGCGGCACCGCGAGCTTCTGCCGGTAGCGCGGCACGAGGTGCAGGCGGCCGCGCACGTGGTCGGCGAAGTCCTCGAACGCCGGCGGCGGCCCCTCGAACACCATCACGGCGCCGATGTGCATGTGCGAGATCGGCCCTTCCTGGGCGAGGAACGCTGCGTCCGTCGCCGTGAGCCGATCGCCGTGCGCCTGCGCCATGGTCCCTCTCTCTCCGTACCGGTCGCGGCAAGCCTACAGCGCGGCGGCGGCCAGCCCGCCGAGCACCGAGGCCAGCAACACGCCGGTGACAACCGCTTCGAAGCGGCCGCTGCGCGCGAGCCGCGCGAACAGCGGCCGGCCGAGGACGTGACCGGCGGCGGCGACCGGGACGAGCACGGCGATCGCCTCGCCGTCGGGCATCGCCGTCGTGGTCCCGGTCGCCACCAAGGCGAGCGCGCCGAGCGCGCTGAGGCCGATGAAGACGACGGGCAGCGTGTCGCGCATGCGCACGGGCGGGAGCCGGCGGCCGAGAAGGTAGACGAGCAGGGGTGGGCCGGCCGTGGTCGTCGACGTCGTGAGCGCTCCCGCCGCGAACCCGGCCGGAACGGCCGCCCACCGCGGCAGCCGCTCGGCGGCCAGGTGGCGCGCGGCCAGCGTCGCGAGCACGCCGACGCTGACCGCCACCTGCAGCGCGATGACGTCGAGCGCCTTCAGCACGGCGACCCCGGCCACCACTCCCGGCGCGGCGGCCGCGAGCAACACGGCGCACTCGCGGAAGACCGGCTGCGGGCGGCGGCGCTCGGTCGCGAGCGTGAGCAGGTTGACCTCGGCGCCGAGCAGCGTGAGCAGCCAGACGGCCTCCTCGGGCCCGACGGCGGCGAACACGAGCGGCGCAGCCACGAGCGAGAACCCGAACCCCGCCGCGGACTGGAGCGTCGCCCCGAGCGCGACGGCTGCGGCGGCGACCAGCAACGGCACGACTGCCATCATCACAGAGCCGATGGGATGGGACTTCTCGACGGAACCCGAGTTCCAGGCACAGCTCGACTGGATGCGCGAGCTCGTGCGCGAGGAGATCTGGCCGCTCGAGTCGATCGCCGAGGAGCTGGGCCCGGACGGCTTCGAGCGCGCGCTGGCGCCGCTGCGCGAGCGCGTCCGCGAGCGCGGCCTGTGGGCGGCGCACCTGCCGCCGGAGCTCGGCGGTCAGGGGTTCGGCCAGGTCAAGCTCGGGCTGATGCACGAGATCCTCGGCACGAGCCCGTTCGCGCCGGTGGCGTTCGGCAACCAGGCGCCCGACTCCGGCAACTCGGAGATCCTCGCGCTGGCCGGGACTGAGGACCAGAAGCAGCAGTGGCTGCATCCGCTGCTCGCCGGCGACCTGCGGTCGGCGTTCTCGATGACCGAGCCCGACAGCGCCGGCAGCGACCCGACGCTGCTGCGCACGCGCGCCGTCGAGGACGGCGACGGCGGGTGGGTGTTGAACGGGCGCAAGTGGTTCACCACCAACGCCTCGGTGGCCGACTTCCTGATCGTCATGGCCGTCACCGACCCCGACGCCCAGCGCTACCAGCGGGCGTCGATGTTCATCGTGCCCGTCGACACGCCCGGCGTGGAGATCCTGCGCGACGTGCCGACGATGGAGCATCCGTACGAGCGCTTCGGCGCGTACGGCGGCCACGCCGAGATCACGTACGAGGACGTGCGGGTGCCGGCCGACGCGCTGCTGGGTTCCCGCGGCGGCGGCTTCCTGATCGCCCAGCAGCGGCTCGGCCCCGGCCGCATCCACCACTGCATGCGCTGGCTGGGCGTGTCGCGGCGGGCGTTCGACATGCTGTGCGAGCGCGCGCAGTCGCGCTACGCGCACGGCTCGCTGCTCGCCGACAAGCAGACAGTCCAGAACTGGATCGCCGACTCGGCGGCCGAGATGCAGGCGGCGCGGCTGATGACGCTGCACGCGGCGTGGAAGATGGACACCGAGGGCGCGGCGGCGGCGCGGCAGGAGATCGCGCTGATCAAGTTCTACGGCGCGCGCGTGCTGCACGACGTCGTCGACCGGGCGCTGCAGGCGCACGGCGCACTCGGGTACTCGACCGACCTGCCGCTCGAGCAGATGTACCGCTTCGCACGTGCGGCGCGGGTCTACGACGGGCCGGACGAGGTGCACCGCCAGAGCGCGGCGCGGCAGATCCTGCGCGGCTACGACGCGCCGGCCGGCGACGTGCCCGGCGAGCACCTCCCCACCCGCCGCGCGGCTGCTCGCGAGCGCTTCGCGGACCTTCTCGAGGCGGTGACCGCCAATGACTAGGCTCGCCGTCCTCGCGCTCGTCGCGCTGGTCGCGAGCGGCTGCCTCGGGTCGGGCTCGGAGGCGACCGTGTCGGCGGCGAGCGTGGACCGGTTCGACGGCGCGCGGGCGTTCGAGGACCTGCGGCGCCAGGTGGAGATGGGCCCGCGGCCGGCGGGCTCGGCGGCGTCGCGGCGGCTCGCGCGCTGGCTGCGCTCCCAGGTGCCCAACGGGCGCTACCAGAAGGTGCCGGGAGGCCTGCGCAACGTCGTCGGCTCGATCCGCGGGCGCGGCGAGCCGATCGTCGTCGCCGCGCACTACGACACCAAGGACCTGCCCGGGTTCGTGGGCGCCAACGACGGGGCGGGCGGCACGGCAGCGGTGCTCGAGATCGCCCGCGCGCTGCGGCGGGCCGACCGGCCGGCGGGCGCGCCGCCGATCCGGTTCGTGTTCTTCGACGGCGAGGAGAGCCCCGACGACCGGCTCGACTTCTACCGCTCCGGCGTGCGCGGATCGAAGTTCTACGCGCGGCGCTACGCGACCCGCACGCGGGCCGTGATCCTGCTCGACTTCGTGGCCGAGCGGGGGCGGATGCGGATCCCGCGCGAGGCGGGCTCGGACGCGGAGCTGTGGGCGCGCCTGCGCACCGCCGCGCGCAAGGTCGGCGCGGGCGCCGCGTTCCCGGGCGGGACCGCCGGCCGGGTGACCGACGACCACACGCCGTTCACGCGCCGCGGCGTGCCCGCGATCGACCTGATCGACTTCACGTTCCCCTGCTGGCACGAGACGTGCGACGACATGTCCGCCGTCTCGGAGCGCTCGCTCGACCGCTCGGGCGAGGCGGTCGTGCAGCTGCTCCTAGACTTGTCACGGTGACCCCGGAGAAGCTCCTCCTCGCCGCGCCGCGCGGCTACTGCGCGGGCGTGGACCGCGCCGTGCAGACGGTCGAGCGCGCGCTCGAGCTGCACGGCCCGCCGGTCTACGTGCGCAAGGAGATCGTCCACAACAAGCACGTCGTCGAGAGCCTGCGCGAGCGCGGCGCCGTGTTCGTGGACGAGCTCGACGATTCGATCCCGGAGGGCGCGGTCACGGTCTTCTCCGCCCACGGCGTGTCGCCGGCCGTGCACGCCGACGCCGAGCGTCGCGGCCTGCAGACGATCGACGCGACGTGTCCGCTGGTCACCAAGGTGCACCGCGAGGCGGTCAAGTTCGCGGGCGAGGGCTACACGATCGTGCTGATCGGCCACGCCGGGCACGAGGAGGTCGAGGGCACGACCGGCGAGGCGCCCGACCACATCGTGCTCGTGCAGACCGAGGAGGACGTCGACTCGCTCGAGGTCCCCGACCCCGACCGGCTCGCGTACATCTCCCAGACGACGCTGTCGGTCGACGAGACCCGCTCGATCATCAACCGCCTGCGCGAGCGCTTCCCGAACATCACGGGTCCGCGCACCGACGACATCTGCTACGCGACCACGAACCGCCAGACGGCGGTCAAGCAGATGGCCGCCGACTGCGACCTCGTGCTCGTGATCGGCTCCAAGAACTCCTCGAACTCGCAGCGGTTGGTCGACGTCGCCCGCGACTGCGGCGCGCAGGCGCACCTGATCGACAACGAGGGCCAGGTCCAGGAGGAGTGGCTCGAGGGCGCCCGAGTCGTCGGCATCTCCTCCGGCGCCAGCGCGCCGGAGGAGCTCGTCGAGCGACTCGTCGACTTCTTCCGCGCCCGCGGCACGCGCGACGTGCAGACCTTCGAGGTCATGCGCGAGGACGTCCGCTTCATGCTGCCGAAGGTCATCCGGCAGCAGCTGGCGGCGCGCTAGCCGTCGTAGCGCCTCAGGCGGCGAGTGGCACGGGCGGAGCCTCGGCGTCGGCCTCAGTGGCATCGGGCGCCACCGCGATCCGCCGGCCCGGGACGAGCACGGCCACCACGACGGCGGCAGCGAGCGCCACGCCGGCGACGACGAGGTAGCCGGTCTGGTAGCCCTCGGTCAGCGCGGTCGTGACCGCCCCGCCGGTCGCGAGCGCGTCGTTCGCCTGGGCGGTGGCGATGGCGGCGATCGCCGCGACGCCGATCGCGCCGCCGACCTGCTGCGAGGTGTTGAGCAGGCCGGACGCGAGGCCGGCGTCCTCGTCCGCGGCACCTGTCGTCGCCGCGATGGTCCCCGCGATGAACGCCAGCGCGCCGCCGATCCCGGCCAGGACGGACGGGCCCAGGATGTCGGCGAGGAACGAGCCGTCGGCTGATACCCGGGAGAACCAGAACAGCGCCCCGGCGACGAGCAGGAGGCCTGCGGCGAACGGGATGCGCGGCCCGATGCGGGTCACGAGCTGCTGCGCCGGCGCAGCAGTCGCCACGATGAGCAGCGCGATCGGCAGCTGGGCGAGGCCGGCCTCGAGCGGCGTGTAGCCGAGCACCGCCTGCGTGTACAGGGTGAGCAGGAACCACATCGGGAACAGGGCCGCCGTCGTCAACACGGCACCCAAGTTGGCCGAGCGCAGCATGCCGTTGCGGAACGTGCGCAGGGGCAGCAGCGGTCGCTTGGTCGAGGCCTCGATCGCCACGAACGCTGCGAGCAGCGCGACTGCGACCGCCCCGAGCAGCAGCGTCTGCGTCGAGCCCCACCCGGCGTTGGGGGCGTCGACGACCGCGTAGATCAGCAACGCGAGGCCGGCGGTGACCGAGACGGCCCCGGCGACGTCGAACGACCGCACGCCGCCGAGGTCACGCCCCACGGGGAGCAGGCGCGGTGCCAGCGCGACGGCGGCGATGCCGACGGGGATGTTGACGTAGAGGACGGCCTCCCAGGAGAAGACATCGGTGAGGATGCCGCCGAGGATCGCGCCGGCGGCACCACCGCTGCCGGCCACGGCGCCCCAGATGCCGAGCGCCTTGTTGCGTTCAGCGCCCTCCGGGAACAGGTTCATGACGAGCGACAGCGCCGCCGGCGAGACGAGTGCGGCGCCCAAGCCCTGCGCCCCGCGCGCCATCACGAGCCACAGCGCGGACTGCGCGAGCGCGCCGGCCAGCGACGCGGCGGTGAAGATGATCAGCCCGGCCATGAACATGCGGCGACGGCCGATGAGGTCGGACATGCGCCCGCCGAGCAGCAGGAAGCCGCCGAACAGGAGGGCATACGCGTTGATGACCCAGGACAGGTCGGCCGGCGCGAAGTCGAGGTCGGTGCCGATCGAGGGCAGCGCCACCGTGACGATCGCGATGTCGAGGATGAGCACGAACTGCGTGGCCGCCAGCAGCGCGAGTGCCAAGCCGCGCGATGACGTGCCCTGCATACGCTGTTTGATCGTTTCGGTCATTGCTGCCTCCAAGTCGGAATAGGAATTCAGATTCCGTTTCTGAGTATCAAGATACGGAATTCCTCTTCCGTTTGTCAAGCGAGCGAGCTAAGCTGGCTGCAAATGACGGCCTCGGAGACAACCCCGACGACAGAGCCTCGTGCGCAGCGCGCCGATGCCCGCCGCAACCGTGAGCGGATTCTCGCCGCCGCGCGAGAGGCGTTCGCGCACGCCGGCCGCCAGGTGCAGATGCCGGATGTGGCGCATGCCGCAGGCGTCGGCGTCGGGACGCTCTACCGTCATTTCCCCGCGAAGGAGGATCTCGTCCGCGCGCTTGTCCGGGACAAGGTCCAAGCCGGCATCGACACCGCTCGGGAAGCCCTCGAGCGCGACGACCCGCTGGAGGCGATCGAGTGGCTCGTCCACGAGAGCGCCAGGAAGATGGCTCACAGCCGTGGCCTGCGCGACGCGATGAGCGTCATCGACTTCGGCGACGACAACCCATGGAACGGCGCGGAGGCGCGCCAGTGTGCCGCCGACGTCCTCGACCGGGCTCGGGCCGCCTCGGCGATCCGCGCAGACGTCACCGTGGACGACTGGCAGGCGCTGATGTGCGGCCTGGCCGCCGCGATCGCCACCGGGGCCGACCCCGCCCGCCAGGCGGAGTTCGTCCTGAGTGCTGTGCGCAGCCGTTAGCCCAGCCACCGCCTGATCTCGTCGCCGTGCTCGTCGAGCCGCGGGGGTGGGCGGCGGATCGGGGGGCGCTCGCCGTCGAAGCGCAGCGGTGGCGTGACGAGCGGGAGGCCGTGGGCTTCGTCGGTGGGCTCGAGGCCGAGCTCGGCGGCCAGCGCGAAGGCCTCGTCGACTCGGTTGATCGGGCCGGCCGGGACGCCGGCGGCGCGGAGGGTGGTGAGCCAGTGGTCGGCGGTCTGCGCGCGGAAGGCGGCCTCGAGCTGCTCGGCGAGCGCGTCGACGTTGGCGACGCGGGCGGCGTTGGTGGCGAAGCGCTCGTCGGCCGGCAGCTCGGGCAGGCCGACGGCCTCGCAGAGGCGCGCGAACAGGCGGTCGTTGCCGACCGCGACCGCGAACGGGCGGTCGGCGGCCTCGTAGGTCTCGTACGGGACGATGCTCGGGTGGCGGTTCCCGCGCCGTGACGGGACGGCGCCGCCGGAGACCCACGCCGAGCCCTGGTTGAGCAGCGCGGCGAGCGCCGAGTCCATCAGCGAGACCTCGACGTGGCGGCCGCGGCCGCTGCGCTCGCGCTCGGCGAGAGCGGCCTGGATGCCGGCGACGGCGAGCAGCCCGCACACGAGGTCGATCAGCGCGGCGCCGACCTTCAGCGGGCGGCCGTCGGCCTCGCCGGTCACGCTCATGAGGCCGCCCATGGCCTGCAGCAGGAAGTCGTAGCCGGGAAGGCCGGCGGCCTCGGGCGCCGAGCCGAAGGCCGTGACGGAGCACGACACGAGCCGCGGGTTCCCGGCGGCGCGCAGCGTGTCGCCGTCCAGCTCCCAGGAGGACATCAACCCCGGCCGGAACGACTCGATCAGCACGTCGGCGCGCTCGCCGAGCCGGCGGGCGAGCTCGCGGTCGGCGGGGTCCGTCAGGTCGAGCACGACCGAGCGCTTGTTGCGGTTGAGCCCGAGGTAGTACGTGCTCGTGTCGCCGCGCCAGGGCGGCCCCCAGCCGCGCGTGTCGTCACCCGTGCCGGGCCGCTCGACCTTGATCACGTCGGCGCCGAGGTCGCCGAGCAGCATCGAGGCGTAGGGGCCCGCGAGCACGCGCGAGAAGTCGGCGACGATCAGCCCTTCGAGCATGGCGGCCCGCCACACTAGTGCGGGTGCGGACGCTGGTGATCTCGGACCTGCACCTCGGCGCGTCGTCGGGGACGGACCTCCTGCGGCGGGCGGAGCTGCGCGAGCCGCTGCTCGAGGCGGCGCGCGGCGTGGACCGGCTCGTGATCCTCGGCGACGGGCTCGAGCTGCGCGACGGTCCGCAGCGGGCGGCGCCGGAGCTCGCCGGTGCGCTGTTCGCCGAGCTCGGGCACGCGCTCGGGAGCGACGGCGAGCTGCTGGTCCTGGCCGGCAACCACGACCACGGGCTCGTGGCGGGCTGGATCGACGGGCGGCTGCTGACCGAGCCGTCCGGCTTCCTCGGGCTCGAGCAGATCATCGAGCCCGCCGACGCCGGGCCGCTGGCCGCGGCGCTGGCCGAGCGGGCGGCGCCGGCGCGCGTGCGGTTCGCGTACCCGGGCGTGTGGCTGCGCGAGGACGTGTACGCCGTCCACGGCCACTACTCCGACGTGCACGCCACCGTGCCGACCTTCGAGCGGCTGGCCGCGGGCGCGATGGCGCGCTGGGCGGTGTCGCTGCCCCGGGACGGCGCGTCGCCGGACGACTACGAGGCGGTGCTCGCCCCGATCTACGCGTGGATCCACGCGCTCACGCAGCGCTCCGACCGCGCGGTGATGAGCGCCGGTGCGGGCGCCTCGTCGCGCGCTTGGGTCGCGCTCGGGGGACGGGGCCGCCGCCGGCGGCCGGTCCGCACGGCCGCGCTCGGCGCGGGCTTCGCGGCGGCGGTGGCGGCCGTCAACGCGCTCGGCATCGGACCGGTGGACCGCGATCTCAGCGGCGCCGGCCTGCGGCGCGGCTACCTGCGCGGCATCCGCGAGACCCTCGATCGTCTCGGCGTGCGGGCGCCGTACGTCGTCTGGGGCCACTCGCACCGGTCCGGGCCATGGCCGGGAGACGACCCCGCGGAGTGGACGACCCGCGCGGGAGGGCGGATCCTGAACACGGGCTCGTGGGTCTACCAGGCGCACTTCCTCACCCCCGAGCCCAACGGCTCGCCGTACTGGCCGGGGACCGCGGTGCGGCTCGACGGCGACGAGCCGCCGCGGCTCGTCAGGCTCCTGGGTGACCGGGGCCACCGGGAGCTGCAACCCCCGGCGTGAACGAGGTCGCATGGCACGTCACGCCCGGGCCGACCTCGAAGTCGAGCACGGCGGCGGTGTGGTGGGGGTGCTCGACGAGCCGGTAGCAGCCGGGTTCGTCGATCTCGATCGTCCGGCCGTTCACGGTCACCGACCCCTCGCCCTCGAGCACGGCCCACACGCCGCCGGCCTCGTATGGCCCGCGGTAGGCGCCGGGCTGTTCATCGGTCTGGGCGGGGAGGAGCAGGCCGGGCTCGTCCTCGGGACGAACCGGGGACACGAGCTCGCCCTCGATGCCGAGCAGCTCCTGGATCTCGCGCTCGGTCTCCGCGTACGCGCCCTCGCCGTAGTGCATCGAGAACAGCGCGCCCTTCTCGTCCCACAGGTAGCGGGCGGGCCAGCCCTCGTTGCCGTACATGTCCCACAGCTCGAGCTGGAGGTCGATCACGACCGGGTACTCGATCCCGAGCCGCTCGACCGCGCGGCGGACGTTCTCCTCCTCGCGCGCGGGCAGGAAGCCGCCCGTGTGGATGCCGATCACGCGCAGGTCCGGATAGCGCTCGTGCCACGCCTTGAGGTAGGGCAGCGTCCGCAGCGAGTTGACGCGGCAGAAGTCCCAGAACTCGACCAGGACGGGGCGGCCGAGCTGCTTGTCCATGCGCAGCGGGGCGACGTTGACCCACGGCAGGCCGCGCGGGAACGGCGGCGCGGGGATCGTGTGGGGCTGCGCGCGCACCGGCGACGAAGGTAGCATCGCCGTTCGGCTCGGAAACCACCCTGAGGAGGAACGCGTGGACCTCTGGTCTCGCCTCGCTGACGTGCAGTCCCGCTGGAACGTCCTGGAGCATCCCTTCTACACGCGCTGGAGCCGCGGTGAGCTGACCCGCGACGAGCTCGCGCTCTACGCCGGGCAGTACCGCCACGCGGTCGTCGCGCTGGCCGGCGCCACCGACGCCGCCGCCCGCGCGGCCGACGGCGCCGACCGCGCCGAGCTCGCCGCCCATGCCGGCGAGGAGGCCGCTCACGTCTCCCTGTGGGACGCCTTCGCCGGCGCCGCCGGGACGGAGGGCGAGGTGACGGCTGAGCCCGAGACCGCCGAGTGCGCGGCGGCGTGGGAGGGCGAGGGTCGCGACTTCGCCGGCCACCTCGTGGCGCTGTACGCGATCGAGTCGGCGCAGCCCGCGATCTCGCGCGTGAAGGCCGACGGGCTGCGCGAGCACTACGGCTTCGACGCCGGCCCGGCGACCGCCTACTTCGACCTCCACGCCGAGCGCGACGTCGAGCACGCCGCCGACGGGAGGGCGATGCTCGAAGGCCGGCTCGACGCCGCCGACGAGGATGCCCTCGTCGCCGAGGCGGAGCGCGTCCTGCGCGGCAACTGGACCCTGCTCGACGGGGTCGAGCGCCTCTGCGGGCGCACCTAAACGAACGCCCGTAGCGTGCCCGCCGAAACTTCCGGCACGCTACGGGGTTGATCCGTCAGTCAATCCGAGTCCTTAGTTCGGAGGAGAACCCCTTGCGCAAGTACCTGATCGCCGCCGTCGCGGCGCTCACCGCACTCTGTCTCACCGCCGTCGCCATGGCCCAGTACCCGGCTCCGGCTCCCAAGCTGACGATCAACACGGCCTCGCCGAAGGACGCGGGCACGGCGACCAACCCGAAGCCCGCGCGGCTCAAGCTGCTCGTGAAGAACAACGCCGCGAGCAAGACGACGATGGACACGCTCGATCTCTACCTGCCGAAGACCTGGAAGGTCAACGGCAAGGGCCTGCCGGCGTGCGACCACATCAAGCTGGCGACGGAGCGGAACCCGAGCGCCTGCCCCAGGGGCTCGAAGGCCGGCACCGGTGCGGCGAACGCGGTTCTCGGCCCGTACGCCGCGAACCCGAGCCCGCTGAAGTTCAAGGTCACCGTCTTCAACGGCACGAAGAAGCAGCTGCTCTTCCTTCTCCAGCAGACCAACGGCAGCGTCGAGACGGCGCTCAAGGGCATCGTCAAGAAGGCGAGCGGCAAGTACGGCACCCGGATCTCGATCAAGGTCCCGGACGGCAAGGGCGAGTACGCCCAGTTCCCGAACATCCAGCAGCCGGCCCCGGGCGTGTACTCGGCCCTTCAGGATCTGAGCGCGAACATCTACCTCAAGAAGGGCAGCAAGAGCCTGCTCTCGTCGACTGGATGCAGCGGCGGCAAGTACCCGTTCAAGGCGACGCTGCGGTACTCGGACAACCCGACGCCGCCCGCCAAGCGCACGGCGTCGAGCTCCACGTCGAAGACCTGCACCAAGTAGTCACCGCGCACCGCGCGAACGTGTGACCGAAGGCCCCGCCCGTGGCGGGGCCTTCGTCGTTCCTAGACTCGATTCGCGTGTGGCTGATCGCTCACGGGATCGTCGGGCGGGCGGACCTCCCGATCCCGGTCGCGCTGTTCGCCGCCGCCGCGGCGGCGGTGCTCGTGGTGTCGTTCGTGGCGCTCGCGGCCGGCTGGTCGCGGCCGCGGCTCGAGCGCCGGCGGGAGCGGCCGCTGGTGCGGATCCCGCTGGTGGTCGAGGTGTTGCTCGGCACGGCCGGGGTGCTCGTGTTCGCGGTCGTCGCGTACGCCGGCCTGGCGGGCACCGACACGCAGCAGCAGAACCTCGCGCCGACCGCCGTCTACGTCGGCGTCTGGGTCGGGATCCCGTTCCTCTCGCTGCTGCTCGGCGACGTCTTCCGCCTGCTGAGCCCGTGGCGCGCGATCGGCCGGCTCACGGGGTGGGTGGGCGCACGCGTCGGCGGGGACGCGATGCCCGAGCCGCTGCCGTATCCCGACCGGCTCGGCCACTGGCCGGCCGCGCTCGGGATCGCCGGCTTCGCGATCTGCGAGCTGTGCTGGGCGGCCGCGCGCGACCCCGGCCCGCTCGCCGTGCTGATGCTCGTCTACCTGGCGATCCAGCTCGTCGGCATGAGCCTCTATGGCGTCGAGGCGTGGACGCGCCGCGGCGACGCGTTCGGCGTCTGGTTCGGGCTGATCGCGCGGCTCGCGCCGCTCGGCCGGCGAGCGGACGGGCGGCTGGTGCTGCGCCCGCCGGTGGTGGCGACGACGTCGCTGGCGGCTGTGGCGGGGACGACCGGCGTGCTGCTCGTGGGGATCGGGACGACCGCGTTCGACGGCGCCCGCGAGGGGCCGCTCTTCAACGGCATCGTCACCGACCTCCAGGACGGCTTCACCGGCCTCGGGCTCTCCAAGGGCTTCGGGCTGGAGCTCGCGTTCGTCGTCGGCCTGCTGATCTCGATTGCCGTCGTGACCGCGATCTGGGCCGCGGGCGTGAGCGGGATGCCGCGCGACGGCCTGCGGCTCCCGCGGCGCGAGCTCGGTCGGCGCTTCGTCCACACGCTGATCCCGATCGCCGCCGCCTACCTCGTGGCCCACTACTTCTCCCTGCTGGCCTACAACGGGCAGGACCTGTGGCGCCTCGCGTCCGACCCGCTCGGCGAGGGGAGCGACCTGTTCGGCGGCGCCGGCTCGAGCACCGACTACTCCGTCGTCTCCGCGACCGGCATCTGGTACGTGCAGGTGGGGGCGCTCGTCATCGGTCACGTCTCCGCGCTCGTGCTCGCCCACGACCGCGCGCTGACCGTCTACGGCAGCCCGCGCGCGGCGGCGCGGTCGCAGATCGTCATGCTTGGCGTGATGGTCCTGTTCACGCTCCTCGGCCTGTGGCTGCTCTCAGCGGCGCTCAACACATGACGCCCGCGCACGTGGGTCACTGGCTGGTCGACCTGCTGTACGCCGCGCCGCTGCTCGTCATGGTCGGCGTGCTCATGGTCGCGCGGCTGCGAGACCGCCGCGACAAGTCCTCCTGACCTTCCGGTGCGTCAAATGCGCAACCGGTGCGCCAGCCCATGCGTAACAACCAGGGCCGACCGGGAACCTCTCCCGCAAGGACCCGACCGTGAGCAGCCACGAGCTCCGAGATCTGCTGGACCAGGTCGCCGACACGCGCGAGATCGTGCTCCGGCGCCAGCGTCGCAGCGCGACCTACGACGCCTGGAGCGACGCCCGCGACGAGGCCCGTCAGGCCTACCGCCGCTGGTCCGCCGCGCCGACTGGGGCCACCTACGCGGCGTATCGCGCGGCCCAGGACCGCGAGGACGCCGCCCAGGACACGCTTGCTCAGACCCAGATGTCGCGTACGGCGGTCTCGTAGCCGCCGTCGTCCGCGGCCGCCGCGGCGCGGGCCTGCCGCCCCTCGTCCGTGCGCTGGGTGAAGACGAGCCGCGCCGGGCCGAGGTGATGCGCCCAGGCGCGCGCGAACGCCTCGGCGCGCTCCTCGTGGCGCCCGAGGTCAGCCGGGACCGGGTGGTGGCGCAGGGGGAACGGCGGGCGGCGGAGCAGCACGCGACCGAGCAGCGCGGCGGCGCCGGCGGTCGGGTCCGGCAGCGGGCGGCCGACGAGGTAGCGCGGGGCGTCGGCCACCGAGACCAGCTCGTCGAGCGCGGTCGCGAACCGCTCGCTCTCGTCCGGCGTCGCGCGTGTCAGCGCGACGCGCAGGTAGCCGGACGCGCGCGGCTCGATCACGAGCGACGCCGCCGCATCGTCGGACAGCTCGCCGAGCGCCCGGTACGCATCCGCGACCGCGCGCGCCGCGGGGTCGAGCGGGAGCACGAGCGGCAGCCGCCGCTGCGCGCGGCGCAGCCTGAGCGCCGCCCAGCCGAGCCCGGCGAGCGCGACCGCGAGACCGCCCGCGAGCCCGACCGGGCCGACGAGGAAGGCAGCGGCGACGGCGATCAAGAGGACGGCGGCGGCGACCGCGACCGGCGTCCGCTGCGAGATCGGCGGCGCGCCACCGCGACGGCCGGCCGCGCCCTCGGCACCTGCGCCGGCCGCGCCGCCGCCCTCGGTGCCGGCTTGGTGGGCCGCGGCCGTGGCGACGCCGCTGCGGCGCCGGACCACGAGTGTTCGGAGGGCCGCGCCGACGTAGGGCTCGCCGAGCCGCCACCGCTCGCGCGCCTCGTCGCGCGCCGCCGCGCGAGCGAGCATCGCGCGGTTGACGGCCGCGAAGTGGCTCGCCGGCGGCGGGGCGAACGGGCTCAGCTCCGGGTGCACATGGGAGGGCCCGGCCTCGATCTCGCCGTCGTCCGCCGGCGCGTACAGGTGCAGGTGCCTGCGCACGAAGCGCGCGTAGTCGGCGCTCCCGCGTGCGAGGTCGGGGGCGACGCACACGATGTCCCAGTTCGACGCCAGCTTCGACGGATCGTCCGGGTCGAGCCGCGACGAGCGGCCGCGCATCTGCTGGACCGAGACGCCGGCGGCGGCGACCGTCAGATCGACGAGGCAGTTCACCGCCGGGCAGTCCCAGCCCTCGCCGAGCAGCGCACGGGTGCCGATCAGCGCGCCGCAGACGCCGCTCTCGAGCACTCGCGTGGCCAGCTCGACCCACGCGCGCGGCACCCACTCGGCGCCCGACGAGCGGAGCGAGACGAGCACGCCGTCGGGCTCGGCCGACCACTCGGCCAGCGCCAGGTGCTCCTCCGCCTGCTCCACGAGCGCGGCCAGCAGCACGTCGGCGTCGGCCTGCAGGCACCGTAGACCGCGGCCGGAGACCACCAGCGGCCGCAGCGGTGCGGTCCGGCTGTCGGCGCCGACCGCGACCAAGGCGTGACGGGCGCTCCCCGACGCCGGATCCAGCACGCCGCCGAGCAGCGGGTCGGGCTTGGCCTCGGCCAGCTCGGCGTCGCACAGCACGAGCGCGCGCAGCGCGTCGCCGCGCGACTCCATCTCCGCCGCCAGCACCTCGACGAGCCCGATCGCCTTCGCCCGCGAGCCGGTCAGCAGCCGACCGACCTCCGACGTCCCGCGCCGGATCCCGTGCCGCGTGAGCCGGAACCCCAGCTCCCCGAGCGCGGCGGCGATCTCGTCGCGGTGGTCGCGTCCCGGCTCGCTGCGCGCGTAGTCCGGGAGCAGGACGAGCCAGTCCTCGAGGTCCGGAGGCTGCCTGTAGGCCTCGCCGCGCGGGGCGGCGTGGGCGGGCGGGTTCCCCATCGCGAGCACGCGCGCTCGGGCACGCGAGTCCGGGCGCTCGCGGACCCAGCCGGCGAACCGGCCGTCCGCGAGCAGCTCGCCCACGAGCTCCTTGAACCGCGCGTCGTGCTCGGCCAGCCATGCCCGCTCGCTCTCAACCGGCTCGGTCAGCCAGGCCAGCTCCTGATAGGGCGCGAGGTGGCCTTCGCGGACGACCGCGGGCGTGGGGACGGTGAAGTCGACCGGCCCGAGCAGCTCGGCGTAGAGCTCGGACTCCACGACCAGGTCTGACGGCGGGGTCGCCGTGAGGCGACGACGTGGACGTCCTCGCCGCCGAGCTGGTCGAGCACGGCCCGCACCACGTAGCCCCACGCCGACGACAGGTGATGGCACTCGTCGAGCACGACGATGCTCACCCGGCCGGCCCGCAGCGCGGCCACGCGCGCCTTGGCGGTCGCCGAGAGCAGGTCGGCGAGCTCGCCGACCGCATTGTCGCCGCGGACGATCTCGTCCTTGACGGCGGCGGCGATGCGGGCGATCTCCGCGGCGCCGCCGCCGTCGTGCCCCTCGCGCCGGGTCGCCTCGACGTCGATGCCGGCGGCCGCTGCCCGTTCGGCCACCAGTCGCCCGATCAACACCTCGGGATCGTCGAGCTCGCACAGCGACTGGTAGGTCATGCAGGCGATCGGGAACGCCGGCTCCGGCCCCGCCGTGCGCACGACCTCCGAAGCGGGCGCGAACTTGCGGACGGCTCGCGGCCACTGCATCTGGATGGCGCCGTTGGGGGCGAGCACGAGCGCCCGCCGCCCGACGCGCCGCACGAGCTCGACGCCCACGAGCGTCTTCCCCGATCCCGGCGGGGCGACGATGTGCGTCCGGCGCCGGCCGGCCGCGCGGTCGCGCTCGAAGGCCGCGATCGCCGCCTTCTGGTAGCGCCGCCACTCGCCCCCGAAGGACAGCTCGTCGAACAGCGCGGGGAGCGCCGCGGCGGTCACAGGCGGGCGAGGTCCCGCGCCAGGCGCCGGGGAGTGAGCTGCGACACCGGGAAGCCGACCCGCTGGCGGCCCTCGGCGTCGACCAGCACGGTGTAGGCGGAGTGGTCGCGCCCGTCGCGCTGTGGCGCGATCCCGAACGCCTGCCACAGCCGCGCGAGCGCCGCGCGGCTGCCGAGCAGGAAGTCCATCCGCCCGGTCATCGACTGCTCGAGCACGAACGCCCGCGCCCGCGCGGGGGTGTCGTTGGCCGGGTCGACGGAGACCCCGACGACCGGCACGTCACGGCCGAGGTCGTCGAGCGCCCCGCGGATGCTCTGCACCTGGCCGGGGCACGTGTCTTCGCAGGTCGAGTAGATGAAGGTCACGACCACCGGGCGGCCGCGCAGGCTCGCCGCCGTGACGGTCTCGCCCTCGGCGTTGCGCAGCTCGAAGTCGGGCAGCCGGGCGCCCGGGGGCCGGGTCGACCCCTCCCAGCCGGTGGCGGCGGGCGCGTCGCTCCCGCGCTGCCCCAGCCACACGCCCAGCACGCCGGCGGCGGCGCACACGCACAGGGTCATGAGGGCGAGCAGCACGCGCGTGGGGACGAGCACCTGCCCAAGCTTAGGCTTCGGTCAGCCCCCGGCGGATCGCGTAGCGGACGAGCTCGACGCGGTCGCGCATGCCGAGCTTGCGCAGCAGGTTGGCCCGGTGCGACTCGACGGTCTTCTCCGCCAGGTGCAGGATCTCGGCGATCTGCTTGTTCGTGTGCGCCTCGGCGATCAGCTTGAGCACCTCCTGCTCGCGCGGCGAGAGCGGCTCGTCCGGGCCCGCCGAGTCGTCCGACATCCAGTCGCGGATCAGCTGGCGCTCGACCGCGTTGGTGAGGAACGCGTCCCCGCGGTGGACCGCGCGGATGGCGTTGAGCAGCGCCTGGTCGACCTCGCGCTTGAGCACGTAGCCGGACGCTCCCGCCTTCAGGGCGTCGAACACGTAGCGCTCGTCGTCGTGCATCGACAGCGCCAGCACCTGCGTCTGCGGCAGGTGCGAGCGGATCTGGCGGGCGGCCTGTAGGCCGGTCATGCGCGGCATCGAGACGTCGAGCACGCACAGGTCGGGCCGCGTGGCCAAGGCCTGCTCGAAGGCGACGACGCCGTCGTCGGCCTCGGCCACGACCTGCATGTCGGGCTGCCGTTCGATCAGCAGCTTCAGGCCGCCGCGGACGATGCCGTGGTCATCGGCGATGAGGATCCTCATGTGGCTCCCATGGTGAGTTCGATGGTGGTCCCGTCCCCGGGCTCGCTGAAGATGGTCAGGCGGCCGCCCACGAGCAGCGCGCGCTCGCGCATGCCGTTGACGCCGGCGCGCTTGCGGCCGGCGCCGTTGCGGACGAAGCCGCGCCCGTCGTCGCGCACGCGCAACACGGTGCGGCCGACGAACGAGAGCTCGACGTCGACGTGCCGCGCCGAGCTGTGCTGCGCGACGTTCGACAGGCTCTCCTGTGTGACGCGGTAGATCACGAGCTGCTCCTCGTCGCTGAGGATCGGCAGGTGGCCGTGCGGGCGGAAGCTCGTGCGGATGCCCGTGCGGTCGCCGAAGTCGGCGACCTGCGAGGCGAGCGCGGGCACGAGCCCGTGGTCGTCGAGCGCGGTCGGGCGCAGCTGGCGGGCGAGGTGCAGGAGCTCCTCCATCGCCTGCGCGGCAACCTCCTTGGTCTCCACCAGCTCCTGCTGCAGACCGGGCGGGGCGTCGCCGATCGACGCCTGCAGGCGCAGCAGCACGCCGGTCAGCGCCTGGTTGACCTCGTCGTGCAGGTCCTGGGCGATGCGCGAGCGCTCCTGCTCCTGCGCGCGCAGCACCGCGCGGCCGGACTGCCGGCGCTCCTCCTCGAGCCGCTCGAGCATGCGGTTGAAGTCGGCGGTCAGGCGGCGCACCTCGTCGGCGGCGCCGCGCGTGACGCCGGCGCGCTTGCCGGGGTTGGCGAGGTCGACGCCGCTCATGGCATCGGCGAGCCGCTCGATCGGCGCCAGGCGCTTGCGCAGCAGGATCGAGTTGAGCAGCACCACGCCCGAGACGGCGAGCGCGATCAGCAGCATGCCCTCGGTGCTGGTGGCATCCTTGAGGCGGTCACGGGCGACGAGCGCGGCCATGAACGCGGTGAGCGCGACGAGTGCCGTGTTGACCGCCAGGACCTGCGTGAGGAGCGTGCGCGAGCGCATCTGCCCCGGTCATCGGCATACCGCGCCCCGGCGTTGATGGGTACGAGGCTCCATGCGGCCCGGCGGGCGCTATCCTTTGTGAAGCTTTGAATCCCGACCAGCTTCGAGGACTTTGTCGATGAGCCGCAGTGGGGCGGAGGTCATCCGCCAGATCAAGAGCCAGGTCGAGGAGGTCGATCCGGCACAGGTCAGCGAGCACCTGGGCAACGGGATCGTCCTCGTCGACGTGCGCGAGAGCACCGAGTGGGACGCCGGGCACATCCCTGGCGCCAAGCACGTCCCGCGCGGGTACCTGGAGTCGCGGATCGAGGGCGCCGCGGGGGCGGATCGCTCCCAGGAGATCGTCCTCTATTGCGCCTCCGGCCAGCGCTCGGCGCTTGCCGCCCACACGCTCAAGGAGCAGCTCGGCTACGAGAACGTCAAGTCGATGACCGGCGGGATCACCTTGTGGAAGGACCGCGGCTACAAGGTCGAGGTCCCGCGCGCGCTGTCGGCCGAGCAGCGTGAGCGCTACTCGCGCCACCTGCTCGTTCCCGAGATCGGGCTCGAGGGGCAGACGAAGCTGCTCGACGCCAAGGTGCTGCTGCTCGGCGCCGGCGGGCTCGGCTCGCCGACCGCCCTCTACCTGGCGGCCGCCGGCGTGGGCACGCTCGGCGTTGTCGACGACGACGACGTCGACCTGTCGAACCTGCAGCGCCAGGTCATCCACACGACCGACCGCATCGGGACGCCGAAGGTCGACTCCGCGGAGACCTCGATCAAGGCCATCAACCCCGACGTCGACGTCGTCAAGTACCGCACGCGGCTCGACGCCTCGAACATCATGGAGATCATCGAGGGCTACGACGTGATCGTCGACGGGGTCGACAACTTCCCGACGCGGTATCTCTTGAATGACGCGACCGTCCGGCTCGACATCCCGGTGGTCTCGGCCTCGATCCTCGGCTTCGACGGCCAGCTGTCGGTCTTCAAGCCGCACGACGGGCCGTGCTACCGCTGCCTGTACCCGGTGCCGCCGCCGGCCGAGCTCGCTCCCTCCTGCGGCGCGAACGGCGTGCTGGGAGTGCTGCCGGGCACGATGGGGCTCTTGCAGGCGACCGAGGTCGTGAAGCTGATCACGGGCGCGGGCGAGCCGCTGGTCGGCCGGCTGCTCCTGTACGAGGCGCTCGGCGCGACGTTCACCGAGCTCAAGGTCCGCCGTGACCCGGAGTGCCCGATCTGCTCGAAGGACCCGGCGGAGATCGCTGACGAGGAGATGGGCGTGTTCCCGGACTACGAGGCGTTCTGCGCGGCCGCCGGATAGCCTGACCGCGATGGCGACGATCAAGGTTCCCCCGGTGTTGCGGCCGTCCGTCGGCGGCGAGAAGGAGGTCGCGGCCGACGGCGAGACCGTCGGTGCGGTCCTGCAGTCATTGGCCTCGCAGCACCCCGCGACCGAGTCACAGCTCTTCGGCCCGGACGGCGCGCTGAACCGCTATGTGAACGTCTACCTCAACGACGAGGACGTCCGCGTGCTGGACGGTCTCGACACCGGCGTCGGCGACGCCGACACGCTGGTGATCCTGCCCGCCATGGCCGGCGGGTGACCCGCCCGGCGACCGCGGACGACGTCGCCGCCCTGGTGGCGGCCTACGAGTGGCTGTTCGCGCCGCCGGGGAGCACGCCGCCACAGTGGGACCCGGGCGCCGCCGCGGCCCGCCTCGCGCGCGCGATCTCGTCCGACCGCGCCGAGGTGCTGGTGGCCGAGGCCGACGGCGCGATCGCCGGCCTCTGCACGGTCTACCTCGACCTCGACTCGGTCCGCTTCGGCTCCCGAGCGTGGGTCGAGGACCTCGCCATCGACCCGTCGCAGCGCTCGCGCGGGCTCGGCAAGGCGCTGCTCGACGCCGCCAAGGACTGGGCCGGCGGCCACGGAGCGACGCACCTCGAGCTCGACTCCGGCGAGGCCCGCGCGGACGCCCACCGCTTCTACGAGCGCGAAAGCCCGACCTGGCGCTCGATCTGCTTCGGCTGGGAGCTCTAACGGGCGTGTCCGCGCTCCCCCTCGGACCCCGCTGAGTGGTTGGTCCCGCCGAAGCGCTAAGCTACGCGGGATGCGGCTCCGCGCTCTGGTGCTCATGGTGGGCGTCGCCGTGGCGTTCGCGCCCGGTGTGGCCGTCGCTGCACCGCCGACGCTCACGGGGGAGGTCCTCAGCGATCCCGACCCGAGCGTCACGGGATCCTGCAACCCGACCGGGACGTCGACCGTCGCCTTCCAGTCGGCCGGAGTGCCCTCGGGTCCGTATGCCGCGGGCAGCTTCGTCGAAGCCGGCGCGGCGGCGATCGGCCCACAGCCTCCCTATGAGGGCGGCGGCTCGTTCGTCGCCGGCGAGATGACGGCGTTCGCGGCCTCGTTCTCGATCGAGACGCCTGGCGCGACGATCACCGGCGTCAAGATGCTCGATGCCTCCTCGGACGGCTCCGGCGCCTGCCGGCAGGTGACCAGCGACCCCGATATCGGCAACGCCAAGCTCGTGACCGCGGGCGCGCCGCTCCTCGCCTACGAGGCGCGGATCGTGACCGCCGAGGGCACGTTCGTCGATCGCGGGAGGTCGGCCCTCGAGGTGCGTCGCTTCACCACCGACCTCGCCTTCCCCTTCGCGAGCTTCTTGGAGACGTTCCAGTCATCCCTGACGGAGCCGTTCCGGGTGCCGACCAGTCCCGACGACTGCCGGAACGGTGGCTACCGGCAGTTCCCGGAGCTCGAGTTCAAGAGCCAGGGCGACTGCATCTCGTACGTCAACCAGTCCGCTGGCTGAGCCGGCTCCTCGGGGCCGGGCGCCCCGGATATCGTCCGCGCCGTGATCGCTCAGGACGCCGGCACGATCTGGGAGCGGCCGAGTGCGCTGCCGCTTGTCGTCGAGTCGTACGAGCTTGAGCGCTTGTCTGCGCAGATGGCGTACGGCTTCGAGCGGGTCACGACCCGGATCCGGCTGATCGGCGGCGGTGCGGAGGGGCTCGGCGAGGATGTCTCGCCGTACGAGGACGAGGACGACACGCTGCATGTGATCGGGCCCGTGCTACCGCTGGCGGGGGAGTGGACGCTCGGGTCGTTCTGCGAGCACCTCGCCGAGCTGGACCAGTGGCCGGTGCCGCCGCAATGGGACATGAAGCGCTGGTGGCGCAACTGGGCGTTCGAGTCCGCGGCGCTCGACCTCGCGCTCAACCAGGCGGGCCGCGCGCTGCACGAGGTCGTGGGCCGGGAGCCGCGCCCGCTGCGGTTCGTGAACTCGCTCGGACTGGGCGACCCGCCCAGCTTCGACCCGATCGCGCGCCGCCTCGAGCGCCACCCCGGCCTGCGCTTCAAGCTCGACGCCGCGCCGGCGTGGGCCCCGGACATCATCGATGCGCTCGCAGCGACGGGCGCGGTCGAGATCATCGACTTCAAAGGCCGCTACGGCATCGAGGTCGAGGATCTCCCGGCGCTGCTGACGATGTACGAGCGCGTGATCGCCGCCTTCCCGGACGCGCTGCTCGAGGACGGGCACGACCTGCCGGAGGTCCGGGCGCTGCTCGAGCCCGAGGCGCACCGGATCTCCTACGACGCGCCGATCCACGCCGTCGAGGATCTCGACGCGCAGCCGCTCCCGCCGCGCGCGGTCAACGTCAAGCCGTGCCGCGTCGCGAGCCTGCGGCCGCTGCTCGACGTCTACGCCGCGTGCGAGGAGCGGGGCCTGATCATGTACGGCGGCGGCATGGGCGAGCTCGACGTCGGCCGCGGGCAGATCCAGCTGCTGGCGTCGCTGTTCCACGCCGACGGCCCGAACGACACCGCACCGGGCGGCTACAACGCCGACACGCCGGCCGCGGATCTTCCCGCGAGCCCGCTCCCGCCCGCCCCCGCGGCGACCGGCTTCCGGCGAGCGGTCTGAGCCGTTACCAGCGGGCGAGCCTCCAGACCGCGGGATGCGGGCCCTCGGCGCCGATCTCGGCGAAGATCGTCACCGCTCGCTTGAGCTCGTCCATCGCCTCGTTCGAGCGATCGGTGGCGTGCAGGAGGTCGGCGAGGTTGTTCCGGAGCGCGGCCTCACGGTGACGGTCGCCGACCTCGGTGCAGAGCGCGAGCGCAGCGCGGGTGAGCTCGAGCGCGCGCGGCAGGTCGCCCTGCTGGCGGTGGGCGAGCGCGAGGTTGTTGAGCGCGGCGACGCGGCCCTCGGCGTCATCGACCTGCTCGGCAAGTGCCAGGCTGCGGGAGAGGTGGGCGAGCGAGCCCTCGAGCGCGCCGAGCAGGTTGTGCGCCTGCCCGAGCGCGTGCGGCTCGCCGGCCTGCTCGGCGAGCTCGAGCGCCTCGCCGGCGAGTGCGGCGGCCCGCTCGGCGTCGCCGCCGTCGTGGGCGGTGAGGCTGAGGTCGGCCACGATCCGGGCTCGCGCGGCGGGGTCCGTCGTGAGGTCGAGCGCGGCGCGGAAGTGGGCCTCGGCGAGCGTCCACTCCCCGCGCCGGTGGTGCACCCGGCCGAGCCGCTGCTCGAGCTCGCCCGACGGCGCGTCGGCGGCCGCCGCGCGGTAGGCCGCGAGCGCGGCGCCGTAGTCGCCGCGCAGCGTCTGCAGGTCGCCGATCGCTTCCTGGAGCGCCCCGCGCTCCGGATGCCCGAGCGCGAGCGCGGCCTGGAGGTGCTCGAGCGCCTCGGCGTTCGCGTATACGCGGCGGGCGTCGTCGGCCGCCCGTGCGTAGGCGCGCGCCGCCTCCTCGTCGCGCCCGGCGAGCGCGAGGTGGCGTGCCACCGCCGCCGACGGGCCGGTCGCCGCGGCACGGCCGTGCAGGAGGCGCCGCCGGGCGAGGCTCGTCTCCTCGTAGACGAGCGCGCGCAGCCGCTCGTGGGCGAAGTCGTACGCCGCCGGCCCTTCGTGCACGAGCCCGCGCGCGACGAGCTCCTCGAGCGCGGTGACGGTCTCCTCGTCGCCGCGGCCGCTGGCGGTGCGCACGGTGTCGACGTCGAACGACCGGCCGATCACGGCGGCCGCCGACAGCACCTGGCGCGCGACCTCGCCGACGGGCGCGAGCCGGGCGCGCAGCACGTCGCGCGCCGCCGCCGGCAGCGGCCACTCGCCTTCGGCGGCCGGGGCGAGCGCGCGCAGGTACTCGACGACGAGGAACGGCACGCCCTCGGTCTCCTCGTACAGCCGCTTGGCAAGGGTCGCGTCGCCCTCGGGCCCGATCAGCTCGGCGACCTCGTCGCGGCTCAGCCGGTCCAGCCCCAGCACGGTGGCGGTACCCGAGCGGGCCGCCTCGGCGACGACGCGGCCGAGCGCCGGCTGGAACGGCGTGCGCCACGCGAGCAGCACGAGCGGCGCGCGCCGATCGAGCCGGCGCAGCCCGTAGGCGAGCAGGGCGAGCGTGGCGTCGTCGGCCCATTGGAGGTCGTCGACGAACAGCACGCCTCCGGCGGCTGCGGCCGCGAGCGTCTCCCACACGCCGTCGAAGAAGCGCACCTGCGCGGCGGGGCCGTCGAGCGGCGGGGGCTCGGGCAGGCCGGGCCGCGCCTCGGCGAGCGCGGGGACCAGCCGGGCGGCCTCGGCAAGCGCCCGCGCCGCGGCGTCCTCGACCCAGCCCTCGCCATCGCGGACCCGCGCCTGGAGCGCCTCGACCAGCGGGCCGTACGCCAGCCCGGCCTCCTCTTCGTACGCGCGCCCCGCGAGCACGGGAGCGCCGCGCCGGCGCGCGTACGCCAGCAGCTCCTCCGCCAGCCGCGTCTTGCCGATGCCGGCCTCGCCCTCGATCACGACGACGTGGCCGCCGCCGCCGTCGAACCGCTCCACCAAGGCGGTGCGCTCGACGTCGCGACCGACCAAAGTCAAAGGGTCTGAGCCTCTAAGTTGCGGTGGCTCCAACCCAAAGGGGTCTGACCCCTTTAGTCCGGGCGACTCAAGGGGTCCGACCCCTGCCGGGGGCTCGAGCGTCCCCTCGCTGATCGCCTCGTAGAGCGCGGTCGTCTCCTGCACGGGCGGCACCCCGAGCTCGTTCGAGAGCGTGCGGACGCAGTCGCGGTACTGCTCGAGCGCGGCGGCGCGGTCGCCGCGCAGGGCGTGGAGGCGGATGAGCGCGCGATGGGCCGGCTCGTGGAGCGGGTCGAGTGCCAGCCAGCGGGTCGCGTCGGTGACGGCGCCGGGCCAGTCGCGCGCCGCCTCGCGCGCGTCGACCAGCCGCCCGAGGACGGCCGCGAGCTCCCGGCGCAGGGCCTCCGCCTCGCCGCGCTGCCAGTCTTCGAAGTCGGGCGCGTCGCGCAGCCCGAAGCCCTCGAGGAAGTCGCCGCGGAACACCGCGACCGCCTCCTCGAGCGCGCCGTCGGCGGCCAGCGCGCGGAAGCGGTCGACGTCGATGTCCAGCCCCGACCCGCGTACGAGCGCCACTCGGTCGCGCGTCGCGTCGATCGCCTCGGCGCCGACCGCGCCGCGCAGCGTCGAGAGCGTGCGGCGGAGCGCGCCGCGGGCGTGCTCGGCGTCATGCTCGGGCCACAGCAGCTCGGCGAGCACGTCGCGCGGGCGCGCGCGGTCGGTCAGCGCCAGGTGGGCGAGCAGCGCGAGCGCCTTGCGCGTGTCGAAGGCGACCGCCGTCCCCTCCCGCCGCACCTGCGGCGACCCCAGCAGCATGACCTCGACCGGCACGGCGGCCACCGTAACGATTACCGGACGGCCAGGGAGCAGCCTTGCACTCGATGCACCCGCTCGAAGACAATCGGGCACGATGACGACGTCGTGGCGAGCACGGTTGCTCGCGCCGGACCGCAGTGGCAGGCTCGCCTGGGGCCTGTGGGGGCTCGCCGTCTGCCTGACGGCCGTCGGGATCGTCCTGCTTGTGCTCAACCGCGGGGTCGAGACGCCGAAGTCGATCGGGTCGCTGGGATCGCCGGCGTTCGACGCCATGGCGTCGACCGTCATGCTCGCCTTTCCGACCGTCGGCGTGCTGATCGCGACCCGTCAGCCGGCCAACGCCATCGGCTGGCTCTTCCTCGTCACCGGCGTGAGCGCCGCGCTCGAGGACGTCCTGCTCGGCTACGCCACGCGCGCGCTGCTCGCCGATCCGGGCTCGCTCCCGGCCGGGGCCGCGCTCGGCGTGCTCGCCGACGTGCTGTGGGTGCCGACGCTCGTCTGCGGCATCACGTTCCTGTTCCTGCTGTTCCCGGACGGGCGGCTGCCGGCGCGCGGCTGGCGGTGGCTCGTGCGGTTCACGATCGCGCTCGCGGCGGGCTATGCCGCCGGGACGATCGTGCTGCCGGGCCCGCTCTACTTCTTCGAAGAGGTGGACCGCCTCGCGAACGTCACGAACCCGTTCGGCGTCGCGGCGCTGACCGGCGTCGCGCAGGTGGCCGTCGACATGGGCGGGATGCTCGTGCTCCCGACGGCGATGGCCGGCATGGTGGCGCTGGGGGTGCGCTTCCGCCGCTCGGGCCTGGAAGGGCGCCAGCAGATCAAGTGGCTGTTCTTCCTGGCGGCCGTGTTCGTTCCGCTCACCCCGCTCCTGGTCGTCCTGAGCGAGGCCGACGTCCAGCTGGGCGGCGTGGTGATCGCCGACGTGCTGTTCGAGATCCCGCTGGCCGCGATCCCGGTCTGCGTCGGCGTGGCCATCCTCCGCTACCGGCTCTACGACGTCGACGTCGTCATCAATCGGACGCTGGTGTATGCCGCGCTGACGGCGATCCTCGCGGGCGCCTACTTCGGCTGCGTGCTGCTGTTCCAGCTCGCGCTCGGTCCGCTGACCGAGGACAACGGCCTGGCGATCGCGGGCTCGACGCTCGCCGTCGCGGCGCTCTTCCGCCCGGCCCGCGCGCGCATCCAGGCGATCGTCGACCAGCGCTTCTACCGCCGCCGCTACGACGCCCAGCGGACGCTCGAGGCGTTCACCACCCGCCTGCGCGACGAGCTCGACCTCGACGCGCTCGGCGCCGACGTCCGCGCCGTCGTGCACGACACGGTGCAGCCCGCGCACGTGTCGCTTTGGCTGAGAGGCTCGCGATGAAGCGGCTCGCGTGGAGCCTCGTTGGGCTGTACGTCGTCGAGAGCGTCGTGGGCGCGTGGCTGCTCGCGCGCGTACCGGCTGCCCTGCTGGAGCGCTACGAGACCTCGTTCAGCCTCTCGCTCGCGTTCATGCCCACGCTGCTCGTGTTCGCGCTCATCGGGGCGGTGATCGCCTCGCGGATGCCGGCCAACCCGATCGGCTGGCTGTTCCTCCTGCAGGCGCAGCTCCAGGGCATCTACGCGCTCACCTTCGGCTACGCCTACTACGCAGTCGGCGTCGACCCGGGCCTGCCGGCGCCCGAGTACGCGGGCTGGGTGTCGTCCTGGATCACGCCGGTGGCGCCGGTCGGGGTCGCGCTCGCGCTGCTGCTGTTCCCCGACGGGCGCCACGTCTCGCCGCGCTGGCGCGTCGTCGCGTGGGCGTGTGCGCCGCTGTACGCGTTCATCTTCGTCGACTACGGCCTGGCGCCCGGGCCGCTCGAGGAGCTGCCCCCGCTGGACAACCCGATCGCCGGGCCGGAATGGCTCGCGAGCATTCACGCCGACGCCGGGATCCTCGTCGTCCTGCTCGCGGCCGTCGCCTCCCTGATCGTCCGCTTCCGCCGCTCGCACGGGCTCGAGCGCCAGCAGGTGAAGTGGATCGCCTACGCGGCGGGCCTGGTCGGGACGTTCCTGATCGTAAGCGGCATCGCGACGACGATCTTCGGCGCAGACGAGTCGACCGACTCGAACGCGGCGGGCTGGGTCTTCGCCGGCGTCTTCTCCGGTCTTCCGATCGCGGCCGGGATCGCGATCCTGCGCCACGGCCTCTACGACGTCGACGTCGTAATCCGCCGCACGCTCATCTACGGCGTGCTGACGGCGACCTTGGCCGCGGGCTACCTCGGCGGCGTGCTGCTGGCGCAGCTCGTCATCGGGGCCGATTCCGGGCTCGCCGTCGCGGCGTCGACGCTGCTCATGGCCGCGCTCTTCCGGCCGGCGCGTTCGCGTATCCAGGAGCTCGTGGACCGGCGCTTCTACCGCCGCCGCTACGACGCGACCCAGACGCTCGAGGCGTTCGGCGGGCGCCTGCGCCACGAGTTCGACCTGGAAGCCGTTGGCGCCGACCTCCGAGGCGTCGTCCGGGACACGGTGCAGCCCGCGCACGTGTCGCTGTGGCTCAGGAGCTCGCCGTGAAGCGGCTTGCGTGGGGGGTGTGGGCGCTGTTCGTGCTGCTCGGCGTCGCGTCGATCGTGATCGCGGCGAATGCGCCGGGCGAGGACGACGAGGCCTTCACGCTCGCGCTCATCGGCTACGTGACGGTCGGCGCGCTGATCGCCTCGCGTCACGAGCGCAACCTCGTCGGCTGGCTGCTGCTGGCCGTGGGCGTGGCCTGGGCCGTTCAGGGCTTCGGCGAGTCCTATGTGTTGCTCGACGCCCGCGGCCGCGGCGCCGCCGGGCTGCTGGCGCAGTCGGCCTGGTACGTCTGGCTGGCATTCACCGGTATCGCCCTGCCGCTCGTCTTCCCGACGGGCCGTCTGCTGAGCCAGCGCTGGCGACCTGTGGTCTGGCTGCTCGTCGTCGCGCTCGGGCTGAGCATCGTCGGCGACGGGCTCGGCCCTGGCGACCTCGACGTCTCGGCGCCGGTCGACAACCCGCTCGGCGTCTCGGGCGTCTGGGCAGACGTCGCCGAGGTGGTCCACGTGAGCGGCGGCGTCCTCCTCGCCGCGGCGTTCGCGCTCGCCGCCGTGTCACTGGTCCTGCGGATCTGGCGCTCGCGCGGGATCGAGCGCGCCCAGCTCAAGTGGTTCGCGCTCGTCGGCGTCCTCGCGACCACGGCGCTCGCGGTCACGATGATCGGCGTCCTCTTCAAGGGCGGATGGCGCGACGTGGTCGGCGCCATCGGGTGGAACGCATTCCTCTTCCTTGCGATCCTCGGGATCCCGGCGGCGACGGGGGTCGCGATCCTGCGCCACGGGCTCTACGACATCGACGTCGTGATCCGCCGCACGCTCGTCTACGCCGCGCTGACAGCGACGCTGGCGGTGGGGTACCTCGGGACCGTGCTGCTCGCCCAGGTGATCGTCGGGGCCGAATCGAGCTTCGCCATCGCGCTCTCGACGCTGGCGATAGCGGCGCTGTTCCGCCCCGCCCTCGCGCGCATCCAGGCGCTGGTGGACCGGCGCTTCTTCCGGCGCCGCTACGACGCGCGGCAGACGCTCGAACAGTTCGGATCGCGCCTGCGCGACGAGCTCGACCTCGAGGCGCTAGGCGCCGACCTGCGCGGGGTGGTGCGGGAGACGATGCAGCCGGCGTCGGTATCGCTGTGGTTGAGGAGACCGGAGTGACGCGGCTCCCGGTGCTGCTGTGGGTGGCCGCTGTGCTGCTGGTGCTGGCCGGCTCCGGTGGCAACGTCGCGCTCGACTGGGGCACGAGCGACGCGCCGTTCGGCATCCCCTTCGCCGCGCTCGGGCTGGCGATGGCGACCACCGGTGCGCTGGTCGCCTCCCGCGTACCGGGCAACGCCATCGGCTGGATCCTGCTCGTCATGGCCGCGGGACTCGGGCTGCTCCTCAGCTCCGGGGCGTACGCGGAGGCGAGCCTCGAGACGCGGCTCGGGCCGCTGCCCGGCGATGCCTACGCGGCGTGGCTCGGCAGCTGGCCGAGCATTCCGCTGTTCTTCGGGCTGACGATCTACCTGCTGCTGCTGTTCCCGGACGGTCACTACCTCACAGCCGGCTGGCGGCGCGTGGGGTGGGGCGCCTCGGTGCTCCTTGCGCTCGCCACCGTCTCGTTGGCGCTGCGGGACGAGCGGATCGAGGGCTTCGACAATCCCGTCGCGCCGGGCGGGGCCGCCGCCGAGGTCATCACGGTCGTCGGTGACGTCACCGACCTCATGGCGCTCCCAGCGATGCTCGTGGCCGCCTTCGGGCTCGGTCTCCGGCTGCGGCGCTCGCGCGGCGTCGAGCGCCAGCAGATCAAGGCGTTCACGTACGTCGCCGCGATCGCGGGCGTCGGCCTCGGCTCGACGATCCTCGGCACCGGCACCTTCTCCGACGTCGCGTTCCTCGTCGGGCTGATCGGGCTGATCGGGCTGCCGGTGACGGCCGGACTGGCGATTCTGCGCCACGGTCTCTACGACATCGACGTCGTGATCCGGCGCACGCTGGTCTACGCGGCGCTGACGGCGACCCTGGCCGCCGGGTACCTGGGGTGCGTGCTGCTGGCGCAGCTTGTCATCGGGGCCGAGTCCGGGCTCGCGGTGGCGGCCTCGACGCTGGCGATGGCGGCGCTGTTCCGCCCCGCGCGGGCGCGCTTCCAGGAGCTCGTGGACCGGCGCTTCTACCGCCGCCGCTACGACGCCGCGCGCACACTTGAGGCCTTCGGCGCCCGGTTGCGCGACGAGCTCGACCTCGAGGCCGTCGGTGCCGACCTGCGCGGCGTCGTGCAGGAGACGATGCAGCCGGCCCACGTGTCGCTGTGGCTGCGGGTGGGGACGCGATGAGGCGCGCGGTCGGCCGGCGCGTCGCGGCCGAGCACGGGCGCGCCGCGAGCCGGGTGTGGCTGGCGCCGGTGCTCGCGGCGGCGCTCCTCGCCGTCACCGTGACGCTCCAGCTCCTCACGCCGGAGGAGCGGCTGCCGCCGGAGGACCGGCTCGATCTGCTCGACATCTTCTTCGGCTTGGCCTTTGTGGGCTACGCGGCCGTCGGCGCGCTGATCGTCGCGCGCCACCCGCGCAACGCCGTCGGCTGGCTGTTCTGCGCGGTTGGCGTCGCGCTCCCGGTCACCAGCGTCTTCTACGCGTACGCGACGTACGGTCTCGTCACCGACGGTCTCCCCGCAGACGAGCTCGCGGCCTGGGTCTTCGCCTGGTCGGCCGACTCGCTGCTGATCCTCATCGTCCTGCTCATGCTGCTGTTCCCCACCGGGCGCTTCGCGTCGCCGGGCTGGGCGCGCTTCGGAAAGGCCACGATGGCGCTCAGTGCGTTCTCGGCGCTGGTCACGGCGCTCGACCCCGGGCCGCTCTACAACTTCGACGGCGCCCTGACCGTCGTCAACCCGCTCGGCATCGACGCCGCCGCCGGCGTGCTCGACGTCCTGGGCGGCACGCGCGAGGTCTTCCTGGTCGCGTTCGTGGTCGCCGCCGTCTCGCTGCTCGCGCGCTTTCGGGCGGCGGGGGCGATCGAGCGCCAGCAGATCAAGTGGCTGGCCGCCGCGGTGGCCTTCTCGGCGGTCATGGTGCTGATCCTGGCCGCGCTCGAGGCGTCGATCGAGCGCTACGAGGGCCTGGCGGAGGTCGTGACCAGCATGGTCGCGCTGCTGGCGCTGGCGCCGATCCCGGCCGGCGTGGCGATCGCGATGCTCCGCCACCGGCTTTACGACGTCGACGTCGTCATCCGGCGCACGCTGATCTACGCCGGGCTGACGGCGACGCTGGCCGCCGGCTACCTCGGTTGCGTGCTGCTCGCCCAGGTCATCATCGGCGCGGAGTCGAGCTTCGCGATCGCGCTGTCGACGCTCGCGATGGCGGCGCTGTTCCGGCCGGCACGCGCCCGGATCCAGGCGCTCGTCGACCGCCGCTTCTTCCGCCGCCGCTACGACGCGGCGCTCACGCTCGAGGCCTTCGGCGGCCGGCTACGCGATGAGCTCGACCTCGATGCCGTGGGCGCCGACCTGCGCGCCGTCGCGCGCGAGACGATGCAGCCCGCCCACGTCTCCCTTTGGCTGAGAGGAGCGCCGCGATGACCGCGCGCGCCGCCGCACGGATCGGATGGTCGCTGTGCGCGCTCGCCGCGCTGCTCGTGGCGATCTCGATCGTCTTCTCGGTCCTCAACCGTGACGTCGAGGAGCAGGGCGACTACAGCGCGGCGTTCGACGCGATCTCGGTGGTCGCCCTGCTCGCGTTCCCGGTCGTCGGCGCGCTGATCGTCTCGCGCCACCCGTCCAACGCGATCGGCTGGCTGTTCTGCGTGGCCGGGATCCCGTTCGCGGTCTCCGGCGTCGCTTACGGCTGGGGCGCCTACGGCCTGTTCGCCGAGCCGGGTGCGCTGCCGGGCGCCGAATGGGGAGCCTGGCTGGCGAGCTGGCTGTTCGCTCCCTCGCTGTTCGCCGTCCCGTCGCTTCTCTTCCTGCTGTTCCCGAACGGGAAGCCGCCGTCGCGGCGCTGGCGCCCGGTCGTCTGGCTGGTGCTGGCCGGCGTCGCCGCGATGGTCGTGGGCAGCGGTCTGATGCCCGGCCGCCTCACCGAGCCGCCGTTCAAGGAGATCGAGAACCCGGCCGGCGTCGAGACAGCGGGCGCTGCAATCGAGGCGGTGAGCTTCGCCGGCTTCATCGCGCTGTTCGGAGGGATCGTGCTCGGCGCGGCCGCGCTCGTGGTCCGCTTCCGGCGCGCGCGTGGCGACGAGCGGCAGCAGCTGAAGTGGTTCGCGGCCGCCGGCGCCGCGTTCGCGCTCGTGTGCCTCCTCGTGCTGTCCCCCTGGTTCGGCTCGAGCGACACCACCGGCCAGCTGATGATCCTGCTCGCCTTCGCGGCGATCCCGATCGCCGCCGGGGTGGCGATCCTCAAGTACCGCCTGTACGAGATCGACCGCGTCATCAACCGCGCGCTCGTCTACGGCGCGCTGACGGCGACGCTCGCCGCCGGCTACTTGGGATGCGTGCTGCTGGCGCAGCTGATCATCGGGGCCGAGTCGGGCCTCTCGGTCGCGGTCTCGACGCTCGCGATGGCGGCGCTCTTCCGCCCGGCCCGGGCCCGGATCCAGGAGGCCGTCGACCGCCGCTTCTACCGCCGCCGCTACGACGCGGCGCTCACGCTCGAGGCCTTCGGCGCGCGGCTGCGCGAGCAGCTCGACCTCGACGCGCTCGCGACCGACCTGCGCGGCGTCGTCCACGACACCGTCCAGCCCGCCCACGTGTCCGTCTGGCTCAGGAGGCCGAGATGAGGCCACGGCTTGTCACGGCTGTCGCGTGGAGCGTCTGGCTCGTCGTCGTCGCGGCCTCCGCGCGCCTCAGCGCGGCGCTCGACGACGGCGACGGGTTCGTCGCCTATACGACCTTCGTGCTCGCCTTCGCCACCGTCGGCGCGCTCATCGCCACCCGCCGCCCGCGCAACCCGCTCGGCTGGATCCTGCTCGCCGCGGGCGTGAGCTACGTGGTCGGGGGCACGACCGTGGAGGCGGTGGAAGGGGGCGGGACCGGCGGGTGGAACACCTTCGCGGCCTGGGTCGGCGCGTGGGTCTGGATGACGGGCGTCGCGCCCGTGGCGACGTTCGGGTTGCTGCTCTTCCCCGACGGACGGCTGCCCTCGCCGCGCTGGCGGCCAGTGGCGTGGCTCGCCGCCGGTGGCCTTGCCGCGGTCGTGACCGGCCTGGCGCTCGAGCCCGGGCGGTTCGAGGACACGGCGATCGAGAACCCCGTCGGCTTCGAGGGCGCGCCCTGGCTGCCCGGAGTCGTCGCCAGCGCAGGGGCGGTCGCGCTCGTCATCGCGCTCGCCGGCTCGATCGCGTCGCTGCGGGCGCGCTACCGCGCCGCAGGGACGGAGCAGCGCCAGCAGCTCAAGTGGCTGCTCTATGCGGCCACCCTCGTCGGCGTGGGCGTCGTCGTCTCTCTGTCCGTCGACATCTTGGCCGACGACTCGGTCGCGAACGTCACCAACACGATCACCACCTTGACGATGGCGGCGGTGCCCGTGGCCATGGGGATCGCGATCCTCCGGCACCGCCTGTACGACGTCGACGTCGTCATCAACCGCACGCTGGTCTACGGCGTGCTGACGGCCACGCTCGCGGCGAGCTACGTTGGCGGCGTGCTGCTCGCGCAGCTGGTCATCGGCGCCGACGGGCTGGCCGTGGCGATCTCGACGCTGACCGTCGCCGCCCTGTTCCGCCCGGCGCGGGCGCGCATCCAGGGCCTCGTCGACCGCCGCTTCTACCGCCGCCGCTACGACGCCGCGCGCACGCTCGAGGCGTTCGGCACGCGGCTGCGCGACGAGGTCGAGCTCGATCTCGTTGCCGCCGACCTGCGCGCCGTCGCGCGGGAGACCGTCCAGCCGACCCACGTCTCGCTGTGGCTGCGCCCGTAACGATTCCCGGACGCCCGCGAGCGACGATGGCGACCATGACCAAGCTCGAGCACACGATCCTCATCAACCGCTCCCTCGACGAGGTCTGGGACTACGTGATCGACGCCCGCAACGACCCCGTGTGGATGAGCCAGGTGGTGGAAGTGGGGCGCGGCGCCGACCAGCCGATCGAGGTCGGGCTCGAGATCGACGAGGTCGTCTCTTTCCTGGGCAAGCGGCTGCCGGTGACCATGCGCGTGACCGAGCACGAGCCGCGCCGCCACTCGGCCATCGAGCTCACGCGTGCGGCGGTGCCGGGGCGCGGCAGCTACGACTTCGCGCCGATGAACGGCGGCACCCGTTTCACGATGACCCTCGAAACCGACGCGCACGGCTTCTTCAAGCTCGCCGAGCCCGTCTTCGCGCGGATCGCGCGGCGCGACATGGTGACGAGCTGCGAGCGTCTCAAGGACCTCCTGGAGGCATAGAAAGGACGCGATGTCAGCCCTGACCCGCATGTTCCGGCGCCGGCGCGGCGCCAATGACCCGCTCGAGCGGGGGACCGCGGCCCAGGCCGCGCCGGTGGACGAGCCGGCGCCGATCGACATCGCCCCGAACGACCCGCTGCTCGCGTACCTGCAGAGCGCGAGCGGCGCGGTCGACATCCAGGCGCTCGAGCTCGACTCGCCGGCGCTGGCCGAGCTCAAGGCCGCCGGGATCAAGCTCGCGGTCCCGCTCGTCAGCCAGGGCGAGCTGATCGGCGTCCTCAACCTCGGCCCGCGGCTGTCCGAGCAGGACTACTCCTCAGACGACCGCAAGCTGCTCGACAACCTCGCCGCGCAGGCCGCCCCCGCGCTGCGGGTCGGCCAGCTCGTGCGCCAGCAGGAGGCCGAGGCGCGCACGCGCCAGCGCTTCGAGCAGGAGCTCGAGGTCGCGAAGCTGATCCAGCAGAACTTCCTCCCCAAGCAGCTCCCCGAGCTCGCCGGCTGGCAGGTCGCCGCCTACTACCGCCCGGCGCGCGAGGTCGGCGGCGACTTCTACGACGTGATCCCGCTGCCCGACGGCAAGGTCGGCTTCGTGATCGGCGACGTGACCGACAAGGGCGTGCCCGCCGCGCTCGTGATGGCCGCCACCCGCAGCGTGCTGCGCGCCTCCGCCCAGCGCCTGGTCGACCCCGGCGAGGTGCTCGAGCGCGTCAACGAGCACCTGTGCCCGGACATGCCGGAGAAGATGTTCGTCACCTGCCTGTACGGCGTGCTCGACCCCGACAGCGGCCACTTCCGCTTCGCCAACGCCGGCCACGACCTCCCGTACGTCAAGACCGCGGAGGGCTCGGTCGAGCTGCGCGCCCGCGGCATGCCGCTCGGCCTGATGCCCGGCATGCCGTACGAGGAGAAGGAGATGGTGCTCGCCCCCGGCGACTCGCTGCTCCTGCACTCCGACGGCGTGGTCGAGGCGCACAACCCCGGGCGCGAGATGTTCGGCTTCCCGCGGCTCAAGGAGGCCGTGGCGCAGTACCCCGGCGGCGGCGAGCTGATCGACCGCGTGCTCGCGGACCTGCAGGCCCACACTGGGCCGGACGCGGAGCAGGAGGACGACATCACGATGGTCACGCTGCAGCGCTCGACGGGCGCGGCGCACATGGCCAACGGCGCCGTCCCCGCGGAGCTGCTGGCCGAGTTCGAGGTCGCCAGCCAGGAGGGCAACGAGCGGCTGGCGATCGAGCGCGTGAGCGCCGCCGTCGCCTCGCTCGGGCTCGCCGAGCCGCGCCTCAAGCGCCTGCAGACGGCCGTCGGCGAGGCGACGATGAACGCGATGGAGCACGGGAGCGGCTACAGCGCCGACAAGCCCGTGAAGATCAGCGTGCTCGCCGACGAGGGCGCCGTGCGGGTGCGCATCACCGACTTGGGCGGGGCTCCGGCGGCGCGTGACGCGGCCGAGATCCCCGACCTCGAGGCCAAGCTCGCGGGGCTCCAGCGGCCCCGCGGCTGGGGCCTGTTCCTGATCGAGAAGATGGTCGACGAGACGCGCGAGACGAGCGACGAGCACTCCCATACGCTCGAGCTCGCGGTGCGCCTGAAGGGAGGCGACGATGGCGACGCATGAGTCCGCCATGGCGGTGCGCCGGCGCGAAGGCGCGGCGGTCATCGACCTGGCCGGCGACATCAACTCCGGCGCCGAGCGCGCGCTCGAGGCGGCCTGGAACCAGGCGAGCGAGGAGCCGGGACCGGTCGTCCTCAACTTCGCGGGCGCGAACTACATCAACTCGACCGGCATCGCGCTGATCGTGGGGCTGCTGGCCCGTGCCCGGGCCGGCGGGATCCCGATCCGCGCGTGCGGGCTCTCCGACCACTACCGCGAGATCTTCGAGATCACGCGCCTGGCCGACTTCATGCCGATCGCCACCGACGAGGACAGCGCCGTGGAAGGCGCGGAAAGGACAGACCATGCCTGAAGCCACAGCGACCATGGACGTTCGCCGGCATGGAGGTGCGAGCGTCGTGGACATCCGCGGCGACGTGACCGCCGCCTCCGAGGACGTGCTCATGGCCGCCTACGACGACGTCGGCGACGCCCGGGCGATCGTCCTCAACTTCACCGAGCTCGCCTACATGAACAGTGGTGGGATCGGGCTCCTCGTCACATTGCTGGTGCGCGCGCAGCGGCGCTCCCAGCAGCTGCTCGCCTTCGGGCTGAGCGACCACTACCGGCAGATCTTCGAGCTCACGCGGCTCGACGAGGCCGTCGGCATCCACGACACCGAGTCCGAGGCGCTGGCTGCGGCCGGGGCCACCTGAGGAGCCACGCCATGAGCGACATGGAAGAGCGCGCTGCGGCGCGTGACGCTGCCCACTGGGCAAAGTCAGTCTCCACCCTGAACGTGTCCGAGGTGCCCGAGGGCGCCACCGGGATCAACGTCTCCGGCAAGCGGCTCGCCGGGCCGATCCAGGGCTTCGGGAAGATGTGGCAGAAGACCTACCAGGTGCGCATGCCCCGCGAGACGTGCTCGGCGACCGAGGTGATCGCCACCTGGAAGCAGCGCTTCCCCGAGTTCTGGCCCGAGGGCAACATGTTCTACGCGCCGCTGACGGGGATCGAGCCCGGCGAGGTCGGCCTGATCGAGGCGAGGCTGCCTGGGAAGATGAAGCTCTCGACCGGCGTCATGGTGCTGTACGCCGACGACGAGTCGTTCACGCTCATGACCCCGCAAGGCCACATGTTCGCCGGCTGGATCACGTTCAGCGCGATCGAGCGCGACGGCGAGACCGTGGCCCAGGCGCAGGTGCTGATGCGGGCGTCGGACCCGATCTTCGAGGTCGGCCTCGTGCTCGGCGGCCACAAGCAGGAGGACATGTTCTGGAACAAGACGCTCGAGCGGGTCGCCGCCCACTTCGGGCACGAGAACGCCGAGGTCGACACCCAGGTGGTGTGCGTCGACAAGAAGCGCCAGTGGTCCAAGTGGAGCAACGTGTGGCACTCGTCGGCGATCCGCTCGACGATCTACACGATGGGCACGCCGGTGCGGGCGATCAAGCGGCTGTTCGGCGGACCGCGCGCGGTTGCCTGACGCCGTCGTCGTCGGCGCGGGACCGAACGGCCTGGCGGCGGCGATCGCGCTGGCGCAGGCCGGCCGCTCGGTGCGGGTGCTCGAAGCGGAGGAGACGGTCGGGGGAGGGTCGCGGTCGGCGGAGCTGACCCTCCCCGGGTTCGTGCACGACATCTGCTCGGCGATCCACCCGCACCCGGTCGCCTCGCCGTTCCTGCGCACGCTCCCGCTCGACCGCCACGGGCTCGAGCTCATCCATCCGGAGATCCCGCTCGCGCACCCGCTCGACGACGGCACGGCGGTGCTGCTCGAGCGCCCGCCCGGCGGCGGCCCCGACGTGGCCGAGCGCTCGCTGGCAGCGACGGCCGCGTCGATCGGCGGCGCCGACGGGCAGGCGTACGCGCGGATGATGGGGCCGCTGGTCCGGGATGCCGAGAAGCTGCTGCCCGCCATCTTCGGCCCGCTGCTGCAGCTCCCGCGCCACCCGCTGGCACTGGCGCGCTTCGGGGCCTTCGGCCTCCTGCGGCCGGTCGACGGGCTTGCCCGCGCGCAGTTCGAGGGGCCCCGCGGGCGCGCGTTGCTCGCCGGTATCGCCGCGCACTCGATGCTGCGCCTGGACGAGCGGCCGACCGCCGCGGTCGCGCTCGTGCTCGCGCTCACCGCCCACGCCGTCGGCTGGCCGGTCGCCCGCGGTGGCTCGCAGCGCGTGGCCGACGCGCTCGCCTCCCAGCTGCGCGCGCTCGGCGGCGAGGTGGAGTGCTCCCGCCGCGTGCAGACCGTCGACGAGCTCGGCGACGCGCGCACGGTGATGCTCGACGTCACGCCGCGGCAGGTGCTGGCGCTGGCCGGCCACCGGCTCCCTTCGCTCTACCGGCGCGAGTTGAGCCGGTTCAAGTACGGGCCGGGCGTGTTCAAGCTCGACTGGGCGCTCGACGGGCCGATCCCGTGGCGGGCGCCCGAGTGCGCGCGGGCGGGCACAGTGCACGTCGGCGGCACGCTCGAGGAGATCGCCGCCTCGGAGGCGGCGGTCGTGGCCGGCCGGATCCCCGAGCGGCCCTACGTCCTGCTCGCGCAGCAGAGCGCCTGCGACCCGACGCGCGCGCCCGCGGGGCAGCACACCGGCTGGGCGTACTGCCACGTTCCCAGCGGCTCGCCGGAGGACATGACGGACCGGATCGAGGCGCAGGTCGAGCGCTTCGCGCCGGGCTTCCGCGACCGCATCCTCGCGCGCGCGGCGATCGGCCCGGCCGCGCTCGAGCGCTACGACGCCAACTACGTCGGCGGCGACATCAACGGCGGCCGCCAGGACCTGCGCCAGCTCTTCACCCGGCCGGCGATCCGTCCCGTGCCCTACGCGACGCCCGACGCGCGGCTGTACATCTGCTCGTCCTCGACCCCTCCAGGCGGGGGCGTGCACGGCATGTGCGGCTACCACGCGGCGCAGGCCGCGCTACGCCGCTCGTAGGATCGACACGATCGCGTCGTAGCCGCGCTCGCGGGCGTGCGCGAGCGGCGTGACGCCGTCGCCGTCCGCGATGGTCACGTCCGCGCCGGCGTCGACCAGCGCGCGGACGGTCTCGGTGTGCGCGCGCCCGCCTTCGCCGAGGATGATCGCCTCCAGCAGCGCGGTCCAGTCGAGGCGGTTGACGTGGTCGATCTCGATGTCGGTCTCGAGCAGCCGGCGGACGATCCGCACGTAGCCACGCTCGGCGGCGCGGATCAGCCCCGTCCCGTTGAAGCGGTCCTTGGCGTTCACGTCGGCCCCGCTGGAGAGCGTGAGCTCGAGCAGCCGCGGGTCGTCCCCGATCTCGCTGGTCGCGATCAGATACGCGCTCTCCTGCGACGCGTTCCTGGCGTTGACGTCGGCGCCGCGGTCGATCAGGCGCCGCGCCGAGTTGACGTCGTTGGCGGCGGCAGCGGCGAGCAGCTGCGCGTCGAGGCCGGGCGCGGGGGCGCGGTCGTCGCCTCCACAGCCGGCGAAGGCCACGATGAGCGCCAGCGCTGTCAGGTGGGCGAGCGGGAACGTCAGCTGCGCTGGGTAGGGAGGATGAGGGAGCCGGCGTGGTCGGCGATGGCGCGAACTATCCCGGATTACCCCCGGATTCCGGGGGTAATCCGGGACAGTTCGCGAACTATCGCGGGCTCGGCCCCGTATATGCGTTCAACGCGGGATAGTTGGCTCCGTCCGCCCACCTCGCGTGCGTTCCTCGCGCGGCGGCCAATCCCCCAGCCTCCCTACCCAGCGCCGTTGCCGTTCCGGCCGATCAACCGACCAGGCCGCGGAGGTACGCGCCGCAGGCTGACACTGCCTCGGCCGGCTCCCCCCGCAGGCGGCACTCGACCGACAGCACGCCGTCCCAGCCGGCGTCGCGCAGCGTGGCGATCACGCGCTCGAACGGGACATGGCCGGTGCCGGGCTGCGCGCGGTTCGAGTCGCTCAGGTGAACGGCGCCGAGCACGGGAACGACCGATCCGAGCGCCGCGCAGAGGTCGTCCTCCTCGATGTTCATGTGGTAGGTGTCGGCGAGGATGCCAAGGCCGCTCTCGCCGGCCTCGGCGATCAGCGCCGCGGCCTGCGCGACGGTGTTGACCATGTGGTCCTCGTAGCGGTTGAGCGGCTCGAGCAGCAGCGCGACGCCGAGCTCGCCGGCCACGCCGCCGAGCTCCGCCAGCCCCTCGACCAGCACCTCGCGGTCCTCGGCGGGCGTCCGGGGCGGCTCCTCGAACGGCGGCAGGCGGCGGGTGAACATGCCCCACGCGGCGGGCGCGATCACGCCCACGCCGCCGAGCGCCGCCACGCCCTCGAGCTGGCGCCGCAGGCCGTCGAGGGCGCCGCGCCGCTCCCCGGCGTCGAAGTCGCCGAGCCAGCCGACACCCTCCGGGCACGACGTCCACGCGCGCCCGCGGAAGGCATCCAGGCCGCGCGCCGGGTCGGTGTCGCGCAGCTCGAGCCCGTCGAAGCCCGCGGCCAGCGCCTCGTCCAGGCCCGACACCAGGTTCTCCTGGATCGCGAGCCGCATCAGGCGGCGAGGCCGCGCGCTGCCAGCAGCGCGTCGACGTTCGCCGGCTCGAGCACGTGCTCGAGCGCCAGCGTCGTGGCGCCGACCACACCCGCGCGCGGGCCGAGCCGGCTGGTGAGGATCCGCAGCTCGCGCGTGGCCAGAGCAGACGCGCGCTGGTAGACGCTCTCGCGGATGCCGGCCAGCAGCGGCTCGGACGCCTCGGCCAGCTCGCCGCCGACGATGATCGCGGTCGGGGCGACGACGCTGACGACGGCGGCGAGCGCCGCCCCCAGCACGCGCCCCGCCTCGCGCACGTGGTTCATGGGCGCGGCGCGGCCGGCCCGCACGAGCTCGACGACGTCGGCGGTCGAGCTCACGTCGAAGCCCTCGTCGGCGAGCTGGCGGACGAGCGCTCCGCCCGACGCGAGCACGGCCACGCAGCCGCGGTTGCCGCAGGTGCACATGACGTCGGACTGGCGGATCGCCCGGATGTGGCCGATGTCGCCGGCCCGGCCATGGTTGCCACGCAGCAGCTCGCCGTCCGCGATGATGCCGGCGCCGATCCCGGTCGCGACCTTGACGAACACGAGGTGCGAGAGGTCGCGCCAGTGCCGCCGGTGCTCGCCGAGCGCCATCGCGTTGACGTCGCGCTCGAGCAGGGCGGGCGCCCGGAAGCGCTCGCTCACGTGCCGGGCCACGGGATAGCCGTCCCAGCCCGGCATGATCGGCGGGTTGACGGGCCGACCCGAGGACAGCTCGACGGGGCCCGGGACGCCGATCGCGACGGCAAGGACGTCGGCGCGGTCGCGGCCCGTCTCGGCCAGCAACTCGTCGAACCGGTCGGCGACCCACTCGAGCACAGGCTCGGGCCCGTCGGCGATGCGGATCACCTCCTCGCGCTCGGCGAGCGGCTCGCCGGCGAGGTCGCACACAGCGAGCCGGCCGTGGCCGACGCCGAGGTCTGCAGCCAGGACGACGCCCATCCGCGTGTTGAAGCTGAGCGCCGCCGGCCGGCGCCCGCCGCTGGACGGGGCGCCCTCGGGGGCCTCCACGACGAACCCGGAGGACAGCAGCACACCGAGGCGCTGCATCACCGTGGAGCGCGAGAGGCCGGTGACGTCCATCACGTCGGTGCGCGTGATCGCGCGCCCCTCGCGGATCAGCCGCAGGACGCCGCCCGGCGAGCCCGACATGGACAGCGGAGCGGTGGCCATCGGACAGACCCTACCGGACTTGCGCGTGATCGCTGGGCAGAAGTTCGCCGCGTCGCGCGCTGAGCGGGAAACTTCTGCTTGCACGGCAGCGGCATGTTGTTTAGGCTCGCCGCGCCCCCCGACCCTGGAGGAGGATCGCAACGTGCCTCGAGCACTCGTGCTCGAAGGACCCCGGTCGCTGCGCCTACGCGACGAGGACAGCCCGGAGCTGGGCCCGCGCGACGTACGGCTCCGAGCACTCGTCAGCGGTGTGAGCCTCGGAACCGAGCTCAGCCTCTATCGCGGTGGCTCAGCGTTCGCCGAACGCGAGTTCGACCGCGAGCTGCGCGCCTTCGTGCGTCCCGACCCGCCCCGGAGCCTGTACCCGGCGCCACTCGGCTACGAGATGGTCGGCCGCGTCGAGGCGGTCGGCGACGCTGTTCGCGAACTGCGGCCGGGAGATCTCGTCCACGCCGGGGCGCCGCACGGAGAGACGGCCGTGCTCGACCTCGACGCGCAGGCGCGCGCGTCGTATCCGATCGTCAAGCTGCCCACGGCCGAGCCGCCGCCGTGGGCCCTGTTCGTGAGCCTGGGGGCGGTAGCGCTGGTGGCGGTGCACGACGCGCGCCTGAAGCTCGGGGATCATGTGGCGGTCGTCGGCTTGGGGGCGATCGGGCTGCTGACCGTGCAGATGGCGCGCCTCGCGGGCGCGGCCCGCATCACGGTGGTCGACCCTGTGGAGAGCCGCCGGGCGCTGTCCCTCCGGCTCGGCGCCCACGCCGCGATCGACCCGGCCGGGGAGGAGGATGGCGCCGGCGCCGCGATCAAGCGCGCCGGCCGCGGGGTGGACACCGCGATCGAGACGTCCGGCAGCGCGGCCGGCCTGCACGACGCGGTGGCGGCCGTCGCCCTCGGCGGCACCGTGGTGACGGTCGGCTTCTACCAGGGCGGCGCCCCGCAGCTGCGGCTGGGCGAGGAGTGGCACCACAACCGGCTCGACATGGTGTCGAGCATGGGAGCGTGGGGAGCACCCCATCGCTCGGGCCCGGGGTGGGATCGTGCGCGCGTCATGCGGACGGTCGTCGACCTGCTCGCCGAGGGCGTCCTGCGAGTCGAGGAGCTTCCGGTGCGGAGCTTTCCGTTCGAGCAGGCGGTCGAGGCGTACGCGTGGCTCGACCAGAACCCGAGAGAGGCGGTCAAGGTGGCCCTGACGTACAACGGCTTCGATCCAGGAGGAGGAGTGCGATGAGGATGCGACGGACAGTGCTGGCGGTGCTTGCCGTGACCGCGTTGGTGGCGGTCGGGTGCGGCGGCGACGACGAAGAAGGCGGCGGCGAGGGCGGCGGAGCCGGCGGCGAGACGCTGACCGTCTGGAACAACGAGTCCCAGCCCGACCGCCTGGCAGCGACGCAGGCGATCCTCGACGAGTTCACGGAGACGTCCGGGATCAAGACCAAGCAGGTTCCGGTGCCCGAGGACCAGCTGGCCACGCTGATGACGAACGCGGCGGCCGCCGGCGAGCTGCCCGACGTCGTGCTCGCCACGCCGCTTCAGCAGTCACACCAGTACGCCGCCGAGGAGATCTTCGACTCCGAGGCCGCCCAGGCGGTCGTGGAGAAGCTCGGTACCGACACGTTCTCGGAGAAGGCGGTCGAGCTGGTCAGCACCGACGGCGTCGCCACCGGCGTGCCGAGTGACGGCTGGGGCCAGCTGCTGCTCTATCGCAAGGACCTGTTCGAGAAGGCGGGCCTGGAGGCACCGGCGTCGCTCGACGACGTGCGGGCGGCGGCCGAGCAGCTCAACGGCGGCAACATCGCCGGCATCACGCTCGCAACGGCGGCGGGCGACGGATTCACCGCCGAGACGTTCGAGCACGTCGCGCTCGCCGCCGGCTGCCAGATGACCAACGACGCCGGCGAGGTGACCTTCGATTCGCCCGAGTGCGTAGAGGCGCTGCGCTGGTACGGCGACCTGGCCTCCAACTACTCGGTCAAGGGCGCGCAGGACGTCGACTCCACGCGCGCGACGTACTTCGCCGGGCGCGCGGCGATGATGTTCTGGTCGCCGTTCCTGCTCGACGGCATGGCCGGCCTGCGGGACGACACCAAGCCGACCTGCCAGCAGTGCAAGCAGGACGTGGCGTACCTGGCCAAGAACAGCGGCCTCGTCGGCCCGCTGGCCGGCTCCGGCGAGCCGGCCCAGTTCGGCCAGGTGTCGACCTTCAACATCACGGTCGACGCTCCGACGGAGGATGCCCAGGCGCTCGTCGAGTTCATGATGGGCGACGGCTACGTCCGCTGGCTGGGACTGTCGCCGCAGGGCAAGTACCCGGTCCGCGCGGGCGACTCCGAGGACCCGGAGAAGTTCGTCAAGGCGTGGGCGGGGCTCGAGAGCGGGGTCGACACGAAGGCGCCGCTGAGCGACTTCTACTCGGAGGAGTCGCTCGCCTCGCTGGGCGAGGGGGTCGAGCAGTTCCAGCGCTGGGGGTTCGCCCAGGGTCAGGGACCGCTGATGGGCGCGTTGTCGGGTGAGCAGCCCGTGTCCAACGCCGTGTCGGAGGTGATCGGCGGCGCGGATCCGGCCGAGGCCGCGAAGGAGGTCCAGGCGACGGCGGAGGAGCTGCAGGCGGGGCTGGGGTAGCGCGATGGGCGCTCCCGGAGCAGTCGAGGCAGCGCCTGAGAGCCGGCGCCGCGCGCGGAACACCCGCGCGCGGCGCGACTCGCGCGCCGGCGTGGCGCTCGTGTCGCCGACGGTGATCGTCGTCCTGGTCATGGTCGTGCTGCCGGTCATCTGGGCGCTGGTCCTCTCGTTCCAGCGCATCCGGCTGCTGTCGCTGCGCCGCCTCGACGTGTTCGGCGGCGAGTACACGCTGCGCAACTACGACCTGCTGCTGAACTCGTCGGACTTCCTGACCGCGGCGCGGACGACGCTGATGTACTCGGTCTTCGGGACGACGGGGGCGGTCCTGCTCGGGCTCGCCGCGGCGCTGCTGGTGCGGCGCTCGTTCCCCGGCCGCGGGCTCGTCCGCGGCATCCTGCTGCTGCCGTACGTGGCGCCGGTGGTGGCGATCGCCTTCATCTGGCAGGTGCTGCTCTCGCCCCAGCTCGGGTTCGTGAACGCCGTCGGCACGGACGTCTTCGGCTGGGACCAGCCGATCCCGTTCCTGAGCCAGGAGAACGGGACGATCACGTTGTTCGGCCTCAGCATCGGGGTGCCGACCGCGCTGGTCATGGTGATCCTGTTCGAGGCCTGGAAGTCGTTCCCGTTCGCCTTCCTGTTCATCCTCGCGCGCCTGCAGGCGGTGCCGGGCGACATCGAGGAGGCCGCGCGGGTGGACGGCGCGACGCCGACGCAGGTCTTCCGCCACATCCTCTTGCCCCAGCTCGCGGGGGTGATCGCGCTGATCGCCGTCCTGCGCTTCATCTTCACGTTCAACGCGTTCGACGAGATCTACCTGCTGACCCGCGGTGCGGCCGGGACCGAGGTGCTGGCCACCCAGGTGTACGCGTTCCTGCAGGCCCGCGGCGACGTCGGCGCGTCGGCGGCGGTGGCGATGTTCATGGCCGCCGTGCTCGCGGTGCTGCTGCTCGTCTACCTCAAGTTCTTCGGCGAACGGGACCGGGTCCAATGAACACCACCAAGCGCCGTCGCTTCTCCCGCTACCACATCGAGGTCGCCGTCCTGCGCGTCCTGCGGCCGCTGGGGATCGCGTTCTTCGTGCTGATCGCGCTGTTCCCCTTCTACTACATGATCCTGCTGTCGATGCGGGAGGTCTCCGAGGTCCTCGACTCGCCCGGGAAGATCTGGATCGGCCTCGGCGAGATCTCGACCGACGCGTACGAACGGGTGCTCAAGCCGACCTCGGAAGGCGGGCAGGGGTTCGTGCGCTTCCTGCTCAACTCGGCGTTCCTGGGCATCGCCACCGTGATCGTGACGCTCGCGGTGTCGATCCTCGGCGCCTATGCCGTGTCGCGGCTGCAGTTCTTCGGGCGCCGCACCGTGCACTTCCTGTTCCTGTCCGTCTACCTGTTCCCGGCGATCCTGCTCGCGATCCCGCTGTTCGTGGCGTTCTCGAAGATGGGGCTGCGCGGCGAGCTGTGGGTGCTGGTGATCGTCTACGTCGCCCAGACGCTGCCGATCTGCATCTACATGCTGCGCAACTACTTCGAGACGGTGCCGGTCTCACTCGAGGAGGCGGCGGAGGTCGACGGGGCGACGCGGCTGCAGATCATCCGCAAGATCACGCTGCCGCTGGCCGTCCCCGCGATCGCCGCCACCGGGCTGTTCACGTTCATGATCGCCTGGAACGAGTTCCTGTTCGCGCTGCTCTTCCTCGTCGAGGAGCGCCCGAACTGGACGGTCTCGCTCGGCGTCTCCCAGCTGACGGAGATCGAGACGCCGGCGACGACGCTGATGGCCGGCTCGGTGATCCTCACCGTCCCGATCATCGTGCTGTTCCTGTTCGCCGAGAAGCTGATGACCGAGGGCCTCACGCGGGGCGCCGAGAAGGGATGACCGCCGGGGCACCTGCCGGCGAGCCGACCACGGTCGGCGGCGAGGCCCCTGCGGCGGTCCGTGCGCGGCTGCTCGAGCAGCTCTACGGCGCCGAGGCGGGGGCCCGCGTCGCCGCCGAGGTTGAGGCGCTGCTCGCGCGGCACCGCGTGCGCGCCGGGCCGGCCCGGCTGTGGGACGAGCACGACGCCTGGCTGATCGCCTACCCCGACCAGTTCTCCCGCCCGAGCGAGGCGCCGCTCGCGACGCTGCGCGCGGTGATGGAGGACGTCTTCGACCCGTGGTTCAACGGGCTGCACGTGACGCCGTTCTTCCCCTCGACGTCGGATGAGGGCTTCTCCGTCAGCGACTACCTGGCCGTCGACGAGCGGTACGGGACGTGGCAGGACGTCGAGGCGCTCGGCCATGGGCGGCGGCTGGCGATCGACGCCGTGCTCAACCATCTCTCCGCCGGCAGCGCCTGGTTCCGGCGCTTCCTCGCCGGCGACCCGGAGTACGCGGGCTTCTTCCGCACCGCCGAGCCTGACGCCGACCTCGCGGCGGTGGTGCGCCCCCGCACCCATCCGCTGCTCACCCGCTTCGACGCGGCGGGCGGCCCGGTGTGGGCGTGGACGACGTTCTCCGAGGACCAGGTCGACCTCGACTACCGCACGCCCGAGGTGCTCGTCCGCGTGCTCGAGGTGCTGATCGCCTACATCGAGCACGGCGCCAGCATCCTCCGGCTCGACGCCGTCGCCTTCCTGTTCAAGCAGGAGGGCACGGCCTCGATCCACCTGCCGGAGACGCACGCCGTGGTGCAGTTCCTGCGCAGCTGCGTGGAGGCCGTCGACCCGTCGGTGCTCGTGCTGACCGAGACCAACGTGCGGCACGAGGAGAACGTCGGCTACTTCGGGGCGCCGGGCGCCGACCAGGCGCACATCGTCTACCAGTTCCCGCTGCCGCCGCTCACGCTGCACGCGCTGCTGACGGGCGATGCCTCGCGCCTGCGCGCGTGGGCGGCGACGCTCGAGCCGCTGCGCGCGGGCACCGCGTTCCTGAACTTCCTCGCCTCGCACGACGGCGTCGGGATCCGGCCCGCGGAGGGCGTGCTCGAGCCCGCCGACGTCGACCTGCTCGTCGCCGCCGCCACCGCGTCGGGCGGGGAGACCAGCAGCCGCACGCTGGCCGACGGCACGACCGCCGTCTACGAGCTGAACGCGACCTGGTACGCGCTGATGGCGGCCGGGCACACGCCTGAGCTCGCGCTGCGGCGCCACCTGGCCGCCCACGCGGTCATGTTCGCCCTGCGCGGCATCCCGGCCACCTACGTGCAGTCAGTGGTGGCCGGCGACAACGACCGCGAGCGGTTCGCGCGTACCGGCGAGGCGCGCTCGCTGCACCGGCGGCGCTTCGACGACGTGGAGGTGTTCTCGCGCGCCGTGAAGAACCGCGACACCCGCGCCGGCGCGGCCTGGCAGGGCCTGCTCGAGATGCTGGTGGCCCGCGCGGCGACGCCGGCCTTCCACCCCGACAGCGACCAGATCGTGCTCGAAACGCCCCCCGCGGTGTTCGCCGTCGAGCGCGTGGCGGCGGACGGCGAGCGCGCGCGCGTGTACGTCAACGTGTCCGGCGAGCCGTGCGCCGTCGGCGTCCCGCACGACGGCGCGCGCTGGTCGTCGCTGGTCGGTGGGCCCGCGCCGGAGGGTGAGCGCCTCGTGCTCGGACCGTGGTCGTCGGCGTGGCTCGATGCCGCTCCCGCCTGACTACGACGAGCGCGTCTACGCGGGCGTGCTCGGCAAGATCATCGGCGTCTACCTCGGCCGGCCGTTCGAGAACTGGTCGTACGAGCGGATCCAGCAGCAGCTGGGAGAGATCCGCTACTACGTCAACGGCAGCCCCGCGCTCGACCCGCACAAGCGGCACAGCCCGGTCGTCCAGACCGACGACGACATCGCCGGGACGTTCACGTTCCTGCGTGCGCTGGAGGACCACGGCAGCGGGCGTGACCTGACCGCGGCGCAGATCGGCGAGACGTGGCTGAACTACGTCGTCGAGGAGCGCTCGACGTTCTGGTGGGGCGGCGTCGGGGAGTCCGTCGAGCACACCGCCTACCTGCACCTCAAGGAGGGCCTGCGCGCCCCCGAGAGCGGGTCGGCCGCGCGCAACGGCGCGGTGCTCGCCGAGCAGATCGGCGGCCAGATCTTCGTCGACGGCTGGGCCATGGTCGCCCCGGGCGATCCCGAGCTCGCCGCCGACCTCGCGGCGCGCGCGGCGAGCGTCAGCCACGACGGCGAGGCGGTTCGCGCCGCGCGCGTGATCGCGGCGATGGAGGCACTGGCCTTCGGGGAGCGCGACCTCGACGCGCTGCTCGACGGCGCGGCCGCGCAGATCGAGCCGGATTGCGTGATCGCGCGGCTGCTCGCGGACATACGCGAGTGGCACGCCGGCGAGCCCGACTGGCGCCGCACGCGCGCGCGGATCGAGGAGCGCTACGGCTCCGACGCCTACCCCGGCGTCCACGTGGTCCCCAACCACGCGCTGATCGTCCTGGGGCTGCTGTACGGCGAGGGCGACTTCCGGCGCTCGCTCACGATCGTCAACACGAGCGGCTGGGACACGGACTGCAACTCGGGCAACCTCGGCTGCCTGCTGGGGATCAGGAACGGGCTCGACGGCATCGACAACGGCGCCGACTGGCGGGCTCCGGTCGCGGACCGGATGTTCCTCTCGACGGCCGACGGCGGGCGGGCGGTCACCGACGCGGTGATCGAGACCCGCCACATCGTCGCCGCCGGGCGGGCGCTCGCGGGCGAGCCCTACGAGGCGCCGAAGGGCGGCGCGCGCTTCTCGTTCTCGCTGCCTGGCTCGGTCCAGGGCTTCGCCGCGAACGGCGCGGTCGTCGCCAACGGCGGGGGCGCGCTCTCGATCCGCTTCGCGAAGGCCGCCCGCGCCGTCACGCCCACGTTCACGCCGCCCGAGGCGATCGAGCTCACCGACGAGGGCGTCGTCGCCACGCAGTGGCTGCATCCCGGCAAGTACGCCCTGCTGGCGTCGCCGACGCTGTATCCGGGCCAGGCCGTGAGCGCACGGGTCGAGGCCGACCGCGCGAACGAGGCGGCGGTCTTCTGCCGGCTGACGATCGCGACGTACGACGAGCTGGACGGGCTGTCGCCGGCGTGCGGGCCCGAGACGCGGCTCCAGCCGGGGCAGGGCACGGCGCTGAGCTGGCGCGTCCCGGACACCGGAGGCCAGCCCGTGGCGGAGGTCGGCATCGAGGTCCGCAGCGCGGGGCCGGCTCCGGGCGCCGTCGCGCTCGACCACCTGACCTGGGGCGGCGCGCCGGACGTGACGCTCGCGCGCCCCGCCGGCGAGGGCCGCATGTGGCGGCGCGCGTGGGTGCCCGCCGTGGACCGGTTCGAGTCCGGCTGGCCCGAGGCCTACCGGCTCGCCCACAACCGCGGGCGCGGGCTCCTGATCCAGGGCACGCGCGAGTGGGACGACTACGAGGTCGCCGCGACGATCCGCCCGAAGGCGGCCGTCGCCGCCGGCATCGCGGCCCGGGTCCAGGGGCTGCGCCGCTACTACGCGCTGCTGCTCGCGGAGGGCGCCGCGCGCCTCGTCAAGCTGCTCGACGGCGAGAGCGTGCTGGCGGAGGCGCCGCTGGCGCGGCGCTACGGCGCGACCTACGACCTCCGCCTGCGGGTGGAGGGCAGCACGATCGCGGCCTCCGTCGACGGCAGGCTCGTGCTGCAGTTCGAGGACGAGCAGCGGCCCCTCAGGGGCGGCGCCGTGGCCTTCGTCTGCGAGGCGGGGGCGATGACGAGCGAGCGGATCTCGGTGCGGCGTGTCGGCTAGGCTCGGCAGACCATGCGACGCCGGCTCTTCGTCGTGCTCGTCGCCGCCCTTCTCGCCGCCGGCTGTGGCAGCGATGACCCGGCTCCCCTGAGCGGGGAGACGCTGACCGTCTGGAACCACGAGTCCCAGCCCGACCGCCTGGCCGCGACCGAGGCGATCCTCGACGACTTCACGCGCAGCACGGGCATTCAGACCGCCCAGGTGCCGATACCCGAGGACGGGCTGCCGCGGATGGTCCGCCGGGCACGGGCGGACGGCGAGCTGCCCGACGTCGTGCTGTCGACGGGCATGCAGCACGCCCAGCGGTACGTCGCCGAGGGGATCTTCGACGCCGCCGCCGCCCAGGAGGTCGTCGACCGCCTGGGCCGCGAGACGTTCTCGCAGCGAGCGCTCGCGCTCGTCGCGAGCGACGGCGGGTCGGCGGGCGTGCCGAGCGACGGCTGGGGACAGCTGCTGATCTACCGCAAGGACCTGTTCGACCAGGCCGGGCTCCAGGCGCCCCAGACGCTCGCCGACGTCGTGGCAGCCGCCGAGCAGCTCGATCGCGACGGCATGGCCGGCATCGCGCTCGCGACGTCCCCGGGCGACGGGTTCACGCACGAGACGTTCGAGCACATCGGGCTGGCCCAGGGCTGCCAGCTCGTCGACGCGGCGGCCGACGTGACGTTCGACTCGCCCGAGTGCGTGGACGCGCTGCGCCTGTACGCCGAGCTCGCGCAGCGCTATTCGCTCGAGGGAGTCCAGGACGTCGACTCCACGCGCGCCGCGTACTTCTCGGGGCGCGCGGCGATGCTGTTCTGGTCGCCGTTCCTGCTCGACGGCCTGGCGGGCCTGAACGACGAGAACCTGCCCACGTGCACGGAGTGCAAGCAGGATCCGGCCTTTCTGGCCCGCAACAGCGGCCTCGTCGGCCCGCTGGCCGGGTCGACCGGCGAGCCGAGCCAGTTCGGCTCGGTGTCGACGTTCAACATCACGGTCGACGCACCCACCGAAGCGGCGCAGCGGCTCGTGGAGTACCTGATGAGCGACGGCTACGTGCGCTGGCTGGGCCTGTCGCCGCAGGGCAAGTATCCGGTGCGCGCGGGCGACGGCGACGATCCCGAGAAGTTCTCCAAGGCGTGGGCGGAGCTCGAGAGCGGGATCGACCGCAAGGCGCCGCTGAGCGACTTCTACTCCGAGGCCTCGATCGCGTCGCTGGGCGAGGGCGTGGCGAACTTCCAGCGCTGGGGGTTCGCGCAGGGCCAGGGGGCGCTCGTCGGCGCGCTCTCGGAAAAGCAGCCGGTGGCGAACGCCGTCGTCGAGGTGATTCGCGGCGGCGAGCCGGAGGCCGTGGCGAGGGACGTGCAGGCGACCGTCGAGCGCCTCAAGGACGGGCTCTAGGCGACGGCTGCGGCGTAGCCCTCGGGGTCGGTCGGGCCCTCGGTGGCGATCAGCAGCACGCGGCTCGCGGGGCCGAGCCCGACCGCGTCGCGCAGGGCCGCGCAGTCCGGGTCGGAGAGCAGGGCGCCGAGCGCGGCCAGCGTCGCCGCTCCGCTGTCGCCGATCGCGAGGCCGGCCGCGGCGAGCGCGCGCATCGCCGCGCGCGACTCCTCGTCGTCGACGGTCACGGTGCCGTGGATGCCGGCCCGCAACGACGGCCACGCCGCCTCGGACACCTCGGCGCAGTCGAGCCCGGCCATCGCGGTGCCGGGCGTCTCGACGGCGACCGGCCGGCCGGCGGCCAGCGACGCGGTCAGGCACGCCGCGACGACCGGCTCGACGCCGATCACCTTGACGCCGGCCTGCGCGCCGAAGCGCGCGGCGGCCGCGGCCAGCGACCCGACGCCCACCGGCACGAGCAGGATCTCGAACGACGCCTGCGCGGCGGCCTCGGCGAACAGCGTCGCGTAGCCGTCGATCACCCAGCCGGCGGGCCCGGAGGCGCCGACGTCGGCGATCTCGAGGCTGCCCTCCCGGGCGCCCTCGCGCTCCGCGGCGGCCACGGCGTCCTCGTAGCTGCCGTCGACGACGACCACGTCGGCGCCCTCGCCCGCGATCGCCTCGCGCCGGGCGGCCAGCGAGCGGGCGGGGAGGAAGACGCGGGCGCGCAGGCCGCGGCTCGCGGCCACGTGCGCGACGGCACGGCCGTGGTTGCCGGCGCTGGCGGCGACGAGCATGCGGGTGTCGGGGTGCTCGCGCAGCGCCCGCTCGACCGCCCACGATGCGCCGAGCACCTTGAACGCCGGCAGCCCGAGCCGGTCGGACTCGTCCTTCAGCCACACCTCGCCGGCTCCCGGGGCCAGCGCCGAGACCTCGTGCAGCGGGGTCGGCGCGTAGCCCGGCAGGGCGCGATGGAAGGGACCCGCCTCGGCGGACGGCGGCGGCACTTCCGCGGGCCGCGCGTGCGGATTGACCAGCGCCCTCACGCGCACAGCCGCTCGGCGGCGGCGACCAGCGTGCGCGTCACGGCCTCGGTGTCGGCGATGCTCACCCACTCCTCGATCGCGTGCGCGCCCTCGCCGCTCGGGCCGAACATCACCGTCGGGATGCCGGCGGCGGCGATGAACGCGGCGTCGGCCCAGTAGCTCGCGCCGCCGATCGGCGGGGCGGTCCCGAGCACGCCGGCGGCCGCGCCGCGCACGGCCTCGACGACCGGCGCCGCCGGGTCGACCTCGAACGGCTCGCGCACGAGCAGCGTGCGCTGCTCGGCGACGAGGTCGCCGTCGCGGGCGAGGATCGCCGCCAGCTCGGCCTCGACCGCCGCGGCGGTCTCGCCGGGAAGGGTGCGCCGCTCGAGCGAGATCGTGCAGCTCGGCGGGTAGCTCGAGAGCTCGATCCCGCCCGCGATCAGCGATGCGTGGACCGAGCCGCGGCCGAGCAGCGGGTGCGTGCGCTCGCCGAGCCCCGCGTCGAGCTCGCCGAGCGCGGTCAGCACCGGCCCGGCCTTGACGATCGCGTCGACGCCGAGCTGCGGCCGCGAGCCGTGGGCGGCGCGGCCCGTGATCTCGATCTCGGCCCACACGAAGCCCTTGTGGGCGACCACGACCTCCATCTCGGTCGGCTCGGTGACGACCGCGGCGTCCGCGCGCACCGCGGCGAGCGCCTCCTGCACGCCGAGGCTGGCGTGCTCCTCGTCGGCCACGGCGGCCACGACCACGTCGCCGGCCAGCGAGCGGCCCGCGGCCTCGCGGCAGGCGAGCAGCGCGGCCGCGAGGCCGGCCTTCATGTCGTAGGCGCCGCGGCCGTGCAGGCGGTCGCCGTCGACGCGCGGGGCGTGCGGCGCGGCCATGCCCTCGACGCCGACGGTGTCGAGGTGCGCGCACAGCAGGAGCGCGCGGCCGCCGCCCGCGCCGGGTGCGCGGACGAGGACGCTGGGGCGACCGGGCGTGGCCTCGAGGACGGTGCTCTCGAGGCCGGCGTCGGCCGCCCAGCCGGCGACGAAGCCGGCGATCTGCGACTCCCCCGCGCCACCAGGCACGAGGGAGGGGTTCACGGAGTCGATGGCGACGAGTCGCGAGGTGAGGTCGACGACGTCGTCGCGCACCGCCCGGATGGTGTCAGGTCTACGGGCGCTTGAAGCCCGGCCGATCCTCGGCGACGAGGTCGGAGAGGAGGGTGCGGACGCGGCGGAGGGTGGAGGTCATGGATGAAGAGTCGCACCGGGCCTGGGTTTGCAACACGGGGGCAGCCGGTGAGCCGGGCTTCGGGTAGCCGCGGCGGGCAGGGAAGGTGGCCGTAGGGGGGCGCGGGGGCACCCCCCTACGGCGTTGGGGAAGGCTGCTAGCGGTACGAACGGTCGCCGCCCGCGCCCCCGCGGGCGCGCGCGCTGCGGGCCTTGCCGGCCTTGGCGGAGGTCGTCGACGCGGTCGAGATCGCGGCCGGGGCGACCGAGCGGATCCACTCGCGCATCGCCTCGTCGGCGACGCGGCCGTAGACACCGGGGTAGCCCGGCTCGGCGCAACCGTTGCCGTAGCTCGTGTCGCCGACCAGGCGCAGCTCGGCGCCGGCAGGGACGAGCAGCGGCCCGCCGGAGTCGCCCTGGCAGGTGTCGACGCCGCCCTCGGGGAACCCGGCCCCGAGCTGGGTGCGGCTCTCGAAGCCGCCGAACAGGGGATCGACGCCGTCGACCAGGTACGGGTACGCCGCGGCGGTCACGGCGTCGGCGGCGATCGGGACCTGGGCCTCCTGCAGCACGTCGGGCTGGTCGCCGCCGGACTCGGTGACGCCGTAGCCCGCGATCGTCGCCATCGTGCCCGCCGACCACAGGGAGCGCTCGGCGGCCGAGGCGATCTTCACCGGCGGCTTGGTCGAGGGCGAGGACAGCTCGACGACCGCGACGTCGCCGCTCACGCTGCCCAGGCCCGCCCACGCGGGGTGCACCGAGACGGACTTGCCGGTGCGCTTCTCACCGTCGGACTGGAACGGGGTGCGGTGCGCTCCGATGCTGACCTCGATCAGCTGGCCGGGCTGGCCGAGCGGCACGTTGGCGACGCCGCCGGGGACGATCGAGGAGCAGTGCGCGGCGGTGACGACGTGCGTGGGCGTGACGAGCGTGCCGGTGCACTGGAAGGCACGGTCGATCAGGATGTGCGCGACGAAGGGATACTCGCCGGGCGAGGCGTCCTGGCCGCCGACGACGGCCTGGGCGGGGGCGGCGACGGCGACCGAGACGGCCAGCGTCGCAAGAAGCGTCCGAAGCGGTGTCATGAGGGCTCCAACGACGCCCACGCGGGAAACTGGCGCCGCGCAACCTAAAGGGTCAGACCCTTTAGGTTCGCTCGCGGACGTTGCGGGAACTTAGGCGCTTCAGGAGGTTTCTCCGGCGTCGGGACAAGCGTCCCCAGGAAACCACCGGGTTCGTGCGAGGTCTTGACAAACGGTCTGGCTTCCTGTCGGATAGCGCCGCCATGGCCACGGGTCGAGCCGGTTCCCTCGAAGCACTGCGTCGCCTCAATCGCCTCCGCGTGATCCACGCGCTGCGCGATCAGGGGCTGATCTCGCGTGCCGAGATCGCCCGCCGGACCGGCCTCTCGCGCTCCACGGTGTCGAGCCTGGTGGCCGACCTGCAGGCCGACGGGCTCGTGGTCGAGCGCGGCGAGCCGGGCGCGGCGCACGGCACGCAAGGCGGCCGGCCGCCGATCCTGCTGTCGTTCGACTCGTCCGCCGGCGCCGCCGTCGGGATCGACTTCGGCCACAACCACCTGCGCGTCGCCGTGTCCGACCTCTCGTCCCGGATCCTGGCCGAGCGCGCGCTGCCGCTCGACACCGACCACGCCGCGGAGCAGGGCCTGGACGCCGCCGCCGAGCTCGTCGGCGACCTGCTCGCCGAGGCCGGCATCGACGAGAGCCAGGTGATCGGCGCCGGCATGGGACTGCCGGGCCCGATCCTGCAGGAGAGCGGCGTCGTCGGCTCCTCGGCGATCCTGCCCGGCTGGGTCGGCGTCGCGGCGACCGACGAGATGCGCCGCCGGCTGGACGTGCCGATCCTCGTCGACAACGACGCCAACCTCGGCGCGCTCGCCGAGGCCGCGTTCGGCGCCGGCCAGGACGCCAGCGACCTGATCTACCTCAAGGTGGCGTCGGGCATCGGCGCGGGCCTGCTCCTCAACGGCCGCCTGTACCGCGGCACCGGCGGCCTCGCCGGCGAGTTCGGTCACTTCCTGGTGGATCCGAACGGCCTCGTCTGCCGCTGTGGCAACCGCGGCTGCCTCGAGACCCTCGCCGCCAGCGGCGCGCTCGTCGAGCTGCTGCGACGCAGTCACGGCGAGACCCTGACGGTCCAGCGGATGCTCGAGCTCGCGCGCACGGGCGACCCCGGCTGCCGGCGGGTGATCGGCGACGCCGGCCGGGCGATCGGCCGCGCCGTGTCGATGCTTCTCAACGTGCTCAACCCGGAGCTCGTGGTCGTCGGAGGCGACCTCGCCGCCGCCGGGGACCTGCTGTTGGACGGCGTGCGCGACTCGATCGCGCGCGCGACGCTGCCGTCCGCCGCCGAAGCCGCTCGGGTAGTGACCGGCGTGCTCGGCGAGCGGGCGCAGGTGCTGGGCGCGATCGCGCTCGTGATCAGCGAGGCCGATCGTGCATTTCCGACCAGGCTCGCGGCGGGTGCCGCCTAGCGGGCTTATGCTCTGCCAACCACGCGCCCTTGGAGGCGCAACGAAGGAGGAGAGGGAATGAGGGGACGTTTCTTCGCTATCGCTGCGGTGCTCGCGACGTCGGTCGTGTTCGCCGCGTGCGGTGACGACGATGAGGGTGGAGGCGGCGGAGGGTCCGCCGACAGCGGCGAGGCTGCCAAGGGCAAGGTCGGCGTGATCCTGCCTGACGCGGCGTCGTCGGCCCGCTGGGAGACGGCGGACCGCCGCTTCCTCGGCGAGGCGTTCGAGGCCGCCGGCGTGGAGTACGACATCCAGAACGCCAACGGCGACAAGGCCAAGTTCTCGACGATCGCCGACCAGATGATCAACGGCGGCGTGACCGTGCTCATGCTCGTCAACCTGGACTCGCCGTCGGCGGCCACCGTGATCAAGAAGGCCCGTGACCAGGGCATCCCGGCGATCGACTACGACCGCCTGACGCTGGGCGGCGGCGCCGACTACTACGTGTCGTTCGACAACGTGGCGGTGGGCACGACGATCGGTGAGGGCCTGGTGCAGTGCATGCAGGACGGCGGCAACGACTCCGGTCCGGTGGCGCTGCTGAACGGCTCGCCGACGGACAACAACGCGACGCTGTTCAAGCAGGGCTACGAGGGCGCGATCACGGAGGCCGGCTACGAGGTCGCGGCCGACCAGGCCGTGCCGGACTGGGACAACACGAAGGCCGGCACGATCTTCGAGCAGATGTACACGAAGGCGAGCGGCAACTTCGTCGGCGTCGCGGCGGCCAACGACGGCCTCGGCGGCGCGGTGGCGGCGGTGCTGAAGCGCAACGGCGACACCGACAAGATCCCGACGACCGGTCAGGACGCGACGGCCGAGGGCCTGCAGCGCGTGCTGCTGGGCTCCCAGTGCATGACCGTCTACAAGGCGATCAAGAAGGAGGCCGACGCGGCTTCCGACCTGGCGATCGCGCTGACCAAGGGCGATAAGGCGGCGGCCGACGAGCTGGCGTCGGGGTCGGTGGAGGACACCGAGACCGGCGAGCAGGTCAAGTCGGTGCTGCTCGAGCCGCAGGGCATCACGAAGGAGAGCGTCAAGGACGTGGTCGCCGACGGGTTCGTGGCCGCCGAGGACATCTGCACCAACGCCGCCTTGAAGAAGGCGTGCGCGGACAACGGCGTGGAGTGACGCCGTGACCGCGACGGGAACGTCTCCGCAGGGACAGCCGGTGCTGTCCCTGCGGAAGGTCGACAAGAGCTTCGGCGCCGTGCACGTGCTGCGCGGCGTCGATCTCGACACCTACCCCGGCAAGGTGACGGCGCTCGTCGGCGACAACGGCGCCGGCAAGAGCACGCTGATCAAGGGCGTCGCGGGCATCCACCCGTTCGACGGCGGCGAGATGTTCTGGGAGGGCGAGCAGGTCGAGGTGCACGGGCCGCGGCAGGCCAACGCGCTGGGGATCGAGATCGTCTACCAGGACCTCGCGCTGTGCGACAACCTCGACGTCGTCCACAACATGTTCCTCGGCCGTGAGGTCAAGGGCGGGGTCACGCTCAACGAGACCGCGATGGAGAAGCGCGCCGGGGACACGCTCCGCAGCCTCTCGGTGCGGACGCTGCGCTCGCTGCGCCAGCAGGTCTCGAGCCTGTCGGGCGGTCAGCGCCAGACGGTCGCGATCGCCCGCGCGGTGCTGTGGAACTCCAAGCTCGTGATCCTCGACGAGCCGACCGCGGCGCTCGGCGTCGCGCAGACCGAGCAGGTCCTGAACCTCGTCCGCCGGCTGGCGGACAACGGCTTGGCGGTGATCCTCATCACCCACAACATGAACGACGTCTTCCAGGTGGCGGACAACATCGCCTGCCTGTACCTGGGGCAGATGGCGGCGCAGGTCGACGCCAAGGAGGTCTCGCACGGCCAGGTCGTGGAGCTGATCACCGCCGGCCGCTCGGGCGACATGGGCCTCAAGCCCGAGGTCGCCGCTGCGAACGTGGGAGGTGAGGCATGAGCACCACGGCGCCACCCGCCTCGCAGTTCGACATCCAGGAGGAGACCGGCCGCAGCGTCGGCGCGGCCGCGAGCGAGTACTGGACGCGCGTCAAGGGCGGCGACATGGGCTCTCTGCCGGCGATCATCGGCGTCGTCGCCCTGGTGGTCATCTTCGGGATCATGGAGGGCGAGACGTTCCTCTCGAAGGGCAACTTCGCGAACCTCATCAACCAGGGCGCCGCGATCATGGTGCTCGCCATGGGCCTGGTCTTCGTCCTGCTGCTTGGCGAGATCGACCTTTCGGCCGGCTTCGCCGCCGGCATGGGCGCGGCCATCCTCGCCACCACGCTGACCGAGCGCGGCTGGGCGTGGCCGCTGGCGCTGCTGGCGGCGCTCGCCGCCGGCGTCGTGATCGGCTTCGCGATCGCGCTGCTGGTCGCGCGGCTCGGGATCCCGAGCTTCGTCGTCACGCTGGCGTTCTTCCTCGGCCTGCAGGGCGCGATGCTGCTGATCATCGGCGAGGGCGGGACGATCCCGATCCGCGACGAGGCGATCCTGTCGGTGATGAACGAGAACATGCCGGTCGTCCTCGGCTGGCTGTTCGGGCTGATCGTGATCGCCGGGTTCGCGGGGGCCGGGCTGATGCGGATCCGGTCGCGCAAGAAGGAGGGCCTGCCGGCTGAGGTGATGTCGGTGTGGGCGGTGAAGGTCGGGGCGCTCGCCGCGGTCGTCCTGATCGCGGTGTGGCTGCTCAACCAGGAGCGCCAGCGCGAGACCGCGATCATCACCCTCCAGGGCATCCCGTGGGTCGTCCCGCTCGTGGGGGCGCTCGTGGTCGGGCTGTCGTTCGTGCTCAGCCGGACGGCGTTCGGACGCCACATCTACGCGGTCGGCGGCAACGCCGAGGCGGCGCGGCGGGCCGGCATCAACGTCGCCAACATCAGAACGGCGTGCTTCGTGATCTGCACCGTGCTGGCGATCGTGGCCGGCATCCTGCTGGCGTCGCGCGACAACTCGGTGTCGCCCACCACCGGCGGCGCGCAGACCCTGCTGTACGCGGTCGGTGCCGCGGTGATCGGCGGCACCAGCCTGTTCGGCGGTCGCGGGCGTGTGTACGACGCCGTGACCGGCGGTCTGGTGGTGGCGATCATCGCCAACGGCCTGCCGCTCGTGACCCAGCAGTCGGGCACGCAGTTCATCGTCAACGGCGTGGTCCTGCTCGTTGCGGCGAGCGTCGACGCGATCTCGCGGAGGCGGGCCGCTGCCACAGGCAGATAGCGAAGCGGTGCGGTGGGGGATCCTCTCCACCGCCCGCATCAACCGCAAGCTGCTCGCCGGTGCGCGCGAGGCGACGGGGACCCGAGTGGTCGCCGTCGGCTCGCGCGACCGCGAGCGCGGCGAGGCGTTCGCGGCCGAGCACGGCATCGCGCGCGTGCACGGCTCGTACGACGAGCTGCTGGCCGACCCCGACGTCGAGGCGGTGTACATCCCGCTGCCCAACTCGCTGCACGTGCCGTGGTCCGTGCGCGCGCTCGAGGCGGGCAAGCACGTGCTGTGCGAGAAGCCGCTGGCGCAGCGCGCCGCTGACGTAGAGGCGGCCTTCGACGCCGCCGAGCGCACCGAGCGGCTGCTGATGGAGGCGTTCATGTGGCGCTACCACCCGCAGACCGAGGCGCTGGTGCGCCTCGCGGAGGAGATCGCGCCGCTGCGCGTGGTGCGCGCGTCGTTCGGCTTCCCGCTCCCGGTCGAGGACTCCGGGAACGTGCGGCTGCAGGAGGACCTCGAGGGCGGCGCGCTGATGGACGTCGGCTGCTACTGCGTGAGCGCGCTGCGGCTGCTGTGCGGCGAGCCGGAGCGGGTCAGCGGCGAGGCCGTGGCCCGCGGCGGCGTCGACGGGCGCTTCGCCGGCGTGCTGCGCTTCCCCGGCGACGTGCTCGGGACGTTCGACTGCGGCTTCGACGTCCCGCCGCGCGGCGCCATCGAGGTCGTGGGCGAGGGCGGGGTGCTGGTCGCGGAGGACCCGTGGCACGGGCAAGTGCCGCGCCTGACGCGCGACGGCGAGGAGGTGCCGGTCGAGGCCGTCGATCCGTACGCGCGCGAGCTCGAGGACCTGTCGGCCGCGATCCGCACCGGCGGGCGGCCGCGCCTGGGGCGCGAGGACGCGCTCGGCCAGGCGCAGACGATCGAAGCGCTGTACGCCGCCGCCGCGCGCTGACTTGCCCCGCTGTGGGGTTGCGGTTACGGTCGGCTGGCGATGAGCGAGCTGCGGCTGCACGTCGCGGGCTACCCGGACAGCGACGCCGAGGAGCGGGCGGACCTGGCGGGGCGGTTGCGCGAGGAGATCGTGGGCGGCGTCGCCGACGACGTCTCGCACCCCTCGATCCAGCCGCCGCCGGGGGCAAAGGGGGGAGCGCTCGAGTGGGCGCAGCTGCTCGTGACCATGGCCGGCACGCTGCCGCCGCTGATCATGGCCGTGCAGGGCTGGCTCGGCCGCCATCGCGGCGCCGCGGTCACCGTGGAGATCGACGGCGACACGCTCACCCTCGGCGAGGGCTCGGAGACGGAGCAGCGCCGCCTCGTCGAGGCCTTCCTGGCACGCCATGGCGGCGACGGCTGACCCCTCCGCTCGGCGCCGCCGGGCGCTGCTGATCGCCACGGGCAGCTACTCCGACCCCGGGCTGGCACGGCTGCGCGCGCCGGCGGGTGACGTCGACGCGCTCGCCGAGGTGCTCGGCGACGGGTCGATCGGGCGGTTCGACGTGCAGGAGCTCGTCGACCGGCCGACCGAGGAGATCAAGAGGGCGATCGAGGGGTTCTTCGCGGAGGCTCGCCGCACCGACCTCCTGCTGCTCTACTTCTCCGGGCACGGGGTGCTCTCGCAGAGCCGCCGGTTCTACTTCGCGACGTCCAGCACGGCGCTGCAGTACCTGCGGGCGACGGCGATCGAGGACGGTTTCGTCAACGGCGTCATGCAGGAGAGCCGCGCGCGCTCGATCGTGCTCATGCTCGACTGCTGCCACAGCGGCGCGTTCGGCAAGGGCCTGACGCCCAAGAGCGGGCGGACGATCGACGTCGAGCACCGGTTCGAGGGCCGCGGGCGGGTGACGCTCTCGGCCTCGACTGAGCTCGAGTACGCGTTCGAGGAGCAGGACCCCGCGACCGGCATCAACGAGCTGACGCCGTCGGCGCCCGGCTCGCTGTTCACGAGCTGCGTCGTCGACGGGCTCCGCAGCGGGGAGGCCGACATCGACGGCGACGGCGAGATCTCGGTCGACGAGCTCTACGACTACGTGTGTCAGCGCGTCCGCGAGCGCTCGCCGCACCAGACGCCGGGGATGGCGGGCGACGTGCGGGGCGAGATCGTGATCGCGCAAAGCCGGCGGCGGCCGAGCCTGCCGCCAGAGCTGGAGCAGGCGGTCGCCAGCGGCTTGGCCGGCGTGCGGGAGGGCGCCGTCAGCGAGCTGGCGGCGCTCACGAGCAGCGGCCCGCCGGCTCTCGGCGCCGTCGCCCGAGAGGCCCTCGAGCGCCTTGCGCGCGATGACAGCCGGCGCGTGTCTGTGGCCGCCGAGGCCGCGCTGGGGCGGGAACCGCCGCCGGCGGTGCTCCCGTCGGCGCCGCCGGTCGAGCCGCCGCCGGCGAAGCCACCCGCGCCCCCGCGGCGGCCGCTCGGACCGCGATGGCGCTTCCCGAGCCGCCGCACGCTTGCACTCGCCGCCGCCGGCGGCCTCGCCATTGCCGCGGTGGTCGCCGCGCTGACGCTCGGCGGCGGCGGCTCGGACACCGGGCCGACCACGCCCGGCCAGCCCTTCGACTTTGATAACGACGGCCGCCAGGAGGTGATCGTCGGCGCGGCCCGTGGCATCGAGCCCGACGGTGACGACGAACCGGTCGGCATCGTGCTGGGGCACGTCGGCCCCGACTCGCAGGAGGGGGTGGCGATCCGCTCCGAGGACGCCGGCGTCCCGGGGCCTCCCACCTCGGGCGACCGCTTCGGGGCGGCGCTCGCGAGCGGTGACTTCGATCGCGACGGGACGTCCGACCTGGCCATCGGGGTGCCCGGGCGCGACCGCGTCGCAGTGATCTACTCGCCGTCACCGGACGACCCGCGCACCGAGGCGATCACCGCCGACGCCGTCGTCACCCCGCCCGTCACCCGCTACTTCGGCTTCGCGCTCGCCGCCGCGGACTTCGACCGCGACGGCTACGTCGACCTCGCCGTGGGGACCCCCGGCACGCCCGGACAGCGCGCCGAGTACGAACCCGGCATGGTCCACGTCGTTCCCGGCACGAGCCGCGGGCTGGATGCCGGCGCGGCGCGGGCGATCGCGGCGCCGGATGACGTCGCCGGCTTCGGCAGCCGCCTCGCGGCCGGGGACCTCGATCGCGACGGCAACGTCGACCTCGTGGTGGGAGCGCTCGACGAACCCGACCGGAACACGTTCGGCCACGTGGCGTTCTGCATGGGCACCGCCCGCGGACCGGGAGCCTGCCGGGTCCCGTCCTCCGACTCGATCGCCACCTCCGCCCTGGCCGTCGCGGACGTCAACGGCGATCGCTACGCCGACGTCGTGCAGGGCGACCAGGGTTACGAGGACGGCACGGATGAGTTCACGAATCTTGCCGGCGAGGTGCGGTTGTGGCTGGGGGGCGCGGGTGGCCCGGGGGACGAGCCGATCTTCATCGCGCAGGACAGCCCCGGGATCCCGGGCGACCCCGAGCCGGGCGACGAGTTCGGCCACGACGTCGCGGCCGGGGACGTCGACGGCGACGGGCTGGCCGACATCGTGGTCGGCGCACGCGGCGACGAGGGCGATGGCACCGTCACCGTCATCCGCGGCACCCGGTCGGGCTACTCGCGATCGGCGGCGTACATGCTCGAGGCGCCCGAGACGGACGGCGGGCAGCTCGGCGGCTCGGTGGCGCTCCTGGACCTCGACGGCGACGAGGAGGATCTCCTCGACCTCGCCGTCACCCGCGAGGAGGCGCCCAGCGCCGACGAGGCGATCATCGCGTACGTGCGCCAGGGCAATCGCTTCGGGCCTGGCGTCGCGCTGTCGGGGCTGAACGCGCTCGCGACTCTCGACGCGTCACCCCTGCGGATCGGGCGCTGATCGGCCGGTGCCGATAGGGTCCGGCCCGACTCGACCGGGAGGCCCCCTCGATGATGATCAACCACCTGTCGAAGCGGGTGATCCCGTTCCGGCCGCACGACGCCAAGCGCGTGGGCGAAGGGTGCTTCTACCTCGACCAGATCGTGTGGCTCAACGGCGACCGCATCGAGCTGGGTGATCGGGTCTCGTTCAACTACGGCTGCTACGTCAACGGCTACGGCGGGCTGACGTTCGAGGACGGGGCGAACATCGGGCCGTACTGCATGCTGCACACGGCCAACCACAACTTCGACGACCTCGACAAGCCGGTCGTCGACCAGGGCTGGGCGGAGGCGCCGCCGATGGTGATCGGGCGCAACGCCTGGATCGGGATGGGCAGCATCATCCTGCCGGGCGTGCGGATCGGCGAGGGCTGCGTGATCGGCGCCGGGAGCGTGGTCACGCGCGACGTCGAGCCGTTCGCGGTCGCGGCGGGCAACCCCGCCCGCGTGCTGCGGAGCCGCCGCTGATGCGGGTCCTGTTCCTGCACCAGCAGCCGTGCGTGCGGGCCCTCAAGTACGCGGTCGGGCTGCGCGCCGTGCGCCCGGAGCTGGAGCTCGGCTTCGCCTACCGCGGACGGACGCTGACGGAGTTCTACGGCACGGGCGACGAGCTGTTCGACCGCTGGTGGCGGCTCGGCGACGACCTCGCGGGCGATCTCGAGCGCGCGATCGCGGACTTCGAGCCGGACCTGGTCCACTCGCACAACCTGCCCGACCTGCTGACCGTGCTGGCGCTCGACGCGACCACGGTGCCGGTCATCCACGACGTGCACGACATGCACAGCCTGCGCAGCACGCCGTACGAGGACGGCTTCCCGGACCCCGGCGACGCCGACGAGCTCGAGCGGGCCGCGGTCGCGGGCTGCGCGGCGCTGATCACGGTGTCTGACGTCCTGCTCGGCGAGCTGGCCGCGCGCTACCAGCTGCCGGCGCACACGCGCGTGCACCCGAACTACGCGCTCGCGCGCGACCTGCCGGAGGTGCTCCCCGAGCCCACCGGCGGCCCGCCGCGCATCGTCTACCAGGGCACGCTCTCGTGCAGCGGCGGCCACTACGACCTGCGAGAGATGTTCGAGGCGATCGCGGCGCAGGGGATCCGGCTCGACGTCTTCCCCGCTCGCGAGCAGCCGGCCTACCGGCAGCTCGCCGGCGTGACCGTGCATGACCCGGTGTCGCCGGCCGAGCTGATGCGGCGCCTGCCCGCGTACGACTTCGGCTGGGCGGGCTTCAACGCCGCGCTCAACGCCGCCCACCTCGACACCGCGCTGCCGAACAAGGCGTTCGAGTACGTGGGCTGCGGGCTGCCCGTGCTCACCCTCCGCCACCGCGCGCTGGCGCGGCTCGTCGAGGAGGAGGGGATCGGCGTGGTGCTCGACCGCGTCGAGGACCTCGGCGCGGCGCTCGCCGGGCTCGACGTCGCCGGCCTGCGCCGCCGCGTGGCCGCCGCCCGGGGGCGGTTCACGGTCGAGGGCAACATGGGCCAGATCGTCGAGCTCTACGACGAGCTCACGCGACCTGTTCGGACACCCACTGGCCCACCAGCCCTCTGAAGTGGGCGAGGAAGCGCTCCTGCTCGTGCGCGGGGTAGGTCGCGCGCACGGTGTCCACCAGCAGGGCGTCGAAGTCGGGCGAGTCGATCCACTCGAGCACCAGCTCCTCGACGTGTGGGAGCCGTGAGTCGCAGAAGTCGCGGTAGCGCTCGACCTCGAAGTGCTCGTCGGCCAGCCGCCGGTAGCCCGCGAGCTTCTCCTCGTAGCCGAGGTCCTCGCGGTCGCCGATCTCGAAGTAGCGCCGGGTGTCGAGGTCGACCCGCGCGCGGCGGCCGGTGACGACGCAGAACACGGTCCACCGCAGGAGCGCCTTCATCGCCCACGGGAAGTAGTAGTGCAGGCTCGTGACCGCGACGTCGGGCGACGCGTTGGCGTAGTCGATCGGGTGCGCTTCGGTGCCGCGCACGAGCGTCTCGCAGGAGTTGAACTCCCAGTGGAAGAACGCGTTGATGAGACGGCTGATGGTGAGCACCTCGTCGCCGACCTCAGGGGTCAGGAAGCCGTGGTCGACGGCGTAGCGGTCGTGCATCGGCTCGTCGGGCCGGAAGTGCATGATCATCGTCTCGGCGCCGATCGAGAGCGAGCGGGCGAAGACGTCGAAGCCGTCGACCGCGGCCTGCAGGTGCATCAGCCGCTGGCCGGAGGCGTCGTAGGCGCGGTGCAGCTCGTCGGCGTTGCGGATGTGGCTGACGCCGACCCACTGGCCGCCGTCGTACGGCTTCATGAACAGCGGGTAGCCGATCTCCTCGGCGATCGCCTCGAGGTCGAACGGCTGGTTGTAGCGCGCCGCCGTGTACGCGTAGCGGGTGTTCTCCGGCGGGTTCTTGTACGGCACGAGCACCGTCTGCGGCACCTTCAGCCCGAGCCGCAGCATCGCGCAGTAGGCGGCGTGCTTCTCCATCGCCTGGAACGTGAACGGCGAGTTCAGCAGGTACACGTCGTCCATCAGCGCGATCTTCTTCAGCCACTCGCGCGGCACGAAGTACCAGTAGGCGAGGCGGTCGACGACGAGGTCGTAGCGCGGCTTGTCGCGCAGGTCGAACGGCTCGATCGTGATCCGCTCGCTGGTCACGTGGTGGGTCTTCCCGGCGGCGTCCTTGACCGGCCCGAGACGAGAGAGCAGCGTCTCGAAGGCGCGCGGCCAGTCCTCCTCCGTGCCCAGCAGCAGTCCGATCAGGTGATTGCTCATCAGCTCAGCCGGGGGAGATGATGCGCGATCTGGGCGCGCCATGACGGCCAGTCGTGCGCGACGTCGTGCCCCCACAGGTCGAGCTCGTGGCGGATGCCCTTCTCCGCCAGCAGGCCGGCGAGGTGCTTGGTGCTCTCCAGAGCGCCGGTGGTGTCCTCCCACATGCCCTGCCCGCAGACCAGCAGGAAGCTCGCGCGCGAGCGGATCCAGTCGAGATGGTCGCCATGGAGGCCCGCCACCTCGCCGGTGACGCCGAACTCGTAGTTGCCCGACATGCAGATGGCGGCGGTGAACAGGTCCGCCCGCCGGAGGACGAAGTTGGCGGCGTGGAACGCGCCCATGCTGCAGCCGGTGGTGATGATGTCCTGCGGGCCGCCGAGGTCGTCGTGGACGAACGGCGCCACCTGGTCGATGACCCACGCCTCGTAGGCGCCGCGGTCGCCGGCGTCGAAGGCGTCGACGCAGTAGAGCTTCACGCGCCCCGCCTCGAGCAGCTGGCCGACAGCGTCGAGCATCCCGCGGTCCCGGAAGTCGAACGCGCTGCCGCCCTCCGACGGGAACACGACGACGGGGCGCCCGTAGTGGCCGTAGACGGCGACGCGGCCGGCGGCGCCGATCGCGGGCGAGTGCAGCTCCACGACGCGCTCGCTCATCCCCACAGCCTCGCCAGCAGCCGCGTGAGGTGCGGGTGGAAGGTGTCGCGCCAGCCGGTGTAGTTGTGCAGGTCGGGGTTCACGTGGAACGTCGTCTCGAAGCCCTGGGTCGTGAGCGCCCGGGCCATCAGCCGGTTGTTGGCGAGATTCTCCTCCCCGACGCCGCAGGTGAGCGTGGTGGGCACGGGCGGGCCGGCGTCGCGCTGCAGCTCGCGGACCACGCGCACGATCCGCCGGTAGCGCGGGAAGCGCGACTCGTGCGCGTCGTGGCGGGGGACGAAGAACGAGCCGGACTGCAGGAAGAGGCCGGCCAGCACGCCGCGGCGGGCGTGCGCGTGCAGCATCGCCAGGGCACCCAGGCTGGCCCCCATGCCGACCGGCACCACCGCCTGCTCGAGCGCTGGCAGGACGTCGGTCGCCAGCGCGCGGGCGTAGTGGGCCGAGCCCGAGTACCACTCGTCGCGATGGCCGGGGCCGAGCATCGCGACCCTGAACGGCGGCAGCTCGCCGGCCGCGATCATCGCGCCCGCATAGTGGGTGAGCGAGCTGAGCTGGTCGAGCTCCGGGCCGTCGTGCGCGACGAGCAGCGGGAGCGTGCCCTCGGCGGGGCTCCAGAGCCGGACCGGCACGGTCCCGCGAAGCCCGCGCCCGCGCGGGGCGAGCTCCGTGATCTCGCCCGCGACCGGCTCGCTGCGCAGCCAGGCCGGCGGCTCGTACTCGGGCGCCAGTAGCACCGACTTCTCCCCGAACGCCCCCGGAGCACGATGCGGGTTGCCCGGATCGCAGACCCGCTCGCGCTCGCCGCTGCGGTGCTCGAGCTCGAGCTGGTACTCGAGCCGGTCGAGCGGCCAGATCCGCAGCTCGAGCACCCAGTCATCGCCCTCGCGCACGAAGTCCGCCGCCGGCAGGTCCGATCGCAGCCGCACCCCCGCCAGGCGCTGCTCCGCGTCGGCGACTCGGATCGTGACGGGGTCGACTCCCGCGTAGGTCACGGGCGAGCGCCGGCGCGCGCCAGGCGGGTGGCCGCCTCGTCGATCACCGCGTCGCGCTTGCAGAACGCGAAGCGCACGAGCGAGCGGCCGGCCTCGGCGTCGTCGTAGAAGACGCTGGTGGGGATGGCGACGACCCCGGCGCGCTCCGGCAGCTCGCGGCAGAAGGCGGCGCCGTCGCCCGCGACGCGCGCGTTGACGAAGTACGTGCCGGCGGGGGAGAGCGGCTCGAGCCCGGCGGCCTCGAGACCGGCGCAGATGCGGTCGCGCTTGCCGCGGTAGGCCGCGGTGAGGCCTTCGTAGAACTCGTCCGGCATGTGCAGCGCGGCGGCGCTGGCGTGCTGGAGCGGGGTGCCGCCGGCGAAGCTCAGGTACTGCTTCGCTCCTCGAACGGCGGCGATCAGGGAGGGTGGCCCCGTCGCCCAGCCGATCTTCCAGCCGGTGGCGGAGAACGTCTTGCCGATCGACGAGATCGTCAGCGTGCGCTCGCCCATGCCGTCGAGCGTGGCGAGCGGGATGTGCTCGCCGTCGTAGACGAGGTGCTCGTAGACCTCGTCGGCGACCGCGATGAGGTCGTGCTCCCGGCACAGGGCAGCGATCTGCTCGAGCTCGCCGGCGTCGAACACCTTGCCGGTGGGATTGTGGGGGGAGTTGAGCAGCAGCAGCCGGGTGCGGGAGGTGATCGCCGCCTCGAGCGCGGCGGGGTCGAGACGCCAGTCGGGCGGGCGCAGCGTGACCGGGCTGCGGCGGGCGCCGGCCATCGCGATGCCGGCGGCGTACGAGTCGTAGAGCGGGTCGAAGACCACGACCTCGTCGCGGGGCTCGAGCAGGCCCAGCAGCGCGGCGGCGATCGCCTCGGTGGCGCCGAACGTCACCTGCACGCCCGTGTGCGGGTCGACGTCGAGGCCGTAGAAGCGCTGCTGGTGGTCGGCGATCGCCTCGAGCAGCGCGGGCACGCCCGCCAGCGGCGCGTACTGGTTGTGACCGTCGCGCAGCGCGCGGGCGGCCGCCTCGAGCACCTCGTGCGGCCCGTCCTCGTCGGGGAACCCCTGGCCGAGGTTGATGGAGCCCGTGCGCAGCGCGAGCGCCGACATCTCGGTGAAGATCGTGGTGCCGAAGCCGGCCAGGCGGGAGGCGATCACGCGCGGGGACGATAATGCGCGCGATGGCGTTCACGGGACTGCGCGAACGGCTGCGCCGGCGGGAGCCGCTGGCGGCGGCGTTCCTCGACCTCGGATCGCCGGTCAGCGCGCAGGTGACGGCGGCGAGCGGGTTCGACGTCGTGGTCGTGGATCTCGAGCATGGAGCGGGCGGCGAGGACGTGGCGCGCGCGCAGATCACGGCTGCCGAGCCGCACGCGGCGGTCGTCGTGCGCGTGCCGGACGGTGCGGCGCAGATCGGCCGGATGCTCGACGCGGGGGCGGGCGGCGTGATCGTCCCGCAGGTGGCCTCGGTGGACGAGGCGGCGCGAGCCGCGGGAGCGGTCCGCTACACGGGCACCCGCGGGATCTCGCCGTTCTCGCGCGGCAACCGCTTCGGCGCCGCCGGGCCGGACTTCCGTGAGGACGCCGACGCGGCGCTGGCGTGCATCGTCCAGATCGAGCTGGCGGGAGCGCTCGAGGCGGTCGAGGAGATCGCCGCGCTCGAGGAGGTCGATGCGCTCCTGATGGGCCCTGCGGACCTGTCGAACGACCTCGGCGTGCCGCTCGATCTGGACAGCGCGGTGCTGCGCGACGCCGCGCGGCGGATCGGGGAGGCCGCGGAGCTGTCGGGAAAGACCGCCGCGCTGTATCTGGGGCGGCCGGAGCAGGCCGCCCCGTTCCGCGAGCTCGGCTTCACGCTGTTCGCGTGCACGTTCGAGAGCGCGATCCTGGCCGCGGGCTCGGCCGCCGCCGCGGCAGCTCTGCGCGTGCCGTAGCGCCGCCGTTTCGGCCAGAGGTACGCTGCGGAACATGGTCACCGGCTCCTGCGCCTGCGGCACGGTGCGCTTCAACGTCACGCAACCGTTCGAAACCGCCGGCTACTGCCACTGCCACCGCTGCCAGAAGCGCTCCGGCGTCCCGTGGTCGCTGAGCGCGATGGTGCAGCTCGCGGGCTTCGAGATCACCGAAGGCGCGGAGGCCGTCAGGACGTGGCGGCCCGACGGCGGCCACGCGAAGTCGTTCTGCAGCAACTGCGGCGGGCATGTGTTCAGCGGGGATCCGGAGACCGGGCCGATCGGGGTTCGGCTCGGGACCGTCGACGGCGACCCGGGGATCCGGCCGCAGTGGCACCAGTGGATGTCGTCGGCGCCCGAGTGGTTCCCGATCGCCGACGACGGCCTGCCGCGCTACGACGGTCAGCGCCCGAGCTGAGCGTCGCTGCCCTCGAGCAGCACGCGAGCGACCTGCTCCGGGTCGTCCCACGTCGGCAGGTGGCCGCAGCCGGTCAGCGTCACGCTGCGCGAGCCCGCGGGCAGGCGCTTCGGTCGGCCGACGAGCCGGTCGTGCTCCGGCCAGGCGAACGTGAGCGGGACGGCGATCTCGTCGAGGCCGGTGAAGCGGCCGGCGCGCATCGCGGCGTTGGCGTCGTCGAAGCCCGGCGCGAGCGCGTAGCTGCGAATGAGCCGGAGCGCCGCCGCGGGCGGGATCCGCTCGGGGTGGGCGGCGCTGCCGGCGAGGGCGACCCTGCGGCCGCCGGCGGTGCCGAGCAGCAGCGGCAACGCCGGCAGGAGCCGGCGCGCGACCGCGCGCGCCGCGCTGCGCTTGGGCACGAGCGGCTTCGGCCACAGGCCGGCGGGCGCGATCGCCGTCACCGAGGCGGCGTCGCCAGCCAGCGCCATCTCCAGCGCCACCCAGCCGCCCAGCGAGTTGCCGGCCAGGTGCGGGCGCTCGAGCCCCTCCGCCGCCAGGAACGCGCTGACCGCGCGCGCCAGCGACGCCGGCGAGCCGTCCGCCAGCGGCGGCGACGCGCCGAAGCCCGGCATGTCGACCGCGATCACGTCGCGCTCGGCCGCCAGCCGCTCCATCACCGGATCCCACATGAAGCCGTCCGCGCCGAGCGCGTGGAGCAGCACCAGCGGCGGCCCGCTGCCGCGGCGGACATGGGCGAGCCGCACGGTCCCGCTGGCAGGGCCCGCGGCGCTGCCGCGATCGCCGGCGACGGTGTCGCCGGGACGGTCGGTAGGGGTCACGCGTCCACGACGACGGCGAGCGCGGCGCTGATCGCGGCCGAGCCGCCGGCCACCGCGAGCGTCTTGACGGCCGCCTTGTCGGGCAGGCCGGCGCGGCTCGCCGCGGTGATCGCGATGTCGGACAGGTCCCCGGCGACGCTGACGGCCAGCCACGGCCGCAGCGGGGCTCCGCGCAGCGCGCCGGCGATGGCGGCCACGTGCACCGCGACCTCGCGCGCTCCCAGGCCGCGCACGCCGACGACCGCCGGTGGCTGTGTTGCGGCCGGCCCGAGCCACTGCTTCGTGACCCGTCCCGGAGCTGCCACGAGCGCGGCGCCATAGGCGGCGCGGAGGGCGAGAACGGCAATGGCGGCGATGCGTACAGGAGCCATGGTCTTCAGGCTACGTACGCCGCCCGTGGAGCGGATCAATGATCTGCGAAGCGCCAAGAAACGAAACAGGGAGCATGAAGGTCGCAATCATCGGTGCCGGCGTGTCGGGCCTCGTGGCAGCCCATCTGCTGCACCGCACCCACGAGATCACCGTGTTCGAGTCAGCTGCCTACGCCGGTGGGCACACCAACACGGTGACTGCGTCAGGCCAGCAGGTGGACACCGGGTTCATCGTCTTCAACGACCGCAACTACCCGCGCTTCGAGCGCCTGCTCGCCCAGCTGCGCGTCCCCTGGCAGCCGTCGACCATGACCTTCTCGGTCAGCGACGTGCGCGGCGACTTCGAGTACAACGGCTCCTCGCCCAACGGCCTGTTCGCCAAGCGCGCGCATCTCGCCACGCCCTGGTTCCTGCGGATGATCGCCGACCTCGTCCGCTTCAACCGCGACGCGACCGAGCTGCTCGCCTCGCGTGAGGATCCCTCCCTCAGCGACTTCCTGAACACCCGCGGCTACTCCACGGCCTTCGTAGAGCGGCTGATCGTCCCGCAGGCCGCGGCCGTCTGGTCGGCCGACCCCGCCCAGATGAGCACGTTCCCGGCGCGCTTCATGGCCGAGTTCTTCGCCAACCACGGGATGCTCGGCCTGCGCGACCGCCCGCGCTGGCGCACGGTCAAGGGCGGCTCGCGCCGCTACGTCGAGGCCATCACGCGCCCGTGGCTCGACCGGATCCGGCTCGAGAGCCCCGTCGAGGCGGTCCACCGCCACGAGGACCACGTGACCGTGACCGCCCGCGGCGCGGCCGAGCCGGAGCGCTTCGACGAGGTCGTGATCGCCGCCCACGCCGACCAGGCGCTGGCCATGCTCGCCGACCCCTCCGACCGCGAGCGCGAGCTCCTCGGCGCCTTCCCCTACCAGGCCAACGAGGCGGTGCTCCACACCGACCGCAGCCTGCTCCCGCGCCGCCGCCGCGCCTGGGCGAGCTGGAACTACCACCTGCTCGACGAGCCCAGCCGCCTGCCGACCGTGACCTACCACATGAACCGCCTGCAGAACCTGCAGGCCGACCGCGAGTACTGCGTCACGCTCAACCGCACGGCGGCGATCGACCCCGCGCACGTGATCCGCCGCATCCCGTACGCGCACCCCGTCTACACCGCCGCGGGCGTGCAGGCCCAGGCTCGCCACGCGGAGATCAGCGGCCGGCGCCGCACGCACTTCTGCGGCGCCTACTGGGGCTGGGGCTTCCACGAGGACGGCGTCAAGAGCGGCGCGCGGGTCGCCGAGCGGCTCGGGGGAGACCGCCTGTGACCCACAGCGCGGTCTACGAGGGCACGGTGCGCCACCGGCGCTTCGCGGTGCGCCGCCACGACCTCCGGCACCACATCGCGATGGCGTACCTCGACCTCGACGAGCTGCCCGACCTGCTCGGCGGCCGCCTCGTCGCCCGCCGGCCCGGGCTCGTGCGCTTCCGCCGCGAGGACTACCTCGGCGACCCCGCCGTGCCGCTCAAGACGGCGGTGCGCGAGCGTCTCGGCGGCGCGGTGCCCGACGGCCCGATCCGCCTGCTCACGAACCTGCGCACGCTCGGCCTGTGCTTCAACCCGGTGAGCTTCTACTACTGCTTCGACGGCGACGAGCAGCTGCAGGCCGTCGTCGCCGAGGTCACCAACACGCCGTGGGGCGAGCGCCACGCCTACGTGCTCGACGGGGACGGCCGGGTCATGCGCGGGCAGCACGACAAGGCCATGCGCGTGTCGCCCTTCATGGGCATGGACCAGCGCTACGCGGTCGCGGTCGGCGAGCCGGGCCCGACGCTGTCGGTGCACATCGAGAGCAGCGAGAACGGCGACCGCGCGTTCGACGCGACGCTGAACCTCCGGCGCCGGCCCTTCTCCCCGACGCTCGGCGCCCTGCGGGTGCTGCCGCTGATCTACGGCCACGCCGTCGTCCTGCGGGCGAAGGGGGTGCGGCGCGCATGATCGCCCGCCGACTGTGCCTGGCGCTGCTGTCGTTGATCCGCGAAGGGAGCCTGACGGTCGTCGAGGGGCCGCGCCGCCACGAGTTCGGGCGGGGCGCGCCGCACGCGACGCTCGACGTGCACTCGCCGGCCTTCTGGACCGCGCTCCTGCGCGGCAGCCGCGGGCTGGCCGAGGCGTACGCCGACGGCCTGTGGGACACGCCGGACCTGACGGCCGTGATCCGCGTGGCCGCCCGCAACGCCGAGATCATCGACGAGCCGCGCCGGCGCCTGACGCCGCTGCGCGAGCCCTACCAGCTCGCGCGCTCCGCGCTCGTGCGCAACACGCCTGGCCGCAGCCGGCGCGACATCTCCGCCCACTACGACCTCGGCAACGAGCTGTTCGAGCTGATGCTCGACCCGACCATGATGTACTCGAGCGCACGCTTCCTGCGGCCCGGCATGACGCTCGAGCAGGCCTCCGTCGCCAAGCTCGACCTCGCCTGCGACAAGCTCGACCTCGGGCCCGCCGACCACGTGCTCGAGATCGGCACCGGCTGGGGCGGCTTCGCCGTCCACGCCGCGCTCACCCGCGGCTGCCGCGTGACGACCACCACGCTCTCGAAGGAGCAGCGCGACCACGCGCGCGCTCGCGTGCGGGAGGCGGGTGTCGAGGACCGGGTCACGATCCTGCTCGACGACTACCGCGACCTGCGCGGCACCTACGACAAGCTCGTCTCGATCGAGATGATCGAGGCCGTCGGCTGGAAGGACTTCGGCACGTTCTTCGAGCGCTGCGGCGCCCTGCTCGAGCCCAACGGGTCGATGCTGCTGCAGGCGATCACGATCGACGATCGCGCCTACAAGGTCGAGCGGGCGTCGAAGAGCTTCATCCGCACGCACATCTTCCCCAACGGCTGCCTGCCCTCGATCGAGGTCATCACCCGCAGCGTCGCGCGGCGCACGGACATGCGCCTCGTGCACCTCGAGGACTTCGGCGCCGACTACGCCGAGACGCTACGGCGCTGGCGCACGAACCTCGAGGCGAACGCCGAGACCGTCGACGCGCTCGGCTACGACGAGCGCTTCCGGCGCATGTGGCGGATGTACCTCTGCTACTGCGAGGCCGGCTTCGACGAGCGGCGCATCGGCGTCGCCCAGGCGCTGCTCGCCAAGCCGCTGGCTCACCGGTACGACACGGTCTCGCGCGCGCCGCGCTCGGCCGACCGCAGGATCGCGTCGCAGACCTCCGCCGCGCGGTAGCCGTCCTCGAGCGTCGCGCCGTGGGGCGCGACGTCCGAGTCGTCCCGGATCGCCGTCAGCAGGTGGTGGATCTCGTGCACGAAGGTGTGCTCCCAGCCGATCATGTGCCCCTGCGGCCACCAGAACTCCCAGAACGGGTGGTCGGCCTCGGACACCAGGATCGTCCGGAAGCCGGCGTTGCCCTCGCAGTGCTCGAGCTCGTTCAGTCGCTCGAGATCGAACCGCAGGGAGCCCTCCGAGCCGTTGATCTCCCAGGAGAGCGCGTTCTTGCGGCCCTGGGCGAAGCGCGAGGACTCGATCGTCCCGACCGCGCCGCTCTCGAACCGCACCGCAGCCTCGAACGCGTCGTCGACCTCGCGGCCGGGCGCGAAGGTGGCGGTCATCGCCGAGACGTCGGCGATCTCCCCGACCAGGTAGCGCGCGAGGTCGATCACGTGCGCGCCGAGGTCGCCGAGGGCGCCCGAGCCGGCCGCCGCCTTGTCGAACCGCCAGACGGCCGCGTCGGTCGAGCCCCACTCCTGCAGGTAGGCGCCGCGGAAGTGCCGGATCTCGCCGAGCGCGCCGGAGTCGAGGATCTCGCGCGCCAGGCGCACCGCGGGCACGAAGCGGTAGTTGAAGGCGCACATGTGCTTGACGCCGGCGGCCTGCACGCGCTGCCAGGTCTCGTAGGACTCCTCGGCGTCGCGGCCCAGCGGCTTCTCGCAGATCACGTGCTTGCCGGCCTCGGCGGCCGCGATCGTCGGCTCGGCGTGCAGGTTGTTCGGGCCCGAGTTGTCGAACAGCCCGATGGCGTCGTCGGCCACCAGCTGCTTCCAGTCGGTCACGTGGGTCGCGAAGCCGTAGCGACGCGCCGCCTCGGCCACCGCGTCCTCGTTGCGCCCCGCGATCGCCACCAGCTTCGGCTCGAGCGGCGGCGGCCACGTCATGTACGCGAGCGTCTTGTAGGCGTTCGCGTGCGCCTTGCCCATGAACGCGTACCCGAGCATCCCGACGCCGATGTCGGCCATCAGGCCTCCTTCGCGAACGCGGCGTCGAAGGCGACGTCCGACGGAGCGAAGTCGGTACGGCGCACGAAGGCGAGCGCGTCGGGCGCGCCCCAGTCGCGGTCCATCCCCGAGTCCTCCCATTCGATCGAGAGCGGGCCACCGTACCCGATGCGGTTGAGCGCCCGGATCATGGCCTCGAAGTCGACGTCGCCGTGGCCCGGGGAGACGAAGTCCCAGCCGCGCCCCGGCTCGCCGAAGTTGAGGTGCCCGCCGAGGATCGACGAGCGGCCGTCGAGGCGGCGGACCGAGTCCTTGATGTGGGCGTGGAACACCTTGTCGCCGAACTCGGTGATGAACGCCGCCGAGTTCAGGAACTGGTGCTCGAAGTGGCTCGGGTCGAAGTTGATGCCGAAGCCGGGGCGGTCGCCGAGCGCGGCCAGCGCCTTGCGCGTGGTCACGAAGTCGTACGCGATCTCGGTCGGGTGGACCTCGAGCGCGAACTTGACGCCCTCGGCCTCGAAGACGTCGATGATCGGCCCCCAGCGCTCGGCGAACTCCTCGTAGCCGCGCTCGATGACGTCGAAGTCGTTGGGCGGGAACGAGTAGAGCATGTGCCAGGTCGGCGAGCCGGTGAAGCCCGTCACCACGTCGACGCCGAGCTGGGCGGCCGCGCGGGCGGCGTCCTTCATCGCCTCGGCCGCGCGCTGCCGCACGCCCTCGGGATCGCCGTCGCCCCACACCTCCGGTGAGAGCACGCCCTTGTGGCGCTCGTCGATCGGATCGCAGACCGCCTGGCCCACGAGGTGGTTGCCGATCGCCCAGCAACCGAGGCCGTGGCGCTCGAGGATCTCGCGCCGGCCGGCCGCGTAGCCCGAGTCGCTCATGGCGGCCGCGACGTCGAAGTGATCGCCCCAGCAGGCGAGCTCGAGCCCGTCGAAGCCCCACTCACCGCACTTGGCGGCGAGGTCGGTGAGCGGGAGGTCCGCCCACTGTCCGGTGAACAGCGTTACGGGTCGTGCCATGAATCCTCCTAGGCGTTCGCGATCTCGAGCCGCACTCCGGCGGCACGGTATTCCTGCGCGACGGCGTCCGGCAGCCCGCCGTCGCTGACGATCAGGTCGAGCTCCTGCACGGCGACGATCGTGAGCAGCGAGGCGCGGCCGAACTTGCTCGCGTCGATCAGCCCGACGGTGCGGCCGGCGCCGTCGCCGGCCGCGCTGACCACGTCGGCCAGCGGCCGGCGCGAGGTCGTGAGACCGGCGTCGAGCGTGACGCCGGCGGCCGAGACGAACGCGACGTCGAAGTTCAGGCCGTGCAGGAACTCGACCGTCCAGCGGCCGGCCAGCATCCGCATGTGCTGGTCGAGCTCGCCGGGGCAGACGACGACGTGCACCGGCTCGGCGACGATCTCGTGGGCGATGGCCGGCGAGTTGGTGACCAGCGTCAGCTCGTTCGGCGGGTCCTCCATCAGCCGGCGGGCGAGCGCCAGCGCCGTCGACGACGCGTCGAGGAAGATCGTGGACCCGTCCACCACCATGCGCGCCGCGTGCGCGGCGATCGCCGCCTTGGCCGGCCCCGCCTGCCGCACCCGCTGCTCCCACGCCGTGGCGATCGCGGGCCCCCCGCGCCCGCCGAGCGCCGTCGCGCCGCCGTGGACGCGCTCCACCAGCCCGTCGCGCGCGAGCTGCTCGAGGTCGCGGTGCACGGTGACCTGCGACACCGCATGGTCGCGGGCGAGCTGGGCGACGGAGACGCCGCCGTCGCGCTGGATTCGCTCCAGGATCTGGGCTCGGCGCAGGGCTGGCGGCATCGGTCTTCAGACGCGGTCCTCGAACGCCCTCCGGGTCACGGCGACCTCGAGCGGCCGGAACTCGTCGATCGCCTTGACGAGGTGGTCGGCGAACCGCTCCAGCGCCTCTTCGCCCTTCTCGGGGGTGGCGGTCATCGGGTTGCCGATCACGCCCGTGCGGGAGAACTCCGCGTGGTCCATCGGGAAGACGAAGTACTGGTAGCCGTCGAACTCGACGTCGGGCGCGCCGTCCTTCTTGATGAAGGAGTCGGGCAGCCAGCCGGGCACCGTCGCGCGGTCCGGGGCGGCGCGGTCCATGTTCACGAGCGCGGGATTGTGGGCCATCACCTGGGAGGTCTCGAGCTCTGACGCATGCCACCCCGGCGTCTCGTCCGGGGGGTTCTCGAGCAGCCCGTCGAGCATCCCGATGTAGCGCTCGGCGTACGGCTTGTAGAGCGCCACGAACGCGCCCGTCTCGTACTTGATCCGCCGCAGCAGCGGGTCGAGCACCTTGGTGTTCGAGCCGTGCCCGTTGACGAACACGAGCTTGTTCCAGCCGTGGTGGATGAGCGAGCGCGAGATGTCGTAGAGCACCTCGTTGAGCGTGCTCGCGCGCAGCGTGACGGTGCCGACGCCGGACTCGGTGTCGCGCAGGTGCTGGGGCGAGTAGCCGGCCCAGAACGGCGGCGTGTAGGGCACGTCGGCCTTCTCCGCGGCGCGCCGCGAGACCTCGAGAGCCGTGATCGTGTCGGTGCCCAGCGGCAGGTGCGCGCCGTGCTGCTCGAGCGAGCCGATCGGGATCAGGATCAGGTCCGAGCGCTCCTGGAACCACGCGATGTCCGGCGGTGCGAGGTCGAGCAGGTTGTTCGACACCGGGCGGCCGTCATCGGGCATGGGCAGTCTCCTGGGTCAGGGTCAGGTAGCGCGCGGCGACGACGTCGGCGAACGCCGCGTCGTCGACGTGCGCGTCGATGGTCTCGTAGGGGATGTCGTCCCGCAGGGCGTCGCCGAGCGCGTCGAGGAACGCGCGGTCGGCCTCCGGGTCCCAGAGGTCGCCGCCCTCGGCGTCCGCGAGCGAGAAGCCGCGCGTGGGCGCGACGACGTGCACCGGCCCGGTGGCCTCGTTCAGCCGCTCGGCCACGTCGCGGCCGAGCGTCGCCTCCTCGTCCGCGTCGAGCCGCACGAGCGTGGCCACCGGGTTGTGGAAGTAGCTCTTGCGGTCGCGGTAGCGCTCGGGCACCGTGTCGCGCGGGCCCTGGTTGAAGAAGTCGACGCAGCCCGGGACGACGACCTGCGGGATCCCGTGACGACCGGCCACGCGCAGCCGGTCGGGGCCGGTGGCGTGGATGCCGTCGAGCAGCGAGTTGGCCAGCTCGGACAGCGTGTAGTCGACCACCCCGCCGAGCGCGCCCGCCTCGATCAGGGACTCCATCGCCGGCCCGCCGACGCCGTTGGCGTGGAAGATGACCGGCTCGTGGCCGGCCTCGACGAGCGCGTCCCGGACCCGCATGACGCCCGGCGTCGTCTGCCCGAGCATCGTCACGCCGACGCAGCGCTCGCCCAGCTCCCCGACCGCCCGGCCGCCGTCGCGCACCATCCCCGCGACGGCGGCAGCCGCGTTGTCGAAGATCGCGCGCGAGATCTCGTTCAGCCCGAGGATGTCGATCACCGAGTGCATGACGGTGACGTCGCCCTCGCCCACGAACGGGCCGAACGGTCGCCGGCCCGAGGCGCTGGGGGAGACGATCAGCTTCGGCACCCCGACCGGCAGCGCGTGCATGGCGGCGGCGCCGAGCAGCGCGCCCTCCGCGCCGCCCAGGCACAGCACGCCGGCGATCCGCCCCTCGGCGTAGGCGCGCAGCACGACCGCGCGAACGCCCTCGAGCATGAGGGCGACCGCGGCGCCGCGCGAGCCCGCCGCCCGCACCGCCTCCAGCTCGTGACCGCCCGCGCGCGCGACCTCCGCGCGCGGCACGTCGGCCTCGCAGCCCTCCGCCTCGCCGAGGATCCCGGAGTCGACCACCAGCGGGCGCGTCCCGAGCGCCAGCAGCCGGTCGCGCACGTACGCGATCTCCGCCCCCTTGGTGTCGAGGGTGCCGATCAGCGCGATGCCGGGACGCTCGGCCACGCCGCTCAGACCGTCGCGGCCGCCGACAGCGCCTGGCGCAGCCGGTCGATCGACTCCTGCACGTACTGGTCGTAGTAGTGCTCGGGCAGCGAGCCGGTGCCGTGGTCGCGCAGGAACTGCTCCATCCCCTGGCTGGCGCCGGCGTCGGCGGCGTCGGCGATCTCCTGCCGGGTCGAGAGCGGCGTGCGGTCGACGGGGACGACGAACTCGACCGTGAGGTACTCGTCGTAGCCGATCCCGAGCAGCTCCTTGACCAGCAGGTCCCAGTCGATCGCGCCCTGGCCGCAGGGCAGGCGGTTGTTGTCGGCGACGTGGAAGTCGACGAGGAAGTCGCCCGTGTCGCGGATCGCCTGCGCCCAGTCGGCCTCCTCGATGTTCATGTGGAAGATGTCGAGCGACACGCCGCAGTTGCCGCCCACGTCCTTGGCCAGCTGGACGGCCTGGTCGGCGCGGTTGAGGAAGTACGTCTCGAAGCGGTTGAGCGGCTCGAGGCCGATCCGCACGCCGACCTGCTCGGCGTGCGCCTGGCATTCCTTCAGGCCCTGGACCGCCCACTCCCACTCCTCCTCGGGCGAGGCCATGGGGACGATCTTGCCGACCGTCGACGGGACGATCGTGAGGATCTTGCCCCCGAGGTCGGAGACGAGCGAAAGGCAGTCCTTCACGTACTGGACGCTCGCAAAGCGCACGTAGTGGTCCTCGTGCACGAGGTCGCGGCCGCCGGTCATCAGCGTCACCGAGCCCCAGCACTCGACCCCGTTGTCCGAGAGCTGACGCTTGACCGCCTCGACGTCGTAGACCGCCGGCTCGCCGGAGATCTCGATCCCGTCGTAGCCGCTGCGTCCGAGCCGCGTGATCGTCGTCTCGATCGGCTCGGGCCGCATCCAGTTGTGCATCGCCACCTTCATGTGTCTCCTCCTCGGAGTCCTACAGGCCGAGCTTGCCGGGGTTCATCACGTCGTGCGGGTCGAGCGCCGCCTTGATCTGCCGCATCGCGTCGAGCGCGGCGCCGTGCTGGCGCCGCATGTACGGGCCGAGCTTGAGGCCGACGCCGTGGTGATCGTTGATCACGGCGCCGGCGTCGAGCGCGGCGGTCATGCCGTCCTCCCAGATGCGGTCGTGCAGCGCGAGCGCATCCGGCCCGCCGTCGGGCACCACGAAGCGCCCGTAGATCATCGTGCCCCACGCGTACCAGTGCGAGAAGTGCATGCGCAGCTCGAGCCCCTCGGCGCGGTACGGCTCGCGCACCGCGGTCCGCAGCGCCTCGTACACGGCCTCGATCCGCGTGTAGCTGGCCACCACGTCGAGCGTGCCCCAGATGGCGGGCAGCTCGGGCTGGTGGGGCGGGTGGTAGAAGTCGTAGCGGCGGTCCCACCAGCGCTGCCCGAGCGCCGGGTCGAGCACCTCGGCGCCCGCCTCGGCGGCCAGCGCGAGCACGCGGCGCTCCTCGAGCGCGGCCGCCTCCTCCTCGCCCTCGAAGGCGAGCACGGTGTAGACGCCCGACAGCTCCTCGCCGACCACCGGCGAGAACGCCAGCCGCGTCGCCTCCTCGTCGTAGAGGCGTACGACCGAGGGCCGGTGGCCGAGCTGGAGCGCCCGCCGGATCGCTCCGATCCCCGCCGGAACGCTCGGGAAGGCGACGGCCGCGAAGCGGCGCGCCTCCGGCATCGGGACGAGCTGGAGCGTGACCCGCGTGATGATCCCGAGCGTGCCCTCGGAGCCGACGAACAGCTGCGTGAGCTCCGGCCCGACCGCGTGCCGCGGGGCCGAGACGGTCTCGAGCAGGCCGGTGGCCGGCGTCACCACCCGCAGCGACAGCAGCAGGTCCTCGATCTTGCCGTAGCGGGTGGAGAGCACGCCGGAGCCGCGGGCGGCGACGTAGCCGCCGACCGTCGCCCACTCGACCGACGCCGGGTAGTGCGGCAGCATCAGCCCGCGGGCGTTCAGCTCGGCCTCCAGCTCGCGGCCGTTCTTGCCGGCCTGGACGGTGACGGTCATCGACGTCTCGTCGACCTCGATCACCTCGGCGAGCGAGCGCAGGTCGACGACGATGCCGCCGCGGATCGGGAGCGAGCCGCCCTGGGTCCCCGAGCCGCCGCCCCACGGGACCACCGGCACGCGGTGCGCGTGGCCGATCGCCACGACCGTCGCCACGTCCTCCTCGGTGCGTGGCCGTACGACCACGTCGGGGCGCGCGATCGGCGCTCCGGCGGCCTTCGCGGCCAGCGCCGGCCAGTACGTGTCGGCCGTGTAGGCGTCGAGCTCCTCCGGCGAGGTATGAACCGCGTCACCGAGCGCGGAGGTCAGGGCGGTCTCGGCGTCGGCGAGCCCGGCCCGGCTGATCGTGGTCAATGCCGCCCTCCAAGTCCCTTCATAACTTGACAAACAACTCTGCATCAGCTTTCAATTCCTGTCAAGCACATGCGAACGACCGACCCGAAGCGCATTGCCGGGCTCGCCGTCGCCGTCGCCGTCGCCGCCTTCCTGGTGGTCAAGGCGGCCGGGGACCTGCGTCAGTTCGTCGTCGTGACGCTGAACGGCGCCACGCTGGCCGCGCTCTACTTCGTGGTGGCCAGCGGATTCACGCTGATCTTCGGCCTGATGCGGGTGGTCAACATGGCGCACGGGTCCCTGTACCTGCTGGGCGGCTACCTCGCGCTCGAGTTCCAGGAGGCGTGGTTTCAGGAGGACACGGGGCTCGGCCTGTCGCTCAGCGGCGCCTCCGGCACGGAGTACGGCCTGACCGGCTGGCTGCTCCCGCTGCTCGTGGCGACGCTCCTGATCGGCCTCGCCGGCGTGGCCATCCAGCAGGTCTTCCTGCGCTGGAACCAGGGCCAGGACCTGCGCCAGGCGCTGATCACGATCGCGCTGTCGGTGATCATCGGCGACCAGATGCTCGCCCGCTACGGCGGCATCTCGCAGGACATCGCGACGCCGGCGTCGTGGCCCACGAGCGTGCTGCTCCCCGGCGACGTCCGCTTCGGCTTCTTCCGCGGCGCGATCGTGCTCGGCTCGGCGCTGCTGATCGGCCTCGCGCTGTGGCTGATCATCAAGCGCACGCGGTTCGGGAAGATCGTGCGGGCCGGCGTCGACGACCGCGACATGGTGTCCGCGCTCGGCATCAACGTGCAGCTCGTGTTCGTCGGCGCGTTCTTCCTCGGCGCGATGCTGGCGGGCTTCGGCGGCGTGCTGGGCGGGACGATGCTCTCGCTCGCTCCCGGGCAGGACACGGCGTTCCTGCTCAACTCGCTGATCGTCGTGATCATCGGCGGCATGGGGTCGCTGGGCGGGGCGGCGATCGGCGCGATCGCGCTCGGCCTCGTCGACGCCTACGCCGACGTGTACCTGACGTTCGGCGGCACCGACCTGACGAACTACTCGATCATCGTCACGTTCGCGCTGCTCGTGGGCGTGCTCGCGGTGCGCCCGCTGGGCCTGTTCGGGAGGCCCGCGTGAACCCGACCGTGAGCACCGGGCGGCTGGCGTGGCCGATCCTCGGAGCGGTCGTGGTGCTCGCCGCGCTCGCGCCGGTGGTCGTCGACGACTTCTTCCTCAACGTCATCCTCACCAAGGCGCTGTGGCTCGGGATCGCGGCGGCGAGCCTGATCTTCCTCGCCGCCTACGGCGGGATGGTCTCGCTGGCCCAGGTCGGGCTCTACGGCGTGGCCGGGATGGCGTACGCGAACCTGGTGCTCGCCGACGGCGGCAGCGGCGCGGCCTGGAACCCGTGGCTGGCGCTGGTCGGCGCCCTGGTCGTCGCGACCGTCGTCGGTCTCGGCTTCGGCTGGATCGCCGCTCGCAGCGAGGGCATCTACTTCCTGATGATCACGCTCGCCTTCAGCGTGCTCGTCTTCTACTTCTTCTCGCAGGTCACGCAGCTGTCGGGCTTCGGCGGGGTCAACAACGTCGAGCTGCCCGGGGTGCTCGGGAGTCCCGAAGAGGATCCGCTCCCGCGCTACTTCGTGACCCTCCTGGTCGCCGTGGGGGTCTTCCTCCTGCTCAGCGCCCTGTCGCGCACCGCCTTCGGCCTCGGCCTGCAGGGCGTGCGCGACGAGCCCGCGCGCATGCGCGCGCTGGGCTTCGACGTGACGCTGCACCGGACCCTGGCCTTCGGGATCGCGGCGTTCATCGCAGGCGTCGCGGGCGTGCTGTCGGTCTGGTACAACCGCCGCATCACGCCGGGGTCGATCAACCTCGCGCAGACGATCGACATCCTCATCATCGCGGTCATCGGCGGCCTCTACCGGCTCGAGGGAGCCTGGATCGGGGCGCTGGCGTACGCGCTGATCGACAACTACTCGCGCGAATGGGTGCCCGAGGTCGGCAGCGTCCTCGGGCCCGCACGCTTCAACACGCTGATCGGAGTCGTCTTCCTGGTCATCGTCCTGCTCTCTCCCGGCGGCATCGTCGGGATCTGGGACGGCGCAAGGGAACGGCTCCGGCGGCGAAGTCCATCGATACGAGGAGGAGCGAGTGTTAAGGGGACATAGGACATGGGCGCTGGCCGGCGTGGTAGCCGCCCTCGCCCTGGTCGGCGCCGGCTGCGGCGGCGACGACGAAGAGGAGCCGGGCGGCGGCGGCACGACCGAGGAGTCCGGCGGCGGCGGCGCGATCAAGATCGGCTTCCTGTCGGACTGCGAGGGTGCGTTCGGCTCGTTCTTCGAGCCGACGATCTCGGGCGCCAACCTGGCGCTGATCAAGTACGCGGGCGCGACGGCCGCGGGCGAGAAGCCGAGCGACGGCGTGACCGGCGCCAAGATCGCCGGCAAGGACGTGGAGATCGTCAGCTACGGCTGCGCGGACGACACGGCCGACAAGGCGATCGAGGAGACGCGGCGCCTGATGGAGCAGGAGGACGCCGACGTGATGATCGGGCCGCTCTCCGGTGACGAGGGCATCGCGGTCGCCAACTACGCGAAGGAGCATCCGGACAAGACGTTCGTCAACGGCATCGCCGGCGCGCAGGACTCGACGCTGAAGGTGCAGGCGCCGAACTTCTTCCGCTTCCACCCGGACGGCGCGCAGTGGTCGGCCGGCCTGGGCGACTACGCGTACAACGACCTCGGCTGGAAGACCGCGGCGATCGTCGGAGACGACTACTCGTTCCCGTACACCTCGCTGTCGGGCTTCGTGGCCGAGTTCTGCGCGATCGGCGGCAACGTCACCAAGCGCATCTGGGCGCCGCTGGGCGAGGAGGACTACTCGTCCTACATCTCCCAGATCCCGGACAACGTCGACGGCCTGTACGTGGGCATCGGCGGCGCGGGCCTGATCAACTTCGTCAAGCAGTACGAGGAGCAGAAGGGCCGCGTCGACACCGAGCGCATGCTCGGCAACGTGTTCTGGGACGACCCGCTCGTGCTCAAGGAGGTCGGCGCCTCGCTGGTCGGCGGTGCCACCGCGGCCATGACCGCGGCGGACTCCAACGCGCCCGAGGTGGCGACGTACCTCAAGGGGCTCGAGGACGCCTACGGCAAGGAGATCTCCGGGCTCGGCCCGTCGGTCTTCACGTACGGCTACTACACGGGCATGACCGCGCTGATCAAGGGCCTCGAGGCCGTCGACGGCGACGTGTCCGACCAGGCGGCGCTCCAGGAGGCGCTGGCCGGCGTGACGCTGTCCGGCGAAGAGGCGCCGTGGGGCGACGTCAGGCTCGACGACAACCGCCAGGCGATCTCCGACGTCTACGTCAAGAAGATCGTCAAGGACGCCAACGGCGACAACGTGCCGGACGTGCAGACGTTCCGCCGGATCCCCGAGGTCGACCAGACCTTCAACGGGGTCTTCTCGGCCGACACGCCGGCGCCGGACCGCACGAACCCGAAGTGCGTCGAGGGTGAGTCGCCGCCGTGGGTCGGCAACGCCGAGGAGGTCGACTTCTCGTCGAAGTGACCCGTGGCAGCATCCGCGACATCCGCTGACAGCGCCGCGCCGGTCCTCCGCCTGCGGGGGGTCGGCCGGCGCTTCGGCGGCGTGCACGCCGTGCGCGACGTGGACCTCGAGGTCCGCCCCGGCGAGCGCCGGGCGATCCTCGGGCCCAACGGCGCCGGCAAGACGACGCTCTTCAACCTGATCTCGGGCGAGCTGAAGCCGAGCTCGGGGAGCGTCGAGCTGTTCGGAGAGGACGTGACGGACGCGCCGGCTCGCCGGCGCGCCCGCATGGGCCTCTCGCGCACGTTCCAGACGTCACGACTGTTCCTCGGCCTGTCGGTCGAGGACAACCTCTATCTCGCCGTCCTCGGGGTCAAGGACGGGCACCTGCGGATGGTCCCGTCGAGTGCTGACGGCGAGCTGCGAGAGGCGGCGCGGGCGATGGCCGAGGCGGTGGGGCTCTCGAGCCGCCTCGGCTCGCTCGTCGCCGACCTCTCGCACGGGGAGCAGCGCCAGCTGGAGGTCGGCATGGCGCGCGCCTCGAACCCGAAGCTGATGATGCTCGACGAGCCCGCGGCCGGCCTCTCGCGGGCCGAGCGGGGCAACCTCACCGAGCTGCTGCTCGCGCTCGACCCCTCGATCACGCTGATCCTGATCGAGCACGACATGGACGTCGCGCTGCGCGTCGCGCAGTGGGTGACGATGATGCACGACGGCGCGGTGATCGTGGAGGGCACGCCGGACGAGATCCGGGCAGACAAGACCGTGCACGACCTCTACCTGGGGAGCGGGATCGGCCATGGCTGAGCCCCTTCTGGCGGTCGAGGACCTCGACGGCTACTACGGCAGCTCCCACGTGCTCCAGGGCGTGAGCCTGGCCATGGAGGCCGAGCCGGTGGCGCTGATCGGGCGCAACGGGATGGGCAAGACGACGCTCTGCAAGGCGATCGTCGGCCTGCTGGGGGCGACGGGCCGCTCGTCGGGCTCGGTGCGACTCGGCGGCGACGAGCTGCACGGGAAGCCCGCCTACAAGATCGCCAAGGCGGGCGTCGGCTACGTGCCCCAGGGTCGCCGCCTCTTCACCTCGCTGACGGTGGACGAGCACCTGCAGATCGTCGGCGCCCCGAGCAGCGCGGCGTGGACGCCGAAGCGGGTCTACGAGCTGTTCCCGCGCCTGGCCGAGCGGCGCACGGTGTCGGGCACCTCGCTGTCGGGCGGCGAGCAGGAGATGCTCTCGATCGGCCGCGCGCTGCTCACCAACCCGAAGCTGCTGATCATGGACGAGCCGTCGGAGGGCCTCGCCCCGACCGTGGTCGAGACCCTGATCGAGACGATCAAGGACCTCGCCACGCAGGGGATGGGGCTGCTGGTGGTGGAGCAGAACCTCGGCGTGGCGACGTCGCTCGCCGAGCGCGTGATCGTCATGGTCGCCGGCTCGGTGGCCACGGAGACGACCTCGAAGGAGCTGATGGCGGACCCGGAGGCGCAGAAGCGCTACCTCGGCGTCGAGCCGCTACCCGACGCGGCCTGAGCGAACCGCCGGATAGGGTCCTTGAAATGGAGCAGGCACCCGGGCTGGCGAACCAGCGCGCCGTGCGGCGGTACAACCTCGGCGTCGTGCTCCGCCACGTGTCCGAGCACGGGCCGCGCTCGCGGGCCACGATCGCGCTCGAGACCGGCCTCAACAAGACGACGGTCTCCAGCCTCGTCACCGAGCTGATCGGGCTCGACCTGCTGGTCGAGCGCGGGCTCGACTATCGCGGCACCGTGGGGCGGCCGGGGCAGGTGGTCGAGCTGTCGGCGAGCGGCGTCGTCGCCCTCGGGGTCGAGATCAACGTCGACTACCTGGCCGTGCAGGCGCTCGACCTCACCGGCAAGGAGCGCCATCGCGCGCTCGAGGCGCGCGACAACCGCCGGGTGAGCGGCGCCGAGGTGCTCGAGCACGTGGCCGCGCTGGCCGCCGACGCGGTGGCCACGGTGGAGGCGATGGGCCTGCGGACCGTGGGTGCCACCGTCGCCGTGCCGGGCCTCGTCGACGCCGACCGCGGCGTCCTGCTCGTCGCGCCCAACCTGGGCTGGACCGACGTCCCGGTGGTCGACGAGCTGCGCCGCCGGCTCGGCGATCCGGGCTTTCCGGTGATGGCCGACAACGAGGCCAACCTCGCCGCCCTCGCCGAGCTGTGGGAGGGGACGGCGCGCGGGCTCAGCGACGTGCTCTACGTGTCGGGCGAGATCGGCGTGGGCGCCGGGCTGATCGTCGGCGGCGAGCTGTTCCGCGGCGGCGGCGGCTTCGGCGGCGAGTTCGGGCACATGACGCTCGAGCGCGGCGGGCGGCCGTGCGGGTGCGGGAGCCGCGGCTGCCTCGAGACCCTCGTCGGGCTCGAGGCGCTGCTCGAGATGGCCGGCCTGCCGGAGCTGGGCCCGACTGGCGGCGCCGCCCGCCCGGTGGGCGAGCTGGTAGAGCGCGCCCGCGGCGGCGACGAGCGGGCGCTCGCGGCGCTGGAGGAGGCCGGCCGCTGGCTCGGCGTGGGGATCGCGTCGGCGGCCAACCTGCTCAACTTCCAGGCCGTCGTCCTGGGCGGCCTGTTCGCACAGCTCGCGCCCTGGCTGGCGGACCCGATCGCCGAGGAGCTGCGCGCCCACGTCCTGGCGTCGGACTGGGCGACGCCGCAGGTGCTGCCGTCGACGCTCGGCCCCGAGGCCGCGGTGCGCGGCGCGGCCGCCTCCTCGTTGCAGCGGATCTTCGCCGACCCCGGGCACGCCGCATGAGCGCGCTGGTCGGGCTCGACGTCGGGACCTCGGCGGTGAAGGCGATCGCCGTGGCGCCCGACGGCGAGCTGCTCGCCCGCCGCGAGGTCGCCTACCCGCTCTCGACGCCGCGCCCCGGCTGGGCCGAGCAGAACCCCGAGGACTGGTGGCGCGCGACCGAGGAGGCGCTCGCCGGGCTCGACGTCGGCGAGGTCGCGGGCATCGGGCTGAGCGGCCAGATGCACGGGCTGGTGGCGCTCGACGCCTCCGAGCAGGTGGTGCGACCGGCGATCCTGTGGAACGACCAGCGGACCGCCGCGGAGTGCGCCGAGATCGAGGAGCGCGTCGGCTTCGAGCGGCTCGTGGAGCTCACCGGCAACCGCGCGCTGACGGGGTTCACGGCGCCGAAGCTGCTGTGGCTGCGACGGCACGAGCCGGAGTCGTTCGCGCGCATCGCCCACGTGCTGCTGCCCAAGGACTACGTGCGCCTGCGCCTGTGCGGAGAGCGCGCGATCGACGTGGCCGACGCCTCCGGCACGCTGCTGTTCGACGTCGCGCGGCGGCGCTGGAGCGACGAGGTGCTGGCCGCGCTCGAGCTCGACCCGGCGTGGCTGCCGACCGTGCTCGAGTCGCCCGACGTCTCGGGGACGACAGCGGACGGCGTGCCGGTGGCCGCGGGCGCAGGCGACCAGGCGGCGGGCGCCGTCGGCGTCGGCGTGGTGCGGCCGGGGCCGCTGTCGGTCGCGCTGGGGACCTCGGGCGTGGTCTTCACCGCGCTCGACGCCTACGCGCACGACCCGCAGGCGCGAGTGCATGCGTTCTGCCACGCGGTGCCGGGCGCGTGGCACGCGATGGGCGTGATGCTGTCGGCCGCCGGGTCGCTGCAGTGGCTACGCGACGTGGCGGCGCCGGGGGAGGAGTTTGACGAGCTCGTGGCCTCGGCGGAGGCGTGGGCGCCGGGCGTCGAGGGGCTGACGTTCCTGCCGTACCTCGCGGGCGAGCGCACGCCGCACGCCGACCCCGATGCGCGCGGCTCGTTCACTGGCTTGTCGCTGCGCCATGACCGCGGGGCTTTGGTGCGCGCGGTGCTCGAAGGCGTGGCCTGCGGGCTGCGCGACTCGCTCGACCTCGTGGTCGCGCTCGGCGCCCAGCCGCAGGCGGGTCGGGCATCCGGCGGCGGCGCGCGCAGCGAGCTGTGGCTGCGGATCGTCGCGTCGATGCTCGAGCTGCCGCTCGAGCGCCTGGCGGTCGAGGAGGGCGCCGCGTACGGGGCCGCGCTGCTGGGCGGCGTCGCGGGCGGCGTGTTCGATTCCGTCGAGGACGCGGTCGCCGCCTGCGTGCGCCCGCACGGGGCGGTCGAGCCCGTCGCCGAGTGGATCGAGCCGTACCGCGAGCTGCGCGAGCGCTACCGGGCGTTGTACCCGGCGCTGCGCAGCGCCTCCGTCTGACTACACTTTGTGAAGCATGGCGCAGCAGTTGGGGAACCGGCCGTGCGGTGGGCGCTACGGCGACATCGTGCAGGCGATCGGCAATACGCCGCTCGTCGAGCTCAAGCGGCTCTCGCCGAAGCCCGGCGTGCGGATCTGGGCGAAGCTCGAGTCGCACAACCCGACCGGCTCGATCAAGGACCGCGTCGCGCGCTCGCTGATCGAGGCGGCCGAGGAGGAGGGCGCGATCCGCCCCGGCCAGACGATCCTCGAGCCGACCTCGGGCAACACCGGCATCTCGCTCGCGATGATCTGCTCGCGCAAGGGCTACCCGCTGAAGGTCGTGATGCCCGACAACGTCACGCCGGAGCGCACCCAGCTGCTGAAGATGTACGGCGCCGAGATCGTCTACTCGGAGGGTTCGAAGGGCTCGAACGGCGCGGTCGAGCTGGCGCTGGAGATGGCGGCCGCCGACGCGTCGTACTACATGCCCTATCAGTACGGCAACGCGGCGAACCCGCGCGCGCACTACGAGGGCACGGCCAAGGAGATCCTCGACGAGCTGGACGAGATCAGCGCGTTCGTCGCCGGGCTCGGCACCGGCGGCACGCTGATGGGCGTCGGTCGCCGGCTGCGCGAGGAGCTCGGCGAAACCGTCAAGATCGTCGCCGCCGAGCCGATGCAGGGCGAGCCCGTGCAGGGCCTGCGCTCGCTCGACGACGGCTTCATCCCGCCGATCATCGACCTCTCGCTGCTCGACCGGAAGATCTTCGTCACCAACCACGACGCGATCGTCTGGACGCGCCGGCTGCTCGACGAGGAGGGCATCTTCGCGGGCGTCTCGTCCGGTGCGATCGCCTCGATCGCGGTGCGGATCGCGGGCGAGATGGACGAGGGCAACGTGGTCTTCATCGTCTGCGACGACGGCTGGAAGTACCTCTCCTCCGGGGTCTACACGCTCCCCGTCGAGGAGATCGAGAACCTGGACTCCACGGTCTGGTGGTAAGCCGGCGCGCGCTGCTCGCGGGCGGCGCGGTCGCGCTGCTGGCGGGGTGCGGGGAAGAGGACCAGCCGGCCGCGCCGCGACCCGCCGAGGTGCTGTTGCGGTCGCTGGCGGCCGAGCGCGCGCTGTCGGCGGCGGCGGCGGCGGCGTCCCGCAGGGTGGCGGTGCGCTCGCGCGAGCGTGCCCGCCGGCTGGCCTCCGCGCTGTCCGAGCAGCGTGGGGCGCCGCACGATGTCCCGGCGCCCGCGGACGGAGGCGACGATGCGGCGGCCGCGCGGACCGCGCTCGTCGCCCACGTCGAGTCGCTGCCGGTGCTCAAGGGCGACCTGCGGGCGCTGGCGGTCGAGATGATCGTCGGCGCCGCCGCCGACCTCGCGGTGCTGACCCGCGAGGCCGAGGCGTTCCCGGGGACGCCGGCGTGACCCGTCGCCACCTGATGGCGCTCGGCGCCGCGCTCGTCGCGGCGCGCGCCACCCCTGCCGCCGCGGCTCCGGCCGACGACGACGGCGACGTGCTGCTGCGGCTGGTCGCGCTCGAGGACACGGCGGCGGAGCTGGACGCCGCTGCGGCCGCGCACGAGCGCGCGCACGCCCAGGCCCTGCGGACACTGCTCGACGCGCTCGGCCGGCGGGCGCCGCGCGCGCCGGCCGCCGCGGGAGACGAGGCCGAGGCGGAGGTCGAGAACCGGCTGATCGAGGCCTACTCCGCCGCGCTGCTGGAGCTGCGCGACCCCAGCATCCTGCGCACGGCGGGGACGATCCTGGCCTCGCACAGCCAGCACCGCGTGCGCGCCCGCCTCGAGGCCGGTCTCGACCCGTTCACGAGCGACCCCTAGACTGAGTAGCGGTCACACGGACACGTTCGAGAGGAAGCAGACCATGCCAGTCAGCATCGGCCCCATGGAGCTCGCGATCGTGCTCGTCATCGCCCTGCTCGTGCTCGGCCCCAAGCGCCTGCCCGAGGTCGGCCGCTCGGTCGGTCGCGGCATGCGCGAGTTCAAGGATTCGATCAGCGGCGTCTCGCGCGACGACGACGAGGACGACGTGAAGCCGCTGCGCCAGCCGGCCAAGACCGTCGAGTAGTTGCGCATCTCACAGCAGCTGCTCGACGAGGTCGTCGCGCACGCGCGCGCGGACGCGCCGAACGAGTGCTGCGGGATGATCTCCAGCCGCGACGGCGAGGCGGTCGCGGTGTACCGCACCCGCAACATCCACGCGAGCCGGACGCGCTACGAGCTCGACCCCAAGGAGCAGCTGCGGGTGCTGAACGAGATCGAGGACGCCGGTCTCGCGCTCGGGGCGATCTACCACTCTCACCCGCGGACCGAGCCGGAGCCGTCGCCCACCGACGTCAACCTGGCGCGCTGGTGGCCCGAGCCGCTGTACGTGATCGTGGGGCTCGGGGGCGACGAGCCCGACGTGCGCGCCTGGCAGATCGTCGACGGCGTGGTCAGCGAGGCCGCGCTCGAGGTGTGGGACGGGTCGCCAGTCGACACCTGAGGACGCGCCGCTGGCGTGTCCCGCGTGCGGCCTGGGCCACGACGGCGCCGAGCGGTTCTGCCGTGACTGCGGCGTGCCGCTGGTGCACGTCGCGGGCGACGGCGGCCGCCCGCTGAGCCCGGCGCGCGAGCGCGCGCGCAAGCTGCGGCCCCAGTACGCCGAGGGCCCGCTGGTTCGCGTCGCCACCGCGCGCCACCAGGCGGAGGCGGAGATGCTCGAGGGCCTGCTGCTCGAGGAGGGCGTGCCGTCGCTGACGCGCCGCTCGGGCGGGTTCGACGTGCCCGACTTCCTCGCCAGCGGCCCGCGGGACATCCTCGTGCCCGCCTCGGGAGCCGACCGCGCCCGCGAGGTCCTGGCCGCCCCCGAGCCGCCGCCGCCGCGCGCCCCAGGCGAGGGCACGCCCGCCTGGGTCAAGGCGATGGCGCTCGTGCTCGCGGTCGGGATCGTGGCGCTGATCGCCGTGAGCACGTTCGCCGCGGTGCTCTAGGAGCCTGTCCAAGAACCCCGGCACGCCCAGGGCGGCCGGATCTTCTTGGACAGACCCCTAGGCGGGGGCGGCGAGGCGCGCGAGGTGGGAGCGCCAGGCCGCCTCGGTGTGCCGCTCGCGCCGGCGGCCGAACGCCTGCGCGAGCGCGTCGTCGGGCGCCGCGTGGGCCATCGCGACCGCGGCACGGTCGCCTTCCTCGCGGGCGACGAGGTCGAACACGGTCCCGCCGAGCAGCAGCGCGTCGGCGCGCGCGGGCGGGAACGCCGGAGCGGAGCCTTCGTGAAGCCGCCGCGCGATTGCCGGGCGCACGTGCTTCGTCTGGCCGGAGAGCCACTGCGCGGCACCCTCCACGAACCATGCGGAGCGCACCCAGCGGCTCAGCCGGCGCGGGCCGAGCGGCGGCGGGAAGCCCGGATGGCGTACGGCGAGCGCCCGCCGGGCCAGCAGCCCGGAGGGCGAGAGCATGAGCAGCTCGAGCGAGCCCTCGACGTTCGAGGCGCGCTGCGCCAGCAGCCGCGGCGACAGCACGTGCAGCTCGCGCTCGGCCGCCCAGCCGACCACGTAGCGCCGCGCTGCGGGCGCGGTCAGCCGGCGCTGGACGGCCAGCCACGGCTGGGCGGCGTCCAGCTGCGCCGGCGACCCGTGCAGCACCACCGCGAGCTCCCCGAGCTCGACCTCGAGTTGGCGCTCGAGCCGCCCGCGCGCGTACTCGAGCTGCGCCAGCACGCGCCCGGCGTCGGGAGCGTCGCGCTCGTCGTGGCGCGCCACGAAGGTCTCACTCGGGGTCTCGAGCCACATGTCGCCGTAGTGCCCCGGGTCAGCAGGGCACCACGGTCAAGCGTAGGCGAGGGCGCCGTCGCCCTGGGCGAGGCCCGCGATCTCCTCCGAGGCGCGCTCGAACTCCTCGTCGGACAGCACCGGGGTGCCCTCGAACGGCAGCTCGCGCGTGATGTGCAGCCACGACCGGCAGCCGCCGTAGTCGTCGCGTACGCGCACCGTGACGGGGCGCGGGATCCGGTACGTCCGCAGCAGCAGCACGTGCAGCGGGTGGCGCCGCTTCCACGCCAGGCGCTTCTCGGCGTAGTCCGGCGTCCACACGTAGAACGGCGACAGCGCGTCGACCACGCGGCGGTCGGTGACCGTCCACGCGGCGGCCACCTCGGCCCACGCGCGGATGCGTACGCGGTCGGGCTGGGCGATCCCGCCGTCACGCGTCAGAGCGTGGGTGGGCGGCTCGCCCTCGGCCCACACGCCCTCCTCGAGCGCCCGCCGGAGCTCCGGCTGGTGCGACTCGCGGACGAGGTCGCCGCGCTGGTGGTCGAAGGTCGGATAGAGGAAGAAGCGGTCGTGCTCGAGCGCGAAGTGCTTGTCAGGCTCGCGGATACCGCCCTTGCGGAGCGTCACGAGCTGCTCGCCCTCGGCGAGTGCGCGCACGGTGACGGCCCATTCCTTGAAAGCGATCGGCATAGGGATGGTGGAAGAAGGAGGGGGTGTATGGAGGATGCGAACCCCGCGCACCCTGCCCTGGATCTGCGGCCGCCGAACCTCCGGCCGCGCGCGTCACATACTATGCACAAAGTCGCGGAATCGCCAAATCTTCCTGCAGATTCGCGGTGTTTCGTACCACTCAGCCGCGGACATCGCTGAGCGCCTCGACGACTTCGAGCACGGCCGCGAAGTCCTGGTCGCCGAGGCCGCGCCCGACGGCGGCGGCGTAGAGCTCGCCCGCGAGCGCCGCGGCCGGGAACGCGGCGCCTGCCGCCTGCGTCTCCTCGAGGCAGAGCCGGACGTCCTTGAGCATGTGCTCGAGCTTGAACAGCGGCGTGAAGTCGTGCTCGAGCATCGGCCGGCCCTTGAGCTGCAGCATCGTCGAGTTCGCCGAGCCGCCGGCCATGACGGTCAGCAGCGCCTCGAGGTCCACTCCCGTGCGGCGGCCGGCCACCAGCGCCTGCGCGAGCGTGGCGCAGTTCGCGGCGCTGACGGCGTTCGAGAGCACCTTGACCTGCTGGCCGGTGCCCAGCTCGCCGACGTGCACGATCGTCTCGCCCATCGCCTCGAGCGCGGGCCGGGCGCGGGCCATGTCCTCGTCGCTCGCCCCGGCCATGATCGTCAGCGTGCCCGCCTCGGCCTTGGGCGCCGAGCCGGTCACCGGCGCGTCGACGAACGCGTGGCCGCGGGCGATCACCTCCGCCCCGATCCGGCGGGCCTCGGCGGGCCCGATCGTCGACATGTCGACGAACAGCGTCCCCGGGCGGGCGCCGTCGACCGCGCCGTCCTCGCCGAGCAGCAGCGCGTCGACCTGCTCGCCGTCGACGACCATCGTGATCACGACGTCGCTGTGCTCGGCGACCTCGCGCGGGCTTGCCGCCGCGCGGCCGCCGTGCTCGGCCGCCCACGCGTCCGCGGTCTCCCGGGTGCGGTTGTAGACCGTCAGGTCGAAGCCGGCGCGCCGGAGGCTGGCCGCCTGCCGCGCGCCCATGATGCCCAGCCCGATGAACCCGATCGCCTCCGCCATCGGCGGGAGGCTACCGTCACGCCGCGAGCGGGACTTCCTCCGGCTCGGCGAGGTGCTGGTGCGAGGGGCAGTAGCCGTTGTGGGGGAGCGGGCTGCGCTGGCAGGGCGTCCCGCGGCGCGTCGTCGCGCGGCACTCGATGCGGTTGCCCTCGATGTCGTAGCCGCTCAGCGGCATCGACGCGAAGTACTCCTTCGCAAAGGTCATGTAGCGGTCGACCACGAGGTAGGCGCGCTCCTGGGCCGACATCGGGAAGTAGATCCGGATGTCGGTGAACAGCGTCTTCGTCGGTTTGGCGAAGTAGTGCCAGTCGGTGGCGAGCCGGTGGACGGTCGCCTCGCACGCCCGCAGCACACGCTCGTGGTTGGACGGGCCGCGGTGGCCCGGCTTGTCCTCGAGGATGTCGGGCGCGAGCTCTCGATAGATGGAACGGCTGAAGCGGTACATGCGTTCTCCCCTTCGGACCTCTCGCGCAGTAGTGCAGAGCTCACCGGGAGCCCGATGCATCACTGATAACCGATTCCGTTCATTTTGGAACCCCTCAAAGTGTTGTCTTCCTGTTAAGGGCGAACCCCTGTTCGCTTCGACGGTTGCGTGGCAAAACCTCCTAGCTCCAGGGCTGGAGGCGCGGAGCGTCCGCTCCGGCGTCGATCACCGTGTGGCGGCCGTCGAGCGCGAGGTCGCGCTCGGGGAACTCCGAACGTGCGTGCGCGCCGCGGGTCTCCTCCCTGAACAGCGCGCTGCGGGCGACGAGACGGGCCAGCGGGTGGGGGTCCTCGAGCAGCGGCCGGAGTCCCTCGGCGTCGCGCTCGAGGCCGGCGTGGCGCCACATCGCCTTACGCGTCTCGCGCGTGGGAGCGGCGGCCACGGGCTGTTCTGGCGCGGCGACGAGCGCCTCTGCGGCGGTGGGCTCTTCGAGCCCGCGCAGCGCCGCCCGGCGGCCGAAGACGAAGCACTCGGAGAGCGAGTTCGAGGCCAGCCGGTTGGCGCCGTGGAGGCCGGTGCACGCGCACTCGCCGACGGCGTACAGCCCGGGCACCTGCGAGCGGCCGTCGAGGTCGGTGACGATGCCGCCCATCACGTAGTGGCTCGCGGGCGCCACCGGCACGAGCTCGGTCGCGGGATCCAGGCCCGCCTCGCGCAGCGCCGCCACGACGTTCGGGAAGCGGGCGGGATCGACTTCGCGCATGTCGAGGAACACCGCCGGCGCGCCCTGCTCCGCGAGCTTGCCGAAGATCGCGCGCGCGACCGCGTCGCGCGGTGCCAGCTCGTCGACGAACCGCTCGCCGTGCGCGTCGTGCAGCGTCGCGCCCTCGCCGCGGACGGCCTCGGAGATCAGGAAGCCCTCACGGCCCTTGACGCCGACGACCGCGGTGGGGTGGAACTGGGCGAACTCGAGGTCGGCGAGCGCGGCGCCGGCCGCGCGGGCGAGCAGGAGGCCGGAGCCGAACGACCCGGGCGGGTTGGTCGTCCGCGACCACAGCGCGGCGGCGCCCCCGGTGGCGAGCACGACGGCGCGCGCGCCGAGGGTGCGGCCGTCCTCGAGCCGGACGCCGGCGCAGCGCCCGCCGGTCGTCAGCGCCAGGCTCGCCGCCCGGGCGCCCTCGCGCACCTCGATCGCGGCGTCCTCGGCCACCACCGCCGACAGCTGGCGCAGGATCCGGCGCCCCGTGGCGCTCCCTCCGGCGTGGACGACGCGCCGCAGGCCGTGGCCGCCCTCGAGGCCGAGTGCGACGTGACCGTGGCGGTCGGCGTCGAACCGCACGCCGAGCTGCTCGAGGTCGCGGAAGCGCTCCGGCGCCTCGTCGGCCAGCACGCGGGCCGCGGACTCGCGCACGAGCCCGCGCCCGGCGCCCAGCGTGTCCTGCAGGTGGCGCTCGGGCGAGTCCTCGACCGAGAGCGCGGCGGCCAGGCCGCCCTGCGCCCAGTACGACGCGGTCTCCGCGAGCGGCCGGGCCGAGACGAGCGCCACGCGGGCGCCCTCGCGGGCGGCGGTCAGCGACGCGAACAGGCCGGCGGCGCCGGCGCCCACCACCACCAGGTCTGCGCGCTCGCCGTCCACGGACGCCCTACCGTACCGGCGTGCCCTCGGTCTGGTTTCGCCACGACGCCTCGCTCGGCCACGACATCCCCGGCCACCCGGAGCGGCCGGAGCGGATCCGCGCGCTCGAGGCCGAGATGGGCCGGCACGGGTGGTTCGGCGCGCAGGTGCTCGAAGCGCCGCGGGTCGAGCGGGAGCTGCTGCACGCGGTCCATCCCGAGCCCTACGTGGCGGCGATCGAGGCGCTGTGCGCGCGCGGCGGCGGGTCGCTCGACCCCGACACCGCGGCGGCTGCAGACACGTGGGAGGCGGCGCTGCGGGCGGCGGGCGGCGCCGTGGCGCTCGTGGACGAGCTGCTCGGCGGCTCGGCGCGTGTCGGCGTGTCCGCGCTGCGGCCCCCGGGCCACCACGCCGAGCGCGAACGGGCGATGGGCTTCTGCCTGTTCGGCAACGCCGCCGTGGCCGCGGAGCGCGCGCGGGCCGCGCACGGGGTCTCGCGGGTGCTGATCCTCGACTGGGACGTCCACCACGGCAACGGCACCGAGGCGATCTTCGCCGCCGATCCGGGGGTGCTGTTCCTGTCGATCCACGAATGGCCGTTGTATCCCGGCACCGGGCCGGCGTCCTACGCGGGCGAGGAAGCGGGGGAGGGCTACACGGTCAACCTGCCGGTGCCGGGCGGGACGGGCGACGCGGTGTTCCGCTCGCTCGTCGAGCACGTCGCGGTGCCGCTGATCGCGACCTGGCGGCCGGAGCTGGTGCTCGTGTCGGCCGGGTTCGACGCGCACCGCGCCGACCCGCTCGCCACGTGCCGCGTGACCGAGGCGGGCTTCGCGGGCATGGCCGCGTCGCTGCGGCGGGCGGCGGACGAGGTCGGCGCCCCGCTCGGGCTCGTGCTCGAGGGCGGCTACGACCTCGGCGCGCTGGCCGGGTCGATGGCCGCGCTGATGCCGGTCCTGGTCGCCGACACCGTCCCCGACCCGGGCGCGGTGGAGCTCGATCCGCTGGCCGCGGAGGCGCTGCGCCGCCTCGCGCGCTGGTGGCCCGACCTCGCGCGAACCTAAAGGGTCAGACCCTTTAGGCTGGCCCCGGGGACTAAAGGGGTCAGACCCCTTTAGGTCGGACCTGAGCTACGGCGTCGGGCTGGGGGTGGCGCCGCCGGTCGCCTCGGGCACGACGCGGCGCACGTAGGCGCCCTCGATCTGCCCTTGGAGCGCCTCGCGCGCCTGGTCGGCGGCGCGCTGGCTGTCGTACTGGCCGGAGAACACGACGAAGCGGTCCGGCTCGAGCGAGCTGAAGTCGTTGGAGTCGAGCACGCCGACGGAGACGCCCTGACCGGCGAGCTCCTCCGCGCGGGCGTCCGCGGCCTCGCGCGTGGCCGAGGACTCGAGCACGATCGTCCACGCCGTCGTGCCCGCGGGCCACTCGGCGATCGCCGGGGTCGTGGACGCGGGCGGGACCGTGGTCGCCTCGGGAGTGGGGGCCACCGGCGCGGCGGGCGCGGGCGTGGGTGCTGGCTGCTCGGCCACCTGCTCGGCGTCTCCGGCCAGCTCCACGAGCGCGAGCACGAGCGCGATCACGGCCACCGCCAGCAGCGCCCCGACGAGCAGGACCGGCCCGCGCCAGCTCGGCGGCGAGGCGATCGTCATGCCGACCTCGGCGCCGCACTCGAGGCACCACTCCTGGCCGGGCGCGAGCGCCGATCCGCAGCGCGGGCAGCGCCGCGGCTCGGCGACGGGCTCGGCGGGAGCGGGAGTCTCGACCGCGCTCACGCCTGCTCCCGCCGACCCTCGACCGAAGGCACGGGATCGGCGTCGCGCGGCGCCGCGTCCCCGTCGCGCGTCTCCGCGGATTCCTGGCTCGCCGGCGCGGCGTCGCCTGCCGGCGCCGCGTTCGCCTGGCTCGTCGCGGGCGCGGCGCCCCCTGGCGCGGCGGGCTCGTGGCTCGCCGGTGCGGCCTGCGGCTTCTGTTCGGGGCGACCGTGCGTGGTCGGCTGGTCGGCGGAGCCGAGCCATTCGCCGGTGACCGCGGCCGGCTTGTCGGTGGGCTCGGGCTCGGTGGCCTGGCGGCTGGCCCACAGGCCGCTGCTCTGTTCCGGGGCCGCGGCGTCGTCGCGCTTGGCGCGGGCCTTGGCGTCGAGCGGGGTGCCGCAGCGGGCGCAGAAGTGGGCGTCGCTCGCGTGCAGCTCGCCGCAGGCGGGGCAGGTGCCGCCGATGCCGGCCTCACGCAGCGTCGGCGCGGCGTGCGGCTCGCCCAGGCGCGCCTCGAGCGCGCGGACCTCGGCGTCGAGCGCCGCGATGCGCTCCGCCTTGGCCCGCTGCAGGCGGCCGTGCGACTCGCGCGGCGCGGTCGCGGTGCGATGGATCTCGTAGGTCAGGCCGCCGAGGTCGCGCAGGAGCAGCTCTCGCACCGACCGCAGGTAGCGCAGGCGCCGCCGCAGCCGTCCCCGGCGCGTGCTCGCGGGCGCCTGCTCGAGCTCGGACGGGTCGACGCCGGCCGGCAGGTCGGGCACCGAGACGTGCTCCGGCGCGGTCTGCTCGGCGGGGCGCTCCGGGAACTGGCCGGCGATCGGGACGGTCGCCATCGGGGCCGCTGTCGCTTCTGACTTCGCCGCGGGGCCGCTCCAGCCGGTCGGGCCGATCGCCCAGTCGCGCGTGGCCGGGTCGCTGGGCGTCTCGGCGATCACCTGCGTCGGCTGGTTGTCGTCAGCGGACAGGGGCCGCTGGCCGCCGGACGTGGCGGGCGTCGCGACCGGGTCGGAGGACGCGGTCGGGGACCGGTTCTCGTCGGCGGTCGCAGGGCGTCGTGTCAGGCGTCGCAGCAGGCCGCTCATGCGCGTCAGCAGGGGCAGACGGTGGACGTACGCCCCGAGCCGTCGAGTATAGGATCGCCGGTTGCGGCCACTCTCAGGAAACCCGCGCGGACGCGGGTCGGAGCGGCTCCGAGGCGACCACGTCGTGCCACGCCGCGACGACCCGGGCGGCCATGCGGTCGGCGGAGAAGAGCGCCGCGCGCCCGCGACCGTCCACGCGCGGGTCGTCGTTCTCGAGCACGGGTCTGAGCGCCGCCCGCCACGCCCCCGGCTCCCACGGGGCGCAGAACGCCCCGTCGATCCCCTCCAGCGCCACGGGATGGATGCCCACGGGGGTGCCGAAGGCCGGCACCCCGCAGGCGAGGGCCTCGATCACCGACAGACCGAAGCCCTCGGCCTGCGACGGGACGAGCACGGCGTTGGCCGCGTTGATCCAGTACGGCACCTCGTCCGGCGGCACGCGCCCCATGGTCAGCAGCGTCGTGTCGCCGGCGGCCTCTCGTGCGCGGTCGAAGCGCTTCAGGGCCCGCGAGGGGTCGTGCGGGAACAGCAGGTATGGCCGCTGGGGGTCGAGGCCCAGCCGAGCGCGCGCCTCGCGCCGCGGGATCGCGCGGAAGCGGCCGAGGTCGATCCCGACCGGGAGCACGGCCACCCGGCGGGCCGTGCCGGCGCCGGGGAGCTGCCCGCTGAACTCGCGCGAGACGGCCGCCGGCAGCGCGGTGAAGGGCAGGACCGCGCGCGTGAGCCGGTTCGAGCGAGGGTGGAAGAGGTCGTTGCCGTGCAGCGTCACGACGACCGGCCCGAGGCGGGCGGCGAGCGCCGGCCACGCGGTCAGGCCGAAGTGGGCGTGGACGACGTCGAACCGCTCGCGCGCGCCGTAGCGGCGCCGCAGCTCGCGTGCCGCCCGCGGGTACGCCCGCAGGCCTGGCGGGAACGCGAACAGCTCGACCTCGACGTCCCCGCGCCGCCGCAGCGCCTCGACCTGGTCGCGCACGAACGAGCCCAGCGCGGGGCGCTCCAGGCTCGGGTACATGTTCGTCACGACGAGCGCGCGCAAAGCGCGTCGAGCCTGGCACAGACTCGCAACACCCGCGTCTAGATCCGTCACACCCTTCCCCGGAGACTGGTCGGGCCGCCTTCCAGACGGGCGGCGCCGGGCTCCGCGGCAGGCGGGGCGGAACGACAGGGGGCACCAGATGCGCTTCGAGCTCATGGGCCGCGCCCACGCGCGGCTGGCGCGCGCGATCGCGCGCAGCGACGGACAGGGGACCGTGGAGTACGTCGGCCTCGTGCTGCTCGTCGCCGTCCTGATCGCGGGCGTCGTGAAGGCCAGCGGCGGGTTCTCCGACACCGGGATCGCCGAGGCGGTCGTGAAGAAGATCAAGGGCGCGATCGACGGCGTCGGAGAAGGATGAAGTCCGGCCCGCTCGGCGAGCTCCTGGCCGATGCCGGAGCGGTCGTCGGAGGCACGGCTGCGCTCGGCGCGACGCTGGGCTTCGTCGCAGGCTCGCTGGTCCACGACCTTCGTGCGGACGTCGACCCTGACACGTGGGCTCGCAAGGGCGGCATGCTCGGAGGCGTCTTCGGTCTGCTGGTGTTCGTCGACGGCGCGTAGAATCGACTCATGCGGAAGCGGACCCGCTTCTACTTCGTGCTCGCGCTGACGCCGGTGGCAGCCAAAGTGCTGTCGGAGATCGGCGAGGACTGGAGCGATGCCGCGTTCTATGGCGCGGTCGCGGGCGTGGTCGCGTTGTTCGCCGTGTTCGGCAACTTCTGGGTGGACATGGCACCCGACGGGGCACTACGCCGCCGGCCGCGCACCTGACATTCCCGCGGCAACGCCTGCCAGACTGCCCGCCGTGACGGGATCGACGATGGCGCTCGACGACGTGCGCCGGCGGCCGGTCGGGGTGTTCGACTCCGGCGTCGGTGGGCTGACCGTGCTGCACGAGCTGCTCGTGCAGCTGCCGGCCGAGGACTTCGTCTACCTCGCCGACTCCGCGCGGTTCCCGTACGGCGGCCGGGGCATCGGCGAGCTGGAGGGGTTCGCGCTCGAGGTCGCCGACGAGCTGCTCGCCCGCCGGGTGAAGCTGCTCGTCGTCGCCTGCAACTCGGCCACCGCCGCGGCGCTCCCCGCGCTGCGGGAGCGGCTGCGGCAGACCACGCTGGGCGTCGAGGTGCTCGGCGTCGTGCAGCCCGGCGCCGTGCAGGCGGTCGCGGCGACGCGCAACGGCCGCGTCGGGCTGCTCGCGACGCCCGCGACGGTCGAGAGCGGCGCGTACGCGCAGGCGATCGCCGACGCCGACCCGTTCGTCGAGCTCACGTCGGTCGCCTGCCCGGACCTCGCCGCGATCATCGAGGCGGGCTTTCCGTTCGACCAGCACGTCGTCGACACCGTGCGCGAGTACTGCGCGCCGCTGCGCGCGGCGGGGGTCGACACCGTCGTGCTCGGCTGCACCCACTACCCGCTCGTGCGCCCGATGCTCCAGCGCATGCTCGGCCGCGCGGTCAACATCATCGTCTCCGGCGACCCGCTCGCCCATCAGGTCGAGCACGTGCTCGGCGCCCGCGGCCTGGCCAACCCGCGCACGACCGGCGAGGGCGAGTACTCGTTCCTGTGCACGGGCGCGGGGGAGACGTTCCGCGAGCTCGGCACGCGCTTCCTGCAGCTCCCGCTGGGCGCCGTCGAGCCGGTGTCGCTCGCGAGCGGTCGCGAGCTCGCCGCGGGAGGTCGCCGATGACCGCCGAGCGCAGCGGCGGAAGGGCCGCGGACCACCTTCGCCCGACCACGATCGAGCCCGGGTTCGTGCGCACGGCGACCGGCTCGGCGCTGATCTCGGCCGGCGAGACGCGCGTGATCTGCACCGCGTCCGTGCAGGAGTCGGTCCCGCGCTGGCTCGCGGGCAAGGGCCGCGGCTGGCTGACGGCCGAGTACGGGATGCTGCCCGCCTCGACCGGCGACCGCAAGCAGCGCGACGTGTCCAAGGGCCGGCCCGACGGCCGCAGTGTCGAGATCCAGCGCCTGATCGGCCGCTCGCTCAGGGGCGTCGTCGACTTCGGGGCGATGGGGGAGCGGACGATCTACGTCGACTGCGACGTGCTGCAGGCGGACGGCGGGACGCGCTGTGCGTCGATCACCGGCGGCTACGTCGCGCTCGACCTCGCCTGCCGTGCGCTCGTCGACGCCGGCAAGCTCGCGCGCAGCCCGCTGACCGGCAGCGTCGCGGCCGTCTCGTGCGGCATCGTCGACGGCGTTCCGCTGCTCGACCTCGACTACCCGGAGGACTCGTCCGCCGAGGTCGACGCCAACGTGGTGATGACCGGGGAGGGCGGCCTCGTCGAGGTCCAGGCCACCGCCGAGCGCACGCCGCTCTCGCGCGCGCACCTCGACGAGCTGCTCGCGCTCGCCCAGGTCGGCATCGACCGCCTGCGCGAGATCCAGGCGTCCGCCGCCGGCTGAGGGCCGCGCGTGCGCCTCCTGCTGGCCACCCGCAACGACCACAAGCTCCGGGAGCTCGGCCGGCTGCTGCCGGCGGTCGAGCTCGAGCCGCTTCCCGCCGGTCTTCCGAGCCCGGTCGAGGACGGCGACAGCTACGCCGCCAACGCGCTGATCAAGGCCCGCGCCGCCGCCGTGACCACGGGCCGCCCGGCGATCGCCGACGACTCCGGGATCGAGGCCGAGGCCCTCGGCGGCGCTCCGGGCGTGCGCAGCGCCCGCTTCGCCGGCGAGCACGCCACGGACGCCGAGAACCTCGCCAAGCTGCGAGCCGCGGCGCCCGCCGGTTCGCGGCTGCGCTACGTGTGCGCGATCGCCCACGTCGACCCGCACGGCCCCGAGCACGTCTTCGAGCGCACGACAGAGGGGACGGTCGCCCGCGAGCCGCGCGGCGAGCGCGGCTTCGGCTACGACCCGCTGTTCGTCCCCGAAGGCGAGGCCCGCACGATGGCCGAGCTCGCCGACGAGGAGAAGGACGCGATCTCCCACCGCGGCCGGGCCGCACGGGCGCTGGCCGAGTGGCTCGCCACATGAGAGGCCCGCGCACGCGCGCGGCGGCCGTCTCGATCGGCTCCAACGCCGCGCTCATCCTGCTCAAGCTGGTCGCCGGCGCGGTCACCGGCTCGGTCGCGATCCTCACGGAGGCGATCCACTCGAGCGTCGACCTGATCGCCTCGCTGATCGCGTTCTTCTCCGTCCGCCAGGCGGAGGAGCCGGCCGACGAGGGCCACCGCTACGGCCACGAGAAGTTCGAGAACGTCGCCGCGGCCGCCGAGGGCGTCCTGATCCTCGTCGGCTCCGGCGTGATCGTCTACGCCGCGGTGCGCAGCCTCGTGCGGGGCCCCGAGCTGGATTCGCTCGGCTTCGGCATCGCCGTGCTCGCGTTCTCGACCGCCGCCAACTTCGCGGTCTCGACGTGGCTCTACGCCCGGGCGCGCGACACCCAGTCGGCCGCGCTCGAGGGCGATGCCGCCCACCTGCGGACGGACGCCTACACGTCCGGAGGGGTCCTGGTCGGGCTCGGGCTCGTCCACTTCACGGGCGCCGAGTGGCTCGACCCGGCGGTCGCGCTCGTCATCGCCGCGGCGATCGTCGTCACCGGCCTGAAGCTCGTCAGGCGCTCGTGGGCGGTGCTCGTCGACGAGGCGCTGCCGCCCGACGAGCTGGCCGCGATCCGCGACGCCATCGAGGCGTTCGGCCCCCGCGGCATCGTCGGGTTCCACCAGCTGCGCACACGCCGCGCGGGCGCGCGCCGCTACGTGGACCTACACGTGCAGTTCCGCAGCGGGACGACGCTCGAGGCTGCCCACGGCACCGCGCACGCCCTGCAGGACGAGATCACCCAGCGGCTCCCCGGCGGCACCGACGTGCTGATCCACTTGGAGCCCGAGGACAAGGTGCGGCCGGACTCATAGCCGCTGTGGCACCGCCGAACGTCAACGGCGCTGGGTAGGGAGAGTGAGGAAGTGCGGCCGCGATCAGGGTGCATTTCGTCAACGCGACGCGGATCTCGCCGGTGCGGTTGACGTTACGCACCCATACGGTGCGTTTCGTCAACCACACGCCCGAACGGCCCGCGAGGTTGACGTTATGCACCCCCGCCGGCGTCGCCAGCCTCCCTACCCAGCCGTAGTTGACGTTGCCGTTCAGCGCAGGTTGATCGCCGCCGCCAGCGACACCGCCAACACGACCCCCGCGTAGCCGTAGTAATCGGACAGCAGCAGGATCAGGGCCGCCACGAAGCAGATGACGACGGTGACGAGCCAGGCGAGGCGTGAGAGCGGCACGGGGCGGCTATTCTCGCCCACGCTCCATGAGCCCTGCCTCCACCTCCCGGCCGTGAGCTCCGGCGCGGCACTGACGCCGGCCCTCGCGCTCGACTATCTGCGTGAGCTGTCGGCGGACATCCGGACCGGCGTCGTGCTGGACTCCGACCTCGCGCTGCTCGCCGGCCCCGACGCGCTCGCCGGCCCCGCGCGCGACCTGTTCGAGGGCGCCGGCGACGCCGCCGAGATGCAGGTCGTGACGCGCGACGGGGACGTGTTCGCGGCGCGCTCGGACCGGCACGCGATCGCGGTCGTCACCGGGCGCTTCGCGCTGCCGTCGCTGGTCCGCTACGACCTCAAGCTCGTGCTCGCCGACCTCGAGGGCGCCGAGCGTCCCGAGGCGCCGGAAGGCGCCGCGCGCCCGGAGGCGCCGTGATCCCCAAGCGCAAGCCCAACGCCCCGCGGCCGCGCGGCGCGGTCGGCAACGTGGCCGCGTCGATCGCGCGCCGGAAGGCGGCCCGCGAGCCGCGCGTGGTGCTCACCGACCGCGGCGGGCATCCGCGCACGCTGGACGCGTCCGACCCCGTCGCGGAACGCGTCCTGGACGCCGCCGAACGGCTGGTTTCGGCGGTCCAGCGCGGTTCTGGCACCTGAATCTCCCCTGCCGGTTTGCCGCAAATTGCGGGGAAACGGGCAGATTTGGCTCTAGAGCGTCCGATTGCAGTGTTAGCGTCGCCCGGGTCATCCAGATGCCCCCGGTCCGCCGGGGGAACAAGGAGGAAGTCATGGCCACCAAGTCGGAGTTCGTCGACAAGGTCGCGTCGGAGAGCGGCCTGAGCAAGAAGGACGCCGGTGCCGCGGTTGATGCGGTCATCACCACGATCGAGACGGAGCTCAAGTCGGGCGGGGAAGTCGCCTTCACCGGGTTCGGCAAGTTCCACGTCGCCCAGCGCGGTGCCCGCGAGGGCCGCAACCCGCGCACGGGTGAGACGATGACGATCGCCGCGAGCCGCGTGCCGCGCTTCACCGCCGGGTCGGGCCTCAAGAAGGCCGTCAAGTAGCCGGCGCAGGAGATTCCGTGTCGGGCGCCGGCGAATCGCCGGCGCCCGCATCGGCATCGTTCGGCGACCGGCTCGCGTCCGCCGTCGCGCGGCGCGAGTCCCAGATCGTCCTCGGGATCGACCCCGATCCCTCGCGCCTGTGGCCGGAGGCGCTCGAGCGTACGTCCGAGGCCCGGGCCGAGCTCGCCCAGTCGGTGGCGGCCGCGCATGAGAGCGCCCGCGCCGTCCTCACCGCCGCGACCCCCGCGCCCAAGGGCAACGGCCGGCCGGCGGCCACCGGCGCCGAGCCGCCCCGCCCGCCCGCGCTCGAGGCCGCGGCCGCGGTGCTCGCCCACTGCCTCGCGCTGATCGAGGCCGCCGCGCCCGCGTGCGTGGCCGCCAAGCCGCAGCTCGCGTGCTTCGAGCGCCTCGGCTTCGCGGGGGCGCTCGCCCTCGAGGCGGTCTGCGAGGCCGCCCGCAGCGCGGGCCTGCTCGTGCTCGCGGACGGCAAGCGCGGCGACGTCCCGGTCACGGCCGCCGCCTACGCGCAGGCGCTGACCGGCCGCACGCCGTCGCCCTTCGGAGCCGTCCCGGGGCTGGAGGCCGACGCGCTGACCGCCAACCCGCTGCTCGGCCGCGACGCGCTCGAGCCGATCGTCGCCGGCGCGCGGGCGACCGGCGCCGGCGTGTTCGTGCTCGTGCGCACCTCGAACCCGGGCGCGGCCGACCTGCTGGACCTGCGGCTGGAGGGAGGCGAGCCGCTGTGGGAGCGTCTCGCCGCGCTCGTCGTCGCGCTCGGGCGCACCGGCGCGTCCGGCCTCGCCGACGTCGGCGCGGTGACGGGCGCGACCGCCCCCGAGCACCTCGCGAGGATGCGCGAGCTGATGCCCGTCGCCCCGTTCCTGCTGCCCGGCGTCGGCGCCCAGGGCGGCGACGTGGCGGCGCTCGCACCCGCGTTCGCGCCCGGCCGGGCGGGCGGGCTCGTGACCGCGTCACGCTCGATCGCCCACGCCCACGAGGACGCGGGCGGCGACCCCGCCGAGGCCGCTCGCGCCGAGGCCGAACGCCTCCGCGATGCCGCGTGGACACTGGCCTGAAGCCGCGAAAGACCGCCGGAACCGCCGCTACCATTGGCCTCGATGGCCGGTCGCAGCCCCGTGCGGTTCCTGGCACCGCTCGCGCTGGTGGCCTTCGCCGTCGCACTGTTCGTGATCGTGACCGGCACGCGGGACACGGAGTCCGAGAGCGGCGGCCCGAACCGCTCCTCGGAGGCCCGCCCGACGGCGACGCCGCAAGGCGCCCGCAAGGGGCGCCGGCGGTACACGGTCAAGCCCGGCGACACGCCGTCGTCGATCGCGGAGAAGACCGGCGTCCCGCTCGCCGACATCCTGCGGCTGAACCCCGACCTGGACCCGCAGGCCCTCAGCCCCGGCCAGCGGCTCAAGCTCCGCCAGTGACCGGATCGCCGGTCGGCGCGCGCCGCCCATGCGGCGAGCTCCTCGCGATGCTCGCGAATAAGCGAACTCGCAAGGCCAAGCTTGCTCGGCCCGCGCTCGCGGCTGCTGCTCTCCTGCTGGCGCTTCCCGCGAGTGCGGCGGCGCGCGACTGTCCCGCGGACGTCAAGGCGCCGTATGCGTTCGCGCTCGAGGCCTCGACCGGCGAGGTCGCGTGCGAGCGGGGGGCGGACACGCGGCGGCCGGTCGGGTCGGCGGTGAAGCTGATGACCGCGCTGGTGACGCTCGAGCGGGCCGAGCTCGACGACACGTTCCGCGCGTCCGGCTACCGCCCGGCGCCGGCCGAGTCGCAGATCGGCCTGCAGCCCGGAGAGCGGATGACCGTGCGCGACCTTCTCAGCGGCCTGCTGGTCGCGTCCGGCAACGACGCCGCGATGACGCTCGCCGAGGGCGTGGCGGGCTCCGAGCGCGCGTTCGTGCGGCTGATGAACCGCCGCGCGCGCGAGCTCGGCCTCGAGAACACCCGCTACGCGAACCCGATCGGGCTCGACGAGGCGGGCGCCTACTCGAGCGCGCGCGATCTCGCGGAGCTGGCCCTGCACCTGCGCCGCACGCGACCGCTCTTCCGCCGCGTCGTCGACCAGCCGCGGGTGACGCTGACCTCGGGCGCGCAGACCCGGACGCTGGCCAACCGCAACACGCTCGTGGCCGGCGTCGACTGGGTCAACGGCGTCAAGACGGGCTACACGCAGCAGGCGGGCGACGTGCTCGTCGGCTCCGGCCGCCAGCGCCGCGTGCAGGTCGTGTCCGCCGTGCTCGACGAGCCGAGCAAGGCGCAGCGCAACGCCGACACGCTCGCGCTGCTCGCGCTTCGGGACGCGCCAGTTCCAGCGCGTGCTCGCCGCGCCGACGGGCACGAGCCTGGGCGTGCGCACGCCGATCCGCTACCGGCCCGGCGCCGAGCTCGAGCTCGTCGTCGGGCGCAACGCGCTGCGCACCGTGATCCCGCGCGGGCAGCGCGAGCTCCTGTCGATCCGCCCGGTCAGCTGGCCGCCCCAGGTCGCCGGCCCGATCGCCCGCGGCGAGGAGCTCGGCCGCGCCGAGGTGCTGCGCGACGGGCGCCGGATCGCCAGCGTGCCGCTCGTGGCCGCCGGCGCCGTCCCCGAGGCCGGGTTCGTCCAGCGCACCAAGTCGTGGTTCACCCGCCCGCTGGCCGTCGTGCTGGCGTTCGCCGTGCTGGGCGGTACCGTGCTCCTGGCTCGAAGGCGCCGGCGACCGCGCGCCACGAGACGCGCACGCGACGAGGCTCGGGTCGCATGATCATCACGGTCACGCTCAACACGGCCATCGACAAGACGCTCTCGGTCCCGAACTTCCGGCTCGGGCGCCGGCACCGCACCGTCGAGCAGACGACGATGCCCGGCGGCAAGGGCGTCAACGTCGCCCGTGTGCTCAAGACGCTCGGCGCGCCCGTGATCGCCACCGGGCTGACCGGCGGGGCGACCGGCACCCGCATCGTCGACCAGCTCACGCAGCTCTCCGTGCTGAGCGACTTCGTGCGCATCCGCGAGGAGTCGCGCACCAACACGGCGGTGATCGACCCCACGACCGGCGAGCAGACGGAGATCAACGAGCGCGGCCCGAAGGTGTCCGAGCAGGAGGCCGAGCTGTTCGTCGACAAGCTGCTGTACCTGGCCAAGGGCGCGAGCATGTGCGTCTTCGCCGGGTCGCTCCCGCGCGAGGTCGACATCGACGTCTACGCGCGGCTGATCCGCGAGCTGCGCCGTCTCGGCGTGACGACCGTGGTCGACACCGACGGCGACCCGCTGCGGCGCGCCGTCCGCGCCGAGCCGAGCGTGGTGTCGCCGAACGTGCTCGAGGCGGAGGAGCTCGTCGGCCACGAGTTCAACGACGACGAGGATCGCGTGATCGCCGTGCGCGAGATGGTCGGCCTCGGCGCGCGCGAGGCGATCATGACGATGCCGGACGGCTGCTTCGCCCAGATGATCCCCGACGAGCCGGGAGCGGACCCCGACCTGTACCGCGTGGTCGTGCCGCCAGGCGCCGTCGAGCCGCGCGCCAGCGTCGGCTCGGGCGACGCGTTCCTGGCCGGCTTCGTGGCCGCCCGCTACGCCCGCAAGCCGACGGCCGAGTGCCTCGCCTTCGGGGTCGCGTGCGGCGCCGAGTCGACCCAGCACCTCGGGGCCGGGCTGGTCGACCCGGACCGCGTGCAGCGGCTGCTCGACGAGATCGAGGTCCAACGTCCGGAATTACCGGCAGAGGTCGGCTAGCCTGTCCGCCACCGTCCCTAGGATGCGCCAATGGAAGTAGAGATCGGCCGCGGCAAGAAGGCCCGCCGCGCTTACGGATTCGACGACGTGGCGATCGTTCCCTCCCGGCGGACGCGGGATCCGGACGACGTCGACATCACCTGGACGCTCGGGCCCTACCGCTTCGAGCTGCCGCTCCTGGCCTCGGCCATGGACGGCGTCGTCTCACCCGAGACGGCGGGCATCATCGGCCGCCTCGGCGGCCTGGCGGTGCTCAACCTCGAGGGCATCTGGACCCGGTACGAGGACGCCGAGGGCCTGCTCGAGCGGATCGCGTCGCTGGACCCCGAGGACGCCACGCGCGAGATGCAGGAGATCTACCTCGAGCCGGTCAAGGAGGAGCTGATCGCGCGGCGGATCGAGGAGATCAAGTCGCACGGCGTCGTCGCCGCCGCGTCGCTGACGCCGCAGCGGGTGGAGCGCTGGCACGAGCTGGCGCTCGAGGCCGGGCTCGACATCCTCGTCATCCAGGGCACGGTGATCTCGGCCGAGCACGTGTCCAGCCAGGGCCACGTGCTCAACCTCAAGGAGTTCGTGCGCGAGCTGCCCGTCCCGGTGGTGCTCGGCGGCTGCGCCAGCTACTCGGCCGGCCTGCACCTGATGCGGACGGGCGCCGCGGCGGTGCTCGTCGGCGTCGGCCCGGGCGCCGCGTGCACGACCCGCGGCGTGCTCGGCATCGGCGTCCCGCAGGCGACGGCGATCGCCGACGTGGCGGCCGCCCGCGCCCAGCACATGCTCGAGACCGGCGAGTACTGCCGCGTGATCGCCGACGGCGGGATGCGCAACGGCGGCGACGTCGCGAAGGCGTTCGCCTGCGGGGCCGACGCCGTGATGATCGGCTCCCCGCTCGCGCGCGCGTACGAGGCTCCCGGCCACGGCTTCCACTGGGGGATGGCGACGTTCCACCCGTCGCTGCCGCGCGGCGCTCGCGTGCGCACCACCCAGAACGGCTCGCTCGAGGAGATCATCACCGGCCCCGCGCGCGAGAACGACGGCACGTTCAACCTCATGGGTGCGCTGCGGACGTCGATGGCCACGTGCGGCTACCAGGACATCGCGGAGTTCAACCGGGCCGAGCTGATGGTCGCCCCGGCGCTGCAGACGGAGGGCAAGCAGCTGCAGCGCGATCAGCACATCGGGATGGCGTCGCGCGGTGGAGCCGTCGCGCTTGTCGCAGACTGAGACCGACCTCGTGACCGCCGGCCACGGGTCGGCGGTCGCGGCCGACCAGCCGATCTCCGAGCTCGCGCTCGAGCGCGCGGTGGCGCACGACGAGGTACTGGTGCTCGACTACGGCGGCCAGTACTCGCAGCTGATCGCCCGTCGCGTGCGCGAGTGCGGGGTGTTCTCGGAGCTGCTCCCGCACCACGTCGGCGTCGACGAGGTCCGGCGCCGCCGGCCGAAGGGGCTGATCCTCTCCGGCGGGCCGGCGTCGGTGTACGCGCCCGGCGCCCCGCGGCTCGACCCCGAGCTGCTCGAGCTCGGGATCCCGGTGCTCGGCATCTGCTACGGCATGCAGGCGCTCGTGCTCACGCTCGGCGGCCGCGTCGAGGGCGCCGAGGTCGGCGAGTTCGGCCGCTCGAGCCTGACGGTGGCCGACCCCGGGCGCCTGCTGGCGGGGACGCCGCGCGAGCAGTCTTGCTGGATGTCGCACCGCGACACCGTCTACGAGGCGCCGCCGGGCTTCGTCGCGCTGGCGAGCTCGACCGAGTCGCCGGTGGCCGCGGTGGAGGACGTCGAACGCGGCCTGTACGGCATCCAGTTCCACCCCGAGGTCGTGCACACGCCCTACGGCCAGCAGGTCCTGACGACGTTCCTGGAGGACGTCTGCGGCTGCGCGCGCGACTGGAGCCCGGCCTCGATCATCGACGAGCAGGTGGCCGCCGTCCGCGCGCAGGTGGGGGAGGGGCGCGTGATCTGCGGGCTCTCCGGCGGCGTCGACTCGTCGGTCGCCGCGCTGCTCGTGCACCGGGCGGTCGGGGACCAGCTGACCTGCGTGTTCGTCGACCACGGGCTGATGCGCCACAACGAGGGCGAGCAGGTGATCGCCGCCTTCCGCGACCACTTCAAGGTGCCGCTCGTGGCCGTCGAAGCCGAGGACCGCTTCCTGCGGCGGCTGGCGGGCCTGTCCGAGCCCGAGGCCAAGCGCAAGGCGATCGGGGCCGAGTTCATCCGCGTCTTCGAGGAGGAGGCGGCGAAGATCGGGGACGCGCGCTACCTCGTCCAGGGCACGCTGTACTCGGACGTGATCGAGTCGGGCGGCGGGACGGGCGCGGCGACGATCAAGTCCCACCACAACGTCGGCGGCCTGCCGGAGGACCTCGAGTTCGAGCTCGTGGAGCCGCTGCGCGCGCTGTTCAAGGACGAGGTCCGCGCCGTCGGGGCCGAGCTCGGGCTGCCCGAGCGGCTCGTCTGGCGCCAGCCGTTCCCGGGCCCGGGGCTCGCCATCCGCGTGGTCGGCGGCGAGGCGACCAAGGAGCGGCTCGACACGCTGCGCCACGCCGACGCGATCCTCCAGGACGAGATCCGCAAGGCCGGCCTCTACCGCGAGCTGTGGCAGTCGTTCTGCGTGCTGCCGGACATCCGGACCGTCGGCGTCCAGGGCGACGAGCGCACCTACGGCTACGTGGTGGCGATCCGCGCGGTGACGTCCGACGACGCGATGACCGCCGACTGGGCCCGCCTGCCATACGACCTGCTCGAGCAGATCGCCTCGCGCATGATCAACGAGATCCGCGAGGTCAACCGCGTGGTGCTCGACATCACGAGCAAGCCGCCCGGCACGATCGAGTGGGAGTGAGCGAGCCGCCCGACCGCGGGTCGGCCGGCGGTCTCTCGGTCCGCGCCAAGGCGCTCGTGGGGGCTCTGATCGGCATCCTCTACGCGATCGGGATGAGCATCCGCGGCGAGGTCCTGGCCGGCGTCGTCGGCGGCATCCTCGCCGGGATCCTGTGCTTCCTCGTGCTGCGCGAGGTCGAGCGCCAGCGCGCCGCTCGCCGGCGATAGACCATTCGTCGAGCCTTAGGCCGACCTCGACCGGCGGTCAGGTCGCTGACCAGCGCTTCAGGCTCACAGTTCGGCGCATGAACACTCGACGCACTGGGCGCGTGGCGGCGGCCGCCTTGACGATCCTCCTCCTTGCACCCGCCTCCGCCTTCGCCTCCGGCTCACATTGGGGCGACAGCCCGCTGGCCGGCTGGTGGCCGATGAACGAGCGCTCCGGCCAGAAGATCTACGACTGGTCCGGCAACGGCAACCACGGGCGGCTCGGCTCGACCGCCGGCCCCGACGACAACGACCCGACCTGGATCCGCGGCGTCTTCTTCGGCTCGGCCCTGCGCTTCGACGGCGACGACTTCGTCGCGATCCCGGACGCGCCCGAGCTGCGGCCCGAGCGGCTCACGGTCTCGACCTGGTTCCGCGGCACGAGCACGCCCGGCCGCTGGAAGTACCTCGTGGCCAAGGGCGCCGACGGCTGCGAGGCGAGCTCGTACGCGCTCTACTCCTCCCAGAACCAGGGCCTCGGCTTCTACGTCTACGACGGCAGCACGTGGAAGCGCTCGCCCGAGGCCGACCCGTCGGTCTGGGACGGCCGCTGGCACCACGCCGCCGGGACGTACGACGGCAAGCATGCTGCGCCTGTTCGTCGACGGCGTCGAGGTCGGCACGGGCACGCCCGCGAGCCTCGCGATCGAGTACGACCTGCCCTCCACCGAGTCGATGCTGGGCACCTATCCGGGCGGCTGCAGCTTCCAGCTGATCGGCGACGTCGACGGCGTCAGCGTCTGGAACCGGGCGCTGCCGATCCCCGACATCGCGCGCGTCGTGCGCACGTTCGTCGCCGGCCGCTAGGAGGCCGAGGAACCGCATGCGGCCGCTAACGTTCGCGGCCGCATGCCGGTCCCCCTGTTCGACACCAGGACGCCGCTGGCGCCGCTGCGCGGGGAGATCGACGCCCGCATCGCGGAGTGCTCGACCGCGGCGCGTTCATCCTCGGCAGCGAGGTCGCGAGCTTCGAGGCCGAGCTCGCGGCCTACGTAGGGGCACGGCACGCGATCGGCGTGGCCAACGGGACCGACGCGCTGACGCTGGCGCTGAAGGCGCTCGGCGTGGGCCCCGGCGACGAGGTCGTGGTGCCGTCGTTCACCTTCTACGCCTCGGCCGAGGCGATCCCGCCGACCGGCGCGCGGCCGGTGTTCTGCGACGTCGACCCCGACACGTTCTGCGTCACCGCCGAGACCGTGCGCGCCGCGCTCACGCCGCGCACGAAGGCGGTCATCGCCGTGCACCTGTTCGGCAACGTGGCCCCGATCGCGGAGATCGCGGCGCTCGGCGTGCCGGTCGTCGAGGACGCGGCACAGGCGGCCGGCTCGCGGTCCGCCGCCGGGCGCCCGGGAGCGCTGGGCGCGATCGCCACGTTCTCGTTCTTCCCCTCGAAGAACCTCGGCGCCTTCGGGGACGGCGGAGCCGTGACGACCGACGACGACCACCTGGCCGACCTCGTGCGCATGCTGCGCTTCCACGGCTCGCGGGACAAGTCGACCTTCGAGCTCGTGGGCCACAACTCGCGGCTCGACGAGCTGCAGGCGGCGATCCTGCGCGTGCAGCTCCCGCACCTGGACGGCTGGAGCGACGGCCGCCGTGCGGCGGCGGCGGACTACGCGGCGGCCGGCCTCGGGGAGCTGGTGACGCTGCCGCTGGCCGCCGAGGGCTCCGAGCCGGCGTGGCACCTGTACGTGATCCGGCACGAGCACGCCGACGCGCTGGCGGCCGCGCTGGGCGACGCCGGCATCGGCCACAAGGCGTACTACCGCGTGCCCGCCCACCGCCAGCCGGCGATGCGCGACTGGGCAGCCGGCGTCGAGCTGCCGGCCACCGACGAGGTCGCCGGCACGCACCTCGCGATCCCGATGGGCCCCGCGCTCACGCGCGAGCTGGTCGACGAGGTCGTCGCCGCGGTCCGCGCGGCGGTCCCCCAAGGCGTCAGCTGAAGCGATCCCAGCTGAGCAGCAGCGGGCAGCGGGTCGGCCGCGGCGCCGCCGGTGTACCAGCCGGGGCCGGTCCAGGTCTCGAAGTGCAGGTGGCAGCCGCTGGCGCGGCCGGTCTGGCCGACGTAGCCGAGCAGCTGCGCCGGTCCGCACGCGCTGCCCGAGCTTGACCAGCGCCGCGTCGCGAAGGTGCATGTACGTGTAGTCCATGCTCGTCCGGTGCCCGTCGACGACCAGGTAGTGCCCGGCGCGCGCGTGGTACTGCTTGACCTCGACCTTCCCGCCGCGGGCGGCCACGACCGGCGTTCCGCAGGCGGCGAACACGTCCTGCCCCTGGTGGCCGCGCCCGCCGCCGAAGCGGGCGCCGAACTCGCCGAAGTAGTGCGGGCCGCGCACCGGGAACTCGTGGCGCAGGAACTGGAACGCGCCCGGGTCGGGTCCGGTCACCTCGCCCGCCCGCGCGCTGTCGGCGCGCACGCCGGTGGCGCTCACCGCGGTGGCGCGGAACGCGTAGCTGCCCGGGCGCAGGACGCTGCGCCCGACCATCCCGTTCCAGCGCAGCGTCTGGCGCTGCTCGGCGGCGACCGCGCCGACGTCCCAGCTCCGCAGCACCGTCTCGTCGCTCTGGCGCACGAGCTCGATCGCGACGTTGGCCGGAGCCTCGCCGTGCACGACGTACGAGACCGTCCCCCCGCGCCGCGCGTCGAAGAACGCGCGCCGGGCATGGGCCTGGACCTCGACGCTGGGCGCTCCGCCCGCGGCTCTGAGCGTGGCCGGCAGCGCGATCGCCAGCGGCTGCCCGCTGGGCGCCGACTCGAGGCCGTCGCGGTCGGCCACGACCAGCGGCCCGGGCGCCGCCGCGAGCGGGAGCCGGACGTCGACCCGCGACGTGGTGCGCGTCAGCGGAGCGGCCGAGACGTCGTCGGCGCTGCCCTCGGCGCCGAGGAAGACCACCTCGTAGGTGCGCCCCAGCGAGCGCCCGCGCAGCCGCAGCGTCGCGCCGGCGGTCGCCGTCGAGCGGTCGTTGCAGCGCCGCAGGCACGCCCAGCGCACCAGCTCGGGCGAGGCGCGCACGACGATCCCGGGCGGCGGCGGCGAGGAGGTCGGGGCGCTCGTCGGGCGATCCGCGGTGGCCGGCCCGGGCGCCGCGGTCGAGCCACCGGTGTCCTGGGCCCACGCGGACGGGGCAGCGAGCGACAGCGCGATGCCGGCGGCGTATGCGATTGTGCGCCCGCGAGCTCCCGCGGCCATCCCCCGATGGGCCATGCGCTCCTGCTGGATCGGCGGCCTGCGGGGTTAGCTGACGGGCTCGCGCGTCCCCACGCGCTACCAGGCGGCAATGCCTGGATTCGCCCCCAAACGTTCGGGTCCCCCGTTCCGCCCGTCCCAGGCGGATTCGGCCGATTGTGTGGTGGAACGGCGCGCAGTATATGCATGCGCACCGGACGCGGCGTCGTGACCATAACCTGCCCGAAGGAGGGGGGCGGGATGGCGGGCTACGACGGAAGCTAGGCCCCGTGGGTCTACGGCGGCTTGTCCGGACGTTCCTTGCGACCTTGGCTGCGACCATCGGGCTGTTGCTGGGCGGAGCCGCGCCCGCCGCGCTCGCGGCCCCGTGCGACGTGCCGATCACGAACCCGGTCGCGTGCGAGAACACCAAGCCCGGCAACCCCGCGAGCGAGTGGGACGTCAGCGGCGCGGGCTCGACCAACATCCAGGGCTTCGCGACCGACATCAGCGTCGACCAGGGCGGGACGGTCTCCTTCAAGGTCGACACGCCGGCCAGCGCCTACCGGATCGACATCTACCGGATGGGCTACTACGGCGGCTCGGGCGCGCGCCGCGTCGCGACCGTGCGGCCCGCCGGCCTGCTGCCGCAGAACCAGCCGAACTGCGCGACGACCGCGGCCACCGGCCTGATCGACTGCGGCAACTGGGCGGTCTCCGCCCTCTGGACGGTGCCCAACGACGCGGTCTCGGGCATCTACATCGGCCACCTGGTGCGCGAGGACGGCACCGCCGGCGAGAGCCACATGGCGTTCGTCGTGCGCGACGACGACGGCCGCTCCGACCTGCTGTTCCAGACGTCGGACACGACCTGGCAGGCCTACAACGAGTACGGCGGCAACTCGCTGTACGCGGGCTCGCCCGCCGGCCGCGCGTACAAGGTGAGCTACAACCGGCCGTTCACGACGCGCGGCGGCGCCCCGGAGGACTGGCTCTTCAACGCCGAGTATCCGATGGTGCGCTGGCTCGAGCGCAACGGCTACAACCTCTCGTACTCGACCGGCGTGGACAGCGACCGCCGCGGGGCGGAGCTGCTCGAGCACCGCACGCTGCTGTCCGTCGGCCACGACGAGTACTGGTCGCAGACCCAGCGGGCGAACTGGGAGGCGGCGCGCGCGGCGGGCGTGCACATGGCGTTCTTCAGCGGCAACGAGGTCTTCTGGAAGACGCGCTGGGAGGACAACCACCGCACGCTCGTCACCTACAAGGAGACGCACGCGAACGCGAAGATCGACCCGACCGCCGCCTGGACGGGCACCTGGCGCGATCCGCGCTTCAGCCCGCCGGCCGACGGCGGCCGGCCGGAGAACGCGCTCACCGGCCAGATCTTCACCGTCAACGCCGGCGCCACGACCGCGATCCAGGTCCCCGCGGCCGACGGCAGGATGCGCTTCTGGCGCAACACCACCGTCGCCACCCAGGCGGCCGGCGCCACCGCCACGCTGCCGAACGGCACGCTCGGCTACGAGTGGGACGAGGATCTCGACAACGGCCACCGGCCCGCGGGCGCGTTCCGGGTGTCGTCGACGACGGTGACGGGCGCGCCGGTGCTGCAGGACTACGGCTCGACCTACGCGAGCGGCACCGCCCGCCACAACATGACGCTCTACCGTGCGCCGAGCGGCGCGCGCGTGTTCGGCGCCGGCACCGTGCAGTGGGCCTGGGGGCTGGACGCCAGCCACGACCGCGGCAGCGCGGCGGCCGACGCCCGCATGCAGCAGGCCACGGTCAACCTGCTGGCGGACATGGCCAGCCAGCCGGACACGCTGCAGGCCGGCCTGACCGCCGCCACGCCGTCGGCCGACGCCACGGCGCCGACCTCGACGATCACGGCGCCCGCCAACAACAGCTCGGTCCAGCCGGGCAGCCAGGTCACGATCAGCGGCACGGCCAGCGACGCGGGCGGCGGCGTCGTCGGCGGCGTCGAGGTCTCGACCGACAACGGCGCGACCTGGCATCCGGCCACCGGCCGGGAGACCTGGACCTACACCTGGACGGCGGGCTCGTCGGGCACCTACACGCTGCGCAGCCGCGCCGCCGACGACAGCGGCAACCTCCAGACGCCCGGCCCCGGCGTCACCGTCACGGCCGGGACCGGCAACCAGAGCTGCCCGTGCAGCATCTGGGGCAGCGGCGCGACGCCGGCCAAGGCCGCCGAGACGACCGACAACTCCGCGGTCGAGGTCGGCGTGAAGTTCCGCTCGACCACCGCGGGCCGGGTCGCCGGCATCCGCTTCTACAAGGGCGCGACGAACACCGGCACGCACGTCGGCCACCTGTGGTCGCGCACCGGCCAGCTGCTCGCGACCGCGACGTTCACCAACGAGACGGCGACCGGCTGGCAGGAGGTGCGCTTCGCGACGCCCGTCGAGATCACGGCGGGCACGACGTACGTCGCCTCCTACCACGCGCCGCGGGGCAACTACGCGAGCAACGTCGACTACTTCACCGTGGCCGTGGACAGCGGCCCGCTGCGCGGGCTGCGCGACGGCGAGGACGGCGGCAACGGCGTCTACGGCTACGGGCCGAGCGGCACGTTCCCGACCGGCGTCTGGCGCTCGGAGAACTACTGGGTCGACGTCGTGCTCGAGACCGGCGCGGCCGGCCCGGACACGACCGCGCCGCGGGTCACCGCCGTCTCCCCGGGCCGCGCGGCGACCGGCGTCGCGGCGTCGGACAACGTCACGGCCACCTTCAGCGAAGCGCTGACCGCCTCGACCGTCAACGCCAACACGGTCCTCCTGCGCGACCCCGCGGGTGCCACCGTTCCCGCCGCCGTGACGTACGACGCCGCCGGCCAGGTCGCGACGCTCAACCCGACGGCCGCGCTCGCCCCCTCCACGACCTACACGGCGACGGTCAAGGGCGGCACGGCGGGGGTGAAGGACCTCGCCGGCAACGCGCTCGCGGCCGACGACAGCTGGACCTTCACGACGCGCGCCGCCTCGCAGTTCGGCTGCCCGTGCAGCATCTGGGGCAGCGCCGCGACGCCCGCGCGGCCGGCGGAGACGACCGACAGCAACGCCGTCGAGGTCGGAACGCGATTCCGCGCCGAGGCGGACGGGCTGATCACCGGCATCCGCTTCTACAAGGGCGCGACGAACACCGGCACCCACGTCGGCCACCTCTGGACCAACACCGGCCAGCTGCTGGCGACCGCCACGTTCACCAACGAGACGGCCACCGGCTGGCAGCAGGTGACGTTCTCCGCGCCGGTGGCGATCACCGCCAACACGACGTACGTCGCCTCCTACCACGCGCCGAACGGCAACTACGCGAGCACCGTCGACCAGTTCGCCGCCGCGGGCGTCGACAACCCGCCGCTGCGCGCCCTGCGCGACGCCGAGAACGGCGCCAACGGCGTCTACTCCTACGGCCCGAGCGGCACGTTCCCGACCGCGACGTGGCGCTCCGAGGGCTACTGGGTGGACGTCGTCTTCGAGACCGACTCGGCGCCCGACACGACGGCGCCGACCGTCACCGGGCGCCTGCCCGCGCCCGACGCCGACGGCGTGCCCGCCGCCGCCAACGTCGCCGCGAGCTTCAGCGAGCCGATGAGCCAGGCGACGATCGACCCGAGCACGTTCCTGCTGCGCGGCCCGAGCGGCGCGCTCGTCCCCGCCGCCGTGTCGTACGACACCGGGTCGCGCACGGCCACGCTCGACCCGCAGAGCCCGCTCGACGACTCGACGCGCTACACGGCCACCGTCAGGGGCGGCAGCGCGGGCGTCAAGGACCGCTCCGACAACGCGCTGGCGGCCGACGCGACGTGGTCGTTCACCACGGCCGCGGCGGCCCCGCCGCCTCCCGACGAGGGCCCCGGCGGCCCGATCCTCGTGATCTCCAAGGCGTCGAACCCGTTCACGCGCTACTACGCGGAGATCCTGCGGGCCGAGGGCCTGAACTCCTTCACCGTGCGCGACATCGCCAACGTCACGCCCGCCAGCCTGACCGGCTTCGACGCGGTGATCCTCGGCGACATGGCGCTCACGGGCGGGCAGGTCACGATGCTCAGCGACTGGGTGACCGCGGGCGGCGACCTGGTCGCGATGCGGCCGGACAAGCAGCTGGCGGGCCTGCTGGGCCTGACCGACGCCGGCACCACGCTCTCCAACGCGTACATGCGGGTCGACGCGACGCGGCAGCCCGGCAGCGGCATCGTCGCCCAGACGATGCAGTTCCACGGCACCGCCGACCGCTACGGGCTGAACGGGGCCACCAGCGTCGCCGACCTCTACACGACCGCGTCGGCCGCGACCACCGCTCCGGCGGTCACCTTGCGCAGCGTCGGCTCCAGCGGCGGCCGCGCCGCGGCGTTCACGTACGACCTCGCGCGCTCGGTCGTCTACACCCGCCAGGGGAACCCCGCCTGGGCCGGCCAGGAGCGCGACGGTCAGGTGCCGATCCGCTCCGACGACATGTTCTTCGGCGCCGCGGGCGGCGACGCGCAGGCCGACTGGGTCGACCTCAGCAAGGTGGCGATCCCGCAGGCCGACGAGCAGCAGCGCCTGTTGGCCAACCTGCTCGGGCTGATGACCGCCGACAAGAAGCCGATGCCGCGCTTCTGGTACTTCCCGCGCGGCGTCAAGGCGGCCGTGATCATGACCGGCGACGACCACGCCCAGGGCGGCACCGCGGGCCGCTTCAACCAGTTCCTCGCCGCCAGCCCGGCCGGATGCTCGGTGGCGCAGTGGGAGTGCATCCGCGGCAGCTCGTACGTGTACCCGAACTCGCCGCTGACCGACGCCCAGGCGGTGAGCTACGAGGCCCAGGGCTTCGAGGTCGGCCTGCACGTCAACACGAGCTGCGCGGACTACACCCGCGCGTCGCTCGAGGACGACTTCACCAACCAGCTCGTCCAGTGGACGGGCGAGTACCCGAGCCTGCCCGCTCCCACGACCCAGCGCACGCACTGCATCGTGTTCAGCGACTGGGCCTCGACGCCGCGCGTCGAGCTCGCCAACGGGATGCGGCTCGACGGCAACTACTACTACTGGCCGCCCGGCTGGGTGCTGGACGTGCCCGGCATGTTCACCGGCTCGGGCATGCCGATGCGGTTCGCCGACACCGACGGCTCGCTGATCGACGTCTACCAGTCGACGACCCAGATGACCGACGAGTCGGGGCAGTCGTTCCCGTTCACGATCAACACGCTGCTCGACCGCGCGCTCGGGGCCACGGGCTACTACGGCGCCTTCAACGCGAACATGCACACCGACGCCGTCAACTCGACGGGCGCCGACGCGATCGTGGCGTCGGCCAAGGCGCGCGGCGTGCCGGTGGTGTCGGCCGAGCAGATGATGACCTGGCTCGACGGCCGCAACGGCTCGAGCTTCGGCGCGATCTCGTACTCCGGCGACGTCCTCGGCTTCCGCGTCTCGGTCGGCGCGGGCGCCACCGCGCTGCGCGGCATGGTGCCGGCCACGTTCGGCGGCAAGGCGCTCACCGGCATGGCGCGCAACGGCACGCCGATCACCTTCACGCGCGAGACGATCAAGGGCGTCGAGTACGCGTTCTTCCCCGCCACCTCGGGCGACTACACCGCGAGCTACGCGCCCGACACGGCGCCGCCCGCGATCAGCGCGGTGGCGGCGGTCGCGGCCGCGGACGGGACGGCGACGGTCACGTGGACGACCGACGAGGCGTCGGACTCGCGCGTGGACTACGGCACCTCGGCGACGGCGCTCACGCAGAGCGCGTCCGACGCCGCGGCGGTGACGGCCCACAGCGTGCGCCTCACGGGTCTGACGCCCGGCACGACGTACCACTACCGCGTGCGCTCGGCCGACGGCTCCGGCAACGCCGCGACGGCGCCCAGCACGCCGGCCACGTTCGCGGTCCCGGTGACCGCGTTCCCGGCGACGACCACGATCGAGACCGGCACGGCGCGGGCGGGCACCGCCGCCTCGCTGACCGCGGACGACAACGTGTTCTTCCAGGTCAACTCGACGACGACCGGCACCCGCACGACCTCGTGGTGGGGCTCGTTCACCGGCGTCCCGGCCAACCTGAGCAACCTGCGGGTGACGTACGCGGGCCGCAACTCGCGCTCGTGCACCCAGGTCCTCGCCGCCTGGCGCTGGACCGACAGCACGTGGCAGCAGCTCGACTCGCGGGCGGTCGCGAACGCCGACGTCATCCTCGCCGACCTCGTGCCGCCGGGCGCCGCGGGCACCTACGTGAGCGCGACGGGAGAGGTGCGCGTGCGCGTGCGCTGCACGGCCGCGACCAACGGCTTCTCGTCGGGCGACCAGATGAAGATCACGTACGTCCGCCCCTGAGCACGGCCCGCGGCTATCATGGTCGGCCGCCTTGAAGACCTACGTCGCCACCCCGCAGGACCGTGAGCGCAACTGGCTGCTCGTCGACGCCGAGGGCAAGACCCTCGGCCGCCTGGCGACCCAGATCGCCGACGCGCTGCGCGGCAAGCGCAAGCCGACCTACACGCCGCACGTGGACACGGGCGACTTCGTGGTCGTGGTCAACGCCGAGAAGATCTCGGTCACCGGCGCCAAGCGCCAGGAGAAGCTCTACCACCGCCACTCGGGGTACCCCGGCGGGCTCAAGACGCGCACGCTCAACGACATGCTGGAGCGCCGGCCGGAAGAGGTCATCCGCCTCGCCGTGCGCGGCATGCTCCCCAAGAACCGCCTCGCCCGCAAGCAGCTGACGAAGCTCAAGGTCTACGCCGGCCCCGAGCACCCGCACGAGGCGCAGAAGCCGCAACCGATGGAGATCAAGCTCTGATGGCCGACGAGAAGCAGGGCAACGAGCCCGAGGAGCTCGAGACTGAAGCGCCGGTCGCCGACGAGCCCGCCGCCGAGGAGCCGGTAGCCGAGGAGGCGCCCGTCGCCGAGGAGCCGGAGGCCGTCGAAGAGCCGCAGGCCGCGAGGGCGCAGCCGGGCGGCGGACGAGCCCGAGGAGGTCGAGGCGACCCCGCGCGTTCGCCCGGAGATCCCCGGCGCCGACCTCGAGGTCGACATCGTGCGCGAGGACGAGATCAACCGCGGCGAGTCGCGCTGGAGCGAGGACGGCTACGAGGAGCCGTCCGACGATCCGCTCGCCGACGAGGAGCCCGAGCCGCAGCCGATCACCGAGGCGTCGATCGACCTCGCCGCCGGCGCCCGCTACACGGCCACCGGCAAGCGCAAGACGGCCGTCGCGCGCGTGATCCTCAAGCCCGGCACGGGCGCGTACGCCATCAACGGCCGCACGCTCGAGCAGCACTTCCCGCGCTTCACGCTGCAGCGCAACATCCGCCAGCCGCTGGAGACCGTCGGCTACGAGAGCCGCATGGACGTCGTGGCCTTGATGCATGGCGGCGGCGTCTCGTCCCAGGCCGGCGCGCTGCGCCACGGCATCTCGCGCGCGCTGATCGAGGCGGACCCGAACCTGCGGTCCGAGCTCAAGCGCCGCGGCTTCCTCACGCGCGACGCGCGCGTGAAGGAGCGCAAGAAGGCCGGGCTCAAGAAGGCCCGCAAGCGGCCGCAGTTCTCCAAGCGGTAGTGGCGAACGGCGCGGCCGGGCGGAGGCTGTTCGGCACGGACGGCGTTCGCGGGGTGGCTGGGGAGTTCCTCTCCGCCGAGCTCGCGCTGGCGCTCGCGCGCGCCGCCACGGCCCGCATCCAGCAGAGCGCGCCCGCGCGCGTGCTCGTGATCCGCGACACGCGGGAGTCGGGGGCGATGCTCGAGGCCGCCGTGGCGGCCGGCATCGCCGCCGCGGGCGGCGAGGCGCTGCTCGGCGGCGTGCTGCCGACGCCGGCCGCCCCGCTGCTCGTGCGGCGCCACGGCTACGACCTCGGGATCGTGCTGTCGGCCTCGCACAACCCCTACCAGGACAACGGGATCAAGTTCTTCGGCAGCGACGGCTACAAGCTCGACGACGCCACCGAGCTGGAGATCGAGGGCCTGATCGAGACCCACCCGCCGGCGCCGCGCGTCGGCTTCGTGCAGCGCATCGACGGCGCGCTCGGCCACTACCTGGAGGCGCTGCACGAGCGCTTCGCCGCGCTCGACCTGCGTGGCGTGCAGGTCGTGCTCGACTGCGCGAACGGCGCCACCTACAAGGCCGCGCCGAAGATCTTCCGCCGCCTCGGCGCCGACGTGACCGTGACCGCGGCCGAGCCCGATGGACGCAACATCAACGCCGGCTGCGGCTCCACGCACCTCGACCACCTGCGCGCCGTGCTCGACGGCCACGACGCCGGCTTCGCCTTCGACGGCGACGGCGACCGCGTGCTCGCGATCGACCGCACCGGGGCGGTGGTCGACGGCGACGAGCTGATCGCGCTCGCCGCGACCCACCTCGGAGCGGAGGGCGTCGCCGTGACCGTCATGACCAACTACGGCTTCCACCAGGCGATGCGGGCGCGCGGCATCGAGGTCGCCACCACGCCGGTCGGCGACCGCTACGTGCTCGAGGCGCTGCGCGAGCGCGGCTGGCGCCTCGGGGGCGAGCAGTCCGGCCACATCATCGACACCGGCTTCGTGCCGTCGGGCGACGGCATCGCGGCCGCGCTGCTGGCGATGGAGGCGCTCGAGGGCTCAGGCCTGCACGAGCGACACGCGATGGAGAAGCTCCCGCAGACGCTCGTGAACATTCGGCTCGACGACCGCGCGGCGCTCACGCACGCGGTCGACGCCGTCGACGCCGAGGTGGGCCGCGAGAGCGCCGCGCTCGAGGGCCGCGGCCGGGTGCTGGTGCGGCCGAGCGGCACCGAGCCGCTGGTGCGCGTGATGGTCGAGGCACCGACGCAGGACCACGCCGAGTCGGTCGCGATCCGGCTCGCCGGCGCGATCGAGCGCGCCGCCGGCTAGCGCCGCCTGCAAGTCGGCCTCTGCGGCGCCCGTTGTTGGGGTGTTCCCTAGAGCGAGGCCGCGGGTGACGAGCATCGAAAGCGAGAGGGCGCCCGGGTCGGGCGGGCACGGAGAGGTGGTCGAGGCGCGCGCGGCGCCGCCCGCCGTCGTGACCGCGTCCGCGCTCACGCGCCGCTTCCGCGACACCGTCGCGCTCGACGGCGTGTCGATGACGCTGCACGCCGGCCGCATCCACGCCCTGCTCGGGCCTAACGGGGCGGGCAAGACCACGCTCACCCGCATCCTCGCCGGCCTCGCCGCGCCCACCAGCGGGAGCGTCTCGCTGTTCGGCGGCGACGGGCTCGGCACGCGCGAGCTGCGCGACCGCGTGGGCTTCATCCCCGCCGGGGACCGGACCTTCTACCTGCGCCTGTCGGGCGTCGAGAACCTCGTCTTCTTCGCGCGGCTGCACGGCCTCCGGCGCCGTGAGGCCGTGGCTCGTGCGCGCACCGTGCTCGCCTCCGTCGGCCTCGAAGACGCCGCCGACCGGCCCGTGAACGGCTGGTCGCACGGCATGCAGAAGCGCCTGTCGGTCGCTCGCGCGCTGCTGACCGAGCCCGACGTGCTGCTCGTCGACGAGGCGACCCACGACCTGGACCCCGAGGGGGCGCAGCGGATCCGCCTGCTCGTCTCGCTGCTCGCCGCGCGCGGCACGGCGGTGCTGTGGGCGACCCAGCGGATCGACGAGATCCGCGGCTTCGCCGACAGCGTCACCTTCCTCGCCGCCGGGACCGTGCGGTTCGAGGGCTCGGTCGCGCGGCTGATCGACCACGGCGCGGCCCGGCGCTACGTGCTGCGCGTGCGCGGCACCGAGCCGCTCGGGCCGTTCGGCCGCGTCCGCCTCCAGCGCGCCCTCGGCACCACCGCCGTGGTCAGCCTGCCGCTCGCCGACGACCCGGAGCACGCGATCCTGGAGCCCGGCGCCGGGCGCTCGATCGGCGAGGCGATCGCTGCGCTCGTCGACGGCGGCTTCGCCGTGCTCGCGTGCCGCCACGAGCGCTCCGAGGTCGAAGAGGCGTTCCTCGCCCTGTCGTCGGAGGCGGGCGCATGAGCGTCCTCTCCGCCACGTTCGACGAGGTCGCCAAGCTGCCGGCGTTCGTCCGGCGCGACTTCCTGATCGCCGTCTCCTACCGGACCGCGTTCGCCGGCGACCTCGTGCTGCTCGGCGCCCAGCTGCTGGTGTTCTCGTTCATCGGCCGGCTCGTCGACCCGGCGCAGCTGCCCGCCTACGGCGGCAGCCCGTCGACGTACATGGAGTTCGTGGCGATCGGCATCGCGCTCAGCCTCGTCACCGGGCTGATGATCGGCCGCGTGGCGACGGCGATCCGCCAGGAGCAGCTGCAGGGCACGCTCGAGTCGCTGCTCGCCACCCCGACGGCCGTCGCCACCGTCCAGTTCGGCACGGTGGCCTTCGACCTGCTGTGGGTGCCGATCCGGATCGGGCTGTTCGTGCTCGCGATCGTGCTCACCTTCGGGCTCGAGCTCGAGGTCGCCGGCCTCCCGCAGACGCTGGTGCTGCTCGTCGCCTTCCTGCCGTTCGTATGGGGGCTGGGCCTGCTCAGCGCCGCGGCGACGCTGGCCTTCCGCCGCGGCGGCGGCGCGACCGCGCTCGTGGTCAGCTTCCTGGGCATCGCGTCGGGCGCGTACTTCCCGCTCACCCTGCTCCCCGGGTGGCTCCAGACCGCCAGCGAGGCCAACCCGCTGGCCGTCGCGCTCGAGGGCATGCGCGAGAGCCTGCTCGGCGGCGTCGGCTGGGACTCGATCGCCGCTGACGTGCTCGTCCTGACGCCGCTGTCGGCCGCCGTGCTGGCGGCCGGCATCCTGACGTTCCGGCTCGCGTACGCGCGCGAGCGCCGCAACGGCACGCTGGGGCTGTACTGATGTGGACGGCCGTCGACACCGTGCTCGACGAGCTCGTGGACGCCGGCCTCGAGCGGCGCGTCGACGTGCTGCGCGACCACCGCGTGCACCTGCTCGCCGCCCGCCGCGCGCAGGCGCGCGGGATCGCGGTGCCGAGCACGCTGCAGGACGCCCAGCGGCTGGCCGCGATCGTCGCCGTCTCGGTGCCGCGCGTGCTCGAGCGCGTGCGCGCGGCGTGCGACGGGCCGGTGCTGCTCATCAAGGGTGCCGAGGTCGCGGCCCGGTACCCGGATCCGCTCACGCGTCCGTACATCGACGTCGACCTGCTCACGCCTGACGCAGATGCCGCCCAGCGGGCCCTCGTCGCCGCGGGCTTCGGGGCGCTCGGCGCCGCCGACTCGGCTCACCACCTCGCGCCGCTGCACCTTCCCGGGCTCCCGGTGCGCGTCGAGGTCCACGCCGCGCTGCACTGGCCGGACGGCCTCGCCGCCCCGCCGGTCGCCGAGCTGCTGGAGGCGTCGGTGCCGAGCGCGCTCGCGGTCGAGGGCATCGCCGCCCCGGCGCCCGCCCACCACGCGGTGCTGCTCGCCGCGCACGCCTGGACGGACCGTCCGCTCGGGCGGCTCGGCCGGCTGGTCGACGTCGAGGCGCTGAGCCTCGAGGCCGGCGCCGCCGAGCTCGATGCCCTGGCTCGTGCGTGGGGGTGCGCGCGTCTGTGGCGGGCCACGCGCCGGGCGGCCGAGAGCGTCCTGCTCGGGCGCCGCGCCACGCTCCCGCTCAGGGTCTGGGCACGCCACCTGCCGGAGGTGCGCTCGCGCACCGTGCTCGGGGTGCATCTCGAGCGCTGGCTCGCCCCGGCTTCGGCCTTCCCCGCCCACCAGGTGGTCACTCGCGCGGCGTTGGCGGTGGCCCACGACGTGCGGCCCCATCCGGGCGAGGGCTGGGGGACGAAGGCGACGCGGGTTCGGCGCGCGGTCGCGCACGCCGACCGCCCGGAGAGCGAGCACCTCGCCGCGCTCGGCCCACGATCGGAGGGATCGCGTGTTGCAGCTCCGCGCTGATGACCTGGCCTGGCAGGACCTCGACGGCGAGATCGTCGCCCTCGAGCCGAACGCCTCGCTGTACCTGACGACGAACGCCGCCGGGACGCTGCTGTGGCCGCTGCTCGCGCGCGGGACCACGCGCGACGAGCTGATGCAGACCCTGGTCGCCGCGTACGGCCTGCCCGCGCCGGACGCCGAGCGGGACGTCGACGCGTTCGTCGCCGACCTGCGCGAGCGGGAGCTGCTGCAGCGCTGATGCGCCCGCGCGCCGACCTCGCTGCGTGGCGGGGCGCCCTGTGGGCGGCGCGGGCGCTGGTCGCCGCCCGCCGGCAGCTGCGCGGGCGCCCGCTCGGCGAGGTCCGCGTCGCGGCGCCGCCTGCGCTCCCGTCGCGCGCGGAGCGCGGCGTGACCGCGGTGCTCCGCCGCGGGCGCGCCTCGTGCCTGGAGCGCTCGCTCGTGCTGCAGCGCTGGCACGCGGCCCACGGCGCGCGGCACGACGTCGTGATCGGCGTCACCGGGCCGGCGGACTTCCTCGCGCACGCCTGGCTCGACGGCGAGCTCGACCTCGCCACCGTGCCCTACCGGGAAGTCACGCGGTTGCGGCCGTGAGATCGCTCGAGCTGGCGTGCGGCATCGTGCTCGGGTCCGAGGCGCCCGCACCATGGCCGCCCGGCGGCCCTGCGCAGACCCCGGCGGCGGCGCTCGACGCCGCGATCCTGCCCGCCCTGCGGCGGGCACCGTGCCTGGTCAGCTTCTCGGGCGGGCGCGACTCCTCGCTGGTGCTGGCCGCGGCCACGCGGCTCGCGCGCCGCGAGGGGCTGCCGGACCCGATCCCGGCGACCAACCGCATCGCCGGCGCCCCGGCGGCCGACGAGGCGCGCTGGCAGGAGCTGCTGGTGGGCTCCCTCGCCCTGCGCGAGTGGGAGCTGTGCCGCCACACCGACGAGCTCGACGCCGTCGGGCCGTACGCCCAGCGGCTGCTGCGCGCCCACGGCCTGCTGTGGCCGTTCAACGCGCACTTCCACCTGCCGCTGATCGACGCCGCGCGCGGGGGGTCGCTGCTCACCGGCATCGGCGGCGACGAGCTGTTCGCGGCCGTCCGGCGCAGCCGGCTGACCGCCGTGCGCACCCTCCGCGCCCGGCCCGAGCGGCGCGATCCCGGTCGCGCGGCGCTCGCGCTCGCGCCGGCCGCCGTGCGGGCGCGCGTGCTCGAGCGCCGCCTGCCGATCGACTTCCCCTGGCTGCGCGAGCATGCGGCGCGCGCGGCGCTGCGCGAGCTGGCGGCCACGGCAGCGCGCGAGCCGCGCGCCCTCGGCGCCCGCATACGCTGGTACCGATCGCTGCGCTACGTGCGCGTCAGCCTCTCGAGCCTCGACGCTCCCGCCCGCGGCGAGGACGTGGAGATCGTCCATCCGCTGGCCGACGCGGCGCTCTGGCGCGCCGTCGAGCGGCTCGCCGCGCCGCACGGCTTCGCGGACCGCACGGCCGGCGTGCGGCGGGCGTTCGGCGACCTGCTGCCGCCCGAGCTGGCCTCGCGGCCGGACAAGGCGAGCTTCGACGAGGTCTTCTTCTCGCGCCATGCCCGCGCGCTCGCCGAGGAGTGGGACGGGGGAGGGGTGCCCGAGGCGCTCGTCGACGCCGAGGCGCTGCGGCGCCACTGGCGGTCCGGGAGCCCGCGGGCGCAGTCGTTCTCGCTGCTGCAGGCGGCGTGGCTGAGCTCAGCCGGCGATCGCGCCGAGCAGCCGGTCGGCGACCTCGGCTAGCGCCTCCCAGCGCTGCGGCCGGCGCAGCTCCAGCACCGGGAGCGCGCTGAGCGCGAGCAGCGCCGCCGGGTCAGGCGGCGGCAGGCGCACCGCCCGGTGCTGCTCGAGCGCCGCGAGCCGCTGCGCGCCGCGCAGGGAGCCGACCTCCGCGCGGTCGTGCCATTCGAGCCGCACCCACCCGCGCAGCGGAACCCGCGGGACGTCCAGGACGCCGAGCTCCATCCGCCAGCGCTCGCGCTGGCCGATCACCCCGAGCGGCGTGCCGACGCCGAACCGCGCCGCGGGCTCGGGCCGCAGGTCCACGCAGCGCGGCCCCGCGAGCGCCTCGCCGCCGTCGAGCACCAGCATGTCGTCGGTGAGCACGTCGTGGCCGGTGAGCGCGAGCTGGGCGAGCGTCGAGCTCTTGCCCGAGCCCTTGTCGCCGACGATCGCCCAGGCGCCGCCGTCGACGACCACCGCTCCCGCATGGAAGCTGTCGCGCCCCGCCCAGCGCGCCGCCATCGCCGCGACCGGCGCGAGGTACGGATGCACGAGCGCGCCGTCATCCGGCGTGGTCGTGAGGTGGAAGGCGGCGCGGGCCGGGTCGCGCTCGAGCTCCACCCAGCCGCCGGTCTGCAGCCGCAGGTCGACGCGGTCGGCCGCCACGCGGTCGCCCGCCGGCCCCGGCCCTGTGGCCGGCCGGCGCACCAGCTCGAGCGTCGGCCATTCCGGCGGTGCCTCGACGAGCAGCGAGCGTGCACCCTCCACGCCTCGAAGTCGGAAACCGTAGGCGCCGCGGGCGCTCAAAGCCTCAAACCTCCACCAAGGTCCAGTGTGAAACCGCTCCCGCGCCGCCACCCTTGAAGGCGTGAGGGAAGAAAGGATGCCAGCGATGGCTTCGACGGATACGGCGATCGCCGCGTACGAGCCGCCCGCGGTGCGGGTGCTCGGGACCGTGCATGAGCTCACCGGCTGCGAGAAGAAGTTCGGAAGCAGCGACGGGCACACGTTCGGCGGCGGCATCTCGATCGTCTGCGCCTCCACCTGAACGGCGCTCCCTTCGGGTGAGCGCACGCGAACGCCGGTGTCCTCGACGCCGGCGTTCGTGTCGTGTCAGAGCCGTCGCGCGCGCGCCTGGGCGGGCGGCGTGAGCCACAGGTCGTTCCGCTCGGAAGCGCGGTCGCCGGCGGGCGCGGCGCGGCCGTTGCGGTCGGGCTGGTCCTCGACGGGCTCGAGCCCCAGCTCGGCGGCGGCCTCGGCCGAGAGCGCGGACTCGTACCGCGCCAGGTCCGTCCAGCGGTCGACCATGCGGCGAATCAGGATCGCGGCGGTGCACCAGGCGCCGAGGATGAGGATGGCGACGAAGATGGCGACGAGCTGTCCCGGGCCCTTGGCGATCTCGCGCGCGGTCGCAGGGCCGAGCGGCTCGATCACGAGCTGCCGGGCGTCCGGGACCTGCTCCTCTGCCGCCACCGAGTCCAGGTAGATGGGCAGCTCGTCCACCGCCGCGCCCGCGAGCCGGCCCGCGGTGGCGGCCTCCGGCGCTTCGACCTGGATGACGATGATCGGGAGCGTCTCGTCGACATACAGCGTGATGACGTTCGCCTGGCGGTCGCCGGGGCCGACCGTCGTCCCGGTGGTCGCGCGCGGCGCCGTCTCCTCGCCCGCCGGGCCGACCACGATCAGCTTGTCTGCGCGGATCCGGGCCGCGGCCGCGACGTTGTCCTTCAGCGGGCTGCTCGACATCAGGCTCGCGAGCAGGCGGGCGCGCGTCGTGAGGCCGAGGAGGTCGATCTGGGCGCTCTCCTCCTCGTCCTCGGACTCGCCGCCGCCGAGGTCGACCACCTGCGACTGGGGCGAGTCGACCAGCACCTGGGCCTCGGCCACGCCCGCGACATACTGGCGGCTGTCGAGCTGAGGCGGCACGCCGAGGCTGACGTGGTAGCTCACGAGCAGCGCGCCGAGGATCGCAAGCACGATCCCGACGCGGACCACTCGCCGTAGGCGCCACAGTTCTCGCAAGATCCCGATAGCCGCCATGTCTGAACCATGCAACGGGCCTCCGGAGCCGTTTCTTCCTCGCGAGAAGCGATCCGGCGCGCGCGAAGGCCAGGCGAGAGTTCGTGGCCGCTCGCGCCGTTGGTGGGGCGTGTACCAGGTGTCGAACTCGGCCGCGGTGCTCCGGGGCCACCGGCGACTGCTCGCAGGCAACCGCTCGGGGACGAAGGTCAACCGCACGGTCGTGCTGCTCGGCCTCACCAGCCTGCTCACCGACATCTCGTCGGAGATGGTCCTCACCGTGCTGCCGCTGTACCTGGTGTACGTCGGCGGCTTCTCGCCGCTCGCGTTCGGGCTGATCGACGGCATCTACAACGGCGCGTCGGCGATCGTGCGCCTCGCGGGCGGCTACATCGGCGACCGCTGGAGCCGCCACAAGGAGGTCGCCGCCGCGGGCTACGGGATCTCCGCCGTCTGCAAGCTCCTGCTGGTGGCCGTCGGCACGGCGGTCTCGGCGATCGGGGCGGTCGTCCTGCTCGACCGGGCCGGCAAGGGCATCCGCACCGCCCCGCGCGACGCGATGATCTCGCTCGCGACCCCGAAGGAGGAGCTGGGGACCGCGTTCGGCGTGCACCGCGCGATGGACACCACCGGAGCGATGCTGGGGCCGCTGCTCGCGTTCGGCCTCCTGGCCCTCGCCCCGCTGGCGTTCCACTCCGTCTTCCTCGTCTCCTTCTGCATCGCCGTGATCGGCGTGGCCGTGCTCGTGCTGTTCGTCCGGCCGCGCGCGCCTGCGGCCGAGGCCGGCGAGCCCGCGCCGCAGCCGACGCTCAAGGGCGCCTTCGGCCTGCTGCGGATCGCGCAGTACCGCGCGCTGCTGATCGCCGCCGGCGCGCTCAGCCTGGCGACGGCGAGCGACGCCTTCCTCTTCCTCGTGCTGCAGGAGGAGCTGAACCTCGGGGCCTCGCTGTTCCCGCTGCTGTTCGTGGGCAGCGCCGGGACCTACATGGTGCTCGCGGTGCCGATGGGCCGGATCGCGGATCGCTTCGGGCGCGGGCGCGTGCTGCTGGGCGGGTACGGGCTGCTGCTCGCCGTCTACCTCACGCTGCTCTCGCCGGCCACCGGCTGGATCATGCTCGCGGCCGCGCTCGGCCTGCTGGGCGCGTACTACGCGGCCACCGACGGCGTGCTGATGGCGCTCGGCAGCGCGGTCGTGCCCGAGACGCTGCGCGGGAGCGGGCTCGCGCTGCTGGGCACGACGGTCAGCATCGCCCGCCTGTTCGCCTCGGTGGCCTTCGGCGCGCTGTGGACGGTGCTGGGCGCGGACACGGCGCTGGCGTGCTTCGCGGGCGCGCTCGCGGTGGCGGGTGTGGCGACGGCGATCGTGCTCGCGCGCGCCGCGACTCGACCGTAACGGTCTACTCGACGGTTACGGTCTTGGCCAGGTTGCGCGGCTGATCGACGTTGAGCCCGCGCAGCGTGGCGATCCGGTAGGCCAGCAGCTGGAGCGGGATCACCGCCAGCAGCGGCTGCAGCATCCAGTCGGTCTGCGGGACCCACAGGACCTCCTCGGCGTGCGCCTCGATCTCCCGGTTGCCGGCGGTGGCGACGGCGATCACGTGCGCGCCGCGGGCGCGGACCTCCTGCATGTTCGAGACGAGCTTCTCGAGCACCGGCGAGTCGGTCGCCACGCAGACGACCGGGGTGCGCTCGTCGAGCAGCGCGATCGGCCCGTGCTTCATCTCGCCCGCGGCGTACGCGTCGGTCGCGATGTAGGAGATCTCCTTCAGCTTCAGCGCGCCCTCGAGCGCGACCGGCAGGCCGACGTGGCGGCCGAGGTAGAGGAAGAAGTCGGACTCGTAGTGCGCGCGGGCGGTGCGCTCGACGGTCTCGCCGACCGACGCCAGCAGCTGCTCGACGCAGTGGGGGATGCGCTTGAGCGCGACGACCAGCTCGGCGAGGCGCTCGGGCGCGAGCGTGCCGCGCAGCTCGGCCATGCGCAGGCCCAGCAGGTACATCGCGGACACCTGGGCCACGAACGTCTTGGTGGCGGCGACGCTCACCTCGAGGCCCGAGCGGGTGAAGAGCACGCCGTCGGCCTCGCGCGTCGCCTGCGAGCCCATGCCGTTCGTGATCGCCAGCACGGTCGCGCCGCGGCGGCGGCGCGAGCCGCATCGCCGCCAGCGTGTCCGCGGTCTCGCCGGACTGGGAGATGCCGATCACGAGGTCGTCCGGCCCGACGACGGGGTTGCGGTAGCGGTACTCGCTGGCGACGTCCATCTCGACTCCGACGCGGGCCCACTCCTCGATCGCGTAGCGGCCGATCAGGCCCGCGTGGTACGAGGTGCCGCAGGCGACGACCACGATCCGGCGGCAGCGCCGCAGGAAGTCGTCGTCGATCGGCCCGAGGTCGTCGAGGTCGACGCCGACGCCACGCGCGGTGCGGTCGGCGATCGTCTCGGCGACGGCCTCCGCCTGCTCGTGGATCTCCTTCAGCATGAACGTCTCGTAGCCGCCCTTCTCGGCGACCTCGGCGCTCCAGTCGACCTCCTCGATCTCGCGCTCGACCGGCGTGCCGTCGGCGCGCGTGAAGCGCACGTCGTCGGCCGTGACGATGACGATCTCGTCGTTCTCGATCAGCTGCACGCGGCGGGTGTGGGCAAGGAACGCGGGGATCGCGGAGCCGAGGAACTGCTCGCCGTCGCCACGGCCGACCACGAGCGGGCACTCCTTGCGCGCCGCGACGATCGTGCCCGGCTCGTCGGCGGCGATCGCCACGAACGCGTAGTGGCCGCGCAGGCGGGCGTACGCGCGCCGGACGGCCTCTTCGAGCCCGTGCTCGTCGACGTGCGCCGACACGAGGTGCGCGATGACCTCGGCGTCGGTCTCCGACGTGAACACGGCGCCCTGCTCGCGCAGCTCCTGCTTGAGCTCCATGTAGTTCTCGACGATGCCGTTGACCACGACGTGCAGGCGGTCGGCGGTGTCGAAGTGGGGGTGGGCGTTCTCCTCGCTGACGCGCCCGTGGGTGGCCCAGCGGGTGTGGCCGATGCCCGTGGTGGCGGGCGGCGCGAGCACGGCGACGCCGCCTTCGCCGTCACGCGCGTCGACGGCCGTGCGCAGCTGCGCGAGGTTGCCGATCGCGCGTACCGCCTCGAGGCCGTCCTCGCCCTGGATCGAGATCCCGGCCGAGTCGTAGCCGCGGTACTCCAGGTTCTCGAGGCCGTCGAGGAGGATCTCCTGGACCGGCCGGCCTCCCACATAGCCGACGATTCCGCACATGCAGCGCGATTCTAGCCGCGAGGTCGTGCTCCTCCCCGCGAGTACGGGGACCCGACCGGCGTTGATCCGATGTGCCCGTGATGACGCTGCGCAACCTCCGCCGCTGGCGCCGCCTGGTCGCGGTCGGGGTCGTGATCGCCCTCGCGATCGGCGTGCGCACGGGCTACAGCGTCGACATCGGTGTGCCGCCGAAGCTCGAGAGCCGCCAGTACGAGGCCGGGATCGCGACGGCCGAGGTGCTGGTCGACTCGCCGACGTCGCTCGCGGTCGACGTCGGCGGTGTGAGCACCGAGATCGCCGGTCAGGCGACCGACATCGGCGGCGTGTGGACGCGTGCGCACCTGCTCGCCGGCCTGGTCGCGAGCAGCCCGCTCAAGGACCGCATCGCCCGCGCGGCCGGCATCCCGCCCGGCCGGCTGATCGTGATCGCGCCGACCGGGGACAAGCCGGCCGGCGAGGACGGGCGGTCGGCGTCGGGCCTCAACGCCGACGTGCGCAAGACGGCGGTGATGGACCTCTTCATCCACAACTCGATGCCGATCGTCTCGATGAACGTGCAGGCGCGGGACGAGGCCCTGGCGGCCCGGCTCGCGACCGCCGCCGTCGACGAGCTGCGGACCCATCTCGCGGCGACCGCGCTCGACGCGACCGTCCCCGAGGAGCGCCGGCTGGGCGTGGAGGCGCTCGGCAAGACGTCGTCGACGACGATCGTCAAGGGCCCCCGCAAGCTGCTGGGGATCGCCGCGTTCCTGCTGTTCGTGCTGCTCTGGTGCACCGCCATCGTGGTCGGCCCGGGACTGGCCCGGACCTGGCGCGAGCTGGCGCGCGCGGAGGCCGCTCGTCCGACGGTCGGCACCCCGCTGTAACGGCGAGCAGCACCGCACCGCACTCTGATCCGGTGCGCCGCTAAGCTGCCGGTGGGTTCATAAGCACGCATGCGGGTATAGAACTCGGGGCCGGCGGGGGCTTGAGGTGGTCGCGCGGATGGCGGCCCCAAAAACCAGATCGTTCCTGGCCTCGGCGGAGGGCCTGCGTCTCCAAGGAGCTTGCCCTCGATGCTGAAGCGCTTGTACGTGTCCGTCCTGCTGTTGCTGTCGTCGGTCGTTGCGGTTGGAGCCGCAGCGGCGGCCCATCGCGGGCCCGCGCCGGCGCCGGTCCTCGGCCTGGCGGCTTCCGCCGCGGCGGCGACGTCGGCATCCTTCAGCTTCACGCCGGCGAATCCGGTCCCGGGCCAGCCGGTCACGTTCGACGCATCCGACTCCGAGTGCTCGGCGCCCCCGTGCACGTACCGCTGGGTCGACGACGGCGCGGATGGCCCAGGCGGCGGCACGTGGCCGCTCGGCTCGGCCGCGCAGCTCACGTTCACGTTCGAGCAGGCCGGGAGCAAGTTCATCCGGCTGACGGTCACGGACGCCCTGCAGGACAGCGCCAGCAGCTCGCGGACCGTGGTCGTCGCGCCGGGGCCGACGCCGACGCCTTCCCCGACGCCCACTCCGACAGCGACTCCTGCCCCGACGGCGACCCCCGCTCCGACCCCGACGGCGACGCCTGCTCCGACGGCGACGCCCACTCCGACGGCGACGCCCGCTCCGACGGTGACTCCGGCGCCGACGGCGACCCCCGCCCCGACTCCGACTCCGACCCCGGATGCGGCGCCCACCGCCTCGTTCACGACCACGCCGGCGAACCCGGTCACCGGGGATCTCGTCGCCTTCGACGCCTCGGGCTCGACCTGCGCGGCCGCGCCGTGCACCTACCGATGGTCCGACGACGGCTTCGACGGGCCCGGCGGCGTGGACTGGCCGCTCGGCATAGGCCTCAGGTTGACGTTCACCTTCGAGGACGTCGGGTCGAAGGCCGTCCGGCTGACCGTCACCGACGCGCAGGGCCGCACCGCCACCTCGATGAGCACCTTGCTCGTGAGGGCCACTCCCGCGCCGACGCCGACGCCGACGCCGAGTCCGACGCCGAGCCCGTCTGCTACTCCGACGCCGAGCCCGACTGCGACTCCGACGCCGACTGCGACTCCGACGCCGACTGCGACTCCGACGCCGACTGCGACGCCGACTGCGACGCCGACTGCGACTCCGAGCCCGACTGCGACTCCGACTCCGACGCCGACTGCGACCCCCACGCCGACCCCGACCCCGCCGCCGAGCTCGGGGCTCCCGCCGCTCGGCCAGCCGTCCTGTCAGCCCGGTGCCACGAACGCCACCTCGGCGTCGGCGGTGCGCTCGGCCGTCCAAGCCGGGGACGACGTCTGCGTCACCGCATCCGTCGGCAACGTGAATCTCGACAACCTCGACAGCTCGGCCACGCGCTTCGTCGGCACCAGCGGCGGCGGCGAGCTGGGTGCGGTCTCGATCAGCGGGTCCTCGCGGATCACGGTCCGGGCGCGCATGCGGTCGACGATCATCCGCGGCGGCTCGTCGTTCATCACGATCGAGCAGTCGAGGATCGGCGGCACCGCGGCCAACCGCGTCTACGACCAGCTGATCTTCATGCCCGATTCCACGACCGACGTCACGATCCGCGACAACGACATCGGCTGGACGCTCGCCGACGACTCCGGCAACACCGGCTACGGCTGCCGCTGCTACGGCAACAGCACGCGCCTGCGGTTCGAGCGCAACAAGCTGCACGACCTCGCCGCCGACGGCTTCCAGGGCGTGGGCGGCTCAGACGTGGTGATCGACCGCAACGAGATCGGGCCGGTCGGCGCCAACCCGGGCTCGAGCGAGCACTCGGACAACATCCAGATCACGGGCAACGGCTCGAACCTGCGGATCACGAACAACTGGCTCCACCACCAGGGCTACTACAACGGCTCGACCACCGGGAACGCCGGGGCGACGTACATCCACGGCGGCTCGAGCGGCGCGCTGCTGTACGAGAACAACCTCGTCGAGATCGGCCGCGGCCGGGTGGAGATCGGCGGCCTCGGGACCGGCGGGACGAGCCGCTCCAACATCACGATCCGCGGCAACACGTTCTCCGACCTCGGGCAGGCGTTCACCGGCTTCCCGGGCTTCGAGTGGGACCTCGACTCCGGCAGCGGCAACCTCGTCGAGCGCAACCTCGCGGTCGACCCGGAGGGCGGCTTCGCCCAGAGCGGATCGCTGAGCGCCGCGACCTTCATCGCGAACATCTGGACGAGGACCGCGCTGCTCGACGCCGCGGGCAACTGCACGGGCGCGATCTGCAACCCGCTGGGGCAGCCGCCGATCGGCTACCGCAAGCCGACCGGCGTGCACTGGTAGGCGGGCGACGACCGCCGCCACGCGCGCAGCACGCCCGTACCGACGACGATCGTCCCGCACCACAGGCAGAACAGGAACACGGCGAGCGCCACGCCGCGCACCAGCCCGGACCCGCCCGTCTCGAACCCCCCGAGCCGGACGGGTCCGAGCGGCTCGATCTCGAGCCCGCGGCGGGTGTCGCCGGCGTCGCTCGCGGCCGCGGTCCGCAGGGCCACCGCAGCCGCCCCGGAGAGCGCCAGCGTCGTCTCGCGCTCCGGGCCCATCGCGACCAGCTCCATGATCGGCGTCAGCTGCGCCGGGTTGGCCACGACCGTGTACGGCGTGCGCGAGGCCGACACCGCCTGCGTGGTCCGGTAGACGAGCGGGCTCTGGCGCAGCGGCGAGTCGATCAACGGCGTCGTGACCGCCAGGTCCGCGCTGCGGATGTCGACCGCGCGCGCCATCGCGTCGCGCGCGGCGTCGCTGGTCACGTAGTCGGCGAGCAACACCGTCTGGGTCTGGATCGTCGACGCGCTCGCGTGGGCGTCGGTGGCGAGCGGCCGCGGCGTGTCGACCTGGACCTCGCTCGTCGCGATCCACACCATCCGGCTGCCGCCGTCGAACGGTCCGATGCCGAGCTTGCCCGTCGCCACGGCGCCGGCGGCGACCGCCGTGAGCGCGCCCACGATCACCAGCAGGCGCATCCGCCACAGCAGGCGCAGCACGGTCAGGGTCTCCACGACGGCTCCCGTTGCGGCGTGGTCGTGATCACGGCCAGCATCGCGGCCATGAACAGGAAGATGTACGGCACGTGCGGGAACGACATGACGTCGAAGAGCGTGGAGACGACGAGGAAGCAGACGGCCGTCGCGGCGACGGCCAGCGCCACGGGCGCGTCCGGCCCGCGCTCCCGGATCGGCCGTAGCGCGACGGCGATCACCGCCACCGCCAGCAGCACGTAGACGAGCAGGCCGAGCACGCCCACCTCGACGATCTGGCGCAGCAGCTCCATGTCGAGGATCCGGTAGCTGGTGTGCTCGTAGCTCCCGTACCCGCGCCCGAAGGCCAGGTGCGTCCACAGGTCGGGTCGCACCGCGTCGTAGTCGGCCGTGCGGTCGCTCACGGTCGTGACGCCGAGCCGGCTGCGGTCGAGCTGGCTCGTGACGCCCGTCAGCGCGCCCGGGGAGAGCACCTGGATCAGCAGCACGAGCACGATGCCGAGCGGAGCCAGCTTGAGCAGCTCGCTGCGGCGGAAGAACGCGAACGTGAGGCACACCGACACCGGCGCGATCAGCGCCGTCTTGCGAAACGTCGAGACCATCGCGGCCATCAGCAGCGCGGTGAGCGCGGCGTAGATCAGCCGCTCCCGCGCGGTGTCGGACCCGATCAGCCGGGCAAGCGCGATCGGCAGCGCCATGCACATCATGGCCACGGTCTCGAGCGACACCTGGCCGGGCCCGCGCACGAGCCGGCGCCCGATCTCGTCGATGCCGTCGGGCGTCACCTGGGCGATCGAGAAGGTGCCCGGCAGGATCGCGTCCGAGAACCAGAAGAACGCGTTGAAGCTGAAGCGGTACTCGACGATCGTGCCGAGCGCGCAGATCGACGCGAGGATGACGGTGAACGTCATGAACGCCCGGATCTCGCTGCGCCGCACGACGCTCGCGACGATGACGAACAGCATCACGTACGAGCCCAGCAGCGTGAGCTTCTTCACGGCGGTGTCGAACTCGAGCGTCTCCGCCAGCGAGTGCGAGGCGAGCACGAGGCTGAGGCACGCCATCACGACCACGGCGCCGACCGCGACGTGGATCCAGGTGGCGCGCACGACCGGCCGGTCGCGCCCGCCCGCGGCCACGACGAGCACCCACACCGCCACGAGGACGGGGAGCACGAGGCGATCGAACTTGAGGTCGATCGGCAGCGAGATCGCAAGCTCGATCTCGTTGAACGGGACCAGCCACACGACGACCAGGAACGCGGCGATCAGCCACGGGAGCACGCGCGTGGTGCGCGGCCAGTCGCCGGCCTTGGACACCGCTCGCGCCACGGTGTCGCGCCGCAGCGCGGTCACCGGCGCGAGCCGGCCCGGCAGCGCGAGCCCCACGTTCGGGCGGAAGGCGCCCGGAGGCACGAGCGCGCGGCCGCCCGAGGCGACGAGCGACGGCCGGACCATGGCGGCCGCGGGCATGGCACCGGCGGCGGCCTGCGCGCGCGGCAGCGGGGTGACCCAGCTCGGGAGCTCCAGCGGCTCGCCCGGCGCCGCCTCCTCGGGCGCTTCGACGTCGCCGCGAGAGGCGGAGGCGCGGCGCAGCCGCGAGACGCCGAGCGCGGCCAGGCACAGGCCGACGAAGGCGAGCAGGAACGTCAGGCCGGCGATCATGATCGCGGTGCCACCGTTGAGCACCGTGCCGTGCGCCGTGCCGAGCTGCTCGAGCCGGACCTGCTTGGCCGGATCGGCACCCTGCTCGCGCACCATGTCGTCGAGGTAGGCCTCCACGCCGGGCAGCGCGGCGTTGGCCAGCCGCGCAGCCTCGACGACCGAGGGCGCCTGGGCGTAGACGGAGAGCTTCGGCCGGAACGGGTCGGGGCGGACCTCGAGCTGGTAGGGCCGCTGCGAGTCGGCGAGCTGGGCTGCCCGGCGCTCGCTGTCGGGCTCGAGCATCGCGGGCTGGACGTCGATCATCACCCGCGTAGTGGCGGCGATGTCGCTCGCGGGGACGCGGGCGAGGCGGGCGATCTCCTCGAGCGCGCGGTCGCCGGTCATGAGGTTCGCGATCAGGATCGCCCGGCGCTGCACGTTCTGGTACTCCGCCTCGGTCGCGAGCGGGTCGTCGACGAGGCCCTTCGGCAGGTCGACGGCGATCCGCGCGGTGGCCGCGGCCACGCTCAGGTCGCGCTGCTCGAGGCTGGGCGGGAGCAGGCTCACGTGCGCGACGCTCGCCACCGCGCAGGCGAGCGCGATCGCCGCGCACAGCGCGAGCACGGGTCCGCGGGTCAGCCGGAGACGGGGCAGGCGGGGCATTGCGCTCATGTCAGGCGGCGCGCGGCGGGGCGACCGCAGCGACCGGCATCGAGTTGAAGTCGTCGACGCTCGCGCGCCCGAGCAGCTGCTCGGCGCGGCGGCGGGTGCGGTACGCGGCCAGCCCGACCGCCGACCCACCGGCCGTGATCAGGCGCTGCCGGGCGTGCACGGGCTCGCCGGCGGCGATCTGCTCGTAGATCTCGACCTGCCGCACCGCTGCCCGCGCGAGCGAGAAGCGCTCCTCGATCAGCCGGCGTCCGTAGGCGCCGAGCGCCGCGCGCCGGTCCGCGTCGTGCGCGAGCTCGCGCAGCAGCGCGGCCACGCGCGGGCGGCCGTGCTCGGGGCCGTCGCCGACGCCGTACCAGCCGGTCCACTCGAACTGGGCGAACGTGTCGGGCGTCAGCAGCTCCCAGAAGCCGCGCTCGCCCTGCACGACCAGCGGCCGGGCGAACGCCGCGGCGCGCAGGGCCGAGCCGCCCATGCCGAGGCAGACGTCGGCGCACGCGTAGGCGGCGCGCGGGTCGTCGAGCGAGCCGGTGAGGACGACGACCCGGCGCCCGGCGCGTGCGTTGGCGCGCTCGGCGCGCTCGCCGACGATCGCGCGCGTGGGCCCGTCGCCGACGACGACGAGCTGCATCGGCACGGTCGCGGCGACGTCCGCGACGGCGTCGATCGCCGCCAGCACGCCCTCGAGCTTGAGCTCGGCCGCCAGCCGCGTCACGCACACCACCGTCAGCGCGTCGGGATCGAGCCTGTGCTCGCGGCGGAACGCGGCTATGTCGGCGATCCCGGGCGCGTTGTGGTCGGTGTCCACGGGCGGCTCGATCACGTGCACCGCGGGGCGGCCGAGACGGCGCTCGTGGTCGGCGATCTGCTCGGTGCCGACGACGAGCGCGAGGTCGCGCGGGATGAACGGGGCGACCGCCATCGACATCACGCTCGCGATCGCCGGGACGCCGCGGCGCACCTGGGCGCCCCAGTAGGCCTCGAGCGCGGTCGTCCACTCGTAGGCGTGCACGACGTCGAGCGACCGCTCGGCGATCAGGCCACCGAGGGCGCGCAGGACGCCGGGCGAGGGCCGGCCGCGCGGCTGCGGCGCGGCCACGAAGTCGAGGCCCAGCTCGTCGACGCGCGCCTTCAGCGGGCCCGGCTGGGCGAAGACGACGACGTCGTGGCCGAGGTCGCGGACGCCCGCGGCGAGCTCGATCGCGTGCAGCTGGCTCCCGCCGAGCTCGAGCATGTGCGGGTAGACGGCGACCCTCATGCCGCCGCCAGGAGCGACGCCGGCAGCGGCGCTTCGCCCTTGTCGCGGGCCGGGCTGCCGAACCACAGGCGCGCCGGCGGGACGTCGCGCGTGACCACCGAGCCCATCCCGACCATCGCCCAGGCGCCGATCGCGACGCCCTCGCGGACCAGCGCGCCGCTGCCCAGGTAGGCGCCCTCGCCGACGTGGCAGGCGCCGCTGAGCCGCACGCCCGCGGTCAGCGTCGCGAAGTCGTCGACGCGGGCGTCGTGCGGCACGACGACCTGCGGCATCATCGCCACGTGCCGGCCGACGACGACGGCCGCCGTGAGGTCGGCGTGCGCGAGCAGCACGCTCCCGGCGCCCACCTCGCACGTCGTGCCGACGCTCGCGGCGGGGTGCACGATCGTGGCGTAGCGCTCGTCGTCGACGCCGAGCCGCGCGGCGATCGCCCGGCGGCTGGCGTAGTTGTCGGGCCGCCCGGTGGTGAGCACGACCTCCGCGTCGGGGTGCTCGTGCACGAGCTCGATCGGGCCGAGCACCGGCGTGCCGTCGACGAGCGTGCCGTGCCGCGCCGGGTCGTCGTCGAGGAAGCCGAGCAGGTTCCACGCCGGCCGCACGGCGTTGACGGCGCGCACCGCCTCGGCGGTCTCGCGCGAGAAGCCGCCGGCGCCGACGATCAGCAGGTCGCGCGGCGTCACGCCGCCTCCCGCAGCTCGGCCGGCTCGTCGTCGAGGCCGATCAGGCGGGCGATGTCGCCCGCGCGCGCCGCCCACGAGTGGCGGGCGCCGAGCGCGCGCCGGGCGGCGGCGCCGGAGCGGTCGGGCGCGAGCAGCCGCTCGCGGGTGCGCTCGGCGAACTCGGCCGGCGTGCCGGCGAGCGTCACGTGGGCGGTGTCCAGCCGGCGGTGGGCGGGAAGGTCGCTGGCCACCACGGGCCGCCCGGCGGCGAGGTACTCGAGCGTCTTCAGCGGCACGCTCGCGCGGTTGAACGCTGACTGGCGGTACGGCGTGAGGCCGACGTCGACGACCCGCAGGTACGACGGCAGCTCGCCGAAGGCCTTGGGGCCGACCCACTGCACGTTGGGGCGGGCGAAGAGCGCGTTCATCTTGGCGATCTCGAACGTCGGCTGCCGCGGCCCCACGAGCAGCAGCGAGACGCCCGTGTCGGCCACCGCCTCGAGCATGTCGAGGTCGATCCGCTCGGACATGTGGCCGACGAAGCCGGCGATCGGGCCCTCGAGCTCGACGTCGCCGGGCAGCGGCGCGTGGTCGGCGGTCGCGAAGTGCCCGGCGTCGCAGCCGTTGGGGACGACGGCGATGTCGTGGTGGTGGGCCGACCACTTCTCGCGCAGCTCGGGCGAGATCGCGATCACGACGTCGGCGAGCTCGAGCTGGCGGCGCTCCATCCGCTCGAACCAGCGCGGGTCGGTGCCCATCAGCTTGGCGCCGGCCACGAAGTCGTCGGTGCCGTAGAAGACCCGCTGGGCGCCGGGGACGGCGCCGAGCATGTCGTTGAGCGACGCCACCACGACGCTGTGCACGCGCGCCCCGAGCCGGTCGACCGCGCGCCGCACCGCGCGGCGCGCCTGCCGGGCGGCGAGCTCGCGCAGCACCGGCCGCGAGACGCCGGGCACCGTCACCGGGGTCAGGCGCATGATGTTGGGAGCGACGCGCCGCAGGCGCTCCTCGCGCAGCGCCTTCAGCGCCGTGCGGTCGCGCAGCGGCGACAGGCAGGAGATCTGCGGATCGACCCACAGCACCGGGCCGCGCTCGGCCAGCTGGAGGGCGACGTGGCGCTCCGAGTTGAAGATGCCGTCCCACGACGTCCCGGCGACGATCACCACGAGCGCGTCGGTCATGACGCCACCGCCGGGGCCCGGAGCATGCTCCGCATCGGGTACACGCTGGCCGCGTACACCAGCGCGACGAGCGTGCCGCCGAGGAAGACCTGGGCGAGCGTGTCGGCGACGAGCAGCGCGACGCCGACGCCGGCCGCTCCGGCCAGCGCCCCGCCGGCGAGCGGGCGTGCGAGCTGGGCGGCGACCACGCGCAGCGAGACACCGGCGCGCCCGAGCGCGATCCCGTAGGCGGGGACGACGACGAGCAGCGCCACGGCGGCGTGCGTCATGGCGACGGCCTCGATCCCGCCCTGCCGGACGGCCAGCGGCAGCGCCGCCAGCAGCGCGACGAACCACACGGCCTGGAGCACGAGGTTCGTACGCGAGGCGCCGAGCGCGGTCAGGAAGTCGTAGACGAGCTCGCCGAGGACGCGGGCGACGGCGAGCACCATCAGCCACGGCAGCGCCGCGGCCGCCGGCACCCACGTCTCGCTGTACACGAGCCGCACCAGCGGCTCGGCGTAGAGCGCGAGCATCAGGCAGGCGGGAAGCGTGACGAGCAGGAGCGCCGCGCAGACCGGCGCGAACGCCGCCGAGGCGTTCGCCTCGCCGTTGTGCAGGCGCGCGAACAGCGGCAGCGAGATCCGCCGGGCGGGCGCCGAGAACATGTTCACCGGCCAGGCCGACAGGTTGAAGGCCAGCAGGTAGAACCCGAGCTGGATCGGGCCGAGCGCCGCGCCGATCACGACGTAGTCGATGTTCAGCATCGCGATCACCAGCAGGCTCGCCCCGGCGAGCGGGAGCCCGAAGGCGAGCAGCTCGCGGGCCAGCTTGGGCTGGAAGCCGAAGGGGTACACGCGCGGCGCGTAGCGCAGGATGAACACGCCATGGACGACGCTGCCGAGCAGCGCGCTGATCGCCAGCGCCCACGCGCCCATGCCCGCCACGGCGAGCGAGACGGCGGTCACGGCGCCGACGCCGAAGCCGATCGTGTCGACGATCATCCGCTCGCGCTGCATGAAGCCGCGGGTCATCAGCGCGGCCGGCACGGCGGTGACCGCGTCGATCAGGACCGACAGCGTGAGGATGCGCATGATCCAGGTCGCCTCGGGCGCGTTCAGGGCGTCGGCGACGAGCGGCGCGCAGGCGAACATCGCCAGCCACAGCAGCGCGCTCGAGCAGAGCGCGAGCGTGGCCACGGTCGGCGCGATCCGCGAGACGTCGCCCGGCCAGCGGACGATCGCGAGGCTGACCCCGAGCTCGTTGAGGCTCAGCAGGCCGTGCAGCGCGACGAGCGCCACGGCGTAGATGCCGTAGTCCTCGGGCACGAGGATGCGGGCGAGGACGATTCCGATCAGCGTCGTGCCGACGCGGCCGACGAGGTTGTTGGCCACGCTCCACCACAACGCCCGCCGGGCGGTCCGGGCCAGCGGTTCCGGTGTCTGCTCGACCGTCGCCTCTCCGCTCTCAGGCAGCATGTCGCCCAAGTAACGTCGCGGACGACGTCAGACTTGCCGGGGCGTCCAGGAACTCGCGGTGCCACAGCTCGAGCATCACGAGCGACCAGATGCGCTTGTCGTCCGCGTCGGCGCCGGCGGCATGCCGGTCGAGCAGGCCCTCGACCGCGTCCGGCCGGAAGTATCCGCGCCCGAGCGCCGAGGGGTCGAGCAGGATGTCGCGCGCCCACGACCGCAGGTCGCCGCGCAGCCACGACGACAGCGGCACGACGAAGCCCTGCTTGGGGCGGTCGAGGATGTCGTCGGGCAGCCAGCCGCGCAGGGCCTCGCGCAGGATCCACTTCTTCTCCGACCCGCGCACCTTGAGGTCGGCGGGGATGGTGGCGGCGAGCTGCATCAGCTCGTGGTCGAGGAACGGCGAGCGGGCCTCGAGCGCGTACGCCATCGTGGCGATGTCGACCTTGGGGATCAGGTCGCCGGCGAGGTAGGTCTCGACGTCGACCTCGAGCATCTTGTCGACGAGCGAGGCGCCGGAGGTCGCGGCCCAGGCGTCGGCGATCGCGTCGCCCCCGAAGCCCTCGGCCATGGCGGAGAAGGCCGGCGAGTAGAGCTCGCGCCGCGTCGGGAGGTCGCACAGCTCCTTGTAGCGCGCGTAGCGGGCCGGGGCCTCGAGCGCCAGCGTGGTCGACAGCCGGCGCGCGCGGTTGCGCACGCTGGAGATGTGCCCGCCCGCCGGCAGCCGGCGGCCGAGCGCGCCGGCGGCGAGGCGGGCCGGGCGCGGGACGCGGTCCAGCCGGCCGGCGAGCGCGTTGGCGACGTAGCGCGTGTAGCCGCCGAACGACTCGTCGCCGCCGTCGCCGTTGAGCGCCACGGTGACGTGCCGGCGCGTCAGCTCGGACAGGTAGAAGCTGGGGATCGCGGTCGCGTCGGCGAACGGCTCGCCGTAGTGGCGGACGATCTTGGGCGCGATCTCGACCGCGCTGGGCTCGACCTGGAACTCCTCGTGGACGGCGCCGAACTGCTGCGCGATCCGGCGCGCGTAGGGCAGCTCGTCGAACTCCTGGTGGCCGAAGCCGATCGAGAACGTGCGCACCGGCTCGGTCGAGGACTCGGCCATCGCGGCCACGACCGCCGACGAGTCGATGCCGCCGGAGAGGAACGCGCCGAGCGGGACGTCGGCGATCAGGCGCTTGCGGGTCGCCTCGCGCAGCGCGGCGCGGATGCGCTCGCACCATTCCTCGACCGGCAGCTCCTGCTTGCGCGAGTAGTCCAAGCGCCAGTAGCGCTGCAGCGTCGCCTTGCCGTCCTCGAACACGAGCGTGTGGGCGGGCGGCAGCTTCTGCACGCCGCGCAGCGCGGTCAGCGGCCCGGGCACGTAGCCGAGCGCCAGGTAGGCGTCGATCGCCGCCTCGTCGACCTCGCGCGGCAGCTCGGTGTCGGCGAGCAGGGCGCCCATCTCGGACGCGAAGCTGAGCACGCCGCGGCGGAGCGAGTAGACGAGGGGCTTCTTGCCGATCCGGTCGCGCGCGATCACCAGCCGCTTGCGGCGCGCGTCCCAGAGGGCGAAGGCGAACATGCCGTGCAGCCGGCGCACGCAGTCGACGCCGTACTCCTCGTACAGGTGGGCGATCACCTCGGTGTCGCCCTTGGTGGCGAGCGTGTGGCCGCGCGCGAGCAGCTCGTCGCGCAGCTCGCGGTAGTTGTAGATCTCGCCGTTGAGCACGACCACCACCGAGCGGTCCTCGGTGTAGATGGGCTGGTCGCCGGTGCTGAGGTCGACGACCCGCAGGCGCTGGATGCCGAGCGCCACGCCGTCCTCGGCGTGGATGCCGCGCGCGTCAGGCCCGCGGTGCTCGAGGCCGGCGCACATCCGCGCCGGCAGCTGCGCCTCCACTGCCCGGCCGTCGAAGCGGACCTGTCCGATGATGCCGCACATCGACAGAGCAACGGCCCCGTCGGCGCGTTGCTTCCGGCGCAAGTCCCCGCCGGGCGCGAACGTTCTATTTCCGGTATGGACGCCATCGAGAACCTCCGGCGCCCGGACATCAGCATCATCATCGTGTCGCACGAAGGCCGCGACAAGGTGCTCGACGTCCTCCGGGCCGCCCACGCCAAGGCCGGCCCGATCGACGTCGAGTGGCTCGTCGTCGACAGCGGCTCCACCGACGGGACGCCCGACGCCGTCGAGCGCGAGTTCCCGCACATCGCGGTCACGCGCCGGCCGAACATCGGCTTCGCCGCCGGCAACAACATCGCGCTCGCCGCCGCCCGCGGCCGCTACCTGCTGGCGCTCAACCCGGACATGGAGATCGTCGACGGCACGCTGGCCGACCTCGTCGCCGAGATGGACCGGCGGCCCGCGGTCGGCGTCGGCAGCGCCGTCACCCACTACCCGGACGGCAGCCTGCACGCGACCATCCGCCGCTTCCCGTCGCCCACCCGCCAGCTCGGCGAGGCGCTCCTGCTCAACCGCCTGTCGGCCCTGCGCTGGCTGCAGGAGGAGGAGATGCGGCTTGACGCCTACGAGACCGAGCAGTCGGCCGACTGGCTGGTCGGCGGCTTCCTGATCGTCCGCCGTGAGGCCTTCGAGCAGGCCGGCGGCTTCGACGAGCGCTTCTTCCTGTTCTCGGAGGAGACCGACTGGTGCCTGCGCATCCGCGCCGCCGGCTGGGACATCCGCCACTTCCCGACGATGCGCCTGACGCACCACACCGGGCGCGCGGCACGGCCTGACCTGTTCGCGCAGAACTCGTACTCGAAGGTCCTGTTCGCGCGCAAGCACTTCACCCGCCCGGCGGCGCTCGGCTTCCGCGCGGCGCTCGCGCTGCGCCACGCGGTGCGCTACGCCGGCTTCGCCCCGCGCGCCCAGCGGCGCCCGGAGCTGCGCCAGCGCGCGGCCGCCGAGCGCCTCGCCCTGCGCGTGGTGCTCGGGGTCGAGGCGCCGCCGTTCCGGCCTTACGCCGACCGCGTCGCCTAGCAGCTCTGCGGCGCGGGCAGCGCCGCCGGCGGTCAGTCCGAGGAGGCGAGCGCGAGCGAGCGCTCGGGCTGGTTGCCGCCCTCGCGCCAGCCGCGGCGCAGGCGGGCGAGGAAGACCGCTGCGGCGGCCGAGAGGCCGAACACCACGAGGAACGCGACGATCGACAGCTGCACACGCACGCCGCGGTTGATGACCGTGCCCTGGGCGCGGCCGAGCGGCTCGAGGCGGACGCGGTTCTTCGCCTTCGTCTGCTGCGCGGCGGCGATGCGGTCGAGGTAGTCCTGCAGGCCGCCGATCGCGCCGCCGGCGAGCGCCTCGGCCGTCTTGGCGGTCGGCGCCTGGGCGACGAAGCGCAGCACGGGCACCGACGGGTCGATCTGCACGTTGATGCGGTACTCCTCCGGCACGCGCAGGAGGTCGCGCGAGGAGCGCTCCTCGCCCGGGCTCGGCACGGGGCGGGGGAAGTCGGGCGTCAGCGGCGGCTGGACGCGGATGGCGCCCGCCGGCACGTTCGCCTGGCGCGAGATGTACGCGATCACCGGCGGCGTGGCGACGACATTGCCGAGCAGGGTCGCGCGGCGCGTCATGGCCTCCATGTCGGTGCTGCCCTGACGCAGGTCGACCGCCGAGCTGAGCGGCGTGTCGACGAGGACCTCGGAGGTCGCGGACGCGATCTCGACCGCGCGCGGCTCGAACTCGAGCGGCGCGAACTGGACCTTGTACGACGCCGAGACGGCGGCGAAGGCGGCCAGCAGGAGGCAGACGGCGACGGCGAGCCGCAGCCGGAAGAGCTCACGAAGATGTTTGCCGAGTTCCATCGATCCGGGGGGTCGGGAGCCGTCCCAGCAGCCGGCCGCGCAGGTCGCGGCGGACATAGCGGGCGAACTCGGGGTCTTCCACGCGCGGGGCCGAGCGCACCCACGCCCGCGCGTAGCCGTAGAGGTACGCCAGGCCCGACAGCCCGACGGGCGGCAGGGCGGCGACCTTGAACGCCTTGAACGTGACCCACAGCGCGCCCTGGCGGGAGATGTAGCTCGAGTGGCCGTACCGCATGCGGCCGCGCAGGCGCCCGTCGGCGCTGCCCCAGCCGCGGTGATGCCACGTCTGCAGCTCCGGGAAGGAGCGGGTCTCGAAGCCGCGCATGCGCGCGTAGGTCTCGTCGATCGCGTCCCAGCCGAGGATCTCCTGGATCCCGCCGATCGCCGCCAGGCATTCGCGCGTGTAGAGCTTGAGCGCCCCCGGGACGTGCGCGCGCGGGATCGGGAGGTCGCGCCAGCCGTCGCCGTCGGGCTCGAGGCGCACGCCGCCGCCGATCCCGAGCCGGGGCGCGGAGCGGAACTCGCCCAGCAGGCGCTCGAAGTAGTCAGGCGGCAGCTCGGTGTCGCCGTCGAGCTTGCCGATGTGGGTGAAGGCCTCCGGCCCGCCGGCCTCGCCGAGGCCGAAGTTGAACGCGCGCGGAGCCGCGGCGGCCGCCAGGCGGTCGCCGGTCGTCGCCACCGTGAAGTCAGCAGGCGTGGAGACGACGCGCAGGAACGGGATCTCCGCCGCCAGGGCCTCGAGGCGCTCGCGCGTGCCGTCGTCGGAGCCGTCGTCGACCACCACCCACAGGTCCGGCGGGCGCGTCTGCGCCGCGACCGAGCGCGCGATGCGCTCCACGTGCGGCGCCTCGTTGCGCACGGGCGAGACGATCAGCAGCCGCTCGCTCACTTCGTGCACAGGTACACGTCCTCGCGCCCGAACAGGCGCTCCTCGCGCCGCAGGCCGTAGCGCGCGACGCGCTCGGGCGGCAGGTCGTCGAGGAACGACTCGACGCGGACGTCGAAGCCGGCCTCGGCCAGGCGGTCGCCGAAGTCGCGCCCGTAGAGCCGCACGTGGTCGAACTGGCCGAACACGCGCGCCCGATCCTCGGGCGTGACCACCGCCGGGTCCTCGAGCGTCTCGGCGCGGCCGTCGTCGATCGGGCACATCACGATCGCCTTGCCGCCGGGCACCAGCACGCGGTGCAGCTCGCGCATCGCGCGGCCGTCGTCGGCGACGTGCTCGAGCACGTGCAGGCAGATCACGACGTCGAACGACTCGTCGTCGTACGGCAGGTCCATGATGTCGACCTGGTCGTCGGCCAGCGGCGAGTCGATGTCGGCGCTGCGGTGGCGCAGACCCGACTGCGCGCGCAGGTAGCGCTGGAGCTCGTACTCGGGCGCGAAGTGCAGCACCGAGAGGTTGCCGGTCGGCAGCTCCGTGCGCTCAGCGACGTAGAGCTGCAGGAGGCGGTGGCGCTCGAGCGACGCGCAGCGCGGGCACTTCGCGCGCGGCCGCGCCCGGTGCTGGACGAACCGGCTGAACTCCCCGCCGCAGCAGGGGCAGGACACCGCGTGGCCGCGGTGGAGCATGGGGCGCACGGTGCGCCGCAGCGCCGGGCGGTAGCGCCGGGGGATGACCACCGCGGCGCCTTTGATCAGATCGGCCATGCGCTACCAACGCGCCAACGCAAGCCCCCCTTCCGTGGGGTTCACGCACCGGATTCTGTTATGGACACTGTGTTACCGTGCCCGCGATGTTCAAGGCCCTGGTTGCGATCTCGGTGGCTTCGACGGTCGCGGTCGGAGCCGCGCCGGCCAAGCCGAAGGCGCGTTTCGACGTCTCGTCGGCGACGCCTCGCGCCGGGTCCCTGGTCACGTTGAAGGCCAAGCGCGGCAACTGCAAGAAGTGCCGCTTCCGCTGGCACGTCGTCTCGGCCGGCAAGCGCCGCGTGCTGCGCAAGCTCGGGTCTGGGCAAGTGCTGCGCACCCGCTTCGACGCCAGCGGCGCCAAGGTCATCCGGCTCACGGCCATCAGCCGCGGCGGGAACAAGTACCGCAAGTACAAGCTCCTCCGCGTCCAGCCGCGCACGGGCACTCCCGGGGGAACGCCGCCGTCGCCGCTCGGGCAGCCGGCCTGCGTGGCCGGGGCGACGCCGGTGACGTCGGCGGGCCAGCTGCTCTCGGTCCTGCGCGGCGGCGCGAACGCCTGCGTGACGTCCGACGTCGGGAACGTCAACCTCTCGAACTTCTCGGGCCCCCGCCACCTCGGCACGACCGGGGCGGGCGCGATCGGCCGCGTCGAGCTTAATGGCGTCTCGGGCCTCACGCTGCAGGCCAGGTTCCGCTCGATCACGATCCGGCGCGCCAGCGGCATCACGATCGCGCAGTCGATCGTCGGCGGCACGCCCAGCGCGCGCGTCGACGACCAGCTGATCTTCCTGCCCGACGGCTCGGACGACGTCACGATCAGCGACAGCGACATCGGCTGGACGACGGCCGACGGCTCGGGCAACACGGGCTACGGCCTGCGCGTCTACGAGGGCGCCGACCGCCTGCGCGTGGAGCGCAACCGCTTCCACGACATCGCCGCCGACGGGATCCAGGGCGTGGGCGGCTCCGACATCGTGATCGACCGCAACGAGATCGGGCCGGTCGGCGCCAACCCGGGCTCGAACGAGCATTCGGACAACATCCAGATCACGGGCAACGACTCGAACCTGCGGATCACGAACAACTGGCTCCACCACCAGGGCTACTACAACGGCTCGACCACCGGCAACGCCGGGGCGACCTACATCCACGGCGGCTCGAACGGCGCCCTGCTGTACGAGAACAACCTCGTCGAGATCGGCCGCGGGCGCGTGGAGATCGGCGGCCTCGGGACGGGCGGCACGAGCCGCTCCAACATCACGATCCGCCGGAACACGTTCTCCGACCTCGGCCAGGCGTTCACCGGCTTCCCGGGCTTCGAGTGGGACCTCGACTCGGGCACCGGCAACCTCGTCGAGCGCAACCTCGCGGTCGACCGGGACGGCGGCTTCGCTCAGAGCGGCTCGCTGAGCGCCGCGACGTTCAGCGCGAACATCTGGACGAGGAGCGCGGCGCTCGACGGCGCGCGCAACTGCACGTCGGCCGCCTGCAACCCGGCGGGTGCCGAGCCGATCGGCTTCCGCAAGCCGGCCGGCGTGCACTGGTAGCGCGGCGGCCTACGGCTCGATGACGGCTCGCCCGTCGTGCTCGCGCACGTGGGCGATCGTGGCGGCGTAGTCGGTCGCGCCCTGGATCTCGCCGCCGGAGATCGAGAGCCCGCACGCTGGCGCCACCAGCGCGCGGCGTCGCGCGGCAGCGCGTGCCAGCTCGTGCCGCGCCGCTCGGCGAGGTCGGCGAGGAAGGCCTCGTAGCGATCGAGGTAGCGCTGCTCGACGACGTAGTCGGGGTGCACGTTGAGCGTGATCACGCCGTGGTGGCGGGTGATCCAGTCGGCCTTCTCGGTCCAGCGCTCGATGCCGGGCTCGCGCAGGATCTCGAACATCGTGTGGTCCTGCATCATCGTCAGCGGCAGCTCGACGACGTCGCCGAAGAAGAACGGCATGATCGAGCAGCAGCCGCCGGCCTGGGGCTCGAACGGATCGCTGTCCGGGAACGAGCTGTCGTACTCCACCGGCAGCTCGTGCATCCAGTCGGCGTTGCGGTGCGTCGCCGGCGAGCGGAAGCCGACGGCGCCCCAGCGCTCGGCGTAGTCGCGGATCTTCGGCAGGTTGGCCTCGAAGGCCGCCCGGCTCGAGAACAGCAGGCCGTCGTGGCGGATCCCGTGCAGGCCGATCTCGCAGCCCTGGGCGCGGATCTCGTCGAACAGTCCGTCGGGGATCGGATACCACTCGGCGACGAAGTTCCAGCTCGAGACGAAGCCGTAGCGCTGCTCGAGCTCGATCACGCGCATGACGTTCGCCACCCCGGCGGGGCCCTCGACATCGTGGGTGAGCAGCGTGCACGAGCGCATCCGCTCGGGCCAGAAGTTGACGATCTCGAGCCGGTCGTCGCCGGACTCGCGCAGCTCCCGCAGCAGCTCGGCGTCGCGGTGCTCGACGAGCGCCGGCTCGAACGGCCACGCCGGGAACTCGCGCCGCGCCTGCCGCGGCGCGTACGCCCGCCGCAGCGCCAGCTGCAGTCCGCGCGGCATCAGCGGCTTGAGCGCGTAGTAGGCGTCGAGCTTGCGCGAGCGGCCGCCCGCCTCGACGTAGCGCTCGCGCAGCAGGTGCTCGGGGTCGATCATCCGACGTGGCGGTACAGGGCGGTGCCGATCGCCTGGCCCGTGCGGTGCGGGCCGCGGCGGATGACCTGCGCGAGCGCGCGGTGCACGACGCCGGAGCCCTCGCGCGGCGCCTCGTCGGCGAGGTACGTGTAGGACAGGCTCGTCTCCTCGGCGCCCCACGAGCGCTTGAACGCGGCCAGCCCCTCGTTGTCGGTGTCCGTGCGCCCGAAGTCGAGCGTCGTGTGCCCGGCCGCGCACAGGCGGCGGATGGCGTCCGCGAACAGCAGGTTGTTGGGGCGCAGGTTGAGGAACTCCTCGTGCGAGGCGCCGTACTTGTAGATCGCGGTGTCCCCGTGGGTGAGGAAGACGGCGGCGGAGATCGTGCGGCCGTCGTGGTGGGCGGTCATCACGAAGCCGAGGCCGTCGGCGAACAGCTGCTCGAAGCCGAGGATGAAGCTCTTGGGCTGGATCGGCACGCCCTGACGGCGGCGCGTGCGCAGGTGCAGCTCGTAGAACTCCTCGAGCGCCGCGCGGTCGGTGCGCGCCTGCGTGGTCACGCCCTCGCGCTGGGCCTTCTTGATGCCGCGCTTGATCTGCGACTTCGACGTCCGGGCGAGCACCGCGTCGGCGTCGGCCTCGAGCGCGAGCCGGTGGACGAGGAACTTCGGGACCACGTGGGCGCCGGGCACGCGCAGCTCGTCGCGCACCTCGATGTCGAGCCGGGTCGACCGCCGCTGCCCGATCAGCGCTCCCGCGAGCGCGTGCTCGGCGGCCTCGCCCGCCTCCGGGCGGCGCACCGGCGGGCACACGTCGGAGAACGGCAGCGCCACGAGCCGCCGGCCGGTCAGCCGGCTCTCGACGCGCGCGAGCGGGAGGCCGGCGACGGCCTCGCCTTCCTCGATCACGCACAGCGCCGACATCCCGTAGCGGTAGCGGCGCCGCAGCAGGTCGAGCCACGCCGGGTGGGCGAACACGGTCGGCCCGGGGGCGCTCTCGACCAGCTGGCGCCAGCGCGGGTCGGTCAGCGGGTCGAGCCGCTCGACGGTCATCGCGGCTGGCTCCGCAGGCCCGGCGCGGCGGCGACCGCCTCGAGCAGGTGCGGCACCTGCTGCGGCCACAGCAGCCCGGCGAGCGCGCGCTTGCGGGCGGCCGAGCCGAGCTCCACGGCCTGGTCGGGATCGTCGATCAGCTGCTCGATCAGGTGCGCGAGGTGCAGCGCGTCGCCCGGGCGGGCGTAGAGGCACGTGTCCCCGCACACACGGCTGGTCTCCTTCAGCGGGAACTGCACGATCGGCCGCCCCATGACCATGTACTCGATGATCTTGGTCATCGTCGAGGCGTCGTTCATGGGGTTGGGCTCGTCCACACCCACACAAACGTCCGCGGTCGAGATGTACTCGCGCAGGAGCGTGTCGTCCGCGCGGCCGGGGAAGTGGACGTGGCCGGCCAGCCCGCGCCGCTCGGTCTCGGCGATCAGGCCGTCGCGGGCGTCGCCGGTGCCCACGATCGCGAAGCCGACGTCGCCGCGCCCGCGTGCGTTGACGAGCTCGTCGGCGGCGTCGAGGACGTGGTGCAGGCCCTCCTGGTCGGACATGATCCCGACCCAGCAGACGAGCCGCTCGTGGCCGTGCTTGAGCTCGGGGCGGGCGTCGACCGGGAAGATCCGCTCGGGGTCGGGGCCGTTGCGGACCGTGTAGACGCGCTCGGGCGGGACGCCGCCGCGCTCGCGCTCGACGTCGGCGTAGGTGTCGTTGGTCGCGATCACGACGTCGGCGCGCCTGAGCGCGAACCGCTCGGCGGCCCGCACCAGCCACTGGACCGCGCGCCGGTCGCCGAACTTCAGCGTGAACAGCTCGGGCGAGAGGTCGTGGTGGTCGAGGATCAGCGCCGCGCCCGCCCGCCGCAGCGGCAGCGCGGGCAGCACGAGCAGGTCGGGCGGGCTGCAGACGATCACGACGTCCACCGGGTCCTCGCGCTGGACGCGCCGCATCAGGCCGCGGATGCGCAGCAGCGAGGTCGCGTACTCGCGCAGGTAGCTGAGCACGCCGCGGCCGGCGGGCGGCTGCGGGTGGCGCAGCACGCGCACGCCGTCGATCCGCTCCTCGGGAAGGTCGAAGCCGAATCCGGTCGGACCGCACACGGTGACGGCGTGGCCGTCGGCGACGAGCGCCTCCGCCTCTTGGCGGACCCGCCGGTCCCACGGGTAGGGCTCGTTCTGCAGGGCGATGAGAATGTGCACGAGTACGTCCTCGGTGGTTCGGGGCTAGCGGTTGAGTCTGGGTACGGCGTGGCGCGCCAGGCGCCGGGCGATCTCGCACTGCGCGTTGACGCTCAGCGTGCGCCCGCCGGCGAGCGGCAGGTAGAGCACTGGCGCGCCGTTGACGCCGCAGTACGCCTTGCGGTCGGCCACGTCCACGGCCTTCAGCCGGTGCGTCTGCCGCCGCAGCCGGTCGAAGGCGACCGGCTGGAAGGAGATCGTCGCGAAGCTCTGCCCCGAGCGGTCGCGGAAGATGCAGGTCGGGCCCTGGGGCGCGACGAGCGGGTCGAGCAGCCGCGTCCCGAGCACCGCCTGCGCCTGTGCCTTGGTCACCAGCGCGCACGGGTTCGAGCGGTCCTGCCTCACCGGCGCGTCGCCCTGATCCTCGACGAGGCCCTTGAAGCCCGGACGGCCCGACTCGGCGGTGCCGCTCTCGAGGCTCGACGGCTTGGCCACGAGCGGGTTGTCCGGCGTGCCCGGGGCCGCCTCAGGCGACCCGCTCGAGCCGCATGCGGTCAGGCCGAGGATCGCCGCTCCCGCCAGCAGCGTCCGCAGCCTCATGTTCCGGCTCCGTACAGGACGTCGACGAAGTAGTTGGCGGCGTTGAAGCTGCTCGTGGGCAGAGCAGGCGCGGACGTGTAGCGGTACAGGCCGTTGCCGGCCACGCCGTCCGCCAGCGCGGTCAGCGGCGGGCTCGAGATCGTCGTCCCGTTGAACGCGCTGCCGGTGAGCGAGTAGTGGCCGTTGGGCGCGTGGTAGCCGGCGATGTAGCTCGTGCCGGCGGTGATCGGCACGGGGGAGGCGAACAGCACGGTCTGCCAGCCGGATGCGCTCTCGCCGCTGAAGGTCGCCTCGGCGAGCAGGTCGCCGGCGGCTGTCCACAGGCTGCCGACGTGCGTGCCGGTGTTGGCCTGAGCCTTGTAGAAGCGCAGGCCGGCGATCGTCCCGTCGGCGTTGCTCTGGAAGCGCACGCCGAGCTCGACCGCTCCGCCGTCTCCGCCGTCGATCGTGGCGGGCTGCGCGAAGCCGAAGATCGACCGCAGCGGCACGGCCGCGCCGGTCTCCGCCGACTCGGCGCCCGCGCCGTCGGCGTTGTGGGCCCGCACGCGGAACGTGTACGCGGTGCCGGCGCTGAGGCCGGTGATCGTCGCGCGGCTCGCGGGGGCGGGCACGCTGACGTCGGGCTGGGCGACCCCGTCGATGTACGGGGTCACGCTGTAGGTGGTCAGCGGGCTGCCGCCGTCGCTCGCGGGCGCCGTCCAGCGGATCACGGCGGCCTCGGAGTCGGGCGTCGCGGTGACCGCGGTCGGCGCTCCGGGGACGTCCGAGGAGGTCGGCGTGACGGCCTCGGACGGGTCGGACAGCGGGCCGGTGCCCTCGACGTTCGTCCCGCGCACCCGGAACGTGTAGGCCGTGCCCGGCTCCAGGCCGGTGACCGTCGCGGAAGTCCCGGTCACCGTCCTGCTCGCCTGCGCGGTCGCGCCGGCGTACGGGATCACGTCGTACGAGTCGGGCGCGCCGCCGTTCCCCGGGGCGGTCCACGAGACGGCTGCCGACGCCTGCCCGGCGGTGGCCGTCACCGCGGTCGGCGCGCCGGGCGGCGGGTCGCCGGCGAACGTCGGGTCGACCCAGTAGTTGGTCGCGTTGAAGGAGCTCGACGGGAACTGGCCGGCGGCGCCGTAGGCGTACACGCCGTTGCCGCCCGCGACCGCGTGCAGCGGGGCGTTGTCGAGCCCGCCGCCGAGGCCCTGCCCGGTCACGGAGTAGTGGCCGTTGGGGGCGTGATAGGAGGCGACGTAGGTGGTGCCGGGCGTCACGTCCACGGGGGTGGCGAACGTGGCCGTCTGCCAGCCCGTCGCGCTCTCGCCGCTGAACGTGGCCTGCTCCAGCCGCGTGCCGCCGGCCGTCCACAGGCTGCCGCTGTGCGTGCCGGTGTTGGCCACCGACTTGTAGAAGCGCACGCCGGTGACGGTCCCCGGCCGGTCCACGGTGAAGCGGACGCCGAGCTCGACCGCGCCGGGGTCGCCGCTGTCGGCGATCGCAGGAGTGCCGTGCTCGAGCAGCGTGTAGAACGGCGTGGCGGGCGCCGACGGGGCGGACGCGGCGCCGGTGCCGACGGCGTTGGTGGCGGTCACGCGGAACGTGTACGCGGTGCCGTTGGCGAGGCCGGTGATCGTCCGGCTGGTGGCGGTGGCGGGCGCCTGCACGGGGTCGAGCGCCTCGCCGCCGGCGTACGGCGTGATCGTGTAGCCGGTGATCGGGCTCTCGCCGTCGTTCTCCGGCGGCGTCCAGCGCACGAGCGCCGACTTCGTCGCCGCGCCGGCGATCACGCCGGTGGGCGCGCTGGGCGCGATCGGCTCGGTCGGCGTCACGGCGTTCGTCTGCGCCGACGTCGGCCCGGCGCCGCTGTCGTTGAGCGGCTGGACCGTGAAGGTGTAGGTCGTGCCGGAGGTCAGCCCGTCGATCTTCTTCTTCGTGGCCGGTGCCGCCACCGTGGTCGGCGCCTGCGCCGTCGCGCCCACGTAGGGCGTGATGCGGTAGGCGGTCGGGCCGCCGCCGGACGTCGGCGCGGTCCACGTGACGTCGGCGGAGGTCGAGCCCGCCTCGTCGGCGGCGGCGTCGCTCACCGGTCCCGGCACCGGGATCGAGAACGTCACGTCGACGCCGTACCGGGACGCGTTGTAGGTGTTCGCCGGGAAGACGTTGCCGGGCCCGTAGGCGTAGACGCCGTTCGAGCTGGCGCTGTTGGCGAGCGCGTGCAGCGGGTCGCGGTCGAAGCCGGCGGCGAGGCCGTTCGCGGTCAGCGAGTAGCGACCGCCGGGCGCGTGGTAGGAGGCGACGTAGGTCGTGCCGGCCGCGATCTGGACGGGGCTCGAGAACGCCACGGTCTGCCAGCCGGTCGCGCTCTCGCCGCTGAACGTGGCGTGGGCCAGGCGCGTGCCGTCGGCGCTCCAGAGGCTGCCGGTGTGCGTGCCGGCGTTGGCGGCCGCCTTGTAGAAGCGCACGCCGGTGACCGTGCCCGCCACGTCGGACCGGAACTTGACGCCGAGCTCGACGGCGCCCGTGTCCTGGCTGTCGACCACGGCCGGCGTCTCCAGCTCGTAGAGCGTCAGCTGCGGCGTGGCGGCGTTCGACGGCGCGGACGGCGGCCCGGAGCCGATCGCGTTGGTGGCGGTGACGCGGAACGTGTAGGCCGTGCCGTTGGTCAGGCCGGTGACGACGCGGCTGGTCGCGCCGGCGGGGGCCTGGACCGGATCCTGCGCCACGGCGCCGATGTACGGCGTGACGGTGTAGCCGGTGATCGGGCTGTCGCCGTCGCTCGCGGGCGCCGTCCACTCGACCGAGGCGGACGTCGTGACGCCGCGGGCGACGACGTCACGCGGGGCGGTCGGCACGACCGCGCCCTGCGGCGTGACCTCGTTCGACGGCGCCGACTCGGGGCCCTCGCCGGTGGGGTTGACCGCCGTGACGGTGAAGCGGTAGGTCGTGCCGGTCGTCAGCGAGCCGACGGTCGCGGTCGTCTGGCTGCCGCCGACGGTCGTCGGCGCCTGCGCGGCCGAGCCCACGTACGGTGTGATCCGGTACGAGCTCGGCGCTCCGCCCGACGGCGCGTCCCAGGACACCGACGCCGAGGTCGTGCCGGCGGTGACCGCGCTGACGCCGGTCACCGTGCCGGGAGCCGGCGTGGGCGTGAAGGCGACGTCGACCCAGTAGTTGGCGGCGCCCGAGGACGCGGTCGGGAGCGTGCTCGCCGGGCTGTAGGCGTAGACGCCGTTCCGCGTCGCGCCGAAGTTCTCGACCGCGTGCAGCGGGGGCGCGTCGAGGCCGCTCAGCCCGTGCGGGCCCGGCGAGGAGCCCGGCCACATGAAGTCCTTCGTCACCGCGTAGTGGCCGTTGGGCGCGTGGTAGGAGGCGATGTATGTCGTATCGGGCTGGATCTGGACCGGCGAGGAGAACGTCACCTGCTGCCAGCCCGACGCGCTCTCGTTCGCGAACGTCGCCTGGGCGAGCCGCGTCCCGTCCGCGCTCCACAGGCTGCCGACGTGCGTGCCGGTGTTGGCCCCGGACTTGTAGAAGCGCACGCCGGTGACGGCGCCGTAGACGTCGGAGCGGAACTTGACGCCGAGCTCGACGGCGTTGGGGTCGCCCGAGTCGGCCTGCGGCGGCGTCACCGCGTCGCCCCACAGCGAGCAGGGGCAGCCGACCGTGACCGGCGTCGCCGCGCCGGCGGCGCCGAGGTTGCCGCTGTCGTCGACGGCGCGCACGCGCAGGCGCGCGGTCGGCGCGCCGTGCGCCGTCCAGGTGTACGACCAGCTCGTCGTGCCGGTGGCGGGGTGCCAGGTCGCGCCGTCGTCGGTCGAGACCTCGACGCCGGCGACCGCACCGCCGCCGTCCGTTGCCGTGCCGGTGACGGTCACCTGCGAGCCGTCCGCGACCGTGGCGCCGGCGGTCGGCGAGGCGATCGCCGCCGTCGGCGCCGCCGTGTCAGTCGACTTGGTGGCGCGCGTGAGGCCGGCGGCGGGCGCGTAGGGCTGGGCGTCCATGTCGGCCAGCAGGTTCAGCGTCGCCTGCCGCATCGTCGGGTTGGGGGCGTTGCCGATCGGGTTGCCGCTGTCCAGGCCCCACGCCCACTGGACGGTGCCGGCGCCGAACACGAGCGCTCCTCCGGGCCGCCGGTGCATGGTCAGGTGGTGCGTCGCGGTCCCGATGTCGGTCCACGTCCCGTGGTCGGTGAAGACCTCGACGCCCGAGACGGTGGTCGACGAGAGGCGGAACTGGCCGGGGGGCCGGAACCCGTTGTCGGGATCCTCGTCCCACTCGTAGCCGAGCGACTCCGGGGCCAGCACCGCGCTCGCGCCGTCGGCCAGCGAGGCGACGGCCGTTCCCCGCCACAGGCGCAGGTTCTTGTAGGTCGACGGCACCGTGATCGCGGCCGAGCCGGCGTTGACGATGAACGACGTGCCGGTGAGCGCGTTCTCCGGCGTGCTCTCGGGCGGCGACGCGAAGCGCGGGTCGCGCCACGTGCCGGTCCAGGCAACGGGGTCGGTGGGGGCCTGGAAGTGCGTGTCCTTGTAGCTGACGAGCGTGCGGTCGCCGTCCGCCCAGCGCGTCTTCCAGAACACCTCATTGCCGCTGAAGAACGCCAGGTTGAGCCCGCCGTCGCGCGCCGCCTCGACGTTCTCGCGCTGGCTGCGCGACCAGTACTCGTCGTGGCCGCTGGAGACGAAGACCTTGTGCGTGCCGAGCAGGTTGCCGCGGGCGTGGCTGTCGACGTTGGTCGTGTAGCTCACGTCGTAGCCGTTGGCCTCGAGGAAGCGGATCAGCGGGTATTCGGCCGAGCGCCACCACGACGGCACGCTGGCCGTGTTGAACGGGCGGTTGTAGGAGACGGCGTACGCGGCGCGGTAGCCGTCGGGATTGCCCGGCGGGCACACGGCGTCGCAGCGGTACATGCTGTTGCCGCCGTACGTGTTGTACGCCTGCCAGGTGGCGTCCGAGGTCTGCACCACGACGTCGGAGCCGCCGGCGTCGTCGCGCACGACGAACGGGATGTGGCTGCTGCCGTTCGTGTCGGTGCGCTCGAGGTAGGCGATGTAGAGGCCCGACACGGCCGTGCTCGGCACGTTCCAGGTCGCCGACGGCGCCCAGTTGCCGCAGTCGATCAGCCCGGTGTCGGCGGTGACCGCGCATTCCGGCTGGTCCTGCGGCGCGGCGTGGCTGAGCCCGGTCACGATCCGCCGGGCGCCCGCGCCGCCGTAGTAGCCGATGCGGTAGATGTCGATCGTGTAGCCCGGCGCGCTGGTGTCGATCTTGAACGAGACCGCCTCGCCGCGGTTGACGCTCATCGCCGTCGCGTAGCCCTGCAGGGTCTCGTCGCCGTCCGTGCCGTCGACGCCCCAGACGCTCTCGGGCGTGCCGGTGCGCGTGTTCTCGCAGGCGATCTCGTTGGTGACCGGCGGCGCGCACGGATTCGACTGCGCCGCGGCCGTACCGGGAGCACCGAGCGCGAGCACCGCCAGCATCGCGAGGACGACGACGATGCGGGGCACGGTCATCCTGCTCCGCGCCTCGTGAGGACGGCCGGGACGGTGCGGACCAGGATCCAGAGGTTGAGCAGCACCGAGCGCCGCTGCACGTAGTCGAGGTCGAGCTCGATCATCTGCTCGAGGCTGACCTCGGAGCGCCCGTTGACCTGCCACAGGCCGGTCACGCCGGGCTTGACCGCGAAGCGCGAGAACCAGTGCGCGGGGTAGCGCTCGACCTCGTACGGGATCGGCGGCCGCGGCCCGACGAGCGACATGTCGCCGCGCAGGACGTTCCACAGCTGCGGCAGCTCGTCGAGGCTCGTGGCCCGCAGGAACGCGCCGAAGCGCGTCACTCGGGTGTCGCCGGCCAGCTTCGGCGCCGGCATGCCGGACTCGATCAGCGCCAGCATGTAGTCGCGGTGCACGTCGTGGTCGGCGCCGTGGTGCATGGTGCGGAACTTGGCGACCCGGAACGGCTTCTGCCCGCGGCCGACGCGCGTCTGCCGGAACAGCACCGGCCCCGGGGAGTCGGCCTTGACGAGCAGCGCGATGGCCACGATCAGCGGTGCGAAGACGATCAGCACGACGACCGTGGCGACGACGTCGATCACGCGGCAGGCGGCGTCGAGCGCCGTCCGCTGCCGCTCGGCGCCGAGCACCGACATCGCCAGGTTGCGGCCGGCCTCCACCGTGCTCGTGGTCGCGCGTTCCATCAGGCTGCCGCTGCCAGTGGCGTCGCGTGCACGGCGAGCCGCTCGATCACGAAGTCCAGCTCGGCGTCGGTCAGGCCGGGGTAGATCGGCAGCATCAGCACCTCGGCGGCGGCGGCCTCGGTGTGCGGCAGCGGACCGTCGGCGGTGTACGAGTCCTCCTCGTGGATCGCCATCACGCCGCGCCGGGTGGCGATGCCGTCGGCGAGCAGCCGCCGCATCAGCTCGGTGCGCTCGACGGGCGAGCTCGGGTCGACGCGCACGCAGTAGGACTGCCAGGCCCGCTCGCTGTCCGGCGGGTCGTAGGGCGCGTGCAGCGCCGGCACGGTCTCGAGCGCGGCGGTGTAGCGCTCGGCGATCCGCCGCCGGCGGGAGAGGATCTCGTCGAGCACCTCGAGCTGGCACAGCCCGAGCGCCGCCTGCATGTCGGTCATCCGGTAGTTCCAGCCGCGCTCGGGATAGCGCTCGATCACGACGTCGCTAGCGGAGTGGCGCGCGAGGTCGGACACGTCCATGGCGTGCTGGCGCAGGAGGCGCAGGCGCGCGGCCAGCTCCGGCTCGGCGACGGCGATCATGCCGCCCTCGCCGGTGGTGATCACCTTGCGCGGGTGCAGCGAGAAGCACGCCAGCGGCCCGAGCGAGCCGATCGGCGCCCCGCGGTATGAGGCCCCGATCGCGCACGCGGCGTCCTCCACGATCTCCAGGCCGTGGCGCCGCCCGAGCTCGAGGAAGGCGTCCATGTCGGCCGGCAGGCCGACCTGGTGCACCGGCATGATCGCCTTGGTGCGCGGCGTGATCGCGCGCTCGGCGGCCGCCGGGTCGAGGTTGTAGGTGCGCGGGTCGATGTCCGCGAACACCGGTGTGGCCCCGCACTGCCAGACCGCGTTGGCGGTGGCGATGAACGACAGCGAGGGCACGATCACCTCGTCGCCGGGGCCGACGCCGATCACGTACAGCGCCAGCTGCAGCGCCGTCGTGCCGCTCGTGACGGCGACGGCGTCGCGGGCGCCGACGCGCTCGGCGAACGCCGCCTCGAACTCGCGCACCTTCGGGCCCTGAGCGACCCAGCCCGAGGCGACCACGGCGGCGACCGCCTCGCCCTCGGCGCCGGTGAGGAACGGCTTGGTGATCGGGATCGAGGTCATGGGGCAGCCGTGGTCCTCACGCCCAAGCAACGGCCGCTGACGCGGTGTCCTTCCGTCACCATCGGACCACCGCCGGGGAATCGGCGCCCGCGCGCAGCCGCGCGGGCGCGCCGCTGCCGTCGGCGGCCACGACGCGGGTCTCGCGGTCGATCGCGTAGGCGATGTGCTCGTCGTCGACCCACTCGGCCTGGTCGTCGAGTCCCTGCGCCTCGGAGAGCGGCGTCTCGTGCATCGTGGCGAGGTCGAGCACGGTCAGCCGCCACGGCACGTCGCGCGAGCCGACGCGCTTCTTGTAGGCGATCCGGGTGCCGTCGGGCGACAGCGACGGGCACTCGACGTTCTCCTTCAGCGTGCGCATCGTGCGGTCCCGGATCGAGCCGCGCACGAGGTACGTCTTGCCGCCGGTGGCCATCGTCGCGTAGAAGCGGTCGCCGCCGTCGGCGAACGTGACGCCCCAGAAGTTGACGTCCTCCGCGGTCACCACACGCCCGCGGCGGGACACCGTGAAGTCCTCGAGGTCCGCGATCCGCGTGCCGGTGCGGAGGTCGATCAGCGTCGTCTCGGTCGAGAACGAGCCGCCCGCGTAGGAGTGGCCGGCGACGAACATCGTCACCGAGCCGAGCTTGCCGTCGCGCGACACGCGCGCCCGGCTGGGGACGCCGGCGATCTCGAGCTCGCTGCGGACGCGCAGGTCGGGGCCGAAGATCCGGGCGCGGTAGCCCGCGGCGAAGCCTCCGCCGCGGCTCACGCAGATGCCGCTGCCGGCGGCGAAGTACACGCGCTCGCAGCGGAGCGCCGAGAGCTTGGCCGCGCCCTCGCCGTCGACCGGCGCGATGCCGATCTGGTCGCGCGTCTCCCCGGCCAGGCTGCGGAACACCATCACCTGCCGCCCGCCGTCGCGCGCCTCCTCCAGCGCGTGGCCGACGCCGCTCGACGCCGTGCGCGGCGCGGTCCCGCGCAGCGCCGTCGCGACCGCGACCGAGCCGGTCAGCAGGCAGACGAGCACGACGGCGACGAAGACGTGGACGCGGCTCATGCCACCGTCACCTCCGAGCCGTCGCCGACCGACAGCCGCATCGCCGTGGGCAGGCCGAAGCTGCGCGTGATGCGGGCACTGCGACCGATGACGCTCGACTCGAGCCGCACGCCGAGGTGCCGCAGCTCGGCGTCGTCGAGCACGATCGAGTGCTCGATCTGCGAGCCCTCGATGCGCACGCCCGCGCCGATCGACGTGTAGGGCCCGACGTACGCGTGGCTGAGCCGGGCGCGCGGCCCGATGATCGCCGGCCCGCGGATCACCGTGTCCTCGAGGCGGGCGGTCCGGTGCACCTTGACGGGACCCTGGAACTCGCAGGTGGGGTAGGCGGCGGCGTCGACGTCGCGGCTCAGGCTCTCGAGCACGCGGCGGTTGCCCTCCAGCAGCGCGTCCTGGTCGCCGTGGCACGGCAGCGAGCCGTCGATCTCGTCGACGAGGACGTGCAGCCCGTGGCGCCGGACCCCGGCGACCGGATCGACGCCCAGGCCCGGGCGGCTGAGCAGCAGGGCCAGCGCGCGCCGGCTGAGCATGTAGGCGCCGGGGAGCCGGCGGCCCGCGCTGTCGAGCGGCGCGCCCGACATCCGCAGCACCATCGCGTCGAGCCGCTCGCCGGCGAAGCGCGCGATGTGCTGATGGATCTGCCCGTTGTGCAGCGCGTCGCCGGGCTCGACCAGCACCGGCTCGTCGCCCAGCTCCTCGCGCGCGGCGGCGAGCGCCCCGCCGATGCCCGACCGCGGCTGCCACGGCACGTAGCGGATCGTGAGCTTCCACTCCGACCCGTCGCCGACCGCCGCCCGGATCAGCCGCTCGCTCCCGGGCTCGACGGCGATCGTGGCCTCCAGCAGGCCGGCGCCGCGCAGCGCCTCGAGGTTGTGGAAGAGGATGGGCCGGTTGGCCACCGGCACGAGGTGCTTGGGCCCGGACCGGACGCTCGGCCAGGGCCGGTCGCCGGCCGCGCGGCCGGCGAGGATCAGTGCCTTGGCGATCTCCACACTACGCCGCGCCGCGCTGCATCCCGCGGATGAGCCGGAGCGGCTCGCCGCGCCGGAGCAGCGACGCATCGGGGGCAGTGAGCGTGTCGGCGCGACCCGTCCCGATGTAGCGCAGCCCGCGGGCGGACACGGTGTCGGGATCCCAGAACCGGCGTCCGTCGACCACGGCGCGGAGCCCGGCGGCGTGCAGCCCGTCGAGGTCCAGCTGCGCGTACGCGGCGTGGCCCGTGGCGAGGACGACGGCCTCCGGCCTCCAGCCGGCCGAGTCCGGGTCCCAGCCGGCGAAGCCGTGGTCGGCGAGCTCCTCGGCCGTGTAGAGCGGGTCGTGGACGCGGACGTCTGCGCCGCGCGAGCGCAGGGCGGCCTCGAGCAGGAACGTCGGCGAGCAGATGTGCTCCTTGACCTCCGGCCGGAAGCCGAACCCGAGGATGCCCACGCGGACGCCGTGGAGGCTCCCGAGCTGGCGCTCCAGGCGCACGGTCATCCGCTCCGGCTGGCTGTCGTTCACCTGCCGGGCGGTGGCGACGATCGACGCGTCGACCTGACGGCGCTTGGCGTCCTGGATCAGGAAGTAGGGGTAGATCGGCGTGCAGTGCCCGCCGACGCCGATGCCGGGCGAGAGCAGCGCGCACTCGCCGTCGGTGTTTGCCGCGTCGAACAGGTCGACGGTGTCGAGCCCGGCGGCCTCGGCGTAGTCCGAGAGCTGGTTCGCGAGCGCGATGTTGACGTCGCGGTAGATCATCCCGGCGAGCTTCACGAACTCCGCGGCCTCCGGCGAGCCGACGTCGGTCACGGGCGCGCCGAGCGCCTCGCGGTAGAACTCGCCGGCGCGCGCGCCCGACGCCTCGTCGAAGCCGCCGACGATCTTCGGCGTCTCCTGCAGGTGCTGCATGACGAGGCGGCTCTTCACGCGCTCGGGCGAGTAGGCGACCGACAGGCCGTCGCCGAGCGTGAGCCCGCTCGTCTCGAGGATCGGGAGGAGCTGGCCGCGGGTGGTGCCGACGGGGACGGTGGTCTCGTAGATCACGAGCGTGCCGGGGCGCAGCCCGCGCGCGATGTCGCGCGACGCGCTCTTGAGGTTCGACAGGTCGGCCTCGTAGGCGCTCGTGAGGATCGCGGGGGCGATCACGATCACGACGTCGCTCTCGGCCACGGCGGCCGCGGTGTCGGTCGTCGCCTGCAGGCTCCCGGCGGCGAGCGCGTCGCGCAGCAGCTCGTGCACGCCCGGCTCGTCGATGTTGGGGTCGCCGGCCTCGATCGCGCGCACGACCGCCGGGTTGATGTCGCACGCCCGCACCGACACGCCGCGCGACGCCATCCAGACGGCGAGCGGCAGGCCCATCTTGCCGACGCCGACGATGCTGACGGTCGTCACCCGAGCACCTCTTCGAGCAGGTCCGCGCGGGTCCACTCGAGCGTCCGCTCGAGGCCCTCGCGCAGCGACACCGCCGGCTCGAAGCCGAGCAGCTCGCGGGCCTTGGCGATCACCGGTGTGCGGTAGGCCACCTCGGCGCGATCGATGACCTCGGACTCGACCTCGACAGAGGGGACGAGCGACGCCACGAGCTGCGCGAGCCCGTTCGTGTCGACGGTCGCTTCCGGGTTGCCGATGTTGAAGATCTGGCCCGCGGCCGCCGGGGTGCCGAGCGCGAGCAGCACCGCGTCGACGAAGTCGTCGACGTAGCACCACGCCCGCACCGCGGAGCCGTCGCCGTACACGACGAGGCTCTCTCCGCGGGTCGCGGCGAGGCAGAAGTTGCGGATCGCGCCCTCGCCGGTCTGGCGCGGCCCGTAGATGTTGAACGGGCGCAGGACGGTGGCGGCGAAGTCGTGCGTCTCGCCGCCGCGGAGCACGAGGTGCTCGCCGGCGAGCTTGCTGGTGGCGTACACCCAGCGGCGCTCGGACGACGGTCCGATGGCGCACGGCGACTCCTCGTCGACGTCGTGCGCCTGCGGGCCGTGGACCTCGCTGGTGGAGAGGTAGATCAGGCGCTCCACGCCCGCCGCCACCACGGCGTCGACGACGTTGGCCGTGCCCTCGATGTTCACGCGCAGCGTCGTCTCGGGCTCGCGGTAGTAGCTCGACACGCCGGCGATCGCCGCGAGGTGCATGACCCCGTCGGCTCCGCGCACGACGTCGGCCACGGCCTCGCGGTCGCGGATGTCGCCTTCGACGAGCTCGACGTTGGGCAGCGACGCGAGCTCGGTCGAGGCGAGCGAGTTGCGCCGCAGGCTGTCGAAGAGCACCAGGTCGGCGCTGCCGGCGAGGCGCTCGGCGATGTGCGAGCCGATGAAGCCCGCACCGCCGGTGATGACGTAGCGAGGCCGCTTGGTGACGTCGGAATCCATGCTCAAGGAACGCTCCCTGCGGTGCGGTTCTTCTGCGCCGGGAGGCCGGTCAGGCCGCGGCGCGCTCGAGCGGATCGTCGAGCAGGACGGGGTCGCCGCTGAGGTTCAGCGACGTCTCGGCCGCCTCGATCACGGACACGACGTCGAGGCCCAGGCGGGCGTGCGAGCGCGGCTTCGAGCCCGTCCGGATCGCGTGCGCGAAGTCCTGCAGCTCGAGGCTCAGGGGCTCCGCCGCCTCGACCCGCGGGATGACGATGTCGCCGCTGCGGTAGCTCAGCTGGAACTCGCCGAAGTTGGCGGGCTCGGCGATCTCCATGCCGCGGTCGAAGATGCGCACCGACTCGTCGGCGGCCGTGTCGTCGTATTGGACCATCCGCTTGCTGCCCACGATCACCATCTCGCGCACCTTCTTGGGCGCGAGCCAGGAGATCTGCACGTTGGCCGTGACCCCCGAGGCGAAGGTCAGCGTGATGAACGACACCTCCGGGTTGTGCTCGCGGAAGATGCACCGCGCCGAGGCGCTGACCTGCGTGACGGGCTCGTCGAGCAGGTAGAGCAGGATCGAGACGTCGTGCGGCGCGAGGTCGCAGATGACGCCGTCGGGCTGGTACTTGCCGAGGTTCATGCGCGACGAGGTGACGAAGTACACCTCGCCGAGCGCGCCGTTGCGGATCAGGTCGCGGACCTTGTTGACCGGCGGGCTGTAGAGGAACGTGTGCCCGGGCATGAGCACGAGCCGGCGGCTGTCGGCGATCGCCACGAGGTCGGCGGCCTCGGCGGTCGTCCGCGCCAGCGGCTTCTCGACCAGGACGTGCTTGCCGGCGTGCAGCGCGGCGCTCGCGATCGCGTGGTGCGTCCGAGGCGGCGTCGCCACCAGCACGGCGTCGAGCGTCGGGTCGGCGAGCACGTCGGCGAGCTCCGAGAAGACCGGTACGCCGGGCACGCGCTGCTGGAACGCCGCCGCGCGGTCCTCGTCGCGCTCGCACAGCGCCGCGAGCTCGAGCTCGGGGCGCTCGATCACGTTGCGGGCGAGGTTCGGGCCCCAGTAGCCGTAGCCGACCACGGCGATCCGGAGCGGTGCGGGCTGCTCGGATCCGACGCGTGCGAACCGCCGTCCTGGCGGCTGATCTCCGAGGGTCATGACGCCTCCTGGTCATCGAAGTCCTGCACCGCGCCGGTGATGCGCGCGATCTCGTCGTCTGTCATCTGCGGGAACAGCGGCAGCGTGCAGATCTGCTCGGCCAGTCGCTCCGCGACCGGCAGGCTCCCGGCGCCGAGGCCGAGGTCGGCGTACGCGCCCGTCCGGTGGATCGGGATCGGGTAGTGCACGGCGGTGGCGACCCCGCGCTCTGAGAGGAACGCTCGCAGCGCCTCGCGGCGCTCGCTGCGCGCCACGAACAGGTGGTACACGTGGTCGCCTTCGGGGGACGCCATCGACGGCAGCTCGAGGCTCGTGCCCACGAGGCCGGCGCGGAGCCGCGACGCGACGCGCCGCCGGTCGTCGTTCCAGCCCTCCAGCCGGCGCAGCTTCACGCGCAGCAGGGCGGCCTGGAGCGCGTCGAGCCGCGCCGTGGTGCCGACCAGGCTGTGGTGGTAGCGCGGGCCCTCGCCATGCGAGCGCAGGAGCCGCACGGTGCGCGCGAGCTCCGGGTCGGAGGCCACGACCGCGCCGCCGTCGCCCCACGCGCCGAGGTTCTTGGTCGGGTAGAACGAGAAGCACCCCAGGTCGCCGAACGTGCCGACCCGCTGGCCCTCGTAGCGGGCGCCGTGGGCCTGCGCGCAGTCCTCGATCACGGCCAGGCCCGCGGCCCGGGCGACGTCGAGCAGCGGCGTCATGTCGACGGTAGAGCCCATCAGGTGGACGGGGATCACGCACCGGGTGCGGGCCCCGATCGCGGCCTGCAGCGCCTCGGGGGTGATGAGGTGCGTCTCGGGGTCGACGTCGACGAGCCGCGGCGTGGCGCCGGCGAGGCTGACGGCCTCGGCGGTGGCGATGAACGAGTTCGCGGGCACCACGACCTCGTCGCCCGGCCCGATCCCCAGCGCGCGCAGCGCGAGCACGATCGCCTCGGTGCCGGACGAGACGCCGATCGCATGCTCGGTCTCGCAGTAGGCGGCGAACTCCTCCTCGAAGGCCTCGAGCTCGGTGCCCATCGTGAAGGCGCCGGTGGAGGCGACGCGCTCGACGACCTCGAGCAGCTCCTCGAGCAGCGCCGGTTCGGCCGGGTCGAGCTTGAGCAGGGGCAGCTGAGCCGCCGGGGCGGCGAACGACGGCGCGGCCATCACGCGGCCTCCGCGATCACGCGCGGCCGCACGGCCGGCGCGCAGTCGCGCTCGACGAGCGTGGAGCGCAGGGCGCCCCGGCCACGGTGGTGGAGGCCGTGCACGGACGGCTCGGACTTGGACATGCGGCCGGCGATCTCACCGGGGCTGAGGCCGACGAGGTGGCGCAGCACGATGACCTCGCGCTGGTCCTCGGGGAGCGCCTCGAGCGCCTCGCGCAGCGTCAGCGACGTCTGCTGGGCGTCACCCTGGTCGTCGCGGCGGGCGTCGAGCTCGCGCACCTCCTCGCACGGGATCGCGCGCCGCTGGCGCATGTGGTCGAGCGCCACGTTGCGGGCCACGCGCAGGATCCACGCGGCGAAGGGGACGTCGCGCGCCTCGTACTTCGGCAGCGCGGTCATCAGCTTCGCGAAGACGTGCTGCGTGACGTCCTCGGCCTCGTGGTGGTCGCGGACGATGCTGCGGACGTAGCCGTACACGTTGTCGGCGTAGCGGACGTAGAGGAAGCGGAGCGCCTCCTGGTCGCCGGCCTTGGCGCGCGCGACGGCGTGGGTGACGGCGCGGCGCTCGCGCGCGGGGCCGTCCTGCAGGCTGGTGTGGGTCCTGAAGCGCCCCGTCGGCCGGGTGGATCCCAGCTCGTCGGCGTGCGCCCTCAAAGCATCGATCATCGGTGTCTTCTTGCCTTCCATGTCGTGAGCGCGGTTCATCCGTGTCGGTTCAGGCAGCGACGCGCAGCGGCGAGTCGCCGTCCGCGCCGGTCAGTGAGGTGGGGTGGAGCAGCCCGTTGAGGTGGGCGTAGTGGCTGGCCTGCGTCCGGTTGGCCACGCCGAGCTTGCGGTAGACGTTCGAGAGGTGGAACTTGACCGTCTGCTCGGTCACCCACAGCGTCCCGGCGATCCGGCTGTTGGAGGCGCCCTGGGCGACGAGCGACAGGATCTCGAGCTCGCGCGGGGTGAGCGTGCTCACGGTCTCGTGCTGCGGGCCGCGTGGGCGGGCCGGCGCGAACGCGTGGAACACGTTCCCGCAGGCGACCTCGCGCAGCAGCAGCCCGAGGCTCGCGTGAGCGACGGTCTTGGCGAGCGCGGCGTCGGCGCCGGCGGCGCTGGCCTCGGCCAGCCGGGCGCCGTCCATGTTGGCCGTCAGCAGGACGACCTTGGCGGCCGGCGCGGCCGTGCGGACGGCGCGCAGGTGGCCGAGCGTGGCGTCGTCGCGGCCATCGTCGACGACGATCACGTCGGGCCGGTGCCGCGCCACGGTCATGGCGCAGATGTCGCGGCCGCCGACGAAGCCGATGACCTGGCACGAGCTGTGGCGGAGCTCCCGCCGGATGACCTCGGCCGCCATCATGCTGTCGGCGACGATCAGGATTCGCATCGTGCTATCTCCTCACGCCGCCAGAAGCGGGTCGATGGTCTGAAGTGCCGGCGTGCGGGCCGCGAGCACCTCGCCGAGCACCAGCTCGAGCGTCCGCTCGTCGGCCACGGCCGGAAGGACGGCGTCGGCGCCGGCCTCGAGGGCCCGGGGCAGCCAGGCCGCGTCGGGGCGCGCGGCGCGCACGACGATCGCCGCCTCGGGAGCGGCGTGGCGGGCACGGGCCACGGCCTCCAGGCAGCGGCTGGGGAACGCCAGCTCGTCGATGAAGATGAGATCGGGCTCAAGGCGCCGGATCAGCTCGACCGGCGGACGGGCGCTCAGGTGCCGGACGATGTCGACGCCCTTGAGGCAGTAGAGGGTCCGTGTGAGGGCCTCCAGCGTCGGCCCGCCGTCAGCGACGACGATGACTCGGGTCATCCTTGACCTCCTTGGATGGACTCGGCCGCGACGGGCGACACCTCGTCGAGGTGCTGCCGCAGGCAGACGAGCAGGGTCTGAAACGACTGGCGCTCGGTCTCAGCGAGCGCGCGGAAGGCGGCGGCGCAGTGGAGGTGTCCCTCGCTGCCCGCCTCGTACTCGAAGAGCTTGAGCCGCGAGCACGCGTCGATCTTCGCGCTCAGCGCGCTCAGCAGGTTCTGGAGCGTCGCGCCGGCGGCGTGGGCGCTGCGGAGCTCGCTGAGGCTGATGGAGGATTCGAATCGCTCTGACGGCACGGCTCCCACTGTCCGTCGGAGCCACCCATCCGAACAGGGGAACTTTCGCGAGCGGCCTGAGGGCAATCTCCGACCGTGTAGGGGAGGCCCCCTGGCCGTACGTCCAGGGGAGGAAACTCACCCCCACCCTCACCGCCGAGGGGATATGCAGCCCGGACTGCAGGAAATTCGTTGTCTCATGGACGGAATTCGGACAGCCGATACCTAGTCAGGCGGCGAGGTTCGGGTTATGGTCTCTCGTTCCGGCTTCGCTCTGACGCTGGATCGACGCTCATGGATGACGGATGAAGAGAACGGATGACATGGAAGCCCTCCGAGTGATCGTGGCGGACGACGATCCGCTTGCGCGTCGGATGATCAGGAGCGCCCTGCAGGATGCAGGCTTCGTGGTCGTTGCCGAGGCGCGGAACGGCCGCGAGGCCGTCGAGTTGTGCCTCTACTACGCACCCGACGCCATCCTCATGGACGTCGTGATGCCCGAGCTCGACGGGATCAGCGCGACGCGCCGGATCGTGGACGCGCGCCCCGACCAGCTCGTGATCCTCCTGACGGGGGCCGACGAGGAGATCGGGCTCGCGGGCCTGCAGGCAGGTGCCGGCGGCTACCTGAACAAGGACGTCGACATCGATGCCCTGCCACGTGCGCTCAAGGGCGCCATGGTGGGCGAGGCCGCGATCTCGCGCACGATGGGCGCGGTGCTGATCGAGCAGCTGCGCCGCGCGCCGGCGCGCGCCAACGGCAACGGCCTGCGCCCCGTCCGCAGCACGCTCACGGCGCGCGAGTGGGAGGTCCTCGACCTCCTGTGCGACACGAACACGATCGACGACATCGCACACGAGATGTTCCTCTCGACAGAGACCGTCCGGTCCCACGTCAAGAGCATCTACCGCAAGCTCGGCGTGAACTCGCGCGAGCAGGCGGTCGGCGAGGCCGAGCGCCTGCGCGCTGCCGGCTAGGAGCGTGGGTCCCTAACCGGCCGCGGGTTTCGCCCTCTGGGCGAACACCCGCAAGGGAACCTGGCCCCCTGGGCCAGCGTTCCCCCTAGACGGCCGGCAGGGTGAAGTAGAAGCGGTTGCCGCCCTCGGCGGGAACCACGCCGATCGTGCCGCCGTGGCGCTCGACGATCCGGCGGGCGATCGTGAGGCCGAGCCCGGCCCCGCGCGCACGGCGCTCGCCCTGGCCGCGCTGGTAGGGCTCGAAGATGCGGGTGCGGTCCTCCGCCGGGATCACGGGGCCGTCGCTCTCGATCCACACCTTCCAGAAGGGTCCCTCGAGCACCGCGCCGAGCGCGATCGAGGCCTCGTGACGCGGGCTGAACTTGAGCGCGTTGATCAGCAGGTTGGCGAGCAGCCCGCTCAGCAGCGCCTCGTCGCCCGACACGGTCGGGAGCGCGCCGACGTGCAGGCGGACCGCGCGCTGGTCGATCTCCGGCCGGAGCATCTGCACGCACTCGGTCACGATCGCGCCGAGGTCGACGGGCCGCGGCGGGTCGCGCCGCTCGTTCGTGCGCGCGTCGTGCAGGATCGCCTCCAGCAGCAGCCGCATGCGCGACGCGGCGCGGCTGATGGTGGCGAGGTCGCGCCGGGAGTCCGCGTGGATCGACGCGTCCAGGCGGTCGGTGACGATCGCCACGTACGCCTCGGTCATCACCAGCGGCTCGACGAGCTCGTGCGCGGCCACCGCCGCGAACGCCTCGAGCGCCGCCTTCTCGCGCTCGAGCTCCTCGACCCGCGCCGAGAGCCGCTCCGCCTCAAGCTCCAGCATTGCCTGCGACCTCCCTGTCCTGCTTCGAGCGCGCCGACCGGAGCGCAGCGCGTCGCCGCGCAGCGTCACCGCCGACTGCGCACTTCGTTCCGATGGCGTCATGCCTGTACACAACCTCCGGGCCGGGGTCGCCGAACATCCGTTCCGACAGCGCAAGCATCGCAGGAGCAAAGGTTCCGCCACATACAACACTGGTCCATTGCGCCACTTCAGAATCCCTCATCGGCATGTCATCCGTCAAGTGCGATAACGGTACGGTGACGCGAATCTGGCGGGTAGAGTCGGCGCCCGCGAAATGGGGCGCGTAGGCATTGACCTGTTGGAGATCGACCGGCTCGAGCGCGCGCTGGCGCGGCGCCCGCGTCTGGCCGCCCGCCTGTTCACGCCGGGCGAGCTCGACTACGCCGCCGGCTGCGCGCGGCCGGCGATGCAGCTCGCCGCGCGTTTCTGCGCCAAGGAGGCCGTCGTCAAGGCGCTTTCGCTCGAGAGCTGGGACCCGCACGACATCGAGGTCGTGGGCGGTGGGGGCCCACCGGTCATCAGGCTGACAGGGCGTGTCGCGGAGCGCGCGCGAGAGCTCGGCGTCGAGGTGGCGGTGTCGCTGACGCACACGCGCGGGATGGCGGGAGCCGTGGCGGTCGCCGGATGACGCTGCCGCCCTGGCTCGAGCCGCTCTACGACGCCGAGCGTATGCGCGCCACCGATCAATGGGCGATCGAGGAGCAAGGGATCCCGTCGCTCGAGCTGATGGAGCGCGCGGGGGAGGGGCTCGCAACTGTGGTGGGCCGCCACGCGCCGGGCGGCCGGATCGCGATCGTGTGCGGCAAGGGCAACAACGGCGGCGACGGGCTGGTCGCGGCGCGGCTGCTGCGGTCGGCAGGCCGCGAGGTCGACGTGCTGGCCGTCTCGCCGCCCGACAGCCTGCGCGGCGATGCCGCCGAGCAGCTGCGGCGGCTGCCCGGCGCCGCGCCGGTGCCGTTCGAAGCCGCCCGGCTCGAGGGGGCGAGCGCGATCGTCGACGCGCTCCTGGGCACCGGCAGCACGGGCGCCCCGCGCGACGAGGCCGCCGCCGCGATCGAGGCGATGACGGCCGCCGCCGCGCCGGTGGTGGCCGCCGACGTCCCTTCGGGCGTCGACGCCTCGACCGGCGAGGTGGCCGGAGCCGCGGTCCGCGCGGAGGCGACGGCGACGTTCCACGCCGCCAAGATCGGGCTGTGGGTCGACCCCGGCAAGGCGCACGCCGGCGAGATCGTCGTCGTCGACATCGGGATCCCGGGCGGCGGCCCGGCGCCGCCGCCGATCGGCCTCGTGACGGCCGCCGTGCTGGAAGCGGTGCCGCGCCGCGGTGCGGACTCGACGAAGTTCTCCTCGGGCGCGGTGGACGTCGTGGGCGGCTCGTCAGGGCTCACCGGCGCGCCCACGATGGCGGCCATGGCGGCGATGCGCTCCGGCGCGGGTTACGTGACCGTCCTGGCGCCGGCCTCGCTCGAGACCGCGTTCTCGGTCCGCCTGCTGGAGGCGATGACGGCGGGGCTGCCTGAGGAGGGCGGAGCGCTGACGCCCGCGGCCGTCGAGCCGGCCCTGGCACGGCTGGAGCGCGCCGACGCCGCCGTCCTCGGGCCGGGGCTCGGCCGCGAACCTGGCGCCCAGGCGTTCGCGCGCACGCTGCTCCCGCGCATCGAGGCCCCGCTGGTGGTCGACGCCGATGGCCTCAACGCCCTCGCCGAGGGCTTCCCGGGCGACCTGCCGAGCCGGACCGCGCCGACCATCCTCACCCCGCACGCGGGCGAGCTCGGCCGGATCCTCGCGATCGAGTCGGCCGAGGTCGGCCGCCACCGGCTCGCGCACGCGCGCGCGGCTGCCGAGCAGGCCGCGGCGATCGTCGTGCTCAAGGGCGACGACACGCTGATCGTCGCGCCCGATGGCCGCGTGGCGGTCTCGCCTGGAGGCGCACCCGCGCTGGCGACCGCGGGCACCGGCGACGTGCTGTCGGGCGTGACGGCGGCGATGCTGGCCAAGCGGCTGGATCCCTTCACGGCCGCCTGTGCCGCGGTCTACGTACACCTGCGCGCCGGCCAGATCGCGGCGGAGCCGCACGGCCCGGACGGCGTGATCGCCTCCGACGTCGTGGCCGCGCTCCCTGAGGCGCTGGGGCTAACGTCGTCCGAAGGTCCGAACTTGTGAGGACCGGCAGGACGAACACTAATCTCCCGCCTATGCCGCTCACCGTGCGCGACATCATGGAGACCGACGTGCCGCTCGTGACCGTCGTCGACCCGGTCGAGCAGGTCATCCGCGTGCTGCGGGAGCACGAGCTTCCCGGGGTGCCGGTGGTCAACGAGGGTGGGCGGTGCGTGGGGATCATCACCGAGGCCGACCTGGTGATCGCGGGCGAGGACGACGAGCTGCACCTGCCGCACTACGTGCAGCTGTTCGGCGGGGTCGTGTTCCTCGAGTCGATCTCGCACTTCGAGGAGCGCCTGCGCAAGGCCTTCGCCTCCACGGCGGAGGACATGATGACCCCCGACCCGGTGACGATCGAGCCGTCCGCCACCGTGCGCGAGGCCGCGCGGCTGATCGCCCGCAAGAAGCACAACCGCCTGCCCGTGGTCGAGCACGGCCGGCTCGTGGGCGTCGTGACGCGCGTCGACGTGCTCGACGCGCTGACCTCCGACGACGGGGAGTAGCCGGTGCGGGCGCTCGCCCGGGTCGACCTGGGCGCGATCGAGCGCAACTGCGCGCGCCTGGCCGCGACGGCCGCGCCGGCGCAGTTGTGCGCGGTGGTCAAGGCCGACGGCTACGGCCACGGCGCGGTGCCGGCCGCCCGGGCGGCGCAGGCGGGCGGCGCGCGCTGGCTCGCGGTGGCGACCGCCGGCGAGGCCGAGGGCCTGCGGGCGGCCGGGCTCGAGGGCCCGCTGCTCGTCATGGGTGCGCTCACCGGCACCGAGCTCGACGTCGCGCTGCGCGCGCGGGCCGACGTGGTCGCCTGGCGCGAGGAGTTCGTGGCCGCGATCGCGGCCCGCGGGCCCGCGGGCGTGCACGTGAAGCTCGACACGGGGATGGGGCGGCTCGGCACGCGCGACGTCGCCGGGGCCGACCGCGTCGCCGAGGCCGTCGCCGCCGCCGGTGGGCTGCGGCTGGCGGGCGCCATGACCCACTTCGCCACCGCCGACGACGACCCCGCGTTCATGCGCGAGCAGCTCGCCGCCTTCCGGCCGTGGGCCGGCGCGCTTGCGAGCCGCCACGACGGCCTGGTCGTCCACGCCGCCAACTCGGCGGCCACGCTGGGCGAGCCGGAGGCGCGCCTCGGCATGGTCCGCTGCGGGATCGCGATCTACGGGATGGACCCGTTCCAGCACGATCCGGCGGACCACGGGCTCGAGCCGGCGCTCGAGCTGCGCTCGTACGTCGCCGCGGTCAAGCGGATCGAGCCGGGGCAGAGCGCCGGCTACGGCCGCCGCTTCGTGGCCGACCGCGGGAGCTGGATCGGGACGGTCCCGATCGGATACGGCGACGGCGTCCGCCGGGCGCTGACGAACAACGCCGACGTGCTCGTGGACGGGCGCCGCGTGCCGCTCGTCGGCACGGTGTCGATGGACAACGTGGCCGTCGACCTCGGCGACGAGCCGGTCGAGCCCGGCGCCGAGGCGGTCCTGATCGGCGCCCGCGGCGGCGAGCGCATCCTCGCCGAGGACCTTGCCCGCCGGCTCGGCACGATCAACTACGAGATCACCTGCGGGATCTCGTCACGCGTCCCCCGGGAGTACGGGGAATCGGCTGGCGCCGAATCCCTTGCGAGCTCGCTTCGCGAACATCGCGGGGACGCCTTATGAGTGCGGCGCTCGACGCCGCCCGCGAGGCGCTCGCCGGGCAGCCGGCCTGGCTCGTCGGCGGCGCGGTTCGCGACCGCCTGCTCGGCCGGGCGACCGACGACGTCGACGTGGCGCTCGAGGGCGATCTGCGCGCGGCGGCGCGCCAGGTCGCCCGCGCCGCGGGCGGCGTGGCGTTCGAGCTCTCGGGAACGTTCGGGGCGTGGCGGGTGGTAGGCCCGGACCAGGCGTGGCACGTCGACCTCGTGACCCTGCGCGACGGCGACATCGCGGCCGACCTGGCAGCGCGCGACTTCACGATCAACGCGATGGCCGAGCCGCTGGGCGGCGGGGAGCTGCTCGACCCGCACGGCGGTCGCGACGACCTCGCCGCGCGTCGCGTGCGGATGGTGTCCGAGAGCGCGCTCGCCGAGGACCCGCTGCGCACGCTGCGCGCGGTACGGCTGGTCACCGAGCTCGGCCTCGAGCTCGATCCGGCCACGGCCGCGGCGGTGACCGCCCACGCCGCCGCCATCGACCGCATCGCGCCCGAGCGCGTGTTCGCCGAGCTGAAGCGGATCGTCACGGCCGACGCCGCCCGCGACGGACTGGAGCTGATGAGCGCGCACGGGCTGACGGAGGCGGTGCTGCCCGAGGTCGCGGCGCTGCGCGGCGTGCGCCAGAACGAGTTCCACCACGCCGACGTGCTGGGCCACACGCTCGAGGTCCTCGACGCCGTCGCGGCGCTCGAGCGCGACGCACCCGCCGCCGGCCTCCAGGAGGCGGGGGAGGGCGTGGGCGCCCTGCTGGCCCAGCCGCTCGCGGACGAGCTGACGCGCGGCGGCGGGATGCGGTTCGCGGCGCTCCTGCACGACGCCGCCAAGCCGCAGACCCGCGGGGTGCGCCCCGACGGCCGCATCACGTTCATCGGCCACGACAGCCAGGGCGCCGAGCTGGCGCGCGACGTCTTGCGCCGGCTGCGCGCGTCGCAGCGGCTCGTCGACTACGTCGCCGCGCTCACGCGCCACCACCTGCGGCTCGGGTTCCTCGTCCACGATCAGCCGCTCGACCGCCGGACGCTGTGGCGCTACCTGCGCGCGACGGCGCCCTACAGCCCCGACGTCACGCTCTTCACGGTCGCCGACCGCCTGGCCACGCGCGGGCGCAACGCCGGCGCGGCGATCGACGCCCACCTCGCGCTCGCGCGCGAGGTCCTGCCCGCCGCGCTGGCGGAGCCGCCACGCGAGCCGCTCGTGCGCGGCGACGACCTGGCGCGCGAGCTCGGGATCCGCCCGGGGCCGAAGCTCGGCGAGCTGCTGAGCGAGCTCGAGGAGGATCGCTACGCGGGCGAGGTGCGCACCCGCGAGGAGGCGATCGCCCGGGCCCGCGAACGGCTCATGCGCTAGGTTCGCGCGCCATGTCGAATCAGGATGGAGTCGCCGCCGACGTCGAGCTGGGCCCCTACTGCGTGGTCCACGAGACCGCGACGATCGGGGCCGGGACGCGCCTCGGCGCCCACGTCGTCGTCCACCCCGGAACGGTCATCGGCGAGGGGTGCGAGGTGCAGGACGGCGCGGTGCTCGGCAAGCCGCCCAAGCTCGCCCGCCATTCGACCGCGCCGCGGGGGGCGAACGACCCGCTCGTGCTCCAGGACGGCGCGGTCGTGTGCTGCGGAGCCGTGATCCTGGCCGGCGCCCGGATCGGCGCGGGAGCGATCGTCGGCGACCAGGCGTTCTTCCGCGAGCGCTCGACGCTCGGGCCGGGATCGGTGGTCGGGCGCGGCAGCGCGGTCGACAACGACGTCCAGATCGGCGCGCGCGTGCGCGTGCAGACCGACGTCTACCTGACCGCCTACTCGGTGATCGAGGACGACGTCTTCGTGGGCCCCGGCGTGCTGACGACGAACGACTCGACGATGGCCCGCCACGACGACGACTTCCCGATCGAGGGCGCCCGGCTGCGACGCGCCTGCCGCATCGGCGGCGCGGTCGTGATCACCCCCGGCATCGAGGTCGGCGAGGAGGCGTTCGTGGCCGCCGGCGCGGTCGTCACCAAGGACGTGCCGGCGCGCGGCGTGGCCATGGGCGTCCCCGCGCGCGTGATCCGCGACGTGCCGGACGCCGATCTGCTCGAGCACTGGCGATGAGCGCTGACCCCGACTGCCTGTTCTGCAAGATCGTCGCCGGAGAGATCCCCGCGACGCGCGTGGACGAGGACGAGCGCACCGTGGCGTTCATGGACGTCAACCCCGCGACACGCGGCCATCTGCTCGTCGTCCCGCGCGAGCACGCCGTCGACCTGCTCGAGGTGCCGGAGGCCGACCTGGAGGCGTGCGCGCGGATGGCCCAGCGGCTCGCCCGGCGTGCGCTCGACCGCCTCGATGCCGACGGCGTGAACCTGCTCAACTCCTGCCGCCCGGCGGCCTGGCAGACCGTCTTCCACTTCCACGTGCACGTGATCCCGCGCTACGACGACGATCCGCTGCGGCTTCCCTGGGTGCCCGGTCCCGGCGACGCCGACGAGATCGCCGCCGCCGCAGCCCAACTCACCGGCGCTTGACCCACTTGCGCGGCGCGCCGCAACCCGGATACGTTCTTCACGTCGGGGCCGGTGACCAGCCGGTCGAGTCCAGACGTGAGGGTTCAGCCAGTGGGCACGGGCACGGTCAAGTGGTTCAGCGACGACAAGGGTTTCGGCTTCATCACGCCCGATGAGGGCGGCCGGGACCTGTTCGTCCACTTCACAGGCATCACGGGCGACGGCTACCGGTCGCTGGCCGAAGGTGCGAAGGTCACGTACGAAGAGGAGCAGGGCGACAAGGGGCCGAAGGCCATCAACGTGCAGAAGCTCTAGCGGGTACCGGTCCCGCAACCCCGGCCGACCCGTCGTGTTCAATGCCGGGATGCCCCATCGCCCACGATCCATCGCCGTAACCGGCGCGCTCGCTGTGCTCGCCGCCTCGCTTGCCGTGCTCGTCCTGGCGGCGCCGGCGTCAGCGCGGATCATCGAGATCGGGGCGGTCGAGCCCGCGATCGCGTCGACCTGCCCGGGCACCCCGTGCGTGGCGCTCTCGCGGACGACCGGCTACCAGGCGCAGGTGGTCAAGCGCAAGCGCTCGTTCCTGGTGCCCGCCGACGGTCGGATCGTCGCCTGGTCGATCGGCCTCGGCGCGCCCAACGCCGACCAGCTCGCGTACTTCGACTCGCGCTTCGGCGCCGCGTCCGCCAGCCTGACCGTGATGCGCCGCAACAAGTTCCGCAAGAAGCGGCTCATCCACCGCGTGGTCGCCCGCTCGCCGGTGCAGTCGCTGACGCCGTACTTCGGCCAGAAGGTCCAGTTCCCGCTGGCCACCTCGCTCCCGGTCAAGAAGGGCTTCGTCGTGGCCCTCACGGTCCCGACCTGGGCGCCCGCCCTCACCGCTCTGACGTCGGACGGATCGCTGTGGCGCGCGAGCCGCGCCGAGAACCGGTGCCGCAACACGAGCCGCCAGACCGCGCAGACCGACGTCGGCGACCGCGTCAAGTACGGCTGCAAGTACCCCGCGCGCCTGAACTACAGCGCGACGCTGATCACGAGCCCCACGCCGACCGGCGGCTCCGCCGACTAGGCGGCTTCGGCGGCGGCGGGGCGACCGGCATCCGCACCCCGCGGGCGCGGTCGGGCACGGCCGGCGGGTCGTGGCCGAGCAGGTCGAGCAGTGCCTCGATGACGTCGGGGTCGAACTGCACGCCGGCGCCGCGGCGCAGCTCGGCGGCCGCCTTGCCGGGCGACAGCGCGCCGCGGTAGGGCCGGTCGACGATCATCGCCTGGTAGGCGTCGCAGGCGAGGATGATCCGCGACCCGATCGGGATCAGGCGGCCGCTGAGGCCGTCGGGATAGCCGCTGCCGTCCCAGTGCTCGTGCTCGTGGCGGACCACGGGTGCGATCGCGGCGAGGTCGGGGATGCGCAGGAGGATCCGCTCGCCGGCCACCGGGTGCTCGGCCATCACCTCCCACTCCTCGCGGGTCAGCGGGCCGCGCTTATGGAGGATCTCGTGCGGCACGGCGAGCTTGCCGACGTCGTGCAGCAGCGCGGCGTGGGCGATGCGCTCGGCCCAGTCGGCGGGCAGCCCGAGCAGCATCGCGACGCCGCGAGCGAGGTGGACGACGTCCTGCGAGTGCTGGTGGGTGTGGTCGTCGCGCTCCTCGATCGCGGCGGCGAGCGCCTGCACGGCTGCCGGCGAGCCGTGCTCGGCCTGCAGCAGCGCCAGCTCGCGCTCGACGTCGGCGTTCGCCACCGCCACGCGGCCCTTGCCCGTGCGCTTGGCCACCAGCAGCGCGCGGTCCGCATGCTCGAGCAGGGCGTCGGCGTCGAGCGGCTCGTGCCACTCGGCGACGCCGAGCGAGCAGGCGCCGATCAGCTCCTCGGCGATCGCGTCGCGGACGCGCTCGGCGGTGATCCGCGCACCCGCCTCGTCGGTCCCCGGCAGCAGCAGGACGAACTCGTCGCCGCCGTAGCGGGCGACCTGGTCGTACGGCCGCAGGGCGGCCCGAAGGACCTCGGCCACCTGGCGCAGCACCTCGTCCCCGGCCTGATGGCCGCGCACGTCGTTGACGTGCTTGAAGTCGTCGAGGTCGACGATCACGTAGCTCAGCGGCGTCCCGTCGCGCTTGGCGCGCGCGATCTCCTCGCGCACGCGCACCTGCATCGCGGCGTGGTTGAGCAGCCCGGTGAGCCCGTCGGTGCGCGCGGCGCGCTGGGCCTGGTCGTGGGCCTCGGCGTTGTGGTACGCGACGGTGGCGAGGTCGGCGATCGCCTCCAGCGTCGAGCGGTCGTCCTCCTCGACGCGGTGCATCGCGGGCCAGCCGACCGAGAGCGCGCCCTTGAGGTGCTCGTTCCACTGCATCGGCACGGCCACGGTGGTGCGGAAGCCCGGCTCGCCGTCCTGGCGGTCGTTGGCCGTCGTCGTCGAGGCCGTGAGCAGGGCCTGCCCGACGGCGCCCTCGCCCGGACGCACGGTGAGCCCCTGCCAGCCGGCCGGCACGTTGTAGCCCGCGGTGGCCACGCCGCCCTCCTGCGCGTTGCCGAGGTAGACCCCGGTCGACTCGGCGCCGACCGCCAGCGCCGCCTCGTGGGCGAGCGTGCGCAGCACCTCCTCGAGCTCGAGCGAGGCGTTGAGCGCGCGGGCGGCGCGCACGAGCGCGTGATCGTGGGCGGCGCGGGCCGCCTGGCGGCGCTCGGAGTCCAGCCGCGAGAGCCCGGCGGCGGCGACGTCGGCGAGCCCTTCGACGACCTGGATCTCCTCGGGCGTGAACGTGCGCCGGGCGTGGGACATCACCACGACCACGTCGCGCACCTCGTGGTCGCAGACGACGGGCACGAACAGCGCGGAGGCGACGTCGAACCGCTCGGCCATCTCCTGCCGTATGGATCCGTCGTTGCGGCAGTCTGCAGAAACGTGCGTGCGGCTCGTGCCGACGACCCGGGCGATCGCGGACGGCGCGCCGCCGAGCGTCATGCCGTATTCGGCCTGCTCCTCGCCCCCCTGGCCCACGGACCCGTCCTGGGCGACCTCGAACCGGTGCACGAGGTCGGCGCCCACGGCCGCGCGCACGGCGTGCGCGAGCACCGCGCCCAGCTCATCCGGGTCGGAGGCGCTCGCCGCGGCGCGGGCGACGCGCTGCAAAGCGGTGCGCTCGGTCGCCGCCGGCGGGCGCGTCGTGGATTCGAGTAGGGGTGAGCCTTCCGCTGCGGACATGGCGTTCGAGGCCTGTATCGGCCGGCCGCCCCCTCGGGGTTAGCGGCGCCCTCGCAAGCTGCGCGGCTTTGCGGCCCGCGGCTCAGCAGGCGCCGGGGTTCTGCGCGCAGAAGTCCTCGAACTGCTGGGCGTTCGAGCCTTCGGGCGGAGCGGTGTCGTTCGCCGGTCCGTCGTCGGCCTGCGGCTCGGCGGGGGCGGCGGTGCCGCCGCTGGCGTCCGGCTCGGCGGTGCCGGTGTCCCCGGTGCCCTCGGGTGCCGCCTCCGGGGTCGCGGTCGCGTCGGCGCCCTCGTCCGTCGACTCGTCGGTCGCGGCGGCGTCCTCCTCCGCGGCGTCGCCGCTGGGGGAGACGCCGGCGTCGGGCACCGTCACGTCGGCCGGCGGGCCGGGCACCTGGGGTGCCAGCGGGTCGTCGCCGCCGCAACCGGCGACGGCGAAGAGCAGCAGCACGGCGATCAGGAGCGCGCTGATGCGCATCCGCTCACTCCTCCGTGACGCGCGGCAGCGCGGACATGCGCCGGCCGCAGGTCGGGCAGTCGTTGAGATCGCGCTGCGCCGGCTGGTCGCACCAGTTGCAGAAGCGGAGCGTCTCCACCGCCCACGGCAGCCGCGAGCGCGACGGGACGAGCGGCAGCACCTTGCCGACCACCTCGAGCGGCTCGCCCGTCTCCCGGTCCCGGTACACGCGGCCCGCCTCAGCCTCCAACAGGATCTCGCGCCCCGATGACGGCGCGCGGAGCCGATACATCTGTCCGGACATCGCGGCGGAGCGTAGCAAGGGGGTCGGCGTAGCCGGGGGTCTGACCCCTTAGCGCGTGGCCGAATACCTAAAGGGTCTGACCCTTTATGTTGCGCGGCGTGCGGGTGTTGATCTTCCACGGCTATCTGCTGGCCGGGACCGGCTCGAACGTCTACAACAGCGCGCTGGCGGAGGCGCTCGTGCGCGCCGGCCACGAGGTGCACCTGCTCAGCCAGGAGCGCGACCCGCTGGCGCTCGAATGGGTCGACGCGGCGGGCGACTGGGACGGCGGGCGGCTGGAGCTGACCACGCGCCGCGAGCCGGTGCGGGCGACGGTGTACCGGCCGGACATCGGCGGGCTGCTGCCGGTCTACGTCGCCGATCGCTACGAGGGCGTCGAGGCGCGCGCGTTCCCCGAGCTGTCCGAGGCCGAGGTCGAGCGCTACGTCGAGGCCAACGTGGCCGCCGTGCGCGAGGTCGCGGCGCGGGCGCGACCCGACGTCGCGCTCGCCAACCACCTGGTGATGGGCCCCGCGATCCTCGCGCGGGCGCTCGACGACGTGCCGTACGCGGTCAAGATCCACGGCAGCGCGCTCGAGTACACCGTCAAGCCGCACCCGCGGTTCTCACGAGTACGCGCGCGAGGGCCTCGCGCGCGCCCGCGGGATCCTCGTCGGCTCGCGCCACACCGCCGAGAGCCTGTGGGCGGCGATGGGCGACCCGACGGTCGACGACCGCACGCGCCTCGGGCCGCCGGGCGTCGACGTCGAGCGCTTCGGGCCACGCACGCCCGACGAGGCGCGCGCAGGCCTCGAGCGCCTCCGCGCCCGCCTGGCGGAGGCCGACGCCGCGGGTGGTGAGGCGGTCGCGGCCGCTGCGCCCGCCGGTAACGCGGCCAGCGCCGGGGGCGATTCGTTCTCCCGTTCGGCCGGTGAGGCGGCCGCGGCGCTCGCGACGATCGAGCCGGGCGATCGGCTCGTCGTGTTCGTGGGCAAGCTGATCGCGTCGAAGGGCGTCGAGCTGCTGCTGGCCGCGTGGCCGCTGGTGCTCGCGCGCGAGCCGCGGGCGAGGCTGCTCGTGGTCGGCTTCGGCGCGTTCCGGCCGGAGCTCGAGCGGCTCGCGGCCGCGCTGGCCGGCGGCGACCTGGAAACGGCGCGCGGGGATCCGTGCCGAGCACGGCGGCGAGCTGCCCCACCTGGCCGCGTTCCTCGAGGGCGCCGGCGACGACTACCGGGCAGCGGCCGCCGGGATGACCGAGCGGATCGCGTGGGCGGGGCGGCTCGACCACGCCGAGCTCACCGACGTGCTCCCTCGGGCCGAGGCGATGGCCGTGACGAGCACGTTCCCGGAGGCGTTCGGGATGGTGGCCGCCGAGGCGGCCGCCTGCGGCGCGCTCCCGGTCGTCGCTGCCCATTCCGGCCTCGCCGAGGTCGCGCGCACGCTCGCGGACGCGGTTCCCGCACAGGCGCGCCCGTGGCTGACCTTCGAGGTGGGTCCCGGAGCCGTGCACCAGCTTGCCGGCAACCTCACCGCCTGGCTGGCGGCGCCCGCCGACACCCGCGCGGCCACGCGCGACGCGATCGTCGCGGCCACGCGCGACGCCTATTCCTGGGAAGGCGTGGCCCGCTCGGTGATCGCCGCGGCGCAGGGCGAGCTCGACGCGCTGCCGCGCCCCGCCGCCACCTGAACCAATAGGATCACGCGCTCATGAGGAGCGGGGTGCGCAACGGGTTCGTGGCTGCGGCGATCGTCGCTGCGGCGGCCGGCGTCGGCGGCTGCGAGCTGACCGACTCGGGGACGAACCTCGTGAACGGCAAGGAGAAGTTCATCGAGAAGTGCAGCTCCTGCCACGTGCTCGCCCGCGCCGAGGCGAGGGGCGTGACGGGGCCGAACCTCGACCAGGCATTCCAGCGCGCCCGCCAGGACGGCTTCGGCGAGAGCACGTTCGAGGGCCTCGTCCACCAGCAGATCCTCTATCCGGCGATCAACCAGCAGCGCGACCCGGAGACCGGCCGCGCGCTGCCGCTGATGCCGGCCGACCTCGTGACCGGCGAGGACGCGGAGGACGTCGCCGCCTACGTCGCGAGCGCCGCGGCCCGCGGCGGCGAGGACACCGGCGCGCTCGCCCAGGTCGGCGGCGGCGGCCCCGAGGGCACGGCCGAGGCCGAGGGCGGCGTGCTCGAGATCCCCGCCGCGGAGAGCGGCCAGCTCTTCTACCAGTTCGCCGACGCGACCGCGCAGCCCGGCAACCTGACGATCCAGTCGCCGAACGAGTCCTCGGTCGACCACAACATCGCGCTCGAAGGCGGCGGCGTGGACGAGGTCGGCGAGGTGGTCGCGGACGGCGGCGTGTCGGAGATCGACGTCGACGTCGACGCCGGCGAGTACCAGTTCTACTGCTCGGTCGAGGGCCACCGCGAGGGCGGCATGGAGGGCACGCTCACCGTCGAATGAGCGGGCTCTACAGAGCCTGAACGACCAGCGCGACCGCGACCACGAACGCCACGACCACCAGCACGTAGACGAGCAGCCGGAACGCCTCGCGCTCCGACCGCAGCGGGTTGATCACAGGATGTAGATCGTCAGGTAGACGACCAGCCACATGATGTCGACGAAGTGCCAGTAGATCCCCGGCACCTCGACACCCAGGTGCATCTGCGAGGAGAAGTGCCCGCGGAACGCCCGGATGGTGACCATCGCCAGCAGCGTCAGCCCGATGAAGACGTGCGCGCCGTGCAGCCCGGTCAGCCCGTAGAAGATCGTGCCCTGCGCGTGGTCCTGGGGCGCGAAGCCGACGTGCACGTACTCGTTGATCTGCACGAACAGGAACGTCGCGCCGAGCAGGAACGTCGTCACCATCCCGGCCTGCAGGCCCCAGCGGTTGTCGCTCTTGACCGACTCGAGCGCCCAGTGCATGGTGAACGACGACGACACGAGGATCGCGGTGTTGACGCCCGCGATCAGCTTCGGCAGCTCGGTGCCCTCGGCCGGCCAGTCGGCGCCGCCCACGACGCGGATGAAGAAGTACGCCGTGAAGAAGGCCCCGAAGACCATCACCTCGGAGATGATGAAAAGGTACATCCCGAGCTGCCGCGCATCGACGCGCGAGGACTTGTGCGCCTCGGGCGGCCCGTGATGATGGTCGACGGCGTGCGCTTCCATCAGGCCTGCGCGCCCACTTCGGCCTGCTCGATGTGCTCGACCGGCTTGTTGGTGGCCGACTGCACGCGCTCGACGAGCTTGTCGGCCATCCACTGCGACTGGCCGGCCGGCAGGGTCGAGATCACGATCTCCGAGATGCTGAAGTACTGGACGGCGTTGAGGATCGCGATGTAGGGGTCGGGGTCGCCGATCATGCCGCCGGCCACGATCCCGTCGTCGGAGAGCGACTTCAGGAGCGCCGCCAGGCGCTCGCGCGCCTGGGCGACGGCGCCGCCGTGGGCGGCAGGCTGGGGGACGACCGCGATGAACCGGCGCGGGCCCTCGGCGGCCAGCTCGTGCAGCCGCTCCGAGAGCCGCCCGGAGGAGATCGTCTGGTTGGCGACGACGAGCGTGACGTCGAACGGCAGGCCCTCGCGCACGAGGTCGACGATCACGTGCTCGACCGGCAGGCCGGTCTCCTCGCGCAGGCGCCCGGGCAGGTCGCGCCGCAGCCAGCCCGAGGCCGCCGCCGGCAGCGTCGAGATGATGATCTCGTCGACGGAGTGCTCGGCGATCGCGTCGGTCGCGGCCAGGAACGGGTCGGGATCGCCGACCTCGCCCGAGCTCTTGATCCCCTGCTCGCGCAGGAACGCGCGCGCGAGGTCCACCCGCACCTGCGCGCTCGAGCGCACCGCCTCGTCGTAGATCACGTTGCCGTGCTTGGGCCGCGTCTTCGGGACGACGATGTGGAAGCGGACGTCCTCGCCGCGATGCGCGACCATCGCGTCCAGCATCCCCTTGCCGGCGATCGTCTCGTTGGCGAGGATCAGGATCGTCTTCACGGCTCGCTCTCCCTCTCAGGTGCTCCGGCGGGTTGTCGGGGCCGTGCCTCCGCCGGCGGCTGGAAGATGCCGTGCTGCGCACCCGGGACGCCGTACTCGTACGGCCCGCCGACCACGGTCGGGATGCGGTCGAAGTTGAAGATCGGCGGCGGCGAGGAGACCTGCCACTCGAGCGTCAGCGCCCGCCACGGGTTGGCCTCGGCGATCGGGCCGCCGCGCCACGAGGCCACCATGTTGTAGACGAAGATCAGCGTCGCGATCCCCAGCAGGAACGAGCTCAGCGAGATGAACAGGTTCCAGCTCGCGAACTGCTCCGGGTAGTCGGCGACGCGCCGCGGCATGCCCTGCACGCCGATCAGGTGCATCGGCCCGAACGTGAGGTTGAAGCCGACGAACGTGAGCCAGAAGTGCAGCTTGCCGAGGCCCTCGTCGAACATCCGGCCCGTCATCTTCGGGAACCAGTAGTAGACCCCGGCGAAGATCGTGAACAGCGAGCCGCCGTAGAGCACGTAGTGGATGTGGGCGACGATGAAGTACGTGTCGCTGACGTGGATCGTGAGCGGCACCATCGCGAGCATCACGCCCGAGATCCCGCCGAGGGTGAACATCGTCAGGAAGCCGAGCGCGAACAGCATCGGCGTGTCCAGATGCAGGATGCCGCGCCACAGCGTGGCGAGCCAGGAGAAGATCTTGATCCCGGTCGGGACGGCGATGATCGCCGTGGTGACCATCATCGGGATCCGGATCCACTCCTGCATGCCCGACACGAACATGTGGTGCGCCCAGACCGTGAAGCCGAGCAGCACGATCGCCAGCAGCGAGAAGGCCATCATCCGGTAGCCGAAGATCGGCTTTCGGGACTTCACGGCGATGACCTCGGAGATGATCCCGAAGCCCGGCAGCATCATGATGTAGACGGCCGGGTGCGAGTAGAACCAGAAGACGTGCTGGTACATCAGCACGTCGCCGTCGCCCGACGGGCGGAAGAAGTTGAAGCGCAGCGCGTAGTCGAGCAGCACGAAGAACTGCGACGCGGCGATGAACGGCGTGGCGATGACCACCAGCAGCGAGGTCGAGAAGTTCGCCCACACCAGCAGCGGCATGCGCCAGAACGACATGCCGGGCGCGCGCATGGTCACGATCGTGACCAGGAAGTTGAGCGCCGTGGCGATCGAGGACGCGCCCGCGAACTGGACCCCGATCGTGAAGAACATCTGCCCGATCGGGACGTTCGTGGAGAGCGGCGCGTACGCCGTCCAGCCGGTGGCGAACGAGCCGCCCGGGGCGAAGAACGACGCGGTCATCATGATCCCGCCGATCGGCAGCATCCAGAACGACAGGGCGTTCAGCCGCGGGAACGCCATGTCCGGCGCCCCGATCATCAGCGGCAGCACGTAGTTCGCCAGCCCGGCGAAGACCGGGATGATGAACAGGAAGATCATCAGCGACGCATGGACGCTGAACAGGCCGTTATAGGCGTTCGTGTCCACGAACTGCTGGCCCGGCGCCGCCAGCTCGGCGCGCACGATCATGGCCAGCAGGCCGCCGACGAGCATGAAGAAGAACGAGGTGACGACGTACTGGATCCCGATCACCTTGTGATCGGTGTTGACCCGGAAGTAGTCGCGCCACGAGTGGGCGCCGTGGCTCGAGTGGTCCTCCGGGCGCGTCGGGCGGCCCGAGATGTAGTAGCCCCAGTAGTCGAACGCGCCGATGCCGGCGAGGAAGAACAGGGGCGCGGCGAGCAGCGAGACGAGCAGGATCGCGTCCTGCGCGTTGCCGGTCAGGCCGCCGTCGAAGCTCTCCAGCCCGTACGCGAGGCGGATGACGAGGACGAGCGCGGCGGAGAACAGCACGCCGATCGCGAAATAGAGACCGCCCCGCTTCAGGCCCGGGGCTCGCATCGTCCTCACTAGCCGGCCACCTCCGTCAGATACTCAACCAGCGCGTCGACCTGCTCCGGCGACAGGCTGTCACCGTAGCGCGGCATCAGCCCCGGTTGGAAGCCGTCCGCCACCTCGGAGTCCGGATCGACGATCGCCTGCTCGAGCTCCTCGGGGCTCATCCCCGGCACGGCCTCGTCGAGGTTCGGCCCGGTGGCGGCCGTCGTGCCGGCGTCGGCGAGCGTGTGGCAGGCGCCGCACGCCTGCGGCTGCGCGGCGTCGGTGAACAGCGTCTGGCCGTCGGTCTCGCCGCCGCCGCCTCCGCCCTCGGCCTGCGGGCCGCGCGCCAGCTCGGCGAGCCTGGCGTCGTAGTCCTCGCGCGAGACGACGTGGGCGCTCTGGCGCATCGTCGAGTGCCCGAGGCCGCACAGCTCCGCGCACACGACCGGGAACTCGCCCATGCGGTCGGTGGTCGTCACGCGCAGGTGCGTGTCGATCCCCGGCACGGCGTCGATCTTCATGCGAAACGCCGGGACCCAGAAGTCGTGGATCACGTCCTTGGACTGGACGGTGAAGTCCACCGGCGTGTTCTGGGGCAGGTAGAGCTGCGGCGAGGCGATCTCGTCGCCGCCCTCACTTTCGTAGAAGAACGTCCACGTGAACTGCTCGCCGACGACGCGCACGTTGAGCGTCTCGCTGGCGGTCGCCTCCTCCTCGATGTCGACCAGCACCACGTAGGCGTAGGTGCAGAGCGCCACGAGCAGGATCGCGGGGATCGCCGTCCAGACGATCTCGAGCTTCGTGTTGCCGTGGATCGGCGGGCCGTCCTTGAGCTCCTCGCCGGGGCGCATGCGGAACTTGATCGCGCTGTAGAGCACGATCGTCTCCACCAGCACGAAGACCGGCACCGAGGCGATCAGCAGGACGTCCCACAGCGTGTCGATCGGGCCGGCCTGCTCGGAGGCGGGGACGGGGAACCAGTCGATCAGCAGCGCGAGCGCGATGCCGAGGATCGAGGCGATCGCCCCGATCACGAGCATCTGGGTGAGCTGAGCGCGGCTCTCCTTCGACGCGACCGGCGCCTGCTCGCTCATCGGCTCCTCTCCACGCCCATGAAGCGCGCATCCTATGCAACCGGTGCGGCGGACGCTGCGGTCGTGGCGACCCTGGCGCGCCTACGCGGCGCGGCTGCGCAACACGCCGTTCCCGGCGCGGAAATCCGAGGGCGCGACGCCCCGATGGCGGCGGAACGCCTTGGCGAACTGGGCGGGCTGCCGGTAGCCCACGCGGTGGGCCACCTCGCGCACGGTCAGCGCGCGCGACTCGAGCAGCTCGGCGGCCCGCTGCATCCGGACCTGGGTCAGGTGGTCGCGGAACGTCGTCCCGCCGATCTCGGCGTACGCGCGCTGCAGCTGGCGGCGCGACGAGGCGACACGGCGCGCGATGTCGTCGAGCGAGAGGTCCGATGCGAAGTCGCGTTCGACGATGGCGTTGGCCTCGTCGAGCAGGCTGGCCCTGAGGCGGATGGTTGTGGGTCGTTGCGTCGGCACACCATTCCTACGCACGAAGGCGTCGCCGCGGATCACACCGCGCCGCGGAGTGGTTGTCTAGACTCCGGCCGATGGACCGCCGGCTTGCGCGCCGCAATCTCCGTACGGCGCTGATCACCGCGGTGATCGGGCTCCTGATGTTCGCGCTGACCTTCGTCGCCGCCCTCCTCTACGTGGCATGAGCGACGTCCAGCACACCGGGGCACCGCCCGTCGGCGAAGAGGTGCACATGCCGGCGCCGAGCATCCTCCCGCTGATCAACGCGGCGGCGCTCGCCCTGGCGATCGTCGCCATCACGCTCTCGTGGTGGATCGTCGGCGCCGCGATGATCGTCTTCCTCGCCACCACGATCCGCTGGGTGCGCGACGTGCGCCGCGACATCGCCGAGCTCCCGCTCGAGCATTCGCATCACTGACCGAGCTCACCTGCCGTGACGAACGGTCCCCGCAACGTCGCACCGGACCTGGCGACGCGCTACGCCAGCGCCTTCTCGTCCTACCTGGCCGATCCCGCCGAGCGCGAGCTGGGCGCGGCCTATGACCTCGGCCGTCAGGCCGTCGCCGAGCACCTGAGCGTGCTCGACCTCGCGGAGGCGCACCATGCCGCGGTCCGCGCCGCGCTCGACTCGGGCGTGCGCGAAGCCGACGCCACGCTGCAGGCGGGCGCCGACTTCCTGCGCGAGAGCCTGTCGATCTTCGAGAGCGTGCACCGCGGCTACCACGAGGTGCAGGAGGTCGCGCGGATCGAGCACCAGCACGTCGTGCAGCTGCGCGCGCTCGCCGACGCCTCGGTGGCGCTCAACTCGACGCTGACGGTGGAGGAGATCCTCCAGATCACCGTCGACGCGGCCCGCTCGCTGCTCGGCGGCAGCCGCGCGACCGTGGCCATCTTCGCGGCCGACCCGCGGCTGACGCAGCTGACCGCGACCTCGCCGCCGCTGCTCTCCGGCGGCCGCGCCGACCCGGCGCGCCTCGGGGCCGGCCTCACCGATCGCGGCCGCGAGCTGGGGCGGCTGGAGGTCGTCGACCAGCACGGGCGCGAGTTCTCCGAGCGCGACGAGTCGATCCTCACCCAGCTCGCCCAGCTCGCCTCGGTGGCGATCTCCAACGCTCAGCTGTACGAGCGCGAGCGCACGATCGCGCAGACACTGCAGCGCTCGCTGCGCCCGGGCGCGCTGCCCAACGTTCCGGGCCTCTCCGCCGCCGTGCGCTTCCGGCCCGCGGGCGAGAACATCGAGCTCGGCGGGGACTTCTACGACCTCTACGAGGCCCGCGAGGGCGTGTGGGCGGCGCTGATCGGCGACGTGCAGGGCAAGGGCCCCGACGCCGCTGCGGTCACTGCGCTCGCCCGCCACACCCTGCGCGCCGGGCTCGGCCTACGAGGCGCGGCCGAGCGGCGTGCTCGAGCTGCTGCACAAGGCCCTGCGCGAGCAGCGCTCCGACGGGCGCTTCTGCACGGTCGCCCACGCGCACCTCGAGATCGGGCGCAGCCGCCTGCGGGTGGAGCTCGCCTGCGGCGGGCACCCGCTCCCGCTGGTGCTGCACCCCGACGGCGGCGTCGAGCCGGTGGGGCGGCTCGGCACGCTGCTGGGCACCGACATCGAGCCGCTGCTCTACGACGTCACGGTCGACCTCGAGGAGGGCGACGTGCTCGTCCTCTACACCGATGGCGTCACCGAGGTCCGCCGGCGCCGTCGCGAGGTGTTCGGCCACGGCGAGCTGACCGCGCTGCTGCGCCACTGCGGCGGGCTGCCGCCGGACGCGGTGGCCGATCGCGTCGAGGCCGCCGTGCTCGCGGCCTCGGAGGGCCGCCTGCGCGACGACATGGCGATCCTCGCGCTTGGCCCCACTCCCGGCGCCGATGGCCCTATCCTTCCCGGCCGCCCCATCGACGGAGGAGCCTGATGGCAGACGAACCGCCCGCGGAAGGAACCCGCGAGTCCAACGCCGAGCTGCTCACCGAGCTCGTCGCCCACCTGCGCAACAACCGGACGCAGCTCCGGCAGGAGTGGGCACGGCGGATCGGCGAGGCGCGGCTGCTGACCGCGCTCACGCAGGAGGAGATCTTCTCCGAGGCGACGTCGGTGTACGACAACTACGTCGAGGTGCTCGAGACCGGCTCGGTCGAGGCGCTGCAGGACTACGCGCGCAACCTGTCCGAGCGCATCATCCCGCGCGGGGTCGAGACCGACGAGGTGCTCGGCATCGTGCTGCTCCTGCGCGACGTGCTCGCCCGCTCGCTGTTCGAGAAGTACCAGGACGACTTCAACCGCGTGCTCGACGTGTACGAGCCGGCCGCGAACCGGATCGCGAACACCGTGGCGATCAACTTCGTGCAGGAGCGCGAGCGCGTCATCCGCCAGCAGCAGGAGGCGATCCGGGAGCTCTCGACCCCGGTGCTCCAGGTGCGCGAGCGGCTGCTGATCCTGCCGATCATCGGCGTGCTCGACGGCCAGCGCGCCCGCCAGCTGACCGAGCAGCTGCTGCGCGCGATCCGCGCCAACCGCGCGCGCGTGGTCGTGATCGACATCACCGGCGTGCCGACGATCGACTCGACGGTCGCCAACCACCTCGTGCAGACGGTCGACGCCTCGCGGCTGATGGGCGCCAACGTGATCATCACCGGCCTCTCCCCGGAGATCGCGCAGACGCTGGTCACGCTCGGGGTCGAGCTCGGCAAGGTCAACGCGGTGGGCGACCTGCAGGGCGGGATCGAGGAGGCCGAGCGGCTGCTCGGCTACCAGGTGTCGCTGGAAACGCCAGCTCTCGACACCGCCGGCGTTTAGGCCACGCAGTGGCCGTCCCGATCCTCAAGCAGGGCCCGTTCCTGATCGCCACGATCCAGGCGGCACTGACGGACACCGACGTCATCCAGCTCCAGGAGGACGTGATGGCGCAGGTGACGCGGCACCGCTCGCGCGGGATCATCGTCGACGTCACGGCGCTCGACGTCATGGACTCGTTCGTGTCGCGGTCGCTGCAGGGGATCGCGCGCATGACGCGCCTGCGCGGCGCGGAGACGGTGATCGTGGGGATCCAGCCCGAGGTCGCGTTCGCGATGGTCCAGCTCGGGATGGCGTTCGAGGACGTGCTCACGGCGCTCGATCTCGAGGAAGGCCTCGCTCTCCTGCTCCGGCCGCGGAAGGAGGCCGGCGACGGTGGCGGATGACGGCGAGTCCGTGATCCCGATCGAGTCCGACTCAGACGTCGTGACCGCGCGCCAGCAGGCGCGCGCCATGGCCGGCGACCTCGAGCTCACCAGCACCGACCAGACGCTGCTGGCGACCGCGATCTCCGAGGTCGCGCGCAACATCACGACCTACGCCACGCGCGGCGAGGTGCTGCTCAAGGTCGTGAACGACGACCACGGGCGGCGCGGGATCCGGGTGATCGCGCGCGACGACGGGCCGGGGATCGAGAACCTCGAGCTGGCGCTGCAGGACGGCTACACGAGCGGCGGCGGGCTCGGGCTCGGATTGCCCGGCGCGCGCCGGCTGGTCCACGAGTTCCACATCGACACGGCGCCGGGGAAGGGCACCACGGTGACGCTCGTGATGTGGGAGCGCGAGAACGCGCGAGCCGCATGAGCGCGGGCTGGCCGCCGGTCCTCGAGCGCGGCGAGGCGGGGCAGACGCACCACGGCGAGGGCCGCTCGGGCGACGTGGCGGTGTTCGCGCCCTGCCGCCGCGGCGGGCTGCTGGCCGTGATCGACGGGCTCGGGCACGGCGACCTCGCCGCCGACGCGGCCGAGGCGGCGGCCGAGGTGGTCCGCCAGCGCGCCGAAGACCCCGCGCACGACCTGCTGGCCGCGTGCCACAAAGCGCTGCGCAGCACCCGCGGCGCGGTCATGACGCTGGCGTGGTTCGACGTCGACGCCCGCGAGCTCGCGTGGACGGGGGTCGGCAACGTCGAGGCCCGGCTCGTGCGCGCGGGCACGCGGCCGCAGTCGCCGGTCGTGCTCGGTGGCGTCCTGGGCATGAACCTGCCGAAGGTGCGCCTCGACACCGTCGCCCTCGAGCCGGGTGACACGGTCGCGCTCGCCACGGACGGGATCTCGGCCAACTACTCGGAGTCGGTCGACCCTGCCGCCGGCGCCCAGGAGGTCGCCGACAACGTGCTCGCGCGCTGCGGCAAGGGCACCGACGACGCGCTCGTCGCCGTCGTCAGGCTTCTAGGGCGGGGGGTGGGTTCCTAAATCTGCGCGTCGAGCACCATCGCGCAGAACAGCAGCGCGAGGTAGGCGAGCGAGTAGAGGTAGGTGCGCAGCGCGGACGGGCGGTCGGCGCGGCGCTGGAGGCGGACGGCGAGCACCAGGAAGGCGCCGCCGAGGGCGATCGCCGCCGCGGCGTAGAGCGCTCCGAAGAACCCGAACGCGACCGGCAGCAGGGTGAGCACGACGAGCAGGGCCGTGTAGAGGACGATCTGGCGGCGCGTCTCGGCCTCCCCGTGGACCACCGGCATCATCGGCACGCCCACGCGCGCGTACTCGTCCTTCATCAGCAGCGACAGCGCCCAGAAGTGCGGCGGCGTCCAGTAGAAGACGATCGCGAACAGGTACAGCGCCGTCGGGTCCAGGCCGCCGGTGACCGCGCTCCAGCCGACCAGCGGCGGCACCGCGCCCGCGGCGCCCCCGATCACGATGTTCTGCGGCGTCGAGCGCTTGAGCCACATCGTGTACACGAGCACGTAGCCGAGGAAGCCGGCGAGGGCGAGGAACGCGGACAGCAGGTTGACCGTGGTCGCCAGCAGCAGGAACGACAGCGCGGCCAGCGCGAGGCCATAGAGCAGCGCCGCGCGCGGGGAGACCCGCCCTGCCGGGATCGGCCGCGTGGCCGTGCGGGCCATGCGCGCGTCGATGTCGCGGTCCCAGTAGTGGTTGACCGCGCCCGCGCCGCCGGCCGACAGGTAGCCGCCGAGGACCGTGAGCGCGACGAGCGAGAGCGACGGGTCGCCCGCCACGTACATCGTCGTCACGGTCGTCAGCAGCAGCAGCAGCTGCACGCGCGGCTTGGTGAGCGTGACGTAGTCGGCGACGACCTGGCGGACGCCGCCGACCTCCACCGCTACCGCGCGGGACGCCTCCATGGCGTCAGGCCTTCACCATCGGCTTGCCGGCCTCGAACCGCTGCGGCACGCCCGTCTGGCGCTCGATCTGGCGGCGGATGTCCTTCATCGGCTCCACCGACCGCACGCGCGGGACGGCGTCGAAGTTGTTCTCCGGCGGCGGCGAGGGCGTGAACCACTCGAGCGTGTTGCCCTTCCACGGGTCCGGGCCGGCGATCGGCCCGCGCTTGAGCGAGCGCACCATGTTGACGATCGTGATCAGGATCGACAGCGCGAGCACGAAGGCGCCGATCGTCGAGATCAGGTTCATCTCGCTCCAGCCCGCGGTCTCCGCGTACTCGTAGATCCGCCGCGGCATGCCGTCGAGCCCCGCCGAGTGCTGGATCAGGAAGGTCAGGTGGAAGCCGATCAGGAACAGCCAGAACGAGATCTTCCCCAGACCTTCGTTCATCAGCCGGCCGGTCATCTTCGGGAACCAGTAGTAGAGCGCCGCGACCATCGCGAAGGCGGACGCGCCGAACGCCGTGTAGTGGAAATGGGCGACCACGAAGTACGTGTCCGTCAGCTGCCAATCGACGGGGAACACGGCGAGGAAGATGCCGGTGATCCCACCCATCAGGAACGTCCCGATCCCGCCCACGCAGAACAGCAGCGCCACGCGGTACTCGATCGTGCCCCGCCACAGCGTCGCCACCCAGTTGAAGATCTTCACCCCCGTGGGCACCGCGATCAGGAAGCTCGAGAGCATGAAGAAGGCCAGCACGACCGTGCTCATCGGCGTGGCGAACATGTGGTGCGCCCACACGAGCATGCCGAGGAACGCGATGCCCGCCGTGGCTGCCGCGATCGCCTTGTAGCCGAAGATCGGCTTGCGCGCGAACACCGGCAGGACCTCGGAGAAGATCCCGAACGCGGGCAGCACGAGGATGTAGACCTCGGGGTGGCCGAAGAACCAGAACAGGTGCTGCCACAGCAGCGCCGAGCCGCCCTCGGACGGGTCGAAGAAGTTCGTCCCGAAGTTGCGGTCCAGCAGCAGCATCGTGACCGTGGCGGCCAGCGACGTGAGCGCGAGGATGACCAGGTACGAGTAGATCAGCATCGTCCACACGAACAGCGGCATCCGTCCCCAGCCCATGCCGGGCGCGCGCATGTTGTGGATCGTGGCGATGAAGTTGATCGCGCCGAGGATCGACGCCAGGCCGGTGAGGTGGACCATGTAGATCCACGCCTCCTGGCCGTTGGACGGGGTGTACTCCTTCAGCGACAGCGGCACGTAGGAGAACCAGCCGGCCTCGGGCGGCGTGAAGAAGAGCGAGCCGTAGAGCGCCAGGCCGCCGAACAGGAACATCCAGTACGACCACGCGTTGAGCCGCGGGAAGGCGACGTCGCGCGCGCCGATCATGAGCGGCAGGAAGTAGTTCGCGAAGCCCGCCCACACCGGCACGATCACGAGGAAGACCATCGTCGTGCCGTGCAGCGTGAAGATCTCGTTGTACTTCTCGGGCGTCAGGAAGGTGTTCTCCGGCACGCCGAGCTGGATCCGCATCAGCAGCGCCTCGACGCCGCCGATCACGAAGAACACGAGCACCGTGAGCAGGTAGAGGATCCCGATCTTCTTGTGATCGGTCGTGGTCAGCCAGCTCACCCACCCGTGCCGAGGCCGGTCGACCTCGTGGGCGATGATCTGCGGCCTTGCGGTCGCGGTCCCGGCTTCCACCTACTCGCCTCCCTCTGAAGCTTCGATCTCCTCGCGCTCGGCGGCGGCCGCCTCCTGCGCTGCCTGGATCTCCTCCGCCTTCTGGTCGCGCCATGCGACCCAGTCGTCGTACGGCAGCCCGATCACCTTGGCGATCATGTCCGCGTGGTTGCGCCCGCACAGCTCGGCGCACTGACCCTCGTAGATCACCCGATCCTCGCCCTCCTCGAGCGCGTCCAGCGGGATCTGGAACCACGTCTTGTTCGTGTAGCCCGGGATCGCGTCGGCCTTGCCGCCGAGCGCCGGGATCCACCACGAGTGCGCGACGTCCTTCGCCTGCACCTCGAGGATGACCGTCATCCCGATCGGGACGTACATGTCGTTGTAGGCGAAGACCTGCTCCTGGTCCTCCTCCTGCGGATAGAAGTAGCTCCAGGCGTACTGCTCGCCGACGACCTTGATCGTCATCGCCGCGCTGCCCTCGGGCGGCGCCGACTGGTCGAGCGCCGCGAACGTCGCGTTGCTCGCGATCGGGTTGCCCTCGGAGTCGATCTGGGACGCCGCCGGGTCCTTGATGTCGCCCAGCAGGACGAAGGTGAAGACCGTCAGGAAGATCAGGATCGCGGCGGCGCCGACCGTCCAGCCGATCTCGAGCTGCGTGTTGCCGTGGATCTGCGCCGCGACCCGGCCCTTGCGGGCGCGGAACCGCACCATCGAGTAGATCAGCAGGCCCTCGACGCCCACGAAGATCACGAGCCCGATCAGCGCGATCAGGATGTAGAGCGTGCGGATCGCGTCGGCGTTGGGCGAGCCGGCGGACTCCGGGAGGAACCAGCCGGCCGACGCGGCGGGGGCGAGAATCAGCGCTCCGAGGAGCGCTGCCGGAAGGGCGGCGGCGAGGGCGCGCAGACGTCGGCGGGACTCGGGAGCCACGGCGTCGGCAGTATATGGACGGAGGCCCCCGGAGCGGACCCTCATCGACCCTCGAAGGCGGGCGGTCGCTTGTGCACGAACGCCAGGACACCCTCCTGGAAGTCGCCCGACGCCGCGGATTGCTGCTGGATCTCCGCCTCGAGCTCCAGCTGGGCGCCCATGCGCTCGAACAGCCACGCGTTGAGCTGGCGCTTGATGCCGGCGTAGGCGCGCGTCGGCCCGGCCGCGAGCCGCGCCGCCAGCTCGTCGACCGCGGCCTCGAGCCCGTCGTCGGGCGTGACCCGGTTGATCAGGCCCCACTCGAGCGCCTGGCGGGCTCCGATCCGCTCGCCGAGCATCGCCATCTCGGTCGCCCGCGCCATCCCGGCGCGCTCGGGCACGAGCAGCGAGGAGCCGCCGTCGGGCACGAGCCCGATGTTCACGAACGCGAGCAGGAAGTAGGCCGACTCGCGCGCGACGATCAGGTCGCACGCCAGCGCGAGCGAGCAACCGATCCCCACGGCCGGCCCGTTGACGGCGGCGATCACGGGCTTGGGGAGCGCGCGCAGGGAGACGATGATCGGGTGGTAGCGCTCGGTCAGCGTGGTCAGGACGTCCGGATGGCCCTCGGGCGTCGGGTCGAAGCCCGCCTTCAGGTCCGCGCCCGAGGAGAAGGCGCGGCCGGCGCCGGTGATCACCACCGCACGCACGTCCTCCGCCTCGGCCTCCCGGATCGCGGCCAGCAGGTCGAAGCCGAACTGCTTGTCCCACGCGTTCATGGCCTCGGGGCGGTCGAGCGTGATCCGCAGCTCGGCCCCGCGGCGCTCCAGTTCCACGGTCTCCATGGCGGCACGTCTATCAGCACGGGCTCGGGAGCGCGCGGGTTACCCAAGCGGGTCTGACCCTTCAGGTTCGAGGGGCGGCCGTACGGGTGGCCGTATCCCTCCCGTCCACATGGCGCACTAGGCTCGCCAGGTGCGCAGCTCGATCGTCCGCGCCGCGGCGCTGGGAGTCCTCGCCGCCGGCGTCGCGGCTCCGCTCGTGCGCCGCCGCCTCGGGCTGCGCCCGCCGGTGGTGATCGCGGCCTCCGCCGCCGCACCCCTGGCCTTCTGCGTGCTGCGCCCGCGCACGCGCGCGCGGGATGTGGGGACGTGCCTGCTGCAGATGTGGGCCTACGTGGCGGCGTACAAGATGCCCTACGACGACCCGGAGGCGCTGGGCAGGCGGGTCAAGATCGCCTACCCGGTGCGCGCCGACCGCCTGCTCGGCGGGGGCACGACGCCGACGCTCCGGCTCCAGCGCGCGCTCGGCACCCCGGGCACCTTCCGTGCCTGGGAGAAGCTGCTGATCTGGTCGCACTGGCTGTGGTTCGCGTTCCCGCACGGCACCGTCGTCTACCTCCTGCTGCGCCACCCCGAGCGCCTCCCGAACGGCGCCGCCCGGATCTACGCGACGTTCGACGTCGGGCTGATCGGCTACTGGGCGGTGCCGACCGCGCCGCCGTGGTACGCCTCCGCCGAGGGGCTGATGGAGGACGGCCGCACGCCCGAGCTGCGGCGCATGATGGTCGAGTACGGGGAGCACTTCTGGCGCTCCGGCTGGGCGCCTCTGTACGGTGTCCTCGGAGGCAACCCGCTGGCCGCCATGCCGTCCCTGCACTTCGCGACATCCGTCTCGGCCGCTCACGTGCTGGCGGAGACGGGAAGGGCGGCCGGGCGCTTCGGCTGGGCGTACGCGACCCTGCTCGGGGTGGCGCTCGTCTACCTCGGCGAGCACTACGTCGTCGACCTCGCGGTCGGCCTGGCGCTCGCCGAGGGCGTGCGGGCGGGCGCCCCCGCGCTGGCGGGGCCGGCAGCCAGCCTGTCGCGGGCCGTCCAGGCGCTGGAGCGTGCGGCGCGATGATGAGCGACACGGCTCCCGTCACCACCGCGAACGCCGACGGTGAGGACGGCGACGAGGGCGCACCGCCACGGCTGCAGTTCAGCGCCCGCAACCTGCTCGTCCTCGGCGCCTTCCTCGCCGCGTCGATCGCGGCGCTCTACTACCTGCTGCCGCAGATCGCCGGGCTCGAGGACACCTGGGAGCGGATCGAGGACGGCAGCCCGTACTGGATGTTCCTGGCGTTCGTCTTCACCCTGGGGATGTTCGCCGGCTACGTGATGATGTTCCGCGGCGTGTTCGCGCGCGTGCCCGGCAGCGAGCGGATCGGCTGGCGCGAGAGCTACGAGATCACGATGGCCGGCCTCGCGGCGTCGCGGATCTTCGCCGCCGGCGGCGCGGGCGGGCTGGTGCTGACGGCGTGGGCGCTGCGCCGGGCCGGGCTGCGCAAGCGCCACGTGGCCGACCGCACGCTGTCCTTCCTGATCCTCACCTACTTCCCCTACGTCCTGGCGGTGATCGTCTGCGGGCTGGGCCTGCGGCTGGGCATCTTCGGCGGCGAGGCGCCGTTCGGGCTGACGGTCGTCCCGGCGATCCTGGCCGGCATCGCCCTCGGCATCGGGCTGGCGATCGCGCTCGTGCCGACCGACCTGCAGCGGCGCCTGGGCGGCTGGGCGGGCAGCCACGGCCGGCTCGCCCGCTTCGCGCAGCTCGCGGCCAACGCGCCCGCCTCGGCGTCTGCCGGCATGCGCGACGCGATCGCCCACGTGCGCTCGCGCGACCCCGCGCTCCTGGGCGCGATCCTGTTCTGGGCCGCGCAGATCCTCGTCCTGTGGGCGGCCTTCCGGGCGTTCGGCTCCTCGCCGCCCGCCGCTGTGCTCGTGCTGGCGTTCTTCCTCGGAATGCTCGGCAACCTGCTGCCCCTGCCGGGCGGCGTCGGGGGAGTCGAGGGCGGCATGATCGCGTCGTTCGTGGCCTTCGGGGTGGACGGCGGCCTCGCGGTCGTGGCCGTGCTCGTCTACCGCGCGTTCAGCTTCTGGCTGCCGCTGATCCCGGGCGTGATCGCGTACTTCCAGCTGCGGCGAACGGTCGAGCAGTGGGCGCTAAGCTATACAAACTGAAGTAACGAAACCGGGGTCAACGGGGACAAGGGAAACATGGAGAACGTGATCATCATCGGGAGTGGGCCGGCGGGCTACACCGCTGCGCTCTACACCGCCCGCGCCAACCTCGAGCCGCTGGTGATCGAGGGGTGGATGTGGGGCGGCCTGCTCCAGCAGACGACCGACGTCGAGAACTTCCCCGGCTACCCCCAGGGCGTCATGGGCCCCCAGATGATGCAGGACCTGCGCGACCAGGCCGAGCGCTTCGGCGCGCGCTTCGTGACCGAGAACGTCACCCGCGTGGAGCCCGCCGCCGCCCCCGGCGAGCCGTTCCGGGTGTGGGTCGACGAGGAGCTCCACGAGGCGCGCTCGGTCGTGCTCGCGATGGGCGCCGAGCACAAGAAGCTGGGCGTGCCCGGCGAGGACGAGCTCGGCGGCCGCGGCGTCTCCTACTGCGCGACGTGCGACGCCGCGTTCTACAAGGACCGCGAGACGATCATCGTCGGCGGCGGCGACTCGGCGATGGAGGAGGCGATCTTCCTCGCCAAGTTCTCCTCCAAGGTCACGATCGTCAACCGGCGCGACGAGTTCCGCGCCTCGAAGATCATGCTCGAGCGGGCGCGCTCGATGGACAACATCGAGTTCCTCACCCCGTACGTGGTCGAGGAGTTCCTGGCGGGCGACGCCGGCGTGCTCGACCGCGCGCGGCTGCGGCATGTCGAGACCGGCGAGCATCGCGAGCTGCCGATGAACGGCGCGTTCATCGCGGTCGGCCACGAGCCGCAGTCAGAGCTCGTCGAGGGCATCGTCGAGACGGACGAGAACGGCTACGTGCTGACCGAGGGCAAGTCGACGCGCACCAACGTGATGGGCATGTTCGCGGCCGGCGACCTGGTCGACCACACCTACCGCCAGGCCGTCACGGCCGCCGGCACGGGCTGCATGGCCGCGCTCGACGCCGAGTGGTACCTGCGCGACAACCCGGCGGTGCCGACGCCGGCCGCGCTCGAGGGCACCGGCGACCTCGCCGAGGAGCAGTGGGCGCCCGTCACGGCCGAGCCGGCGGCTACGCGAGCGCGTTGATCCCGGTCTCGGCGCGCCCGATGATCAGCTTCTGGATCTGCGACGTGCCCTCGTAGAGGGTCGTCACCCGCACGTCGCGGAAGTAGCGCTCGACCGGGTGGTCGTCGACGTAGCCCGAGCCGCCGTGGACCTGGATCGCCAGGTGCGCGCAGTTCTGCGCGGCCTCGGTCGCGTACAGCTTGGCGATCGAGGTCTCGGTGGTGCTCGGCTTCCCCTGGTCCTTGAGCCAGCCGGCGCGGAACACGAGCAGGCGCGCGGCGTCGGTCTGCACGCGCATGTCGGCGATCATCGCCTGGACGAGCTGGAAGGAGGCGATCGGCTTGCCGAACTGCTCGCGCTCCTTCGAGTACGCCACCGAGTGGTCGAGCGACCCCTGGCAGACGCCGACGCAGCCGGCGGCGACCGAGTAGCGGCCTGAGTCGAGCGCGCTCATGGCCACCTTGAAGCCTTCGCCGACCTCGCCCATCAGCGCGTCGTCCGGCACCTCCACGTCGTCGAGCGCGATCGAGGCGGTGACCATGCCGTGCAGGCCCATCTTGCCGTGGATGTCCTGCGCCGAGAAGCCCGGCGTGCTGGTCTCCACGAGGAAGCAGGCGAGGCCGCGATGCTGCTTCTCCGGATCGGTCTGGGCGAAGATCATCGCCACGTCGGCACGGGTGCCGAGCGAGATCCACATCTTGTTGCCGCTCAGCACCCAGCCGGAGTCGGTCTTGCGCGCGCGGGTCTTCTGGTTGGCGGCGTCGGAGCCCGTGTCGGGCTCGGTCAGCCCGAAGCACCCCAGCCACTCGCCGGAGCACAGCTTCGGCAGGTAGCGCTGCTTCTGCTCCTCGCTGCCCCAGCGCAGGATCGACGAGCACACGAGCGAGGTCTGGACGGAGATCACCGTGCGCATCGCCGAGTCGTGGCGGCCGATCTCCTCGACCACGACCGCGTAGGTCACGTAGTCGAGCCCGGCGCCGCCGTACTCCTGCGGGACGATCGCGCCGAGATAGCCCTGCTCGGCGATCTTGGCGACGAGCTCGGTGTCGAAGTGGTGGTTGCGGTCGTTCTCCCGGGCGCGCTCGGCGAGCTCGCGGTCGGCGAACGACCGCGCGGTCTCACGGATGAGCTGCTGCTCGTCGGTCAGGTCGAAATCCATGGGCGACGACGCTACTACGATGCCGTCGGGTGGACGCGTTCACGGTCGTCTTCGGCGGCACGCTGGCGTTCTTCGTCATCACCGTCGTGCTGCTCGGGATCTTCTCCCAGCGGTCGCCGCGCGAGTACCTGGACTGGAAGCCGACCCGCTCGCCCGAGGCCGAGGCCCAGAACGAGCTCGACGACGTCGCGCAGATGATCGAGGCGCAGAACGAGCTCAAGCGCCGTCGCGGCGCGCCGGAGATCAGCGAGGAGGAGATCCATCGGCGCGTGCGCGAGGACGAGGCGGAGAAGCGGCGGTGGCGCGAGTCCTGATCGTCGGCTGCGGGTGCCGCGGGCGGGAGCTGGCCCGCGCGCTGGTGGCCGGCGGGCACGCCGTGCGGGGGACGACGCGCTCGGAGGCGGGCACGGCGGCGATCGCCGAGGCGGGCGCCGAGCCCTACGTCGGCGACCCGGACCGGATCGGCACGCTGATGGGCGCGCTCGCCGGGGTGACGGTGGTCTGCTGGCTGCTGGGGACGGCGGACGAGCCCGAGCTGCACGACGGCCGCCTCCGCATGCTGTTCGAGAAGCTGGTGGACACGCCGGTGCGCGGCGTGGTCTACGAGCGCGGGTCGGCGGCGGGCGAGGCGATCGCCTTGGATGCCGCCGAGCGCTGGCAGATCCCGGTCGAGGTGATCCCGCCGAGCGCTGACGCGCGGGCGGCGGTGGACCGCTTGCTGGGGCTATGATGATCGAAACCCTGCAAAGCCGGTAGGAATTAGGAGGAGGACCGTGGCCGACTACGTCAACGACGTGCTCGTCGACACCCAGTGGGTCGAGGACCATCTCGACGATCCGAACGTGCGGATCGTCGAGGTCGACGAGAACCCCGCGCTCTACGCCGAGGCGCACATCCCGGGCGCGATCGGGTTCGACTGGAAGAACGACCTGCAGGATCAGGTCAAGCGCGACTTCCTGGGGCCGGAGGCGTTCGGCGAGCTGTTCGGCTCGCGGGGCATCTCCAACGACCACACGATCGTCCTCTACGGCGACCGCAACAACTGGTTCGCCGCCTACACGTACTGGTACCTCAAGTACTACGGGCACGACGACGTCAAGCTCGTCAACGGCCCGCGCGAGAAGTGGCTGGCCGAGAGCCGGCCGACCACGACCGACGTGCCGAGCCACGAGCCCGCCGGCTTCAGCGCCGAGCCCGGCGACGACGCGATCCGCGCCCGGCGCGACGAGGTGCTCGGCGCGCTCGACTCCTCGACGCGGCTGGTCGACGTGCGCTCGCCGCAGGAGTTCTCCGGCGAGGTGATCGCGATGCCCGGCTACGAGCAGGAGGGCGCGCAGCGCGGCGGCCACATCCCGGGCGCGGCGTCGGTGCCGTGGGCGCAGGCGGTGCGCGAGGACGGCACGTTCAAGTCGGCCGACGAGCTGAGCGAGCTCTACAGCGCCAAGGGCGTCACCAACGGCGAGCCGATCATCGCCTACTGCCGGATCGGCGAGCGCTCGGCGCACACCTGGTTCGTGCTGCACGAGCTGCTCGGCAAGGACGACGTCAAGAACTACGACGGCTCCTGGACCGAGTGGGGCAATCTGGTCGACGTGCCTATCGAACGCGGCTGAGCAGCTCGCCCAAGATTCGGGCGGTCGCCCCCCAGATGAGGTGGCCGCCCGTCTCGTACGTCGGCGTGCGAAAGGCGATGCCGCGACGGATCAGCCGCCGCTCGCCGTAGCTCGCGCTGAGGTCCGCGAGCGGGAGCTCGAGTACCTCGTCGACCTCGGTGTGCTGCGCGACCCAGGCGAAGCCGGCCTCGATCAGCCCGACGAACGGATAGATCGCGTAGTTGGTGACGAACGTCGGCGTCGGCGGCAGGGCGCCGAGCACGCGGACGTTCGCGGACGGCAGGCCGACCTCCTCGTGAGCCTCCCGAAGCGCGGTCTGGAGCAGCGTCTCGCCCTCGTCCTGGCGTCCGCCGGGGAACGAGATCTCGCCCGCGTGGCGCCGCAGGTCGTGCCGGCGGCGGGTGAACACGGCGTGCAGCGCGCCGGCGGCGTCCTCGAACACGGGCACGAGGACGGCGGCGTCCTTGCCGCCGTGGACGTCCATGGCCAGCGCCTCTTCGGGCGCCAGCAACGCGGCGGCGAGCTGCTCCGCGGCGCTCAGGCGAGCTCGACCCGCTCGTCGAAGGCGACCTCGCCCTCGAGCGTCCGGTGGACCGGGCACTTGGCCGCGATCACCCGGAGCTTCTCGATCTGGTCGTCGTCGAGGTGCGGCGGCATCTTCAGCACGAGGTCGAAGCGCGTGGGGCAGCCGCGCTCGGCCGGCGTGTAGCGGACGTCGACCGCGAGGCCGCTGGCGTCCCAGCCCTTGCGCTGGGCGTACATCTCGATCGTCACGGCCGTGCACGAGGCGAGCGCCGCGGCGAGCAGCTCCTGCGGGCTGGGCCCGAGGTCGCCGCCGCCGGACTCGACCGGCTCGTCGACGGTCAGCCGGTGGTTGCCGGCCTTGACGTCGTGGGTCAGCTTCTCGCGCTGGCGGGCGCTGGCGCGCATCGCGCGGGTGTCACTTGAGGTTCGGTTCAGGAGAGCCATCAGTCCAGGAGATTGAACACCATGCCGGTTAAGACCTTCGGAAAGAAGTACGTGCTCTTGGGGGGCATGCTCTCGCCGGTCGCGGCCACGTCGCGGACGCGGGCCACCGGCGTCGCACCCATGAAGAACGCGGCTTCCGCCTCCCCAGCTTCCACGCGCCGGCGGGCCTGGGCGGTGTCGCGCGCGTAGTCGAGCCCATGCAGGTGCGAGATGTCGTCCTCGCTCATCCCCAGCGCCTGCTTGAGGATCAGCGCTTCGAGCACGGCGGTGTCGAGCGCGCGGTAGGGCTCGGGCTTGTCCGGCAGCGCTGCGGCGACGGTGGCGGGGTCGCGCAGCGTGAGCATCAGCGGCCGGCGGTGATGGGCGTCGAGGTAGCCGATCCGGACCTCGCCGTTCCCGGTCGGCTCGAGCTCGTCCGCCGCGACCTGGGTGAGCTCGAAGTCGCGTCGCACCGCGTCGCGCAGCGCTTCGCGACGGTCGTCGTCGAGCTGCGTGAGCAGGCGGTGGGTGGGGAAGACGGTGAGGCCGGGATCCTGGAGCGCGACGAGGCACATCAGCACGTGCCCCGCGCCGCCCTCCTCGTGGTGCACGCGCGCGGTCTCGTAGCGATGGTGGCCGTCGGCGATCAGCAGCTCCTTGTCGCGCAGCGCCTCGCCGACGCTGCGCGCCGCTTCGGGGTCCGCGATCCGCCACAGGCGGTGGACGGTCCCGTCCTCGTCGGTGACCTCGTCCCACGGCTCGCCCTTGGCGGCGTCGAGCGCCGTCTGCGCCGTGCCGCCGGGATCGTCGTAGAGCGAGAAGATCGGGGAGAGGTTCGCGTGCGTGGCGCGGGTGAGCTTGAGACGGTCCTCCTTGGGACCGGGATGCGTGCGCTCGTGCGGCCGGATCCGCCCCGGGCCGTACTCCTCGATCCCGACGCGGGCGAGGAAGCCGCGCCGCGTGCGGGTCTGCCCGTCCGGGCCGGCGTACTCCTGCTCGAGCACCCACAAAGCGTCCGCGTCGTCGCGCACGAGGATGCCGTCCTGCTGCCAGCGCTCGAACACCGCCGCCGCGTGCGCGTAGGGCTCGTCGCCCTGCGGGAGATCGATCTCGACGACGTTGTGCGGCGAGCGCGCGATCAGCGCGGCGCGCTGCTCGGCGTCGATGACGTCATAGGGCGGCGCCACGACGGCCTGCAGGCCGCCGACGCGGTCGAGGTCATAGTGGAGCGCGCGGAAGGGCTGGACGTCGGCCATGTGCGCCGCAGCATAGGGGTGCCCAACGGGCCATCACCGCCACGGAATGGTCGCTCGACACGGAATGGCCCGTTGGGTGGGCCCCCGAGGTTTATCGGCGCACCCCGAAGTCGACCGTGTAGGTCGCGCCCGCGTCGCCCGAGCCCGGCACGCCGGCGACCACGCCGACCCCGAGCTCGCGGAAGCCGCGCTTGAGGATGTTGGCCTTGTGGCCGGCGGAGCTCATCCAGGCCTTCATGGCGCCCCGCGGGGTACCGAGCGAGCCCGTGCCCCAGGCGAGGTTCTCGCCCAGCATCCAGCCCTGCCCGTCGCCGACGTAGTCGGCCTTCAGGATGCGGCCGACCATCGTCGAGCCGCCGGGGGAGGTGTGCTCGAAGTAGCCGGCGGCGACCATGTCCTTCGTGTGGCCGGTGGCCGCGCGGCGCAGGCGCGTGTTCGCGCGCAGCGGCGCGACCCCGTTCTGGGCGCGCACCTTGTTGTGCAGGCAGAGGATCGCCGCGCGGATCCGCTTGAGGTTCCCGGCGGCGGGCTCGAGGTCGGCGTCCGCGCACGTCTGCGTCGCGATCGAGCGGAGCTTGGCCTTGGACGGCCGCTTGGCGTCCGCGACCGCGGTGGCCGTCGCGAGGACGGTCATGAGCGCCACGAGGGTGAGGATTCGAGCCCGGGACGACAACGCCTCCTGGTCATCGGCGGGAACCCGCTCGCGCTTGAGCGGGGGGCGCGTTCCAGCCGGGAACCGCCTCGACCTCGGGCGCGGGCGGGTGCATCTGCGTCCAGGCGACGGCGGCGACCACGAGCAGCCCGCCGGCGATCTGCACCGGCGCCAGCGCCTCTCCATGGATCGCCCACGCCATCACCGTCGCCAGCGGCGGCTCGAGCGTCGCCACCACGCCGACCCGCGTCGCCGGCAGGTGCCGGAGCGCGCTCAGGTTGAGCAGGAACGCGCCCAGCGTGCCGACGAGCACGACGCCCAGGACGAGCACCGCGCTGCGGACGTTGGCGACGTCGCCGAGCGGGATCGTCCACGGCGGGCTGACGACGAGCCACGCGAGCGTCGCGAAGCCGAGGCCCCAGGCGAGCGTGGTGAACGCGTCGTAGGAGCGGCCGGCACGCTCGAACCCGACCAGGTAGACGGCGAAGCCGACCGCGGCGATCACCGCGAACAGCACGCCGAGGCCGTCGAGCGCGCCGGCGTCGTAGACCTCGACGACGAGCGCCGAGCCGAGCACGGAGAGCCCGACGGCGCCGTACAGCGACGGCCGCAGGCGCCGCCCGTGGGCGATCCGCAGCCACAGCAGCACGAGCAGCGGGCCGGTGAACTGGATCACGAGCGCGACGCTGATCGCCAGCCGGTCGATCGCGGCGAAGTACGTGAACTGCACGACCGCGAGCCCCATGATCCCCAGCCACGCCATCCGCGGCACATCCCGCCGCGCGATCCGCAGCCGGCTCCGGTCCACGACCGCCAGCGTTCCCGCCAGCAACATGAACGCGAGCGTCACCCGCAGCTGGCTGAGGTGCGCCGCCGAGACGCCGTCGTCGAGCACGAACCGCGCGAGCGACCCGTTGAGCGCGAACATCGCCGCGGCGACGGCGGCGAGCAGGTAGCCCAGGCGGGGACGGCGGTCGGCGCGGTGCATGGCCGGGGCATTGTGGCTGCCATACTCGCCGCGCCGGGGCGTAGCTCAGTCTGGTAGAGCGCCGCGTTTGGGACGCGGAGGTCCGCCGGTTCGAATCCGGCCGCCCCGACTGGCGCCGCGGATGCGCAGGACGCGTCTCGAGGCTTCAGGAAGCGCGGCTGTGCGTACCTCTGCCACGGATGAGGACGGGGGGGTGTAGAAGGGTGCGGCGCATAGGGGACAGGCTGTGCTCCTCTTCCACGGATGAGGAGGAGGCCCAGCTTGCGCTGGGCCTCCGGAGGTGGGGTGCTGCGCTGGTTCGCGGGCGCGGCTAGGCCGTCGCGAGCTCGCGCTCGGCGGCCTTGAGGACGCCGGCGCGGTTCTTGTGACTGCGCTCGTACGCGCGGACCTGCTGGGCGCGATCGTCGTCGCCGTCGGCGAGGACGGTCTGGATCTCGGCGGCGGTGAGCTCGTCATAGCCGGCCCACGGCTCGTCGCCGCGGAGCGTGCTGATACGGCTCAGGACCGTGGTGCGGTTCTCGTTCTTGCGCTCGTAGGCGTCGATCTTGGCCAGGTCGACCTGGGAGAGCTCGGGAAGCTTGCCGGCGATCTCCTCGGCCGTGAGCTTGTCGTAGCCGGCGATCGCGAGGTCACCTTCGGAGGCGACCGCGCCCTTGATCTCGCCCTCGGCCTGGGCGACGCCGGGCACCTTGCGGGCCTGGCGGGCGGTGCGCTTGGCGCGCGTCCCGGCCTCGCGGACGGCGTCGGCGGCACCGGTCGTGCTGACCTCGAAGGAGGGATCGCCCTTGACCTCGGCGCGGACGACGGCGTCCGTGAGCTTGGGGATCTCGCGCAGAATGCGCTCGAGCATCTTCTCCTCGTCGGCGCGGATCGACGCGGCCAGCTCGGCCGTCTGGTCGTCGCCGACCGCGCGCGCGAGGCGCTCGATCGCGGTGTAGGTCGCGATCTCCAGCGCCTCCGACGCGGAGGCGTCCTTGGCGTTCTTGAGCACCTTCTCCTCGCCGCCGGAGCCGCGCAGCAGGTCGAACGGCGTCTTGCCGAGTGCCAGCGCCTGACCGACGACGCTCTCGACGGCCCCGACCGCGGCGGTCAGCGGGTTGCCGCCTGCCCCCAGCTCACGGCGGCGCCGGCCGACGCGAGCCGCGTGGTCGCGGGTCTGGTCCAGATGCGTTTCCAGCGCCGTGCGATAGGCGCCGCGAGGCGTCATGGCGATCTGCGACTGCAGCACGCGAACCAACGCGTCTTCGCTTGCCTGGGCCTCGCCGAGGTACTGCACGATCTTCCTTTGAGAAGCGTTCATCCTGTGTCCAATTCAGTAGGGCGGCTCCTCGGGACAGCGAAACCGAGAAGCGAGTACGAGGGCGCGGGAGGTATGTGCTTCCCGACACCGAGCCGTCTCCAACAACTCTCCCCGTGGCGGAACGCCATCAAACGGCGCCCCCGTCTCTGTGCGCTCTCGCACACCACGTCAGGCGTCGGCCGGATCACCGCCTCCGCCAGACTAGGAAGCTGCCTCGTCCGGATCCTCGTCGGCAGCCAGCTTCAGCGAGCCGTCGAGTGCCTCCTGGAGGTGGCGTTGCTGAATCGGAAGCGCCCAGTCGGTGAGCTTGCGCAGCTCCTCGTTGCCCGCCTTCTCGTTGAACTTGGCCACGATCGACCAGTGGCCGACCTCGCCGGCCTCCGCCATGGTGAGGAACTCGAAGCCGTCGAGCGGGTCGTCCTCGCCGCCGAGGTACGCCTCGCGCATCTCGGTCGCCTCCTGCTTGGTCTCCCGCGCTGACTCCAGGATCGCCGTCTTCTTGCCTTTGAACGTGCCGGCCACGGCGGTGCAGCGCTTCTGCGTCTCGCTGGCCTCGTCGCGGGCCTGGGCGAGCCGCTTGGCGAGCGGCTCGTGTTCGGAGCCCAGCATGCCGCGCACCTGCTGCGCGGCATCCTGGGCGGCCATCGCGAGGCCGAGGACCTCGGCCAGCTTGCTCTCGAGCTTGGTCAGGGTCGCCATCTAGCGGACAGCGCTCTTGACCTTGTCCATCACGCCGTTGGTGTCGTTGGCCACGACGCCGGTCGGCTCGTCCGACAGGCCGGCGGCCTGGCGGAGCTTGCGGGCGATCTCGGCGATCTCCTCGGGCGCGTAGTCGGGCGCGAAGACGCCCTCCTGCGCGGGCAGGTCGAAGGCCGGAGCGCCTTCGGGTGCGTCGTCGACCACCTCGAGCGCCTCACCGGTCTCGGGGTGGGTGCCGTTGAAGACGGCGGCGATCTCGAGATAGTCGCCGGGGGAGAAGCGGTAGAGCTTCAGGTGCTCGCCTCGCTCGAGGTGCGGCCGGCACTCGGGGATCTTGTCGGTCGGGATGCGCGGGGCCGGGAAGAGCTTCGTGAGATCCGCGCCGGTCAGGTTCTCGACCGCCCGGGCGTAGGCGACCTGGTGGACACCGCCGCGTACGAGCAGGTAGCCGGTGAGCGCCCGGGCGGCCGGGTGATCGACCATCTCGTAGACCTTGAGCTTGTTGTTGCGCGCGCCGGTCTCGAGGAAGAAGTTGTGCGTGAGGTCCTCGACGAGGTCGCCGGTCGACGTCACGTAGTCGCCGTTCCACGGCTTGCCGTTGGAGTCCTGGACGAGGGCCGCCGCGCCGCCCGCGATGAACTGCTGCGGGTTGAGGACCTTGCTCGGATCCGGCAGGTTGCCCTTCTCGCCGGCGCCCGTGAGCATCGTGTTGATCGTCGCCGCCACGACCTCGATGTGACCGAACTCCTCGGCGGCGATGTTGGAGACCAGGTCGAAGAACGGCCGTGCCTCCTGCCGAGCGCGGAAGTTGAACGACTGGAACGTGTAGTTCATGAAAGTGGACATCTCGCCGAACTTGCCGCCCAGGAGCTCCTGGACGACTGCGGCGCCCGCGGGGTCCGGGCTCGACGGTGGCGGGAGTTCGGTGGCGATGCGATCGATGCGAAGGATCATCGGGGGCTCCTGACGAGGGTTGCGGTCATACGAGCCCTTGCCTGGCTCGATGATCGCGAAACACACGCGGTCCGACGCCGCACGCCACGGCGCCACGTTGTCCCGCCAACTGGGCACTTGGCACGACTTCTCGCCGCGATGTGTCCCAGTAGGGAGTTCTCGCGCGACGGTCGGGATTAGCGCTGAGCGACGCCGGGGTAGCGCCTAGGTCGACCCCAGAAGGAGACCGTGATGAGCTCAGCGAGAAGGGACCGCGCGTGAACGCGCGGTCCGAACCGGACAGCCGGGAGAAGCGTTCCGGCCGAGTCCCTGAAGGTCCGGCGCACGCGCGCAAGGGCTCGTTCGGGCAGACGCTCAAGCGGACGTTCACCGAGTTCAAGGAGGACGAGCTCACGGATCGCGCGGCGGCGCTGACGTACTACGGCGTTCTCGCGATCTTCCCCGCGCTGATCGCGCTGGTCTCGGTCGTCGGGCTCGTCTTCGATCCCGCCAGGATCACGACGGCCCTGACCGACGTGGTGAGCTCCGTCGGCCCGGCATCGGCCGTCGAGACCTTCAAGGGCCCGATCGAGACCATCACCGAGAGCAGCGGTACGGCCGGCATCATGCTGATCGTCGGCATCGCCGCCGCGCTGTGGTCCGCTTCGGGCTACGTCGGCGCCTTCATGCGCGCCGCGAACGCGATCTACGAGGTCGAGGAAGGGCGCTCGATCGTGAAGCTGCGCCCGCTCCAGATGCTCGTGACGCTTGTGCTGGTGCTGCTGCTCGCGCTCGTGCTCGTCGCGCTCGTGCTCACGGGTCCGCTCGCCGAGGCCGTGGGATCGGCGGTCGGGCTCGGCTCGGCGGCGGTCACGGCGTGGGACATCGCCAAGTGGCCGGTGCTGCTCGCCGTCGTCGTGGTGATGATCGCCCTCCTGTACTACGCGTCGCCCAACGCCAAGCTGAGCGGCGTGAAGTCGATCCTGCCGGGCGCCGCCCTCGCGGTCGTCGTCTGGCTCGTGGCTTCGGCGGCCTTCGCCTTCTACGTCGCGAACTTCGGCTCCTACGACAAGACGTACGGCGCGCTCGGCGGGGTCGTGATCTTCCTCGTCTGGGCCTGGCTGACCAACGTGGCGATCCTCCTCGGCGCTGAGCTCAACGCCGAGCGCGAGCGCTCACGCCAGCTCGAAGCCGGCATGCCGGGAGCCGAGCGCGAGCTGCAGCTCGACGAGCGCTCCGAACCCAAGGCCAAGCAGCGCACGCGGACCGCCTGAACGACCAACAACACGTGAGGTTCCCCATGGAAATACCGAAGGACAAGATCCTCGAGCTGCTTCAGCAGCAGGGCAAGGATGACCAGGTCGAGCCGGCTCGCAACGAGCTGCCCGACCAGGTCGATCCGGAGCGCGACTCCGGCCTGCTGGCGAAGTTCGGCATCGACCCGCAGGACCTGCTCGGCAAGTTCGGCGGCGGCGGAATCCCCGGCCTATGAACCCCACAACGACAGAGGAAGCAGCGATGAGCACCCAGATCACAGACTCGCCCGGCGAGTCGTCCACCACCGACCAGGCCAAAGAGAAGGCGCAGGCCGCAGCGGGGCAGGCGAAGGAGAAGGCCGGGTCCCAGCTGCGCTCGCAGGTCGACCAGCGGTCCACCGACGCCGGGCACCGTGTCGGCGGCGTCGCGTCAGACGTCCGCGCCGTCAGCGAGTCCCTGCGCGAGCAGGGCAAGGACCAGCCGGCCAGGCTGGCCGAGCAGGCGGCCGACCGCGCCGAGCGGCTCGGGAGCTACCTCAAGGACAGCGACGCCGATCGCATCCTCGGCGATGTCGAGGACTTCGGACGCCGGCAGCCGTGGGCCGTGATCGCCGGCGGCGTGGCCGTCGGGCTCGTCGCCTCGCGCTTCCTCAAGGCCTCCTCGATCAACCGCTACGAGACGCGGACGAGCACGCAGCCGCGCGAGCCGGTCGCCCGGACGAGCGCCCAGCCGCGTGAGCCGGTCGCCCCGGCGGCCCCGGCCGTGCCGACCACGCCGCCCGCGTTCGACGTGAGTCGCTGAGCCATGGCCGATGCCGTGAACGCCACCACCGGCGACCAGCGCGAGCGTCCGATCGGCGACCTGGTCAAGGACCTCTCGTCACAGACCTCCACGCTGGTGCGACAGGAGATCGAGCTCGCTCGCGCCGAGCTGCAGCAGAAGGGCAAGGTGGCCGGCAAGGGCGCCGGCATGCTGGCCGGCGCGGCCGTCGCGGCGCTGCTCGCCCTGGGCGCGCTGACCGCCGGGCTGATCGCGCTGCTGGACAAGGCGATGGCGACGTGGGTCGCCGCGCTGATCGTGATGGCACTGTGGGCGATCGTCGCCCTCGTGCTCGCCAAGGCCGGGCAGAAGTCGCTGCAGAAGGCGACGCCGCCGGCCCCTCAGACCATCGAGACCGTGAAGGAGGACATCCAGTGGGCCAAGAACCCGACCGGATCCGCGCCGAGATAGAGCAGACGCGCGCGGAGATGTCAGAGACCGTGGGCGCCCTCGGCTACAAGGCCGACGTGAAGTCCCGGGCGAAGGACCGCATCGTGGGGGTCAAGGACCGCATCGCCGGCGGCACGCCGGACAGCGGCGATGTCAAGGACACGGCGCGGCAGGCACGCAGCGTCGCGCAGGAGAACCCGCTCGGGCTCGCCATCGGCTCGGTCGCGGTCGGGTTCGTGGCCGGCCTGCTGATCCCGTCGACCCGAGTGGAGGACGAGAAGTTCGGCAGCGTGGCCGACGACGTCAAGGAGAAGGTCAAGGAGACCGGCCAGGAGGCCGTCGAGCACGGCAAGCAGGTCGCGCAGGACGCGGCTCAGAGCGTGCAGGAGACGGTCAAGGAAAGCGGGCAGGAGCACGCGCAGGAGCTCAAGGACAGCGCGCAGCAGAACGCCCAGGACGTCGGCGAGCGCCCTCAGTACACGGCTCGCTGATGGCGTGGCGCGGACCCGGCCGCCGGAAGGCCGCGGTCCGCGCCGCCCTTGCAATCCGCCCCGCGATCGCGTCGACTGCTTGACATGACCGGCCGGCGCGCGAGCACGGAGCGGAGGCGCAGCAGGATCGTCGAGGCGAGTCGCCGCCTGCTCGAGCGGTCGCCCACCCCTGCGGCCTCGGACATCGCGGCGGCCGCCGGCGTGTCCCGGTCCACGCTCTACCGGCACTTCCCCGATCGCGACTCCCTCCTCGAGGCGGTCCGGCAGTACCGGCCTCCCGCGACCGTGGAGGCCGCCGAGCAGCCGCTGCCCGCCGGTCGGCTCGGACGGGAGAGCCCTGTGCTGCTCGACGGGATCCACGTCTTCGACGCTGTGGCGCCGCCCCTGCTCCCCGACCAACTCGTGGCGGAGGCGCAACGAATTGCCGAGGTTCCGCTCGCGCTGTACGTCGTCGACATCGACGGCTCGCACCTGCTGCGCGTTGCCGGGCCTGATCGCCTCCCCGAGCGGATCGAGGTGCCGCTGGCGATCGGACCGGAGCTGGACTCCGCCGGTCTCGCCGAGCTGCGCGCCGGGCTCGCGCATCGCCGTGGCGTCGAGGTCGTCCCGCTCTGGCTCCGCGGGCGTGCGACGGGCGCGATGCTGACGCTCGGCCGGCCACGTCGGCCGCTCGCCGAGATCGCGCGCCAGGCCGCGGCCGCCATCACGCTCGCCGACCGCTACACCGACACGTTCGCGCGGGGCCAGCGGCGCAAGCAGCCGGCCGCGGCGGCCGAGATCCAGCAGAGCCTGCTCCCGCCCCGCATCGCCAGGATCAGCGGCGGCGAGCTGGCGGGCAACGTGCTGCCCAGCTACGAGGTCGCGGGCGACTGGTTCGACTTCGTCGAGAACCTCGACGGGGTGTGGATCACGCTCGCCGATGGCCTCGGGCCCAGTACGCGCGCCGCCGCGAGCAGCGCGGTCGCGCTTGGGGCCCTGCGCGCGAGCCGGCGCAGCGGCGGCAGCACCCGCGAGGCGCTGATGCTCATGCACCGGACCCTGCGCGAGATGCCCGGCCCGTCGGCGGAGATGACCGCGATCGTCGCTCGCTGGGATCCCGCCACGTTCAAGCTCGAGATCGTCAACTGCGGGCACGTCACGCCGATCGTGATCCGCGCCGACCGCTCGGTGGAGCAGCTCGACATGCCGATAAAGCGGGGCCTCGGCGGCCGCGCGAGCCCGCGACCCTCCGAGCTCGTGACGACCCTCGAGCCGGGAGACCGGCTGATCCTCTGCTCCGACGGCGTGATCATCAACGGAGACGGACGAGTCGGCCTCGGCTACGACCAGGTCGCACAGGCCGCGCTCCTTTCCGAGGATGGCTCGGCGGCCGACACGGTCCGCAAGGTCCACCGAGCCGTTCTCGAGGCGAGCGCCGAGAAACTCGAGGACGACGCCACCGTGGTCTGTCTCGCCGCTGAGTGATTCTCGGTCGGGCCATTGCCTATGCAATGCTTAGGCAATGGCCGATCTCACCCTCGGCGATGCTGCTCGCTCGATCGGCGTCAGCGTCGACACCCTGCGTCGCTGGGATCGGGCGGGGAAGCTCACGACCGTTCGCGACGAGCGCAACCGGCGGCGGGTGCCGCCGACCGAGGTCGAGCGGCTCACCAGCCGGCCGGCGCGCCACGCGGCCGGCGACGGGCTGTCGGCGCGGAACCGGTTCCCCGGGGTCGTGACGTCGGTCGAGGTCGACGGCGTGATGGCGCTGGTCGAGATCCAGGCCGGCCCGCACCGGATCACGGCGGCGATCACGCGCGATGCGGTGGAGGAGCTTGGGCTGGTGCAGGGCGCGCGGGCGACCGCGGCGGTGAAGGCGACGTCGGTGATGATCGAGCGGGGCGAGCGATGATCCGGGTGCTGCTGGTGCTGTTCGTGCTCGCCCTGGCGGGGTGCGGAGGCGACGACGACGAGGGCGCGGCGGAGCGGCCGCGGATCACGGTGTCCGCCGCGGCGTCGCTCAAGACCGCGTTCACCAACTACGGCGAGCAGCTCACGGTGGCCGACGCGCGGTTCTCGTTCGCCGGCTCCGACGAGCTAGCGGCGCAGATCGAGCAGGGCGTCAAGCCGGACGTCTACGCCGCGGCCAACACCAAGCTCCCCGATGCGTTGTACGAGAAGGGCCTCGTCGAGCAGCCGACGGTGTTCGCCGGCAACCGCCTGGTACTCGCGGTTCCCGCCGACGGCGACAAGGTCGCCACGCTGGACGACCTGCAGCAGGACGGCGTGAGGCTCGGGATCGGCGCCGAGGACGTGCCGGTCGGCACCTACACGCGGACGGTGCTCGACAAGCTCCCGGCCGCGCAGCGCAAGGCCATCCTCGCCAACGTGCGCACCGAGGAGCCGGACGTGGCCGGCATCACGGGCAAGCTCACCCAGCGCGCCGTCGACGCCGGCTTCCTCTACATCTCCGACGTGCGCGCGACCGACGGCGCGCTCGAGGCGATCGAGCTGCCGGACGATCTCCAGCCCGACGTCGCCTACGGCGTCGCCGTCGTCAAGGGGGCCAAGGAGCCCGAGGCGGCGCGGGCGTTCATCGCCGGGCTGCTCGACGGCGCGGGTGCCCAGGCGCTCGAGGACGCCGGCTTCGAGCCGCCGCCCGCGCAGTGAGGGGCTGGTTCGGCGCGCTGCTGGTGGCGGCGCTGACCGTCGCGCTGCTGTTCCTCATCCTCCCGATCGTCGCGATCTTCGTCGACACGCCGCCGCAGGATCTCTTGGCCAGCCTGGGGGAGGAGGGCGCGCTCGAGGCGCTGCGGCTGAGCCTGCTCTGCAGCGCGGTGGCGGTGGCGGTGATCGTCGCGGTCGGGACGCCCGCGGCGTACCTGCTCGCCACCCGCCGCTTCCGCGGCCGTGCCGCGGTCGTGACGCTGATCGAGCTGCCGCTGGTGCTGCCGCCGGCGGTCGCCGGGATCGGGCTGCTGGCGGCGCTCGGCCCCAACGGAGTGCTCGGCGGGGCGATCGAGGACGCGGGTGTGGAGATCGTGCTTACCACCGCCGGGGTGATCCTCGCGCTGACCTTCGTCGCCGCGCCGTTCTACGTCCGCCAGGCCGTGGCCGGCTTCGAGGCGGTCGACCGCACGTGGCTCGACGCCTCGCGCACGCTGGGCGCGGGCGAGGCGCGCACGTTCCTGCGGGTCGCGATCCCGGCCGCCGGCCCGGGCCTCGTCTCCGGCCTGGCGCTCGCCTGGGGGCGGGCGCTCGGCGAGTTCGGCGCGACGCTGATGTTCGCCGGCTCGTTCCGCGGCATCACGCAGACGGTGCCGCTGGCGATCTACGAGCGCTTCTCGACCGACTTCACGAGCGCGCTCGCCTTGTCGGCCGTGCTCGTGGCCGTGTCGGCGGCGCTGCTGCTGTCCGTGAAGCTGCTGAGCGGCTCGGCGTGGCTCGGCGGTGCTGCGCGTTGAGGCCACCGCCCGGCTGGGGACCTTCGAGCTCGACGTAGCGCTCGAGGTCCCGGCCGGCGAATGCCTGGCGCTCGCCGGGCCGTCGGGCGCGGGCAAGACGTCGGTCATGCGGGTGGTCGCCGGACTCGTGCGCCCCGACCGCGGGCTGGTCCGCTGTGGCGAGGAGGTGTGGCTCGACACCGCGCGCGGGATCGACGTCGTCCCGGAGCGCCGTCGCTGCGGCTACGTGTTCCAGGAGTACGCGCTCTTCGCCCACCTTCGCGTGTGGCAGAACGTGGCCTATCCGCTGCGCGGGCTCGACCGGGCCGAGCGCCGCCGGCGGGCGCACGAGCTGCTGGCGCGGTTCGGGATCGAGCACCTCGCCGATCGCCGGCCGGGCTCGCTCTCCGGCGGCGAGCGCCAGCGCACGGCGGTCGCCCGCGCGCTCGCGCGCCGGCCCGCGGCGCTGCTGCTCGACGAGCCGTTGTCGGCGCTCGACCCGCGCCTGCGCGCGCACGCCGGCCGCGAGCTGGCGGCCGTGCTGGCCGAGGCCGGCGTGCCCGCCCTGCTCGTCACGCACGACTTCACGGAGGCCGCCCTGCTCGGCGACCGCGTCGGCGTGATCGACGGCGGCCGCGTGATCCAGGAGGGGACGGCCGCGGAGCTCGCGGCGACCCCGGCCTCGGCGTTCGTGGCCGACTTCACGGGCGCGGTCGTGCTCACCGGGAACGCGCGGGCGGTCGACGGGGGCCTCACGTGCGTGACGCTCGACGGCGGCGGAACCGTGTTCAGCACCGAGACGGGAGAGGGGCCGGTGGCGGTCAGCGTCTACCCGTGGGAGATCGCGCTGGCACCCGCGGGCTCGGAGCGCTCCGGCTCCGCCCAGAATCACCTGCCGGTGAGCGTGATCTCGGTGACCGCGGTCGGCACCCGCGTGCGGGCCGGCCTCGCCGCGCCGCAGCCGCTGGTGGCCGAGCTGAGCGACGCCTCGGTGCACGAGCTGGGCATCGTCCCGGGCGCTCGAGCGGTCGCGACGTGGAAGGCCTCGGCGACGCGGCTGCTCCGGCTGTGATAGCCAACGCGCCGGTGACGGTCGTCGAGGGCGACATCGAGGCGCTGGTCTCTCGCGCGCGGGCGCTGGCGGGTGCGGGAGGCCGGCGGCTGCTCGGGATCACGGGCGCGCCGGGGGCGGGCAAGTCGACGGTCGCCGAGCGGGTCGTGGACGCGCTCGGCGGCGCGGCCGTGCTCGTGCCGATGGACGGCTTCCATCTGGCGAACGCCGAGCTGGAGCGGCTCGGGCGGCGGGAGCGCAAGGGCGCGATCGACACGTTCGACGTCGCCGGCTACGTCGCGCTGCTGCGCAGGCTGCGGACGCCGGGGGCGTCGGAGACCGTGTATGCGCCGTCGTTCCGGCGTGAGATCGAGGAGCCGATCGCCTGCGCGATCCCGGTCGGGCCCGACGTCCCGCTCGTCGTCACCGAGGGCAACTACCTGCTGGTGGCGGACGGGCCGTGGGCGGAGGTGCGCGGGCTGCTCGACGAGGCGTGGTTCGTCGCGCCCGACGAGGCGCTGCGCGTGGACTGGCTGATCGCCCGCCACATCGCGTTCGGCAAGCCGCCCGAGGTGGCGCGCGCGTGGTCGCTCTCGACCGACCAGCGAAACGCCGACCTCGTTGCGACGACGCGGGCGCGGGCCGACGTGGTCGTGCAGCTCTAGGCCGAATCCAGGCTAAGCCGGCGCAGCCTCGAAGCCGGCGGGGCTCCGCGACCGCCGCCGGCGCCCGAGCACAGCCGCCGCGGGCAGGACGACGAGGGCGATGACGAGCAGGCCGAGGTTCTGCGTGCCCGCACCGGATGCCGAGACGGGCGGCGCCACCGCGCCCGCCCGGTTCGGCCGCCCGGTCCAGCTCACGACGTCGATGCCGCGGTGGATGTCGTCGGCCGCCATGAAGTACGTCCGCGTCCCGTCCTTGTTGCTGACGATCTTGAAGTCCTCGGCCGCCCAGGTGTTGGCGTTCGGGAGCGTGAACGACGCGACCTCGCGGTAGTCGACGTTCCCGCGCTTGTCGACGAAGTAGTCGACGATCTTGATGCCCTGCGTGTAGTAGGCGGCGATGAACCGCTGCTCGCCGGGGATCTGCTCGATCACGTGGATGTCGCAGAACGTCGCGGCGGGCACGACCGCGTCGCTGATGTAGACGGCCTTCTTCCCGCTCGAGCTCGTCGCGTAGCGGATGTTCGCCGGGTCGCTGATGTCGAACGCGTGCGCACCGCCGTTGCCGTACGGGTTGTCGATCCCGGGCGTGCACGTGGAGCCGGGCGGCACCACGCCGCCACCGCGCTCGTCGGTGACGAACATGTGGCGGCGATCGGGCGTCGGGTCGGCCTCGTGCGAGACCGACACGCCCTCGTCCGAGCGCACCTGGTTGTTCGAGTTGCAGTTGCGGACGTCAGTGCCGGGCGGCCCGCAGTCGCGGCCCGGGTGGTTGAAGGTGCCGAGGAACGTCCAGCCGGAGGCGCGCTCCGTGCGCTCGGGACCCATCGCGGAGCAGTCGGTGACCGTCGCGCCGGTGCGCGTGCCTGCGGTCGTCGTGCAGGGCAGCGCCGAGCCGCGGACCCGGCCGTTGGAGTCGACCAGACGCGAGACGTCGAGGATCAGCGTCGCGTTCACGGCCGCGCAGTAGAGCCGGCCGCGGTCGTACGTGATGTCGTGGCACGTCGCCGAGCCGGGCTCGAGCTGGCCGGTGTTCTGATCGCGCTGCTTCGTCCAGTCGGGCTGGAACGCGATCCGGTGGACGACCGGCCGGCACTCCGCACGGCGCCTGGCGAGCGTCCACGCCACGGACCCGAAGCACGACCGCATGTCCATGACGTCGACCCAGTTGCGGCCTTCGAAGTCGGAGCTGCTGTTGTAGACGATCCACGGTCGCTGGGTGTCGACCGTGTGGGTGTGGCTGAAGCCGGCGAAGCGCACGAGATGGACCTCGCGCGGCTCGAACGCCGGCAAGGCGATGCCGGTGGCGTCGACGATCTCGATCCCGCCGCCGTTCGGGTCATGGCAGCGGCCGCTCGCGTCCGTGGTGTCGGTGAGCAGCCGGACATGGCCGACCGCGGCGACCTGCGAGTCGTGCTGGAGGCCCGTGACCGACGTGCTCGCTGGCGCGCAGTGCGCCGAGCCGTGGTCGGCGACCCACTGCGGGGCCACGGCGCCGTTGCGGGTGAGCCGGACGATGCGCTGACCGACGCTGCCGGCCTCGTCCTGGCCCAGCGTCCCGAACGCGCCGTAGATGTCGTCGGTCCCCGGGGGCGTGAAGAACTCGAGGTCGGTCCCGCCGCCGGTCAGCGCGGGGTTGGCGCCGCCGCGGATGTTCGCGATGTGGCGCCACGTGCCCTCGCCGCGGACGAGCCCGGTTTCGGTCGTGCCGATCGTCGGCGCGAGCGGCGTGCGCGGGTTCGTGTGGTCGGCGACCGCTGGAGTCGCGAGCAGGAGCACAGCCGAAGCTGCCGCGAGTGACAACCTGACGAAACCGCGCATGGAGCTCCTCTCGATCCGACCCTCAGCGCGTGTCTCCCCGTCCGGCGCGTGCCCGAAACCCCAGGTTTATGATCGTCGGCCGGTGCCCGCCGTCACGCCCGCCGGAGTCCTCTTCGCGCACCCCCTCACGGAGACGTACGAGCTGCCGGTGTCGCCGCTCGTGGCGGCGAACGCGGCCGCCGCGCTCGTCCTGCTCGTGGCGCTTTCGGTGCGCGGCGGCGCGCGGCGGCCCTCGGACGGTCCCGTCGCCTCGTGGGCCGGATCGCTCACCGCGGCGCAGCGGGCCACGCGCGCCGCGGCCGTCGCGGTGCTGGCGCTGGCGATCGCGGCGGGGCGGCTCGGCGCGGACGACCAGCTCGAGAACCTCGCTCCCGCGCTCATCGTCGGGGCCGGCTGGCCCGTCCTGGTGCTCGCGAGCCTGCTGGTCGGGAGCGTCTGGCGGTGGGTCGATCCGTGGGACGGCATCGCCCGCGCGCTGGCGCCGGGCGACCCTGCGCGCGAGCCGCCGTCGGTCTGGCCGGCGATCCCCTTCGCGGCCGTGTGGGTCTGGTACCTGAGCGGCTACTCCGATCCACTCGCCCCGCGAGCTGTCGGTGCCGTGCTCGCGCTCTACACCGTCGTCACGGTGGGCGGCTGCCTCGCGCTCGGGCGCGCGCGCTGGCTGGGCACGGCCGAGCCGTTCGGGATCGTGCTGTCGTGGATGGCGCTGCTCCCGCGCCGGCGCTTGGGCGGCTGGGAGCCGCCGCGAGGGGCCGCCGCGCTGCTCGGGGTGCTGGCCGGGGGCGTGCTCTTCGGGGCGTTGCGGAGATCCGAGCTCTGGGGCGGCCTGAACACCGTCCAGGAGGCGGACCTCGTCGCGACGCTCGGTGTGGTCGCCTCGTGCGCCGTCGGCGCGGGGCTGCTGGCGCTGATGGCGGGCTCCGGCGCGGGCCGCGCGGCCGCGATCGCGGCCGCGCTCCCCGCGGTCGCCGGCGTGATCGTCGCGGTCGCGATGGACCGCAACCGCCTGTTCACGAGCGTCCAGCTCCTGCCGGGCCTGTTCGGCGACCCGTTCGGCGAGGGCTGGGACCTCTCGGGGTCCGCGACGGCGGGCCTCGATCCCGCTCCGCTCGGGACGACCGGCCTGCTCGCCGCGCAGCTCGGGACCGTGCTGGCCGGCTACGTGTGGGCCGCCGTCGTGTTCGCGCGCGCTGCGCCGCGGACGGCGCGGACGCCGCCGGCCGCCGGCCTGGCGGTGCTCGCCGGGCTGTCGGTGATCGCGGTCACGTCTCACTGAGCGGCTTGCGCTCGAGCCGGTGCACGGCCGGGCCCTGCAGCACCGAGCCGTCGAGCGCGAAGCGCGAGCCGTGGCACGGGCAGTCCCAGCTGCGCTCGGCGTCGTTGAAGCTCACCTGGCAGCCGAGGTGCGTGCAGACGGGCGACACCGCGGTCACCGCCCCGTCGTCGTCGCGGAAGGCGGCGATCCGCTCGCCCTCGTGGCGCACGATGTCGCCCTCGCCGGGTCCGAGGTCGTCGAGCGAGCGGCGGCCGGGCTTGGTGAGCCGGTCGCCGAGGAAGCGCATCCCCACCTGCGCGTTCTCCGTGACGAGCCGCCGCGCGGAGGCGCGCGGCTTGAGGCGGCCGGGGTCGAACAGCCCGGACCAGGCGTTTGTGCGCCCGAGCACGCGGTCGGCGAGGATCAGGGCCGCGGCGGTCCCGCCGGACATGCCCCACTTGGCGAAGCCGGTCGCCATCAGGACGCGGCCGTCCCACGGGGTCACCGGTCCCACGTAGGGCACGCGGTCGAGCGTCGTGTTGTCCTGCGCCGACCAGCGGTACTCGACCGACTCGACCTCCCAATGCTCGCGCGCGAACTCCTCCAGCCGCCGGTACCGGACGCGGGTGTCGCCGCCCGTGCCGGGCTTGTGCCCCTCGCCGCCGACGAGCAGGAGCTCCTCGCCGTCGAGCGGCACGGCTCGGACCGACCGGGAGGGCGAGTCGCCGCTGATGAACATGCCGTCGGGCGGCGCCCCGGCGATTCGGCAGAGGATCGCGTAGGAGCGCTGCGGGCTGATGCGGGCGAACGCCAGCGAGCGGTCGAGGAACGGGAAGTGCGTGGCCACGACGACGTGCCCGGCCGTGACGCGGCCGCCCGGCGTGTCGACCACTCGGTCGCGGTCGGCGCCGACGTCGACGGCGTGCGAGCGCTCGAAGATCCGGCCGCCGGCCTCGGTCAGCTTGTCGCCGAGCGCGCCGAGGTAGCGTCCGACATGGAACTCGGCCTGGCCGGTGAAGCGGACGGCGGCCTCCACAGCGAAGGGGAGCGGGGTGGTCTCCACGAGCGTCGCGGGCAGGCCGGCCTGCTGCGCCGCCGACACCTCGTCCTCGACGCGGCCGCGCTTCGACGCCGCGGTCACGTACGCGTACGCCGTGCGGCGGCGGAAGTCGCACTCGATCGCGTCCGCCTCGACGCGCCCGGCGATCCACTCGAGCGCCGCCTGGTTCGCTTCCCCGTAGGCCCGCGCCCCGTCGGCCCCGAACCGCGACCGCAGGTGCGCGTAGACGAGTCCGTGCTGCGAGGAGACCTTGGCCGTCGTGTGCCCGCTCACCCCGTGGCCGAGCCGGTTTGCCTCGAGCAGGACGACGTCCACCCCCTCCTCCTGGAGCATCAGCGCCGTCGTGAGGCCGACGATGCCGCCGCCGATCACCGCGACGTCGGCGCGGACGTCGCCCTCGAGTGCGGGGAACTCGCGCTGCGGGGGCCGGGTGGCGAGCCAGACGGACGTCATCGGCGGAGGGCGAGCTCCTCGAGACGCATGAGCGACTCGGCGTTGCGCGCCTTCGTGAGCGCGTGAGTGACCGGGTTCAGCGCGGCCGGACGCATCAGCCCGTCGGGGTTCTCGGTGAGACGCACGACGGTCCCGTCCCCGTGGCGGCGCAGCACGAGCGTGACGGTGGCGGTTCCGAGCGGGCGGCCCTGCGCGCGGAGCCGCAGGAGCTCGGGCGGACGGGCTTCGAGCGCCTCGGTGTGGTCCGAAAGCCTCAGCGGGCCGAACGCGAGCGTGTGGTGGAAGCGCGAGCCCGGCGCGGGCCATCCGGGGTCGGCGTCGCGGATCTCCTTCGAGCCGACCACCCAGTAGCCGTAGCCATACGGATCCGACAGCGCGTCCCAGACGGCTTCCGGGGGAAGGAGCATGAAGCGCTCGTTGGTCGCCACGCAGGCGGGCTACCCGCGAGAGAGTTGCCCAAGCCTTCCGCTGACCTTTCCCGGCGCTTTCCCGGGCGCTGCCGATCCTGCCCTCCGTGCAACAGAGCGTCCTCATCATCGGCGGCGGACTCGCCGCCCAGCGCGCGGTGGAGACGCTGCGCGCCCGTGGCCACCACGGTCCCATCCGGGTCGTGTGCGCGGAGCCGGTCGCACCCTACGACCGCCCGCCCCTCTCCAAGGAGCTGCTCGCGACGGGCTCGGGAGATCCCTCTTTTCGGCCTGCGTCGTGGTACGCCGAGCAAGGCGTCGAGCTGCTGCTCGGGCGGCGCGCGGCAGCACTCGACGTCGCCCGGCGACGGGTGTCGCTCGAGGACGGCGAGGCGCTCGCCTACGACGAGCTGATCATCGCCACCGGCAGCCGGCCGCGGCGCCTGCCGATGCTGGCCGGCCGGCCGAACGTGCACGTGCTCCGCACGCTCGCCGACGCGTCCGGTCTGCGTGCGGCGCTCGTGCCGGGGGCCCGGCTCGCCATCGTCGGTGCCGGCTTCGTCGGCCAGGAGGTCGCCGCGACGGCGCGCGGGCTCGGCGTCGAGGTCACGCTGATCGAGGCGGCCCCGGTCCCGCTCGCGCACGTGCTCGGCGAGCGGCTGGGCACATGGTTCGCCGACCTGCATCGGTCCGAGGGCGTGCACGTCGAGCTCGGCACCGGCCTCGCCAACGCACTGCCCGCGGTCGGAGGCGCGCCGGTCGAATCGCTCGTGCTGGCCGACGGCCGCGAGATCGCCGTCGACGCCGTGCTCGTCGGCGTCGGCGTCGCGCCCGAGACGCGCTGGCTGGCAGGCTCGCCGCTGGCGGGCGACGGCGTGGCGGTCGACGAGTGCGCCCGCACGGTCGTCCCGCACGTCTATGCGGCCGGCGACGTGGCCTACGGCCAGCACTGGGAGCCGGCCGCCCGCATGGGCGCCGCGGCCGCGCGCTCGATCCTCGGCCTGCCGGCGGCCGCCGCGCCGCCCGAGAGCTTCTGGAGCGACCAGTACGGGATCCGCATCCATCTCGTCGGCCACGCCGCGGGCGCGGACTCGGTCGAGATCGAAGGCGACCTCGAATCGCGCGACTTCACCGCGGTGCTGGGCCGCCACGGGGCCCTTGTGGGCGCCCTGCTCGTCGGCCGGCCACGCGAGCTGCCCACCTGGCGCCGCCGCCTGGCGGCCGACACCCTGCCCGAAAGGATCGCCGCATGACCCTCCTGCCCCGCGTCGACGAGTTCTCCTGCTGCGGTCACGGCGACTGCGCCGCGATCGCCCCGGGCGTGTTCCGGGTCGACGAGGTCGCCGTCGTGATCGGCGACGGCCCCGACGACCTCATCCTCGAGGCCGCCCGGGCCTGCCCGGCGATGGCGATCGAGGTCGTCGACGCCGAAACGGGTGCCCTGATCGAAACCTGACGGGGCCGTGCACCGGAGCGCGCGTCGAGACATAGTGGAGGCGTGCAGCGCATCGACGCACGCAACTCGGCCGACTACGACGCTCCGATCGGCCTGACGGCCGACCCGGTCGTCTTCACCCTCGCTGAGGGCCGGCTGTGCGTGCTGCTGGCCCGCCGCCTCGAGGAGCCCCAGCGCGGCATGTTCGCCCTGCCGGGCGGCTTCGTCGGCCACGACGAGTCGCCCGACCAGACCGCCGAGCGCAAGCTGCGTGAGAAGACCGGCGTCGGCCCGGTACACCTCGAGCAGCTCCGAACCTACGCCGAGCCGGACCGTGACCCGCGCGGCTGGCTCCCCTCGATCGCGTACATGGCGCTCGTCGCGCCCGAGGCGCTCCCGGAGGAGCGCCCGGCCGACCGCGAGGCCGGCTGGCACGCCGTCGACGCCCTCCCCGAGCTCGCGCTCGACCACGCCCGGATCGTCGACGACGGCCTCTGGCGCCTCCGCGCCCGCGTCGCCGACAAGCACTGGTTCGTCAGCGTCGGCGGAGGCCTGCTCCCGGAACGGTTCACGCTCGGCGAGGCCCAGCGCCTCTACGCCGCCCTCAGCGGCGAGACCGTCGACCCGGCCAACTTCCGCCGCGACGTCCGGGCCACGGGCCTGCTCGAGGCCACCGACGAGCAACGCACCGAAGGCCCGGGCCGCCCGGGCCGCGTCTACACCCGGATCCAGGTCCCAACCGCACTCTAAGCTGCGCCACGCCGGCCCCTGTAGCTCAGCTGGATAGAGCAGCGGACTTCTAATCCGCAGGTCGCAGGTTCGAGTCCTGCCGGGGGCGCTCGTCTAAGCCGCTCCGAGGCGTCGGAGATCGTCGAGGTCGCGCGGGCGGCCGGCGGCGCGTTTCATCGCGATGAGATCGTCGAGGCTGCAGACGCGCAGGGGGACGCCGTTGAGCTCGCCGCTTATGGCATTGGCGGCGAGGGCCACGTACGCGGGCTCGGCCTCGATGCCCGCCACCCACTGCATGATGTCCAGATCGCCGAGCCGTGTCTCAAGGCGGAAGTTGGCGCCGCCCTCGAGGTCATCGGGGCGGGTCGGATCGAACGGGAACTCGTCCGGAGCGAAGTCGCCGAGGCCGATGTGCTGTGCGTCGATGTCGGCAAGCAACCGAGCGAGGCGGCGAAGATTATCGGGGTCGGGGTCGGGGACGATGTCGAGGTCCCTTGACGGGCGGATCACGCCGTGGGCGTTGACCGCGAACCCGCCGATGATGATGTGGCGCACGCCGGCATTGCGCAACGCTTGGAGCAGCGGCTCGGGGTTGAGCGCCTCGGTCATGCCTTCCGGGCGGCCCGGAAGGCCTCGGCGAACCGCTTCGCGAACTCGGTATGCGCAACCGCGTTCTCGAGGTTCTTCGTGACGCCGCGAGCCGCGTCGCGACGCACCCTGGCGCGCTCAGCCGCCTCTTCACGCTTGATCTCGTCGGGTGTCCAAGCGCCTCGCTCCGGCTTGCCGGCCATGTCCTGATCGTACGCGGCCCGCCCGCCCCTCGGCGAGTTTCGCCTCCTCCACCCTCGACGTAAGCGCGCGGTTCGTACGCTGGCGGGCGTGCTGTTCGATGCTCCCGCCGTCCTCCCGGCGCTGCTGACCCCGTTCGACGAGAACGGCTCGTTCGATCGGTCGGCGCTGCGCGACCACGTCGAGTTCGTGATCGAGGGTGGGGTGGATGGGATCATGCCGTGCGGCACCACCGGCGAGACGGCGCTGCTGGAGCCGGACGAGGTGCTCGACGTGGTGGCCGCAGTCGTCGACGCGGCTGCTGGGCGCGTGAAGGTCGTCGCGCACGTCGGGCGGCCGAGTACGCGGGCGACCCAGCGGCTGATCGAGCGCGCGAAAGACACCGGGGTCGATGCCGTCGCCGCGGTCGTCCCGTACTACTACGCGTTCGACGACCGCCAGATCGTCGAGCACTTTCGCGCGCTGATCGAGACGGCGGGGGAGACGCCTTTGCTGGCCTACACGTTCCCCGCCCGCACCGGCAACGATCTCGGCGCCGCCGCCCTCGCCACGCTGGCTGAGGATGGGCTCGCGGGCCTGAAGGACTCGACGGGCGACCCCGACCGCCACGCCGAGTACCTCTCCGCGGCCCCCGGCATCGAGATCTTCGTCGGCTCGCCGTCACTCCTGCTCCGCTCGTTGCGAGGTGGCTCGCGTGGGAGCGTGGCCGCGCTCGCCAACCTGCATCCGGACCTCGTCGTCGCGCTCGCCCGGGCGTTCGCCGAGAACCGTCGCGACGAGGCCGAGCGCCTCCAGGACGAGATCGCCGCGCTCGAGCGCGACATGCGCAGGGGTCCGCCGCTCGTCCGCCTCAAGGCCGCCGTCGCCGACGCGATGGCCGAGCGCGGCGCGCGCTACCGGCCCGCGCTCCGCGGCCCGCTCGGCGCTTGACCGCGGCCGAGCCGGGGTACCGAGTGAGCCGTCGCCGGCCCGGACGATCGTAGGCTGATCGTCGGCCGTGGCACACAGCGACGAAGAATCCCCAGCTCGACCGCCCGCTCGCGACGGGCTGAGGCAAAGGGCGCTCGAGCTCGTCGCGCTGTGCGGGTTCGCCGTCGCGCAGCCGCTGTTCGAGCTGCTCGGGGACAACCCCGAGTTCTTCGCCGTGCGGGGGTCGCCCGGGAGTGACATCGTGCTGTTCGCGGTTGCGCTGGTGGTGCTTCCGCCCCTCCTCCTGATCGGGGTCGAGGCGCTGGCGGGGCTGGCGGGCGAGCGGACGCAGCAGGTCGTGCACGCCATCCTCGTCGCGGCCGTCACCGCGCTGATCGCGATCCAGATCGTCAAGCGGATCGGGGAGCTGCCGGCGGCGCTCGACCTCGTGCTCGCGCTCGCCGCCGGGGCGGCGCTCGCCTACGGGCTCGCGATCCGGCGCGCGCGCCCGCTGAAGACGTTCGCGACCGTGCTCGCCGCGGCGCCGGCGCTGTTCCTCGCGCTGTTCCTGCTCGCCTCGCCCGTGACGGAGCTCGTGCTGCCGGGCGACACCGACGTCGCGACCGCGGACGTCCGCGAAGGCGCCCCGGTGGTGGTGGTCGTGTTCGACGAGCTGCCGACGACCTCGCTGCTCGACCGCGACGGCGGCATCGACCGCGAGCGCTACCCCGGCTTCGCCGAGCTCGCCGACAGATCGACCTGGTACTCGCAGGCCACCACCGTCTTCGACTCGACGACCCACGCCGTGCCGGCGATCCTCGACGGGCGGCGCGCGGAGGAGGGCTCGCTCCCCACCTTCGGCCAGCACCCGCGCAACCTCTTCACGCTGCTCGGCGACTCCTACCGGCTCAACGTCTCCGAGGAGGCGACCTACCTGTGCCCGCCGCGGCTGTGCCCGGATGCCGCCCAGGCGAGCCTCCCCGACCGGATGCGCTCGCTGAGCGAGGACCTCGGGGTCGTCTACGCCCACATGGTGCTCCCCTCGGCGCTGGAGGACGAGCTGCCCTCCGTGTCGGAGGGCTGGGGCGACTTCAACGGCGGCGATGCCGCCGAGGCGGCGCTCGAGATGCTCGGCGACAACGGGCGGCCGGGACGCTTCGAGGACTGGCTGCGGTCGATCCGCCCCTCCTCACAGCCGTCGCTGAACTTCAAGCACACGCTCCTGCCGCACGTCCCGTGGCAGTACCTCCCCGACGGCCGGGCGTACTCCCGCGGGGGCGGGCGCCCGGCCGGCCTGGAAGACGAGCAGGCCATGGACCAGCCGTTCCTCGTCCGCCAGCTCTACCAGCGCCACCTGCTGCAGCTCGGCTACACGGACCGGCTGATCGGCCGGCTGATCGCCCGCCTGAAGGAGACCGGCCTGTGGGACCGCGCGCTGGTCGTCGTGACGGCCGACCACGGCGTGTCGTTCCGCGTCGGCCAGGGCGACCGGCGCGCGGTCACGCCGGAGAACGTCGAGGACATCGCCCCGATCCCGCTGTTCGTCAAGGCACCCGGGCAGGACCGCGGGCGAATCGCCACCGGCCCGGTGCAGACGATCGACATCCTGCCGACGATCGCCGACGAGCTCGGCGTCCGCCTGCCGTGGAGGGTCGACGGCCGCCCGGCCGGGCAGGTCCCAGCCGACCGCCCGGCCGCCGACATGCTCACGCGCGACTGGGAGCCGCTGCGCCTCGACGCCGCCGCGCTCGAGCGCCGCCGGCGCGCCGCGCTCGACCGCAAGCTGGAGCTGTTCGGCGACGGCCTCTACAACACCGACGCGCCGGTCGGGCGGCCGGTGAGCGCGTTCGAGGCATCCGCCGGCGCCACGGCCACGATCGACGTCGCGTCCGAGCTCGACGACGTCGACCTCCGCGGCCCGCTGCCGACGATGATCACCGGCACGATCGCCGGCGCGGGCCCCGGGCGCCACGACCTCGCGCTGGCCGTCAACGGGCGCATCGCCACCACCGCGCAGTCGTTCCCGTGGGAGGGCGAGGAGCGCTTCTCCGCGTTCGTCCCGCCCGACGCATTGCGCGCCGGCCGCAACGCCGTCGACGTGCTGCTCATGCCCCGTTCCGGGCCGCCCGTCCGCCTCGAACGATCGGATTAGTTGCAAGAATGTAAGTGGCATGTACACTGCCCTGCGTTAGGAAGACCGGTTGGAGGGGTATCCAGCTGAGACGTTCGAGGGATTCGAGCAGGGCCTCGCCGACGCGAGGCCATAGAGCAAGCCCGTCGTGGAGAAGCGGGCGCGGAGACGTCGCGGACGGCCAGGACCGCCCGCACCGAGAGGCCGTGCCCTTGCGATCACACACTTCACGAACGCGTCCCGACGGACGGCCGCGATGAGCACGCTCGCGTGGGTCATGCTCGCCGCAGGCGCGTGGGCGCTGAGCAACATCGCGCTCGTCGCCGTGCTGGGCGCTACGCGCGGGCGGCGGCGGGAGCCGAAGCCGACCGACGTGCAGGCGACCGGTGAGCTCGTGTGCCGGCTGGCCGAGGACGTGCTGGGCGCGCTCGGCGTCGAACGCGTCGCGGTCGTCATGCACGACCCGGACGCTCCCGGCACCGGGATCGTCGAGGCGTGCTGCGGGCGGCCGGAGCTGGTGGGGACGACCGTCCCGGTCACCGGCGGCTTCGGCTGGGGCGCCGGCCCCGAGTCGCGCTTCCTGATCGAGGATCGCTTCGACGCGCCGGCGTGGGCCGTGGTGTCGGTGCCGATCCAAGCGGCAGACGGGATCGCGGGAACGGTCGCCGTCGCGACCAGCCGCGAGCGCGGGCTGGCCGCCCGCGACGTCGAGCTGCTCGAGCGCCTGAGCCGCCGCGCCACCTCGCACTCGGACCGCCGCAGCGAGCCGATCGACCGGGAAACCAGGTTCGAGCGCGGTCTGGATCGTGACATCGCCGCTTGAGGCGGCCGCCCATCCTGCCGAAACAGGACCGGTACGCGCACGGCGTCGACGCGGGCGCTCTGCGCGGCTCCGGTCTCGGGCCGCTCCTGGGCGACCGTTCTCCAAAGTCAAGTGCCGGGGTCGCGCAGAGCGCCCACGCAGGCCCAGCTTGCCAGGCGCAAGACGGTAACGCACTCCCCGATCGACCAGAATCCAGGCCGCGGTTGGCAGGTCGTCGGCCTCGTCGAAGTCGACGCACACCGCGAGCTTCGGCCGGCTTCGTGCCAGTTCTGTCACGAAACCGCTCCGAATTGGGAGACTGCCGCGCATGCTCGAACGGCGCACGAAGATCGTGGCAACGCTCGGACCCGCCACGGACGCTCCCGGCGTCCTCGACCGCCTCGTCGCGGCGGGGATGGACTGCGCGCGACTGAACTGCTCCCACGGCGACGCCGACGCGCTCAAGCGCCGTGCCGCCGAGGTGCGCGAGGCCGCCCAGCGCTGCGGACGGCCGCTCGGCCTGCTGTTCGACCTCCAGGGGCCGAAGCTGCGCCTGAACGGCGACACCGCCGAGCAGGCGATGCAGACGGGCGACGCGATCACGTTCTCCGAGGACGGTCCCGGGCCCGGCCGGGTGATCGTCGACTTCGTGGGCTTCTCCCGCCTGGTCACCGAGCGCAGCCAGGTCGTGATCGGCGACGGCGTCCCGCGCTTCGCGGTCGAGGCCATCCGTCCCGGCGAGGTCGACTGCCGCACGATCTCGCCCGGGCGCCTCGCGCCGCGCAAGGGCATCAACGTCACGCACGCGCGTCCCGAGCTGCCCGCAATCACCGAGAAGGACGCGATCGACCTCGAGCTCGCGGTCGAGCTCGAAGCCGATTTCGTCGCGCTCTCCTTCGTCCGCTCCGCCCAGGACATCGAGGAGCTCGCGACCCGCCTGAAGGATCTCGGCTCCCGCGCTCGCACGATCGCCAAGATCGAGAAGATCGAGGCCTACGAGCGGCTCGACGAGATCGTGAACGTCGCCAACGGCGTCATGGTCGCCCGCGGCGACTTCGGGGTCGAGGCGGGCGTCGCGCGCGTTCCCCTGATGCAGAAGGACACGATCTTCCGCGCCACGCAGGCCGGCAAGCTCGTCATCACCGCCACGCAGATGCTGGAGTCGATGATCCAGGCGCCGGAGCCGACCCGCGCGGAAGCCACCGACGTCGCCAACGCCGTCATCGACGGCACCTCGGCGGTCATGCTCTCCGCCGAGACGAGCGTCGGCAGCTACCCGGTCGAGGCGGTCACGACGATGGCGGAGATCGCCGAGGCGGCCGAGGCCTCGCCGGTGATCCACGGCCGTGCGCTGAGCGTCGAGCCCGAATCGGCCGCCGGCGCCGTCATGCACGCCGCCGTCAACCTCGCGGGCGAGATCGGCGCCGGCGCGCTGGTCGTCCCGACCTCGACCGGCGGCGCGCCCCGCGCGGTCTCGAAGTACCGCCAGCGGCTGCCGATCATCGCGCCCGCCCACGAGACGCGGGTGGCGAACCAGCTCACGCTCGAGTGGGGGGTCTACCCGACCATGATGGGCGTCGCCGAGACCGTCGACGACATGATCGACATGGCGCTCGAGACGGCGCGCGACTTCGGCGGGATCGCGAGCGGCACCGACGTCGTGCTGACGGCGGGGCGCCGGACGGGAACGCCCGGCGCCACCAACCTCATCATGGTCAGGGAGATTCCCTAAGACCCCTTACTGCACCGAGGTGAACGACAGGTCGAACGACGCGTTCGACTGGCTGACCACGGCGTTCACGTCGGACGACCGCAGCATCGGCTGCTTGTCCCACAGGTACGGGATGCCCGGGGCCGCCTCGGTGATCGCCTTGTCGATCTCGCCCCAGGCCGCGTTGCGCTCCTCGGGGTCGGTGAGCAGCTCGGCCTCGTCCATCATCTTGTTGAGCTCGGGCTCGTCGAGGAGCGAGAAGTTCGAGTTGCCCTCGTCGAGGATGTTCTTGCCGTTGAACACCGGCCCGAGCAGCGTCTCCGGGTCCGCGAAGTCCTTCAGCCAGCCCACGCTCGGGCAGACGTCAGGCTGGTTGCCCGGCACCTGGCAGAACTTCGTGTACATGGAGTCGCGCGTGACGTACTTCATGTCGACCTTGAAGCCGAGCTTCGCGAACTGCGCGACCGCGACCTCGCCGACCTGCGCCTGCACGGTCGCGTTGTCGGAGATGCCCGTGAACGTCTTGTCCCCGTCGTACTTGCCCGAGGAGAAGCCCGCCTTCTTCATGTACTCGGCCGCGACAGCCATGTCGCCCTCCGGCTTGGCCATGAAGTCGAGGCCCGGGCCGGCCTCGCCGCCCGCCTCCTCGAAGCCCGGCTGGCCGGGCGGGATGAAGTGCGTCGGGATGTCGCCCACGAGCGCGCCGCCGAACGCCTGGCGCAGCGCGTTGCGGTCGAACGCGGCGACGATCGCGCGCCGCACGTCTGGGTTGTCGAACGGCTCGGTCCGCGTGTTGAGCGCGATGTAGCGGTAGCGCCCGGTCGGTGGCGTGGTGACGAGCTGGTCCTTGTTGTCGCCCTGCGACACCGAGCGCAGGATCGTCGGCGGGAGCTGGAAGTCACCCGAGAGCATCCGCGAGCCGTCGAGGATCTGCCGCGAGGCCACCTCCGGCTTGGAGCCCTGCTTGATCGTGATCGAGTCCAGGTAGGCCGGCTTGTAGTCGGTCGACGCGTCCCAGTTGGGGTTGCGCACGAGCTTGATCTCGACGCCGGGCTTGTAGCCCGTCGCCTTGCCGGACGCGTCGTTCTCGATCATGTACGGGCCCGTGGCCACCTGGTTCTGCCCGTAGGTCGAGGGGAGCTTCTTGTCGAACTTCGCGGCGTACTCGCGCGGGACGGGGGCCGACCCGGGCAGCGCGAGCACGCCCGCCGCGATCGCGCCGCGCGGCTTGGTGAGCTTGAAGACGATCGTCTGGTCGTCCGGCGTCGTGATGCCCGCGACGCTGTCGGCCTTGCCGTCCTGGAACGCCTTGAGGCCGACCAGCTCGGCCATGAAGGCGGGGAAGTACGGGTTCGCGACCTCCTTGGTGAAGCCGCGCTCGATCGCGTAGGCGACGTCGTCCGAGGTCACCTCGCGGTCGACCGGCGGGCTGAACTTCACGCCCGGGCGGATCTTGACGGTGACGGTCTTGCCGTCCTCGGAGATCTCCGGCTGGCCCTCGGCGAGGTCGGGTTCCGGGTTGATGGCGTCGTCGGGCTTGAACGAGTAGAGCGGACGCTGCGTCGCGTAGGCGACGAGGAAGCCGTACTGGTAGTAGGTGACGCCCGGGTCGATCTTGTCGACATCCGCGGCGTAGAGCACGGTCAGGTCGCCGCCCTTCTTGGCCTGCTGCGCCGGCGCGGTGTCCTGCCCCGCGCTCTCCTCGGAATCCGAGTCGTCCCCCCCGCAGCCAGCCAGCGCCAAGGCGAACGCAGCCGCCAGGGCCAAAGCCGTACGTCTCATTCGATTGACCTCCCCTAGAAGTTGGGGCGCAGGGTAGTGATCCGGCGCGACGGGATGACCGTCTCGCGCACCTCGCGGTGAGCAGGTAACAGCTCAGGGGCGAGCGAACTCGATGTCCTGGGCGCCCTCCCACAGCACCGTGCGCCCGAGCTCGCGCAGCTGCTCGCGGCCCTCGGTGACGGTCAGGAAGTGGTTGCCGGCGAGCTGGCCGACGATGCTCGAGAAGCAGGTGCCGCCGTACGGGAACAGGATCTCGGTCTCGCTGTAGCCGCCCGGATAGAGCAGGATCTCGCCCGGGGCGGGATGGCTGGTGTGGTTCTCGAACGTCACGTTCGTCTGCATGTCGCCGAGCGGGATCCAGGCCGACTCGCCGCTCCAGCGCACGTGGATGACCTTGTTGCGGAACGGGAGCAGGGCGGCGAACGCCTCGCACGTCTTCGGGGCGTCCGCGACCCAGTCGGCGCCGAAGGTGAAGGGTCCGGCGGTGATGCGCAGGTCGGTCATGCGTGTCCTTTCGGTTTCAGGAGGCGCCCGAGCGGCTCGGCCACGATCCGGCCGTCGCGGCAGACGGTGGTGCCGCGGACGAGCGTCCGCACGACGCGGCCCTGGAGAGGCCGGCCGGCGAACGGGCTCAGGCGATGGCGGTCGAGCAGCTCGGGGGCGTGGCGCTCGCGCAGGTCGATCAGCACGAGGTCGGCGTCCGCGCCCGGCTCGAGGCGGGCCTTGGGGAGCTTGAAGCGGGTGGCGACGTTGGCCGACGTGAGCTGCGCCGCGGCCGCCGGGGGGAGCTGCTCGAGCACGAGCTGCAGCAGCGACTGGCAGCCGGCGATGCCGCCCCACGCCTCGGTGAACCGGCCCGCCTTCATCGCCGGCGGGCAGGGCGAGTGGTCGGAGGCGACGAACGCGATCCGGCCGGCCTCGAGGTGGCGCCGCAGAGCGGTGCGTTCGTGGGGCGGGCGCAGCGGCGGGGCGCACTTGGCGCGCGTGCCGAGCGCTTCGAGGTCGTCCTCGGTGAGCGTGAGGTAGTGCGGGCAGGTCTCGCACGTTGCGTCGACGGCTTGCGCGTTGGTGACGAGCTCCACGCCCGCGCCGGACGAGACGTGGACGACGTGCAGCGCGCAGCCGGTCTCGCGCGCGAGCGCGAGCGCCTGCTCGATCGCCTCGAGCTCGGCCTCGACAGGTCGGGAGGCCACGAAGTCGCGCCACGTGGTGCCTGCGGGTGGTTTCAGCCTTGCGGGGCTCTCGGCGTGCACGGCGACGGGGAGCCCGAGCTTCGCCGCCCGCCGCATGCCGTCGCCGAGCGTGTCGGGGTCGGCGGCCGGGAAGTCCTCGATCCCGCTGTCGCACATGAACGCCTTGAAGCCGACCACGCCGCGCTCGGCCAGCTCCTCCAGGCGGGCGCCGGGGATCAGCCCGCCCCAGAGCGCGAAGTCGACGTGCGCGGACGCGCTCGCGGCAGCGCTCTTCGCGTCGAAGGCGGCGGCGTCGGTCGTCGGCGGATGGGCGTTGAGCGGCATCTCGATGCACGCCGTCGCCCCGCCCGCGGCCAGCGCGCGGGTGCCGGTGGCCCAGCCCTCCCAGTCGGTCCGGCCGGGCTCGTTGAAGTGCACGTGGGCGTCGATCACGCCGGGCAGCAGGTGCAGGCCGTGGGCGTCGATCTCCTCACGGGCGTTGAGGTCGTGGCCGATCGCGTCGATCGTCTCGCCGCTGATGGCCACGTCGGCGGTGACCGTCGCCACCCCGGGGAGCACCACAGAGGCGCCGCGGATGAGCAGGTCAGACGGCACGGAGGAGGCGCTCGAGCGCGTCGAGGGCGACCGCGACGTCGGCCTCCTCGACCGACTCGGCGGGGTTGTGGCTGACGCCGCCGGCGCAGCGCACGAACAGCATCGCGGCGGGGGCGATGTGCGCCATCATCGCGGCGTCGTGGCCCGCGCCGCAGGGCAGCCGGACGTCGACGCCGAACGCCGCCGACAGGCGCTCGTCCATCGCGACGGCGGCGACGTCGCCGGTGTCGACCCACGCCACGTCGACGCCGCGTCGCCGCGCGATCGCCGTCGCCTCATCCCGCAGCCCCGCGAGCCGCGTGTGGCGTGCGGCGTCGTCGGGGTCGCGCAGGTCGAGCGTGACGGTCGCCGCGGCCGGGATGACGTTGCGCACACCGGGCTCGACCTCGAGCCGCCCGACCGTGCCGCCCGCGCGCTCGACGGCGAGCACCCACTCGGCGGCGGCGGCCAGCGCGTCGCGCCGGGCGTCCATGGGCACGGTGCCGGCGTGCCCCGCCTCGCCGGCGAACGTGAGCGTGGCGTGGCTCTGGCCGGCGATCGCGGTGACGACGCCGACAGGCTCGTCGAGGCGCTCGAGCGCGGGGCCCTGCTCGATGTGGACCTCGACGTAGCCGAGCACGTCGTCGCGCACCGCCGGCACGCCTCGGACGAGGTCGCCGAGCCGGACGCCCTCGCGGTCGCGCAGCTCGAGCCAGCCGAGGTCGAAGCGCCCCGCCAGGGCCGACGAGCCGAGGTAGGCGGTGCCGAAGCGCACGCCCTCCTCGTCGGCGAAGCCGGCGACCTCGAGGTCGCGCGCCACCCGCTCCGCCGCCTCGATCGCGACCAGCACGCCGAGCGGCCCGTCGTAGCGGCCGGCATCGATCACCGTGTCGAGGTGCGAGCCGAGCATCAGCACCGGTCCGGCGCCGCGGCGCCCGATCAGGTTGCCGACCTCGTCCTCGCGCACGGCCAGGCCGGCCTCCTCCATCCAGCCGCCGACGAGCGCGTTCGCCGCGCGCATGGCGTCGGTGCCGAAGCGGCGCGTCAAGCGGTCGCTCTCCTCGCTGACGGCGCCCAGCTGCGCGCACCGCTCGAGGACCCGCGCCGCGCCGCTCAACTGCCGCGGTACGTGCTGTAGGACCAGGGCGAGACGAGCAGCGGCACGTGGTAGTGCGCGTCCGGGTCGGCGATCGTGAAGCGCACCGGCACGCGGTCGAGGAACGCCCGCTCGCCGAAGTAGTCGCCGACCGCGAAGACGAGCTCGTACTCGCCGGCCGCGGTCTCGTCGAGCAGCCGCGCGCGTCCGTCGGCGTCGGTCGCCTCGATCGTGACGATCTCGCCTGCGTGCCGCAGCTCGATCGCCACGCCCGCCGCCGGGACGCCGCGCATGGTGTCGAGGACGTGGGTGCTCAGGCTCATCGCGTCAGCGTCAGGGTGATCAGGCCCTGAGCGGGGAACGGGTCGGTGTAGACCCTGCGGCCGTCCTGCTCGCCGACGGGGTCGCGGGTGTGGTTCTCGGCGACGAACGAGATCTCGGCCAGCTGCTCGTAGTCGTCGAGCAGGCGCATGCCCATCTCGTGGACGAGGTGCTGGATCGACTCCGAGACGAAGTCGTCGAACGTGGCCGCGAGGTGGTCGCGGACGGCCAGCGGGTCGACGTGGCCGTCCGGCTGTCCGTAGCGCCAGTCGACGTCCATGCGGACGAGCAGCGGGCGGTCGCCCCGCTCGGGCAGCGTCGTGTACTCGTCGCGCGCGAAGTGCGTGAAGGCGCTGCCGCTGGTCTTGAGCAGCAGCAGTCCGTGACGGCCGGCGTGGACGGCGCGCGAGCCGTCGCGGCCGAGCTCGACGGTGGCAACCGCGTGGTCGTCGGCCGAGCGGGAGAAGACCTTGCCCGTGAGGCGGTCGAAGCGCAGCTCGCGGCCGCTCACCCGCACCGCCTCCATGACCGGGTAGGTGGCCAGCAGGCGGTCGCCGAGGTAGCCGAGGAAGCCCTCGAGCGTGTCGCCGTCGTGGCCCAGCGCCTCGCGCAGGACGAAGTTCTTCATCGTGTCGGTGGCGACGACGGCGGAGTTGTCGCCCTCGGTGTAGGCCGGCGCGAAGTTGTCGCCCAGCACCTCGACGTCGACCTCGCAGGCGAAGACGTCGTCGCCGGCGATCCGGTGCACGGGCACCCGCAGCTTGCCGTACGAGATCTTCACTCGAGGTCCTCCAGCCGTAGCCGCGCGATCTTGGCGATCTCGCCGAGCGCGACGTCGATCTCCGTGTCGGGTGGGTTGGCGAGCCGCTCGGCGGCGGTGCGCAGGATCGAGTCCTTGGTGTGCTCGCGCGCGCAGACGACGAACGGGAAGCCGAAGCGCTCGCGATAGGCGGCGTTCGTGCGCGTGAAGGTGTCGTACTCGGCGGGGGTGAGGCGGTCGAGGCCGGCGGCGGCCTGCTCCTGCTGCGAGCTCGTGGTCAGGGTGCCCTCGACGGCGGCGCGGCCGGCGAGGTCGGGGTGTGCGCGGATGAGCGCGAGCTGGCGGTCGCGCGGCGCGGCGTACATGGCCTGCTCGAGGCCCTGCGCGAGCGCCTCGCGATCGTCGAAGGGTCCGTTCGACCAGGCGTCCTCGGCCACCCACGGGGAATGCTCGAACAGCGAGCCGTACCGCTCGACGAAGGCCGTCCGGTCCATCTGCCGGATTCAACCAGCCCTCGAGGCCACCCGCGCTCCGGCCGCCGGGCCCTGTCGGGTCCGCCGCGGGCGCTGGTACGTTCGCGCGCCATGTCCATATTCCAGCTCGAGAGGCGGGGGACGAGCGCGCGGACCGAGGCGCTGGGCGGCACCGCGACGTTCCTGACGATGAGCTACATCCTGTTCGTCAACCCGGCGATCCTGTCGGTGGCGGGCGTGCCGTTCGACGCGGTGGCGGTGGCGACCGCGATCGCCGCGGCGGTGGCCACGGCGGCGATGGCGCTCGCCACCAACCTCCCGTTCGCGCTCGCGCCGGGGCTCGGGATCAACGCCGTGGTGGCGTTCGACATCGTGCTCGGCCGCGGCCTGCCGTGGCAGGTCGGGATGGCGATCGTGGTGATCGAGGGCCTGATCGCGCTCGTGCTCGTGCTGGTCGGCCTGCGGACGGCGATCATGGAGGCCGTCCCGCTGTCGCTGAAGCTCTCGATCGGGGTCGGCATCGGGCTCTTCATCACCTTGGTGGGGCTGCGCGAGGGCGGCGTGGTGGTCAACAACCCGGCGACGGGGATCGGGCTCGGCGACCTCACGTCCGGCCCGGCGCTGATCTCGCTGGCGGGCGTGCTCGTGGCCGCGGTGCTCGTCGCTCGGGGCGTCCGGGGCGCTGTGATCCTCGGCGTGTTCGCCGCGACCGCGCTCGGGCTGATCTTCGGCGTGCTCGACGGCCCGGACGGCGTGATCGACGCTCCAGGGTCCGACGACTTCTCGACGATCGGCGACGCGCTCGACCCCGACTTCCTGGGCGACGCGCTGACCGTGGCGCTGATCCCGGTCATCTTCGCGCTGTTCATGACCGACTTCTTCGACACGATCGGCACCGCGGTGGCCGTGGGGCGCGCCGGCGGGCTGACCGACGAGCAGGGGCGGGTCCCGCACGCCGACCGCCTGCTGCTGGTGGACTCGGGCGCGGCCGCGCTCGGCGGTGCGCTGGGCACGTCGAGCGTGACGACCTACGTGGAGAGCGGCGCGGGCGTCGCCGAGGGCGCGCGCACGGGGCTGGCGTCCCTGGTCACCGCGGGCTGGTTCGTGCTCGCGATCTTCTTCGTCCCGATCATCGCGCTGGTGGGGCAGGACGTGCAGGTGGGGGAGGAGACCTTCATCCACCCGGCGGTCGCACCCGCGCTGGTGATGGTCGGCTATCTGATGATCCGGATCGTCGCCGAGATCGACTGGACGGCTCCGGAGAGCGCGATCCCGGCCTTCCTCACGATCGCGGGCATCCCGCTGACGTTCTCGATCGCCGCCGGGATCGGGCTGGGCGTGATCAGCTACGTCGTCGTGATGGCGGCCGTCGGGAAGGTCCGCCTGGTGCACCCGCTGATGTGGGCGATCACGCCGTTCTTCGTGGCGTTCTTCGCCGCCGACTGGCTTGAAGTGAACGTGTTCTGAGGCTGCCGCAGTCTGTTGCGGAGGTGTGCCGCCTTCGTCTTAACGGCGGCATTGAGGGGGAGGGATCGATCGCGCGGCGCCTCTAGTGGGCATGTCCGAGGGTGCATTCCGCCCGACTGACGGCTTCGTCTCGCGAGTGGGGCGAACCGCACCGCATGGGTGCCGAAGTCCTCGTCGGCGAGCTCCAGCGGCGTGAGTGGGGCGAAATGCACCCCCGGGACGTGGCGATCATGGCGATCGCCGGCCGGCAGCACGGCATCGTCACGACTGCGCAGCTCGCCGACGCCGGCGTCGGGCGTCGTGCGATCGTGCGACGCGTCGAGCGACGATGGCTCGTGCCGCTCTTCCGCGGCGTCTACCAGGTCGGTCCGGTCCGAGCGCAGTGGGGGCGCGAGATGGCGGCGGTCCTGGCCACCGGCGGTGTGCTCAGCCACCACTCTGCGGCGAGCCTGTGGGGCATCCGGCCGCACGACGGCGAGATCCACGTGACGGTCGCCGGCCACGACCAGCGTCCCCGCCCGGGCCTGCGGATCCATCGATCCCTCTCCCTCAATGCCGCCGTACAAGCCGGCCTGCCTCTCACCACGCCCACGAGGACGCTCCACGACCTCGCCGCTCACCTCCCCCAACACGAGCTCGAGCGCGCCGTCGAGCAGGCCCAGATCCTCCGACTGGCGACGCGCGACCAGATCGACCAGACAGGCGTTCGAGCGCGACCGCGCCCGTGACGCCGCCCTCCAAGCCGCCGGCTACCGCGTTGTCCGCGTCACGTGGCGCCAGATCACCGACGACTCACACGCCCTCATCGCGCAGTTGACGATGCTCATCCACGCCTAGACCGCCAGCGGGACGAGCTGGAAGCGGTCGACGTCGACGAGGCCCCGATCCGTGATCTTGAGCGACGGGATCACGGACAGTGCCAGGAACGAGAGCGTCATGAACGGGGCGGGATCGCTGACGCCCTGCTCGCCGAGCATCGCGTGCAGCGCTTCGAGCCGCTCGACGACCTCCTCGACCGGCTCGTCGGAGAGCAGCCCGGCGACGGGGAGCGGCAGCTCTCCGCGAACCTCGCCGTCGCGCGCCACGGCGATGCCGCCGCCGATCTCCTGCAGGCGGGTCGCGCAGGCGGCCATGTCGGCGTCGGCGACTCCCACGACGACGAGGTTGTGCGCGTCGTGCGCCACCGTGGACGCGAACGCGCCCGCGGTCAGCCCGAAGCCGCGGACGAGCCCGAGGCCGACGCGGCCGGTCGCGTGGTGGCGCTCGATCACGGCGATCTTGGCGAGGTCGCGGGCCGGGTCGGCGACGACGTGGCCGCCGTCGACGGTCGGCTCCTCCTCGCGCGCGTGCGTGATCAGCTGGGCGGGGACGGTCTCGATCACGCGCACGCGCGGCGCGGCCGGGATCGCGAACGAGGCTTCGTCGACGGGCGCGGCGCGCATCGTCGAGCGCACCCGGTCCGGCACCGCGGGGCGCTCGAAGCGGGCGGCGCGACCGTCCTCGGCGACCAGCTTGCCGTCCTTCCACACCGCCGCCGGGCGGAACGATTCGAGATCCTCGAGCAGCACGAGGTCCGCCCGCAGCCCGGGCGCGACCGCGCCACGGTCGAGCAGCCGGTGCGCCCGCGCGGGATGCAGCGTCGCCATCAGCAGCGCGTCTTCGGGAGCGATCCCCTCCGACACCGCGATCCGGCACATCTGGTCGATGTGGCCCTCGCGGTACAGCAGGTCGGGCTCGCGGTCGTCGGTGCAGAACGCGCAGTGCTCCGGCCCGTACTCCCGCACGAGCGGCAGCAGGTCGCGCAGATTCCGGGCGTTGGACGCCTCGCGGATCAGCACCCACATGCCGCGGCGGCGCTTCTCCAAGGCCTCTTCGAGCGTCGTCGCCTCGTGGTCGGAGCGGACGCCGGCGGCGACGTAGGCGTCGAGCGCGCGGCCGCCCACTCCCGGGGCGTGGCCGTCGACGTGGCCGCTGAGCTCGAGCCGCTCGAGCTGCGAGGCCGCGCCCGCGATGACGCCCGGGAAGTTCATCATCTCGGCCACGCCGAGTGCCCTCGGGTGGCGCAGGATCGCCTCCATGTCCTCGGGCTCGAGCGGGCCCAAGGGCGACTCGAAGTCGCTGGCCGGGACGCACGACGGCGCCATCACGAACACGTCGAGCGGCAGCCCCTCGGACGCCTCGAGCATCCACTCGACGCCCTCGCGGCCGAGCACGTTGGCGACCTCGTGCGGGTCGGTGACGACCGCGGTCGTCCCGTGCGGCACGACCGCGCGGGCGAACTCCGCAGGCGTGAGCTTGGAGGACTCGATGTGCACGTGCGCGTCGATGAAGCCCGGCACGAGCCAGCGGCCGCCGCCGTCGACGCGCTCGCCGCCGTCGTACGAGCCCAGCCCGGCGATCCGCCCGCCCGCCACCGCGACGTCGACCTCGAGCCACTCGCGCGTGAAGACGGAGAACACCCGCGCGCCCGCGATCACGAGGTCGGGCTGCTCGTCGCCGCGCGCGACGGCGATCAGGTGGGCGCGGCTCACCGCGGCGTCTCGAGGCGGACGTCGATGTGCTCGGCGCCCGCCTCGAGCGCGGCGGCGAGGGCGTCGCCGAGCGCGGCCAGCACCTCGGCGCGGCCGCCGGCCAGCAGCGTCTCGTCCGGCCCCGCCTCGCGCGCCAGGCCGGAGGGGGCCGCGGCCGAGCGGCCCGCCTCCCGCGCCGCGTCCGGCCCGCCGATCGTCAGCTGGACGGACAGCTCGGCCGGCGGTACCGGCATCACAGTCCCACGATGTGGTCGGGCCGGATCGGCACGCGGGTGAGCGCCGCGCCGGTGGCCGCCCGGACCGCGGCGACGACCGCCGGGGTGGAGGAGATGGTCGGCGGCTCGCCGACGCCGCGCAGGCCGTAGGGCGCCTCGGGGTCGGCCAGCTCGAGCACCTCGAGCGCGACCGGCGGCATGTCGAGCACGGTCGGGATCAGGTAGTCGGTGAACGACGCGTTGCGCACCTCGCCGTCGACGACCTGGATCTCCTCCATCAGCGCCAGCCCGAGCCCCTGCGCGATGCCGCCCTCGATCTGCCCCTCGACCGCCTGCGGATTGATCGCCTTGCCGACGTCCTGCGCGGTCGCGATCTCGACCACGCGGACGAGCCCGAGCTCGGTGTCGACGTCGACGATCGCGCGGTGGGCGGCGAACGCGAACTGGACGTGTGCGTCGCCCTGGCCCTTCTCGTCGAGCGGGAACGTGGGGCGATGGTGGTGCTCGCGCGTGACGTCGATCGGGTCGTCGCCGATCAGGTCGACGAGGTCGCCCGTCCCGCGGCGCTCGAGCTCGTCCCGCACGGCCTCGCACGCGAGCTTGACCGCGCCGCCCGTCATGTACGTCTGGCGCGAGGCCGAGGAGGAGCCGGCCGAGCCGACCGCGGTGTCGGCGGGCAGCACGAGCACACGCTCGACGCCGAGCTCGTGGCGCGCGATCTGCTCCTGCACGGTCACGAGGCCCTGACCGACTTCGGCGGCCGCCGTGTGGACCTCGACGAGCGGCTCTCCGCCCGCGACCGACAGCCGCACGCGGGCCGTGGAGTAGTCGTCGAAGCCCTCGGAGTAGCCGACGTTCTTGAACCCCACGGCGTAGCCGACGCCGCGCCGGACGCCCTCGCCGCGGGTGGTGTTGGAGTGCCCGCCCGGGAAGCCTCCGGGGTCGTGCGGCGTCGGCCGGCCGGCGATGCTGTCGAGCAGCTGCTCGACCGGGGCGGGCGAGTTGATCGTGGCGCCCGTGGGGAGCTGCGAGCCCTGCGACATCGCGTTGCGGCGCCGCAGCTCGAGCGGGTCGAGCCCCAGCGCGGCGGCCAGCTTGTCCATCTGCGCCTCGTGCGCGAAGCAGGTCTGGACGGCGCCGAAGCCGCGCATCGCGCCGCACGGCGGGTTGTCCGTGTAGACGACGTACGAGTCGATCAGCGCGTTCGGCACGTCGTAGGGCCCGGCGGCGAAGCAGGCGGCGTTCGAGCAGACCGCCGTCGAGCTCGAGGCGTACGCGCCGCCGTCGAGGAGGATCCGGCACTTGACGTAGACCAGCTTGCCGTCGCGGGACGCGCCGTGCTCGTAGCGCATCCGGGCGGGGTGGCGGTGCACGTGGCCGAAGAACGACTCCTCGCGCCCGTACATCATCTTCACCGGCTTGCCGGTGTGGAGGGCGAGCAGGCAGGCGTGGACCTGCATCGACAGGTCCTCGCGGGCGCCGAACGCGCCGCCGACGCCGCCGAGCGTGATCCGGACCTTCTCCGGCGGCAGGTCGAGGCTGGCCGCTACCTGGTCGCGGTCGACGTGCAGCCATTGGGTGGAGACGAAGAGGTCGACGCCGCCGTCCTCGGCCGGCACCGCGAGGCCCGACTCGGGCCCCAGGAAGGCCTGGTCCTGCATGCCGACCTCGTACTCGCCGGTGACCACGATGTCGGCCGTGGCGTCCGGGTCGCCGTGCTCGATGTGCACGTGGCGCAGGAGGTTGCCGCCGGGGTGGAGGGGATCGGCGTCGGCGGCCGCTTCCGGGTCGGTGACGGGTGTCAGCGGCTCGAACTCGACCTCGATCTGGGCGGCGGCGTGGCGCGCGGTCTCGGGGTGGTCGGCGGCGACGATCGCGATCGCCTCGCCCTGGTAGCGGACCTGGTCGATCGCAAGCACCGGCTGGTCAGGGATCTCGAGGCCATAGGTCTTGCGCCCCGGCACGTCGTCGTGGGTGAGCACGGCGTGGACGCCGCGGACCGCGAGCGCGGGGCCGAGGTTGACCTCCTTGATCCGCGCGCGTGGATGCGGGCTGCGCAGCGTCGCTCCCCACAGCATCCCGTCAGCCCACAGGTCGGACGAGTACGCGAAGTCGCCCTTGACCTTGGGAATCCCGTCGGGGCGGCGGACGCTCTCGCCGATGCCGCCGCGGGGTGGGGCTTCGATCGTCATACGGCCACCTCTTGGAGCTTGCGTGATGCGCGCGCCAGATCGCGGGCGATCTCGTCCTCGTCGCCGGTCGTCAGGCGGCCGTGCTCGATCACCGGCTTGCCGCCGACGAGCAGCGCGTCGACTAGCGGGCGCGGGCCGAGCACGAGCGCCGCCACCGGGTCGGCGATGCCCGCGTGGTCGATCCCGTCGAGCCGCCACAGCGCGACGTCGGCAAGCTTGCCGGCCTCGAGCGAGCCGATCTCGGTGTCACGGCCCAGGCAGCGGGCGCCGTGGATCGTGCCGAGCGTGAGCGCCTCGCGCGCGGTCAGCGCCTGCGGGCCGCCGGCCGCGCGCGCCATCAGCAGCGCCTGGCGCAGCTCGCCTCCCAGCTCCCCGGCCTCGTTGGAGGCGGGCCCGTCGACCCCGAGGCCGACCGGCGCGCCGGCCGCCGTGAGCGCCGCGACGGGCGCGATGCCCGCGCCGAGCCGGGCGTTCGAGGACGGGCAGTGCGCGACGCCGGTGCCGGTCTCCCCGAAGCGGCGGATCTCGCGCTCGTCGAGGTGCACGCAGTGGGCGAGCCAGACGTCGTCGCCGAGCCAGCCCAGCTCCTCCAGGTACTCGACGGGGCGGACGCCGAACAGCTCGAGGCAGAACGCTTCCTCGTCGAGTGTCTCGGCCATGTGGGTGTGGAGGCGGACATCGCGTTCGCGGGCGAAGGTCGCGGTCTCCGCCATCAGCTCCTTGGTGACGCTGAACGGCGAGCAGGGAGCGAGCGCGACGCGGACCATCGCGTCGGGGGCAGGGTCGTGGAAGCGGTCGATCGCCTCGGCGCAGGCGGTGAGGATGGTGTCGCGGTCCTCGGTGACCTCGTCGGGCGGCAGGCCGCCCTGGGAGCGCCCGAGGTCCATCGAGCCGCGGCAGGGGTGGAAGCGGACATGGAGGTCGCGGGCCGCTTCCACCTCGACCTCGAGCAGGTCCTTGGCGTGCTGCGGGAACACGTAGTGGTGGTCGGTGCTCGTGCTGCACCCGGAGCGCATGAGCGCGGCGAGGCCGGCGCGGGCGGCGGCGCGCTCGATGTCCGCGTCGACGCGGGCCCAGGTCGGGTACAGCTCCTGCAGCCACTCGAACAGCGTCGCCTGCTGGGCGAGGCCGCGGGTGGCCCACTGATAGAGGTGGTGGTGGCAGTTGACGAGGCCGGGGGTGGCGAGGCAGCCGCTCGCGTCGATGCGGGGTCCGTCGTGACCGGTCGGCGGGGAACCCTCGCCGACGGCCTCGATGCGACCGTCGGCGACCACGATGTGGCCCTCCGCGTACTCGGTCCCCGCGGCGTCGACCGTGGCGATCGCGCAGTGCTCGATGACGAGGCGGTCGGTCATCGGGTGGCCGCCAGGCGAACCGCGTCGAGGATCTTCTCGTAGCCCGTGCAGCGGCACAGGTTCCCCGCCAGCGCCTCGCGGATCTCGGGGTCGGTGGGGTCCGGCTTGCGGGCGAGCAGATCGTGGGTGGCGACGATCAGCCCGGGCGTGCAGAAGCCGCATTGCACGGCGCCGGCCTCCACGAACGCCTCCTGGATCGGGTGCAGCTCGTCCTCGCTCGGGGCCAGCCCCTCGACGGTGACGATCTCGCGCCCCTCGGCCTGGCCGGCGAGCACGAGGCAGGAGCACACCAGCTCGCCGTCGAGGTAGATCGAGCATGAGCCGCACTCACCCTGCTCGCAGGCGTTCTTCGAGCCCGGGAGCCCGAGCCGCTCGCGCAGCACGTGCAGCAGGCTCTCGCCCTCCCACAGGCCGTCGACCTCGCGGGCCTCGCCGTTGATCGTGCAGGTCAGCCTCATGCCCACGCCCACTTCAGCGTTCGCCGGGCCATGACGGCGAGCGCGTGACGGCGGTAGGCGGCGCTGCCGCGCTGGTCGTCGATCGGAGCGGCGGCCTGCGCCACCAGCTCGCCGAAGCGGCCGAGCGCCTCGTCGTCGATGGCGGTCCGGTTCTCCCAATCGAGCCGGTCGGCGATGAAGTTCTCGGCCTCGCGCGCGCGTCTTGGCGTGGGCGCGGCCGAGCCGAGGCAGGTGCCGACGGTGCGCTCCTCGTCGTCGAGCGCGATCGCGAACGAGCAGACGGCGATCACCATCGCGTTGCGCGTGCCGATCTTGCTGAACTGCTGGCCGCCCTTCGCGGGAGCGACCGCGAACCCCGCGATCAGCTCGTCGGGCTCGAGCACGTTCTGCTTCGGGCCGGTCACGAACTCCTCGATGTCGACGCTGCGCGTGCCGCGGGTCGACGCGAGCTGGATACGTGCGTTCGACGCGTACAGCGGCGGGAGAGCATCCCCGGCGGGAGACGACGAGCCGAGGTTCCCGCCGATCGTCCCGCGATTGCGGATCTGCGGCGAGCCGACCGTGCGAGAGGCTATCGCGAGCCCCGGGAGCCGGTCCCCGAGCTCGGCGATCGCGCGCGTGTACGTGACGCCGGCACCGACTCGCAGCACGCCGTCGTCGGGCCCATGCTCGGTCAGCTCGCGCACGCGCGTGAGATCGAGGATCGCTTCCGGCCGCGCCCGAGCGAAGTTCATCTCCACCATCACGTCCGTCCCGCCCCACAGCGGCATGGCGTCGGGCCGGGAGGCCTTGGCCTCCAGCGCCTCGTCCCACGTCTCGGGCTGCAGGAGCTCCATCCGCCGATGATATTCGCCCCCCGGATCGCCGCTAGACTCGGCACCGCGCTTGGTGGGCGTAGCTCAGTTGGTAGAGCTCCGGGTTGTGGTCCCGGCGGTCGCGGGTTCGAATCCCGTCGCTCACCCCTCACGGATCGCCCGTAAATCGCACGGATCGGCGGGGCGACTTAGGCTCGACGCTCGTGGCCCGCTCGGCGTCGGCGTCGAGCAGTTCCTGCTGGACCGCGCCGATGCCGCGGCCGATGAGGAGGACGCCGTCTGGTGCCCAACGGGGGCGGGTCGCGTTCGCCGGAGGACCGGTGCCGAGGAGTTCCACCGGTTCTCGCTCTGGACGATGACCGCACGGGGCACCCGGCCCGGCCACGACGCAGTCCGATGCGTGACACCCCCCCAACCTATTGAGGGCTCCCGCGTTCAACAGGGGGCAGAATGCAACGGGCCATGAAGCGACCGATCAGGACGGCGGGAGGTCGCGAGCAGGTGGCTTAGCGCACGGATGCCGAGTAAGTGCGACGCCGAGCGGGAGGGACCTCCTGGCGCTCTCGGTCGTCGACCGTCCGAGTTTCACCGATGGGGGGAGAACGATGAGGGCAGCAATGAGCCGCGGACGGATCGTCCGTGGCGTCGCCGTCGCCGCTCTGGCGACGTGCATAGTCTTGAGCGCCGCGGGTGCTGCGACCGCGCAATCGCGGGACTGCGCAGGCCGGGGCGTACCGACGAGCAAGATCTCGATCCAGCTCTGGACGTTCGCCGAGTACGTGGGCTTCGGCGCCGACGCGGCGACGATCGCGCGGCTCGAGGAGGTGCTGAGCAACCTGAGCGAGATGGGCTACCGCAACGTCGAGCCGTTCACGCTCAGCGGCCTGAGCGCGGAGGCGTACCGGGCGTTGCTCGACAAGTACGGGCTGAAGGCGTCCGCACGCCACGTAGATGTCGGCACGCCGCAGAACCCGGCGAACCTCGAGCAGATCCTCGCCGACGACCGGACGCTGGGCATCAAGTTCTTCGGCTCCGGTGGCACGCCGAACTACGCCACGGAAGCCGAGTGGATCGCCTACGCGGAGTACTTGAACGGGCTCGGCGAGCAGGCGCGTAAGGCCGGGCAGACGCTGATGGTGCACAACCACAACTGGGAGTTCCAGCGCGTCTTCGGCGACCGGACGGCATTCGACATACTCATGGAGCACACCGACCCGCGGAACGTGGTCTTCCAACTCGACCTGTACTGGGCGACGTTCGGAGGCGCCGACCCCGTCGAGCTGCTCGAGCGCTACGGCAACCGTATCCAGCTCTTCCACGTCAAGGACATGCGCGGCAGTGACCGGCGGATCGAGATCGTCGGCGAGGGGATCATCGACTTCCCGGAGATCTTCGCGGCCTCCAAGGGGCCGGTGAGGTACTACGTCGTCGAGCACGACCCGCGCTTCGGCGACCCGACGTTCGACCCGTTCGAGGCCGCTGAGAAGGGCTTCGACTATCTCGACTGCGTGACGTTCTGAGCGCGTGTGGCGGGAGGGCTCCCAAGACCGGGATGCCCTCCCCGCCGCGCGCCACCCAGCTCAATGAGCACAGCCCCACACGAGGAGGAGACAGCGTGCGAACCGCACGAGTATTGATCGCCGTCGCCGGCATGCTGGCGGTCTGGGCCTGCCCGTCGGTCGCCGCGGCCCAGACGCCGCCGCCTGACTCGCAATTCCAGAAGGTCGTCATCGACGACTCGCCAGGTGAGCCGATGGACCTGGCCGTCCTGCCGGATGGCCGCGTGCTGCACGTCACGCGCCAGGGCCATGTCTGGCTGCACGATCCGGACACCGGCCTGAAGACGCTCGCCGCTCAGCTTGACGTGTACCAGCACGACGAGGAGGGCCTCCAGAGCATCGCGCTCGACCCGAACTTCGAGCGGAACGGGTGGATCTACCTGTACTACTCGCCGCCGCTCGACACTCCCGTCGACGACCCGGCGACCCCGACCGTGAACGAGGGCGACGCGCCCGAGTTCGGCACGCCGGAGCAGTTCGCCGCGTTCGAGGGCGTCATCCGCCTCTCGCGGTTCCAGTGGGACGAGCGCACGGACACCGTCGATCTCGGCTCGGAGGAGCAGATCCTCGACGTGCCGGTCGACCGCGGCATCTGCTGCCACGTCGGCGGGGACATCGTCTTCGACGGCGACGGCAACCTGTACCTCTCGACCGGGGACGACACCAACCCGTTCCAGTCGGACGGGTACGCGCCGATCGACGAGCGTGTGGGCCGCAACCCGGCGTTCGACGCGCAGCGCACGGCCGCGAACACGAACGACCTGCGCGGCAAGATCCTGCGGATCACGCCCACAGAGGGCGGCGGCTACACGATCCCCGAGGGCAACCTCTTCGAGGACGCGGACCCGCTGACGCTCCCGGAGATCTACCTGATGGGACTCCGGAACCCGTTCCGGATCGAGTACAACGTCGAAGAGGGCGAGCTCTATGTGGCCGACTACTCCCCGGACGCCCAGACCGCGAATCCGCTGCGCGGTCCGGCCGGCCAGGGCAAGTGGTTCATCGCCACCGAGCCCGGCAACTACGGTTGGCCCTACTGCGCGACGGCCGAGCTGCCGTACGTCGACTACAACTTCGCCACAGGCGTGTCGGGTGCGCCGTTCGACTGCGACAACCCGGTCAACGAGTCACCGAACAACACGGGGCTCACCGATCTGCCGGCGGTCACGCAGCCGCAGGTCTGGTACAGCTACGGGCCGTCGGCGCAGTTCCCGGAGCTCGAGACCGGCGGCATCGGCCCGATGGCCGGCCCGGCGTACCAGTTCGACCGCAAGACGACGCGCGGCCGCAACCCGACCGCGTGGCCGGCGTACTACGACAACGTCCCGCTCTTCTATGAGTGGACGCGCGACTACATCAAGGAGTTCCGGCTCGATGCGAGCCGGACCGAGGTGGCCGACATCAACGACGTGCTCGCGTCGTTCGACCTCCAGAACCCGATGGACATCGAGTTCGGGCCGGACGGCTCGTTGTACGTGCTCAACTACGGCAACGGGTTCTTCGGCCAGAACCAGCCCGGCGCCGAGCTCGTCCGGATCGACTACCTGGGTGCCAGCGGCAACTTCGCTCCGACCGTGAGCATCGACGCCGACGAGACGAACGGGCTCGCTCCGCTCACGGTCAGCTTCACGAGCGACGTGAGCGACCGCGAGAACCAGAGGCTCCGCTACGAGTGGGACTTCAACGCGGACGGCAGGGTCGACTCGCGCGCGCCCAACCCGACCTACACGTTCACCGAGAACGGCGTGTTCAACGCGACGCTCAAGGTGACCGACCAGGGTGGGCGCTCCGGGACCGACTACGTCACGATCATCGTCGGCAACACGCCACCGGTCGTGGAGTTCATCACTCCGCAGGACGGCGACACGTTCGCCTTCGGCGACGCGGTGCCGTTCGAGGTCAGCGTGACGGACGACCAGCCGGTCGACTGCTCGCGCGTGCAGGTGACCTACATCCTGGGTCACGACACGCACGGCCACCCGCTGACGACGGCGTTCGGCTGCACCGGCACGATCCAGACCACGTCCGGCGGCCATGACCCCGGCGCGAACCTCAGCGGCGTCTTCGTCGCCGAGTACACCGACGACCCGGGTGACGGCCTGCCGGCGCTCTCGGGCAGCGACGAGGTGGTGCTCGAGCCGACCGGTTAGCGATGCTCCATTCGGGGGCGCCGCCGCCGCGGCGGCGCCCCCGGCGACCCATAGAGTCGTCTTGAAACACGCGGCCGCGGCGGCGGGATCGCGGCGCGTCTAGGCGCACCGGCGTGCGGCCCAGAGGCCGCCCGCGCGGTGGGTGGAGGTCCGGCTATAGCGCCAAGGAGTTGATCCGTTCGGGCGCTCTCGGCCACCTCGTCACGATCGGCGGTGGCGGGGCTCCGCAGGCGACGTGCGTGTGGGTCGCGGTCGACGGCGATGACCTGCTCACTGCTCATCTGAATCCGCGGCGGCGGAAGGTCGCCAACATCCGCCGCGACCCGCGGGTGACGGTCTCCTTCGAAGGGAGCACGATCCGGCCGCCCGGCCTGCGCGAGTACCTGGTGGTGCATGGGAAGGCGGCGATCGAGGAAGGCGCCGCCGCCGAGCTGCTCTAGGAGCTCGCCCACGTCTACCTCGGTCCCGATGTCCGCTTTCCGCCGATGGACGATCCGCCGCTGGGCGTCCGGCTGGCGGATCGCGGTCCACTCACTTGACGTCGTACGTGATGGTCACGGCGGGGCGCTGGCCGGGCGCGCCGCCCTCGAAACGGCTGACCACGCCGGTGTCGGCGTCGAGCCACTGCCGTTCCTCGTAGCCGGGGCCGAAGTCCGTGGCCCGCAGCGGCTCCCGCGTGTCGTCACACCGTTCCCGCCGCGCGCAGCTCGGCAACCTCATCCGCGGTGAAGCCGAGCTCGTCGAGCACGGCGTCGGTGTCGTCGCCCGGGTCAGGCGTGGCGTGGCGGACGGTCGGGCCCGCGTCCGACATCCGGACCGCGTTGCGGATCAGCGACAGCTCGCCGAGCGCCGGATGGTCGACGGGCGCGGTCATCGCCAGGTGCTCGACCTGCGGGTCGCCGAACACCTCGTCCATGCGGTACACGGGGCCGCACGGCACGCCCGCGGCGTTGAGCTCGTCGACCCACTCAGCCGTCGTCCGCGTGCGCAGGCGCTCGGCGACCAGCGCGTTCAGCTCGCCGCGGTGGCGCGAGCGGTCCGCCGCCGTGGTGAAGCGGGGATCCTGCGGCAGGTCGGGCAGCCCGATGGCCGTGCAGAACGCCTCCAGCAGCCGGCCGTCGGGCCCGGCGACGTTGACGTGGCCGTCGGCGGACGCGAAGCAGCCCATCGGCACGAGCGTGGGGTGGTGGTTGCCCTCCTGGGCGGGGACGACGCCGTCGACGGTCCAGCGAGCGGCCTGGAAATCCATCATCGCCACCATCGACTCGACGAGCGAGGTCTGGACCCAGCGGCCGGTCCCGGTGCGCTCGCGGTCGTGGAGAGCGACGAGGATGCCGACGGCGAGGTAGAGGCCGGCCGCGAGGTCGGAGACCGGGATGCCGACCCGGGTGGGCTCGGTGCCCGGCAGGCCCGTCACGCTCATCAGCCCGCCGATGCCCTGGGCGATCTGGTCCACGCCGCCGCGTTCGGCGTGCGGCCCGTCCTGCCCGTAGCCGGAGATCGAGCCGTAGACGAGGCGCGGGTTGCGCGCGTGCACCGCGTCGAAGCCGAAGCCCAGCCGCTGCTTGACCGGCGGGCGCATGTTCTCGACCAGCACGTCGGCGCGGGCCACGAGCCGGAGCAGGACCTCACCCGCCCCCGGTGCCTTCAGGTCGAGCCCGAGCGAGCGCTTGTTGCGGTGCAGGTTCTGGAAGTCCGAGTCGTGGCGAGCGGCCCCGGCGCCACCGCCGGTCGTGTCGCGTGGCCGCTCGATCCGGACGACGTCCGCACCCCAGTCCGCCAGCTGGCGCACGCAGGTGGGACCGGCACGGGCCACGGTCAGGTCGATCACCCGCAGGTCGGCCAACGGCATGTGTGGCATGGAGTGAAACCTACGCGCGGCCCTCCGCGGGGAGGGCGCGCTCGACCTCGAGCTCCGGCAGGATCCGCTCGAGCCAGCCCGGGATCCACCAGTTGTAGCTGCCGAGCAGCTGCATGACGGCGGGGACGAGCACCATCCGCACGAGCGTGGCGTCGAGGAAGATCGCCGAGGCGAGGCCGATCCCGAACAGCTTGAGGAAGGCGTCCGGCGCCGCGAGGAAGGCGAGGAAGACGACGACCATGATCGCCGCCGCCGCCGTGATCACGCGCGCGGTCTTCGCCAGGCCGTCGGCGACCGCCCGGCGCGTGTCCTTGTGCTTGAGGTACTCCTCGCGGATCCGCGAGACCAGGAACACCTCGTAGTCCATCGAGAGGCCGAACAGGATCGCGAACATCATCACCGGCATGAACGGGGCGATCGGCACCGCGCGGTCGATCCCGATCAGCCCGCCGACGGCCCCGCCCTTCGCCACCATCGTCATCACGCCGAACGCCGCGCCGACCGAGAGCAGGTTCATCAGGCCGGCCTTGAGCGAGATCAGCGGCGAGTGGAAGGCGACGAGCAGGAGCAGGAACGACAGCCCGACGACGCCGGCGATGAACAGCGGCATGCGGTCGGTGATGAAGTTGCTCTGGTCCTCGAGCGCGGCGGTCACGCCGCCGACCTCGGCCCGGATGCCCTCGCTCGACAGCGTGGCGGGCACGACGTCCTCGCGCAGCCGCTCCACGAGCGCCTCCGTCTCCGTGTCCTGGGGCGAACCGCGAGGGATGACGGTGACGATCGCGGCGTCGCCGGCCTCGTTGATCGTCGGCTCGGGGACGAACGCGACGCCACGCTCGCTGCGCAGCTGCTGCGCGAACGACTCGATCGTGGATGCGGCGGACGGGTCAGGCAGGTCGGCCGCGATCACGAGCGGCCCGTTCGTGCCGGGTCCGAAGCCCTCGGTGTTGAGGTCGTAGGCCTGGCGGGTCATCGTGCTCGGCGGGTCGTTGCCGGCGTCGGGGAAGCCGAGGCGCATGCCGAGCGCGGGCGCCGACAGCGCCAGCAGGATCGCGGTCGCGGCGATCACCGCGGTCCACGGGCGGCGCTGCACGGCGTGGCTCCAGCGCGCGGCCGGCGAGTGCTCGTTGCCCTCGGCCGCCGGCGTGCGACGGCCGACGAGCGGCAACCGCAGGCGGTCGACCTTCGGGCCGAGGTAGGAGAGCAGCGCCGGCAGCAGCGTGACGGCCGCGAGCATCACGACGAGCACGGCGAGCGAGGCCGAGATCGCGACGCCGTACATGTACGGCAGGCCGGTCAGGAACAGTCCGAGGACGGCGATCACGACCGTGCCGCCCGCGAGGATGACGCTGCGACCCGCGGTGGTGACGGCCTCGACGACCGCGTCGTGGCGGTCCTTGCCCGCGTGGATCGCGGCGCGGAAGCGTGTGAGCACGAGCAGCGCGTAGTCGATGCCGACGCCGATGCCGATCAGCCCGGACACCGCCGTGGTCCAGTCGGGGACGTCGATCACGTTGGCGAGCAGGACGATCAGGCCGCCGGAGGAGATGCCGAGGCCGAGCAGCGCGACGACGAGCGGCAGGCCGGCGGCGACCACCGACCCGAAGGCGATCAGCAGGACGATCGCGGCGGCGATGAAGCCGATGCCCTCCGGGCTCGTCGTCTCCTGCGCGGCGTAGATCGGGTCACCGCCGAGCCTGATCTGCAGGCCGTCGCCGCTGTTGGCCTCCGCGGCGGCGATCAGCTTCTCGCCGTCCTCCTTCGGGACGTCCCAGCCGGCGACCGTCAGCGGCAGCGTGGTCGCACCGATCGTGCCGTTCTCGGACACCCGGACCGGAGTCTCGTCGCCGACGTTGTCGACCTTCTTGGCCTCGGTCAGGAACGCGTCGACCCGCTCGCGGGCGCCGGCGCTCTCGGCCCCGGCTGGGTCCTTCCAGACGACGTAGATCTCCTGACCGGAGTAGCCCGCGAAGCGCTCCTCGGTCAGCTCGCTCGCCGCCTTGGACTCCGAGCCGGGCGTGTTGTAGTCGGCGTTGTACTCACCTGCCAGCGAGGAGCCGACCCCGATGATGATGATCGTGGCAGCGAGCCAGGCGAGGACCATGCGGCCGCGGCGGCGGTAGGAAAGGTCGGCGAGGCGGGTGAGGAAGCGCGTCATGACCGCCCACTGTGCCCCAGCCAACCGAAACGGCCCATGCGGGCTTCCCACCCAAGAGGAGTGCGGGTACCCGCACGTTCCGCCCGCCCACGATCGGTAGCCGGCGGCGCCTCCCGGCCGGCAGGCTCACCTGCCGGTCGCCCGACCGTACACTCGCGGCCATCGAGCCCTGGCTTGCGAAGCAACGATCGGAGGAACGGCAGCGTGTCGTCGTCTGAGGACATCTCCGACGACGAGCGGCAGCTGGCGCGGCTTCAGGCGCTGATCGACTCGTCGCCGCTCGCGCTCGTCGAGTTCGGCCTGGACACGCGCATCCGGCTCTGGAACCCGGCCGCCGAGCGCATCTTCGGCTGGTCGCGGGAGGAGATGCTCGGGCGGGGCGGCCTCCCCATGGCGCCGCCGGCGAGGCGTGCGGAGAGCGAGGAGTTCTTCGCGCGCGTGCGGGCGGGAGAATCGCTCAACGACCTCGAGACCGAGCGCCGGCGCAAGGACGGGACGCTCGTCGCCGTGTCGATCGCTGCCGCGCCGGTCAGGGACGGATCCGGCCACGTCGTCGGCAACATGGTCGCCTACACGGACATCACCGAGCGCAAGGCGCAGGAAGCGGAGGTCCATCGGCTGAACGCCGAGCTCCACGCCCGGCTCGAGGACCTCGCTGCCTCGCGAGCGCGGATCGTCGCGGCCGGCGACGTCGAGCGGCGCCGCCTCGAGCGCAACCTGCACGACGGCGCGCAGCAGCGCCTCGTCTCCCTCTCGCTGTCACTGCGGCTTGCGCTCACGAAGCTCGAGTCCGACCCAGCGGCCGCGCGTGCGATCCTCGCGCCTGCCGGCGACGAGCTGGCGCTTGCCCTCGACGAGTTGCGCGAGCTCGCGCGCGGCCTCCATCCGGCCGTCCTCACCGATCGCGGCCTGCGAGCGGCGGTCGAGATGCTCGCGGGTCGCGCTCCGGTCGTCGTCGAGATCGAGGAGATCCCCGGCGAGCGGCTGCCGGAGCCGGTCGAGGCGGCGGCGTACTACCTGATCGCCGAGGCGCTCACGAACGTCGCCAAGTACGCGCGCGCGTCCGCGGTGCGGGTCCGGGTCACCGCGAACGGCGCGGGCGTCGCGGTGGAGGTGACCGACGACGGCGTCGGCGGCGCCGACCCGGCCAACGGCTCCGGCCTTCGCGGGCTGGCGGATCGCGTCGAGGCGCTCGGCGGCACGCTCGAGGTCGTCAGCCCCGCCGGCGGCGGAACAGCGCTCCGTGCCCTGATCTCGATAGGGTCGATCCACCGATGAAACGGCTGATCGTCTGCTGCGACGGGACCTGGAACCGGCCCGACCAGCTCGACCGGGGCGAGCCCGCGCCGACGAACGTGGCCAAGGTCGCGATGGCGCTCGCCGATCGCGACGAGGCCGGCAACCTGCAGCTCGTCCACTACCAGCCCGGCGTCGGGACGCGCCGCTGGGAGCGGCTGCGCGGCGGCGGGTTCGGCATCGGGCTCTCCCGCAACGTGCAGGAGTGCTACGGCTTCCTGGTCGAGAACTACGAGCCCGGCGACGAGCTGTACCTGTTCGGGTTCAGCCGCGGCGCGTTCACCGCGCGCAGCACCGTCGGGCTCGTCCGCAACTGCGGCATCCTGCGGCGCGCCAACCGCGGCCGGATCGCGGAGGCCTACGACCTCTACCGCAACCGCGACGAGGACACCGGCCCGAACGGCATCGCCGCCGAGCTGTTCCGGCGCTCGTACGCGCATCCCGACCTGCACGTGCAGTTCGTGGGCGTCTGGGACACCGTCGGCGCGCTCGGGATCCCGATCGACGGCTTCCGCCCGCCGCTGCTGAGCAAGCGCTGGGCGTTTCACGACACGACGCTCAGCCGCTCAGTGCGCAACGCCTTCCACGCGATCGCGATCGACGAGCGGCGCGGCCCGTTCAAGCCGACGCTGTGGATCAAGAAGGACGACACGCCCGAGCAGACGCTCGAGCAGGTGTGGTTCGCCGGCGTCCACTGCGACGTCGGCGGCGGCTACCGCGAGCCGGACCTGTCGGAGATCCCGTTGCTGTGGATGGCCGAGAACGCGCGCGCGTGCGGGCTGGCGTTCCGGCCTGACCGCCTCGTGCCCAAGCAGGAGGCCGACCGCCTGCAGCGCCGCGCCGGGGTCGAGGTCGCGCCCGACCCGGGAGGACCGCTGCACGACTCGCGGACGAGGTTCTACAAGCTGCTGCCGGCCCACGATCGCCGGCTGAGCGGGGACGGCGGCGCCGCGGTCGACGGCGGCTCGCTGGCGTCGAGCGCCAAGCAGCGCCACGATGACGACGGCGACTACCGGCCGCCAGGAGTCCCGGAGTGGGTGTCGGGCGGCCGCGACGTCACGCCGGTCGCCTGGAGCTGACCCGCCCTTCAGCGCAGCCGGACGCGGTGCTTGACGGTCGTGCGGCCGTCGCGCTCGGTCCAGGTGAGCACGAGGTCGTAGACGCCGCGGGTCATCCTGCGGTCGAGCCGCAGGGCGAGCTTGCCGTCGCGCCGGGTCGCGCGCGCCGTGGCGACCGCGCGGCCTCCGCGCTTGAGCACGCCCCGCACGCTCGCGCTGGCGCGCGCGGCGAGCTTGACGCTGCAGACCACGGTCACCTTCTTGGCCGCGCCCGTGCCCTTGGTGGGCTTGCACGTCACGACCGCGTCGCGGCCCGCGGGGCCTGCAGGCCCGGCGGCGCCGGTCGCGCCAGTGCCGCCCGTCGCACCCGTTGCGCCGGTGGGTCCCGTCGGGCCGGCCGGACCGGTCGGCCCGTCAGGTGCGACCTGGGTGCTCTCGCACTCGGCCGTGACGTCGTCGACGGCGTCGAGCACGGCGGCATCGCTCTCGGTGCCGCACCGGACGAGGTCGAACGCGCCGTCGCGGGCCCGCAGCTGGTCGGCGCCGGCCCCGCCGCGCACGAGGTCCGAGCCGGAACCGCCGGTGACCTCGTCGTCACCGAGCCCGCCGTCGAGGTCGTCGTCGCCCTGGAGGCCGTCGAGGACGTCCGCGCCGGCGCCGCCGGTCAGCACGTTCGAGCCGGTCCCGCCGGTCAGGACGTCGTTGCCGGCGCCGCCCGCCGACCCCTCGACGTCGGTCTCGACCGTGTCGCCCTCGCCGAGCTCGCCGTCGTCGGCGGCGCCGTCGGGGTCGGCCGTGACGGCGGCCGCACGGGCGGAGTAGTCCGCCGTGTCGGTCCCCGCGCCGCCGAGCAGCACGTCGGCGCCGTCGCGGCCGTCGAGCACGTCGTTGCCGGCGCCGCCGCTGAGCACGTTGGCACCGGTCGTGCCGGTCAGCCGGTCGGCGGCCGAGCCGCCCACGAGGTTCTCGACGTCGGTGTCGACGACGTCCGCCTCGCCCGCCTCGCCGTCGTCGGCCAGGCCGTCGGCATCGAGTGACACGGTGGCGGTGCGGGTGGCGTAGGTCACCGTGTCGGAGTCGAGGCCGCCGATCAGCTGGTCGCCGGCGCCGCGGCCCGGATCGAGCAGGTCGTTGCCCGCGCCGCCCGAGAGCAGGTTGACGGCGTTGTTGCCGGTCAGGGTGTCGTCTCCCGCACCGCCGAGCACGCGCTCCATGTCCGGTCGCACGTTGTCGTTCTCGACCGTCTCGCCGTCGTCGGCGGCGCCGTCGAGGTCGATCGTGAGCGCGACCGTGCGCGCCGAGTAGTCGGCGGTGTCGAGGCCTGCGCCGCCCGCGAAGGTGTCGCCCGCGCTGCCGCCCTCGAGGACGTCGTCGCCGTCGTCGCCGTTGAGCACGTCGGCGCCGGCCTCGCCCCGCAGCACGTCCGCGCCTTGGCCGCCCGACAAGGTGTCGACCACCGGCCCGCCGACGAGCAGGTCGTCCGCCGCGCCGCCGGTCACGGCCTCGACGTCGGCGCGGATGGTGTCGTCCTCGCCGGCCTCGCCGTCACCGCCCAGCCCGTCGAGCGCGACGGTCACGGGCGCGACGCGCGCGGCGTAGGTCACGCTGTCGGTCCCGGCGCCGCCGGTGAGCACGTCGGCGTCGATCCCGCCGTCGAGCACGTCGTTGCCGGCGTCGCCGTCGAGCGAGTCCTCGCCGGACCCGCCGGCGAGCAAGTTGGCCACGGTGCCGCCGAGCAGCACGTCGTTGCCCGAGCCGCCGGTGGCGTTCTCGACGTCGGTCCGGACGTTGTCGGCCTCGGCCGGTGCGCCGTCGTTGGCCACCGCGTCCATCGAGACGGTGACGGGGGAGGTCCGGAGCGAGAAGTCGGCGAGGTCGGTCCCCGTGCCGCCGTTGAAGACGTCCGCGCCCGTGCCGCCGACCAGCGTGTCGTCGCCCGGGTCGCCGTTGAGCGTGTCGTTGCCCGCGCCGCCGTCGAGGCGGTCGGCGTCGGCGCCCGCGTTGAGCGTGTCGACGCCGTCGCCGCCGGTGAGCACGTCGTCGCCGCCGCCGCCCGACAGCGTCGCGGCGGTGGCGACGCCGGACAGCGCGATCGCGTCGTCGAGGTCGCGCCCCTCGAGCACGAGCGCGGTGATGCCGGCCGACGGGCAGGTCACCGTGTCCGGCAGGAGCTGCGTGCAGCCGGCCGCGGCGGTGACGGGCGCCCCGGCATCGGTGAGCGTGTAGGTGCCCGCGGCGAGCGAGACGGCGAGCTGGTTGGCCTCGCCGTCAGCCGCGGCGAACGTCAGCGTGGCGCCGGAGATCGACGCGGTCGCGGCCTGCGCGGCAGGCGCGGCGACGAGCACGAGCATGCACGCGATTAGAACGATGCGACGGACCATTGCCCGGGGTAATCGGCTTGTGATAGCCCGCGCTTGACGCACGGGTACCGGACATCCGTCCGTATCGCCGGGCTGGTCCTTGGGGGCGCCTCCGTTGGTGGGGGAAACCGCACGCACGCTCGGGGGTCATCCCAGCCGCCGCGTGCGGACGGCCCCCATGTGCGGCGGAAGCTTTCGGCCTTACGTTGCGTCAGCAATCGAATAGGCCCGCCATGCGCCCCGTCACCGCCCCCGACACCCGCATCGTTCCCCGCCCCGAGGTTCACGCGCCGGTGCGCCGGCGACCAGGCGCCCTCACGATCATCGGCCGCGAGGTCGAGCTCGTCGTCAACGGCAACGCCAGCGGCGCCGCCGACATGGCGCGGGCGACCGACGAGCTCCGCCGCGCCGGTGCGCGCGTGCGCGCCCACGTGACCGGCAGCGAGGCCGAGCTCGCTGCCGTCATCCGCGAGGCGGCCGAGCGCCGGCTCGTGCTCGTCGGCGGCGACGGCACCGTCCACTCGTTCGCGAACCTCGACCTGCCGGCCCTCCCACCGGTCGCGCTGCTCCCGGCCGGGCGGGCCAACAACATCGCCCGCGCGCTCGGCATCCCGGTCGACTGGTCCGCGGCGGCGCGGCTCGCGGTCCGCGGCCGGCCGACGTCCGTCGACCTGCTGCACGTCGCCACTCCCGCGCGCACGCTGTACGCCGTCGAGGGCGTCAGCGCCGGCTTCCACGCCGCCGCCCGGCATCGCTACAACGGCACCAACTCCGCCGACCTGGTGGCCGGCGTGCGCGCGCTCGCGGCCGAGCTGCTCGCGTTCCGCCCGCGCGCGGCCGGGGTTCGCGGCGACGGCGCGCCGCTGTTCGCCGGTCCCGCCGCGCAGGTGTTCCTCTCCAACCTGCCGTACTTCGGCTTCGGCTTCCACGTCGATCCGATGGCCGATCCGTCCGACGGCAGGCTCGAGGCGATCGTGCTCGAGGCCGCCACGCGGCGCGACGTCGTGCGCCTGCTCGCGGCCGCCCGCGAGGGGCGGCATCTCGAGCGCGCCGGCGTGACCTGGGCCCGCGCGACCCGCGTCCACCTCGAGCGCCCGCTCCCGCTCGTCGCCGACGCCCAGCCGCTCGGGGTCACGACCGCCACCGTCACGGTCGCCGCCGGGCGCCTGCGCCTCGTCGCGCCGGAGGCGCGCGCATGAGCGCGATCGCCGTTCCCCTCCGCCCGCCGCCGCGCGCCGCGGCGACCGCCCTGTGGGCGTTCGCGACCGTCGCCGTCGCGCTCGGCGCCGCCCGCGCGGTCACGACCGCCTACGTGCCCGTGCTGCTCGAGCGCATCGCCGACCGGCCGGGCCTGATCGGCGCCGTGATGCTCGTCAACGCCGCGGCCGGCTTCTTCGTTCCGCTGGCCACGGGCCTGTGGAGCGATCGCCGCGGCTCGCGCGCCCCGTTCATCCTCGGCGGCACGATCGTCGCCGCCGGCGGGCTGCTGGCGATCGCGCTCGGGACGGCGAGCTCCTACCTCGTCCTGGCGCTGGCCGCCGCGACCGTGTACATCGGCCTCAACTCCGCCACCACCGTGCACCGGGCGCTGGTGGCCGAGCGCTTCGCGGCCGACCGGCGCGCCGCGGCCACGGGCGCCCAGGAGGGCGCGATGCTGGTCGGCGCGCTCGCCGGCACGGTGGTTGGCGGCGCGCTGATCGACGGCTCGCCGGCCGCGCTGTTCGCGGTCTGGGCGCTCGCGCTGCCCGTGCTCGCGCTCCCCACGCTGGCGTGGTTCCGCGGCGCGCCGGCGGCGCACGCGGTCCAGTCCGAGCCGGCCGAGGGCTCGTCGCTGCGACTGCTCGCCGAGGTGCTGCGGCGCGACGGCGCGCGGCAGGTCCTCGTCGCCCAGGTGCTGTGGGTCGCGTCCTACGCCGCGCTCGTGCCCTTCATGGTCCTCTACGCCGAGGACGTGCTCGGGCTCCAGGCCTCCGCCGCCGGCCTCCTGCTCGCCGGCTTCGGCGTCCTCAGCGGCCTCGGCATGCTGGCCGGCGCCCGCATGCCCGCCGAGCGGCTGCGCGGGACCCTGCTCGCCGGCGTCGCGCTGCTCGGCGGAGGCCTGCTCGCCGCCACCGCCGCGTCGCGGGTCGGCGAGGCGGTCGTGCCCTTCGCCGCCGCCGCGCTCGGCGCCGGCCTGGTGAGCGCGCTCGGCTTCCCGTACTTCACGCGCTTCGTGCCCGACGGCCAGGCCGGCCGCTACGCCGGCGTCTTCTTCTCGGCGCGCGCGATCGCTTCGACCGCCGCGCTGCCCGCCGCCGGGCTGCTGATCGCGGCCACGGGCTCCTACCGCACGTTGCTTGCGATGGGCGCGCTCGGGCTCGCCGGGCTGATTCCGCTGGCGCGCGCCGAGCGCCGCCGGTCGGTCGCCGTGACCGTCGCGCTGCCGCCGATCGAGCGGCTCGCCGCGGTGATCCCGGTGTACCGCTCCGACCGCGTCAGCGCCGTCACCGCCGAGACGCTGCGGCACGTGGACGACGTCGTGCTCGTCGACGACGGGTCCCCAGCCGCGATCGCGGCGCTGCTCGAGCAGGCCGCCCGCGACCCGCGCGTGCAGATCGTCAGCCTCGGTGGCAACCACGGCAAGGGCACGGCGGTGGCGGCCGGCATCGAGGCCGCGCTGCAGACCGACCCGGATGCCGTGATCGTGCTCGACTCCGACGGCCAGCATCCCGCGGAGCTGATCCCCGACTTCGTGGCCGCGGCCGAGCGCGCCGACGTCGTGATCGGCGACCGCCCGCTCGGCGGCGACATGCCGGTCGCCCGCCGCGTCGCCAACGCCGCCTCGAGCTGGGCGCTCAGCCTCGCCGTCGGCCGCCGGCTGCGCGACACCCAGAACGGGATGCGGCTGTTCCGCGCCGACGCGCTGCGCGCCGTGCCGCCGTCGCCGGGCCGCTACGAGGCCGAGACGCGCCACCTCAAGCAGCTCATCCGCGACGGCCGCGAGGTCGGCTGGGTGCCGATGCCTGCGATCTACGACGGCGAGTCGAGCTCGTTCCACGCGGTCGCCGACACGCTGCGCGTCACCCGCGCCGTGCTCGCCTCGTCTCGCCCGCCCGCCGTCGCGCTGCGCGACGCCGTGCGCGAGTGGGCGCCGCGGATCGGGCTCGGCATGCTGCTGGCGTGGACCGTCGCGGCGCTGTTCCCGCTGCTGGCACCGCTCGACGAAGCGCTCTTCCTGGCGATCAACGGCCTCGGCGACGGCCCGGAGTGGCTCTACCAGGCGCTCGACCCGCACAGCCGCAACTACATGATCCTGGCCGCGGCGGCGACGGTGGGCGTGCTGCTCGCCACGCGCCGGTTGCGGTACGCGGGCGGGGCGTTGCTCGCGATGGCCTTCGCCGGCGTGTTCTCCGACCTCGTGCTCGAGGTCATCCAGCTCGGCGTCGACCGCCCGCGGCCCGAGGAGGCGCTCGGCGCCGAGGTCCAGCGCAGCCACGGCCGGCACTGGAGCCACATCCCGTCGTTCCCGTCGGGCCACCTGATCGTCACGACCGCGCTCGTGACCGCCGCCGCGACGATGGCGCCGCTGCTGCGCGTCCCGGCCTTCGCCTACCTCGCGGCGATCGCCGTGACCCGCATCACGTTCGGCGCCCACTTCCCGCTCGACGTCGTGCTCGGGACGATCGTCGGCTGGCAGGTCGGGCTCTTCTCGGTGGCCGTCATGCGCACTACCGGCCTGCTGCCTCAGCGCAGCCGGAGCGCGAGCGACCGCCGGAACGCGACGGCGATCGACGCGCCGATCGCCATGCCGAGCGCGGCACCGGCGAGCACGTCGAGCCAGAAGTGAACGCCGAGATACACGCGCGAGAAGCCGATCAGCGCCGCCAGCGCGAGCACGGGCCAGCGCAGGCGCGGCGCCAGTAGCGCGATCGCCGCGGCCACGGCGAACGCGCTCATCGCGTGGCCGGACGGGAACGAGGGCGAGCCGGGCACGCCGACGATCGCCTCGAGCCCGATCTCGTGCGGCGGCCGGCTGCGGCCGACGAGCGCCTTGATCAGCGCGTTCAGCCACGACGCGAGCGCGAAGCTCGCGGTCGCCGCGAGCGCCACCAGCGGGAACAGGCGCCGGTTGCGCAGGTCGGCGCACCAGCCGGCGGCCACCAGCAGCGGACCCTTGACCCACCACGCGGAGACGAGCGCGAAGACGGCCGTCGCGGGACTCCAGCGCAGGTCAGTCGTCGCACGGATGGCGTCGTGGTCCAGCTCGACGAGCAGCTGTAGCGCGGTTCCCATGATCGGCGGCCGCTCCCCCGAGCGGCGCCCACTCACTGTACCCGCTCATCGCACCGCCGATTTCGGGTAGGAACGGCGCGTGGCCGGGGACGCGCTCGTCATCACCGACATGCTGAACCCCTACGAGCACGACGACGCCGACGTGCTCGCGGCCAACGTCGAGCCGATGGTCGAGCCGCTCGCGCGGCTCGTGCGCGGGGCCGAGGACGCAGGGCTGGAGCTGATCTACGTCAACGACAACTACGGGGACTTCGCGGCCTCGCGGGACGACATCGTCCGCGTACATCCGTCACTTCAACGTCCGCTAGCGCGCGACGCGGTGGCGCAGATCGACGACGAACTCGTTGCGGCGGCACTGCGGATGATGGAGCGCAACATGCGCGCCGAGCTGGTCGACGTCGCTGACCTGGTGCGCTAGGTGCGCTTGCCGATGCCCGTGAGCAGCTCGCGGATGCGGAGCCGCCCGCCGGCGTGCGGATCGAGCGGTGGGGTGTCCACGCCCGCCGGCTCGCGCATGCCGGCCAGCAGCTCCTCGAGCGCCGCGACCGCGGTGTGGCGGGGCGTCCACCCGAGGTGCCCGCGCGCCCGGCGCGTGTCCATCAGCGGGACTGCGAGCCCCATGTCGAGCCAGCCCGACGGGGTCGGCTGCAGCCGGGCGCGCCAGGTCGCGTCGGCCAGCACGCGCAGCACGCGGGCGGGGACGTCGACGTGCCGGGCGCGGAACACGCGGGCGAGGGTGGCCGGGTCGAGGACCGGGTCGGCCGCGACGTTGTAGGCGCCGCCGGCGCCGGGAGAGAGCGCCGCGAGCCGGTACGCCGCGCCGACGTCGTCGCCGTGGACGGCCTGCAGCACGAGCCGCGACGGGAGCGGCAGCACCGGCACCAGGCCCGGTCGCACCAGGCGGGCCGGGAGGAGCGGACCGGCGAACAGCCGGCGGACCTCGGCGCCGGCCTCGCGCTTGAAGATGAGTCCCGGACGCAGGCGGACGACCCGCAGCTCCGGCGACTGCTTCTCGACCGCGTCCAGTGCCCGCTCGGCCGCCGCCTTGTGCCGCGAGTAGACGGAGGTCGCGACGCCGTCGCGCGGCCACGACTCGTCGACCGGCCGGTCCTTCGGCCCGGGCGAGTAGACGCCGACCGACGACGCGTGCACGAGACGCCCGACGCCCGCTTCGGCGGCAGCGTCGAAGACCCGCCGCGAGCCGGCGACGTTCGCCTGCTCGAGCGTGGCTTCGTCACGGCTGGGCTGGATCAGCCACGCGAGATGGATGACGACGTCCGCACCCGCGAAGATCGGACGCAGGTCGTCGACGCCGACGTCGGCCTGCACCCAGCGCGTGCGCGGCGGAGTCCACTCCGGCGCGCGGCGCGCCAGGCCGACGATCTCGTCCACGCCGGCGTCGCCGCCCAGCGCGGCGATCACGCTGGTGCCGACGTTGCCGGTGGCTCCGGTGATCACGATGCGCACCCGATCGCCCTACCCAGGGCGCTCGGTGTGCATGCGCTGACCGCGCCGCGTGTGGGGCATCACGGTGGCGGGTAGCGCCTCCGCACACCCGCGACCCAAGGAGGTCACACATGGCCGACAAGACGGCCCGCGACGTGATGAGCCCTGACGTGACGTGCATCGGCGAGAACGAGTCGCTGCTCGACGCCGCGCGCAAGCTCGCCGAGCTCGACGTCGGCGCTCTGCCGATCTGCGGTGAGGACGACCGGCTGAAGGGGATGCTCACCGACCGTGACATCGTCATCAAGGGGCTCGCCCAGGGGAAGGACCCGGGTGCCACCCGCGCCGGCGAGCTCGGCGACGGTGAGACCGTCACGATCGGCGCCGACGACTCGATCGACGAGGCGCTGCGCACGATGATCGACCACAAGGTCCGCCGGCTGCCGGTGATCGACGGCCACCGCCTGGTCGGCATCATCAGCCAGGCCGACGTCGCCACCAACGTCGACGAGGAGCGCGTCGGCGACCTCGTCGAGGCGATCTCCGCCGCGCCGTGATCCCCTGAGCCCCGCCGGCCGGCTCGGTGCCGGCCGGCGGCGCTAGTCCGCGGGCCACAGGCGTGGGAAGAGCGGATGGTCGAGCGCGTCGCCGTGCGCGAGCACGCCCTCCAGCTCCGGGAAGGTCGGGCTGGTGGCGTGCGGGCGCTCGGCGAGCCGCACGTCGTCCCCGACGAGGCGGACCGAGAACGCGCGCCGGCGGTGGCGCGAGCCGGCGGCGGCGTGCAGCGTGAGCATGTTGAACGCGACGGCGTCGCCGGGCTCGAGCGCCCAGCCGAGGATCGGGTGCGCGTCGCGGTCGCCCTCGACGTCGGGGACCTCGGCGAACGTCCCCTCCTCGAACACGAGCGCGCGGTCGTCGAAGAAGCTGCGCGGCATGTACCACGTGCCCGACGCGTGCGAGCCGGCCACGAACTCGAGCGTGCTCTCGCGCGGGACCGGGTCGAGCGGGATCCAGAACGAGACGGTCTGGGTGCCGTCGATGTTGTAGTACGGCTGGTCCTGATGCCAGGGCGTGCGGATCGTGGTGCCCGGCTCCTTGACGAGCAGATGGTCGTGGTGCAGGCGGGCCGTGCCCGAGCCCATCAGCGCCGCGGCCACCTCGCCGAGGCGGGAGCCGCGCAGGACCTGCTCATAGGCCGCGATCCGGGTCCAGCTGCGGAAGTCCTCGAAGAACCGCCCGCCGCCGTCGCCGCCGCCCTCGAGCGCCCGCTCGCTCGGCGCGGCGAGGTTCTCGTCGACGCCCTCCCGCAGCCGCGCGACCTCGTCGCCGTCCAGCAGCCCGCGCACGACGCACGCCCCGTCGCGCCGGAACTCCGCGGTCACGCGCTCCAGATCAGCGTCGTCGATCATGTGCACGGCGTATTCAACCGGGATCTGCGAGAGACTGGGCGTCCGTGCCGCCGCCGCTCCCGTTCGACCCGATCGCCGAGGCGAAACGCCAGTGGGACGCGCACTGGGGCGAGGACGCGACCGCGCCGATGGGGGCCGTGACCTCGGTCATGCGCGTCCAGCAGGTGCTGATGGCGCGGCTGAACGAGCTGCTCGAGCCGTGGCAGCTGACGTTCCCGCGCTACGAGGCGCTGATGCTGCTCCTCTACAGCCGCCACGGGGCGCTGCCGCTGGGCAAGATGGGCGACCGGCTGCAGGTACACCGGGCGAGCATCACGAACGTCGTCGACCGGCTCGAGCAGCAGGGCCTGGTGGAGCGGCTCCCGCAGGCCAGCGACCGCCGCAGCGTGCTCGCACGGATCACGCCCGCGGGGCGCGACGTGGCGCGCGCGGCGACCGAGCGCCTGAACGAGGAGCGGTTCGGCACCGGGCCGTGGTCGGACGACCAGTGCGACGAGCTGTTCGCGCTCCTGCGGCCGCTGCGCGAGGCCGCCGGCGACTTCGCTTAGAGACATTTACTTGGGCTTCCGACAATCGGATGCCAAACTGAGGGGATGGCCGTCCCCACGACATCCGGGCGCGAGGACTGGCGCCGCCGGTACGACGCGACGCCCGAGCGCGACGCGACGTTCACCACGCTCTCGGGCGTCCCCGTGCAGCCGCTGTACACGCAGGACGACCTGCCCGACGCCGAGCGGATCGGCTTCCCGGGCGAGTATCCGTTCACCCGCGGCGTGTACCCGAGCATGTACCGCGGGCGGTTGTGGACGATGCGCCAGTTCGCCGGCTTCGGCACCGCCGAGGAGACCAACGAGCGCTTCCGCTACCTGCTCGACCACGGCCAGACGGGCCTCTCGACCGCGTTCGACATGCCGTCGCTGATGGGCCACGACTCCGACGACCGGCGCTCGCTCGGCGAGGTCGGGCGCGAGGGCGTGGCGGTCGACACGCTCGACGACATGAGCGACCTGTTCGCCGGCATCGACCTCGGCAAGGTCAGCGTGTCGATGACGATCAACGCGCCGGCGGCGATCATGATGGCCTTCTACGTCATCGCGGCCGAGCAGGCCGGCGTGCCCCGCGACCGCCTCGGCGGGACGATCCAGGCCGACATCCTCAAGGAGTACATCGCCCAGAAGGAGTGGTGCTTCCCGGTCGACCCGGCGATGCGGCTGCTCGGCGACCTGATCGAGTGGTGCTCGAAGGAGATGCCGCGCTGGCACCCGGTCTCGATCAGCGGCTACCACATCCGCGAGGCCGGCTCGACGGCCGCGCAGGAGCTGGCCTTCACGCTCAAGGACGGCTTCACCTACGTCGAGCAGGCGATCGACCGCGGGCTCGACGTCGACGACTTCGCGCCGCGGCTGAGCTTCTTCTTCAACGCCCAGATCGACTTCTTCGAGGAGATCGCCAAGTACCGGGCCGCCCGCCGGATCTGGGCGCGCGAGCTGCGCGAGACCTACGGCGCGCAGAATCCGAAGAGCGCGCTGATGCGCTTCCACACGCAGACCGCGGGCGTCTCGCTGACCGCCCAGCAGCCGCTCAACAACATCGCGCGCACGGCGATCGAGGCGCTGGCCGGAGTGCTCGGCGGCACCCAGTCGCTGCACACCAACTCGCACGACGAGGCGCTCGCCCTGCCGACCGAGGACGCCGCCCGCGTGGCGCTGCGCACGCAGCAGGTGATCGCCCACGAGACCGGCGTGACCAACACGATCGACCCGCTCGGCGGCTCGTACTTCGTCGAGGCGCTGACCGACGAGATGGAGCGCCAGGCGTACGACTACTTCGCGCGCATCGACGCCCTCGGCGGCATGGTCGAGGCCGTCAAGCAGAACTTCTGCCAGCGCGAGATCGCTGACGCGAGCTTCGAGCTGCAGCAGGAGATCGACCGCGAGCGGCGGATCGTGGTCGGCGTCAACGCCTACCGGCACGAGGACGAGCAGCCGCTCGAGCTCCTGCGCATCGATCCGGCGCTCGAGGGCAAGCAGATCGGCCGCATCGAGGCCGTGCGGGCGCGGCGCGACGGCGCCGCCGTGGAATCGAGCCTCGTAGCGCTCCGCGAGGCCGCCGCCACCGACGCCAACCTGATGCCGCCGCTGCTCGACTGCGCCCGCGCCCACGCCGCCGAGGGCGAGATCGTCCAGGCGCTCCAGCGGGTCTGGGGCGCCTACACCGAGACGCCGGTCTTCTGACGCCGGCCGGGCGAAGCCGCCCGCGCCTATCCGTGGGAGCGACAACGGAGTAGCGTCGTGGGGCTTTGGACTTTCGGATTCTTGGTCCGTTGGAGGTCCATGACGAGCGTGGGACGGTTGCGCTCGGTGGAAACAAGCCGCGCGCGGTGCTGGCGATGCTCCTGCTGCACGCCAACGAGCCCGTCAGCTCCGAGCGCCTGGCCGTCGCGCTGTGGGGCGAGGACGCGCCCGCGGCTGCGGCCAAGACCGTGCAGGTGCACGTCTCACGGCTGCGCAAGGCGCTCGGCGATCCGGCCATCGTCGCGACGACCCCGGCCGGCTATCGCCTGCGGCTGGAGTCCGACGAGCTCGACGTCCGGCGCTTCGAGCGCCTGGTCACGGAGGGCGAGCGCGCGCTGACGGACGGGCGGCCCGAGCAGTCGGCGACGCTGCTGCGCGAGGCGCTCGCGCTATGGCGCGGCCCGCCGCTCGCCGACCTCGCCTTCGAGCCGTTCGCGGCGCCGGAGATCGTGCGGCTGGAGGAGCAGCGCCTGAGCGCGCTCGAGGCGCGCGTGGAGGCCGATCTCGCCGCCGGCCGCCACGCCGCCGTCGTGGGAGAGCTGCAGCGGCTGATCGCCCACCATCCGACGCGCGAGCGGCTCGCCGGGCAGCTGATGCTCGCGCTCTACCGCTGCGGACGCCAGGCCGAGGCGCTCGAGGCGTACCGCGAGGCGCGGCGCGTGCTCGTCGACGAGGTGGGCGTCGAGCCCGGCCCCGAGCTGCGCCGCCTGCACGACGCGGTGCTCCGGCAGGACGCTGCGCTCGACGCCCCGGCCGCGATCGAGCTGCCGCCGGAGCTCGACGCCACGTCTGCTCCGGAGCTCGCCGGCCGTGAGGCCGAGCTCGAGTCGCTGCACCGGTGCTGGGACCGCGCCCGCCGCGGGACCGGGACACTCGTCGCGGTCAGCGGGGAGCACGGCATCGGCAAGAGCCGGCTGGCGGCCGAGCTCGCCGGCGAGGTGCACCGCCTCGGCGCCGCGGTGCTGTACGCGACGGGAACGGGGCCTGCCGACGCGGTCGGCGCGACGCTGCGCCGCGCGAGCGAGCTGTCCGGCCCCTCGCTGCTGGTCGTCGACGACGCCGATCGCGCCGGCGCCGACCTGCAGGCCGAGCTGCGCGACCTGGCGGCCGGCCGCGCGCTGCTGGTCGTCGCCACCGGCGAGGATCTCGCGCCCCTCGACGCCGACGCCACCCTCGCGCTCGGGCCGCTCGACGCCGCCGCCGTGGAGGCGATCGCCGACGGCTACGGCTCCAGCACCGAAGACGGGCACCTGCTCGAGGCCAGCGGCGGCGTCCCCCGCCGCGTGCACGAGGTGGCGAGTGAGTTGGCGCGGCGCGAGGCGGCGCGGCGCGTCGGCGCGGTGGCGGCGCGCACCGCGGCCGGGCGGGAGGAGCTGCGCTCGATGGAGGCCGAGCTGGCCGTCGGCGTGGTCGACCTGCAGGCGGCTCGCGACCAGGTGGAGCAGGTCGCCGGAGGCGACGACGAAGCCCGCGTGGTGTGCCCGTTCAAGGGCCTGGCGTCGTTCGACGTCGGCGACGCGGAGTATTTCTTCGGCCGCGAGCGGCTCGTCGCCGGGCTGATCGCGCGGCTCGTCGGCGCCCCCCTGCTCGCCGTCGTCGGGCCATCGGGAAGCGGCAAGTCGTCGGTCGTGCGCGCCGGCCTGCTGCCGGCCCTGGCAAGCGGCGTCCTCCCCGGCAGCGACGAATGGCAACAGGTGCTGATCCGGCCCGGCGAGCACCCGCTGGCCGAGCTCGACAGGGCGGGCGCGGGCATCGGCGACGACAGCCGCGTCGTGCTCGCGGTCGACCAGTTCGAGGAGAGCTTCACGGCCTGCCGCGACGAGCGCGAGCGCGACGCGTTCATGGCCTCGCTCGTGCACGCCGCCCGCGACACCCGCGGTCGTGTCGCCGTCGTGCTCGCGATCCGGGCCGACTACTACGAGCGCTGCGCCGTCTACCCGGAGCTCTCCTCGCTGCTGGCCGCCAACCACGTGCTGGTCACGTCGATGCGGCGCGACGAGCTCCGCCAGGCCGTCGAGCGGCCGGCGCTGCGCGTCGGCCTGCGCGTCGACCCCGAGCTGACCGACGCGCTCGTCGAGGACGTCGAGGGCGAGCCGGGAGCGCTGCCGCTGCTCTCGACGGCGCTGCTCGAGCTGTGGCAGCAGCGCGACGGGCGGCGCCTGCGGCACGCGGCGTACGAGCGCACCGGCGGCGTCCGGGGCGCGGTCGCCCGGCTCGCGGAGGCGGCGTTCGGCCAGCTCGACCCCGGCCAGCAGGCCGTCGCCCGCAACGTGCTCGTGCGGCTCGCGGTCGAGGGGCCGGGCGGGAGCGTCGAGCGGCGGCGCGTGCCGCTCGCCGAGCTCGACGCCGAGCGCGACGACGACGTCGCCCGCGTGCTCGAGCTGCTCGCCGACCGGCGCCTGCTGACGGTGAGCGCGGGCAGCGTCGAGGTCGCGCACGAGGCGCTGCTGCGCGAGTGGCCGCGTCTGCGCGGCTGGATCGAGGAGGACCGCGACGGCCTGCGGATCCACCGCAGCGTCACCACCGCTGCCGAGGAATGGAACCGGCTCGGCCACGACGACGGCGCGCTGCTGCGCGGCAGCCGGCTCGCCGAGGCCGTCGAGTGGCGCACGACGCACGAGCCGGCGATGAACGCGCTCGAGCGCGAGTACCTGGCCGCCAGCCGCACGCGCGGCGAGGCCGAGCGCACGGCGCGCCGGCGGCGCATCAGGATCGCCTTCGCGGGTCTGATCGCCGCGCTCGCGGCGATCACCGCGGTTGCCGTCGTCGCGCTCTACCAGGGCCGCGAGGCCGAGCGCCAGCGGGACACCGCGGCGTCCCGCGAGCTCGCCGCGCGGGCGACGAGCCTGCTCGACGCCGACCCCCGGCTCGCGCTTGCGCTCGGCCTGCGCGCGCGCGACCGGCGGGAGACCGAGCAGGCCGAGAACATCATCCGGCAGGCGACCTTCGCGGCCCGCGGCATCGGCGTCCGGCGCGCGCATGACGGCTGGGTGTTCGCGATGGCACCCAGCCCCGACGGCGAGCGGATCGTCACCGGCGGCGGCGACGGCGCCGTACGCGTGTGGGACACGAGCGGCGGCCGCGCGCTGACGACGATCGAGAGCCCGGGCGACGAGATCTACGGCGTCGCCTTCAGTCCGGACGGCGAGAAGCTGGCGAGCACCGGCGCGAACGGCACGGTCGCGCTGTTCGACGCCGACGGCGGCGGACGACGCGAGCTCCTCCGGACCAGCAGGAACAACTCCGGCAACGGCGTCGACTTCAGCCCTGACGGGACCCGCGTCGTCGTGCCGCTGGTGGACGGCTCGGTTCGCATCCTCCCGGTCGACGGGAACGGGTCGGCCACGGTCCTGCGCGGTCACGGCGACGTCGCGTACGCCGCGAGGTTCGACGCGACGGGCCGACGCGTCGTGAGCGCGAGCGTCGACGGCACCGCGCGTGTGTGGGACGTTGCGGACGGGACCGCCATCACGCTGCCGCACCGGACCGCGGTGTTCGGCGCGACGTTCTCTCCCGATGGCCGCCGCGTCGCCACGATGCCGAGGACGGGCTCGTCCGCTTATGGAACGCGGACGGCAGCGGCCGCCCGGCGAGCTTCCGCACTGCACGTCAGGGCGGGATATCCGTCCGCTTCAGCGAGGACGGCCGCCGGGTCGTCACAACGAGCGAGGACGGCATCGTGCGGATCTGGGATGTGGAGGGCGGTCCCGCGCTCGGCGAGCTCAAGGGGCACCGTGGCCGGGCGCTGCAGGCGGACTTCGTGCCGGTACGCGCAACGCCGTCGTCAGCGCCGGCGAGGACGGGACGTTGCGCGTCTGGCAGCCTCCCGCGACCGCGATGCTCGAGGGCCCGGTCACCGACGTCGCGTACGGCGACGACGGCAGGTCGATCGTCAGCGGCGGGTCCGACGGCGTCGTGCGTGTGTGGAACGTCGCCACCGGGTCGCTGCGGCGACTCGAAGGGCACCTGGCGCTGAGCACGGCCGAGTTCGCGGTGGGCGGGGCGCGCGTCATCAGCGCCTCCCAGGACACGACCGTCCGGATCTGGGACGTCGAGCGGGGTCAGGTCGCAACTCGTCGACGCCCGTTCGGGAAGAGTGCCGCCGCCTTCGACCCGTCCGGCGCCCGGATCGTGTACGCGGGCAGATCCGTGGGACGGATCTTCGTCGACAAGCTCGACGGTGACGGACGGTGTGGTGATCGAGGGCGGGCGCACGAACACGCTCGATGTCTCGTTCAGCCCCGACGGCAAGCACGTGCGAGCGCCTCCGGCGACGGCACGGCGCGGATCTGGAGCGCGACGACCGGACGGCTCGAGCGGACGTTGCGCGGGCACGACGAGGCGGTTGCCTCGGCGGCCTACAGCCGGGATGGGTCGCGCGTCGTGACCGCGGGTGCGGACGGCACGGTCCGGGTCTGGACCCTCGCCGGCGGGCGGGCGGTGATCATGCGCGGGCACGAGGGCCCGGTGGAGTCGGCGTCGTTCGACCGAGCGGGCGATCGGGTCGTCTCCGCGGGGCAGGACGGGACGGTCCGGGTCTGGGACACGGCGGGCGGGGAGACGCTCGTGCTGCTCTACACGCACGTGGGCAGCGCGACGGCGGCGGCCTTCAGCCCGGACGGGACGACGGTCGTCAGCGCTGGGGTCGACGGTGTCGTGCGCTTCACCCCGTGCGAGGTCTGCGGACCGCTCAGCACCGTTCTGCGGATCGCTCGTACGCGCGCGCGCTGCGGCTGAGCAGCGTCGACCGCGAGCGGTTCCTGCCGAGCGACGAGTGAGTCGCGGGGCGAGCGCCGCGTAGTTCAGTGCAGCACTCTGACGGCTCTGACGCTTGGTCGGCCGGGCGCCATGCCTCTCGTCGACGCCGACCGGCAGGACTCCGGACCCGCAGAGGCAGCACTCGGCGGAGGATCCAGGCTCGGCTCGGCGTGAGGAACGTCGCCTCGAGATCCTCGAGTCTCGAGGACGGCGTCGATCGTCATGTCGGTGATCACGGGCCCCGTCCTAGGCCGGCCGGCTCTCGGGGGAGCATCGCCATCGCGAGGAACCAGGTGGGGACCGGGCGCTTCGCCGTCCTCAGTCGCGGGACGAGATCCAGGAGCTGGGCGGCGACGTGCGAGTCGCCGGGATCAATGGCCAGGTGCTGACCCCGCTTCCCTTGAACTGGTCAGTGCGGAGCGCGGCCGCCTGGTCTGAGATGAGCTCCTCTCATCGTGTCGGTCTTCACCCAGACCAGCGCACGGCCTTCGCCGTCGTCGAGCTCGGCACTGTCGACGATCTCGTCTCCGGAATGTCCATGACGCTGGAAATCATGTCGGAGAACAGCCGCACATCGTCTCCTCGCCCGATCCACGAGGCCGACGAGAGCCATCACCTGCACGGTCTCCTTGCCCTCTGAGTCGGGTACTCGATCAGCCGCACGGCAATGGGGTTGCGCGGCGGCGGGGTTCTGCGATCGCTCACCGCTTCCTCCTTCCGGGGTCGCTCGACTGTAGACGTACTCGGCCGAGTGTCAACCCTTCGATGGCATCGATGATCAGCGGGGTGGCCATGCTGGCGTCCGGCAGCCGGAGGTAGAACAGGCCGATCCCGGCGAGCCCGAGCAGGAGGCCGGCGTCGCGCCCGTCGGGGCACCCGCACGGGAAGCCTCTGCCCGCGGCCGGGTGGCGGTCGATGCCGCGCTGGCCGATCTCGCGCGGGCCGGCGAGCGGTCCGTGACGTCGCCCGCGTAGAGCAGCACGTCGCCGACGCCGGCGGCGCCGTGGCAGAGCGAGAAGTCGTCGGGGCTGGCGAGCAGCTCGGCGGCGGCCGCGCGCGCGCGAGCGCCGCGCCGGCGGCGGCGTCGGCGCTGCCGAGCCCACAGCGCAGCGGGCGCGACAGCGCGATCCCCGGCGCCCCGTGGCACCACGAGCCGGCGCACGGGCGCCGGGACGTCCCGGCCCGCCGCGCGGGCGATGCCGCGCAGGTCGGGCCACCCGCCGGCGCGACGTCGAACCACGACCGCTCGTAGTCGAAGGCGCGCTCGCACCCGTCGCGAAAGCGGGCCTCGCCGGTCGCGCGCGAAGAGCTCGGACAGCGCATGGCCGATCCCGGCGGCGCCGTGGGCGTAGCCGCACAGGTCGTGGTCGAGCGCCGCGTGCGGCCCACGACCAACCCGCCGCCGAGCGGTTCGCGCGCGCGATCAGCACGTCGCCGAGGAGCCCGCGGCGCTTCGACGCAGCCCGGGCTCTTCGAGCGGGCCGGCGAGCGCGAGCAGCGCCAGTGCGGCGCCGGCGGCGCCGTCGGAGACGTCGAGGGCGTCGACCCGGCTCGCGTCCCCGCGCCACCAGCGACGCGGGCGTCCTCGCGTGCAGCCTCGGAGCCGTGCAGGCGGCGACCCGCGCGGCGGCGTACGCGATGCCGAGCCGGCCGGCGTGCAGGCCGCCGGTGCCGACGCGATCGGCGTGTGTGGTCGCGCTGGCGGATCGCGCCGATCGCGGTCGCGCGGAGGCGGTCGTCGTCGAGTGCCGCCGCGGCTTCGGCGAGGAAGATCGCCACGCCGCTCGTGCCGTCGTAGAGATCGGGCCCGAGCGCGGCGTACGTCCGGCGGCTCCCGAGCGGCCGGCGCTCGTCGCCCGGCAGCGCGCCCATCCAGCTGCAGCGGCCATCGAACCAGATCGCCGAGCCCGCGAGTCGCGCGCGATGGTCGCGGCCGTCGGCGAGGATCTCAGAGGACATGGCCGCCGGCCGATCCCGCCACGAGATACGGGGCGTCGCAGGCTGAGGCCGGACGCGGCGAACCGCCGCTCGACGGCCTCGAGCCGGGTGTCGAGGTCGCGCGCGCGCCGTTCATAGGCGTCGACGATGCCCTCGGCCACGAGCCGGCAGCGGCTGGAGCCGAAGCTCCCGCCGAGCGACGCGCGGTGCTCGCCGACGGCCACGCCGGCGGCGAGCGGCTTGGCGAACGCGGGCACGGTCGCCCGCAGGTGCGGCGCGCAGTCGGCGACGACCTGTCGCAGCTCGGGCTGCAGGAAGCCGGCGAGGTACAGCACGGCGGCGTCGCAGCGCACGAACGCGGCCGGGTTGTCGACGACCTTGAGGACGAAGGCGACGCCGGCGCGGTTGAGCACCCGCGTGCAGCTCCGCGACGAAGGGCGCGGCTCCCGCCGCGGTCAGGTGGAAGTACACCCGCAGCTCGACGTCGTCGTCGCCGATGTCCGGCACCACGTCGCCGAACGCGGTGTAGAAGCCCGGCGACGCGTCGCGATGCTCCTTCGCGCGCGGGAGGCCGGCCGTCGACGCGCCCGTGCGCCGGCACTCGGCCGCGCGGACGTCGACCCGCAGGCCCTCGCGCGTCGACCGTGAGCTCCTCGGGGGCCGTGTCCACGATCTGCCAGCCCGGCTGCCAGCCGCCGCGACCGGCGTTCGCCTCCGACAGGGCGGCGACGAACGCTGCGATCGGCGGCGCCGGCACTGGCAGGAGACCCGAGATCGGCACCGGCGCGCCCTGGGTGTAGAAGCTCCGGTACAGCGTCCCCTCGAGCGCGCGAACCAGATAGGCGCGGGCGGGCAGCGTCGCGCCCGCCGGGACCGCTCGCACGCGGCGTCCGAACCACGCGTACGACGTCGGCGACGTCACCGCGGCTGCGCGCAGGGCCAGCCCCACGTGGTCGCGGTACGCCGTCACGCCGCCGTCCACAGCCCGAGCAGCTGCGCTGCCGCCTCGTCCGGTCGCCGCAGCACCGCGTGCCCGAGGTGCACGGCGTTGAGCAGGCTCGCGCGCACGTCGGGGAGCTGCTGCGCCTCCTCCACCGCCGCGGTCAGGAGCCGTGCGGCGGCGAACTGCGTAGCCCGGCGCAGGGTCGGGCCGAGCTCGGTCTCCGGCCGGCGCCGGTGGCTCGCGTAGGCCTCCCAGAAGGCCCGCAGCGCGGGCTGCATCCGCTGCAGCGTGGCCGCGGCGGCGCGAGGCATGACGGCGCGCCCGTGGGGATCGAGGTCGGGCATCGTGCGCAGCCACGCACCGAGGTACTCGCCGAGGAACGCGCCGACGTCCTCCGCGGGGTCGCCGGCCCCGGCGAGCTCCCAGTCGATCATCACCAGGCGCGTCCAGCGGCGCAGGTGCGGCACGGCGAGGCAGTTGTCCCAGCGCACGTCGCCGTGGACGACGGCGTCTTCGACCCGCGCGGCGTCGAGCTCGTCGAGTCGCGTGCACAGCTCGCCGGAGCGCTGGACGAGCGAGACCAGCTCGAGCGCGGTGGCGCTCGACGTCTGGAAGGTCCGGAGATCGACGCGGTGCACGCCGCGCCGGGAGGCGACCGACGTCGGGAGCCCGGCGAGCGCGGTCGGGGCGATGCGGTGCAACTCGCCGAGCGCGCGCCCGACCTCCCGTGCGAGGCCGACGGAGTACCGGCCGCGGCGATGCTGGGCCACGAGGTCGCGCGCGCCGCTCGCCGCCTCGAGGACGAGCACCCCGCCGGCCGGGTCGTAGGCGGCGACGGTCGGCAGCCAGCGCGTCATGGCGCTCCCGGCGAGCCGGTCGAGCGTCGCCGCCTCGTGGGCCACGCCCGCGTCGCCCGCGGTGGCCGCGAGCTTGACCACGTAGCCGCGCTCTCCCTCGGCGGTCACCAGGAAGACGCTGTTGAGCCGCGAGGCGTCGACCACCTCCAGCCGCCCGTCGACCACGGCGCGCGGGCTGAGGAGCCTCCGCTCGAGCAGGTACTCCGCGACGTCCGCGACGTCGAGCACGGGTATCGATTATCGACCGCGCGGGCAGGGCCTCGCAACTGGCTGTCAGCGCGTTGCAAGCGCGGTGAAGTCGCGTGTCAGCGGGCCGCAAGGGCGATGAAGGCGGGGGAGCGGATGGTGATGGCACTTGTCCACCCCGCCCCACAAGAGGAGCACCGCCATGATTCGCCGCAACTCCCTGAAGTACACCCTCGCCGCCACCCTGGCAGCGGGCGCCGTCGCCGCCTCGCCGGCGCTGGCGGAGCCGATCGACACCTCCGCCAACCGCGCCGACAGCCCGACGGGCAGCCTGGCCGGCACGACCGAGCAGAACCTCAAGAAGCAGGACCTCCGCGGCGAGTTCGCCAAGGACACGGCGTTCCAGGCGGCCAAGGACGCGAAGCTCGCGCCCGGGCAGCCGGTCTTCCCGACCTACCACGACCCGCTGCCGCCCCGCAGCGTGAACACGTCCGCGCCCGCGACCAACGACGACGGCAGCGACATCGGTGTCTGGCTGCTCGTCCTCAGCGGTCTGGCCGGCGCCGGGCTCGTCGGCGGCGGAGCCGCCGGCATCACCCGCCACACGCGCCTGCGCGCGCGCCGCGTGGCCGTCTGACCAATACCCCCGTGGGGGCGCCGGCAGCGATGCCGGCGCCCCGCACGACCCCCCTCGAGAGAAAGGAAACGCTGTGATCCACCCGCTCATCCTCTGGCAGCTCGCGCGCCACCCGCACGGGCCCGTCAGCCCGTCGACCGTGGGCGAGCCGCCCCACCGCGAGCGCCGCTCGTCCGCCGTTCGGCCTCATCGTCAACCGGCGACCGACGACGTCGCCGCGCCTCCCCGGGCAGCGACGCGGCCGATGACCGCGCCGTGCACCGTGCCGAACTGCGCCGGCCATCGCAACCGGGCGTGACCCTCTCGATCGTCTACCCCTCGGGGTAGACGATCTGCTGTACGGCCCAGCCGTTGCCGTCGGGATCGCGGAAGAACACGAAGCGGCCCCACGGGAAGTCCTGCACGTCGCTCACCTCGACACCGCGGCTGCTGAGGTCCTCGTGCGCGGCCTCGATGTCGTCGACCACGAGCTGCAGCCCCTGGACCGAGCCGGGAGGCGTGTCGATGACGCCCTGTCCGAGCGCGATCGAGCACGCCGAGCCCGGGGGCGTGAGCTGGACGAACCGGATCTCGTCGCTGACGCGGTGATCGTGGTCGGCGTTGAAGCCGGCCTGGTCGACGTAGAACGCCTTGGCGCGGTCGACGTCGGAGACCGGGACGGCGACGAGCTCGAGCTTGAAGTCCATGCGACAACGATCGCAGGATCCTCGCCGCTGCGCGGGCCAACCGGGCGCCGGCGGCTTCGAGGCCGCGCTGGCGTACGCTCCGGGAGATGACCGCCACGCTCGCGCCGCGGCGGGCGGGGGATCGCGCCGTCGCCTGGCTCTACACCGCGGCGCTGCTCGTCGGCGCGGCGCTCGTGTTCGCCGTGCAGCCGATGCTCGCGCGCATGCTGCTGCCGGTCGTCGGCGGGACGCCGGCGCTGTGGACGGTCGCGCTGGCGTTCTTCCAGGTCGCGCTGCTGCTCGGCTACGGGTACGCGCACCTCAGCCTGCGGCTGCTCGGGCCGCGCCGCCAGCCGCTCGTGCACGCCGCGCTGCTGCTGGCGACGTGCCTGCTGCTGCCGATCGCGATCCCGGCCTGGTCCCCGCCCGCGGGCGGCTCGGCGGCCTGGTGGGTCGCGGGCGCGCTGACCGTCGCGGTCGGCCTGCCGTTCGTGCTGCTGGCGGCGACCGCGCCGCTGCTCCAGGGCTGGTTCGCCCGGCTGGACCATCCGCGGGCGCGCGACCCGTACTTCCTCTACCGCGCGAGCAACGCCGGGAGCCTCGTGGGCCTCCTGAGCTACCCCGTCCTGGTCGAGCCGCGGCTCGGGCTCGAAGGCCAGGCGCTGGCGTGGTCGGCGGTCTACGGCGTGCTCGTCCTGCTGATCGGGGTCTGTGCGACGGCGGCCTGGCGGGCGCCCGAACGCGAGCGCCCGCCGGTGCGGCGCGGGTCGCCGCCGGCGTGGTCCGCGCGCCTCGGCTGGTGCGCTCTCGCCGCCGTCCCGGCCAGCCTCCTGGTCGCCATCACCGCGAAGCTCACGACCGATCTCGCGCCGGTCCCGCTGCTGTGGGTCATCCCGCTGGGGCTGTACCTGGTGACCTTCATCGTCGCGTTCACCCCCGGCCGCGGCGGGACGCTCGCCTACCGAGCCGCGACCTGGCTCTTCCCGCCGGCCGGGCTGCTCCTCGCGTGGGTGCTCGCCACCGACCGCAGCGAGCCGGTCCGGGAGCTCGTGCTCCTGCACCTCGCCGTGCTGGTGCTGGCCGGGATCGTGTGCCACGGGCGGCTCGCCCGCGGGCGCCCCGCGCCCGAGCATCTGACCACGTTCTACATCTGGCTCGCGGCCGGGGGAGCGGCGGCCGGGGTGCTCAACGCCGCGGTCGCGCCGCTGATCTTCGACCAGCTGACGGAGCTGCCGCTCTCGCTCGCGCTGGCGTTCGCCTGCCTGCCGTGGTGGGGCGGCCGGCGCGTGCGCATCGCCGTTGCCGCGCTCGCGGCCGGGGCGGTGTTCGCGGTGGCGGCCGGCGAGCCGGAGGTGCTGGAGCGGCATCGCGGCTTCTTCGGCGTGCTCGAGGTGCTCGAGCTCCCGGACGGCACGGGCAAGGAGCTGCGGCACGGGACCACGCGGCACGGCGCGCAGCTGGCCGGGGAGTCGCCACCCGAGCCGATCACCTACTACCACCGCTCCGGCCCCGCGGGGCGGCTGCCGCGGACGGTGCGGGCCGCGGGCGGGCTGCGGGCGGCGGCGGTCGTCGGGCTGGGCGTGGGCTCGATGGCCTGCCACGCACGCCCCGGTGAGCGCTGGGACTTCATCGACGTCGATCCGGGCGTCGAGCGGATCGCCCGCGACGCGCGCCACTTCACCTTCCTGCGCGATTGCCCGGGTCGCCCCCGCGTCACGATCGGCGACGGCCGCGTCGTGCTCGGGCGCGCCGCGCCGGCGGCGTACGACCTGATCGTCATCGATGCGTTCAGCTCCGACGCGGTCCCGGTCCACCTCCTGACGCGCGAGGCGGTGGCGCTCTACACCACGCGCCTGCGGACCGGCGGCCTGCTCGCGCTGCACATCTCCAACCGCTTCGTCGACCTCGAGCAGCCGCTCGGCGACGTCGCCCGCGCCAACGGCCTGCAGTGCTCCTACATCCTCGACTCCCCGTACGACCGGAGTGGCCGCCAGGTGCGCGGCAAGTCGTACTCCGAGTGGGTGGTCCTCGCGCGCACGCGCGAGGACCTCGGCAGCTTCGCCCGCTGGTCGGCGTGCGCCACCGATCCCGAGGCGCGGACCTGGACCGACGACTACGTGAACCTCTGGGGGGCGATGCGACTGGGCGCCTGATCGCCAAGGGCGGCGAGCACGGCGGCCAGCGCGGGGCGGCGAGCCGCCCCGCGGCGGACGAGGGCGTGGACGAGCCGTGCCGGCGGGGCCGGCACGGCCTCGGCGTACCGCACCGGGTCGTCGTCCCCGCACGCCAGGGCGGGCACGAGGCCGACGCCCAGTCCTGATGCCGCCAGGGCCATGAGGAGGGACGCCTCGTCGGCGCGGTGCTCGATCCGCGGCACGAAGCCCGCCGCCCGGCACGCCCGCTCGACGGCGACCGCGTACTGCGTGCCCGCGAGCCCGCCGATCCACGCCGCGTCGCGATACGAGGCGAGCGAGACGAGCGCGGCCGCGGGGTCGCCGGGCGGGAGCGCGAGCAGGAGCGGCTCGGTCAGCAGCAGCTGGGCGTCGAGCCCGCCGGCGGGCGCCGGCTCGACGCCCTCGTAGGTCTCGGAGACGAGCAGGTCGAGCTCGCCGGAGCGCAGCAGGGAGATGCCGTCCTCGGGCTCGTGCTCGCGGACGGAGACGACCAGCTCGGGATGGCGGCCGGCAAGCTCGAGCGCCGCGGGGAGCACCAGCCGCGCGGCCGCGCTCGGGAACGCGCCGACGACCACGCGGCCGCGCACGACCTGCTGCTCGGCCGCGAGCTCCGCCTCGGCGGCGTCGAGCTCCGCGAGCACGCGCTCGGTGCGTGCCACCAGCCCGTGGGCGGCGGGCGTGAGCCGCACCCGGCGACCGTCGCGCTCGAGCAGGGCGACGCCCGCCTCTCGCTCGAGCTGGAGCAGCGACTGCGATACCGCCGAGGGCGTGTAGCCGATCGCGCGCGCGACCTCGGCGATCGTGCCGCGGCGCGCGAGCTCGCTGAGGTGCCGGAGCCGCCGGACATCGAGCATCGTGAAGCAGAGCTTACGCTGACCGCAAGCGGTCGGTGCTTGTACTTGTGCTCGCACCACGGCACCCTCGTTGAGTGACCCCACCCGCCGATCGCTACGAGCCGCTGCCGTCGCTGCCCGAGCTGCCGCGCTGGCTGTGGCGGAAGCTCGGCCGCCGCGGGCGGATTGCGATCGTGCTCGCGGCGCTGGTGGTCGCCGCCGCGGCGGCGGCCACGGTCCCCGGCCTGCGCGAATCCCAGCGCGAAGCCGACGCCCGCACCCAGCGCGAGCGCGCGGCGCAGCGGGTCGAGCTCGTGCGCCGCCTCGAGGTCGAGCAGCGTCCGGTCGCCGGCCGCTCCGGCAGCCGCGACGCCGGCCGCCCGCGCGCGGCCCGGCTTGCCGCTCGCGCGGCGGTCATGGGCGACCTCGGCGCGGCGATCGAGGCCGACGCGCGCGGTCGCGCCCGCCGCGGCCAGCTGACCGGCACGATCCGGCGCGTCGCGTGCGAGCCGTTCCCGCGCACCGTCGGCGGCAGCGGCGCCGACGAGGATGTCGGCCGCCGCCGCGGGCGCTTCGCGTGCGTGGCGGTGACCGCCGAGTTCGCTCGCACGGAAGGCAGCCCGGGCGGCGTGATCGGCCACCGCTACCGCGCCAAGGTCGACTTCCCGACCGGCCGCTATGCGTTCTGCAAGATCACCGGCCGCGCCGGCCCCGAGCGCGAGCAGGTCGTGACGATCCCGCGCGCCTGCGGCGGCTGAGCCGTCAAGCCAGCCGGCGCCGCAGCTCGGCGCCGCGGCCCGCGGCGACGGCGCGGGCGACACGCCGCTCGTCGAGCTCGACGCCGCGCGCATCGGCGAGCTCGAGGATCTCCTGCCGCTCGTCCCCCTCGCGCATCCACTTCACGAACAGCCAGCCGAACAGCACGATCGTGACGATGCTCTCCTCGACCATCATGATCGCGCCGGCCGCGCTCTGGTCTCCGAGGTCGCCGTACCAGCCGTAGAACACCGTCCCGGACCAGACGAAGACGTTGGCCAGCACCGCGCCGGTCAGCCGCACGACGACGACGTAGCCGAGCTGCGCCGCCGTGCCGAACCACTCCGGCTTGGGGAACGGGCCGAACAGCGGCATCCACAGGTTGATGCCGGCGAGCAGGAACAGCACGTGCTGGCCGACGTGGACGAGCTCGTACCGGAGCGCGCCCTCGTACGCCCACGAAAGGTGCCAGAGGTAGAGGTTCGCCGCCCACAGCGCGAACGCGATCGCGGGGTGGGAGAGCACCCGCAGCCGGTCGATCGCGCGCACGCGCAGCAGGGGAGCGAGCACGGGGCCGGTGAGGCCGAGCACGAGCAGGACCGCGGCGACGTCGGCGATCAGGAGGTGCTCGGTCATGTGCGCCGCGAACGTCGAGCCCGCGAGGTCGAGCACCGGCGGGCTGACGGCGAGCGCGAGCACGGCCACGCCCGCGCCGAAGCACGCGATCCGCCAGGTCGGCACCGGCCGGCCGCGGCGCGCGAGCGTGCGCGCCCGCACCCCGTACGGGATCGCGTACGCGAGCAGCAGGGCGGCCGCGAGCATGCCGATGACTATGACCGCTGCGCCGCGGCCGGCTCAATCACCTGAGGCCGCAGCGCAGCGAGAACGCGCCGCAGAACGTGCCCGCGGGGTCGAGCGTCGCCGCCGCGGCGCGCCAGGCTGCAACCGACGGCGCGCCGTACAGCTCCTCGATCCGCCGCTCGGTGAGCACGTTGAACTGGCCCCAGTGCGGCCGCCCGCCGAACCGGTACAGCGCCTGCTCGTAGGCCGCGAGCAGCTCGTACCCGCCCTCGGTGTCGGTCTGCATGATCAGCTCGATCATCATCGTGTCGCGCCCGTGCATCATCGAGAGCACCGCGCGCGAGCGGCGCACGAAGCGCAGCGCGAACGGCGCCGTGGCGTAGGCCTTGCCGAGGCGCCGGTGCTTGGCCGCGACCGCGAAGATCGTCTCGACGGCGTCGCGCGGCGTCGTGCCCTCCAGCCCGACGCCGATCTCCGAGGAATACGCCGGGAGGTCGTTGGCGGCGCCGATGTTGAGCACCCGGTAGCTGCGGTCGGTGTAGGCGTCGTCAACGAGCCCGTCGAGCACGCGGTCCATCGCTCCCGGGATGCCGTCGGGATCGAAGTCGAGCGCGAAGTCGATCACGGCATGGGTGACGGGCAGCGACGACAGCAGCTCGTTGATCCGCGGCCGCTCGCGGTCGTCGCCCTGCGGCCGCAGCTCGACCGCCGGCTCCTCGCGCACCGTGACCATCACGCGGTGCTCGCCGTCGCGGCCCGGATACGGGTTGACGAGCAGCTCGTAGTGATCGTGGTCGGCCGCCACGCGCCCGTCGACGAGCTCGTCGCGCACGGCGCTCCACGTCGTGATCCAGCGCGTCTCGGTGAGCCGGAAGCCGGCCCGCGCCTCGAGCACGACCGCGTAGATGACGCCCATGCAGCCCATGCCCACGAGCGCTGCCGCGAACAGCGCGTCGTCGCGCACCAGCTCCCAGCCCTCGCCGTCGGCGTCGGCGGGATCGGTCGGGCCGTCGAGCGGCTCGAGCCGCACCCGGCGCCCGCCGCCGGCGACGATGTCGAGCGAGCGCACGAGATCCGGCAGCGGCCCGTAGGCCAGCCCGGAGCCGTGCGTGGAGGTCGAGATCACGCCCGCGACGGTCTGCCCGTCGTAGCCGCCCATGTTCGGGAGCGCGTAGCCGGCGTCCCAGAGCTGCTCGTTGAGCTCGCGGATCCGGGTCGCCGCGCGCACGCGCACGAGCGGCCGCTCGCCGTCGCGCAGCACCTCGACGGCGTCGCCCGTGAGCCCGCGCGGCAGCACGAGGAAGCCGCCGGTCAGCCCGACGTCCGACCACGAGTGGCCCGAGCCGACGGCCCGCACGGAGACGCCGTCGGCCTCGGCGTCGCGCACGAGCGCGACGAGCTCGTCGAGGTCGTCCGGCTCGCAGACCTGGAGCGGCTGGCAGGACTGGTTGCCGGTGTGGTTGCGCCACGTCGATCGGAGCGTGCGCTGCATCGGCCGAAGCTATTGCGGTCGCGGGTGTGGACGCAAGCGCAGCGGGTACGTCGCACCTGGAGGCGGACGAGGGAGGCAGGACATGCGAGGCATCAGGAGCTGGGCGCTGGCGATCGGCTGTGCAGCGCTGGTGGTGGCAGCGGCGGCCGTCGCGGGAGGCGCGGACCGGGCGACGGGAGGCGGGAAGAAGGCGCCGGCGCCGCTCGGCAAGGAGACGACGCGCGACGTCGACCGCATGCTGCGCGAGGTCAGCACGCGCCGGATCCAGCGCAGCATCGAGCGGCTCGCGAGCTTCGGGACGCGGCACACGCTCTCGTCCCAGGACGATCCCGAGCGCGGGATCGGCGCGGCGCGCGACTGGATCTTCAGCGAGCTGCAGCAGTCGGCGACACGGTCGGGCGGTCGCATGCAGGTGGAGCTCCAGAGCTTCATCCAGCCCGTCAGCCCGCGGATCCCGCAGCCGACCCGGATCACGAACGTGGTCGCCACGCTGCGCGGCACCGAGCCGGCGTCGGCCGACCGCATGTACGTCGTCAGCGGGCACTATGACTCGCGCTGCTCGGACGCCAACGACGCCGTGTGCGACGCCCCGGGCGCGAACGACGACGCGTCGGGCGTCGCCGCCGTGATGGAGCTCGCGCGCGTGATGGCGACGCGCCGCTTCGAGGCGACGATCGTGTTCATGGCCGTCGCGGGCGAGGAGCAGGGGCTGTACGGCTCCACCTACTACGCCGAGCAGGCGCGGCTGAACGGCTGGGACATCGCCGGCATGTTCACCAACGACATCGTCGGCAGCTCGCTCGGCCAGAACGGCTTCCGCGAGCCGAACACCGTGCGCCTGTTCGCCGAGGGCCCGTTCGGGAACGAGACGGCGGCGGAGGCCGCCACGCGCCGCACGACCGGCAGCGAGAACGACTCGCCGGCGCGGCAGCTCTCCCGCTACGCCAAGGAGGTCGCGGAGAGCACCGACACCGACATGCGGGTGCGGATCATCTACCGCCGCGACCGCTACCTGCGGGGCGGCGACCACATCCCGTTCCTCGAGCGCCGCTTCCCGGCCGCGCGCTTCACCGAGGTCAACGAGGACTATCGCCACCAGCACCAGGACGTGCGCGTCGAGGACGGCGTCCAGTACGGCGATCTCACCCGGTTCGTCGACTACCGCTACACGGCGCGCGTCGCGCGCGTGAACGGCGCCGTGCTCGCAGGGCTCGCCACGGCGCCCGCCGCGCCGGCCGACGTGCGCGTGCGCACCGGGCAGCTGTCGGTCGACACCCAGCTCGAATGGGCGGCCAACGACGAGCCGGACCTGGCCGGGTACGAGGTCGTGTACCGCGACACCGTCGAGCCCTACTGGACCAACCGGATCCGCGTCGGGAACGTCACCGGCTACACCGCGCAGGGCCTGACCAAGGACAACTTCCTGTTCGGCGTCCGCGCCGTCGATCGCGACGGCAACCGCAGCCCGGTCAGCTTCCCGCGGCCGGTGCCGTAAGGACGCAAAGCCCGATCGTCCACGAGCGTGGACGATCGGGCACGAAGCGGCGATACGCGGTCATAGCCAGTCCCGCGGGGCCCGCGAATACTGGATCCATGACCACCGACAAGACCATTCTCGTGCTCGGCGGCACCGGCAAGACGGGCCGCCGCGTCGCGGACTGCCTGCAGGCTCGCGGCGAGGCCGTGCGCGTCGGCTCGCGCACCGCCCAGCCCGCGTTCGACTGGGAGCGGCCCGCGACCTGGACGCCCGCGCTCGAGGGCGTGCGGGCGGTGTACGTCTCCTACTACCCCGACCTCGCGGTCCCGGGCGCGCGCGAGGCCACGGCGGCGTTCACCGAGCATGCGCTCGCGCAGGGCGTGCGCCGGCTGGTGCTGCTGTCCGGCCGCGGCGAGGCCGAGGCGCAGCTCGCCGAGGAGGCGCTCCAGGCCTCCGGGGCCGACTGGACGATCGTGCGCTGCAGCTGGTTCAACCAGAACTTCAGCGAGAGCTTCTTCCTCGACCCCGTGCTCGCGGGCGAGGTCGCGCTCCCGGCAGGCGGCGTCCCCGAGCCGTTCGTCGAGGCCGACGACGTCGCCGACGTCGCCGTCGCCGCGCTCACCGACGACCGCCACGTCGGCGAGCTGTACGAGCTGACCGGCCCGCGCATGCTGACGTTCGCCGACGCCGTCGGCGAGATCGGCCGCGCCGCGGGCCGCGAGGTGACCTACGAGACGATCCCGATGGACGCATTCGCCGACGGGCTCGCCGGCCAGGGCGTCCCGGACGACATCGTCGACTTCATGCAGTATCTCTTCGGCGAGGTCCTCGACGGCCGCAACGCGTACGTCACCGACGGCGTCCAGCGGGCGATCGGCCGCGAGCCGCGCGACTTCGCCGACTTCGCGCGCGAGGCGGCGGCCGCCGGCGTCTTCAGCGCCAACGGGAGCCGGGCGCGTGGCTAGCGGTCACGCCGCAGCCCGCTTGACGGCGCCCGGCGGCACGCCGATCTCCCGCTTGAACGCGCGTGCGAACGCCGCCTCGGAGCGGAGGCTGGGGCGCAGGTCGCCTCATAGCGGAAGCCTTGGCCGGCCGCGCCGATGTCTCAGCGCGCGGTGACCGGGGCCTCCATCGGCCCGAGGTGGGTGACGCCGGCCGCGGCGACCTCGACGGCTTCGCGCGCGGCCTCGACCGGCTCGGCCCCGGCGAGCGTCGCGACGACGAAGGCCGCGGCGAACGTGTCTCCGGCCCCGGTCGGGTCGACCTCGTCGACGGTCGGTGCCGGGATCGCCTCCTCGCCCGAAGCGGCGCGCACGCGCACGCCGCCGGCCCCGAGCGTCGTGCAGACGACGGGTGCCACGCTGTCGTCGAGGCCGAACGCGGCCAGCTCCCCCTCCGAGGGCAGGAGCACGGTGGCGAGGCCGGCGATGCGCGCCAGCCGCTCCGCGAGGTCGGGCCCGAGCGCCTCCGGGCGCACGTTGGGATCGAGGCTGATCCGCCCGCCGGCGGCGTGCACGCGCGCGGCCGCGGTCTCGACCGCGTCGGCCAGCGCCGGCGCGAGGGCCAGCGAAGAGCCCGACACGTGCAGCCACTCGGCGCGCTCGGGAAGGTCGCCGAGGTCGGCCGCGCTCAGCCGCGCCGCCGCCGCGACGTGGAAGACGAACGAGCGCGTCCCGTCCTCCGCGTACGCCACGAAGGCGCAGCCCGTCGGCGCCCCGGGATCGGCGCGCACGTGGCTGGCATCGACCCCGTCGCCGGCAAGCTGCCGGCGCAGCAGCGCACCGAAGGGATCGTCGCCCACGACCGCGCACAGCGCCGTCGCCGCCCCGCGTCGCGCCGCGACGCTCGCGAAGATCGCGGGCGCCCCGCTCGCGAGCGGGCCGACGAACGTGTCCGGCCGGTCGAGCGGGATGCCGCGGCGCGGCCGCATGATCTCGACCAGCGCCTCGCCGACGGCCAGGATCACGGCTGCGCACCCAGCGTCGCGAGGGCCGCGCCGGCGGTCGCATCGTCGGTGACGAGCACGTCGATCAGCCCGGCGCGCGCGGCGCCGACGATCGACGCTCCCTTGGCGGACCCGGCGGCCACGCCGATCACCGTGCCGGCGCTGCGCAGCTGCTCGCGCGACATGCCGAGCAGGAGCCGCTCGCCGGCGAACGGCACCGGCCGCCCGCTCACGTCGAAGTAGCGCGAGACCACGTCGCCCGCGGCGCCGCGCAGCTCGCCGGCCGCGGACATCACGTGGGCCGGGCCGGTGTCGGCCTCCGCGAGCGGCGGGCCGATGCCCACGATCGCCGCCGTCAGCCGGTCCCACGCTGCCAGCCGGCGGCTGATGTCCTCGTCCGCGAGCAGCGATCGGCGCAGCCGCGCCGACGGCAGCGCCGGCGCGTGGATCAGGCTCACGCCCGCGCCGCTCGCGTCGGCGATCCGGCGCGCGATGTCGTTCGCCTGGAAGCGCGCGTCACGCTCCTCGAAGCCCGCGATCGCCGGCACGAGCAGCACGCCGGGGAGCGCCGGCCAGCGCCGCGCACGGGCCAGCTCGAGCACGGTCCGGCCCCAGGAGACGGCGAGCGTGTCGCCCGCGCCGAGCCCGAGCGCGGCGATCTCGGCCAGCGCCGGCAGCACGAGCGGCTGCACGCCGCCGCGGCGCGCGGCCGGGACGACGACCACGCGCCTGAGCCCGAGCGCCGACCGCAGGGCGTCCGCCAGGTGCTCCGGCGTGCGCTCGGGCGCCGCCGCCGACCCGGGGGCGCGGATCTCGATCTGGACGATGCCCTGGTCACGGGCGAGCTGCAGCATGCGCGACACGGTCGAGCGTGACACGCCGAGCCGCGCGGCGATCTCCTGCTGGGAGAGCTGCTCCCGGTAGTAGAGCTCGGCCGCCGCGACCAGCGAGGTTGGCGAGGGCGTGGACAAGTGTGCATACAATATACGCGAGCAAATGTGCACAGCAACCCAGCAAAGGACGATTCCCCGTGCCCTCCCTTGATGCGACACAGCCCGTCACCGCACCCACGACCGCCGAGCGGCGTGCGCTGCAGCAGATCTCGACCGCGGACGGGCGCTTCGCGGTCATCGCCGCCGATCACGGCCAGCCGCTCGTCGACATGCTCGATGCGCTCGGCGTACCGAGCACGCCCGAGGAGCAGCGCGCCTTCAAGGCCGACCTGGTGGACACCGTCGGTCGCGACGCGAGCGCGATGCTCCTGGACCCCGACGTGTCGCTGCCGGACATCGTCGACCGCGACCTGCTCGCGCGCGACGTCGGGCTGCTGGTGCGGATCGAGGCGGACGGCCACGCGATGGAGGACGGGCTGCGCCGGTCGCAGCTGATCGACGGCCTCGGGGCCGCGGGTGCACGGGCGCGCGGCGCCACGGCCGCCAAGGTGATGGTGTTCCTGCGCGCCGACCGCGAGGATCTCGACGGCGGGACGGCGCAGATGGTGCGGGCGGCGCTCGAGGACTGCCGGCGCGCCGACCTGCTGTGCGTGATGGAGCTGATGACCTACCGCCTCGACGACGAGAGCCCCGAAGCGTTCGCCGCCCGGCGCGAGGACGTCATCGTCGAGGGCGCCGTGCTGCTGCAGGAGTGCGGCTCGAAGGTCCTCAAGCTCGAGTACCCCGGCAGCCCGGAGGCGTGCCGCCGCGTCACCGATGCCCTCGACGTGCCGTGGGCCGTGCTCTCCGCGGGCGTCGACCACGACGCGTTCTGCGACCAGCTGCGCGAGTCGATGGACGGCGGCTGCGACGGCTTCATCGCCGGCCGCTCCCTGTGGAAGGAGGCGGTCGGGCGCCCCGCCGCGGAGCGCCGGCGCTTCCTCGACGAGGTCGCCCGCGGGCGGATGGAGGACCTCCTGCGGATCGTCGAGCGTGGCTGACCTGCTCCTCGGCATCGACGTCGGCACGACCTACTGCAAGGCGGTCGTGTTCGACGTCGACGGCCGGGAGCGCTCCCACGCGCGTGCGCGCACGCCGTGGACGGCGGTCGGCACGGGGGCGGAGATCGACCCGGCGGCGCTCGTCCGCACGGCTCACCAGGCGGCCGCCGAGGCGATCGCGGGCGGTCCCGCGGGCGACGTCGTGGCGGTCGGCATCGCGGGCATGGGGGAGACCGGCGTGCTGGTCGACGCGCGCGGCCGCCCGCTCGGCCCGGCGATCGCCTGGCACGACGCCCGCGGAACCGACGAGGCGCGGGCGATCGAGGATGAGCTGGGCGCGCGGGAGTTCGCGAGCCGCACCGGCCTGCCGGCCTCCGCGCTGTGCTCGCTCGCGAAGCTGCGCTGGCAGCGTGGTCATCTGGAAGGGTTCGAGACGGCGGTGCGCTGGCTCGGGATCCCGGAATGGGTCGCCCGGTCGCTCGGCGCCCCGGATGTGGCGGAGCTGTCGCTGGCGTCCCGCACCGGTCTGTTCGAGCTCGGCCCGCGGGCGTGGTGGTCGCGCGCGGTCGACTGGCTCGGCGTCGGCGACGGCTTCCTCGCCGAGCCGGTGGCGGCCGGGACGCCGCTCGGCCGCGTCGGCGACGCGCTGCCGGCGGCGCGCGGCGCGGTGATCACGGTGGCGGGGCACGACCACGTCGCCGCGACGGTGGGTGCCGGGGCGTGCCGGGAGGGCGACGTGCTGCACTCCGCGGGGACCGCCGACGTCTTCGTCCGCACGGTCGACGCCCACCTCGAGCCCGATCGGGTGGCCGACGCGGTGGCGGCGGGCGTCACGGTCGGGTGGCACGTGCTGCGCGACCGCTGGACGCTGGCGAGCGGCAACGAGCTCAGCGTCACGCTCGCGTCGATCCTGCAGCTGCTCGGCGTCGACGGCGAGGCCGACCGCGACGCGCTGACCGTGGCGGCCGCCGAGCTCGACCGCTCGGGGCTGCACCTCGAGGGCGCGGGGGAAACGGGCCCGCTGGCGCTGCACGGGATTGCGCCCGGCATGACGCCGGCCCACGTCTGGCGCGCCGCGCTCGAGGCGGGCGCCGAGCTCAGCCGAGCCACGCTCGCGCGCAACGATGCCGTCAGCGGGCCTCGCCGGCGGATCGTGGCGACCGGCGGTGGCGCGCGCGGCGCGGCGGCACGCACGGTGAAGGAGGAGCGGCTCGGCCCGATCGAGTGGTCGCCCGTGCAGGAGGCGACGGCCCGCGGCGCGGCCCTCCTCGGAGGCGTCGCCGCGGGCATCTACACGTCCGCCGACCAGGTCCCGGCGCCGGCGGCCTGAGCCTCCCGCCGGCGCGCGCGGGACGGCGAACCTGAAAGGGGTCAGACCCCCCAGGGGTCAGACCCCCAGGGGTCAGACCCCTCCCCCGGGGGTCAGACCCCTCGGGCGGGGCGAGGCTCTGGCTGCGTTGTTAGGCGGTTGCCGCGGCGCTCTCGTAGAGCTCGATCGTGCGGCGGTAGTTGCCGGCGATGATCTCGACCGCGGCGTCGCGATCGTGGTCGCCCGCGAGCCAGCCCTTGAGCGCGTCCCAGAAGATCGTCCGGCCGATGGCGAAGCCGATGAACCCGTCGACCGTGGCCGCCTGGCGGAGCCAGTTCGCCACGGTCGCCTCGTCCGCGCCGGCGCCGAGCACCACGCAGCCGACCTCGTCCCGCCCGCCGGCGCGCGCGGCGTCCGCGACGAGCCGGAAGTCGGCCGCCGTGTCGAGGCCTTCGACCTTCCAGATGTCGGGCTCGACGCCGGCGGCCTGCAGCTCGGCGATCGCCGCTGCCACCAGCCGTGCGCGGTCGGGCTCCTGCCCGGGCTCGACCGGCACGAGCAGCTCGAACAGGTACTTGGTCTCGCGCGGCGCGAGGTAGTCGGACAGGTGGGCGAGCCGCCCGGCCTGGCGACGGTTGAGCTCGCGGTCGCCCTCGGGGTTGTAGCGGGCGAGGATCTTGACGAAGTCGGGCTCGAAGGCCTCGATGTGCTGCGCGAAGTCGTCGCCGTACTCGAACTCGAACTCGGGCACCGAGCTGCGCTCCGCGGCCATCGCCAGCGGCAGCCCCTGCTCCTTGGCCGCGCGGGCGACGGCGGCGCCGTGCTCCTCGTCGGTCAGCGCTCCGACGGTGCCGGCGGGCGCCGCGTCGGCGGCCGCCAGCAGGCCGTCGAGGATGATCCCCTTCGCCTCCTGGATCCGCCGGCGCTCCTCGGGGCTCGGCGTTCCGGCGATGCCGAACAGCTTCGTCGAGAACGACGTCCGGTGGTCGAACGCGAGGATGTACAGGGACTGGTCGTAGCCGGGGGTCACGTGGGAGCTCCTTGGGTGTCGGTCGAAGCGGTCGAGAGAAGGGTCGCCGGGGCGAGCAGGGGGGAGGGGGCCACGGAGCCGTCGGCTTCGAGGCCGATGAACGTCGACTCGCCGCGCAGCAGCGCGTCGACCGCGGCCCGGCCGGCGGCCTCGCCGAGCGCGAGGTCGACCGCAGACGGCGTCGCCGCCCGCTGGGCGTGGCCCAGGATCGTCGGGTGCACGCGGATCTGCGCGCGCTCGCGCAGCGCCTCGGAGACGCGGACGGCGTCGCCGGCCGCCTCGGACATCACGGCGATCGCCGATCCGCCGGCCGCGCGCTCGCGCAGGCGGGCGGCCAGCGCGTCGAGGTCGGTGGCGCGCTCGGGGACGATCACGTCGTCGATCCCGGCGGCGGCGGCGACGGCCTCGGCGAGGAAGCCGTGCGGCGCCCCGAGCGTCTGGACCACGAACGCGCGACCGGGCACCGAGCGACCGGTGATGCGCAGGCGCTCGATCGTGTCGACCGCGAACGCCACCGCCGAGTCCATCCCGATCGTCAGGTCGCTGGCGTCGAGGTTGCGATCGATCGTGGCCGGCACGACGGCGAAGACCGGGCGCTCGGCGGGCGTCTCCGCGGCGCCGCGGGCGTCGGCGGCCAAGGCGGCGGCTGCGCGCGCGTCGGCGGCCAGCCCGGACGCACCGCGCGTGGAGCCGTCGCCTCCGATGACGAGCAGCGCGTCGATGCCGGCGGCCTCGAGCGCGTCCAGGCAGGCGCGGCGCCCCGCGGGCTCGCGGAGCTCCGGCCAGCGACTCGAGCCGAGCCAGGTGCCGGGCTCGTGTGCGTGCTGCTCGGCCTGCGGCGCGGCGATCGGCTCGATCCGCCCGCGGGCGAGGCCGGCGAAGCCGCCGAGCACGCCGAAGACCTGCGCTCCGCGGCGCGCGGACTGCCGGCAGGCGCTCGCGATGACGGCGTTCATGCCCGGCGCGTCGCCGCCGCTGGTGAGGATTCCGATCGTGTTCGTCATCGAGCCCGACTCGTTATACCGTGCCGAGTCGAGCGCGTCAACAATTATTCGCGTCTAATCGAAAGCAAGTGTGTTACCGTGCCGGCATGACCCGCAGGCAGCATCTGACCGTCGGGGTGGATGTCGGCGGAACGAAACTGGTGGCCGCCGCGGTCGACGCCGAGGGGCGCACGCTCGCACCGCAGCGCTGGCCCGCGCCGGTTCGGGAGTACGAGGACGTGCTCGGCGCCATCACCGAGCTGGTCGGCCGGATCCGCATGGCCGCCGGGGGCGCGCACGTCGCCGGGGTGGGCGTGGCCGCGGCCGCCTTCCTCGATGCGGACCGCCGGCGCGTTCGCCGGTCAACCTATCTCGTGGACTGGCACGATCGGCCGTTCGCGGGCGATCTCGCGCGGCGGCTCGAGGTGCCCGTGGTGGTCGAGAACGACGCCGATGCCGCCGCCTGGGGCGAGTACCTGCACGGAGCCGGCCGCGGAGCCCGCTGCCTGGTGCTCGCCACGGTCGGAACGGGCATAGGCGGCGGGATCGTGATCGACGGGCGGCTCGTCACGGGCGGGTTCGGGCTGGGCGGCGAGCTCGGCCACCTACCCGTGGTGCCGGACGGTGTCCGCTGCGGATGCGGCGCGCGCGGCTGCGTGGAGGCGTACGCGAGCGGGACGGCGATCGCGGCTGCGGTGCGGTCCGCTGCCATGGCCGACCCAACAGCGGCGGCGCGGCTGCTGGCGCGTGCTGGCGGCGACGCGGAGCGGATCGACGGACGGCTGATCACGGAGCTGGCACGCGAGGGCGACGAGCTGGCGCGCCGCGCACTCGACGAGGGGGGCGAGTGGCTCGGCCGCGCGCTCGCGCAGGTCGCGAGCATCGTCGACCCGAGCGTGGTGCTGGTCGGCGGCGGTCTCGCCGAGGCGGCCGGCGACCTGCTGCTCGAGCCGACCCGCCGATCGTTCGCGGCCGCTGCGAGCATCCCCGGCGTCCGCTCGCTGGCGCCGATTCGCGCCGCCGCGCTCGGCAACGCAGCGGGAATCGTCGGTGCGGCCGCGCTCGCAGCGGCTCAAGCCGACGCCCTCGTCGCTCACAATTCGAAAGCAGTCGCGCACAACTAGTGAACCAACTGGTAGGTTGCGCGCATGAACGAGGGTGCCGACCGCGGGAGTCACGTCTTCGCGGACGAGCGTCAGGCGCGCATCGCCGAGCTCGTGTCGGTCCGCGGGCGCGCACGCATCGGCGAGCTCTCGACGCTGTTCGGCGTGACCGAGCCGACGGTCCGGAAGGACCTCAAGGTGCTGCAGGAGCGAGGCCTGCTGAAGCGCACGCATGGGGGTGCGCTGGCGCTCCAGCCGGTCGTCGAGCGCGAGTTCGCCGGTCGCGAGTCCGCCAACCGCGCCGGTAAGGAGGCGATCGCGCGAGCCTGCCTGCGGCTGCTGCAGGACGGCGACTCGGTGTTCCTGGACAGCGGCACGACCGTGCATGCGCTGGCCGACGCGATCGTGCACCTGGGCGCAGGCCTGCGGCTCTCCACGCTGACCAGCAGCCTCGGCGCCGCCACGACGCTGGCCGACGTCCCGGGCATCGACTGCGTGCTCCTCGGCGGCCAGGTCCGGCGCGTGGACGGTGCCGTGGCGGGCGCACTGGCCCTCGAGAACCTGCAGCGGTTCACGTTCGGCGTCGCCTTCATCGGCGTGAGCGGGTTCTCCGAGGTCGGGATCAGCGTCGGCAGCCTGGCGGAGGCCGCGCTGAAGGCGGACGTGATCGAGCGCGCCCGCCGCGTGGTGCTCCCGCTCGACCACACGAAGGTCGGCAGCACCGACTTCGCGCGCATCGCCGGGCTCGACGCCGTCGACGTCGTGGTGATGGACCGCACGACGCCGGCGGTGGAAGAGCTCTGCTCGAGCTTCGGCATCGAACTGATCACCGCCGACGGCTAGCGTAAGAGCTTTGCTTCCGGAAAAGTTCGAATCGGCTTGACTTGGTTCGGCTGACGAGATACTGTCGCGCCAACTCGGTGCGATAATGCTGCCGAGTTATTCGGTCGCAACAACGATGCGAGGCGCCGGCGAGATTCTCGCCGCGGAGGAGAGGGGTGCGATGTCAACAGTGCCAGGCGCCGCAGAGCCGGTGCTCGAAGCCCGTGACGTCGTGAAGACGTTCGGGCGCGTGCAGGCCTTGCGCGGAGCGAACTTCACGGTCTATCCGCAGGAGGTCGTCGCGCTCGTCGGCGACAACGGCGCGGGAAAGAGCACGCTGGTGAAGACGCTGGTGGGCGTCCACCCGCCCGACAGCGGCGAGATCCGCTTCGAGGGCAAGCTGGTCGACATCCACACGCCGCATGACGCCCGCGATCTCGGCATCGAAACGGTCTTCCAGGACCTGGCGCTCGCGGCGGAGATCGATCCGGCGGCCAACATGTTCCTGGGGCGGGAGATCATGCGCCCCGGCCTGCTCGGCAAGCTCGGCTTCCTCGACAAGGGCACCATGCGGCGCCGCAGCGACGACGCGTTCAAGAGCCTCGGCGTGAAGATCCAGGACACCAGCGCCCGCGTCGCCAACATGTCCGGCGGCCAGCGGCAGGGCATCGCGATCTGCCGGGCGGTCACGTGGGCCAAGCGCGTGGTGTTCATGGACGAGCCGACGGCCGCGCTCGGCGTCGTGCAGACCCGCAACGTGCTCGACCAGGTCAAGCGCGTGCGCGAGCAGGGCCTCTCGGTCGTGCTCATCAGCCACAACATGCCCGAAGTGTTCGAGGTCGCCGACCGGATCGAGGTCATGCGCCTGGGGGCGCGGGTCGCGCGGCTCAAGCCGAGCGAGGTGTCGATGGAGGACGTCGTCGCCGCCATGACCGGCGCGCTGACCTTCCACGAGGAGGGCACGGCATGACGACGCCCACCGTTCCGCCCGCCGACGAAGAAGTCGTCGACGCGACGGCCGACGTCCCCGAGCAGCCGTGGTGGAAGCAGCTGCTGACCGGCTCGAGCACGTCGATCCTGCTCGTGCTGATCGGGATGATCGCCGTCTTCTCGTTCCTGAGCTTCGACGAGTTCTTCACGGTCTCCAACACGCGCAACATCGCCACGGATGCGGCGGTGCTGCTGGTCGTCGCGACCGGCCTCACCTACGTGATCATCACCGCCGGCATCGACCTGTCGGTCGGGTCGGTGCTCGTGTTCTCGAGCGTCGTCTCGGCGCGGATGATGAACGCCGTCGGCGGCGACAACTGGGGCGTCATCATCGTCGGCCTGATCACCGGGCTCGCGGCCGGCTTCGCCTGGGGCGCGCTCAACGGCTTCCTCGTCACGAAGGCGAAGATCCCGTCGTTCATCGTCACGCTTGGCACGCTCGGCATGGCGCTCGGCGCCGCGCTGCTGATCACGGGCGGCGTCGACGAGCGCGACGTGCCGTTCAAGCTCGTGGAGACGATCGGCACCGGCCGGCTGTTCGGCGAGATCCCGTACCTGGTGCTCATCGCCGCCGCGGTGGCGATCTTCTTCGCGATCATCCTGCACGGCACTCGCTTCGGCCGGTACACGTACGCGATCGGGTCGAACGAGGAGGGCGTCCGGCGCGCCGGCGTCAACGTCGACCGCCACCTGATCAAGGTCTACGCGCTTGGCGGGACGCTCGCCGGCTTCGCCGGGTTCCTCGCCCTCGCCCGCTTCGGCACGACCTCGATCTCCGGCAACACGACCGTCAACCTCGACGCCATCGCCGCGATCGTCATCGGCGGCACGAGCCTCTTCGGCGGCGTGGGAACGGTCATCGGCACGATCGTCGGCGTGTTCATCCCCGCGGTGCTGCGCAACGGCTTCGTGATCGTCGGCGTGCAGCCGTTCTGGCAGCAGGTCGCCGTCGGCGCCGTGCTGATCGTGGCTGTCTATGTCGACCAACTCCGCCGCGCCCGGTACGCGCGGTGACCGATCCATCACCACTCCTGGAGGAGAGCAAGATGCACCATTCATCCCGATCGGGCCGGCGCAGCGCGTGGGCGCTCGCCGCCATCCTGCTGGTTGCGAGCCTCGGGCTCGTCGCCTGTGGCAGTGACGACGACGAGGGAGGCGGGGGCGGAGCCAGCAGCGACGAGAGCTACAAGGTCACGCTGATCGCCGGCGTCAAGGGCGACGAGTTCTACATCACTATGAGCTGCGGCGCCCAGGAGGAAGCCGAGAAGCAGGGCGTCGAGTTCGAGTTCCAAGGCCCCGACCAGTTCGACGCGTCGCTGCAGACTCCGATCGTCAACGCGGTGACCGCGCAGAAGCCCGACGCGATCCTGATCGCGCCGACCGATGCGAAGGCGATGTACGCGCCGATCAAGCAGGCGGCCGACGCCGGCATCAAGATCGTGCTCGTCGACACCACGCTCGAGCAGGCCGACCTCGCGGTCTCCCAGATCGCGTCCGACAACCTCGGTGGCGGCAAGGCGGCGGCCAAGGCGCTGGCCGAGGAGATCGGCGGCAGCGGCAAGGTGTTCGTCAACAACGTCAAGCCGGGCATCACGACGACCGACCAGCGCGCGCAGGGCTTCGAGGAGGAGGCCAAGAACCTCGGCCTCGAGTACGTGGGCATGGAGTACAACCAGGACCAGCCCGACAAGGCCGCGGCGATCACCAAGGGCATCATCGCCAAGCACCCGGACCTCAAGGGCATCTTCGGCACCAACCTGTTCGGGGCCGAAGGATCCGCGGTGGGCCTGCGCGAGTCGGGCGCGAAGGACGTCAAGATCGTCGGCTTCGACGCCGGCCCGAAGCAGGTCAAGGATCTCGAGGACGGCCTGCTCCAGGCGCTCATCGCCCAGAAGCCGGCCGACATCGGCGCCCAGGGCGTCCAGCAGGCCGTCGCCGCGCTGAAGGGCGAGGCGACCAAGGCCAAGATCGGCACTGGGTCGACGATCCTCACGAAGGACAACCTGGCCGACAACCAGGACGCGGTCTACAAGTCGAGCTGCTGAACGCGCGCGCTGCGGCGCCGGGCCTCTCCGCCCGGCGCCGCAGGGCCGCTCACGCCGTGAAGCGCCTGCGAAGGCGCTCTTCGCGGCGGCGGACCTCGGCCAGCTCGCCGCCGTCGATCCGCTCGAGGTTGCGCAGCGACACGTACTCGCGCCAGCCGATCACCTGGCGGACGAAGCCCTCCGCGCCTCGATCGGCGCCGCCCTCGCGGTGACGCGTTCTCCTGCGAGCGCGGCAGGTGACCCCGCCTACCCGAAGACTCCCCTCGGTCAGGCGGAACGAGTTGCCCGAGGGGTCGCGGAAGCCGGCGTCGATCCCGTAGGGGCGCTCCTCGGGCGCCTCGGTGAACTCGACGCCGCGGCCCTTGAGCGCCTCGTACTCGGCCTTGCAGTCGTCCGTGGTGAGGAACACTGCGCCCGCCGCGCCCTTGGCCATCAGCGCGCGCACCTGCTCGGCGGTCTCGGGCTCGAACACGGGCGAGCCGGGGATGGCCATCAGCGCGATTGCGACGTCGGGCTGGCCGGCGGGGCCCACGGTGAGCCAGCGGAAGTTGCCGAGCTCGGGGACGGTGACGTCGCTGCGGACCTCCATGCCGAGCTTCTTGGTGTAGAAGTCGAGCGCGTCGTCCTGGTCGTGCACCCACAGCTGAGCGCTGGCGATTCTCATTGTGGTCCTCCTGGGGAGATCGAGTTGACTTGCGCCACGCTAAACGCGCGGCGCCGCGCTGTCTTCTCGAAACGTGCTGCGTTGTGGCCGCGCGTAGGCGCGGACGATGCAGCTCGGGACCATCACGCGCTGGGCGGCGGGCGGGAACGTCGCACGGTAGGCGGTGGGGGAGGCGCCGAAGGTGCGCGTGAAGCTCGTGGTGAACGAGCCCACGCTCTGGAGGCCGATCGAGAAGCAGATGTCGGCCACCGAGCGGTCGGTCGTCCGCAGCAGCGCCGCCGCCCGCTCGAGCCGGCGGGTGAGCAGGTACGCGTGCGGCGACTCGCCGAACGCGCGCCGGAACTCGCGGCTGAAGTGCGCGCGCGAAAGGCCGGCAGCGCGGGCGAGGTCGTCGACGTCGAGCGGCTCGAAGTAGCGAGCGTCGGCCAGGTCCCTCGCGCGCAGCAGGTGTCGTGCGGGCGGGACGAAGGCCATGGGAATCAGTATCGCGTCAGTCGTCCAACATAGCCTGTGGCGGGGCGGGCGGGGCTCCTATCCCGTCACCGGCTCGGCCACGGTGTCGCCCTCGCGCACGATCCATCCGCCCGCGACGATGAGCCGCACGTCGTCGAGGGCCGCCAGGTCGGCCCGCGGATCTCCGCCGATGACGAGCGCGTCGGCGGCATAGCCGGGCTTGAGCCGGCCGAGCTCGCGCTCCCGTCCCACCAGGGCCGCGCCGGTCGTGGTCGCCGCGCGCAGCGCGTCGAGGTTCGAGAGGCCGAACTCCGCGAGCAGGCGGACCTCGCCCGCGACGCTGGACAGGGTCGCCGGGGTGTATGACGTGTCGGTCCCCGCGGCGATCGGGATGCCGCGCTCGTAGGCGGCCGGGACGGTCGCGCGCAGGACGGCGAGCATCTCCTGGCCGCGTGCGACGAGCCGCGGGTCCGTGTACTCCCCGCCGGGCTCGGCGAGGTCGACGACCGCGGAGAGCGTGGGTACGAGGAACGTCCCGCGGGCGCGCATGAGGTCGAGCGTCGCGGCGGAGGCGAACGTTCCGTGCTCGACGGATCGCACCCCCGCGAGCACCGAGTCGCGGATGCCCTCGTCGCCGTGGCCGTGACATGCCACGCCGCCGCGCAGATGGCGCGCCGCGCTCACCACGGCGCGGATCTGGCGCTCGTCGTAGACCTGCACGCGCGGGTCCTGCTCCGGGAGCCCCGCCCGCTCCGTCGAGCGCGTCTTGATCAGGTCGACGCCGCGGGCGATGTTGACCTGCACGAGGTAGCGCAGCGCCTCCGGGCTGCGGACGCCGTCAGGCAGCGCCGCCAGCGGCGCCAGGCGGGGATCGGCGAGGATGCTGTCGCCGAGATTCGGCGTCACGAACAGGCCCGCCGCCAGCGTGCGGGGCACCACCAGCCCACCGAACTCGGCAAGCGCGCGGAGGCCGACGTCCTGGAAGAACGACGTCGAGCCCGACCGGATCGTCGTCGCGCCTCCGGTGAGAGCGAGGCGCGCAGCCGCCACGGTCGAGGAATGCACGTGCGCGTCGAGCAGCCCGGGCAGGACGAACGCCCCGCCGACGTCGATGACCCGCCCGCCGCGCCCGGGGCGCGCGTCGTGGCCCGTGCGGCGGACGCGACCGCTCGCGAACACGACCGTGGCGTTCTCGGTCACCCGGCCCGTCTTGGGGTCGAGCAGCCGGGCTCCGGTGAGCGTGAGCGGGGGCGCGGTCCGGCGCGGTGCCCGCCCGTCACCGTGGTCGTGGCGGTGGTGGCCATGCCCTGCGACCGCCTCGCCGGGTCGGGCCAGCGCCGCCGCTCCCGCGGCGGCCGCGGCACCGGTAAGTGCCTGCCGCCTCGTGACTCCGCGATCTGCGTCCTCAGCGCGATGCATCAGACGTCGCCCTCCTCAGCCGCCGACGAGCGCATCCTACGCCGACCCGGGCCGGGCTGCCGGTGGGCGTGGCGTCGGGCGTAGGGTACGATCATCTGTTCGCCAGAGCCTGACGACGTGCCGCTGACGCTCGGCGCCCTCGAGCGCGAGATCACCGAGCTCGACTCGCACACCACGCTGCGACTCGCTGCTGGCTCGGGGTGGACGCCGAGTGCGACCGCCGTGAGGGATGGGCGGATTGGGGGGGCCAGCTCGAGCGCGCATTGGATGTCGTGGCGCTGCGAAGCGGTGATGGTCGCGGCGCGCGAGCACGCGAACTTGGCGCGCAAGCTGGAGGAGCTTCCGCTGGCGCGGAAGACGTTCGCGGAGAGGCGTCGGAGCTACCCGTAGGTGCGAGCGATGACGCGAGACGACAGGTATCGAGCGCGAGGCCGAGCTACTCGAGCTGGCGAAGGACGCTTCGGCGTCGCAGCTCGATCGGCTGCGGCGCGCCTACCGGGGGTCGTGGCGGACGAGCGCACCGCACGTGGCGATCGACTGGAGCGCTGGCTCAGGTGGAGTCATGACGACGTCGTCTCCCTGAACGTGCACGGCCGGCTGCCGGCCGAGCAGGGAGCGATGCGCGTCGCCGCCTTTGAGGCAGCCGGAGAGCAGCTCGCTGCGCCGTCGGACCTCCCGCGGGAGTATCGGACGTGCTGACGGACACTCGCGCGGAAGCGCTCGCGCAGACAGCCGGCGACGCTCGTGCTGACGCGCTGTCGATGCTCGCGGACTCGTGCCTGGCGACCGGAGCGGTCGAGCGCAGCGGCGGCGACCGCGATCAGGACGTCGTGCACGTCGATGCGCCGAGACTCCGCAGAAGCGGACGACGAGAGCGCTGCGAGCTGGAAGACGGCGCGCCGCTGGCTGCAGATGCAGCATGTCGATCGGCGTGCGACGCGGAGATCGTCTCGCTGCTCGAGCGCGCGGGACGACCGATGGCTGTCGTTCGCAAGACGTGATCGATTCCGTCTCCGTTGCGACGTGCGCTGGCAGCGCGCGACGGCGGCTGCCGCTTCGCCGAGCGGCACCGCGCGCCGCTTCGTCGACGCCCACCGCATCGAGATCTGAGGCGACGGCGGCCCGACCGAGATCGCCACCTGGTTCGCTTGTGCCGGCATCACCACCGGCTGCTGCACGAAGGCGGATACACGCTGACGCGGAGCGGCCGAGGGGCGCTCAGGTTCCGGCGCCCCGACGGGCGCACGACGCCGGCTTGTCCGGCGACACCGGGCGGGCGGCTGGGTGGCCTGAGCCGCCGCGGCGAGCGCCGCCCGATCGCCGCCGACGCCTGCCTTCCCCTCGTCGGCGTCCCGCTCGACCTCGACCTCGGTGTACAGGCGACGCTCGCAGTCGCGTCGCCGCCGCATGGCCCGGGCGTCGTCGGCGCTAACCGAGCATCCCGGGATCCGGCGGGTTCGGGTCGAGGGCGTGGACGGTGCCGTTAAGCCGATGCACGACGACATCGCTCGGCCGCGCCAGCAGCGGCCCGACGGCGTCGCGGTAACGACGGTAGTGGCCGGTCCGGTAGTGGCCGCGCAGCGCATCCTCGTCGACCCATTCGGACAGCAGCATCCACTCGCCGGGCTCCTCGGCGGCGAGTACCCGGAAGCTCGCGCAGCCCGGCTCCTCGCGCGCGCCGTCGGCGAGCGCGTCCAGCAGCTCGCGCAGCTCGCTCTGGCGGCCGACGAGGCCGTGCAGCTCGGCCACCAGCACCAGGCCGGGATCGCTCATCCCGGCAGTCTCTAGGGCGCCCACGGTGCCGACGTTCGAGCGCATACTCGTCGTGTGGACGTCATCGACTCCCTCGTCGCCAACAACCGCAGCTTCGCCGCCTCGCTGCCGGAGCAGCACCTCGACGTCCGGCCGCAGCGGCAGCTCGCGATCGTCACGTGCATGGACTCGCGCCTCGACGTGTTCGCCGCCCTCGGGCTGAAGCACGGCGAGGCGCATGTCCTGCGCAACGCAGGCGGCGTGATCACCGACGACGTGATCCGCTCGCTCGCGGTCTCCCAGCGGCGGCTCGGCACGCGCGAGGTGATGCTGATCCACCACACCGACTGCGGGATGCTCACGCTCTCCGACGACGGCTTCCGCGCCGAGCTGCAGGAGGCCACGGGCGTCGCGCCGGCGTTCGCGATCGAGTCGTTCTCCGACCTCGACGCCGACGTCCGCCAGTCGGTCCTGCGCGTGCGCCGCTCGCCGTTCCTGCTGCACACCGGGCAGGTGCGCGGCTTCGTGTACGACGTCGACACCCACGCGCTGCGCGAGGTCCCGGTCGAGTAGTGCGGACGGTGTCTGTGGAGGAGCGCCGGGCGCGGCTGGCTCGCCGGCATCGGCTCGCTCCGACGCACCGGGCGAGCGACGTCGTCGACGCCACGCGAAGCATCGTGTGCCTGCACGGGACCGACCCGACGACCGTGTACCTGTCGGCGTGGGCGCGCGTCGACGGGTTCGCGTTGGCCGACCTCGAGCGCGCGCTGTACGCCGACCGCTCGCTGGTCAAGCACCTGGCGATGCGCCGCACGCTGTTCGTGTTCCCGCGTGAGCTGCTGAGCGCCGCCCAGGCGGGGGCGAGCGAGCGCGTCGCCGACACCGAGCGCCGCCGGCTGATCCGCGATGTGGAGAAGGCGGAGCTCTACGCCGACGGCGAGGGCTGGCTCGCGGAGGCCTCGGCCGCCGTGCTCGAACGGCTGGCGGACGGGCGCGAGGCGACGTCGTCCGAGCTGCGCGCCGAGATCCCGCTGCTCGAGGGCTCGATGAGCTACGGCGAGGGCCGGTCGTGGGGCGGGCAGGTCTCGGTCGGCCCGCGCGTGCTGACGACGCTGTCGGCGGCGGGCCGGATCGTGCGGGCGTCCAACGACGGCGCATGGACCGCATCCCGGCCGCGCTGGGCGTCGACGGCGGCGTGGCTGGGTGAGGAGATCGAATCGTTGCCCGCGGACGACGGCGTGGCGATGCTCGTGGAGCGCTGGCTACGCGCCTTCGGTCCGGGAACGGCGGCCGACATCAAATGGTGGCTCGGCTCCACGCTGACGGCCGTCCGCCGTGCGCTTTCCGACCTGGACGCGGTCGAGGTCGACCTCGACGGCCAGACGGGCTACCTCCTCCCCGACGATCTCGAGCCCGTCGAGCCGGTGGAGCCCTGGGCCGCGCTCCTGCCGCCGCTCGACCCGACGACGATGGGCTGGTTCGAGCGCGACTGGTATCTCGGCCCCTACAAGTCGCTGATCTTCGACACCAACGGCAACGCCGGCCCCACGATGTGGTGGGACGGCCGCATCGTCGGCGGCTGGCGCCAGGGCGAGCAGCGGCGAGGTCATCCTCCAACCGCTCGAGGACATCGGCACCGAGGGCCACGCCGCCCTCGAAACCGAGGCCGCCCGCCTCACCACCTTCCTCGCCGGAACCCGCTTCCTCCCCCGCTTCCCCTCCCCGCTCTCGAAGCAGCTCGGCTAGCCGGCGACGATGATCTCGAGGCGGCGGGGGCCGTGGACTCCTTCGACTCGGTTGAGCTCGATGTCGGAGGTGGCGGATGGGCCTGAGATGAACGTGACCGGTGCGTCGGCGCCGTCGAGATGGGCGATGGCGTCGGGGACTCCCGCGACGATGCGGTCGGTCGGGACGACGCAGATGTGGAGGTCGGGGAGGAGGGTGAGTGCTCGGCGGCCTTGGCCTGCGCCGGCGTCGAGGATGATCGTGCCGGTCTCGGCGATCGCGAGTGCGCAGGTGGTGAGCACGCCGTCGGCGGTTGCGAGCGTGTCGCGGTCGAGGGGTGGCGCGTCCGCGAGCAGCTCGAGGCCGTCGGGTGCGAATGTGGATGGGAGGCCTTCCGGGACAACGACACGTCGGGCGCTCGTGGCGCTCGCACGCCGCCGCCACGGCGCGCTGCGACCTCGCCGGCGTCGACCCGGACGACCGTGGCGCGGTAGTCGGCGGCTCGCTCGGCGAAGCGGTCGACGTCTCCGGGCGCGGGATCGACGCGCGGCGCGGTCGCGGCGGGTGGCTCGTCGGCCGGCACGTCCGCGAGCGCCGTGCGGATTCGTGCGAGCACGGCGTCGCGTGCGGTCGCGCCGCCGAAGTCGCGGGCGGTCATGGTCTGCCTCGCTCTCGGCGCCACCAGTCTCGGAAGGACTCGTTCGGTGTCGGGAGGTCGCGGGACTGGGTCCAGCCGGCCATCGGGCCCGGGAGCCGCCGCTCGATCTTCCCGTCGCGGGACAGCGGCCAGGCGCCGAGCCGTGCCGCTCGCTGCGCCGTCTCGTAGCGGCGGCGGCTCGCGAACACGCGCGCCATCGCCTCCATCGCCAGCCGCTCGCCGGCGATCCGCGCCCGCCAGCCGTCGCCCTTGGCCTCGCGCACGACGCGCCCGCGCAGGTGCACGAGCACCGAGGGGATGTCGATCTTGACCGGGCAGACCTCGTAGCACGCGCCGCACAGGGAGGACGCCCACGGCAGCGTCGGCGCGGCCGCCAGCCCCTGCAGCTGCGGCGTGAGGATCGCGCCGATCGGGCCGGGGTAGGTCGACTCGTACGCGTGCCCGCCGGTGCGCTCGTAGACCGGGCACACGTTGAGGCACGCCGAGCAGCGGATGCAGTGCAGCGCCTGACGGCCGATCGAGTCGGCGAGCACGTCGGTGCGGCCGGCGTCGAGCAGCACGAGGTGGAACGCCTGCGGGCCGTCGCCGCGCGTGACGCCCGTCCACAGCGACGTGTACGGGTTCATGCGCTCGCCGGTCGACGAGCGCGGCAGCAGCTGCAGCATCACGCCGAGGTCGGCGAAGCGCGGCAGGACCTTCTCGATCCCCATCACCGTGATCAGCACGTCCGGCAGCGTCGTGCACATGCGGCCGTTGCCCTCGGACTCGACCACGCACACCGTGCCGGTCTCGGCGACCGCGAAGTTCGCGCCGCTGATCCCCACGCCCACGCGCAGGAAAGTCTCGCGCAGATGGCGTCGCGCGGCCTCGGCCAGAGCGGCCGGCTCGTCCGTCAGATCCTCGGTGCCCGGCAGCTCGCGCCGGAACAGTTCGCGGATCTCGGCCCGGTTGCGGTGGATCGCGGGCACGAGGATGTGCGACTGGCGGTCGTCGCCGAGCTGCACGATGAGCTCCGCGAGGTCGGTCTCGTGCGCCGTGATGCCCTCGCGCTCCAGCGCGTCGTTGAGCCCGATCTCGTCGGTCGCGAGTGACTTGACCTTGATCGCCTCGGACGACCCGGCCTCACGCACGAGCCGGGCGACGATCGCGTTGGCCTCGGCCGCGTCGCGCGCCCAGTGCACGACGCCGCCCGCGCCGGTCACCGAGCGCTCGAGCTGCTCGAGGTGGACGTCGAGATGCCGCATCGCGGCGGCCTTGATCTCCGCGCCGCGATCCCGCAGCGCCTCCCAGTCCGGGACCTCGGACACGACCCGGTCGCGCTTGTCGCGGATCGTGTGCGTCGCCACGCGCAGGTTGTGGCGCAGCTGCGCGTCGCCCAAGGCCTCGCGCGCGGCCTCGGGGAACGGGCGGCTGCTCATTCGGTGCCCGCCAGGATCTCCGCCAGGTGCACGGTGCGCACGCCGGTGCGCTGGCGCGAGAGCCCGCCGCCGATGTGCATCAGGCACGAATTGTCGAGCGCCGCGCACACCTCCGCTCCGGTCCCGACGACGAAGCGCAGCTTGTCGGCGAGCATCGCCGTCGACGTGTCGGCGTTCTTGACCGCGAACGTGCCGCCGAAGCCGCAGCACGTGGTCGCCTCCGGCAGCTCGACCAGCCGCAGCCCGCGCACGTTGCGCAGCAGCCGCAGCGGCGCGTCGCCGACCTTCAGCAGCCGCAGCGAATGGCACGTCGGGTGGTAGGTGACGCGATGCGGGAAGTAGGCGCCCACGTCGTCCACGCCGAGGACGTCGACGAGGAACTGCGACAGCTCGTGCACCCGCGGCGCCAGCGCCGCCACGGCGTCCGCCAGCTCGGCATCCCCGCTCAGCTCAGCGAGGCGCGGGTACTGGTCGTGCACCATCGCGGCGCACGACCCGGACGGGCACACGACGGCGTCGAACTCGCCGAAGACCCGCACGAACCGCCGCACCAGCGGCAGCGCCTCGAGCTGGTAGCCGGAGTTGGCGTGCATCTGCCCGCAGCACGTCTGCTCGAGCGGGAACGCGACCTCGTGGCCGAGCCGCTCGAGCACCTGGACGGTCGCCCGCCCCGTGTCCGGGAACAGCGTGTCGTTCACGCACGTGATGAACAGCGCGACCCGCACGTCACCGAGCGTACGCCGCCGGGTCGAGCTTGTAGCGCTCGAGCGGCCAGTACTCGATCGCGAAGCTCTCCGCTGCGTCGAGCGACACGTAGCCGCCGAGCGCCTCCGCGCCGGCCATCACCTCGATCGCGCGGTGGTAGAGATCCCGCGCGATCTCCGACTCCCTCGTCGTCGTGCCCGCGGCGATCAGCCCGAGATGCTGGACGAGCACGATCCGCGGATCGAGGTCGGCGGGCTCCGTCGTCTCGTCGCGATGAGCGTCGACGTAGGCGAGGTACTCGGCGCGGTACCGCTCGGCGCACTCCGCGATCCGTGCCCGGAGGGCGCCGGCGTCGTCCGTCTCGGGGTCGTGAGGAATCCACAGCGGGAGCCGCTTGGTATGGACGAGATGGTCCGGACACGGCGCCCCCACGGTCACCAAGCACTCGCCTTGCTTCGAGGAGACGAACTCGACCGTGCGCGCCGACGCATCGACGGTCAGCTCGCCCGGCACGGCGGCTCGGATCGCGGGAACGAGCTCGTGCAGCACCTGGGGACGCGCGCCCATGGAGCCGGGATGCGGGCCGCCGAAGCGCGGCATGCCGCGCGTGCGTTCGTTGACGAAGTCGACCGCCTGGTTGATGACCGCGAGCGTGCGGCGGTATGCCTCCTCAGCCGTGTCGCCCCACACGACGAGACCGTGCTTGGCCAGCACGACGAGCTCGAGGCGGGGGTTCGCACGCACCGCCTCGCCGACCTGCTTGGAGAGCGTGAAGCCCGGCCGGATGTACGGGATCCAGGCGGCGACGGCGCCGAAGCACTCGCGTACGAGCCGCTCGCCTTCGGCTGTCCCGGCGAGGGCGTTGATCCCGTCGGGATGCGTGTGGTGGACGTGGGCGGCGGGGACGAAGGCGTGCAGCAGCGTCTCGATCGAGCAGCGCGGCATCGCGGTGTCGACCTGGCAGCGGGCCAGGTGGGCGACCATCTCCTCGTCGCTCATCGCGTCGCGAGCGATCAGCGGGACCACCTCGTCGAGACGCAGCGCGGTGAACTGCTCCGGACCCATGGTGGCGAGGTCGGATCCCGAGCCCTTGACCCACATCACGGCGCCGTCCTTGACCGACGTGTTGCCGCCCCCGAAGTTCGCGACGGCACGGTTGGCGCCCAACAGGTGCGAAGCCAGCACGAGCTGGTCCAGCGCTGCCGCCGCGGGCACCGCGTCAGGCCACAGGTCTTCGACGCCCTCGAGCACGAGACCGCATGATGCCGCGCCTCGCCCCGAGGCGCCGCTACAACTCGCGCCCGTTCGCCTTCGCGTGGGCGAACAGGTCCGCGAGCAGCGCCTCCCAGCGCGGCCCGACCGCGACTTGCATGTCGTAGTCGCGCGCCGTCTCGCGCGCGGCGGCGGCGCAGCGGCGCCGCAGGTCCTCGTCGGCCATCAGCTCGGCCATCGCCGCCGCCAGCGCGTCGACGTCGCCGTCCGGGACGAGCAGCCCGTTGCGGTGGTCGTCGACGATGTCGCCCGGGACCCGTCCGGCAGTCGAACGCGACCGGCGCGAGGCCCTTGCTCATCGCCTCCAGCAGGATCAGCGGGAAGCCCTCCAGGCGCGAGCTGAGGACGAAGATCGAACCCCGCGCCATCGCCGCGCCCATGTCCTTGGTCGGGCCCGCGAGCTGGACGCGATCGCCGAGACCGGCGGCGTCGATCTGCCGTCGCAGAGCGCCGCGCTGGCCGCCGCGGCCGTGGATCCGCACCCTCCACGCGGGGTGGTCGGGCGCGACCCTGGCGAACGCCTCGATCAGGCGGTCGAAGCCCTTCTGCGTCGTCAGGCGGCCGGCGCCGACCAGCAGCGGGGCCGCGAGGTCGGGCTCCGGCCCGCCGAGCGCCGACACCGAGTTGGGGATGCGCTCGGTGCGCACACTTCCGCCCGTGACCTGCTCGTAGCGCGCTCGGTCGCCCTCGGTGAGCGCGACGAGCACGTCGAGCCGCGGGTAGGCGGCGACCATCGCGCGCCGCAGCCGCCGTCCCCAGACGTCGTGGCTCATGTGCTCCTGCCCGACGCGCACGAGCCCCGGCGGGCGCAGGTCGGCGGCGATCAGGTTGAGCACCGGTCGCGTGGTGATCAGGAACCCCGTCCGGCGGCGCAGGCGGCGCACGAGCTGCACGTCGACCCACAGGTTCCAGCGCGGCCCCGCGTCAGCCGGGTGGGCGAGCGCGCTCGGCAGGCGGCGCAGCCGGCGGCGGCCGCGCCGATCGTCGAGCGCGGTCACCCGCACGCCGGGCGCGAACGCGAAGAACGGCCGGCGGCGCGAGCGGAACACGCTCAGGATCTCGACCTCGTACCCCTGGCTCGCCAGGTAGCCGGCGAGGTTGTGCACCGTCCGGATCGTGCCGCCCATGCCCCAGGCGCTGCCGAGCACGAACGTCACCCGCCGCTCGGCGCCCACCCGCTCCTCGGCCCGAGGGGCCGCGCGCGCGTACGCCCGAAGCGCGACGCGGACTGGCCACAGCGCCGCGTGAGCGAGGAACGGAAGCGCGGCGCGCACGTGCGGGAGGATGACGAACATGCAACGAATCGACCTCAGTCACGTCGTCGAGGACGGGATGATCACGTACAAGGGCCTGCCGGCGCCGGTGGTCTGCGACTTCCTCAGCCGCGAGGCCAGCCGCGAGCACTATGCGCCCGGCACCGAGTTCCACATCGGCAGCGTGCAGCTGTGCGCCAACACCGGCACGTACGTCGACAGCCCGTTCCACCGCTACCCGGACGGCGCCGACATGTCCGAGCTGCCGCTCGACCGCCTCGCCGACCTCGACGCCGTCGTCGTCGACAGCCGCGAGCGGGCGCTCGACCGGTCGGCGCTCGAGGGCGTCGAGGTCGCGGGCCGGGCGGTGCTGGTGCGCACGGGCTGGAGCCGCCACTGGCGCACGGACGCCTACTTCGAGGGTCACCCGTTCCTGACCGCGGACGCGGCGGCGTACCTCGTCGACCAAAGCGCGCTGCTCGTGGGAATCGACTCGCTCAACATCGACGACACCGCCACCGGCGAGCGGCCGGTCCACTCGACGCTGCTGGCCGCCGGCATCCCGATCTGCGAGCACCTGACCAACCTGGACGCGCTGCCCGCCGCCGGCTTCCGCTTCAGCGCCGTGCCGGTCAAGCTGCGCGGGCTCGGCACGTTCCCCGTCCGCAGCTACGCGGTGCTGTAACGGGCCACGGCGGGCGGCGACTTGATCAGCGATGGCGAATCTCGGCGCATCGGTGGGTTGGGGCCTCCTGGTCGGAGGCAGCCTCGTCGTAGGCGCGCTGGCGGCGGTGCTCCTGCACCTGCCGGAGCGCGTGGCGGCGACGCTCACCGCGTTCGGCGGCGGGATCCTCTTCGCCGCCATCGCGCTCGAGCTCGTGCCCGACGCCGATGAGGGCGCCGGCACCGCGCTGACCGCCGCCGGCCTAGCCGCGGGCACGCTGCTCTACGTCGGCGCCGACGCCTGGTTGAACCGCGAGCCGAGCATGCGTGCGATGCGCCGCTCGGCCCACGCCGCGGCGTCCGGCCGAGCGATGGCGATGCCGCGCGACCACGCCGAGGCGGCGCGGGGAGAGTCGATCGCCGCCGGGATCTTCGTCGACGGCGTGCCCGAGTCGATCGCGCTCGGGCTCACCGTCGCCGACGGCGAGGTCGGCGTCGCGCTGCTGGCCGGGATTCTGTTGGGCAACGTCGTCGAGTCCTACGGCGCCGCGCAGCCGATCCTCGCCGGCGGTCACACGCGCGGCTTCGCCCTCCGCGTGCTAGGCGGGATCGGCATCGCGCTCGCAGGCGCAACCGTGCTCGGCGGCACCGTGCTCGCGGACGCGAGCGCCGAGCTCGTCGGCACCGCGCAGGCGATCGCCGCCGGCGCGGTCCTCGCGGTGATCTCGATCGCGATCGTCCCGCACGCGTTCGCCGAGGTGTCGAGCCGCGTCGCTACCGCCACCGTCGCCGGGTTCATCTGCGGCTACCTGCTCTCGTAGCGCGTTGCGCTTGTCGCTCAGCGCGACTGGACCGGCTCGAGCTCGCGCTCGGGCACGGGCGCCGCGACGATCGAGCGCTCGAGGCGGCGGTTGCGCAGGGCGGCGTTGAACTCGCCGCCGATCAGGATCGCGATGCTGGCCAGGTAGGCCCACAGCACGGTCGCGACGACCGCGTTGATCGACTGGCCGATGAGGATCATCGACGGGTCGTTGGCCGCGACGCCGCCGGACGCGGCGCGCATCCCGAGCTCGGCCGAGATGCGGAACACGACCGCGGCCACGATCCACAGCGCGGCGCCGACCAGTGCGCCCGGGAGGCAGTCGCGCCAGCAGTGCTTCACGTTCGGGCTGAAGCGGTAGAGCGAGACGAGGAAGCCGACCACGACGACCAGCAACAGCGGCACGCGCAGCGCGGCCCAGCCGACGGCCACCGTCACCTGGACGGTCAGCGCCACGAGCGCCACCGACCCGAGCGCGAAGCCCAGCGCGAGCACGCGCTGCACGAGCGTCGCCCGCGCGCTGCGCACGCGGTAGGCCACGTCGAGCGCGGTGCCGGTCGCCTCGAACAGGCGCATCGAGCACCACCACGCGATCAGCAGGCCGAAGATCGCCACCCCGCCGCTCGGCTGGGAGAGCTGCAGGTGCACGAACGGGGTGATCACCGTGTCCGCCAGCTCGGGGCCCATGAGCGTGCGGATCGCGCTGATGGCGGCGTTCTCCGCCTCGAACACGAGCTGCTCGCCGATCAGCGACTTCGACAGCCCGAGCGCGGACCCCACGGCGACCGTCGACGGGACGAGCGTCACGACCGCGAAGAACGCCATCTCGGCGGCATGGCCGGTCGTGCGGTGCCGCTTGCAGTTACGCAGCACCTCGCGCACGAACTGCCACGGCGTCGCGTGGACAGGGTCGAAGGTGGTCGGTGACGCGCGAACGAACCGCATGCGATCGAAGCTCTCGTGCCAAACAGTACAAGTCGTTCGGCCCAACCGCGAGCCGCTGGCGCGGGGACGCTGTAACGCCCCGCGGGCTGCCTCGACCATGGACCATGCAGGCAACGCGCTCGCGGCTCGCTCTCGCCCTCGTCTCGATCCCCGTCGTCGCCGCCGTGGTGCTCGCCGGCATCTGGGTGACGGGTGGCGTGATCACCAACAGCTTCACGGTGTCGATGTGGCTCACTGCCGCCTGGATGGGCCTCGCCGGGGTCGTCTGCCTCGCGATCGCCGTCCGCAGCCGGCTGCTGCGGTGGCCCGTGCTCGGTGCCTACGTCGTGACCGCCGCCGTCGCGGGTGTCTACCTCGGCTCGTCCGTGTTCCTCGACGAGACGGTGAACGAGCAGGTCGCGACGGCCGCGCCGGCAGCGCCCGCCCCGGCGGCGTCCGACGGGCCGGAACGCGCCCGGCCACCGCGCAACGTCCGCCTGCGCGTGGGCCGCTTCGAGTCAGTCCAGCACCCGGCCGCCGGCACCGCCACGCTGATCCGGCTGGCGAAGGGCGGTCGCGTGCTCACGCTGACGGGCTTCGAGGTCGACAACGGGCCCGACCTGCGCGTCTTCCTCGTGGCGGGCCCGGCCCGCAGCGAAGGAGAGGTGGAGGACTACATCGACCTCGGGGCGCTCAAGGGCAACCGCGGGAACCAGCAGTACGAGATCCCGTCACGCGTGGACCTCGACCGCTATACGACCGCCGTCGTGTGGTGCCGAGCGTTCTCCGTGCTGTTCGCGCGCGCACCGACGCGGGCCTGAGTCAGCGGCCGGCGAACGGCTCGCCGACGGGCACGCTGCGCGACCACGGCGTGCGGCCGCCGGACACGACCGCCCGCACCTGGTAGGCGAGCTGGCTCTGCTGGAGTGCGACCTGGACGTCGCGCCGGACCAGGCCCGCGGAGCGGGCGTTGCGCCCCTTGGCGACCTCGATCGCGAAGCAGCGCCCGCGTTGACGCTGCGAAGTGGCCGGCGCGCCCTCGCCCGTGAGCGGCCGCAGCTCGTACGCACGCGCGCCCGCGTAGGCGTTCCAGCACAGGCGCCAGCGCGTGGTCCACGCGATCCGGTCGCGCGGCAACCGGCGCACCTCGTCCTGCAGCGAGGCGGTGAGGCCGCGCACAGGCCCGGCGGACGCGCGCGGCGCGCGGTCTCCTTCGCCGCCCGACAAAGCGGCCGCGGCGACCGCCGCGCCCACCAGGGGCACGGCGATCGCGAGCCGACGATGCGTGCGGCCTACCACTCCACCGGGTAGGGCGGGGCGTTGTTGAGGATCACCGTGCGGTCCGGCACCTGGGTGCCGGAGGGCAGCTCGGAGTTCTGCACGAGGCTCTTGACCCCGATCGTCACCCGGTCGCCGACCACCGCGTTGAACAGGATCCCCTGGTCCTTGAGCACGAAGTCGTCCCCCGCGGCGGTTGTCGCGGTGAACGGCCCGAACGACGACGGCCCGCCGTGGACGACGCTGTGCACGCCGTAGGAGCCGCGGTCGCCGAGCGAGATGTGCGTCTCCTCGAGCGCGTGCCAGACGACCTCGTCCTTCATCGTCGTGATCGTGCCGATCTGCCACTCCTCGCCCTCATCGGCGCGCAGCGCGTTCTTGACGCCTGACACTGCCGAGAAGCCGCTGAGCGTGTTCTCGAAGTCGACGAGCCCGGTGATCCGGGCCTTGCCGCCGAAGTCGCGCGCGTAGTTGGGCACGCGCGTCGGCACGCCGGCGAACGTCGGCAGGTGATGCTCGGGGTCGTAGTTGATCCCGAACACGTTCTGCCGGTTCTCGGCCTGCAGCTCCGAGTAGCCGACCGCGAAGCCGACGTGTGCTTGCCCCGTCCCGCCGCCTTGAGATACGCGAACGGCGCCACGTAGTCGAGCTGCCCGAGCGTGATGTGCTCGCGCTTCTCGAGCTTCGCCGTCGGATCGACGAAGGTGGGGCCCGGCTCCGCCGCCGAAGCGGACGCGCCGAAGCCGACCACCGCCGCGCACAGCGCAGCAGTGGTCCCGGCCATAGGCCTGACCATGAGTGCCTCCTGACATAACGGCCGCCGGAACCCGAGCCGCGGCCTGTCTGGTCAACACTCCAACACCGGATTACAGAGTGCAAGTGGCGCAGGCGACCTCGTATCGTGCACGCGCGTGACGGCGACCGAGCGAACCTCCGCCGAGCTGCTCCGCATCGCGACGGCCGGGTCGGTCGACGACGGCAAGAGCACGCTGATCGGCCGGCTGCTGTACGACGCGCGGGCGCTGATGGCCGACGAGATGGCCCGCGCCGACGTCGACCTCGCCCACCTGATCGACGGCCTGCGGGCCGAGCGCGAGCAGGGCATCACGATCGACGTCGCGTACCGCTTCTTCGCCACCCCGGCGCGCTCGTTCATCATCGCCGACACCCCGGGCCACGTCCGCTACACGCGCAACATGGTCACGGGCGCCTCGACCGCCGACGCCGCGCTCGTGCTCGTCGACGCTCGCGCCGGCATCATCGAGCAGTCGCGCCGCCATGCGTACCTGGCCGCGCTGCTCGGGATCCGCCACCTCGTGGCGTGCGTGAACAAGATGGACCTCGTCGACTGGGACGAGGCGCGCTTCCGCGAGATCGAGCGCGGCTTCGTCGAGATGGCCGAGCGCCTCGGCGTGCCCGACACGCGCGTCATCCCCGTGTCCGCGCTCAACGGCGACAACGTGGTCGACGCGTCCGCGAACACGCCATGGTTCGCCGACCCCCCGCTGCTCGCGCAGCTCGAGCGGCTCGAGGTGAGCGCAGACGACGCGCCGCAGGAGACGCGCTTCCCCGTGCAGCTGACCGTGCGGGCGCCCGACTACCGGGGCTACGCCGGTCGCGTCGCGGGCGGGGTGCTGCGGCGGGGCGACGAGGTCGTGGTCCTGCCGCGCCGGGAGTACTCGCGGATCGCCCGGATCGACACCCCCGACGGCGCGGTGGAGAGCACCCGGCCGCCGATGTCGGTCACCGTGCTGCTGGAGGACGACATCGACGTCGGCCGCGGCGACATGCTCAGCGGCGCCGCCTCGCCGCCGCCGGTCGCCCGCCATCTCGAGGCCACGATCTGCTGGATGGCCGAGCGCCCGCTGCTCGCCGGGACGCGCTACGAGCTCAAGCACACCACCCGCCGCGTGCGTGCGACGATCGAGGAGATCCGCACGCGCGTGGACATGGAGACGCTCGGCGACGTCGCCCGGCCCGGCGAGCTCGAGCTGAACGACATCGGGCGCGTGCGCCTGCGGACGAGCGCGCCCGTGCTCGCCGATCCGTACACGCGCAACCGCACCACGGGCGCCTTCATCCTCGTCGACGAGACCACGCACGACACCGTCGCCGCGGGCATGATCCTCAGCGCCACCGAGGAGGCGGGCGCGCCGGTCGGCCCCCACAGCCCCGACGTCGTGTGGCACGAGCCGCCGCTCCCGCGCCGCGAGCGCTGGGGGATCCTCGGCGTGCGCGGCGCCACCGTGTGGCTCACGGGGCTGCCCGGCTCCGGCAAGTCGACGATCGGCGAGGAGCTCGAGCGCCGCCTGGTCGCCGCCGGCCGGCCCGCCTACCTGCTCGACGGCGAGAACCTGCGCCACGGGCTCAGCGGCGACCTGGGGTTCTCGCCCGCCGACCGGCACGAGCATGCCCGCCGGGTGGCGAGCCTCGCGCGCATCCTCGCCGACACCGGCAACGTGGCGATCGTCGCGCTCGTGTCGCCGATGGCCGCCGACCGCGCCTGGGCGCGCGAGCTGCACGAGCAGGCCGACCTCGACTTCGTGGAGGCGTGGGTCGACACCCCGATCGAGGAGTGCGAGCGCCGCGACCCCGCCGGCCTCTACGCCCGCGCCCGCGCGGGAGAGCTGCCCGGCTTCACCGGCGTCGACGCGCCGTACGAGTCGCCGGAGGCGCCGGACGTCCGGCTCCATGCGTCCGAGGAGCCGGTCGAGCAGTCGGTCGAGCGCGTGCTCGAGACGCTCGAGCAGCGCGCCTCGGGGCGCGCGAAGCGCCCCGAGGCGTAGCCCCCGCTCAGGGCTGCGAGGTGTAGATCGTCGGGTCCCCCTGCTTGAGCCAGATCTCAGGGCTTTCGAGCGGGACGAAGAACCGATCGGCGTCGGTGTCCTTGACGTCGGGGTTTCCGCCGGGCGGCTTTCCGTGCACGATGAAGCCGACGCGCTTCGTGTCATCCGCGATCTGGATCGTGTGGAAGACGCCATAGCCGTCCGTGCCTTCGAACGGCGTCGCGTTCGTCCACTCGGCAGTCGCCTGGCCAGGGGCGAGTGCGCCCGGCGGGTTGCCGTCGAACAGGTGCAGCCCCCAGTTGGCGTACGCGCCGTCGGTGCGCTGGTAATGGATGATCGCCTGCGTCACCCGCGCCTGCACGACCGTGACGCTGCGTGGGGCGCTCGTCACCGTCCTCGTCCCCCGCTTGGCGTAATCGAGGACTGCCCGGTAGTGGACGACCGCGCCGTCGGCCAGCGCGCTCGTGTCGTCGAAGTGCGTGTACACCGGCGACGACGTGTCGGGTGAGCCGACGTTGGTCCACGTCGCGCCGCCGTTCAGCGAGCGCTGGAACTGGACCGAGTACCACGGGTGCTCGGGCGTGGTGACCGCCCGCACCTCGACCTCGCCGCGAACCCGCCCGTTGTCGGTGGGCGCCTCGAGCACGATCGACGGCGCGGCCACTTGCGACGACGCCGTGCGGCTCTTGCGCGTGTGCCCGGCGTTGTCGAGCACGACGGCCTTGTACTTGATCCGCGTGCCGGGCTTGTAGTCGGCGACGTCCTGGAAGACCCGGTACGGCGCCGTGTCGTCGGTGCCGATCGACTTCCAGCGGCCCCAGCCGACCTTGGCCTTGAACGTGACCTCGTAGAACGAGTCGCCCGCCACGTTTGCGCGGACCTCGAGCCGGTCGCGCGCCTCGACGGGGGTCGTCAGCGAGAGGCGCGGCGCGCGGTGGCTGCGGTGCAGCTTGCGGTCGGCCTTGTAGACGATCGTCGACAGCGCCGGCACGGTCACCTGCAGCCGCTTGCCGGAGTCCGTCCGCACCCAGCTCGCTCCGCTGCCGTAGACCTTCTTGAACCAGCCGCGCGCCGCCCACGTGGGCACGGCCGCGGTCTGCGGGGTCTCGGCGTTGTTGACGGCGACGACGAACTCGCGCTGCTCGCGCCGGTCCAGGCGCGAGTACGCGTAGATCCCGGCGGCGCCGCTCGAGTAGCGGTGCTGATGGGCGCCGTCGCGCAGCGCCGGGTAGCGCTCAGTGAGGTCGGCGAGGCTCGAGATCGCCCGGAACAGCGGATGGCCGGAGTCGAAGCAGCACGCTTCGTTCCCGTGCGTCATGTCCGTCGCGATCAGGTCGTCGTCGTTGTAGGACGGGACCTCGCCCGGGAACATGTCCTGCCGCGCCCCCTGGTCGCCGCCGTCGCCGACGAAGCCCTGCTCGTCGCCGTAGTAGATGACCGGGTTGCCGCGCGAGAGGTACATGAGCTCGTGGGCGAGCTTGTCGCGCTGGAAGACCTCGGCGTCGCCGGCGCCGGGGTTGGCGTTGCGGATGAAGAGGCCGATGCGGCCCATGTCGTGGTTCCCGAGGAACGTCGGCAGCTGGTAGACGTTCGAGTCGGCGTCCGTGTACCAGTCGTCGCCGACGAAGAAGTCACCCAACTCGTTCGTCGCCACCGAGTTGGCCGCGAACCGCTGGGCCGCCTGCTGGAACGGGAAGTCGAGCACGCCCTGCACGTTCGCCTGGGTCGTGAAGTGCGACGTGAACGCCTTCGTGGTGTCGAACACCTCGCCGAACGCGTAGAACTGCTTTACGCCCTGCCGGCGGGCGTGGCTCAGGATCTCGGGCGCGAACTTCTCCCAGAACTCGTCGTTGACGTGCTTCATCGTGTCGATGCGGAAGCCGTCGATGCGGAAGTCCGTGATCCAGCCCTTGTAGATGTCGATCATCCCGTCGACGACCTGCGGGTGCTCGGTGAAGAGGTCGTCGAGGCCGAAGAAGTCGCCGTAGTAGGAGTTCTCGCCGACGAACGTCGTGTCGCCGCGGTTGTGATAGAGCGTGCGGTCGTTGAGCCACGCGGGGACCTTGAGCGTCGCGTCGGCCGCGGTGGGGAACGTCGGGGTGTAGGGGAAGCTCGTCGCCGGGTCCAGCGGCGGGAAGCTGTTCGTGCCCGCGTAGTCGCGGTCGTCGAACGCGTTGCCGGCCGCGTCCGTGTACGGCCGCCGATCCTTCGACACGTAGCCCTTGCGCTGGCTGTCGCCGTAGCCGATCACGTCGGCCGTGTGATTGGTGATGATGTCGAAGTAGACCTTCATGCCGCGCGCGTGCGCGGCCTCGACCAGCGCCCGCAGCTCGGCGTTCGTGCCCAGATGCGGATCGATCTGGGTGAAGTCGGTGATCCAGTAGCCGTGGTACCCCGCCGAGTTGTCCTGCGGCTGCACCGCCTTGTTCTTGAAGCTCGGCGTGAGCCAGATCGCGGTCGTCCCGAGGTCCTGGATGTAGTCGATCTTGCCGAGCATCCCCTTCAGGTCGCCGCCGTGATACCAGCCGGTGCCCGTGTTGTCCCACCCGTGGACGAGCCGCTGGCTCGGGTCCGGCTCGGCCGGGGTCGACGGGTCGCCGTCGTCGTTGGGCACCGAGCCGTTTGCGAACCGGTCGGCCATCACGAAGTAGAAGTTGTCGCGCGTGACCGGCGCGCGGAGGCTGTGCTGCGCCTTGGAGGAGCCGTGGTGATGGCCCTTCCCGCGTTTCTTGTCCGCCTCCGCGACCGACGCTGTTGCCAGACAGGTCACGAGCCCGCACAGCACGGCAAGCAAACGCAGCATCCCGACTCCCCCTTCGGTCCTGTGGAACCGATTCCAATGCTTTCTAGAGCGGGAGTCTTTCACTCCCGTCAAGCGTGTGGGCGCCGGGGTTCAGCCGAGCTGGACGACCGTCTCGGTGGCCCACTCGACGGCGTCGTAGTACATATCGCTGAGCCCGCTGACGTCGCTCTCGTCGAAGCGGCCGCGCTCGTACGCGAGCACGGTGCGCAGGATCCGGCCCTCGGGCCCGACGTGGTCGAGCAGGGCCTCGGTCGTGCGCTCGTCGAACGGCAGCTCGGCGAGCAGCTCCGGCATCGTGGTCTCGAGCAGCGCGTCGGCGACCGAGAAGAGGCCGACGGTGAAGGCACGGTCGGCCTCGGCGTTGGAATCGCGCCCGGCTCGGCGCTCGCACAGCGCGGCGCGGACGAGCGCGGTGACGAGCAGCTCGTGCGACTGCCCGCGGGTGTCGGAGAGCATCAGGAGCGTCGCCCAGCGGCGCACGGTGCGCCCGCCGAGCAGCGCGAGCGCGTGGCGGATCGAGCGGATCTGGCTGCGCGGCGCCACGTGGGCGGAGTTGGTCAGGCGCAGGAGCTTGTGGCTGAGGCCGGCGTCCGGCGCGATCAGCTGCTCGAGCGTGTCGAGGTCCTCGTCCGCCGTGGCCAGGAGCTCGGCGAGCGCCCGCAGGCGGAAGGTGGGGGTGGGGCGCCCGGAGACGATCGCGGGGCGCTCGAAGAAGAACCCCTGGAAGCCGTCGAAGTCGAGGCTGCGGCAGTGCTCGAGCTCCTCGCGCGTCTCGACCTTCTCGGCGATCACGGTCAGGCCGAGGTCGTGCAGGCGGCGGACGTGGTCGCCCTGCCCCTCGCGGTCGAGCGCCTGGATGTCGAGCTTGGCCACGGACGCGAGGCGCAGCAGCGGCTCGAGCTCGGGCCGGTAGTCGAAGTTGTCGAGCGCGAGCGTGAAGCCCTCGTCGACCAGCTCGCCGAGCACGGCCAGCAGCTCGTCGTCGACGATCTGGTCCTCGACCAGCTCGAGCACGACGCGGTCGGCCGGCAGCGGGAGCGGCCGGAACGCGAGCAGGAACTCGCGGTCGACGTTGAGGTACGCGCGCTGGGAGCCGACGAGGCGCCCGAGCCCGACGTCGGTGAGCGCGCCGACGAGCACGGTCGCCGTGGCGCGGTCACCCGAAGGCGAGCGGCCGTCCTCGCCGACCGCGCGGTAGAGCAGCTCGAACGCGGCGAGGCGCAGGTCGGCGTCGAAGATCGGCTGCCGCGCCATCACCACATCGGTCGCCGCGAAGGTCTCGAGTGCCGTGACACCCGGTTGATCGGCGTCGGCCGAGTCAGCTGTAGCGGACCACGTCGTCCTCGGCGTAGTGGTCGCTCACCGTCTCGGCGTTCGGGCTGCCGGGCAGCGCCAGCGAGTCCCCGGTCCACAGTCGCGAGGAGACCGGCTCGAAGCCGGCGGTCAGCACGTAGTCGATGTTCTCGCGCCCCGGCGGGAGCGCGGCGGTGCCCACGTCGCGCAGCCGCTTGAGGACGGCGGCAGCCTCGACGTCGCGCCCGCGGGGGTTGTGCGCCGGGACGTTGAAGTCGCCGGCGAGGATCACCGGGCCGCGCGCCGCGGCCGCCAGCGTGCGCTTCACGATCGCCCGCGTCTGCGGCACCTTCAGGCTGCCGTTGGCCGAGATGTGCGTCGTGACGAAGGTGAGCTCGCGCCCGGCGACGCGGTCGCGCAGCCGGGCCGCGACCCACATCCGCAGCTCGCCGAACTGGCGCCAGTCGGGCCGCCGGCGGCGCAGCCCGTCGAGGATCCCGCGCAGCTGCGGGACGACGTAATAGCCGCTCGCGTGCGCGACCACCTCGTAGCGGTCGGGGATCACGAGCGCGTTGCCGAGCTTCGGCCGGCGCTTCTGCAGGACCCGACCGGCGGCCGCGGCCGCCGTGCGCCGTAGTGCCGCGGCCTGCTCGTCGCCCACCTCCTGGAGCGCCAGCAGCGGCGCGCCCTCGCCGCCCTCGAGCGCCTCGCGGTAGAACGGCAGCTGGAGGAAGTCGGCCTGCCGGGTCTTGATCCGCGGGTTGCCGGCGGCGGCGTTGAAGGTGACGACGCGGACGTCCACTACGAGAACTGCAGCGTCGCCTTGACGCCGCGGAAGTCGAACGCCTCCTGGAAGCGGTCCGGCGGCACGCGCAGGCCGACCAGCCGCTCCAGCGCCTCGGGCCAGCGCCGGCGCATGGCCTCGAGCTGGTGCACGCCGGTCTCCCAGTCCTGCTTGTGGGCGTTGACGCTGCCGAGCAGCACCCGGTTCTCGAGCACGAAGTCGACGCCGAAGAGCGTCGCGTCGACAGTGACCTCGTGCGGGTGGGCATCGAGCCCGAGCAGGCAGGCGACGCCGTTGCGCTGCAGCTGCGCGGCCGCCTGCAGCATCAGCTCCGCGCTCCCGGCCGCCTCGATCACGATGTCGAACCGGCCCGCGTCCTCGAGCGCCGTCTCGGCGGTCGAGAGATAGTGCGCGCCGGCGGCGGCGACGAGCTCGCCCTTCTCGCTCGTGGCGGCGCTGCGCGCCGCGACGCAGACCTCGTAATCGGCCAGGCGGAGCATGTACGCGGCGAGCATCCCGATCGCCCCCGCGCCGATCACGAGCGCGCGCCGCGGGTCCCACGCCTGGCGCTCGCCGGCGGCGTGGGCGTGACGGATGCCGCGGGCGCAGATCGAGGCCGGCTCGGCCAGCACGCCGAGGCGGCCGAGCGCCGGCGGCACGGCGACGACGTGCTCGGGCTCCTCGAGCACCAGCTCGGCGGCGAACCCGTTCAGGGCGGTGATGCCGCGCTCGGAGTAGTCGCCGGTGGCGCAGGCGTCCGGCGAGCCGGCCCGGCACGGGGCGCAGCGCCCGCACGAGCGGCGCACGGTGGCGCTGACGAGGTCGCCCTTGGCGAAGCCGTGCCCGTCCGCGGCCACCTCGCCGAGCAGCTCGTGGCCGAGGATCAGCGCCTCCTCGCCCGGCGGCGCGACCCCGAACTCGCCCGCGGCGATCTCGCGGTCCGTGCCGCACACGCCGACCTCCAGAACGCGGATCGCCACGCTCCCGGGGTCGGGCTCGGGGGTGCTCCGCTCGGCGACGGCCGCCGAATCCGGCTGGCCCGGAACCGTGATCAGTGCGTCCACGCGGCGAACGTTATCCTCGCGCCGTGGCCCCGGTCGTGACATGGCTCGGGCAGGCGGGGTTCCTGTTCGAGGCCGCCGGGCGGCGGATCCTCGTCGACCCGTTCTTCTCCGAGCAGGAGGGGCGCCGCTATCCGCCGCCGCCGGTGGAGGGTGACGTCGACTGGCTGCTCGTGACCCACGAGCACCTCGACCACCTCGACCCGGCGTCGCTGCGCGCCGTCGCCGAGCGCAGCCCGCAGCTCACGATCGTGGCCCCCGCGCCGCTCGAGCCGATGGTGCGCGAGGTGTGCCCCGACGCGAAGTTCGTCGGCGTGGCCCGAGGCGACCGAGTCGAGCTGGGGGACGCGGGCGCGGCGACCGCCGTGCCGGCAGTGCACGCCGTCCACCCGCGCGACGGCTACAGCGACGATCCGCGGTTCGTCGGCTACGTGCTCGAGCTCGACGGCGTGAGCCTCTACCACGCGGGCGACACGCTCGTCGCCGACGCGGTCGTCGCGGCGCTCGAGGGCCTGTCCGTCGACGTCGCGCTGCTGCCGGTCAACGGCCGCACCTACTTCCGCGAGCAGGCCGACCTCGCCGGCAACATGGACCCTCGCGACGCCGTCGCGCTGGCGACGCGGATCGGCGCGTCCGTGCTCGTCCCGATCCACTGGGACCTGTTCGAGGGCAACACCGAGCACCCCGGTCGTGCCGCCGACGAGGCGGCCGAGACCGGCGCGCCGCTGCACGTGGTCACCCTGCGGCGCGGCCTCCCGTGGACGGCGGGCTGACGCGGCCGTCGGCCAGCAGTACCCGGAACTGCTCGATCCCCTCGGCGACGCCGGCCTCGATCGGCCGCATCACCGGTCCGCCGATCAGCTCGAGCCACGAGGCGTGGTCGACCTCGGCCGGGAACGGCAGCGGCTCCCGGTCGGCCGTGATCAGCTTCGCCGCCTCGGGGACCTCGCGCGCGATCAGCTCGATCAGCTCGGGCATCGACACGACGGGCCCGTCGAGGTTATGCACCGACGCGCCGCGGTAGTCGAGCTCGCTCGCGCGCACGAACGCCTCGCCGACGTCGGCCGTGTACTGCATCTGCACGCTGCCGCCGAACGGGATGTGGAAGCGCACGCCGGCGGCGGCGGCGACCATCGCGGTGGTGGGCGCCGACGTGAGTCCCTGATCGCGCCCCGGGCCGTAGACGGTGTGCGGCCGCAGGCCGATCGAGGAGACCCCGAAGTCCTCGAAGTAGCGCTCCGCGGTGCCCTCGTTGGCCCACTTGAAGACGCCGTAGAGCGTGCTCGGGTGCTCGCTGTCGCCGAGCGCGGCGATCGAGGAGGCGTAGACCACGGGGGCGATCCGGTCGCGGCGGCGGCGCACGGCCTCGAACACGTTGACCGTGCCGAGCACGTCGACGGCGGCGCCCAGCGGAGGGTTGGCGCGCACGAACGGCACCTGCAGCGCGGCGAGGTGGATCACGTGCGTGACGGCATGCTCGTCCAGCACCCGCTCGACGAGCTTGAGGTCGGTGATGTCGCCGCGCACGCGCACGACCTTCTCCGCCTGGCCGGGCTCGAGCGCGATCGCCAGGCGCGGCGCTTCCTCGCCGAGGTCGAACGCGATCGCGTCATGCCCGCGGTCGAGCAGCGCGCGCAGCGTCCACGCGCCGATCGCCCCGTACGCGCCGGTGACCAGGTAGCGGCTCACTGCGTGGCCTCGCGGAGGCGCGTCGTGCCGGGCCGGTGGCTCACCGCAGCGTCGCCCCCTCGGAGGCTGACCCGACCAGCCGCGCGTAGCGGCCGAGCACGCCGGTGGCGAATGCGGGCGGCGGCGCGGCGTAGTCCGCGAGACGGCGGGCGAGCTCGGCGGCGTCGACGTCGACGTGGAGCAGCCGCTCGTCGAGGTCGACCGTCACCCGCTCGCCCTCCCGGACCGCGGCGATCGCCCCGCCGCGCACCGCCTCGGGGCTGACGTGGCCGACCATCAGGCCGCGCGTCGCGCCGGAGAAGCGCCCGTCGGTGACGAGCGTGACCGACTCGCCGAGCCCGGCGCCGACCACCGCGGCGGTGACGCCGAGCATCTCGCGCATCCCCGGGCCGCCGGCCGGGCCCTCGTTGCGGATGACGAGCACGTCGCCGGGCTCCACAGCGCCCGCGTTGATCGCCGCCATGCACGCCTCCTCGGAGTCGAATACACGCGCCGGCCCACTGTGACTGCGGCGCTCGGTGCCGGCAACCTTGACGACCGCCCCGTCGGGCGCGAGGTTGCCGCGCAGGGCGAGCAGGCCGCCGGCGGCCTTGAAGGGCATCTCGGCGCGGCGCACGACCTCGCCGTCCGGCTCCGGCGCGCCCGCCGCGCCGGCGGCGAGCGTGCCGCCTTCGACGGCCGGCGCGTCGCCGTCGACCAGCCCGGCGCGGATCAGCTCCGCGAGCACGGCAGGCGCGCCGCCGGCCGCGTGCAGGTCGGTCGCCAGGTAGCGGCCCGACGGGGCGAGGCTGGCGATCACCGGCGTCGCCTGCGAGACCGCCACCAGCTCGTCGAGGTCCAGCTCGACGCCGGCCTCGCGCGCGATCGCCAGCAGGTGCAGGATGCCGTTGGTCGAGCCGCCCGTGGCCGCGATCCCCGCCATCGCGTTGCGCAGCGCCCTGCGGTCGAGGAAGTCGCGTGCCGTGCGCCCGCTCGCGGGAAGGCCGGTGGCGAGCTCCCCGCAGCGCTCGGCGGCGGTCGCGCGACGGTCGCGGTCGTCGGCCGCGACCATCGCCTCTCCGAGCGGCGCGATTCCGAGGAACTCCAGCGCGAGGCCCATCGTGTTGGCGGTGAAGTGCCCGGCGCAGGTACCCGGCCCCGGGCAGGCGGTGCGCTCGAGCTCGTCGAGGTCGCCGCGGCCGAGGCGCCCGGCGTGGAACGCGCCGAGCTGCTCCCACACGTCCTGGATCGTGGCCGGCTCGCCGCGCCACGTGCCGGGGCGCATCGGGCCGCTGTAGAGCACGAGCGCCGGCTTGTCGATGCGCGCGAGCGCCATCAGCGCCGCCGGCACGGTCTTGTCGCAGCCGACGATGCAGACCAGGGCGTCGAAGTCGTGCGCGATGTCGAGCAGCTCGATCGAGTCGGCGATCAGCTCGCGCGAGACGAGCGAGGCGCGCATGCCGGGCGTCGCCTGCGTCTGGTTGTCGGAGACGGCGATCGTGTTGAACGGAAGCGGCACGCCGCCCGCGGCCTCCACGCCGCGCGCGACGGCGTCCGAGAGGTCGCGATGGTTGAGGTTGCACGGCATCGTGCCGGTCCACGTCGAGGCGATGCCGACGATCGGGCCCGCCAGCCGCTCCGGGTCGATGCCCATCGCCCGGAAGTGCGAGCGCGCGCCGACGCGGTCGGCCTCCGCCGCCAGCCCCGCACGCGCCCGCCGGCGCGCGCTCAGATCGTCGCGCGCAGCCACTGCACCGCCGCGGGTACGTGGTTGGGGTCGATGTGGTGGCCGGCGTCGGACTCGTGGTAGTCGACCTCGAGCCCGCCGCCCTCGAGCAGCTCGCGCGCGCGGTGCGCGAAGTCCACCTGCATCACCGGATCGCTCCGGCCATGGGCGATGAACGCGCGCGTGGACGCCCGCGACGCGAGGTCGGGCTCCCAGCCGTCGACGGTCGGGACGAAGCCGGAGAACGCCAGGATCCCGGCGGGCGCCGGCCGGCCGGCGCCGAGGCCGAGCGCATAGCTCATCACCGAGCCCATCGAGAAGCCGCCGAAGACGGTCTGCGCGGGCGTGAGGCCGGTGCGCTCCCACAGCGAGTCGTGCAGCGTGGACAGCTTGCGGTAGGCGGCATGGAAGGTGTCGGGATCGGGGTAGCCGACGCGCGGGACCACGTACCAGTGATAGCCGGGCCAGCCCGGCAGCTGCAGCGGCGCCCGCGGCGTGACGGCGTGCAGGCGGCGCTCGGGATCGAGCACGTCCGCGAGACCGAGCAGGTCGTTCTCGTCGGCGCCGCGGCCGTGGTGGAGCACGAGCAGGCCGGCGGCATCGCCGTCCGCGGGACGCTCCCGGTGGACGAGGTCGCTCGTTCGCATGCCCCGCATCCTCACACGCGTCATCATGCGGCGCGTGGCGAGCCACGGACGCAGCAACCGTGTCGCGGTGCTCCACGCGCCGGGCGACGTGCGCATCGAGGACCGGCCGATCCCGCAGCCCGGGCCGCGCGAGGTGCTGGTCGAGATCGCCGCCGTCGGCGTCTGCGGCTCGGACGTGCACTACTACGAGCACGGGCGCATCGGCCCGCATGTCGTCACCGCGCCGCTCGTCCTCGGCCACGAGTCGGCGGGGCGCGTGGTCGAGCTGGGCGCCGGCGCCACGCGCCACGCCGTCGGCGACCGCGTGACGCTCGAGCCGGGCGTGCCGTGTGGAGGCTGCCGCGAGTGCCGGGCCGGCCGCTACAACCTCTGCCGCGACGTGCGGTTCTTCGCCACGCCGCCGATCGACGGCGCGTTCGCCCGCTTCGTCGTCATCCACGAGGACTTCGCGTTCGCGCTGCCGGACGGCGTGTCGGACGACGCCGGGGCGCTGATGGAGCCGCTCTCGGTCGGCATCTGGGCGTGCCGCAAGGCGGGGGTGAGCGCCGGCGACCGCGTGCTCGTCACCGGCGCCGGGCCGATCGGGCTGCTCGCGATGCAGACCGCGCTCGCGTTCGGCGCCACCGAGGTCACGGTCACCGACGTGAGCCCGCAGCGGCTCGAGCACGCGCGGCGCACCGGCGCGACGCGCGCGCTGGCGGCCGGCGACGACGTGGGGGAGGTCGACGCCCTGATCGAGTGCTCCGGCCATCCCGCGGCGCTCGGCGCCGGCATCGCGGCGGTCCGGCCCGCAGGCACCGTGGTCGTGGTCGGCATGGGCCCGTCGGCCGAGGCGACCGTGCCGCTGAGCCTGATCCAGAACCGCGAGCTGTGGCTCACGGGCACCTTCCGCTACGCGAACACCTACCCGACCGCGATCGCACTCGTGAGCGAGGGCCGCGTGGACCTCGACGCGATCGTCACCGGCCACTTCGACCTCGACGACACCGAGGCCGCGCTCCTCGCGGGTCGCACGGACCCGGCGAGCGTCAAGGCCGTCGTCGTCCCGTGAGGACCCACTCCGGCTCGCGGGCGGCCCGCCCCGTCGTCGCGGCGCGAGCCGCCACGGTGCTCGTCGCCGCCGCGGCGTTCGCGGCCCTCGCCGCCGGCGAGGCGCGCGCGGTGCCTCCCGCGTCCGAGCCCCGGCTCGTGGCGTGGGGCGGTGTCGAGGACGCCAAGCGCTGGGCGCGGGACCGCGACGGCTCCGTGTCGTTCGCGGTCGCCGATGGCGAGCGCATCCGCGGCGTGGTCGTCGACCGCCGCTACCCGTCGGCGAGCGTGGTCAAGGCGATGCTCGCGCTGGCCGTCGTCCGGTTGGCGCGCGGGCGCGCGCTGACCGCGAGCGAACGGGCGCTTCTAGGCCCCATGATCCGCGTCTCCGACAACGCGGCCGCGAGCACGGTCTACCGCCGCGTGGGCGGAGCCGGCCTGACCCGGCTGGCCGGGGTCGCGGGGATGACGCGCTTTGCCGACGTCGGCAACTGGGCCGACGCCCAGCTCACGGCGGCCGACCAGGCGCGGCTCTTCCTGCGCATCGACCGCCTGGCGCCGCGCCGGCACCGCTCCTACCTGCGCGGCCTGCTGGCGTCGATCGTCGGGTGGCAGCGCTGGGGGATCGCGCCGGTCGCCTCCGAGCGCGGCTTCACGATCATGTTCAAGGGCGGCTGGCGGACGCGGATCGCCCACCAGGTCGCGCTGCTCGAGCGCGACGGGCGGCGGATCGCGCTGGCCGTCCTCACCAGCGGCACCGGCGACGCCTACGGGCGCGCCACGCAGTCCGGCATCGCCGCGCGCGTGTTGGCTACGCGGCCGGCACGAGGCGGAGCTTGAACTCGAGCGTCCCGCGGTCCTCAACGGTCACGAAGCCCGCGACGCTGGGCGGCTCGATCGCGAAGTCGGCCATCGTGATCGGGACCGATCCGGCGAGCTCGATTTCGTCGTCGCCCAGCTGCTGCCCGCTGACGCGCACGTCGACCTCGCGCGTCTGACCGTGCAGGGTCAGCTCGCCGGCCGCGGTCGTGGCCCGGCGAGAGAGGCGGACCGGCTCGGTGAGCGTGAACGTCGCCTCGGGGAAGCGGTCGGTCTCGATGCCGCGGTCGCGAAGGGCACCGTCGCGCCGTGCCTCATCCGAGACGAGCGTAGTCATATCGGCCTCGAGCTCCGCCGCCTCGACGGTCTCGCCGTTGACCTGCGCGGTGCCCGTCACCTCGTCGGTGCGGCCGACGGCGTCCTTGACGCCGATGCCGGCGAACTCCTCGCGCACGCGGTAGCCGGCGTACGTCTCCTTGCCGGCGGCGACGGTCCACGCGACCGCCGCGGAGCCGGGCGTGGCCGTCGCCGTCGCGGTCGCGGTCGCGTCGGCCTGCTGCGAGAGCGCGGGTGGCGGCGGAGCGTCGCCGCTGAGCAGCACGTATGCCGCGACCCCGCCGCCGGCGAGCACCACGAGCGCCATCACGAGGACGAGGAGGCGCCGCATGGCGGGCATTGTGTTGCACGGCACGTCTGGGCGAGATAAGGCGCGTCTCCGCGGAGACGTTTCGGCGCGCCGACGGGAACGTCAACGTCAACGGCGGATGGGTAGGAGGTGGGCGCCGTCTGGTGCGGGCGGCCTCCGGCGAACGTCAACGGCGGCTGGGTAGGGAGGTTGGGGAGCCTTTCGCGGCGCGAGGAAGGGAGTTTGGTGTATCCGGGCGCGCCCGGCGGCATCGAGATACACCTTTCTCCTCGTCTAGGGGAGTTTGGTGTATCCGGGCGCGCCCGGCGGCATCGAGATACACCTTTCTCCTCGTCTAGGGGAGTTAGGTGTATCCGGGCGCGGCCGCGATCATCGAAATACACCTAATGCTCCGTCTAGGAGCAAAAGGTGTATCTCGGCGCCGAGCGGGTCGTCGAGAACAGGTGATGGTCCGTCAAGGCGGTGTTACGTGGATTTCGGCGAGCCGGCGATCATCGAAATACACGCAAGTGCTCGTCTAGAGCATTTACGTTGATTTGGGCGAACCGGCGCGCATCGAGATACACGTAATCCCGGCTTGACCGCCCGCCAGCGCGCGAGGCCGACCAACCCGGCCGACACCCTCACCTCCCTACCCAGCCGCAGTTGACGTTCGCCGGCGAAGACGCCACGCGGCCGGCACCCCAACCTCCCTACCCAGCTGCCGTTGACGTTCTCCCGGCCGACACCACACTCGGAGTCACGGCAAAGCTCGCGTCGTCGTAGACGACCACCCCGCCGTGCGGCAGCCACTCGGCCGCGGCGTCGGGACCGGAGAGGACCGCGGCCTTGGCTCGGACCTCGGCCTCGAGTGCGGTCGGGGCGATCGCCGTCGCCTGGACGACGCCGGTGTACGCCGGGCGCCCGGTCGCCGGATCGAGCAGGTGGTGGGCGGGGCGGCCGTCGGGGCCGGCCCAGCTGCGGCGCCCGATGCCGCTCGTCGCCACGCCGGCGTCGGCGAGGCGGAAGGTGTGCAGCAGGTCGTCCTCGAACGGCCCGCGCACGTGCACGTTCCGCTCGCGCCCGCCGACGCGCAGGTCGCCCGCGCAGTCGACGGCGAAGGCGCGGCGGCCGGCGAGCGTCTCGGCGAGGGCGTCGGCGAACACGCCCTTGGCCAGCCCGCCGGAGTCGAGCCTCAGGCCGGGCGTGCGCCGCACCGTGAGGCGCTCGAAGTCGACGTCGATGGCGGGCGGCTCGGGCGAGGGGCGCGCCGCCTTGCGGCGGGGAGCCCGCGCGAGCGCCTCGCGCAGGTCGAGCGACGTGCTCAGGCTCTCGCCGTAGCCGGCCCGCTCGAGGTCGCCGAGCAGCGTGGCGTCGACGAGGCCGCCGCTGAGCTCGGCGGCCCAGCGGGCGGCCGCCGCCAGCCGCGCCAGCAGCGGGGTGACCGGGATCTCGGCGCGCGGATCGGCGTTGAAGCGCGACAGCTCGCTGGCGGGATCGAAGCGCGTGAAGCGCTCGTGCCAGCTCAGCAGCGTCGCGCGCGCCTCCGCCACGTCGGCGCCGTCGATGTCGACCGTGCAGGTCGAGCCGAAGCAGGCGAACGAGTCGATCATGACTGCGCCGTCGTCACTGCGGCCTCCTCCTCGGTCTCGGTCGACTCCGTCGAGTCGGTCGAGTCCGTCGATTCAGTCGACTCGGTCGAGTCGGTCGAGTCCGTCGATTCAGTCGACTCGGTCGAGTCCGTCGATTCAGTCGACTCGGTCGAGTCGGTCGTGGTCGCTTCGGTGGTCGTCGTCGTGGTGGTGGTCGTCGACGCCAGCACCGGGTCGTTGCCGGTCGCCAGCTGCACGTAGATCGTCGAGAAGAGCGCGATGAAGGCGCTGACGGCGACCGCCGCGACCGTGCGCCGGATGCGCGCGATCCGCCGCCGCATGGCGACGAGCTTGGGGTGCGGGCTCATGCGGGTGCTCCCTTGGTCGTGTTCATGCGAGCGGCGAGCAGCGCCAGCGCCGGCAGGACGAGCGCGCCGGCCGCCAGCAGGAACCACGGCTCGCCGGCGTCCGACCCCTGGCCGAGCGCGTGCGCGATCGACGCGAGCCACACCACGGCCATCAGCCGGTGCAGCCGCTTCCAGCGCTGGACGCCGATCCGCGCCCGTGCGTAGTAGGAGAGGCCGAGGATCAGCGTCGCCCACCCGCAGACGATCCCCAGCGACGTCCACCAGCGGTTGAACGAGCTGACGAACGGCACCGTGATGTCCAGCACGCTCGGGTTCATGTACGAGTCGCCGAGCAGCGCGGCGGCGTGGACGACGATCGCGGCCATGGTCGCCAGCGAGAGCGCCTCGTGGGCCACGCGCAGGTCGGGACCGCGGCGGCCGATCAGGCGGCCGCCCATCAGCAGCCCGACGCTCACGCCGGCCGTGGCGAGCAGCAGCGCGAGGATGCCCGCCGCGCGGCTGGTGATCCAGAACAGGTGCTCTCCGGTCATGCGGCGAAGGTATGGCCGCCGTGTCGGAGCGGGGTAAGAGGATGCTGGGAGCATCCTGAGTCCCAGGAAGCTCCCAGGAAGCCCACAGCAACCGCCAAGTCGCGCGCCCGACACTGCACGCATGAACTCAGCCGCCCAGCACCGGATCCTCGTCGTCGACGACGAGCCGAACATCGTCGACGTCATCACCATGGCCCTGCGCTTCCAGGGGTTCGAGGTGGAGTCCGCCGCCACCGGTGCGGCCGCGCTGTCCGCTGTGTCCGCGTTCCGCCCGGACCTGATCGTGCTCGACGTCATGCTCCCCGACATGGAGGGCTTCGACGTCGCGCAGCGGCTCGGCGCCCAGCGCAACCGCGTGCCGGTGATCTTCCTCACCGCGCGCGACGCCACCGATGACAAGATCCGCGGGCTCACGCTCGGCGGCGACGACTACATGACCAAGCCGTTCAGCCTCGAGGAGCTGGTCGCCCGCATCGGCACGGTGCTGCGCCGTGCCGGCCTGGCCGAGCCCGAGTCGAGCCGGCTCACGTTCGAGGACGTCGAGCTCGACGAGGATGCTCGCGAGGTCACGCGCTCGGGCGCTCCCGTCGACCTCACCGCCACCGAGTACCGCCTGCTGCGCTACCTGCTCCTCAACCCGCGTCGCGTGCTCACCCGCGCGCAGCTGCTCGAGCACGTCTGGGACTACGACTTCGGTGGTGACGCGCGGGTGCTGGAGACGTACGTGAGCTACCTGCGCAAGAAGCTCGACACCCACGGCCCGCCGCTCATCCAGACCGTGCGCGGCGTCGGCTACGCGCTGCGCCCGCCGCGCGTGTGATGGCCTCGCTGCGCTCACGGCTGATCGCCGCGCTGCTCGCGCTCACGGCCGTGGGGCTGCTCCTGCTCGGCGGGATCACGTACTTCGGCCAGCGCTCGTACCTGCTCGACCGGCTCGACGAGGAGCTGCGGCTCGGAGTCCCGGCGGCGGTGGGCGCGCTGCGCGAGCGCGGGGTCGAGGGCGCGGACCGGGGCCCCCGGGGCGGGCCGGGCCGCGGCGGCGGGCCGCCGGGCGGCGGGCTGCCGCTCGACACGTACGTCGAGCGCCGCGACGAGTCGGGCCGCGTCGTCGGCGCCCGCGACCTCGACTTCGACGACGAGATCACGGCAGCCCCGGCGCTCCCGGACGACATCCCGCTCGAGCGCGCGTTCACCGTCGACGGAGAGAACGGCGACGAGACGCGCTACCGGGTGTACGCGGTGGCCGACCCGGAGGGCGCCACCGTCGTGGCCGCGCCGACGACCGACATCGACGAGGCGCTGCAGCGGCTCCTGCTGCTCGAGGCGCTCGTGATCGTCATCGTCCTGCTCGCGCTGGCCGCGGTCGCCTGGGCGGTCGTGCGCGTCGGGCTCCTCCCGCTCGACCGCATGGGCCACACGGCGGGGGCGATCGCCGGCGGCGACCTCTCCCGGCGCGTCGAGTCGACCGACCCGCGTACGGAGGTCGGCCGTCTCGGTCTCGCGCTGAACGCCATGCTCGATCGCCTGGAGCGCGCCTTCGCCGAGCGCCAGGCCAGCGAGGACCGCCTGCGCCGCTTCCTCGCCGACGCCTCGCACGAGCTGCGGACCCCGCTGGCCTCGATCCGGGGCTACGCCGAGCTCTACCGCATGGGCGCCGCGAGCGAGACCGAGGACGTCAAGCGCTCGATGCGGCGCGTGGAGGACGAGGCCGCGCGGATGGGGGTCCTCGTCGAGGACCTGCTGACGCTCGCGCGGCTCGACGAGATCGCCGAGGCGCCCCATTCCGAGGTCGGCGTGTCCGCGCTCGCGGGAGACGCCGTCGACGACGCCCGCGCGACCGCCCCGGACCGGGAGATCGCGCTCGCGCGCGACGGCGGCGAGGCGACCGTGATGGGCGACGCCCACCAGCTCCGCCAGGTGCTCGCCAACCTGCTCCGCAACGCGCTCGTCCACACGCCGTCCGGCACCCCGATCGAGGTGCTCGTGTCATCGGATGTCAGCGCGGTGCGCGTGCAGGTCCGAGACCACGGCCCGGGGTTGCCGAACGACGACCCGGCCGCGCTCTTCGAGCGCTTCTGGCGCGCGGAGGGCGGTCGCGAGCGCGGCAAGGCCGGCGCCGGGCTGGGGTTGGCGATCGTCGCCGCGATCGTGGACGCGCACGGCGGGTCGGTCGACGCCGCCAACGCCGACGGCGACGGGGCCGTGTTCTCGGTGCTGCTCCCGGCGGCCTAGGCTTGCTCCGCAGCGATCAGCGGTCGGTCGTCGCCAGGCGCAGCCCCAGCGCCACCAGCGCGGTTCCGGTGACCGCGTCGATCGTCCGCCGCACTCGCGGCCGTCGCAGCACGTCACCCGCACGGGCGACCGCGAGCGCGTAGCCGCTCAGCCACGCCAGCGTCAGCGCGCAGAACAGCAGCCCGAGGCCGAGCAGCGCCGGGAACGAGTCGGCGAACTGCGGCAGCAGGCTGCTGAAGAACACCGCCATCTTGGGGTTGCCGAGATTGCTGAGCAGCCCTTGCCGGAGCTCATGCCCGCCCGCGGCGCCGACGTCGTGCTCGGCACGAGGCCGGCGCCGCACGGCGGCCACCAACGCCTGTCCCCCGAGGTACACGAGATAGACCGCGCCCACCACCTTCAGGGCCACGAACGCGGGCTCGGAAGCGACCAGCAGCGCCGCCACGCCCACGCTCGCCGCCAGCGCCCACAGCGCCTGCCCACACACGACCCCGACCGCCGTCCGAACCCCGGCACGGCGCCCGCCCGCCAGCGTGTTGCGAACGGTCAGGGCGGTGTCCTGCCCCGGCGTCACGATCACGACGACGGCGACGCCGAGGAACGCGAGCAGCTCGGCCACGGACCGAGCCTACCGGCGCGACGAGCTCAGCCAACTCCCAGGGTCGTCACAGCCCGCTCTCGGGCGCTCGGCCGAAGGTGGTGGCCATGTCGACCTCCTCGCTGTCCCTCCCCGGCGCGAGTGAGCGCGTCCGGCCCGCGGCCCTCTCGTTCCCGCGCCCCGAGCTCGCCGTGCTGCTCGTCGCCGCGGGCGTGCTCTACCTGTGGGCGCTCGATCGCAACGGCTTCGCCAACGAGTACTACAGCGCCGCCGTGCGCTCGATGAGCACGAGCTGGCACGCGTTCCTGTATGGCGCGTTCGACACGGCTGGAGTGATGACCGTCGACAAGCCGCCGCTCGCCCTCTGGGTGCAGGCGCTGTCCGCGCGCGCGTTCGGCTTCAGCTCCTGGAGCATGCTCGTCCCGCAGGCGCTGATGGGCGTCGGGACCGTCGCGCTCACCTACGACACGACGCACCGGCGCTTCGGCCGCGCCGCGGGCTTCGTCGCCGGGCTGGCGCTGGTGCTCACCCCGGTGGCCGTCGCCATCTTCCGCCACAACAATCCCGACGCGCTGCTCGTGCTGTGCTGCACCGCCGCGCTGTGGTTCGTGGTGCGCGGGCTCGAGGACGGGCGGACGCGGTGGGTCGTCGGTGCGGGAGTCGCCGTCGGCCTCGGCTTCGAGGCCAAGATGGCGGCGGCGCTGCTCGTGGTGCCGGCGCTGGTCGCCGCGTATCTGTGGGTCGCGCCCCGCGGCCGCGCGGCCGCCGTCCGCAGCCTCGCCGCGGGTGGCGCGGCGATGACCGCGGTCGGGCTGGCCTGGCCGGTCCTGATCTGGCTGGCCCCGGCCGCCGACCGTCCGTGGGTGTCGGGCACGAGCGACAACAGCATCTGGTCGCTGATCTTCGGCTACAACGGCCTCGGACGGCTCTTCGGCCAGGACGGCGGACCGGGGGGCGGCGGCGGCCCGGGCGGCGGTGGCGCCGGCGGCGTGTTCGGCGGCGAGCCCGGGGCCATGCGGCTGTTCAACGAGGCGCTCGGCGGCCAGGCCGGGTGGCTGCTCGGTGCCGCCGTCGCGGCTGGGATCGGCGTGCTCGTCGTCACCCGCCTCAAGCGCACCGACGCGCGCACCGGCTGGTTGCTCGCGGTCGGCGGCGTGGGCCTGACGATGGCGGTCGCCTTCAGCCGCGCCGAGGGCATCTTCCATCCCTACTACGTCTCCCAGCTCGCGCCGATGATCGCCGCGCTGGCCGGCGCCGGGGTGGGGCTGATCCTGCGCGGCGAGGATGACCGCGCGCGTGCTCGGCCCGGCGTTCGTGCTGGCGGGCGTGGCGACCGAGTGGCTCGTGCTGCGCAACACCACCGACCTCGGCTGGCTGCCGCCGCTGCTCGTCGCCGCCGGGATCGGCGCCGCCGTCCTGCTCGCCGCGGATGTGTTGGGGCGCCGGGGCCGCACCGCGGTCGTGACCGGCGCCGTCGCCGCGCTGCTGTTCGCGCCCGCCGCCTGGTCGCTGCAGACGCCGGGCTACGCCACCAGCGGCACGTTCCCGGCAGGAGGCCCGGCGACGACCGCCTTCGGCGGCGACACGTCGTCGCTCGCCACCGCGCTCGAGTACGTCGAGGCCAACGGCGGCGGCACGATCGCCGTCGCCAGCCAGTCCGGCGCCGCCGGCTCGCTGATCACCTCCGGGGCCGACGTCGCCGCGCTCGGCGGCTTCTCCGGCCGCGAGAGCCAGGTCAGCACCGCCTGGCTGGCCGACGCGGTCGAGGACGGCCGCATCCGCTGGGTCGTGACGTCGGCCGCGGGCGGCATGGGCAACGACGCGCGGGTCGGCGCCTCCGAGGTCATGGCCGCTGTCGAAGCGGTCGGCACGCCCGTCACCGAGGTCGACGGCCTCTACGACCTGCAGGGCACCGCCGGCGCGCTCCGGGCGCTCTGAGTTGTGTCAGTCCGACTCATGGCGGGCGCGCCCGTAGCGCTCGAAGATCACGCGCGAGCCGAACGTCCTGGTCTCGATCAGGTCGAGCGCGACGTCTTCGGTGACGGGTGGCAGGAACGGCGTGCCGCCACCGACGACGACCGGGTAGCGGAACATGCGCAGCTGGTCGACGAGGCCGAGCTCGATCGCCTGCGCGGCCAAGCCGGCGCCGCCGACTTGGACGTCCTTGTCGGTCGCGCCGAGCGCCGCGGCGATCTCCTCGGCCAGTGACGCCTCGGCCAGCCGGGCGTTGCCCTGGACGCTGTCGAGCGTGCGGCTGAATACGACCTTCGGGATCGCGCACCAGACATCGGCGAACACGTCCCTGAGCTCGTCCTCGCGCAGCGACGGGTCCGTCTCCCACACCAGCATCGCCTCGTACAGCCTGCGGCCGAGCAGGCAACCACCGAGCTCGCTTACCAGCGCGGTGTGGAAACGAAACAGCTCCTCGCTCGGGGCCCCCCACGCGAACGCGCCCTGGCGGTCGTTGATGAAGCCGTCCACCGAGACGCTCATCGAGTAGATCAGCATGGCTACACGCTGATCAGCAGGCCGGTGGCGAACATGAGGCCGATGCCCGCCAGCAGCCCGGAGACGGCGACAGGGTGCAGCGTTCGCCCCGCGTCGTCCCGCAGCGTCGGCGCGAGCTGGACGATGACCTGCACGATCGCGCCCGCCCCGAAGCCGAACAGGAAGGCCGCGGCGCTCGGGTTGAAGGCGGCGGCCCCCAGCCACGCCCCCAGAACCGCGGGGCCGCCGGCGATGAACCCGAGCAGCGCGAGCCGCCCCAGCGACGGGCGCGCCCGCGCGATCGGCGCCACGATCGCGAGCCCCTCGGTGGTGTTGTGCAGCGCGAAGCCGACCACGAGGAACGCTCCCAGCGCGAGCGCCCCCGCGGAGTAGGCCGCCCCGATGGCCACGCCCTCGCCGAGGTTGTGCAGCCCGATCCCCACCGCCACGAGCAGCGCCAGCGTCCCCCCGGACGCGCCCGAGCGCCGCCCCCGCAGCCACTCCGAGATGCCGGTCAGCCCCAGGAACGCCACCAGCGCGCCCACGAGCACCAGGCCCGCTCCCCCGAACGCCTGCGAGCCCTCGCCGGCCAGCTCGAGCCCCTCGAGCGTCGCGTCGATCGCCAGGAACGCCAGCAGCCCGACGGTCAGCGCCATCACCGCCCGCAGCCAGCCCGGCGGGATGCTGCGGATCCACGGCAGCCACAGCATCCCGAGCGCGACCGGGATGACGCCCACGTACACGCCCAGCAGCGCCATCAGGCCGAAGAACGACAGGTCAGCGGTCGGCGTCTCGACCGCGACCGGGATCTCGTGCGCGATCGTCCCCCCGGACGACGTGAGCAGCACGACCTCGTACGCCTCGCCCTCCACCCACGGCTGCGAGACCCGCACGGTCGCCGTCTCGAGCCGCCCCACGGGCGACTCGCCGCCGGTGAACTGCGCGAACGCGTCGTTGACGACCGCCTGCGCGATCGTCACCGCGTCCGGCCCGTCGTTGCGCACCGTGAGCTCGATCGTCCCCGGCTCCAGGACGGTCTGCTCCACGACCAGCTCCTCCGCCGGCGGCCCGCGGCGCTCGCCGAGGCCCGGGCCGTCGAGCAGCGCGAACGCCGCCACCGCGGCCACGATCAGCAGCAGCGGCACGAGCCCGAGCGCCCACGCCGGCACGCGCGAGAACGGGAGGGTGGCCGCGCGCCCCTCCATCACGACACCTCGAAGAACCCCTGCCAGCCGAGCTCGGTGAACTCCGACTGGTGGGCGTGGAACATGAACTTGCCCGGGTGCCGGAAGCGCCACTCGAGGATCCCGCGCTGGCCCTGGCAGAGCATCACGGTGTCGGTGAGCTCGGACGGCGTCTTCGACGTGCCCGTCGGGAAGTAGTCGAACAGGTTCCCGTGCAGGTGGAACGAGTTGATGAGGTCGTACTCGAGCACGTTGACCAAGTAGATCCGGACGAGCTCGTCGCGCTTCACCGCCAGCGGCTCGTTCATGTACGCGAACGGGATCGTGTTCGCCGCGTAGACCTCGTTCGTGCGGTCGAAGTTCGTGTCGAACCCGTTCATGACCATCACGATCTCGTCGGCGTCCTCGCGGCCGCCGGCCGGATCGACGATGAACGCGCCGTACAGCCCCTTGGCGATGTGCTCGGCGAGCGGCCGCACGTGGCAGTGGTAGAGGTGCAGGCCGGCGGGCAGAGCGTCGAACTCGTAGACCGTGCGCCCGCCCGCCTCGATCTGCCCCGCGCCTACGCCCGGGACCCCGTCCATCTCGGCCGGATGGATGCCGTGGAAGTGGATCGTGTGCGGGTGCTGGGAGCCGTTGATGAACGTGATCCGCAGGCGCTCGCCCTCGCGGCAGCGGAGCGTCGGCCCGGGGATCCGCTGGTTGTACGTCCAGGCGGCGAACTTCACCCCCGGCGCGACCTCGATCTCCTTGTCGACCGCGAACAGCTCCCACTCGCGCAGCACGCGCCCGCTCGCGAGCCGCTGGGTCGTCCCCCAGTCGAAGTCGCGGGCGATCGCGTGCGGGTCGAAGCCGTTGGCCGCGTGGTCGACGGTGCGGCCGTCGCGGAAGTCGGCGTGGCCGCCCCCCGAGTGCCCGGCGTGCTCTGACTGCGACGCCTGCGCGTCCCATGGATGACTATGGGGCACCGTGCCGTGCAGGAGCGCCGCCCCGCCGAGGACGGGAACCGAACCGGCGAGCAGTCCGCGACGAGTCAGTCTGGCCACGGAAACGATTATGGCATGCCTAAACCTGATTGTGTGAACACCGACATCGCGATCGTCGGCAGCGGCTTCAGCGGCCTCGGCATGGCGATCCGCCTCAAGCAGGCGGGCCACCACGACTTCGTCGTGCTCGAGCGCGCCGGCGACGTCGGCGGCACGTGGCAGGTCAACACGTACCCCGGCTGCCGCTGCGACATCCCCTCGCACCTGTACTCGTTCTCGTTCGCCCCCAACCCCGACTGGCCCGAGACCTACTCGACCCAGCCGGCCATCTGGGACTACCTGCGCCGCTGCGCCGACGCGTTCGGGGTCCGCGACGACGTGCACCTGAACTGCGACGTGCTGTCGGCCGGCTGGGACGACGCCGAGCGCCGGTGGACCCTGGAGACGTCGGACGGCACCGTGCGGGCACGGGTGCTGATCGCCGCCCTGGGCTTCCTGGCCGAGCCGCGCATCCCCGACCTGCCCGGCCTCGAGCGCTTCGAAGGAGCGGTCTTCCACTCCGCCCGCTGGAACCACGACTTCGACGTCCGCGGGAAGCGGATCGCCTCCGTCGGCACGGGCGCCTCGGCGATCCAGTACGTCCCCGTCATCCAGCCCGCGGTCGAGCGCCTGTACGTCTTCCAGCGCACGCCGCCGTGGGTCCTGCCGCACACGACGCGCCCGATCTCCCGGCTCGAGCGCCGGCTCTACCGGCGCCTGCCGGTGCTGCAGCGCCTCGCCCGCGCGGCGGTGTACGCCGCCCGCGAGGCGCTCGTGCCCGGCATGGTCAAGTGGCCGCCGCTGATGAAGGTGGTCGAGCGGGCCGCCCGGCGGCACATGGCAAGCCAGGTTCCCGACCCGGCCCTACGTGAGCGCGTCACGCCGGACTACGAGATCGGCTGCAAGCGGATGCTGCCCTCCAGCGACTGGTATCCGGCGCTCGCCCAGCCCAACGTCGAGCTGGTCACCGACGCCATCGCCGAGGTGCGCGAGCGGTCGGTGGTCGACGCCGCCGGCGTCGAGCGCGAGGTCGACGCGATCGTCTTCGGCACGGGCTTCCGGGTGACCGACCACCCGGCGGCCGAGCGGATCCGGGGGCGCGGCGGCCGGCTGCTCGCGGACGACTGGAACGGCAGCCCGCGCGCGCACCTCGGCACGACGGTGGCCGGCTTCCCCAACCTGTTCTTCCTGCTCGGGCCGAACACCGGCCTCGGCCACAGCTCGATGGTCTACATGATCGAGTCGCAGATCGCGCACGTGCTACGCGCGCTCGACGTCATGCGCGAGCGCGGCGCGGACACGATCGAGGTCCGCCCCGAGGCGCTCGAGCGCTCCAACGCCGAGCTCGACCGCCGGCTCGCGCGCAGCGTGTGGAGCACCGGTTGCGCGAGCTGGTACATCGACGCGACGGGCCGCAACTCGGCGCTGTGGCCGGACTGGACATGGCGCTTCCGCCGCCGCGCCGCCCGCGTCGACCCCGCCGAGTATCAGCTCACGGCTTCGTGACCATGAGGAAGACGGCCACGATCAACAGCAGGCCCGTGAGCGCGCCGACCATCCCTTCGCGCCGGGCCTGGCGCAGGTAGTCCTCGGACACCTCGCCGGTATCGGCCAGCTCGCGCTCCGCCTGCGCGGCGAGCCGGCGGTCGGTGGGAACGAAGTAGCCGCCCAGCAGCCCGCCGATCACGATCACGATCGCGAACGTGGCGGTGATCCAGACCTCGCCGAAGTCCCACCGCTCGGACGTCTGGTAGAGCCCGGTGAGGATGACGATCGCCATCGCCGGGGTGGCGAGCCGCTGGTTGATGGCGAGCTGGAGCTTGTGCACGTACGGCAGGTGCCGCACGCCCGCCTTCATCGCCACCGGGAACATGATCGCCTCGGCGAAGGTGGCGCCGAAGCCGACCACGACCGCGCTGACGTGGAGGAAGACGGACAGGCTGTAGGCGTCGATCTCGGCGAACGTCATGGCTGGAACACGATCTTGCCGAAGAGCTCGCCGGCGTACATCGCCGCGAAGCCCTCGCGGGCCTCGGAGAGCGGGAGCACGCGGTCGATCTGCGGGCGCAGGCCGGTCCCCTCGCACAGCCGCGCGAGCCGCTCGAGCTCGTCGCGCGTGCCCATCGTCGAGCCGATCACGCTCAGCTGCAGGAAGAAGACCCGCTGCAGCTCGGCCGCCGGGGCGCCGCCGCTCGTGGAGCCCGATACGACCAGCGTGCCGCCCGGCTTGAGCGCGCGAAGCGAGTGCTTCCAGGTCGCCTCGCCGACGGTCTCCATCACCGCGTCGACGCGCTCGGGCAGCCGCGCGCCGCTCTCGAACGCCTCCTGCGCACCCAGCTCGAGCGCCTTCGCCCGCTTGGCCTCGTCGCGGCTCGTCACCCACACCCGCATCCCCGCCTGGCGGGCGAGCGCGATCAGCGCGCTGGCGACGCCGCCGCCCGCGCCCTGGATCAGCACCGTCTCGCCGGGCCGCACGCCGCCGCGCACGAACAGCATCCGGTAGGCGGTGAGCCATGCCGTCGGCAGGCAGGCGGCCTCCTCGAACGAGAGCGCTGCGGGCTTGGGCACGAGGTTGCGGCGCGGCACCGCCACGCGCTCGGCGAGCGTGCCCTGGTGGAGCTCCGACAGCAGCGTGCGCTTGGGGTCGAGCGTCTCGTCGCCGCGCCAGCCGTCGCTCGCCACCACCGAGTGCACGATCACCTCGGCGCCGTCGGCGTCCACGCCCGCGGCGTCGCAGCCGAGGATCATCGGCAGCCGGTCCTCGGGCAGGCCGACCCCGCGCAGCGACCACAGGTCGTGGTGGTTGAGCGACGTGGCGCGCACGTCGACGACCGTCCAGCCGTCGGGCGCGTCCGGCTCGGGCCGCTCGCCGAGCTCGAGCGCGGCCAGCGGGTCGTCGGCGTCCTGCCGGGTGGCGTAGGCGGCGAGCATCACTCGTAGAGCGCGCCGAACGCGTCCGCGTAGCGCTTCTCGACGACGTTGCGCTTGACCTTCATCGTCGGCGTCAGCTCGCCCGCGGCCTGCGACAGGTCCTCCTCGAGCACGCCGAAGCGCTTGATCTGCTCGATCCGGGCGAAGCGCTCGTTGGCGGCGTCGACGTCGCGCTGGAGCACCTCGCGCACCTTCGGATGGCCCGCCATCTCGCGCACGTCGGCCGCCACGCCGAGCTCGGCGGCCAAAGCCGGCGCCTCGTCGGCGTCGAGCGTGAGCAGCGCCACGAGGTAGGAGCGGTTGTCGCCGTGCACGATCGCCTGCGAGACCCAGCGCGACTCGCGCAGCGCGTTCTCGATGTTGGTGGGCGTGATGTTCTTGCCGCTGGAGGTGATGATGAGGTCCTTCTTGCGGCCGGTGATGCGCAGCGCGCCGGTGGAGTCGAGCTCGCCCAGGTCGCCGGTCCTGACGAGCTCGCCCGCGAACGTGTCGCGCGTCGCGCCCTCGTCGCGGTGGTAGCCCTGGAACACGTTCGGGCCGCCGAGCAGGATCTCGCCGTCGTCGGCGATCTCGACCGTCGTGCCCGGCAGCGCCGGCCCGACCGTCCCGTAGCGCGGCGACTCCGGCAGGTTCAGCGTGGCGGCCGCGCACGTCTCGGTCATGCCGTAGCCCTCGAGCACGGTGATCCCGCAGCCGTCGAGGAACTCGAGCACCTCGAGCGGGATCGGCGCCGCGCCGGTCAGCGCCAGCTCGAGCCGGCCGCCGAACAGCTCGCGGATGCGCGAGAGCACGAGCCGGTCGGCGAGCGCGTGCTGCGCCTTGAGCGCGGGGGAGAGGTTGCCCGCGCGGGCGGCCGGCCGCGCCTTGCGGCCGGTGGCCACCGCCCAGGCGAACAGCCGCTGCTTGACGGCGCTGCCCTCCTGCCCGCGCGCGAGCGCACGCGCGTGGATCTTCTCGAACACGCGCGGGACCGACGGGAAGTGGGTCGGGCGGGCGGCGGCCACGTCCTCGACCAGCTTGCGCGAGTCGCCGCTCCAGAAGGCCAGCGTGCCGCCCACCTCGAGCGACACCATCTGCACGACGCGCGCGAGCGCGTGCGCGAGCGGGAGGAACATGAACAGCGTCGCGCCGGCTCGGAGGTGGACGCGCTCGATGTACGCCTCCATCGTGAACAGCAGGTTGCGGTGGGTGAGCATGCAGCCCTTGGGCGGGCCGGTCGTGCCCGACGTGTAGACGATCGTCGCCACGTCGTCGGGACCGACGTTCTCCAGCCGCGCCTCGAGCTGCTCGGCCGGCACCTCCTGCGCTCGCGCCCGGAGGTCGGCGACGGTGGTCGTGCGCCCGGTGTCCTCCATGCTCACGACCTGCTCGAGGCCCGGCAGCTGGTCGCGGACCGACTCGATCTTCTCGAGCTGGGCCGCGTTCTCGACGACGATCGCGCGGGCGCCGGAGTGCTCGATCACGTACTGGCACTCGCCGGGCGAGTTCGTCTGGTAGACGGGCACCACCACGCAGCCGGCGGCGAGCAGCGCCGCGTCGGCGAGCGTCCACTCGGGGCGCGTCTCGCCCAGCAGCGCCACGCGGTCGCCGGGCTCGATCCCCAGTGCCGCGAACCCGCGCGCCAGCTCGCGCACCGCGGTCCCGACCTCGGCGAACGACCACTCGTGCCACGTGCCGTCGCGCGGGAAGCGGATCGCCGCTCCGCCGTGCCGCTCGGTCGCGTCCAGCACCATCCGTCCCAAGGAGTTCGCGCTCATGCGGCGCGATCCTGACATAGCCTCCGCTCGGCCGGCTACACGAGGAGGAAAGCCCAGATGAGGATGCGCGCCGCGGTCCTGGAGGAATTCGGCGAGCCGCTGGTCGTCCAGGAGGTCGAGCTCGCGGACCCCGCGCCCGGGGAGGTCCTGGTGCGCCTGGTCGCCTGCGGGGTCTGCCACACCGACCTCTACACGGCGTCCGGCGACGACCCGTCGGGCTACGTGCCGGCCGTGCTCGGGCACGAGGGCGCGGGCGTGGTCGAGCGCGTGGGGGAGGGCGTGGCCTCGGTCGCCGAGGGCGACCACGTGGTGACGCTGTTCTCGCCCCAGTGCGGCGAGTGCGTGCACTGCCGCAGCCCGCGCACGAACCTCTGCATGGCGATCCGCGAGCAGCAGAACAAGGGCTACCTGCCCGACGGCACCGCGCGCCTCTCGCGCGACGGCGAGGAGATCCGCCACTTCATGGGCACGAGCACGTTCGCGGAGTACACGGTGATGCCGGAGATCGCGCTCGCCAAGGTCTCGCCCGAGGCACCGCTCGACCGTGCGTGCCTGTTCGCCTGCGGCCTCTCGACCGGCCTCGGCGCGGCGATGTTCACCGCGAAGGTCGAGCCCGGCTCCGTGTGCGTGGTCTTCGGCGCGGGCATGGTCGGGCTCGGCGCCGTGGCGGGCGCGCGGCTGCAGGGCGCCGAGCGGATCATCTGCGTCGACCTGTCCGAGGACCGGCTCGAGCTCGCCCGCGGCCAGGGCGCCACCGACACCTGGGTCGCCGACGACGCGACCGTCCAGCGCGTGCTCGACGAGACCGGCGGCTTCGGCGCCGACTACACGTTCGAGGCGACCGGCAACGTGCGCGTGATGCGCCAGGCGGTCGAGTCCGCGCGCATGGGCTGGGGGCTGTGCACGGTCGCGGGCGTGGCCGGCAAGGGGGAGACGCTCGACATCGTGCCGCGCTTGTTGATCACCGGCCGCCGCGTCGCCGGCTCGTCGTTCGGCGGCGTCAAGGGCCGCGAGCAGGTGCCCCAGCTCGTCCAGCGCTACCTCGACGGCGACATCGACGTCGACGCGTTCCTCTCGCACCGCCTCACGCTCGACGAGGTCAACCGCGGCTTCGAGCTGATGCACGCCCAGGACGGCATCCGCAGCGTGATCGCGTTCGCGTAGCGGTCAGAGTGGCCGCTCGGCCACGTGCGCGGGGATCGGCGCGAGGTCGTTGACGAACCCCGGCGTGGCCTCGACGCGGTCGAGCCAGGCGGCGACGTGCGGGTGCTCGCGCGGGTCGGCTCCCGCGTCGGCACCGCAGTGGCCGTAGCCGTAGAGGGCGATGTCGGCCACCGTGTAGGCGTCGCCCGCCAAGAACGGCCGCCCGTCGGCGAGCCCGCGGTCGAGCGCCGCGAGCGCGTCGCGCCCGCGCTCGAGCCTTTGGGCGAACGCCTCGGGGAGCGTGGCGTCGCGCCCGGCGAGCTTCAGGAAGCGCGCGAACGCGAGCTCGGCCTCGATCCGGTTCTGCTCGAAGAACATCCACTGATGCGCGTGGGTGCGCTCGAGCGTGCGCGGCGCGGGCAGGAGCGGGGTGCCCTCGGCGAGGTGCAGGAGGATCGCGCCCGACTCGGGGATCGTCGTGCCCCAGTCCGTCTCGAGCACCGGGACCCGGCCGTCGGGGTTGCGGGCGAAGTGCTCGGCGGTCCGGGTCTCGCCGAGGAACAGGTCGACGCTGACCGACTCGTACGGCAGCTCGAGCTGCCGGAGGACGATCCGGCACTTGAGGCAGTTGCCGGACGACGCGTGCTCGTAGAGCTTCATGGCGGGCCACCATACGTGAGCGCCGTGATTGGATCACCGCCGTGGCTCGGCTGCACCGGGACATCCTGCGGACGCTGCTCGCCCGGATCGCGGCCGGGATCCGCCGGCGGGCGCGAAGCTGCCGAAGGAGGTCGACCTCGCCGCCGAGCTGGGCGCCAGCCGCGGCGTCGTGCGCGAGTGCATCCGCGCGCTGGAAGAGCGAGGCGTCGTGCGCGTCACCCACGGCCACGGGGCGACGGTCGAGCCGATCGTGAGCTGGGACGTGCTCGACGCGGAGGTGCTGGCCGCCGCCGGCGGGCGGCTGACGGTCGAGGCGCACGACGCGCACGCGATCGTCGCGGGCGAGCTCGCGGCGCTCGCCGCCGCCCGCTCCGGTCCGCCGGCGGTCCTCGGCGGCGACCTGGCGCGGCGCGCCGCCGAGCGGCCCGCGCCCACGCTGGAGCGGCTCGAAGCCGCCGTGGCGGCGGTCGAGGCCGCCGCGGATGCCGACGCGGACCTCGAAGCAGCGCGGCATGCGTTCGACGACGCGCTGGCCGAGGCCGCCGGGAACCGCCCGCTGGCGCGCGTGGCTCGCGACCTCGCCGCGGCGCTCGGCGGGCCCGCTCCCGCGCGGCCCGATCGCTACCGCCGCGTGCTCGACGCCATCCGGGCCGGCGACCCCGCCGCCGCCCGCGCGGCCATGGCGGCGGTCAGTGGCGCCCGTCCGCGATGATCCGCGCCGTGGATCGCCGGGAGGGCATCGAGGCCGCGCTGACGCTCGTGGAGTCGTGGGAGGCGCGCTGGGGGGACAAGCCTGCGCCGCCGGCGATCGACCCGGCGCGCTGGGAGACCGCCTGGGAGGAGTTCGCGCGGCGGATGGACGGCAACTTCCCGTTCTTCCACCCGCGCTTCGCCGGCCAGATGCTCAAGCCGCCGCACGCTGCCGCCGCGGCCGGCTACGTCGCCGCCATGCTCGTCAACCCCAACAACCACGCGCTCGACGGCGGGCCGGTCACGAGCGAGCTGGAGAAGGAGGCGGTCGAGGAGCTCGCCGGCATGCTCGGACTCCAGCCGCCCACGCTCGGCCACCTCACCGCCAGCGGGACGATCGCGAACCTCGAGGCGCTGTGGGTGGCACGCGAGCTGCATCCCGACAAGGGCATCGTGCACGGCGCCAACGCCCACTACACCCACGCCCGCATGTGCCAGGTGCTGCGCATGCCCTCGCGCGCGGTGCCGGCGACGCCCGACGGCCGGATCGACCTCGACGCGCTCGACGCCGAGTGCGCCAAGGGCGACGTCGGCACCGTCGTCCTCACCGGCGGGACGACCGGGGTGGGCGCCGTCGACCGGATCGACGAGGCGCTCGCGCTGCGCGAGCGCCACGGCGTGCGCATCCACGTCGACGCCGCATACGGCGGCTTCTTCGCGCTGCTCGACGACGCGCCCGCGGGCCTGCACGCGATGGGCGCCGCCGACTCGATCGTCGTCGACCCCCACAAGCACGGCCTCCAGCCCTACGGCTGCGGGGCGGTCCTGTTCGCCGACCCCGCCGTCGGCCGCTTCTACGCCCACGACTCGCCGTACACCTACTTCACGTCGGGAGAGCTGCACCTCGGCGAGATCAGCCTCGAGTGCTCGCGCGCGGGCGCCGCTGCCGCCGCCCTGTGGCTGACGCTGCGGGCGGTCGACCTCGCACCCGTGCTCGCCGCGGCACGGGACGCCGCCCGCGCGCTCGCCGGCCGGCTGCGCGACTCGCACCACCTTCGGCTCCTGCTCGAGCCCGAGCTCGACATCGTCGCCTACCTGCCGCGGCGCACGAGGCTGTCGGACATCGACGCCGCCTCGGCCGCGATCCTGGCTGCCGGCATGGAGGACGCCGACCCGGTGTTCCTGAGCACGCTCCAGGTCGCCGCCGACGACCTGACCGCGCTCCACCCGGATCTCGAGCCGGACGCCCCCGCCGCACGGGTCCTGCGCAGCGTGCTCATGAAGCCCGAGCACGCGGAGACCACCGGTTGGCTGGTTACGCGGCTCGAGCAGCTGGCGCGAGCCACTCGCTGAGCTGCTCGTACACCTGCGAGTGGTTGAGCAGCGCCAGGTGGTGCGCGCCGCCGACGTGCAGCGACTGCTGCGTCCGGTGGCTCGCGCTCGCCTCCAGCACGAGCCAGTCGCCGAGGACACGCGCGACCGGATGCCGCGGGCTGCGGGTGATCGTCGCCGCGACGAAGCAGTGGGTCGCGCCGTCGAGCAGGGGCACCTCGCGGCAGGCCGCCGCGCGCAGGGCCTCCGGCTCGCAGTCGCGCCAGTCCTCGTCGACCAGCGACCCCTGCCGCAGGTCGCGGATGCCGGCGCTGCGGCGGCGCAGCCCGCGCGCGAACGGCCGCGTCTCGGGCACCTTGCCGAGCGCCGCGGCCGCGTAGTGGACGGCCGACTCGAGCGGCGCGCCGGTGTGGGGAGAGCCGAGCGCGACGACGTGCGTGACGCCCCGCACCCACGCGTCGCCGCGCTCGCTCGCGACGTGGCAGGCGCTGCGGGCCACGAGCCCGCCCATCGAGTGCCCCACGAGCACGACCTGCTCGAGCGGCACCGGCCAGTCCGCGAGCAGGTCGGCGAGCGAGCGCCCGTTCTCGGAGACGTGGCGGCCGCTGTTGTAGCGGACGTACACGGGCGCCAGGCCGTGGTCGGCGGCCAGCCGCTCGCCGTACGTCGGGCCGCCGCCGTAGCGCCACGCCAGCTCGGTCTCGAACAGCCCGTGCACGAAGACCGCGACCCGTGGCGACCGCTCACCGCTGTGCGCGGTCATCGGCACCGCCAGCGGGCTGCCCTCGCGCTCCAGCGCATCGCCGCGCAGCCCGTTGAGGACGGCGACGAGCGAGGGCGGCGCCGGGGAGGGCTCACGCCGCGCGAGCGCGGCGTCGGCGGCGAGCCCCGCCGCCGCGGCGCCGCGGCGCACGCTCGCATAGACCGCGCGCGAGATGCCGTGGTGGAGGGCCTTCGGCACGCCCGACGGCGGGAACGCCCGCTCGGCGATCGCGCGGTGCACATTCTCGATGCCGCCCGTCGCCCGGCGAAGCTCGTCGAACGCGAGCCGGCTCAGCGCGCGCAGATCTTCTGCCATGCCTCCAGGTACTACCCCACGCAGCGGCGGTTACGGCCGCTCAGCCGCTCCCGGTTGGACGAGCCCGCACTCGTAGGCCAGCACGACCGCCTGCACGCGGTCCCGCAGCCGGAGCTTCGTGAGGATGTGCGTCACGTGCGTCTTCACGGTCGCCCGCGTCACGAACAGCTCGAGCGCGATCTCGTCGTTTGACTGGCCGCGAGCGATGAGCTGCAGCACCTCGAGCTCCCGCTCGGACAGCTCGTCGAGCTGCTGCGGCGCGCCCGGGCTGGGTGCCGGCCGGCTGACGAACTGCTCGATCAGCCGGCGCGTGATCCCTGGCGCGAGCAGCGCTTCGCCGGTCGTCACGACGCGGACGGCGTCGGCAAGCTGCTCGGGGCGGACGTCCTTGATCAGGAACCCGCTCGCGCCGGCCTTCATGGCCGCGTAGACGTACTCGTCGAGGTCGAAGGTCGTGAGGATCAGCACGCGACAGGTGCCGTCGCCCATGAGCAGCCGGCGCGTGGCCTCCAAGCCGTCGAGCTCCGGCATGCGGATGTCCATGAGCACGACGTCGGGCGTGAGCTCGCGCGCCCGTGCGAGCGCCTCGCGGCCGTCGCAGGCCTCCCCGACCACCTCGATGTCCGGCTGCGCGTCGAGGATCATGCGAAAGCCGCCGCGCACGAGCGCCTGATCGTCGGCGATGAGGACGCGGATCATGCGTGGCCCGACTCGACCGGGAGCGCCACCCGCACCACGTACTCGCCGCCCGTCCGCCCGGCCTCGACCTCACCGCCGTAGACGGCGACGCGCTCGCGGAGGCTGACGAGCCCGGGGCGCCCGTCGTCGCCGTCGTCGGACACTTCGAGCGCGATCGTGTCGCGCCCATAGCGGACGGCGACCCTCGCGGCCCCGGGCCGGGCGTGCTCGAGCGCGTCGGTGAGCGCGTCCTGGACGATCCGGTACGCGGCGAGGTCGACGCCCGGCGCCAGCACCGCGGGGGCCCCCTCGACGGTGAGCGCGACCGGGAGCCCGGCCGCTTGGGCGCGCCGGACGAGGGCGTCGAGGTCGTCCATTCCGGGCGTCGGCGCGAGCAGTGGCTCGCTTGCGGCGGGGTGCAGGATGCCGAGCAGCCGGCGCAGCTCGCCCAGCGCCTCGCGTCCGGTCTCCTCGAGCGCGACGATCACCTCGCGGGCGCGCGCCGGATCCTCGTCGAGAAGCCCACGGGCCGTGCGTGCCCGCGTGGTCATCGCCGCCAGACCCTGGGCGACGACGCCGCCGAGCTCGCGCCCGATCCGCGCGCGCTCCGCGGCGACGGCGGCACGGGCGCGCGCCTCGCGATCGTGCGTGAGGCGGGTCGCTCGTTCCTCGAGCGCGGCCGACCGCCGCCCACGGCGCTCGTGCACGTAGGCGATCAGCGCGACGACGCCGCAGGCCACCATCCCCGAGATCGCCTCGTCGGTGTCGATACGGACGTCCCGCCGCTCGACCACGGCGATCGCGGCGAACCCGATCGCGGTGAGGGCGACGGCCTGCGCGCGCTCGTTGTACGCCCCGGCCACCCAGAAGGTGAGGAGGATGACCACGAAGGCCGTGTCCTCGCCGGCGAACGCGTCGGGACCGAGGAACGTGGAGACGATCTGCACGCCGAAGGCGAAGGCGGGCGCCGCGAACGGAAAGCTGTGGCGCAGCAGCAACGGCAGCGTCCACATCGCCGTGGCGACGCTGACGGCGAGGCTCCCGCCCGGTACCGAGCCGGACCAGGCCTCCAGCTGCTGGGCAGCCGTGAGCACGATCACCAGCGCGTCCAGCGGACGGCGCCTGAGCCACGATGCGAACCTCATCGTCCCGATCCGGGTCGAAGACCTTCCCGCCCATCATCCCCTTCAGGGAGCGGAGCCTGCAAGTCCCGGCCGGCCCGCGGTCCGAGCCGCAGCCTTGCGCGGACGGCGAAGCCGCCCTCGGGGCGCGTGCCGGCCGCGAGCTCGCCGCCGTAGAGGCCCACCCGCTCGCGCATGCCCACGAGCCCGTGGCCGCTGCCGCCGCCGTCGCCGCCGCTGCCGCTGCCGTCGTCGGCGATCTCGAGCTCGAGGGCATCGGGGCCGTAGCGGACCGTCACCCAGGCGCGCGCCGGGCCCGCGTGCTTGAGCGCATTGGTGAGGGCCTCCTGCACGATCCGGTACCCGGCCAGCCCCAGGCCCGGCGCCAGCGCCTTCGGAGCGCCCTGTACGTCGAGCGCGACCGGGAGCCCCGCCTGGCGCACCTGCTCGACGAGCGCCTCGAGATCCGCCAGGCCGGGCTGCGGCGCCAGCGCGGGCGCATCCTCCTCGGCGTGGACGATGCCGAGCAGGCGGCGCATCTCGGCCATCGCCTGGTGCCCGGTCTCCTCGACGGCGAGCAGCGGCTCGCGCGCACGACGCGCGTCCTGCTCCAGCAGGAGCCGCGCAGCGCCGCCCTGGACGGTCATGACGCTCACGCTGTGGGCGATCACGTCGTGCAGGTCGCGGGCGATCCGGGCGCGCTCAGCGGCCACGGCAGCCCGGGCTCGCTCCTCGCGCTCGCGCGCGAGCCGCTCCGCCTCCGCCTCGAGCGCGATGGCCCGTTCCTCGCGCCGGCGGAGCGCGAAGGCGCCGAGCGGGAGCCCGATCCCGATCACGAGCCACGACGCGAGGTCCACCTCGGCGTCGCCGAAGTCCAGTGCCGTCCCCGAACCCGGCTGTGCCTGGACGATCACCGCAAAGGCCGCCAGGCCGAGCGCTGCGCCCGCGAGCGCCTGCTGGCCCTCGCGCTGCGCGCCGGCTGCCCAGCAGGCGAGGATCAGGCCGAGCATCGCGAACGTCGCCCCCTCGGTCACGCCGGCGAAAGAGACGAGCGAGACGCCGGCGACCCCGGCGAACGCGACCGCCGGGGCCGCGAACGGGAAGCGCCGCCGGAACAGCAGCGGCACGGTCGCGAGCAGTGCGGTCGCCTCGACGGCCACGATCGGTTCGACGCGCGCGGCGACGAGGATCTCCACCTGCGACGCCGCGGCGACGGCGAGGACGAGAGCGTCGAAGGCATGGCGGCGCAGCCGCATCGGCCAACCGTACGGCGGCGCGCCCGGCCCCGCATCGGCCTCGCCGCCGAACGCGCTCATCCCCGGGGATGAGCCGCCTCGTCCCGAGCGCCGAGCGCGAATCGGGCGGGCGGACGAGCGTGAATCACGCCCGGGCCCGACGAAGTCTCCGGCGTGCGCTGGGAGCGTCCCGAGGTATGCACACAGCGCTCTCCGAACCCCTGCCGCCGGCCAGCCACGCACCCATCTGCGTCGCGGCGCGCGACCTCAGCCGCCGCTACGGCGCCGGCGACACCGCCGTCGACGCCCTTCGCGGCGTCTCTGTCTCCGTGGCCGAGGGTGAGCTCACGGCGATCATGGGGCCGTCGGGCTCCGGGAAGTCGACGCTCATGCACCTGCTCGCGGGGCTGGACCGGCCGACCGCGGGAGAGGTGTGGATCGACGGCACGCCGCTCGGAACGCTCGGCGACACCGGGCTGACGAAGCTCCGGCGCCGCCACGTCGGCTTCATCTTCCAGTTCTTCAACCTGCTCCCGATGCTCACGGCGGAGGAGAACATCCTCCTGCCGCTGACGATCGCCGGCGAGCGGCCGGATCCGGCGTGGACCCGGGAGCTGATCGCCTCCGTCGGCCTCGGCGACCGCCTCCGCCACCGCCCCGCCGAGCTCTCCGGCGGCCAGCAGCAGCGCGTCGCGATCGCCCGCGCGCTCGTCTCCAAGCCCACCGTGGTGTTCGCGGACGAGCCGACCGGCAACCTCGACTCGACGACGAGCGGGGAGATCCTCGCGCTGCTGCGCGACTCCGTCACGAGCTACGGCCAGACCACCGTGATGGTCACCCACGACGCGAACGCGGCCGCGATCGCCGACCGGATCCTGTTCCTGGCCGACGGCCAGGTCGTCAAGGAGCTCGGCCGGGCGAGCGCCCACCAGGTGCTCGCGGCGATGGAGGAGGTGAGCGGCCGATGATCGCCGTCACCCTGAAGGGGCTGGCGGGACGCAAGCTCCGCGCCGCGCTCACCGCGCTGGCGATCGTGCTCGGCGTGGCGATGGTGAGTGGCACGTATGTCCTCACCGACACGATCTCGAAGGGCTTCGACGCGATCTTCGCGGACACCTACACGCACGCCGACGCGGTCATCGTCGGCCAGGAGGGCTTCAGCGAGGATGAAGGGGTCGCGACCGAGAGCTACCCGGCCGGCGTTCTGGCGAAGGTCCGCGCGCTCCCGCAGGTCGAGGACGCAGAGGGTGCGGTGCTCGACGAAGCTCGTCTCGTCGGCGATGACGGGAAGGTGATCGAGAGCAGCTGGGGCACCGCGGCGTTCTCCGTCGATCCCGCCGCCGACCCGCGCTTCAACCCGCTCACCGTCGTGCAGGGAAGCTGGCCGCGAGGTGGCGAGCAGATCGCCATCGACCGCGCGACGGCGCGCAAGCAGGACCTCGAGCCGGGCGACTCGATCGGCGTCGGCGCGCTCGGCCCCGTGCGGCAGTTCCGCATCGCCGGCATCGTCGAGTACGGGTCGGTCGAATCGCTCGGGGGCGCGCAGATCGCGGCCTTCGAGCTGGGAACCGCCCAGCGACTCTTCGCCAAGGCCGGAAAGCTCGACGAGATCCAGGTGCGGGCGCGCGAGGGCGTCTCGACGCCGCAGCTGATCGAGAGCGTCCGGCCGCTGCTCCCGCGCACCGCGCAGGTCAAGAGCGCCGCCGCGCAGCGGGATTCCGGGGCGGAGGGCGCGCGGGAGGCGGTCACGTACCTCGGATACTTCCTGCTCGCGTTTGGCGGCATCGCGCTCGTCGTCGGCGGCTTCGTGATCGCCAACACGCTGGCCATCACGGTCGCCCAGCGCACGCGCGAGCTCGCGACGCTGCGCACGCTGGGTGCGTCGCGCCGGCAGGTGCTCACGTCGGTCGTGCTCGAGGCCGTCGTGGTGGGGGCGCTCGCCTCGGTGGCGGGCGTGCTCGTGGGGCTCGGGCTCGCCAAGGGCTTGGAGGCGCTGCTCGACGCCGTCGGCGTCGACCTGCCGTCGAGCGGCACCGTGCTGGCTGCGCGCACGATCGTCCTCAGCCTCTCCGTCGGCATCGTCATCACGCTGATCGCGAGCCTGCGCCCGGCGCTGCGCGCCACCCGCGTGCCGGCGATCGCGGCGGTCCGCGAGGGCGCGGTGCTGCCGCCCTCCCGCGTTGCCCGGCTCGGCGTGGTCCCGGCACTCGTCGTGGGCGTCGCCGCGGTTGCCGTGCTCGCGTACGGCCTGTTCGCCGGCGGACTGCCGACCGGGCGGCGGCTGGCATCGCTCGCCGTGGGCGTGCTGCTGCTGTTCGCCGCCGTCGCGATGATCGCGCCACGGCTGATCTCGCCGCTCGCCGGCGTCCTCGGCTGGCCGGGGACGCGACTCGGAGGCGCGGCCGGCCGGCTCGCCCGTGAGAACGCGCGGCGCAACCCCGGGCGCACCGCGTCGACCGCGGCGGCGCTGATGATCGGGCTGGCCCTGATCACGTTCGTCGCCACGCTCGGCCAAGGCGTGCGCTCGTCCTTCACGGGCGCGGTCGACGAGCTGTTCGTCAACGACTACACGCTCGTCGCGCAGGACAACTTCAGCGCGACGTCGGTGGACGCGGCCCAGGCGGCAGCGGGCGCGACCGGCGTGCGCGCCGTCTCCGAGGTCCGCATCGGCTCGGGCCGGGCCTTCGACGAGCGCGTCGGCGTCAGCGGGGTCGAGCCCGACCTCGGGCAGGTCATCAACCTGCGCTGGAAGCAGGGCGACGCGCGCGTGCCGGCCGAGCTCGGATCTCGGGGTGCCTTCGTCACCGAGGGCTACGCCGACGACCACGGGCTCGAACGCGGCTCACCTCTGCGCGTCCGGACGCCGACGGGCAAGACCCTCGCGCTCACGGTCACCGGGATCTTCGACGAGCCGAGCGGCGGCTCGCCGTTCGACGACGTGGCGATCTCCACGGCCAGTTTCGACACCTCCTTCCCACAGCCGCGCAACCAGTTCGCGTTCATCGACGTCGAGGGCGGCGTCTCCCCGGCCGGCACGAAGCGGCTCGAGCAGGCCCTGGCTCCGTACCCCGACACCCAGGTGCAGACCCGCGAGCAGTTCAAGGACGGTCAGATCAGCGGGCTCGAGACCGTGCTCAACCTCCTCTACGCGCTGCTCGGGCTCTCGGTGCTCGTGAGCCTCTTCGGGATCGTCAACACCCTGGTGCTGACGGTGTTCGAGCGCACGCGCGAGCTCGGGATGCTGCGGGCGGTAGGGATGACCCGGCGACAGGTGCGGCGGATGATTCGCCACGAGAGCATCGTCACCGCGCTCATGGGCACCGCCCTGGGCATCGGCGCCGGACTCTTCCTCGCAGGGCTGGTGACCCGCGCGCTGGCTGACGAGGGGATCCCGTTCGCGCTGCCCGTCGGATCACTGGTGGCGTTCACCGTCGCCGCGGTGCTGCTCGGCGTGCTGGCCGCCATCCTGCCCGCCCGCCGCGCGTCGCGGCTGAACGTCCTGGAGGCGCTGCACTATGAGTAGGGCCCGCTGCGCTATGGCCGCTCGACGAGGGTGGATAGCGCGACCATCGTGCGCGTGCGCATCACCTTCGGGTCACGGCGCAGCTGCTCGATCGTGCGCTCGAGCTCCTCGATGCCTTCGACGCGGACGCGCACGACCGCGTCGGCGTCGCCGGCCACGGTGTGGGCGGCGATCACCGCCGGCAGGCCGGCCACCGCCGCGAGCAGGTCGCCAGGCGCGACGCTGTCCGCGCAGTAGAGCTCGACGAACGCCTCGAGCCGGTCCCCGAGCGCCTGCGGGTCGACGATCGCCGTGTAGCCGACGATCACGCCGCGCTCGTGCAGGCGGTCCACACGCCGCTTGACGGCGGAGGCGGAGAGGCCCACGGCGCCGCCCACGTCGGCCAGCGTCGCCCGGCCGTCGTGCTCGAGGTGATCAAGGATCTTGCGATCCACGTCGTCCAGACGCACGCGAGCTTGCACAGCAAGCCCAGTCTATGCCGTTTCGATTGCAGAACCGGCCATTGGGCGCTACCACGTGACACGAGCCACGAAAGAGGGGATGTCGCGTGTTCGAGGAAGCCCAGCTGTACTCGCCGGTGAAGGCCAACGAGGACGGCACGGTCCATGTCCAGCTCGCCAAGGACCATCCGGGCGCCAGCGACCCCGTCTACCGCGAGCGCCGCAACGTCATCGCCGCGAAGGCGCTGGCTTGGGAGCCGGGCCAGCCGATCCCGCACGTCGACTACACCGAGGACGAGCACGAGGTCTGGCGGATCGTATGCCGCGAGCTCGCGCCCAAGCACGAGAAGTACGCATGCCGCGACTTCCGCGAGGCGGCGGCTGCGCTCGCCCTCCCCGTCGAGCGCATCCCGCAGCTCGACGAGGTGACCGCCAACCTCGAGCCGCTGACCGGCTTCCGCTACCTCCCGGCCGCCGGCCTGGTGCCGCTGCGCGAGTTCTACAGCGCGCTCGGTGACGACACGTTCTATTCGACCCAGTACATCCGGCACGGCGCGATGCCGCTCTACACCCCCGAGCCCGACCTCATCCACGAGGTCGTCGGACACGGCAACCTGCTCGCCAGCCCGCGCTTCGCCGAGATCAAGCGCCAGGCCGGCCTCGCCGCCCAGCGCGTGCAGACCGACGAGGCGCTGCAGTTCCTCGCCGACGTCTTCTGGTTCACGATCGAGTTCGGCGTCATGCGCGAGGAGGACGAGGTGCGCGCGTACGGCGCGGGGATCCTCTCCTCCTACGGCGAGATCGAGGAGTTCCGCGGCGCTGACCTGCGGCCGCTCGACCTGCTCGAGATGGCGACGCTCGAGTACGACATCACCAAGTACCAGCCGGTCCTCTTCTGCGCCCAGGGCATGGGCGAGCTCGAGGACGTCGTCGGCGGCTTCTTCGCCGAGTTCGACGACGACACCCCCGCGCGGCTGCGCCGCGATCCGCTCGCGCTCTCACGCTGAGCGGCGGAACCGGGTACGGTTGGCCCGGCTCAAATGGACTACCAGATCGATCACGATCCGATCGAGCGCGGGCACCTGATCGCGGCCAAGGGCGAGCTCGACATCTCGGCGACGCCGCGGCTGTCGACCGTGCTGGCGATGGCGTCGGCCTCGCGCGGCGGGCGGCTCGTGCTGGACCTCAGCGAGGTCACGTTCATCGACTCGACCGCCCTCGGGACGATCCTCAAGGCGGCCGCCCAGCTGGAGGAGGGCGGCACGAGCCTCGCGGTCGTGGCGCCCGACGGCCCCGTGCGGCGGCTGCTCGAGATGACGAACCTCACGCAGCGCTTCCGGCTCTTCGGGACGCGCGACGACGCCCTCGCCGCCGACGGCGCCGCGGCCTGACCCGGCTCCACCCGAAGCGCGCGAGCAGCTCGAGCCAGTCGGCGATCCCGGCCGCCAGGTGGCCGAGCGGTCCGGTGTAGAGCCAGGCGCGCACCCCCGGGTTTGTATCGTGCTGGGCCGCCATGGCCACCGGAGTCGAGACCACCGTCACCGAGCTTCCCGAATCGCGCGTGCGCGTGGAGGCCGAGGTGACGCCCGACGAGGTCGAGCGCCGCGTCGCCCAGGCCGCCCGCCGGCTCGGGCAGGGGCTGCGCGTCCCGGGCTTCCGCGCCGGCAAGGCGCCCGCCCCGGTGATCCTCCAGCGCATGGGCCGCGACGCCGTGCTCGACGAGGCGATCCGCGAGTCGATCGCCACCTGGTACTCGGCCGCGATCGACGCCGCGCACGTCGTCCCCGTGGGCGAGCCGCAGCTCGACCTCTCGGACCCGCCCGCGCAGGGCGAGCCGCTGCGCTTCTCGATCGAGATCGGCGTCCGCCCGACGGCGACGCTCGGCGAGTACAAGGGCCTCGAGGTCGGCCGCCGCGAGCCCGAGGCGTCCGAGGAGCGGATCGGCGAGGAGCTCGACCGCCTGCGCGAGCGCTCCGCCCGCCTGGACACCGTCGACCGCCCGGCCGCCTCCGGCGACTTCGTGGTCATGGACTACCTCGGCACGCTCGATCGCGAGCCGTTCCCCGGCGGCGAGGGCCGCGACCAGATGGTCGAGCTCGGCTCCGGCCGCCTCGTTCCCGGCTTCGAGGAGCAGCTCCAGGGCGCCGTCGCGGGCGACGAGCGCACCGTCGCCGTGACCTTCCCCGAGGACTATCCGGCGACTGAGCTCGCCGGCCGCGACGCCGAGTTCGCCGTCTCGGTCAAGGAGGTCAAGGCCAAGCAGCTGCCCGAGCTCGACGACGACCTCGCGGCCGAGGCGGGCTTCGACACGCTCGACGAGCTGCGCGAGGACATCAGCTCGCGCATCGTCGAGGCCGAGCGCGCCCAGATCGAGTCGGAGTTCCGCGAGGCGGCGCTGGACTCCGCGGTCAGGGCCGCCACCGTCGACGTGCCCGAGGCGCTCGTGAACGCCCGCGCGCACGAGCTGTGGGACCAGATGCTGCACTCACTCGCGCACCAGGGGATCTCGCGCGAGACGTACCTGCAGATCTCGGGCCGCGGCGAGGAGGAGATCGTCGAGCAGAGCAAGCCCGACGCCGAGCAGGCGCTGCGGCGCGAGGCCGTGCTGGCCGCGATCATCGAGGCCGAGGCGATCGAGCCGACCGACGACGAGGTGCTCGAGGCCGTGACCCAGGCGGCGCAGGAGGGCACCGGCCGTACGTCGCCGAAGAAGCTGCTCGAGCGGCTGAAGTCCGCGGGGCGCCTCGACGCCGTCAAGGAGGATCTTGCCCAGCGCAAGGCGCTGGACGTGGTGACCGAGTCGGCGAAGCCGATCTCGATCGAGCAGGCGCAGGCCCCCAACTCCTAGCCGCAAGTGCGGTCAGGGCGGCAACCGGCGATTGCTAGGCTGCCGCAGAGCTGAGCAGGACTCGAGCGCCCGAAGCGAAACGAAGCGAGGACCGTGAGCCCACTCGTACCGATGGTCGTCGAGCAGACCTCCCGTGGGGAGCGCGCGTTCGACATCTATTCCCGACTTCTGAACGAGCGGATCGTGTTCCTCGGCACGCCCGTGGACGACCAGATCGCGAACCTGATCGTCGCCCAGCTCCTGCACCTCGAGGCCGAGGATCCCGACAAGGACATCTCGCTCTACGTCAACTCGCCGGGCGGGTCCGTCTACGCCGGGCTGGCGATCTACGACACGATGCAGTTCATCAAGCCCGACGTGTCGACGATCTGCGTCGGCATCGCGATGTCGATGGGCGCGCTGCTGCTCGCCGGCGGGGCGAAGGGCAAGCGGATGGCGCTCCCGAACGCCAAGATCCTCATCCACCAGGTGTCCTCCGGCTTCCAGGGCCAGGCGACCGACATCGAGATCCACGCGCGCGAGGTCATCGACCTGCGCCGCCGGCTCGACGAGATCATCGCCGACCACACCGGCCAGTCGATCGACAAGGTCAAGCAGGACACCGAGCGTGACTACTTCATGAGCTCGGAAGAGGCGACGGTGTACGGGATCATCGACCGGGTAATTTCGGAGCACTGATACCGCGATGGCCCGGCCGACCGACTCCAACGAGCAGCTCCTCTGCAGCTTCTGCGGGAAGTCGCAGCGGCAGGTCAAGAAGCTGATCGCCGGGCCGGGCGTCTACATCTGCGACGAGTGCATCGATCTCTGCAACGAGATCATCGACGAGGAGCTGACCGCTCCGCCGTCGTTCGACATCGACAACCTGCCGAAGCCGAAGGAGATCTACGGCGTGCTCAACGAGTACGTCGTCGGGCAGGAGCAGGCGAAGCGCACGCTGTCGGTGGCGGTCTACAACCACTACAAGCGCATCCAGATGATGCAGGCCGACGACGCGGAGATCGAATTACAGAAATCGAATATCTTGCTGCTTGGGCCCACCGGCTGCGGCAAGACGCTGCTCGCGCAGACGCTGGCGCGGATCCTCAACGTGCCGTTCGCGATCGCCGACGCGACGGCGCTGACCGAGGCCGGCTACGTCGGCGAGGACGTCGAGAACATCCTGCTGAAGCTGATCCAGGCCGCGGACTACGACGTCAAGAAGGCCGAGACGGGGATCATCTACATCGACGAGGTCGACAAGATCGCCCGCAAGGCCGACAACCCGTCGATCACGCGCGACGTGTCGGGTGAGGGCGTCCAGCAGGCGCTGCTGAAGATCCTCGAGGGCACGAGCGCCAGCGTGCCGCCCCAGGGCGGGCGCAAGCATCCGCACCAGGAGTTCCTGACGATCGACACCACGAACATCCTGTTCGTCTGCGGCGGCGCGTTCGCGCAGCTCGACAAGGTGATCGAGCGCCGGATCGGCCACAAGGGCGTGGGCTTCGGCGCGACCATCGAGTCCAAGTCGCAGCGCGACACGGGCGCGCTGTTCGAGAAGGTCCTGCCCGAGGACCTGATGCAGTACGGGCTGATCCCGGAGTTCATCGGGCGCCTGCCGGTCTGCTCCGCGGTTCACCAGCTCTCGCGCGACGACCTGATCACGATCCTGACCGAGCCGCGCAACGCGATCGTCAAGCAGTTCCAGCGCTTCTTCGCGTTCGACGGGATCGAGCTGGTGTTCGCGAGCGACGCCCAGAAGGCGGTCGCCGACAAGGCTCTGGAGCGCGAGACCGGCGCCCGTGGCCTGCGCTCGATCATCGAGGACATCCTCTTGGACGTGCAGTTCGAGCTGCCGTCGCGGCGCGACGTCAAGAAGTGCGTCGTCACCAAGGACACCGTCGAGCGGGGCGTCAAGCCCACGCTCGTCACCGAGGCCCCGGACGACACCGAGTCGCCCGAGGCCAAGTCCGCCTAGTCCAGCCTGACCCTCGGCGCGCGGTCCTCGTCGGCGATGCCGGACCAGAACGTGCGCACGACCGTGCCCGAGCGCAGGTCGGCGTCCCCGGGCCGCAGGGTGACCACCCAGCGGGCGACGCCGCCGGCGCAGCGGCCGTCGACCTGCGCGCGGTCGAGCAGCCGCCCGCCGCGGGTCCGGAGCGAGACCGTGCGGCTCCGCAGGGTCGGGCACTCGTCGTAGCGCATCACGAGGCGCGGGCGCGCCCGCTTGAGCCGGACGCGGCCGTCCTCGAGCTCGACGTGGGCGGTCGTCAGGCAGCTGCGCCAGGTGGGCTCGCCGGGGGCAGGGCACGGCGCGGGGGCTGCGGGCGCATCGCCGGCGGCGACGACGTCGAGCGTCGCGGTGGCGGGCGCGGCGGCGAATGCCGCCCCCAGCGTGGCGACGACGAGCGCGCCCGCGGCGCGGCGGACGATGGGTACGGCTACGGCCATCGCGCGAACATGCCGGACGCACCGGCGGAATGCCACTGTCCGGATGGCCAGGTCCGATCGCCCTCGCCCGGCGCGAGATCCGCGGCGGCGGCGAGCACGGCCTCCCGCCACTCGGGGACGAGGCCGGCGCGGGTGCGGCGGTCGGCGACGTCCTCGGGCGCGAGCGCGAGCTCGTGCCGGGCCGCCCACAGCAGCTCGGCGCCGCACGCCGGCACGCCGGGGCCGACCGGCTCGAGCCGCTCCGGGCGGCCGTCGGCGAGCGCGACGACCGCGGGCGCCTCCGTCCCGTAGCGGCGCACGAGCCGCTCGGGGGCCGCCACCGCCCGCAGGCGCGCCGGCGGCGCGGCGCCGACGAGCGGCAGCCGGTGCGTCCGGCACGGGCGGTCGCTGATGCGGTCGACGACGTCCTGCGCCATCCGGCGGTACGTGGTCAGCTTTCCGCCCACGATCGCGAGCGCACCGGTGTCCGGGTCCGTCGCCAGCACGTGCCGGCGGGAGAGGTCGGCGGTCGCGCCGGCGCCGTCGCCGTCGGCGGCGAGCGGGCGCAGGCCGGCGTAGCTGCCCACGACGTCGGCCGCCGTCAGCGGGACCTCGAGCGCCGCGGAGGCTCGGGCGAGCAGCTCGGCCTCCTCGGCGGCGTCGGGTCGTGGCTCGTCGACCGCGTCAGAGGTGGGCACGTCGGTGAGGCCGATGGCCACGAGCCCGTCCGCGCGCGGGATCGCGAACACCCAGCGGCCGTGCTCGCCGGGCACCGGGACGTTGACCGTCGCGCGCGGCCCGCCGAGCCGCTCGGCGCGCACGAGCACATGCGAGCCGCGGCTCGGGCGCAGGGCGACCGCGCGGGTCAGGCCGCCGGTCCACACGCCGGCCGCGAGCACGACGTGGCGCGCGCGAACCTCGAACGGCGCGCCGGTGACGCCGTCGACCGCCGCGACGCCGTCGGCCCGCACGTCGGCGACCTCCGCTCGCGTGAGGATCCGGGCGCCGTGCGCGGCGGCCGTGCGCGCCACCGCCACCACGAGCCGCGCGTCGTCCTCGAGCTGGCCGTCCCAGCTCAGCAGCGCACCGCGGAGGCCGGACTCGCGCAGCGCCGGCGCCAGGCGGCGGGCCTCGAGCGCGCTCACCCGCCGCGCTCGCGGCAGCGCCCGCCCGCTCGTGCGCGCCGCGGCGCGCAGCGCGTCTCCCGCCCACAGGCCGCCGAGCGTGTAGGCGCCGGTGCCGCGCGCCATCGATGCGTCGAGCGGGATCACGTACGCGAGCGGGCGGACCAGGTGCGGCGCGATCGTCCGCATCAGCGCCGCCCGCTCGAGCGCGCACTCCCAGGCGAGGCCGACGTCGCCGTGGGCGAGGTAGCGCAGGCCGCCGTGGACGAGCTTCGAGCTCCAGCGGCTGGTGCCGTGGGCGAGGTCGCGCCGCTCGAGCAGCGCGACCGACAGACCCCGGCTGGCGGCGTCGAGCGCGACCCCCGCGCCCGTGATCCCGCCGCCGACGACGACCACGTCGACCGCCTCGCCGCCCGCGAGCGCCTCCAGCTCCGCGGCCCGGCGAGCCGCGTTCAGCGACGCGCTCATGGCCGCAGGTACCCGTCGACGGCGCGGGCGAGCTCGGCCCACGGGTCGAGGCCGGCCTGCAGCTCGCCGTGGGAGGCGAGCACGAAGCCGCGCGCGATCAGCTCGACGCCCGCGGACAGGACCTCCGGCGACGCGTCCGATCGCACCGACCCGTCCGCGTCAGCCAGCGCCGCCGTTCCCGCGGCGACCGCGATCTGCTGCATCCCGCCGAGGCGGCGCGTGACGTAGGGCAGCAGCAGCTCCGGATCGACGTCGATCAGCCGGGCGAACAGCGGATCCCCCGCGAGCGAGCGCGAGCCGTGCACGACGATCGCCACCATCCGCTCGCGTGTCGTCGAGCCGCGGGCGACCTCGCCGGCATCCGCCACGAGGAGACCGAACTCGCGTGTCATCAACGCCGCCAGCACCGCCTCGACGTCGGGGTAGCGGCGGTACAGCGTCATCCGGCTCACGCCGGCGCGCCGCGCGACGTCCGTCAGCGTCGTCCGCCGGAAGCCGACGTCGAGCACGCACGCCCGCGCGGCGTCGAGGACCCCGTCCTCCTCAGCGGTGTGACGTTGTGACATCCAACGTCGAAGTGTAACTCACTCCCGTTCGCGCAGGATCCGCTGGATCGCCTCGAGCTCCTCGACCGCGACGAGGTCCTTGGGCCGACCGGCGGCCTTCTTCATCGCGATCAGATCCTCGAGCGACGCGACCCGGACCCGAAAACCCTCGACGTCGACGACCGTTGCGCGCTCGCGCAGCCGGTCGTAGCCCGGACTGCCGTCCGGCTGTGCAAGGAGGTCGAGCCGCCCCTCGGGAGTGTCGAGCGTGAGGATGCGCGTGTGGCGGAGCGTGCGGCCGTCCGGCACGAACGGGACATCCTCGGCGACGCCGCGTAGCCGAGCGTCGAGAGCGACGAGGACCTCGCCGAGCCGGTCCAGGTTCTCGCGATCGGGCTCGCACGTGATGTCGAGATCGCGCGTAATGGCCGCGGAGCCGTGGGCTACCGCCGCGATTCCGCCGACGATGACGAAGTCGACTTCCGCCTCGACGAGTCGCGTCAGCAGAGCCCTGAGATGGAACTCAGGCCACTCGGCGATCATGGCTCGCCCGCGCTGCGAGCGCGAACTCCCGAACGTTGGCGTAGGAGGCCTCGAACGAAGCGAGTCGCTGCGCGGGCGAGGCGGCGAGCGTGCTGTAAAGGAGCGTCTCGTCGACGCTGGACTTGCGCTGCACGGCCTGCAGCACGAGCGCGCGGCCCATCGCGTTGAGCGCGCGCTGCAGCGTGGCCACCGTCACCTCGTCGCCGGCGGCTTCGAGGCGCGCGATCGCCGGCTGCGTGATGCCCAGTCGCCGGGCCAAGGCGGCCTGCGTCAGCCCCTCGGCCTTGCGCGCATCGCGGATCAGCTCACCCGTCATCAATCAGAAATGATATCAGTCTCAGTAGATGGAACGTGCGCGTCTAGACTCGGGCGCCGCGATGGCCGACTCCGAGCTCGAGAGCCGCACCCGGTACGACCCCGCCGAGGTCGAGCCGGGCGTGCTCGCCCGCTGGCTCGATTCCGGCCTCTACCACCCCGAGCCGGAGGGCGACGCGGCCGACAACTACTCGATCGCGATCCCGCTCCCGAACGTCACCGGCGCGCTGCACATGGGCCACGCGCTCAACGGGTCGGTGCAGGACGCGCTGATCCGCCTCGCGCGCATGCGCGGGCGGCGCACGAAGTGGATCTTCGGCACCGACCACGCCGGCATCGGCACGCAGACGCTGGTCGAGCGCCGGCTGCTCGAGGAGGGGACGAGCCGCGAGGCGATCGGGCGCGAGGCGTTCGTCGAGCGCGTGTGGCGCTGGCGCGACGAGTACGGCTCCACGATCGTCGAGCAGTTCAAGCGCCTCGGCGCGTCCTGCGACTACGCGGACGAGCGCTTCACGCTCGACCCGCCGTACGCACGCGCGGTCCAGAAGGTGTTCGTGGACCTGTACGAGAAGGGCTGGATCTACCGCGACAACTACATGGTCAACTGGGACACCGGCACGCGGTCGGCGATCTCCGACCTCGAGGTCGAGCAGCGCGAGGTCACCGACACCCTCTACTACATCGACTATCCGCTCGAGAGCGGGCACGGGGCGCTGACGATCGCGACCGTGCGGCCGGAGACGATCCTCGCCGACTCGGCGATCGCGGTGCACCCCGACGACGACCGCTACACGCGGCTCGTCGGCGAGACCGCGATCCTGCCGATCGTCGGCCGCCGGCTGCGGATCATCGCCGACCCCTACGTGAAGCCCGAGTTCGGGACCGGCGCGCTCAAGATCACCCCCGCGCACGACCCGAACGACTTCGAGATCGGCCGCGCGCACGGGCTCGAGGAGATCTCGGTGATCGGCGAGGACGGGCTGATGAGCGCCGCCGCCGGCGAGGCCTTCGTGGGGATGACCGCGCTCGAGGCGCGCACCGCGGTCGTCGACGCGCTGCGCGCCGAGGGCCGGATCGCGCGCACCGAGCAGTACCGCCACGACGTCCCGTACTCGCAGCGCTCGGGCGAGCGGATCGAGCCGCTGATCTCGCTCCAGTGGTTCATGCGGATGGACGAGCTCGCCAAGCCGGCGATCGAGGTCGTGGAGTCCGGTCGCGTGCGCATCCACCCCGACAACCAGCGCGCCCGCTACCTCGCGTGGATGGCGGGCCTGAGGCCGTGGTGCATCTCGCGCCAGCTGTGGTGGGGTCACCAGATCCCGGTGTGGTACCGCGACGGTGAGACGTACGCCGGGATGGAGCCGCCCGCCGGCGACGGCTGGGAGCGCGACCCCGACGTGCTCGACACGTGGTTCTCGAGCGCGCTGTGGCCGTTCGTGACGCTCGGCTGGCCGGAGCGGACGCCCGCGCTGCGCGCGTTCTATCCGACCGACGTCCTGTCGACCGCGCGCGACATCCTCTTCCTCTGGGTGGCGCGGATGGTCATGCTCGGGATCGAGTTCGCCGGCGACATCCCGTTCGACGACGTCTACGTGCACCCGGTCATCCAGGCGCCCGACGGCCGGCGGATGTCGAAGTCGCTGGGCACGGGGATCGATCCGCTCGCCCTGATCGCCGGCGGCCCGCGCCCGCCCGTCTTCGAGCAGGGCGGGGACTTCCCCGCCTACGGCGCCGACGCGGTCCGCTTCGGCCTGCTCGCCAGCTCCTCGACGCAGGACGTGCGGTTCAACGAGGAGCGGGTCGCGCAGGGCCGCCAGCTCGCGAACAAGCTCTGGAACGCCTCCCGGCTCGTGCTCCTGCGCGTGCCCGAGGGCGTCCAGGTGCCGGAGACCGTCGCCCCGTCCGCGATCGAGGACCGGTGGATCGTGTCGCGCCTGCAGGCGGCCAAGGCGGACATCGCCGGTGCCGTCGACGGGTTCGAGTTCCATCGCGCGGCACTCGCGCTGTACGACTTCGTCTACGGCGAGCTCGCCGACTGGTACCTCGAGCTGATCAAGCCACGCCTTTACGCCGACGACGACGGGCAGGTTGCGGAGGTCGCCCTCCATGTGCTCGCGGAGACGCTGGCGCTCGCGCATCCGATCATCCCGTTCGTGACCGAGGAGATCTGGTCGCACCTGCCCGGCACCGACGGCCTGCTGATGGCCCACCGCTGGCCGGAGCCCGACCCGGCGCTGCGCGACGAGACCGCCGAGGCCGACGTCCGCCGCGCGATCGCGGCCACGCAGGAGCTGCGCGGCTGGCGCGACCGCGTCGGCGCGCCCGCCGGCCGGGTGGTGCCCGCGCGACTCGACGCCGCGGGCTACGACAGCACCGCCGCCCACGTCGCCCGGCTCGCCCGGGTCGAGTGGTCGGCGAACGGCGGCGAGCCGGTCGCAAGCGTCGGCGTCCCCGGCGGGTCGGTGGCGATGCTCGCGTCCGAGGCCGTCGACCACGAGGCCGCCGAGCGCCGAGCCGCGACGCGCCGAGCCGAGCTCGAGAGCGAGATCGCGCGCGCGGAGGGCAAGCTCGGCAACCAGGGCTTCGTCGCCAAGGCGCCGGCCGCGGTCGTCGAAGCCGAACGCGCGAAGCTCGAGCGCCTGAAGCGAGAGCGTGAGGATCTTTGAGTAGCTGGCGCCTCGAGGACGCCGAGGCGCACCTGCTGTCGCTCGAGCTGTTCGGCATGCGGTTCGGGCTCGACCGCATGCGCCGGCTGCTGACCGCGCTCGGCAGCCCGCAGGAGCGCTACCCGGCGATCCACGTCGTGGGGACGAACGGCAAGTCGTCGACGGTCCGCATGTGCGCGGCCCTGCTCGAGGCGCACGGGCTGCGCACCGGCGCCTTCCTCTCGCCGCACCTGACGAGCTTCGCCGAGCGGATCCGGGTCGGGGACGCGGACCTCGCCCCGGACGCGTTCGGCGCGGCCGTGCAGCGGGCGGCGGTGGCCGCGGCGAAGGTCGACCGCACGCTCGCGCCCGGCGACCGCGTCACGCAGTTCGAGCTCGTGACCGCCACGGCGCTGGCCGAGCTCGCGCGCCAGGAGGTCGACGTCGCCGTCGTCGAGGCGGGCCTGGGGGGCCGCCACGACGCCACCAACGTGCTCGGTGCGCCTGTCGTCGTGCTCACCAACGTCGGGCTCGAGCACACCCGCTGGCTGGGGCCGACGGTGGGCGACATCGCGCGCGAGAAGCTCGCTGTCGTGAAGCCGGACGCGACGCTCGTGCTCGGGCCCGTGGATGCCGAAGTCGAGGCGCTGGCGCGCGAGACCGGCGCCCGGATCGTCCGTCCGGCGCCGCTCGAGGCGCTGGCGGGCTATCAGCGCACCAACTTCTCCGTGGCGGCGGCCGCGGCCCGTGCACACCTGGGCGAGCTCGACCCGGCGCTCGTCGCCGAGGTCGCCGAGCGGGTCACGGTGCCGGGCCGCATGCAGGTGGTCGCCGAGCGCCCGCTCACGATCTACGACGGCGCCCACAACCCGTCGGGCGTCGAGGCGCTGGTGGCGGCGCTGCCCGAGGCCCTCGGCGGCCGCCCGCTCGTCGCCGTGGTGTCAATCCTGGATGACAAGGACGCGGCGGGCATGCTTCGCGCGCTGGCCGGGAACACGTCGAACGCAGTGTTCACGAGCACGACAAACCCGCGCGCGCTGTCGCCCGCCACCCTCGCCTCGCTGTGGGCGCAGGTCGGCGGCGGGGCGTCGGAGATCGCCGCCGAGCCGCGCGCGGCGGTCGCCCGCGCGCAGGCGCTGGCGGGGCCGGGCGGCGCCGTGCTGGCGACCGGCTCGATCTACCTCGTCGCCGACCTGCTGGCCGAGCCGGGACGCCGGAGGGCGTCCGCCCTGTGAACCCGCGGTCGGAAGAGGCGTTCGACGGAGGAGCGCGGCCCGAGCGTGCTCGCGATGGTCGCCCTCGTCGCGGTCGTCGTCGCGCTCGTGATCCTGATCTTCTTCGCGATCGGGTACGCCTTCGGTCGGGCTTTCCTGTAACCCCTCCCCCTAAGCTATCCGCAGCCAATGCTCCTGCTCGGCATCTTCGGGATCACGAACGACAGCCTCAACACGGCCGTCAACGTGCTCCTCCTCGTGCTCGTCGTCGTCTACTTCGCGCTGATCTTCTGGACGTTCGCGGACGCCCGGCGCCGGATCGAGGACCCGATGCTCGTCGCGTGCGCCACGGCGGCGTCGCTGTTCCCGTTCGTGGGCACGATCGTGTACGTGATCGTCCGCCCGCCGGAGTTCGTGGACGACGTGCGGCTGCGCGAGCTGGAGATGACGGCCGCGGAGGCGCGGCTCGCGAACCTCGACTACCAGCTGTGCCCGCACTGCGACTACGAGGTCAAGGCGGACTACCTGCGCTGCCCGAGCTGCGCGCGCAAGCTGAAGGAGCGCTGCTACTCGTGCGGCAAGCCCGTCGACCCGGCGTGGCAGCTGTGCCCGTACTGCGAGGCCGAGGTGCAGACGACCCCGCCGCCGCCGAGCACCCGCCGCCGGCGCCGGTCGTCGACCACCGACCAGCCGACGGTGGCCGCCGAGGTGGCCCGCACCGACGGCGAGCCCGAGCCTGAGGCTGAGCCTGCGCCGGCGCGTACGCGGCGCAGACGTTGAACCAACGAAAGGATCGTATGGATCGGACCCTGATCCTGGTCAAGCCGGACGCGTTCGCGCGCGGCCTGACCGGCGAGATCATCGCCCGCTTCGAGAACAAGGGCCTGAGGATCGTCGCCCTCAAGCACATGACGGTCGCGGAGGACCTGGCCAAGCAGCACTACGCCGAGCACGACGGCAAGCCGTTCTTCGGAGAGCTGGTCGAGTTCATCACCTCCGGCCCGCTCGTGGCGATGGTGCTCGAGGGCGAGGAGGCGATCCGCGCCGCCCGCCAGGTGATCGGCGCCACCAACCCGCTCGAGGCGGCCCCGGGCTCGATCCGCGGCGACTACGCGATCGCGGTCGGCCAGAACATGGTCCACGGCTCGGACTCGCCGGAGTCCGGGCAGCGCGAGGCGACGCTGTTCTTCCCGGACCTCTGATCCTGGCGTCGGCGTCGCCACAGCGGCGGGCGATCCTCACCGACGCCGGGATCGACTTCACCGTCGTCGCGGCGAACGTCGACGAGGAGATGGCGGGCGACGCCGCCGCGGTCGCCGAGCGCAACGCCCGCCGCAAGGCGACCGCCGTGCCGGGGCCGCTGGTGCTGGGCGCGGACACGATCGTCGTCCTCGACGGCGACATCCTCGGCAAGCCTGCCGACGAGGCCGCGGCGCGCGCGTACCTGCGGCGCCTCAACGGGCGGACGCACGAGGTCGTGGGCGCGATCGCGCTCGCCGAGGACGGGGAGGTCGTGGCCACCGCGGTCGAAACGACGCGCGTGACGTTCCACCGCCGCAGCGACGACGAGATCGACGCCTACGTGGCGACCGGCGAGTGGGTCGGCCGCGCCGGCGGCTACGCCATCCAGGAGACCGGCGGACCGGTACTCGTCGACCACGTCGATGGGGACTACCTGAACGTCGTCGGCCTCCCGCTCGCGCGGCTCGAACAGCTCCTCGCGACGCGCTGAAGGCGCGTTTGCACGCCATTTGGCGCGCCGACCCCTTCGATACACTCGACCCCCGGCGCAGGCACGCTCGCGTACCGCCGCGCGCCCTTCCTCATGGGCTTCTTCTCGTACCTCACCGGTTTCGGTGGCCGTGACATGGCCGTCGACCTCGGGACCGCGAACACCCTCGTCTACGTGCGCGGTCGCGGCATCGTGCTCTCCGAGCCGTCGGTGGTGGCGATCGACTCGCGCTCCGGCGAGGTCCACGCCGTGGGTATCGAGGCCAAGCGCATGCTCGGTCGCACCCCCGGAACGATCTCCGCCATCCGGCCGCTGAAGGACGGCGTGATCGCCGACTTCGACGTCACCGAGGAGATGCTCCGGCACTTCATCCAGAAGGTGCACCAGAACCGCTGGGCGCACCCGCGCGTGGTGGTCTGCGTTCCGTCGGGCGTGACCGGGGTCGAGAAGCGCGCCGTCGAGGAGGCGTGCCTGAGCGCGGGCGCCCGCCAGGCCTACCTGATCGAGGAGCCGATGGCGGCCGCCATCGGCGCCGGGCTGCCCGTCGGGGAGCCGACCGGCAACATGATCGTCGACATCGGCGGCGGCACCTCGGAGGTGGCGGTCATCTCGCTCGGCGGCATCGTCGTCAGCCAGTCCGTGCGCGTCGGCGGCGACGAGCTCGACGAGGCGATCATCAACTACGTCAAGCGCGAGTACAAGCTCCTGATCGGCCAGCAGACGGCCGAGGAGGTCAAGCTCGAGATCGGCAGCGCCTACCCGCTCGACGAGGAGGTGCAGGCCGAGATCCGGGGCCGCGACCTCGTCTCCGGCCTGCCCAAGACCGTGGTCCTCACGTCCGAGGAGGTGCGGGCCGCGCTCGAGGAGCCGCTGGTGCAGATCATCGACGCGATCAAGGAGACGCTCGACCGCACGCCGCCCGAGCTCGCGTCGGACATCATGGACCGCGGGATCATGCTCGCGGGCGGCGGCTCGCTGCTCCAGGGCCTGGACGAGCGGCTGCGGGACGAGACGCAGATGCCGGCGCACCGTGCCGACTCGCCGCTGACCTGCGTGGCGGTCGGCTCCGGCCGGTCGCTGGAGGAGGTCGACGCCATCCATCGCTCGAACCGCAACCACAACCGCAACCGCAACCGAGCCCGCGCTCGCCGATGAGCGGCAACGTGGTACGCCGACGCCGTGCGGTCCTGGCCGCGCTGGTGCTGATCTCGCTGTTCCTGCTGACGGCCTACTTCGGCGAGTCCTCCGGCGGCTCCCTGCACTCGGTCCAGCGCGGCGCGATGGAGGTCTTCGCCCCGATCCAGGAGGGCGCCAACCGCGCGCTCAAGCCGTTTCGTGACCTGTTCGGCTGGTTCGGCGACACGCTCGACGCCAAGGAGGAGCGCGACCGCCTGAAGGCGCAGAACGAGCGCCTCGACGAGGAGGTCACGCGCGTCACGCTCGAGAACCGGCAGCTGCGGCAGATCGAGGGGCTGCAGGCGCAGAACACCGAGGGCGGCCTGGACGGCTACGCCCCGGTGCAGGCGCGCGTGATCGCCCGCTCGCCGAGCGCGTGGTTCCAGAGCTTCCAGATCAACAAGGGGACGAGCGACGGCGTGCGCGTCGACCAGCCGGTCGTCAACAGCGCGGGCCTCGTCGGCAAGGTCAAGGAGGTCTCCGACGGCAACGCCGTCGTCATGCTCCTCACCGATCCCGAGTTCGGCGTCTCCGCCCAGGCGCTCGAGAGCGGCGAGCCCGGCAGCGTCGGCCCCGCGGTCGGCGACGCCGGCGACCTGCGCTTCGAGCTGGTGCCCAACGCCAAGGAGGTGCGCCGCGGCGAGCGCATCATCACCGCCGGCACGAGCACCTCGGCCAAGGTCACCGACCTGTCCTCGCTGTACCCGCGCGGGATCCTGATCGGGACCGTGAGCCGGATCGAGACCGGGGAGGGGGAGCTCGACCGCGTGATCCACGTCGAGCCGATCGCCGACCTGCGCTCGCTCGACCTCGTCGAGGTGCTCACCCAGCCCGACGCCGACCTGCGGGCGCAGACGCCATGACGATCACGCCGCAGGCCGCCGGACGCCTCGCCCTGCTGTGCCTCCTCGGCGGCACGTTCCAGCTCACCACGGTCTCGCAGGTGTCGATCTTCGGCGTCCCCGCCGATCTCTCGCCGCTGCTGGTGGCGTCCGTCGGCTTCCTCACGGGCTCGATCTCCGGCGCCGTCTTCGGCTTCAGCCTCGGCCTGTTCGTCGACACCGTGCTGCTGCAGACGCTGGGCGTGAACTCGCTCGTGCTGACCGCCGTCGGCTACGGCGCCGGGCGGGTGCGCGAGCTGCGCGACCCGGCGCACACGCTCGCGCCCGTGCTCGTCGGCGCCGCCGCCACCGCGCTGGCGGCGATCGGGTTCTCGCTGCTGCAGTTCCTGCTCGGCGTCGAGGCCCCGATCTCGCTCCAGCTCCTGCGCGCGATCCTGATGACGATCGTGCTCAACACGCTGCTGGCCCTCCCCGTGTACGCCGTCTGCCGCCGGGTGCTGCTCCCGTTCCTGCCCGACGACCCGCGTCGCCGCCGGCGCCGCGCGTACACGACCGGCGGGCTCAGCCCGTTGTCCCGTGGCTAAGCCGATCGAGGAGCGCCGGCCCGCGATCACGCCGCAGCTCGCGATGCGCGTCGCCGTGCTCGGCGGGGTCGCGTTCGTGGCGTTCGCGATCGTCTTCTTCCGGCTGTGGTTCCTGCAGGTCCTGTCGGGCGAGGACTACGTCTCGCAGGCGCGCGACAACCGCGTGCGCAAGGTGCGGATCGAGGCGCCGCGCGGCGACATCGTCGACCGCAACGGCACCGTGCTGGTGAAGACGCGGGTCGCGCCCGTGGTCCAGATCACCCCCGGCTCGCTTCCCGAGGCGGTGCTCGACCAGGCCGAGGCGTTCCGAAAGGCGCGCAGCGCGGCCGAGCGTGAGCGCCTGGAGGCGGCCGGGCAGCTGCGCTCGCTCGAGCGCGACATCCGCGAGCGGCGCCGCGGCGCCACGCGCAAGCAGCGGCGGGAGCGGCGCGTGTTGGCGCGCGCCGCGCGGCGCGCGGCGCCCGTGGCGGTCGCGCCCCTGCCCGCCGCCGAGATCGACCAGCGGCGGCTCTACCGCCGCCTCGGCAAGGTCATCGACGTCCGCCCGAAGGTGATCCACGAGCGCGTGATCGAGGGCATCGCCGAGCTGCCCTACTCGAACGTCACGATCCGCACCGCGGTCCCGCGCAACGCGTTCAACTTCATCCGCGAGCGCCGGGAGCAGTTCCCCGGGGTCGAGGTCGAGAAGCGCTACCTGCGCGACTACCCGCACGAGGAGCTGGCCGCGCAGCTGTTCGGCACCACGCGCGAGATCTCGCCTGAGGAGCTCGAGATGAAGCGCTACCGCGGGGTCGAGGCAGGCACGCGGATCGGCGCCGACGGGATCGAGGAGAGCTACGACGACTACCTGCGCGGCACCGACGGCTACACGCGCGTGATCATCAACGCGCTCGGCAGCCGCGACGACCGCCGCCAGATGGCGCGCCGCGAGCCGCGGCAGGGCCAGCGGCTGCGGCTCACGCTCGACCTCGAGCTCCAGAGCGCGGCCAACGACGCGATCCGGCGCGGCGTCGAGGCGGCGAGCCAGAACGGGGCCAAGGCGGGCGCCTTCGTGGCCATGGACCCGCGCAACGGCGAGGTCCTCGCGCTCGGCTCGTACCCGAGCTTCGACGCCAACGAGTTCGCCAAGCCGATCTCCCAGCGGCGCTACGACGAGCTGTCCTCCGAGGAGCTCGGGGCGCCGCTCTTCAATCGCGCCATCGCGGCCACCTATCCGACGGGCTCGACGTTCAAGCCGATCACCGCGATGGCCGCGCTCGAGGAGGGCGCGATCACGGCCTCGAGCACGATCGTCGACGACGGCGAGTTCGAGCTCGGCGATCGCGTGTTCAAGAACGCCCAGGACGCCTCCTACGGCGCGCTCCAGCTGCCGGGCGCCCTGACCGTGTCCTCCGACGTCTTCTTCTACGAGCTCGGCCTGCAGCTGAACGGGCAGGGCCCCGTGTTGCAGGAGTGGGCGCGGCGGCTCGGCGCCGGCCGGCGCACCGGGATCGACATCCCGGGCGAGTTCGGCGGCCTGATCCCGGATTCCGAGTGGCGCAACGAGGGCTACGAGAAGTACCTCAAGTGCGCGAAGAAGGCCAAGGTCGAGGCGGGGACGACCGAGGCGCTGCTCGCCTGCGGGGGCATCGAGCGGCCGTGGACGGCCGGCGACAACGTCAACCTCGCCGTCGGCCAGGGCGACCTGCAGGCGACGCCGCTCCAGCTCGCGACCGCCTACGCCACGCTCGCCAAGGGGGACGGCCGCGTCGTCCGGCCGCACCTCGGCCAGCAGGTCGAGGACGGCCAGGGGCGGCTGGTCGAGGAGATCCGGACGCCGATCCGGCGGCGGGTCAAGTTCGATGCCGCCCACCGGGATGCCATCATGGCCGGGCTGCACGGGGCGGCGACGGCGGCGAACGGGACGTCGAGCGACGTGTTCGCGGACTTCCGCTACCGCGACGTGCTGTACGGCAAGACCGGCACCGCCGAGCGCCAGCCCAATCCCGACCAGTCCTGGTATGCCTGCTACGTCGACCACCCGACCCGGCCGATCGTCGTCGTGACGACGATCGAGCGCGGCGGTTTCGGCGCGGAAACTGCGGCACCCGCAGCGCGCCTGATCCTCAATGAGTGGTTCGATCTGCAGGACGACGAGTTCAAGGCCGGATCCGACCAGTCGAATTGAGCACGCACCCGATCCAACCCGCTTCCGAGCCGCCGCCTCCGCTCGTCCCGCGCGAGTGGCGCCTGCGGCTCGATCCGCTGCTCCTGCTGGCCACGCTCGGCCTGGTCGCGTGCTCGATCGTCGCCATCAACAGCGCGACCGCCAACGACATCCCGGGCGACCCGGACTACTACGTCCTGCGCCAGGCGATCTACGCCGGCGTCGGCATCGTGCTCATGTACGCCGCCTCGCGGATCGACTACTCGCGGCTGCGGGAGCTGCGCTACCCGATCTACGGGCTGCTGCTGGCGCTGATCGTGCTCGTGCTCGCCATCGCGGGAGCCACGCGTGGCTCGAAGGCGTGGATCGAGCTGCCGTTCTTCAACTTCCAGCCGTCCGAGCTCGGCAAGGTGCTGCTGATCATCGCGCTGGCCGGCTTCCTCGTCGACCGCATGCGCCGCATGGGGCGCGACACCACCGCGCGCATCATGCTGCTCGGCCTCCTCCCGACGATGCTCGTGATGGCCGAGCCGGACCTCGGCTCGGCGCTGGTCTACGTCGCCGGCACGCTGGCGCTGCTGTTCGTCGCCGGCGCGCCGTGGCGTCACTTCGCGGCGCTGACCGGGCTGTTCGCGCTCGCCGCCACGGTCGTGCTGCTGGCGGCGCCGATGGCCGGGGTGGAGGTGCTCAAGCCCTACCAGGTCGATCGCCTGACGGCCTTCCTGCACCCGTCGGACGATCCCGGCGAGGAGGGCTACCAGCTCCAGCAGGCGCTGACCGCGATCGGCTCGGGCGAGAAGACCGGCCGCGGGGTCGAGAACGCCACCCAGACGTCGCTCAACTTCCTGCCCGAGCACCACACCGACTTCATCTTCGCCGTGGTCGGCGAGACCTACGGGTTCGCCGGCTGCGCGCTCATCCTCTCGCTCTACGCGCTACTTATATGGCGAGGTTTGCACATCCTGACCGTCGCGAAGAACCTGTACGGCGCGCTGCTCGCCGGCGGCATCACCGTGATGCTGCTCTTCCAGCTGTTCGTGAACATCGGGATGAACGTGGGCATCATGCCCATCACGGGCGTCACCGCCCCGCTCTTGAGCTTCGGCGGCTCGTCGATGCTCGCAACGTTCCTGGCCCTCGGCCTGCTCCACTCCGTCCACGCGCAGGCGCGCGAAACGGCTGAGCTGAAGGGGAGGGCCTCCATCTTCCAATGAGGATTCTTCGTGAAAAAGCAAGTGTTGGTCACGGTCGACCGGGGAGAGACCCGGGTCTCCATGCTGGAGGCCGCCGGCGACCCGGCGGCAGCGCCGTCGAAGTCCGGCGGCTCACGCCGGCGTAAGAAGAAGCCCGAGGTCCCCGCGGGCTACCGCGTCGCCGAGATCTACTTCGAGCGTCGCGGCGGCCGCTCGATCGTCGGCAACATCTACAAGGGCAAGGTCGACAACGTCCTGCCGGGGCTCGAGGCGGCGTTCGTCGACATCGGGCTCGACAAGAACGGGTTCCTGCACGTCGACGAGATCGTGATCCCCGGCAAGGAGCAGGTTCGCCGCGGTCGCGGAAATGGGAACTCCCCCCGAATCTCCGACCTGCTGTCGCCCGGCCAGGAGATCGTCGTCCAGGTCGTCAAGGACCCCTTGAAGACGAAGGGCGCCCGGCTGTCGATGGAGCTCACGATCGCCGGCCGCTACATGGTCTTCGCGCCGACCGGCGAGGGCGTCGGCGTCTCGCGCCGGCTCGAGGACTCCGAGCGCGACCGCCTGCGCAAGGAGGCCAAGCAGCTCGACCTCAACGGCGGCGGCGCGATCATCCGCACCGCCGCCCACGGCGCGCAGCGGGCCGACTTCGAGCGCGAGCTGCAGTACCTGTTCAAGCTCAACGAGGTGCTCGAGAAGCGCGTCCGCGAGGCCGAGGCGCCCGCGCTGGTGTTCCAGGAGGCCGACCTGTCCGTGCGCGTGGTGCGCGACATCTTCTCCGCGCACTTCGAGCGCGCGGTGGTCGACGACCCGCAGCAGCACCACCGGCTGATCTCCTTCTTCACCCGCACGGCGCCCGAGCTGGTCGACCGCGTCGAGCTGTGGGAGGACAAGGACCCGCTGTTCGAGGCCTTCGCGGTCGAGCCGGTGATCGAGGGGATGCTCAACCGGCGCGTCGACCTGCCCAGCGGCGGCTACCTGATGATCGACTACGCCGAGGCGCTGACCGTCATCGACGTCAACACCGGCTCGTTCATCGGCAAGGGCAAGGCCGCCCGCCTCGAGGACACGATCACCAAGACGAACCTCGAGGCCGCCGAGGCGGTCGTCAACCAGCTGCGGCTGCGGGACATCGGCGGGATCATCGTCATCGACTTCATCGACATGGCGCGGGCCCGCAACCGCGACGCGGTGCTGAAGGTGCTGCGCAAGTCTCTGGATGAGGATCGGACCAAGACGTTCGTGGTCGAGATCTCGCCTTTGGGCCTGGTGGAGATGACGCGCCAGAACGTGACCGACGGCGTGCGCGAGATCATGTCCCGCACCTGCCCGGTGTGCCATGGCGAGGGCGTGATCAAGTCCGAGGAGACGATCGCGATCGGCATCGCGCGCCACCTGCGGCACATGATCGCCGAGCAGGGCGACGGCGGCCCGGAGGCCTACCTGCTGCGCATCAACCCGCGCGTCAGCGCCTGGTTCACCGCCGACGGCGCCCGCGAGCTGCACGCGCTCGAGCAGGAGACCGACCGCTACTTCCACTTCGAGGGCTCCGAGGGGCTGCCGCTCGAGCACTTCGCGGTGACGATGGAGGGCACGCGCGAGGAGATCGAGGAGCGCGCGGTGCCGTTCCGGGTCGGCGAGGAGGTCCACGTCGACATCGTCGAGCCGCACATGTACAACCCGGACGACGGCGTGGCCAAGATCGACGGCTACCTGATCACGGTCACCGGCGGGATCGGCTTCGTGGGGGAGAAGAAGCTGGTCCGGATCGAGCAGGCCGGGCGCACGACCGCGATCGCGGCGCTCACGGGCGCCGACGCCGAGGCCGCCGACGCGGCCGCGGTAGAGCGCGCCGACGAGCGCAAGCGGTCCGACGAGCGGGCACGGCGGTCGGCGGCCGCCAAGCGCGGGGCGGCGGCACGCAAGGCGCGCGAGAGCGCGAAGGCGCCGGCCGCGAGCGCGGACACGAAGCCGGATGCCGAGCCGTCCTCGTCGGAGGACGGGGCCAAGCCCAAGGGACGGCGCCGGCGGCGGGCCGCGGCCAAGCCGGAGTCGGTCGAGGCCGACGCCACGCGGACGCTTTCCGACGACGACCACGCGGGCGCCGAGGCGAGCACGGCGCCCGCCGCGGTCGAGGAGGCGTCCGAAGGTGACGCGCTATCCTCCCCGTCCCGGCGCCGCGGCCGCAGAGGCGGACGGCGCCGTTCGCGCGCCAAGGCTTCGGCCGACGACTGAGAACCATGTCCTACGCAGTCATCAAGACCGGCGGTAAGCAGTACCGCGTCGAGGAGGGCCAGACCCTGCTCGTCGAGCGGCTGCCCGACGAGCCGGGCGCGAAGATCGACCTGGTGCCGCTCCTGCTCGCCGGCGACGGCAAGGATCCCGTGCTGGACGCGAAGAAGCTCGCCAAGGCGCCCGTCAAGGCCGAGATCGTCGGCCACGAGCGCGGCAAGAAGCTCCGCATCTTCAAGTACAAGCCCAAGCGCGGCTACCGCCGCCGCACGGGGCACCGTCAGGAGCTCACCCGCCTGCGCATCACCAAGATCGGGAGCTCGAAGTAGATGGCACACAAGAAGGGCCTCGGCTCCAGCCGCAACGGCCGCGACTCCAACTCCAAGCGCCTCGGCGTGAAGGTCTTCGCCGGCCAGACCGTGACCGGCGGCGAGATCATCGTTCGCCAGCGCGGCACGAAGTTCAAGCCGGGCGACGGCACCGGGATCGGCAAGGACGACACGATCTTCGCGAAGGCCCCGGGGACGGTGCAGTTCCACACCGGCCGCCGCGGCCGGGTAATTTCGGTTTCGCCTGCCACGTCAGACGCTCCTTCGTCGCGCTGATATTTGGTTTCGCCTGCCAGGCGAGCCGCTCCTTCGTCGCGCTCGCCTTCGGCGACGTTAGATCAAGTCGGCTGAGCAGTAGGCCGGATCAGGATCTCGTTGACGTCCACGTGGGGCGGCTGCGAGACCGCGAACATCACGGCGCGGGCGATGTCGTCGGCCTGCAGGGCCTCGATCCGCGGCGGGTCGTCGAAGAACGGGGTGTCGACGAGGCCGGGCTCGATCAGCGTGACCCGCACGCCGGTGTCGTTGAAGTCGAGCCGCGCGGCCTCGCCCATGGCGGTCACCGCGTGCTTGGTGGCCGAGTAGAGCGAGCCGGGGAGCGCGCGGCGGCCGGCCACCGAGCTGGTGAGCAGGAGGTGGCCCTTCGACTCCCGCAGGGCTCCAGCGGTGGCGCGGATCGTGAGCGCGGCGCCGTAGATGTTGGTGAGGATCATCGCCTTCCACTCCTCCGGCGTGCCCTTCTCGAACCCGCGCGGGCCGCCGAAGCCGGCGTTGGCGAACGCGACGTCGATGCGCCCGTACTCGTCGAGCGCTCGACGCACGAGCGCTTCCTGGTCATCCCACTCGGTCACGTCGCAGCGGACGGCGAGGCCGCCGGTCTCATCCGCGAGAGCCTGCAGCTTGTCCTCGCTGCGCGCGGCGAGCACGACGCGGTATCCGGCCTCGGCGGCGTGGCGGGCGGTGGCGGCGCCGATGCCCGTGCTGGCACCGGTGATGAGGAAGACGCGATCCATGCTCTAACGTCGCCGAAGGCGAGTGCGACGAAGGAGCTACTCGCCTGGCAGGCGAAACCTTAATACATGGCCTTGTTCACCGACCGCGCCAGTCTCGAAGTGAGGGCAGGAGCAGGCGGCAACGGCAGCCTGTCCTTTCGTCGCGAGGCCCACGTGCCCAAGGGCGGGCCGGATGGCGGCGACGGTGGCCGCGGGGGAGACGTCGTGCTGCGCTGCGACGACTCGCTGCGCGACCTGCAGGCCTTCCGCCGGCGCGTGCACTTCAGGGCCGACCGCGGCGGGCACGGGTCGGGCTCCCAGCGCCACGGCGCGGACGGCGAAACGCTGGTGGTCGCGGTGCCGCCGGGCACGCAGGTCGAGCGCTGGGACGGCACCCGCTACGACCTCGTGCGGCCCGGTCAGGAGGTCACGGTCGCGCGCGGCGGCTCGGGAGGGCGGGGCAACACGCGCTTCAAGTCGTCCGTGCGGCAGACGCCGCGGCTGGCGGAGAAGGGCCTGCGGGGCGAGGAGGGCCGCGTCGAGCTGCACCTCAAGCTGCTCGCCGACGTCGGCCTCGTCGGGCTGCCCAACGCCGGCAAGTCGTCGCTGCTGGCGCGGCTCACCCGCGCGCAGCCGAAGGTGGGGGCGTACCCGTTCACGACCCTCGAGCCCGTGCTCGGGACCTTGGAGGGCGACGACCGCCAGCTCGTGGTCGCCGACATCCCCGGGCTGATCGAGGGCGCGAGCGACGGCGCCGGCCTCGGGCACGACTTCCTCGCACACGTCGAGCGCACGCGGCTGCTCGTGCACGTGCTCGACCTCGCGCCGCTCGACGGCACCGATCCGCTCGCCAACCACGCGGTGATCGAGCGCGAGCTGGCCGAGCACGACCCGCGGCTGGCCGAGCTGCCGCGCGTGCTCGCGCTCTCCAAGGTCGACCTCGTACCCGAGGAGGACGCCCTCGCCGCGGCCGCCGCCTGGCGGGAGCGACTCCACGTTGCGGACGACGACCAGCCGGCCGACGGCGCGCACGGCGGCGGATCGGGGGTGCCGGTGGTGGTCACGTCGGCGGCCACGGGCCACGGGCTCGACGACCTGCGACGGCTGCTCTTGCGGCTCGTGCCGGCCGCCGAGCCGATCGACGCCGCGGCGGGCGAGGACGAGGTCGCCGAGTTCCAGGTCTTCCGCCCGGCCGCGGGGCGCGCGTTCGCCGTCGAGCGCACCGGCTCCGGCGAGTTCCGGGTCACGGGCGAGGCGGTCGACCGCCTGATCGCCCGGCACGACCTCGAGAACGAGGAGGCGCTCGCCCACGTCGAGCACCGGCTGCGGCGGATGGGCGTGATCTCCGCTCTGGAGGCCGAGGGGTTCGAGCCCGGCGACGACGTGGAGCTCGGCGGCGTGGTGTTCGAGCTCGATCCCTCGTAGGCTGCGCGCGCTCATGCCCGTGGCCGTCGTGAAGCTGGGGTCGTCGATCGTCGCGGAGGCGTCGGGTGAGCTGCGGCTGTCCGTCGTGGCGCGCGTGTGCGAGGAGGTCGCGGCGCTGCACCGCTCCGGCGTCGACGTCGTGGTCGTCACGAGCGGGGCGATCGCGCGCGGGATGCACCTGCTCGGCATGGACGCGCGGCCGGCGGCGATCGAGGACCTGCAGGCGGCGAGCGCGATGGGCCAGGGGCGGCTCTACCACACCTACGACGACCTGCTGCGCGAGCGCGGCGTCCGCTCCGCGCAGGTGCTGCTCACGTTCTTCGACATGAGCGCGCGCACCCACTACCTCAACGCCCGCCGCACGCTGCGCAAGCTGCTCGAGTGGCGGATCGTCCCGGTGATCAACGAGAACGACACGACGACGACCGACGAGATCTCGTTCGGCGACAACGACTTCCTCGCCGCCCAGGTGTCCGTGCTCGTGGCGGCCGACGTGCTCGTGCTGCTGACCGACACCGAAGGGCTCTACACCGCCGACCCGCGGGAGGTCGCGGGCGCGCGGCTGGTCGAGGAGGTCGCCGACCCGGCTGAGCTCGAGCGCTTCGAGATCGGCCACGCGCCGTCGCCGCTGGGCTCGGGCGGCATGCGCTCGAAGGTCGTGGCCGCCGAGATGGCCTCCGCGGCCGGGATCGCCACCGTGATCGGCAGCGGGCTGATCCCGGGCGTCGTCGCCCGTGCGGTCGCGGGCGAGCCGGCGGGCACCCGCTTCGCGCCGCAGGCGACGCGCCAGTCGAGCTTCAAGCTGTGGCTCAAGTACGCCAAGCCGAGCCACGGCACCGTGACGGTCGACGCGGGCGCCGCCCGGGCGCTGCGCGAGGGCGGCACGAGCCTGCTCCCGGTGGGGATCGTGGGCGTCGACGGCGCCTTCGACGCCGGCGACGCGGTCGAGGTCCACGACGGCCGCGCCGCGATCGGCAAGGGGATCTCGAACTACTCGGCGATCGAGCTGCGCCAGGTCATGGGGATGCAGTCCGCCGAGGTTCGAGAGCTGCTCCCGCGCGCGACCCCCGAGGCCGTGCACCGCGACTACTTCGTGCTCGCCTGAGCGGGTCGCTGAGCGCTTTAGACTGTCGGGCCATGGCCCTGGCCACTCGATCCGTCAGCGACATCTGCCGCGCCGCCAAGCGTGCTGCCCGCGCGCTCGCGACGGTGGACTCGGCGCGCAAGGACGCCGCGCTGCTGGCGATGGCCGATGCGCTCGAGGCGCGGACGCCTGAGATCTTGGAGGCCAACGCGCGCGATCTCGAGGCGGGGCGGGAGGCCGGGCTGTCGAGCGCGTTGATGGATCGCCTTGCGCTCGATGCCGGTCGCGTGGCGACGATGGCCGCGGGCGTGCGCGAGATCGTCGCGCTCCAGGATCCGGTCGGCGAGGTGCTGGACGGCTTCCGGCTGCCGAACGGGCTCGACGTGCGCAAGGTGCGCGTGCCGCTGGGGGTCGTCGCCGTCGTCTACGAGGCGCGGCCGAACGTGACGATCGACGCTGCCGCCCTGGCCTTGAAGTCGGGCAACGCGATCGTGCTGCGGGGGTCCTCCTCGGCGGCACACTCGAACGCCGTGCTGGCGTCCGTCGCCATCGAGGCGGTCGAGGGCGCGGGGCTGCCCGAGGGCGCGCTGTCGCTCGTGGCCGGCGGGGGTCGCGAGGAGCTCGCCGAGCTCGCCACCCAGGAGGGCCTCGTCGACCTCATCATCCCGCGCGGGGGAGAAGGGCTGAAGGCGGCGCTGAGCGCCGTCGCGAAGGTGCCCGTCATCTACGCGGCCTCCGGCAACTGCCATGTCTACGTCGACGCCGGCGCCGACCTCGACAGCGCGCGCGAGATCGTCGTCAATGCCAAGGTCCAGCGGCCCGGGGTGTGCAACGCGGCCGAGACCCTGCTCGTGCACGCGGACGTGGCCGACGCTTTCCTGCCCGCGGCGTTCGAGGCGTTGCGGGACGCGGGGGTCGAGCTGCGCGGCGACGAGCGCTCGCGGGCGATCGACGGCGCTGTGGCAGCGGCGACCGAGGAAGACTGGGCGACCGAGTACCTGGCGCTGGTGCTCGCGGTGCGGGTGGTCGACTCCGTCGAGGACGCGATCGAGCACGTCGGCACGTACGGCTCGGGGCACTCGGAGGCGATCGTCACCGGCTCGACGGCGGCTGCCCGGGCGTTCCAGCTCGGCGTCGACGCCGCCTGCGTGTACGTGAACGCGTCCACGCGGTTCACCGACGGCGGCCAGTTCGGGATGGGAGCCGAGATCGGCAACTCGACCCAGAAGCTGCACGCCCGCGGCCCGATCGGCCTGCGCGAGCTGTGCACCTTCAAGTACCTCGTCGAAGGCGACGGCCAGGTCCGTCCCTAGTGGCCCGCGTGGGGCTGCTCGGCGGGACGTTCAATCCTCCGCACATCGGTCATCTGGTGTGCGCGAGCCAGGCGCTGGCGCAGCTCGGCCTCGACCGCATCTTCTTCGTGCCGGTGCACGAGCCGCCGCACAAGGGCATCGAGGTCGACCCCGGCGTGGAGCATCGCGTCGAGCTCTGCCGGCTTGCCGTGGAGGGGGACGACCGGCTCGACGTGTCGCTCGTCGACGCCGACGTCCCGGGGCCCTCATACACGGTCGATACCCTGCGAAGGCTGCATGAGCGGTCCTCAGGAGATCAGCTGACCTTCATCGTCGGAGGCGACATGGCCCTCTCGCTCCCCACCTGGCGGGAGCCCGAGGCCATCCTCGAGCTCGCCGACGTCGCCGTGGCCGAGCGCGACGGGATCCGCCGGATCGACATCATCGACCGCCTGGCCGGCCTGCCGGCCGACCGCGTCCGCTTCTTCGACATGCCGCGCCTCGACGTCTCCTCATCCCTGGTCCGCCGCTACGTGGCGACGGGCCGCCCGATCCGCCACCTCGTGCCGGACGCGGTCGAGCGCTACATCGCCGACGCCGGGCTGTACCGAGCGGAGGCGACCGCATGAGCGCCCAGCCGGCCCGACTCGAGCCGGCTCGCCTCGCGGAGCTGATCGCCCGCTACGCGGGCGACGCGAAGGCGATCGACCCGGTCGAGCTCGACCTACGCGAGGTGCTCGGCTACACCGACTACTTCCTGATCGTCACGGGCAACACCGACCGCCAGACCAAGGCGATCCACGACCGCATCCACATGGGGCTCAAGAACGAGCACGGCCTACTGCCCCGGCGAGTCGAAGGCCTCTCCGAGGCACGCTGGATCCTGATGGACTACCTCGACGTCGTGGTCCACGTCTTCACGCCGGAGGCGCGCGAGTTCTACCGGCTCGAGCAGCTCTGGGGCGAGGCCCCGAAGCGCGCCGTCGGTTGAGACGCCCGGTCGTCGACTGCGGGCTCCAGCCGGGCGAACGGCTTGCCGCGACGCGTAATCGTGAGCTTCTCACCGCGGCCGACACGCTCCAGGTACCAGCCGAGACGCTCGCGGAATTCGTGGGCGCCGACGGCCTCGCGGGGGCCCGACTCGGCGATCGTGTCGGAAGTGGAGCTAGTCGGGCTCGAACCGACGACCTCCGCCGTGCCACGGCGGCGCTCTCCCAGCTGAGCTATAGCCCCAGCGAGCTGGAAATCGGAAGCCCAGTGTAGCCAAGCTCGCTGCGCGTTTCGTGGCGGGCTGAGCCTCAGAGTCAGCCCGTTCATGCCGGCGATCATCGCGACCGGAAGCAGATAGCACTGGTCGAGCTCGGCGCAATAGGCGGCGACGGCGTCGATCTCGTGACTGGCGTAGGTCGTGCGGACGGTGCCCCGAGTGGTGATCCGCGAGCCCGTGAGGTTGACCAGCACGACCGCTTCGTCCTTGCGTGCCCACTTGCACTGCACCCTCAGGAAACGTCCATCGACGTCGAAGACGAGGTCGTACCTGGCGTGGTCGTTGAATGGCTTGAGAACTTCGACGCCGAGCTTGGCCGCCGCTGCTGCGATCGCAAGCTCGGCGATCGCGCCCTTGCGGTTCGGACTCCGTAGGTCTACGGCTCCCTGCGCTGCCATGACGCGAACACTAGTTCGCCCCTCGGACGGAATCGCAACGGCGCTAACCTCCGCGCCCCATGGCGTCCGAGCACCGCTACGACCCGCGACAGATCGAAGCCAAGTGGCAGGAGATCTGGGAGCGTGAGCGGACCTGGGAGGTCTCGAACGACGAGGACGGCGGCGTTCCCTCCTCGTACGTGCTCGAGATGCTGCCGTACCCCTCGGGCGAGCCGCACATCGGGCACCTGAAGAACTACTCCGTGGGCGACGCGGTCGCGCACTTCCACCGTCGCACCGGCCGGCGCGTGCTGCATCCGATGGGCTACGACGCGTTCGGCCTGCCGGCCGAGAACAACGCCATCAACACCGGCGAGCACCCGCGTGACTCGACGCGGAAGTCGATCGAGGCGTTCCAGCGCGGGATGCGGTCGTGGGGGATCTCGATCGACTGGTCGCGCGAGTTCGGCACGCACGAGCCGCGCTATTACCGCTGGACCCAGTGGCTCTTCCTGCAGCTCTACAAGCGCGGACTGGCCTACCGCAAGGAGGCGGCCGTCAACTGGTGCCCGAAGGACGCCACGGTGCTCGCCAACGAGCAGGTGATCGACGGGCATTGCGAGCGCTGCGGCACCGCGGTCGAGGTCCGGCAGCTCGAGCAGTGGTTCTTCCGCATCACCGACTACGCCGACCGGCTGCTCGACGACCTCGAGACGATCGAGTGGCCGCCGCACGTCGTCACGATGCAGCGCAACTGGATCGGTCGCTCGGAGGGCGCCGAGGTGACGTTCACACAGCCGGAGCTGGGCGTCGACTACCCGGTCTTCACCACTCGCCCCGACACGTTGTTCGGCGCGACGTTCTTCGTGATGGCGCCCGAGCACCCGGACGTCATGCGCCTGGCGACCGGCACCGAGCACGAGCAGGCCGTCCGCGACTACATCAACCACGCGCTCAGCGAGAGCAGCGAGGAGCGCTCCGACACCGAGCGCACCAAGACCGGCGTCCCGCTCGGCCGCACGGTCATCAATCCCGTCAACGGCGAGCCGATCCCGATGTTCGTCGCCGACTACGTGCTGATGGAGTACGGCACCGGCGCGATCATGGCGGTGCCCGCCCACGACCAGCGCGACTACGACTTCGCGACGGCGTTCGACCTCCCGATCCGCCAGGTCGTCGCGCCCGCCGACGGCTCCGTCGCCGAGGGAGAGGCCTACACCGAGCACACCGAGGGCGAGGTGCTCGTCAACTCGGGCCGCTTCACCGGCTTGACGGCGGTCGAGGCGAAGGAGGCGATCATCGACTGGCTCGACCGGGAAGGGCACGGGCACCGGTCGGTCAACTACCGCCTGCGCGACTGGCTCCTCTCCCGCCAGCGCTACTGGGGCGCACCGATCCCGATGATCTACTGCGATCGCTGCGGCCTGGTGCCGGTGCCGGAGGAGGACCTGCCGGTCCTGCTGCCCGACATCGAGGACTATCGGCCGAAGGGCCGCTCCCCGCTGGCGGCGGCCGAGGACTGGGTGAACACGACGTGCCCGCAGTGCGGCGGACCCGCCCGCCGGGAGACGGACACGATGGACACGTTCGTCGACTCCTCGTGGTACTTCCTGCGCTACACGGACGCGCACAACGACGCGGCGGCCTGGGATCCGGCGATCACCGATCGCTGGACGCCGGTCGACCAGTACATCGGCGGCATCGAGCACGCGATCCTGCACCTGCTGTACGCGCGCTTCGTCGTCAAGGCGTTCGCGGACATGGGGATGCTCGACAGCCAGGAGCCGTTCCTGCGGCTGTTCACCCAGGGCATGATCACGCGCGACGGGGCGAAGATGTCCAAGTCGCGCGGGAACGTGATCAGCCCGCAGCCGTACGTCGAGCGCTACGGGGCGGACACCGCGCGCGCGTACATCCTCTTCATCGGGCCACCGGACCAGGACGCCGACTGGACGGACGAGGGCGTCGAGGGCGTCTATCGCTTCCTTGCACGCCTGTGGCGTCTGGGGGAGGACGTCTCCGAACGCACGGGGCACCGCCCACCGGCGTTCGACGCGGGCGCGGAGGGAGACGATCGCGAGCTCGTGCGCAAGGCCCACTGGGCGATCGACAAGGTCACGCACGACCTCGCCGGGCGCTTCGCGTTCAACACCGCGATCGCCGCCGTCATGGAGCTGGTCAACGAGGCCTACCGCCGCCGCGACGGCGCCTCCGACGAGGCGATGCACTTCGCCGCCGCCACCGCCGCCTCGCTGATCTTCCCGTTCGCCCCGCACACGGGCGCGGAGGTCTACGAGCTGCTGACCGGCGACCGCGTCTGGGAGCAGCCGTGGCCGGCGGCCGATCCGGCGATGCTCGAGCGCGACGTCGTCGAGATCGGCGTGCAGGTGAACGGCAAGCTGCGCGACCGGATCCAGGTGGCGGCCGACGCGGCGCGCGAGGACGTCGAGTCAGCGGCGCGCGCCGCCCCCAACGTGGGGCGATATCTCGACGGCCACGAGATCGCCAAGGTCGTCGTCGTGCCCGGGCGGCTCGTGAACTTCGTCGTGCGCTGAGCGGGCCGCCTCGCGGCGCCGGTGGCGTGTTGTGACGATCGTGCGGGTGTTTCGGCACGATCGCGTGTAGATCCGTTGCACCGCGCCGCGTAGCTTCGCGGCCATGCTCGACATGCCGCTCCGCCAGCTGGCCACGTACGGCGTCGCGGTCGCGGCTGTCGTGCTCCTGGGCGCTTGGTACCTCTCGCGCGGCGGCGAGCGGGCCCCCGCCGACCCGCCGGCGGCGGCGATCCGGGTCGACGGCGACGGAGGCGCCGCGAAGGCGGTGACGGTTCACGTGGCGGGGGCGGTTCGGCAGCCGGGCGTGTACCGGATGCGCGCGAACGCGCGTGTGGACGACGCAGTCGGCCGCGCCGGCGGCGCGACCCGCCGGGCAGACCTGAGCCAGGTCAACCTCGCCGCCCAGGTCGAGGACGGGCGCCAGGTCCTCGTGCCGGAGCGAGCGCGGGCGGCCGCGCCGGCCGGCGGAAGCGCGTCGACGGCGGCGCCGGTGACCCCTGGCGTGCCGCTCAACCTCAACACCGCGACGCTGGAGCAACTCGACGAGCTCGACGGGATCGGGCCCGCCACCGCTCAGAGCATCCTCGACTACCGCGAGGAGCACGGCGGCTTCGGCGCGGTCGAGGAGCTCGGCGAGGTGCCCGGAATCGGCGACGTCCGCCTCGCCTCGCTGCGCGAGCAGGTGCGGGTGTGAGGTGCACGTCGCGACAGCCGGTCACGCGATCCGCGAGCACCCCCGCCACGTCATCCTCTTCGCGCTCACCGCCGGCCTCCTGACCGGCCCGATCTCGCCGACCGCCACGATCGCTGCGGCAGCGCTCGCGGCGACGATCGTCGTCGCGGCCCGCGCCCTATGGCTCACCGCCGCCGATGTCACCGCGCCGGGATCGGTCGGCCCGGCCGGAGCATCCGAGGTCGCCGCGCCGCGATTGGCCCGCCCGCTCGACCCTGCCGCGGTCGAAGTGGCGGCGCCGCAGCCGCTGCGCCCGCCGTCCTCCGCTCGCGCGCGAACCTCCTCGCCGTTCGCCGTCCCGATCGCGGCAGCCGCGGCGGTGCTGGCTGGAGCGGTGGTGGCGGACGTACGCGTCCGCGCGCTGGAGGGCGGGCCGTTGCCGGGGATGCACGGACGTTGGGTCGAAGCGCGGGCGGTGCTTCTCGAACCGGTGCGCGTGCGGCTACGTGGGCCTGCCGTGGCGCGGGCGCGGCTCGCCGGGCTCGGTGACGCCGTGCTGCGCGTCCGCGAGACCGCGCGGCCGCGGGCGTGGCCCGGCGTCGGGGAGATCGTTGCCGTTGCCGGGCGGATCGCGCCGCTCGGGCGGTACGACGAATATCAGCGGCGCCGCGGGGCGGCTGTCGCCGTCGAGGTCTATCGCTTCGACGCGACCGGGGAGCGTCGCGGCGGCCTGCTCGGCTCCGTCGACGCCGCGCGGCGGCGCGCCGAAGCCGGGCTCACGCACGGGCTGGCGCCACCCGAGGCGGCGCTGCTGCGCGGGATGGTGCTCGGCCAGGACGAGCGGCTGACCGAGGACGTGCGGGACGACTTCAAACGCTCCGGCCTCGCCCATGTGCTCGCGGTCAGCGGTCAGAACGTGATGCTGCTCGCGATCCTCGTGATCGCCGCCGGCGCGGTCGCCGGGATCGGCCTGCGCGCCCGGCTCCTGATCGCGCTCGCGCTCGTCGCGTTCTACGTGCCGCTCACGGGCGCCGGCCCTTCCATCCAGCGGGCCGGGGTGATGGGTGCGGCCGGGCTCGTGGCCGCGCTCGCAGGACGGCCGGCGCATCGCTGGTACGCGCTCGCGCTCGCCGCCGCCATCACGCTCGCGCTCAACCCGCGGGCGTCGGGCGAGCCCGGCTGGCAGCTCTCGTTCGCCGCCGTCGTCGCGCTGCTGGCGCTCGCGCCGCCGCTGCGCATGGCGCTCACGCGGGCATTGCCCGGCCCAGTCGCCGACGTCGCCGCCATCACGATCGCCGCCACCCTCGGCACGGCACCGCTGATGGCGATGCACTTCGATCAGGTTTCGCTCGCCGCCCTGCCCGCCAACCTGCTGGCCGCCGGGGCCATCGCGCCGATCATGTGGCTCGGCATGCTCGCCGCCGCGGCCGGCCAGGTCGCGCCCGCGCTGGCGACGCCGTTCAACGTCGCGACCGGACCGCTGCTCGTGGCCGTGCAGTGGATCGCCAGCACGATGGCGAACGCGCCGGCCGCGGTCGTGCCGGTCCGGCTCGGTTCGCCGGTGGCGCTGGCAGCGACCTACGCGGCGCTCGCGGGAGCCATCCTCGCGCTGCGGGCGGCGTGGCACGCCGGCGAGCGGGGCGCCCGATCGCGGCGCGCGGTGCGGGCGCGACGCGTCGCTGCGCTCGCAGCGGTCGTGCCGGCCGGCTTCGCCGTGCTTGCGACGGCGACCAACGAGCGAACGATCGACGCGCCGAGGCGCGGCGAGTTGGTGGTCTCGTTCCTCGACGTCGGCCAGGGCGACGCGACGCTGCTGCGGCGCGACGGCGTCGCAGTCCTCGTCGACACCGGCCCGCCCGGCGGCCCGATCCTCGAGCGGCTCGCGGAGGCCGGCGTCCGCCGGCTCGACGCGCTCGTCATCACTCACGCGCAGGCCGACCACGAGGGCGCGGCGCTCGATGTGCTCCGCCGTGTCCCGACGCGGCTGGTGGTCAACGGCGGCGCCGGGTGGCCGACCGTGGTGCAGCGCGCCCTAGGTCTCGCCGGGGGACCGGGTCGGCCGAGCGCGGTGCAGCGCGGCCTGAGTCCCGCCGCCGGAGCGCGGGGGCCGGCCCCAATTCAGGACGGTCCGAAATTCGCCGGCGACACACGAACGCTCGGCGCGCATGCCGGCCAGGTGCTCACGCTCGGCGGGATCACGATGCGGCTGCTGTGGCCGCCGCCGCCCGGCCCGGAGTTCCGTCCGGAGGGCGACCCGAACGACCGCGCGCTCGTCGCGCTCGTCGAGTCCGGCGACTTCGACCTGCTGTTGCCCGCCGACGCCGAGTCCGACGTCACCGCCGCGATCCCGCTCCCCGACGTCGACGCGCTGAAGGTCGCCCACCACGGCAGCGACGACCCCGGCCTGCCCGCGCTGCTCGAGCGCATCCGCCCCGAGTTCGCCGCGATCGAGGTCGGCGCCGGCAACACCTACGGCCATCCGACGCCCGCGACCCTGAAGGCGCTCGAGGCCGTCGACCACGTCTACCGCACCGACCGCGACGGGACCGTGCATCTCCGGTTCGAGCATGGCCGCGTCGCTCTGGAGCGGTCGCCGTGACCCTCTCTAGACTCGCCGGCTGTGCCGACGTTCAAGCCCGCCTACCTCATCCACGGCGACGACCACGGCCGCATCGCGGAGCGGCGCGCGCGCCTCCGGGCGATGGCCGAGGCCGAGAGCGGCACCAACGGCGTCGAGCTGTTCGAGGCGGACGCCTGCACCCCCGACGTGGTCGCGGGCGCGCTCAGCGCGATGACGTTCGCGCTCGGCCGCCGGTTCGTGATCGCCGACGGCGTCCAGCGCTGGAAGGAGAGCGACGTCGAGCCCGTGGCCGCCGCGCTCGCCGGCACGGATCCCGATGGCCTGACGGTCGCCTTCTTCGCGCGCGAGGAGGGCCGCACCAAGGCGCCTGCCGCGCTGCACAGCGCCGTCGAGGAGGCGGGCGGCGTGATCGCGGCCGAGATGGCGATGCGCGCGTGGGACCTGCCGAAGTGGCTCGCCGCCGAGGCTGCCGGCCTGGGGCTCGAGCTCGACAAGCAGGCCGCGCGTACGCTCGTCGCGCAGGTCGGCGAGCGCCGCCAGCGGCTTCTGCGGGAGCTGGAGAAGCTCGCGCTCGAGCACGGGCCGGGGACGACGATCGGCGTCGACGAGGTCCAGCAGAGCTGCGCCAGCTCGGCGGAGCGCAAGGCGTGGACGCTCGCCGACGCGCTCGTCGCGGGCGACGCCAAGCGCACCACGAGGCTGCTGCTCGAGCTGCGCCAGCAGGGCGAGCGGCTGCCGAGCCTGCAGTACCAGATGGTCCGCCGCGTCCGCGACGCGCTCGCGATCGCCGAGGCGCTCGCGGCCGGCAAGGCTCCCGCGCAGATCAAGCGCACGCTGCGGATGCCGCCGCGGGCCGCGGACGACCTCATCCGCGCGGTCTCCGATCGGGACGTCGAGACCTACCGCCGCATGCTCGAGCTGCTCGCCGACCTCGAGGTCGAGAGCCGCGGCGGCAGCGGCGGCGTCCTCAGCGAGGACACCGCCGCCGTTCGCACGGTCATCGCGGCGACGGGCTCGGCGCCGTAGGCGTCGAGCAGCTCGCCCGGCAGCAGCTGGTCGAGCAGGTCCAACGCGCCCGTGCGCAGCGCCTCGGCTGTCGGCAACGCCCGGCCGTCCCACGCGGCGGACCACAGCGCGTCCCACGCCGCCGCCCAGGCGGTCTCGGCAAGGGCGGAGCGCTCGGCGTCGGGCGCGGCTGGCGTCAGCGCGGCCCGCGTCGCGTCGAGCGCCGCGGCGCGACCGGCGGCCCGGGCCGCCGTGCGGGCGCGCTCCCGACACAGCGGCCACTCGAGCGGCACGCACGCCCGGCGTGCCCGCTCACGCGCCGCCGCACGGGTGCCGGCCGCTGCCGCACGGGCCTCGTGGACTGCGAGGTGCAGCTCGTCGGCGGGCGCGAAGCGGAGGCGCTGGGCGTGCTCTGGCATGCCAGCGGCGTCGAGCGCGGCCGGGAGGCAGGTGCGGGCGAGCCGTGAGGCGCACGACCACGCTCGCCGCTCGTCGAGCCCGTCGCCGGCCGTGCCGATCATCCGCGACAGGTAGGGCCGGAGCCGCTGGCGCGGCTCGTCTGCGAGGACGTCGTTGAGATGGCGCACGTACTCGGCCGCCACCGGACTCACGGCGTCCGGTCGATCGGTGTGGGCGTCGCCGGTCAGCTCGGCGACCCACTCCATCGCGCACCGCCCGCGCTCGGGCGAGGCGTGGCGGCCTCGAGATAGGGCGTACTCGTGCGTCTCCACGGCGATCTCCTCGTCAGCGTTCACGCGCCAGGGTATCGGCGCGCGGCGGCGGTGCGGCTAGGAGTCGGCCGGGGTGCGGCGCAGGCGCGCGGCGCGGGACTTCTTGCGCGCTCCGCTGTTGCGGTGCAGCGCGCCGCGCTTGACCGCCTTGTCGACCAGCTGCACCAGGCGGCGCTGCTCGGCGTCGGCTCGCTCGTCGTCGCCCTCGTCGATCGCGGCCTGGAGGCGGCGGAAGTAGGTCTTGATCGCCGAGGTGTACTGGCGGTTCTCCGCTCGCTCGCGGAGCGACCGCTGGTTGCGCTTGATCTGAGAGGCGATGTTGGCCATGGCTCAAGAAGAAGCCGCGGACCTTCCGCGGCGGCGGCGTACTATACCGCGCCGCTTGTCGGCGCCGGACCCGAAACCACGGCGCACGGCCGTCAACACCGCGATCTTCTCGGTCGCCACCGGCCTGTCGCGCATCGCCGGCCTCGTCCGCGAGGTCGTGGCGGCCCGCTACTTCGGCACCAGCGGCGCGGCCAGCGCGTTCACGGCCGCGTTCCAGGTGCCCAACCTCGTCCGCAGCCTGTTCGCGGACTCCGCCCTCTCGGCGGCGTTCGTGCCCGTCTTCAGCGAGCTGCTGGAGCACGACAAGCGCAAGGACGCGCTGCACCTCGCGAGCGCGCTGTTCGGCCTGATCCTCGTCGTGCTGAGCGTGATCACCGTGCTCTTCGTGCTCGGCGCCGGGCTGATCATGCCGCTGTTCACGGACGACCCGGGGCTCGACGACCTGACCGTCGGGCTCAGCCGCGTGATGTTCGCGATCGTGATCCTGCTCGGGCTCAACGGGCTGGTCGTCGGCGTCCTCAACGCCTACGACCACTTCACCGTCCCGGCGCTCAGCCCGCTCGTCTGGAACCTGGTGATCATCACCGGGCTGATCGCGCTCACGCCGCTGTTCGAGGGCGACAACCGGATCTACGCGTACGCGATCGGAGTCGTCGCCGGCACCGCGGCGCAGTTCGCGATGGCGTTCCCGGTCCTCAAGCGGCTGGACCTCCCGATCCGGATCAGCTTCGACTGGCGCGGGGTGGGTGGGGAAATATCGCAGGTGCTGCTGCTGATGCTGCCGGTGACGATCGGGCTCGGCCTGATCAACTTCAACCTGCTGATCAACACCTACTTCGGCTTCCGCATCTCCGAGGAGGCGCCGAAGGCGATCGACTACGCGTTCCGGATCTACATGCTGCCGCAGGGGATGTTCTCCGTCGCGGTGGCGACCGTGCTCTTCCCGGCCCTCAGCCGGCTCGCCGCGCGCCAGGACTGGGACGGGCTGCGGCGGACGCAGGCGAACGGGATGCGGCAGATCGCCCTGCTGCTGATCCCCGCCGCGGCCGCCACGATCGCGCTGTCCGAGCCGATCACCCGCCTCGTCTACGAGCGCGGCGAGTTCGACGCGCAGTCGACCGATCAGGTTGCGGAGGCCCTGTTCTGGTTCTCGTTCAGCCTGCCGTTCAGCGGCTTCAACCTGCTGCTCACCCGCACGTTCTTCAGCCTCCAGAAGCCATGGACGCCGACCGCCCTTGCGGGAGTCACGCTGGTGATCAACGTCGCCGTCTCGGCCGCGCTCTACGGGCCGCTGGGCATCGCCGGCGTCGTGCTCGGGACCGCTGTGTCGACGGCGGCGATGACCGCCGGCCAGGCGTACTTCCTCCGGTCGCGTCTCGGCGGCCTCGAGCTCGGCGCGACGATCGCAACCACCGCGAAGATCGTGCTCGCCGCCGCGGTGCTCGGCGGCCTCGCCTACGGCACGTGGTCCGCGCTCGACGGCGCGCTCGGCCGGAGCCTGCTCGGCCAGATCGTCTCCGTCGGCATGGCGCTGACGCTCGGGTCGGCGGCCTACGCCGGCCTCGTGCTGGCCATGCGCGTCGCCGAGGCCCGCCAGATCCTGAACCTCTTCACGAGCCGCCTTCGTCGCTGAGCATCGCCAGCAGCTTCTTCACCGTCCGCCAGTTGCGGGCCGTGCCGTCCTTCGGGCCGCGACGGCCCAGCTCGACCGCGAGCTTGCTGCGCCCGAGGCCGTTCGGCGTGTGCAGGTAGAGCGTCCCGCCGACCACCCGGGCCTCGTCGTCGCCGCCGACCTTCTCCACCGCCGCGGCCACGATCGAGGCGTCCGGCTCGCCCATGGTGAAGATCGCGTGCAGGTGCGTGTCCTCGCGCGCCTCCGGGAACGGGTTGCCGTCCACCACCCGCGCCAGCTCGTCGCGCGAGACCACGACGACCGCCGGGGCGACGCCCAGCCGCTTCTCCAGCGCAGCCTCGAGAGCGCCCGCCTCGGGCGCCTCCGCGGTGAACACGACGTTGCCGCTCTGGACGTAGGTGGCGACCTCCGCCCAGCCCAGCGACTCGACCACCGCGCGCAGGTCGGCCATCGCGACCTTGTTGCGGCCGCCGACGTTGATCCCGCGCAGCAGAGCGACGTGAGTCGGCATCGCACCCACTCTAAGCTGGCGGTCCGATGGCCGACCAGGCCCATATCCGCAACTTCTCGATCATCGCCCACATCGACCACGGCAAGTCGACGCTGGCCGATCGCATCCTCGAGCTCACCCACACCGTCGACCCGCGGGCGATGCGCGCCCAGCTGCTCGACAGCATGGACCTCGAGCGCGAGCGCGGGATCACGATCAAGGCCCAGGCCGTGCGCGTCTTCTACACCGCGCGCGACGGGGAGACCTACCAGTTCCACCTGATCGACACGCCCGGCCACGTCGACTTCACGTACGAGGTGTCCCGCTCGCTCGCCGCGTGCGAGGGGGCGCTGCTGGTGGTCGACGCGAGCCAGGGGGTCGAGGCCCAGACGGTGGCCAACACCTACCTGGCGATCGACTCCGGGCTCGAGCTGATCCCGGCCATGAACAAGGTCGACCTCCCGGGTGCCGAGCCGGAGCGGGTGGGCGAGGAGATCGCCGAGCTGATCGGCGAGCCGGCCGGGGACGTCCGTCTCATCAGCGCCAAGACCGGCGAGGGCGTCGAGGACCTGCTGGAGGAGCTGGCCAGGCGCGTCCCGCCGCCGAGCGGGGACCCCGACGCGCCGCCCCGCGCGCTGATCTTCGACTCCGAGTTCGACCAGTACCGCGGCGTGATCGCCTACATCCGCGTGGTCGACGGCACCTTCAAGAAGGGTGAGGCGATCCGGGCGATGGCGGCCGGCACCGAGGCCGAGATCGACGACATCGGCTTCTTCACGCCGCTCGAGACACCCGCGGCCGAGCTGCACGCCGGCGAGGTCGGCTACCTGATCACCGGCATCAAGGACGTCAGCAGCCTGCGCGTCGGCGACACCCTGACCACCAAGGGCAGCAAGGCGACCGAGGCGCTCCCCGGCTACCGCGACGTCAAGCCGATGGTGTTCTGCGGCCTGTTCCCGATGAACAACGACGACTACCCGGAGCTGCGCGACGCGCTCGAGAAGCTCACGCTCAACGACGCCGCGCTCTCCTGGGAGCCGGAGACGTCCGACGCGCTGGGCTTCGGCTTCCGCTGCGGCTTCCTCGGGCTGCTGCACATGGACATCGTGCGCGAGCGGCTCGAGCGCGAGTACGACCTCGAGCTGATGGCCACGATGCCGTCCGTGGAGTTCGAGATCACGCTCACCGACGGCACGGTGGTCCCCGTCCACAACCCGACCGACATGCCCGATCCGGTCCGCATCGCCGAGGTGCGCGAGCCCTACATCCGGGCGTCGATCCTCACGCCCAAGGAGTACATCGGGCAGATCATGGAGCTCAGCCAGGAGCGGCGAGGCATCCACCAGGGCATGCACTACCTGTCGGCCGAGCGCGTGCAGATCACGTACGACCTGCCGCTCGCCGAGATCGTGCTCGACTTCTTCGACCAGCTCAAGACGCGCACCCGCGGCTACGCGTCGCTCGACTACGAGCCGATCGGGCTGCGGCCGTCGAACCTCGTCAAGCTCGACGTGCTGCTGGGCGGCGACGCCGTCGACGCGCTGAGCATGGTCGTCCACCGCGACAAGGCCTATGACCAGGGCCGCGTGCTGACCGAGCGCCTGCGCAAGAAGATCCCGCGCCAGCAGTACGACGTGCCGATCCAGGCCGCCGTGGGAGCGAAGATCATCGCCCGCGAGACCGTCAAGGCGTTCCGCAAGGACGTCACGGCCAAGTGCTACGGCGGCGACATCTCGCGCAAGCGCAAGCTGCTCGAGAAGCAGAAGGAGGGCAAGCGGCGGATGAAGCAGGTGGGCCGGATCGAGGTTCCGCAGGAGGCGTTCCTCGCGGTGCTGGAGCTGGGCGACGAATGACGCGCGCCGTCTACGCCGTCGGGCGCGAGAAGGTGCGCGAGTACGCGCACGCCGTGGGGGAGACCGACCCGCGCTACCTCGACCCCGAGGCGGCGCGCGCGGCGGGCTTCGCCGACGTCGTGGCGCCGCCGATGTTCGCCGCCGTCTACGCCGGGCCGGCCGTGTTCCCCGCGATCATGGAGTCCGGGCTCGACTTCTCGCGCATGGTCCACGGCGCGCAGGAGTTCACCTGGGCCGAGCCGGTGGTGGCCGGGGACGAGATCACCACCGAGGCGGCACTCGAGGAGCAGTCCGAGCGTGGCGGCCTCGGGTTCTTCGTGTTCAAGCACACGTCGACCAACCAGCGCGGCGAGCTGGTGAGCGAGGGGCGATGGACGAACATCGTGAGATGAAGGTCACCCCCGACCGCTACCTGACGTACCGCTACGCGGGCGCGAGCGGTGACTTCAACCCCATCCACCTCGACGACGAGTTCGCCCGCAGCGTCGGCCTTCCCGGCCGCATCCTCCACGGGCTGTGGACGATGGCCCAGTGCGCCCGCGCCCAGGGCGACGGCCTCCGCCTGCAATCCCTCTCGGTCCAGTTCCGCGGCATGGGCGTGCCCGAGCAGGAGATCACCGTCACGACGACGGCCGACGGGACCGTCGAGGCCGTCCAGGGGGAGAACCGGCTCGTCCGGCGCGGGAAGGCCGTCGTCCGCGAATGACGTGGTGGCGGCGGGGCGTCCTGTACGAGGCCTACCCCCGCTCGTTCCTCGACACCGACGGCGACGGCGTCGGCGACCTGCGTGGCGTCACCGCCCAGCTGCCGTACCTGCGCTGGCTCGGCGTCGACGCCGTGTGGCTGACGCCGATCTACCCCTCGCCGCAGCGCGACTTCGGCTACGACATCACCGACCACACCGCGATCGACCCGCAGTTCGGGACGCTCGAGGACTTCGACGCGCTGGTGGCGGCCGCCCACGGCCATGACCTGCGCGTGATCCTCGACTACGTCCCCAACCACACGTCGAACAAGCACCCGTGGTTCCGCGAGCGGCCCGACTGGTACCTGTGGCACGACGGCCCGCCGCCCAACAACTGGATCAGCGTGTTCGGCGGCAGCGCCTGGGAGCAGGTCGGCGAGCGCAGCTACTACCACGCCTACCTGCGCGAGCAGCCCGACCTCGACTGGCGCAACCCCGAGGTGCGGCGCGCGATGTACGACGTATTGCGCTTCTGGATCGAGCGTGGGGTCGATGGCTTCCGGGTCGACGCGCTGCGCCAGCTGCTCAAGGACCCGTCGCTGCGCGACAATCCGCCGGACCCGGCGTACGCGCCCGGGATGCCGGAGTACGACTCGCTGCTGCCCCTCCACACGACCGACCTCGACGAGCTGCAGGAGCTGGTCGCCGAGATGCGCGCGGTGATCGGCGAGCGGCTGATGATCGCCGAGGTCTACGTCGCGATCGAGCGGCTCGTGCGCTACTACGGCGAGGGCGGGCGCGGCGCGCAGCTGCCGTTCAACTTCCACCTCATCTCGACGCCGTGGCGGGCGGAGGACCTCGGCGCGCTGATCGACCGCTACGAGGCCGCACTCCCCGAGGGCGCGTGGCCGAACTGGGTGCTCGGCAACCACGATCGCTCGCGCGTGGCTTCGCGCGTCGGCGCCGCCCAGGCGCGGGTGGCGGCGATGCTCCTGCTGACCCTGCGCGGGACGCCGACGCTCTACTACGGCGACGAGATCGGGATGGCCGACGTGCCGATCCCGCCCGAGCGCGTGGTCGACCCGGGGGCCGGGCGGGACCCGGTGCGCACCCCGATGCAGTGGGACGCGGGCGGCGGCTTCACGGCCGGCAAGCCGTGGCTCCCGTACGGCGACCTCGCGGTCAACGTCGCCGCCCAGCGCGACGACCCGCGCTCGATGCTCACGCTCCATAGGCGGCTGCTCGCGCTGCGGCAGGAGTTCGTGGAGGACGACTACGCCACGCTGCACGCGGCCGACGGCGTGCTCGCCTACCGGCGCGGCGAGCGGGTCGCGGTGGCGCTCAACCTCAGCCACGAGCCGCGACCGCTGCCCATGGAAGGCGAGCTGCTCCTCTCCACCCACCTCGACGACGGCGACGCCGGGCTGCGGGCCGGCGAAGGCGTGGTTCTTAGAATCTGACGCCGTGCTCTCGCCCCGCCAGGAGATGCTGCTCGGCAAGGTCGTCGACGGCTACAACGCCACGAGCCTGCCGGTCGCCTCCAAGGCCCTCGCGGCCGACCCCGACGTGGAGTGCGGGCCGTCGACGATCCGCAACGAGCTGGCGGTGCTGGAGGAGCAGGGCCTGCTCGCGCATCCGCACACCTCCGCGGGCCGCGTGCCGACCGACGCCGGGTACCGCTACTTCGTCGACCGGCTGCTCCCGGCGCGCAGCGAGGCCAAGGCCGAGCTGCACCTCTCGCTCGTGCGCCGCGAGGTCGACGAGGCGATGCGCGTGACCACCGAGACGCTGTCGCAGGTGACCAACCTGCTGGCCGTCGTGTCCGCCCCGCCGATCGCCACCACCACCGTGCGCCACGTGGAGGTCCTCGCCCTGCAGCCGCAGGTGCTGATGGTCGTGGTCATCACCTCGACCGGCGGCGTCTCGAAGCGCGTGTTCACCTTCGATCGCCACGTCGACCCGGGCCTGGCCGACTGGGCCGCGTCCTACCTCAACGAGCGCCTGGTGGGGATGAGCGTGGGCTCCCGCATGCTGCAGGCGCGGCTCCAGGACCCCGAGCTGCACCCGACCGAGCGCGCGTTCGTCGGGCAGCTCGCTCCCGCCTTCACCGAGCTTGCCGAGACCGCGGGCAACACGCTCTACGTCGACGGCGCCGCCCGCCTGCTCTCCGAGCACCGGTTCCAGGACGTCTCCCAGCTCAACGAGCTGCTCGACGCGCTCGAGCGCCGCGTGTCGCTGCTCGGCGTGCTCTCGCAGGCCTTGGACGAGCGCGACATCTACGTCCGCATCGGCGGCGAGAACGAGATGCCGGCACTGCGCTCGCTCTCGCTCGTGGCCGGCAACTACGGGCTGCCGCAGCGCAACCTCGGCACGGTCTCCGTCGTCGGGCCGCTGCGGATGGACTACGCCCGCGCGATCGTGACCGTGCGCGAGGCCGCGCACCAGCTCTCGCGCTTCGTCGAAGACATCTACGAGAGCTCCTGATGCCGCGCGACTACTACGAGGTCCTCGGCGTGAGCCGGGACGCCGACGGCGCGACCGTCAAGAAGGCGTTCCGGGGGCTGGCGCGCGAGCTGCACCCGGACGTCAACGCCCACGATCCCGACGCCGAGGCGAAGTTCAAGGAGGCCGCCGAGGCGTACGAGGTCCTCTCCGACGACGAGCGCCGCCGCCAGTACGACGCGTACGGGCACGAGGGGCTGCGCAGCGGCGGCTTCCAGCCCAACTTCGGCGACTTCGGGTCGATCTCCGACCTCTTCTCGGCGTTCTTCGGCTCGGGCGGGTTCGACGCCTTCGGCGGCGGCGGGCGCGGTGGGCCGGTCCAGGGCGGCGACGTCGCGGTGGCCGTGGCGGTCGAGCTCGTCGACGCCGCGCGCGGGCGCTCGGTCGAGGTCGTCTACGACGTGCGCGCCCGCTGCGCGACCTGCCACGGCAACGGTGCCAAGCCCGGCACGCCGATCGAGACCTGCTCCCGCTGCGGCGGCTCGGGCCAGCTGCAGGCCGTCTCGCGCACCGCGTTCGGCCAGCTCGTCCGGTCGGCCGTGTGCGACGTGTGCGGCGGCGACGGGCGCGTGCCGCGCGAGCCGTGCGAGACCTGCGCCGGCGATGGCATGGTGATCGACGAGCACCGCGTGACCGTCGACGTGCCGGCGGGGATCTCCGACGGCCAGCGCATCCGGCTCTCCGGCCGCGGCCACGCGGGGGAGCGCGGCGGGGCGAACGGCGACCTCTACGTGCTCGTGCGCGTGGCCGAGGACGAGCGCTTCCTGCGCGACGGCAGCGACCTCGTGACCGTGATCGACGTTCCGGCGCCGCTCGCCGCCCTCGGCACCACCATCGACGTCCCGACGCTCGACGGCCCGATCCCGGTCGAGGTCAAGGCCGGGACGCAGCCGGGGGAGACGATCCGCCTCGGCGGGCGCGGCATGCCCCCGCTCGGCCGCGGCCGGACCGGCGACCTGCGGGCGGTCGTCAACGTCACCATCCCGCGCCGCCTCTCCCACGAGCAGCGCGACCTGCTCGAGCGCTTCGCGGACAGCCTCACCGAGGACAACGCGCGCAGCGACGAGGGCATGATCGCCAAGCTCAAGCGCGCGCTCGCGGGGTGACGCGGACGGCGCCCGGCGAGCGGCGCGCCGGCACGGAGCCGCCGGTCCCGGACCCGCGGCTCGTCCGGCTCGCGATCCGCGTGCGCGCCGATCGTGCCGAGGAGGCGCTCGCGTGCCTCCTGCCCGTGCTCGCCGCCGGCGCCGAGGAGCGCGCCATGGGCGAGGTCGTCGAATACTCGCTGTATGGCGCTCAGGGGGAGCTGCCCTCGGTCGAGCTGGTGCGCAAGCTCGTGGGAGACTCGTTCGTGGGCGCGGCGCAGGAGCCGGTCGCTGCGGGCTGGGAGCGGCGCTGGCACGAGTTCCTCGAGCCGGTCGAGGTCGGCGAGCTCGTCATCCGGCCGCCGTGGATCGACGGCGCGGCGGGCGACGTGGTCATCGACCCCGGCACGTGGTTCGGCGCCGGCGGCCACCCGACCACGCGCCTGTGCCTGCAGCTGCTGCTCGACGCGCCGCCGGGCGGCGCGCTGTGCGACTGGGGCGCTGGCACCGGCGTGCTCGCGATCGTCGCCGCCCGCCTGGGATGGTCGCCGGTGACCGCGATCGAGCTCGAGCGCGACGCGCTGGCGACGATCGCGGCCAACGCCGCCGCGAACGGCGTCGAGGTCACCGCGGAGGCGGGCGACGTCACGACCTCGCTCCCGTGGGCGCCGACCATCGTCGCGAACCTCACGCGCCCGCTGCTGGTGGCCGCCGCGCGGCGGGTTCAGCGCCCGCCGCTGCGGCTGCTCGCCTCCGGGATGCTCCGCGAGGAGGTCGACGGGGTCGTCGCCGCCTGGAAGATGCGCGAGGAGCGTCGCGTGGTCGACGGCGAGTGGGCAGCCGTGGAGCTCCCACCGCGCCGTGATCCGGCTCGCCGTCCGCGTCGCGCGCGAGCACGCGGAGCCGGTGCTGGCCGAGCTGCTGACCCTCTCGCCGGGCGGGCTCGAGGAGCGGGATGTGGACGCGGACACGGTCGAGTACGCGATCTACGGCGCTCCCGGCGAGCTGCCCGACCTCGGGGAGGTGCGGGCGGCCGCCGCGGGGGCGCTCGTGGACGTCTCGACCTCGGAGCTGGCGGACGGCTGGGAGGAGCGCTGGCGTGAGTGGCACCACGCGCTGGACGTCGGGCCGCTGCGCGTGCGGCCGCCGTGGGAGCCGCCCCGCGCGGGCGCGCTCGACGTCGTGATCGAGCCCGGCCAGGCGTTCGGCACGGGCTCGCACCCGACGACACGGCTCTCGCTCGAGCTGCTCGTGCGGCTGCCGCCGGGCGGCGCGCTCGCGGACTGGGGCTGCGGCTCCGGCGTGCTCGCGCTCGCCGCCGCCCGCCTCGGCTACGACCCCGTCCTCGCGTGCGACCACGAGGCCGCGTCCGTGGCGGCCACGCTGGCCGCGGCAGCGGCCAACGAGATCCCGGCGGTGCCGGCCGCCGGCCACACCCGCGGCGGCGAGCCGCGCGGTGTCGTCGTCCAGCGGCTCGACCTGCGCCGCTCGCCGGGGCCGTGGGCGCCGACCGTGACCGCCAACCTCGTGCGGCCGCTGCTGCTCGAGGTCGCGGCTCAGATGGGCCGGCCGCCGGGGCGGCTGATCGCGTCAGGGCTCGAGACCGACGAGGTCCACGAGGTCGTCGCTGCGTTCGCCGCGCGCGGGCTGCGGCTCGCCGACCGGCGCGACGGCGACGGCTGGGCCGCCATCCTGCTCACGACGTGATCTCGCTCGACGACGTCCGCGCCGCCGCCGCGCGCATCGAGGGCCTCGCGCACCGCACGCCGGTGCTGACCTCGCGCGCGCTGGACGACGCGACCGGGGCGACCGTGTTTCTGAAGGCCGAGAACCTGCAGCGCGTCGGCGCCTTCAAGTTCCGCGGCGCGTGCAACGCCGTCGCCTCGCTCACCGACGACGAACGGGCCCGCGGCGTCGCGACCGTGTCGTCGGGCAACCATGCCCAGGCGCTCGCGCTCGCCGCCCGGCTGCACGGCGCCCACGCCACCATCCTGATGCCCGAGGACGCGCCGGCGGGCAAGGTGGCCGCGACCACGGGCTACGGCGCCGAGATCCTGCGCTTCGATCGCTACCAGGAGGATCGCGAGGCGCTGCTCGCCGCGCTCGTCGCCGAGCGCGGGCTGGTGGCGATCCACCCCTACGACGACGAGCGGATCATGGCCGGGCAGGGCACGGCGGCGCTCGAGCTGATCGAGGACGCCGGCCCGCTCGACCTGCTGCTGGTGTGCGTGGGCGGCGGCGGGCTGATCGCGGGTTGCTCGACCGCCGCCAAGGCGCTGCTCCCCGACGTCCGCGTGATCGGCGTCGAGCCCGAGGTGGGAGACGACGTCAAGCGCTCGCTCGAAGCCGGCGAGCGCGTCCGCATCGCAGTCAAGCCCACGATCGCCGACGGCCAGCAGCTCCCCACGCCCGGCGAGCAGGCCTTCGCGGTGATCAAGGAGCGGGTCGACGCCGTCGCGCTCGCCTCCGACGCGGAGATCGTCACCGCGATGCGCTTCCTCTTCGAGCGCCTCAAGACCGTCGCCGAGCCGTCAGGAGCCTGCGCGCTCGCAGCCCTCCTCGCCGGCCGAGTGCACGACACCCGCGGCCTTCGCATCGGGGTCACGATCTCCGGCGGCAACGTCACCGCCGAGCGCTTCGCGCAACTCATCGCCACCGCCTAGCATCCGCGCATGGCCTGGAACGTGGTGATCCTCGGCGGCGGCTTCGGGGGCCTGTACGCGGCGCGCAAGCTCGAGCGCGAGCTGCCCCCGCAGGCCGCGAAGGTCACGATCGTCACCGACGTCAACTTCATGCTCTACACGCCGCTGCTGCCCGGCGCGGCGGCCGGGACGCTCGAGCCACGGCATGTCGTGGTGCCGCTGCGCGAGCACCTGAAGCGGACCGACCTGCTGCTCGGGCACGTGACCGGCGCCGACCCCGACCGGCGCGAGGTGTACGTCACGACCGCCGAAGGAGAGCAGCGCACGCTCGCGTACGACCAGCTGATCGTCGCGCTCGGCTCGATCTCGAGGACGCTCCCGATCCCCGGCCTGCAGGAGCACGCGATCGGCTTCAAGACGCTGTCGGACGCGATCGCCCTGCGCAACCGCGCGATCAACGCGCTCGAGCGGGCCGAGTCGGTCGACGACGACGCCGCGCGTCGCGGGCTGCTGACGTTCGTGTTCGTCGGCGCCGGCTATGCCGGCCTCGAGGGCCTCGCCGAGCTGCAGGACTTCATGGCCGCCGTCGTCGAGCTGTACCCGCGCTCGCGCGTCACCGGGCTGCGCTTCATCCTCGTCGAGGCGCGCGACCGCGTGATGCCCGAGATCTCCGCCGACCTCGCCGCCTTCGCCACGAGCGAGCTGCGCCGCCGGGGCATCGAGGTCCGCACCTCGACCACCGTCGAGCGCATCTCGGCCGACTCGGTCGAGCTCTCCGACGGCGAGGTGATCCCGTGCCGGACGGTGGCGTGGACCGCCGGCGTGCGCGCGCACCCGGTGGTCGCCGAGCTCGGCCTGCCGCTCGACGAGAACGGGCGCGTCGTCGTCGACCGCTACATGCAGGTCGACGGCCGGGCCGACGTGTGGGCGATCGGCGACGCGGCGGCCGTGCCCGATCCCGCGCGTCCCGGCCAGTCGACGCCGCCGACATGCCAGCACGCGCTCCGCCAGGGCCGGCGCGTGGCGGAGAACGTCGCCGCCGCGCTCGGCGGCGGGCGCCCCAGGCCGTTCACGTACAAGACGCTCGGGGTGTTCGTCGACATGGGCCACCAGAAGGCCGTCGCCGAGACCGTGGGGATCAAGTGGCGCGGGTTCCCGGCCTGGTTCCTGGCCCGCAGCTACCACCTGCTGATGATGCCGGGCGTCAAGCGCCAGCTGCGGCTCGTCGTGGACTGGACGGTCGACCTGGCGTTCGGTCGCGACACGTCCGAGCTCGGCCAGCTCGGCCACCCGCCGGTGCTCGAGATGAAGCCCGGTCGCAAGGGCGGCCGGTTCGAGCCCGCCGAGTCGACCGAGGCCTCGGGCACGGGGCCGCACTGAGCGCGGGAGCCGTCGCGCTCGTGCTGGGCTCGGCCGCCCTGCACGCGCTCTGGAACTGGCTGATCGCGGACGAGCGCGACAGCCATGCGGCCTCGGCGATCGCCCTGCTCACGGCGGCGCTCGTGTTCGCGCCGGTCGCCGCGCTCACGTGGGAGATCGAGCCGGCGGCGTGGCCGTACATCGTCGCCTCCGCGGCGCTCGAGCTCGCCTACTTCGCGCTGCTGGCGGCCGCCTACCAGCGCGCCGACCTCACGTTCGTCTACCCGATCGCCCGCGGCGCCGCCCCGGTCCTGGTGCTCGCGATCTCGGTCGTGGCGCTCGGCGCCGCGGTGTCGCTGCTCGCCGCCGCCGGCGTCGTCGCGATCGCCGCCGGGGTGCTGCTCGTGCGCGGCGTGGGCAAGGGCGCGGCGGGCACCGGCCTCGGGCTCGCGCTGGCCGTCGCCGCGTGCATCGCCGGCTACACGCTGGTCGACGACGAGGGCATCCGCCACGCGGCCGCCCTGAGCTACTTCGAGGCCGTGCTGCTGATCACCGCCCCGGTGTACGCCGTCGCCGTCGCCGCCGCGCGCGGCCCCGCCGCGCTGCGGGCGGCGGTCGCGCCGCGCCCCGCGCTCGCGGGGATCGCGATGTTCGGGGCGTACGCGGCCACGCTCGCCGCGCTCGAGCTGGCCGAGGCCGCTCCCGTCGCCGCGCTACGGGAGACGAGCGTGGTGATGGCCACCGTCGCCGCCGCGATCGCCGCGCGCGAGCGTGTCCCAGCCGCGCGGCTCGCCGGCGCCGTCGTCGTCGTCGCCGGGATCGCCGCCATCGCCCTCGGCTGACGGCAACTCGAGCACGCACCGCGCGGCGCGGCACGACCGCACCCGCCACGGCCGCACGCCGCGATCGATCCGGACGACCCGTCCGGCGCCGTCCAGCCACACGAGGTCGAGCGCAAATCTCATCCCGAACGTGTGGACCGAGCGGCAGCGCGGCAGCAGGAGCGCGACGTCGCGGCGGCCGATCAGCCCGCGCAGTCGCGCGACCGGTGAGCGGGCGATGACGAGATCCACGCCGTTCGTAGGGCGCGCGGCCGGATTCTCTCCCCGCACCGGCCTACAATGTGAGGTGCTTGCAGATCGCCGATCGCATCAGGTCCGATGTCACTTCCGCCATGCGGGCGGGGGAGAGGGACCGCGTCGCGGCGCTCCGGCTCGTCCTCTCCGAGCTCCAGAAGGCGGAGAAGGACGGCGACGGGGACGAGCTCGCGGTGCTGCGGCGGGAGCGGAAGCGGCGCCGGGAGGCCGCCCAGGCCTACCGGGACGCGTCGCGTACGGACCTCGCCGAGCAGGAGGACCTCGAGGCACTGCTGATCGAGGACTACCTCCCGGCCGAGCTGAGCGACGCCGAGCTCGACGCGCTGGTGCAGCAGGCCGTCGCGGAGACCGGCGCCGAGTCCCCGCGCGACATGGGCAAGGCGATCAAGCACGTGATGGCGGCCTCCGGCGGCCGCGCCGACGGGAAACGCGTTTCGACCAAGGTGAAGGACCTACTCAGCTAGATGGCACGACGGCAGATGGAGCTTTCGAACGAGGTGGCGGCCGAGCTGGCCGGCTCACAGGACCTCATCCTGCGCACGCTCGAGGAGCACCTCGAGTGCGACGTCTTCCTACGCGGAAACGTCGTCACGCTCGACGGCGAGGCCGACGCCGTGCAGGTCGGCGCGACCGTGGTGCGCGAGCTGTCCTCGATGGTCGAGCGCGGGCACGACATCGGGCCGGCGACGATCGAGGCCGTCGCCCGCGTGCTCGACCAGCGCGAGTCGCCCGCAAAGGTGCTCGACGACGTCGTATGGCGCCACCGCAACCTGCGCGTGACCCCCAAGTCGGTCAACCAGAAGCGCTACGTGGACGCCATCCGCCGCTCGACGGTCAGCTTCGGCATCGGCCCCGCCGGCACGGGCAAGACGTTCCTGGCGATCGCGATGGCGACCGCCGCGCTCGCCCGCCGCGAGGTCAACCGCATCATCCTCTGCCGCCCGGCCGTCGAGGCCGGCGAGCGGCTCGGCTTCCTGCCCGGCGACCTGATGGCGAAGGTCGACCCGTACCTGCGCCCGCTGTTCGACGCGCTGCACGACATGATGGAGGCGGAGAAGGTCGCCTCCCACCTCGAGCGCGGCGTGATCGAGGTCGCCCCGCTGGCATTCATGCGTGGCCGGACCCTGAATGACTCGTTCGTGATCCTCGACGAGGCGCAGAACACGACGCCCGAGCAGATGAAGATGTTCCTCACGCGGCTCGGGTTCGGCTCGCGGATGGTCGTCACCGGCGACATCACGCAGGTCGACCTTCCGCGCGACCAGAAGTCGGGCCTGATCGTCGTCAACGACATCCTCGACGGCGTCGACGGCGTCGAGTTCGTCCACTTCGGCGGGGAGGACGTGGTGCGCCACAAGCTGGTCCAGCGGATCGTGGCGGCGTACGACGAGCACTCCCAGCGCTCCGCCCAGGAGCTCCGGCCCGCCGGGCGCCGCACGGCGTAGCTTGCTCGAGGTCGACGTGATCGGCGATGCGCTGACCGAGGCGCAGGTCCAGGAGGCCTGCGCGGTCGCGGCCGCGTCGGCCGGAATCGAGGACGGGCACGTGGCGGTCGAGTTCGTCGACGCCGCGCGGATCGCCGAGCTCAACCTCGTTCACCGCGGCAAGGACGAGCCGACCGACGTGCTCTCCTTCCCGGTCGACGAGGACGCCGCGCTCGGGCCGCGGGAGCTGGGCGACGTGGTCATCAGCCCGGAGCACACCGAGGACCTGCTCGAGGCCGTCGTCCACGGCGTCCTGCACCTCACCGGCATGGACCACGAGACCGACGACGGCGAGATGCTCGCGCTGCAGGCCGAGATCATGGGCTGGCTGCGGTGAGCCCGCGCTCGGGCTTCGTGGCGCTCGCAGGGCGCCCCAACGTCGGCAAGTCGACGCTCGTCAACTCGATGGTCGGCCACAAGATCGCGATCGTGTCCGACAAGCCGCAGACGACCCGCCGGGCGATCCGCGGTGTCGTCACCGCCCCGCAGCGCTACCAGCTCGTGCTCACCGACCTGCCGGGCGTGCAGACGCCGCGCGACGCGCTCACCCAGCGCATGCAGCGGCGGGTGGAAAGCGAGCTGGCGGAGGCCGACGCCGCGCTCTTCGTGGTCAACGGGGAGCAGGGCGTGGGCGGGCCGGGCGACGTCTTCATCGCCGAGGCGCTCGCGAGCGCACCCGTGCCGGTGGTGCTCGCCGTCAACAAGGTCGACCGGCTCGACCGCGGCCACGCGGCGGCCGGCCTGCAGGCGGCGGCCGACCTCGTCCCCGGCGCCGAGGTCTTCCCGGTCTCGGCGCGCACCGGCCACGGGGTCGGCGTGCTCGTCGAGCATCTGGCGTCGCTGCTGCCCGAAGGGCCGTACTACTTCCCGGCCGAGGAGATCTCCGACCAGCCCGAGCAGGTTCTGCTCGCCGAGCTCGTGCGCGAGCAGGTCCTGCATCGCACGCGCCAGGAGGTGCCGCACGCCGTCGAAGTCCAGGTCGACGAGATCCACGAGCAGGACGACCTCGTGGTCGTCCACGGCTACCTGTGGGTCGAGACCGAGTCCCAGAAGGGCATCCTGATCGGCGCCCACGGGCGGATGATCAAGGCGATCGGCATCGCGGCCCGCAAGGAGCTCGAGCGCGAGCTGGGCAAGCGCGTGCACCTCGACCTCTCGGTGCGCGTGCGGCGCTCGTGGCGCGGCGACGAGACGCTGCTCGACCGCCTCGGCATCACGTGAGGACGGCGTTCGTCACCGGCGGCTCGGGCTTCATCGGCGGCCGCCTGATCGAGCGCCTCGTCAGTGAGGACTGGACCGTGTGGGCCCTTGCACGTTCGACCGGCGCGGCCGACCGCGTGCGCGAGCTGGGAGCCGAGCCGGTTCCCGGAGACCTCGGCGACAGCGGCGTGCTCGAGCGCGGGGCGCGCGGCGCCGACACCGTCTTCCACGCGGCGGCGAAGGTGGAGGACTGGGGCAAGTGGGACGACTTCCGCCGCATCAACGTCGAGGGCACCAAGGCGCTCCTCGCCGCGGCCCGCACGGCCGGCGTGCGGCGGTTCGTGCACGTCGGCACCGAGGGCGCGCTGCTGCGCGGGCAGCCGCTCGTCCACGCCGACGAGCGCACGCCGCTGGCGTTCGACTCGCCGGCGCCGTACGCGGCCACCAAAGCCGCCGCCGAGGCGGCCGTGCTGGCCGCGCCGGGCCTCGAGACGATCGTCATCCGGCCGCGCTTCGTGTGGGGCCCGGGCGACGCCACGCTCGTCCCCGCGATGGTCGAGCTCGTGCGCAGCGGGCGCTTCCGCTGGGTCGGCGGCGGCCACCACCTCACGTCGACCACCCACGTCGACAACTGCGTCCACGGGCTGGTGCTGGCGGCCGACCGCGGCACGCCCGGCTCGGCCTACTTCGTCACCGACGGCGAGCCGGTCGAGTTCCGCGCCTTCGTCACCGCGCTGCTCGCCACCCAGGGCGTCACGCCGCCCGACGGCAGCGTCCCGGCGATCGCCGCCCGCGCGCTCGCCGCCGCCGGCGAGGCCGCGTGGCGAGCACTCCCGCTGCCGGGAGCACCGCCGCTGACCCGCTTCGCCTCCTGGGTCGCCTCGCTCGAGTGCACGCTCGACGACTCGCGCGCCCGCGCCGAGCTCGGCTACGCGCCCGTCGTGACGCGGTCGGTTGGTCTGGCGGCGCTGTAACCCTTGGCGAACGTCAACTGCGCTGGGTAGGGAGAGTGGGGAATCGGCCGCGGCAAGAGCGCGCTTCGCCCCACTCACGAACGAGAACCGCGTGAATGGGGACTTGTGCACCCTCCCGGGCACCCTTCAATGCCGCGGTTGACGTTCGCTGGTGCCCAAGCCGGAATAACGCACAGCCCGAGCGCGTCGACCTACCACGATGATCGACACCGAGAAAACCATCACCGACGAGGAGCTCGCCGAGCTCGTTCGCCGCACCGAGGAGGCCGCTGTGGCCTACATCTGCGGGGAGATGGACCGTTTCCTGACGCTGACTCCCATCGCCGAGGATTTCACGCTGATGAAGCCGACCGGCGGGCCGGCCGAGCGCTATGACGATCGGGAAGCGAGCATCCGGGCATCGGCCGACTACTTCAACGGCGGCGAGGCGCGGCTCGAGTCCGTCGAGACGCACGCGTGGGGCGACACCGTCGTCGTCGCCATGGTCGAGCGCCAGCACGGGGAGGTCGGCGGCATGCCCGACCAGGACTGGTCGTTGCGCGTCACCCACGTCTATCGCCACGACGGCTCGGACTGGATGCTCATGCACCGCCACGCCGACCCGCTCGTCAATCCCATCGACCTCGACCAGATGGCCACGCTCAAAGTCGGTTGACTAGAGCGTCTGGTAGTACCGCGTCTGGTGGAGCGGGTTGACGTCTTCGAGACGTCGGATGACGTTAGACACGCCGCGTAGCTTGCTCGATCCGGGAGCGCCGCGAGGCGGGCCTGGCCGCGCTGACCCGCTCGAACAGCGCCTGAGCCGTCGCCGCCTCGAGGTGGTGCACGCGGGCGGTGAGCTGCTTGCCGAACGCCACCTCGAGGTCGGCCAGCGACGCGCGGCGCTGCAGCACGCTCTGCGCGACGGCGTGAGACTCCCGGTCGACGGCCCGGCCGAGGATCGTCTTGCGGGCGAACAGCAGCGAGCGGACGGCGAGCCGCCCGTCTCGCAGCCGCCAGGCGGCGGCGCGGTGGCGGGCGAGGCCGTGCGCGGCGGCGAGCGGGACGATCGCCAGCGCCCACCAGCCGACGGGGGTGAACAGCGCCACCGGGATCGCGACGATCAGCGCGTCGGACGCCGGATCGGCGGCGTACCGCGGCGCCGCCCGCCGCGGGAGCGGCTCGAGCCCGTCGAGGTCGTCGGCCAGCTCCGGCAGGAGGTGCTCGAGGAATCCCCGCACGCGGTCGCGTGCCAGCAGCGGGTACAGCGTCTGCGCGGCGGCGGGCTCCTCGGCGTGGCCGATCACCTCCATGCGTACCGCGGCCAGGCGCAGCGGGCGGCGAAACACGCCCTCGACGACGACGACGGCGCGGATGCGATCGATCGGCACGGTCGTCTCGCGGCGGGCGAAGAGGCCGCGGCGGATCTGCAGGCGGCTTCCCTCGCGCGCGACGGTGAAGCCCGCAAACGCCACCACCGTGCCCGCCATCGAGAGCAGCCACGCGGCGACGATCAGCGCCGCGACGGCGAGCACGATCTCCGCCGCGCTGTCCGGGATCAGCGTGAGCACCCCGACGCCGCGTTCCTCGAACAGCTGCTGCGCGAGCTGTCCCCCAACGGCGAGGACGGGCAGGATGATCCCGAGCTGGCCCGCGGTGAGCGCCGCCAGGCCGAGCTCCGCGCCGGTCAGGCGCCGCTCGGCGTCGGGTTGCACGCGCGTCGCCGCGCGACCGCCCACGAGTGCGCGCAGCTCGGCGATCTCGGCATCCCCGACCGCCTCGAGCACGATCTCGCCGCGCGCACCGCCGCCGCCCGTCTGCACGTGGACGGCGTGCACGCCGAACATGCGCTGCACGAGTCCCTGCTCGAGGTCGAGCGACTGGACGCGCGCGAGCGGCACGTCGGTCTCCTTCGTCGCCAGCAGGCCGCGGCGGTGGTGGATCCCCTCCTCGGTCACCCACCAGGTCGTGGTGCGCCAGCGCAGGAAGCCCATCACGGCCGCGAAGGCGGTGCCGCCCGCGGCGTACAGCAGGCCGCGCGACAGCGCCCCGGAGTCGAGGCCGCGGAAGACGAACAGGATCGCGAGCGGCACGGCGGCCTCGCGCAGCGCCGTCAGCGCGTAGACGGCGATGGCGGCCGGGTGCAGGCTGCGTCGATCAGGGCTCATCGGCGGTGCGCGCGAGGTCGGCGATCCGGTCGCGCACCTCGGACGCGTCGGCGAGCGTGAGCAGCGGGATCCGGTGGCTGCCCGCCGCGGTGTGCACGACCACGGTCGCGAGGTCGAGGCTCTGCTCGACGATGCCGCGCGTCGTGTCGACGTGCTGCACCCGCAGCATCGGCACCAGCGTGCGGCGGATGGTCAGCGTGCCGTGGCGGATGTCGATCGCGTCGGGCCGGACGTCCCAGCGCCAGCGTCGCCAGCGCAGCTCGGGCACCAGCGCCGCGCCCACCAGCAGCCCGGCGACCGGCAGCGCCCGGGCGAGCAGCGCGAGGACGCCGTCGAGCGGCGCGGCGGCGGCCATGCCGGCGACGACGGCGATGCCCCAGCCGAGCGCCTGACCGCCGCGCCATACCCAGCGCGCCCGCGGCGCCAGGCGCCGGGTCGGCTCGTCGGTCACAGGCGGCGGGCGAGCTGGCTCGCCAGCCGCTCGTACTCCGGCAGCCCGAGCTCCGACTCGAACAGGTACGGGAGCGTGACCACGTGCGTCGAGGTCGCGCGGCGGAGGCGGCGCAGGTGGCTGCGCTGCGCGCGTGAGCGCTCGTGCGAGGTGAGCGCCGCTCGCAGTGTGCCGGCCGCCTCCGGGCGCAGGCCGTCGTCGACCGCGGCGCGCATGGCCTCGCCCTCGGCGGCGCTGAAGCGCTCCGGCCACATGCCGTTGACGACGATCGCCTCGAGGTCGACGCCGACCGCTTCGGGCAGCCGCCGCTCGAGCTCGAGCGCCTCGTTGACCGGCATCTCCTCCGGCAGCGACACCGCGACGTAGCCGGTGCGCTCGGGGTCGGCGAGCCAGTCGCGCACCCGGAAGGCCTGGCGGCGGATCGGCCCGACGCGCGCGAGCTCGCCGAACGTGCGCGGGGTGGTGAGCATGGCCAGGCCGTGCCCCGAGGCGGGCGCGTCGGCGACCACGAGGTCGTACGCGCGGCCGCGGCGGTCCCAGCGCGCGCTCTGCGCCAGCTCCCAGATCTTGGCGATCGTGATCAGCTCCTTGGCGCCGGGCGCGGCGGCGACGAAGTACTGGAAGGCCGACGAGCGCGCGAGCACCTTCAGGCCGGTGCCGCCCACCTGCCGCGCGAGCCACTCCTCGAGCGCCTGCCGGGGGTCGATCGTGATCGCCCACAGGTTCTCGGCCAGCTCGACCTCGGTCTCGGCGACCACCCCCTGGCGGCCGAGGGCGCGCGAGACGCGATCCTGCTCCGCGACCTCGCAGACGATCGTGCGGCGGCCGGCGTTGGCCGCCGCGAGACCGAGCGAAGCGGCCACCGTCGTCTTCCCGACGCCGCCCTTGCCGGTGACGTACAGGAGGCGCCGGTCCCTCAGGAGTGCTTCCATCGTATGGGGAGCATGACAATGGGAGCCATGGATCCGAGCCTGAGCGCGGCCTACGACGCCTGCCGCCGGCTGCAGCTGCGCCACGACCCGACCTACTACTGGGCCACGCGGCGCCTGCCGGCCGACGTCCGCCCGGCCACGCATGCGCTCTACGGCTACGTCCGCACGGCCGACCAGATCGTCGACGGCCCGGACCGCCCGGCCACGCCGGACGCCCGCCGCGCGGCGCTCGACGCCTGGGAAGACGAGCTGCTCGGCGGCCGCTCGACGCACCCGGCGGTGGTCGCACTCGTCGACGCGGGCGAGCGCCATGCGCTGCCGCTCGACGAGCTCGGCCCGTACATGCGCTCGATGCGGGTCGACTGCGGGCCGGTGCGGATCGACACCTGGGAGGAGCTGCTCGCCTACATGGACGGCTCGGCGGGGTCGGTCGGCCGGATCATGGCGCCGCTGCTCGGGGTGCCCGAGCGCCATCACGCCGACTTCGGCCACCTCGGGCAGGCGTTCCAGCTGGCGAACTTCGTGCGCGACGTGCGCGAGGACTTCACGCTCGACCGCATCTACCTCCCCGCCGAGGATCGCGAGCGGCTCGGCGTCGACGAGGTCGACTTCGCGCGGCGGCGCGCGACCCCGGCGCTGCGCGCGCTCGTCGCCCAGCAGGTCGCCCGCGCGCGGGCGCTGTTCGCGGCCGCCGAGCCGGCGGTGGCGGCCGCGCCCGCATCGGTGCGGACCGGCATCCGCATCGCGTGCGCGGCGTACGGGCGCGTGCTGGACCGCGCCGAGGCCGCCGGGGGCGACGTCCTCGCGCGGCGGGTCGGCGTCCGAGCGTGGGACCTGGCGGCGCTGCTGGTGCGCCGGTGACGCGCCGCGCCACGCTGCGCGGCGCCGACCGCACGCCGCTCGACACGACCGCCGACGTGCTGGTCTGCGGCGCGAGCTTCGCCGGGCTGGCCGTGGCGCGCGAGCTGGCCGGGAGCGGCGCGGACGTGCTGGTCGTCGACCGCTACGAGATCGGCGAGCGGGCGACCTCCGCCTGCGCGGCGCCGACGCCGTGGCTGCACGCGATGGGCGTGGAGCGCTCGATCCGGCAGGAGCTGAAGTGCATGGGCTTCCACACGCCGCACGGCTCGGCGCGGTTCCGGCTGCCCTGGAGCTGGTCGAGCTTCGACTACCGCGAGCTGTGCGAGGCGCTGTGGGCGCAGGGGGACGCCCGCTTCGAGATCGCCAAGGTGGAGGGTCGGGCCGGCGACGTGGTCCACACCGACCGCGGCGACCTGACCGCGCCGCTGATCGTCGACGCGCTCGGGTGGCGCCGCGTGCTCGGCCCGGGCGCCAACGTGCAGCCGCCCGAGGCACGCATCTCCCGCGGACTGGAAGTCCACCCGCATGACGCCCGCGGCACCGATCTCGACGTCTGGATCGACCGCTCGGTCGTCCGCTCCGGCTACGCGTGGTCGGTGCCCGCCGCCGGCGAGCGGCGGATCGGCGTCGGCTCCTACGAGCCGCGCGACCACGTCAAGGAGCCGACGCGCGAGATGACCCGCCGGCTCGAGAGCGACGCCGTCCGCTACCAGGGCAACTGGTTCCCGCACCAGCTGCGCCCGGCGGTCGAGGACGGCGTGGCGTTCGTGGGCGACTCGGCCGGCCACTGCTTCCCGCTCTCGGGCGAGGGCATCCGCACGGCGTTCTACTTCGGGATCGCGTGCGGGCGCGAGCTGCGGGCAGTGCTGGAGGGCGCCAAGCGCCGCGAGCACGCGCTGGCCGACTACGGCGCCTTCTCGGCCGCCCACGCGCCCGCGTTCCGCCTCGCGCTCGGCCTCCAGCGGCTCGTCCCGGCGCTCCCGCCACGCGCGCTCACCGCGGCGCTCAAGGTCATCGGCCGCGAGCGCCTCACACGCCGCGCGTTCACCTGGTACCTCGATCAGGCGCACCCGCGCTTCGCCCTACAATCGCCCACCCGATGGACGTTGCCTTCGACGAGCGCGGATTGGCGCCGTGCGTCATCCAGGACTGGCGCTCGGGCGAGGTCCTGACGCTGGCGTACGTGAACGCGGAGGCGCTCGAGCGCACCCGCGAGACCGGCGAGCTGCACCTGTGGAGCCGGTCGCGCAACGAGCTGTGGCGCAAGGGCGCGACGTCGGGGAACACGCAGACCGTCAAGGCGCTGCGCTTCGACTGCGACCTCGACGCCGTGCTCGCGCTCGTCGAGCCCCACGGTCCCGCGTGCCACACCGGCGCGCGGACGTGCTTCCACAACGGGAAGCTCGAGCCGCCTGCGCCGCACGAGGTGCTGCCCGGGCTCGAGCGCACGATCGCCGCCCGCGCGCTCGAGCAGCCCGAGGGCTCGTACACCGCCGAGCTGCTCGCCGATCCGCCGCGCGTCGGGGAGAAGGTCCGCGAGGAGGCCGAGGAGGTCGCGCGCGCGGCGCGCGAGGAGAGCGACGAGCGGGTGGCCGAGGAGGCCGCCGACGTGCTCTACCACCTCGCCGTGCTGCTGCGCTCCCGCGGCCTCAGCCTCGCCGACGCCGCGGAGGTGCTGGGTGCCCGGCGTCGCTGAGACCGCCTCCCACAACCTCGTCCCCGTCTGCGAGAGCTTCATCGAGGACACCGAGACGCCGGTCTCCGCGTTCCTCAAGCTGCGCGGCGCAGGAGCGGCGTTCCTGCTGGAGTCGGCCGAGCAGGGCCAGCGAGTCGGCCGGTGGTCGTTCATCGGCTACAAGCCGCGCAAGGTCGTGCGCTGGTCGCTGGCCGACGGCGGCGACCCCTACGCGCTGGCCGCGGCCGAGATCGCCCGCTTCCGGCAGGCGCCGGCCGGCGACCCGATCCCGTTCACCGGCGGCGCGGTCGGCTTCTTCGGCTACGACTGCGTGCGCGCCGTCGAGCGCCTTCCCGGCCCGGGGCCCGACCCGATCGGCCTGCCCGACATGGCGCTGATGCTCTCCGACGTGATCGTCGCCTTCGACCACCTCCGGCATACCGTGACGATCCTCGCCAACGCGTACGTCGACGAGGACCCCGAGGCGCACGCGCGGGCACGGAGCGCGATCTCCGAGGTCCGCGAGCTGCTCGCCGGCCCGCTGCCGCGCCCGGCTGCCGCCGGCCCACGGCCCGAGCCGCAGTTCGAGCCCAACATGCCGCGCGAGGCGTTCGAGGCGATGGTCGCCCGCATCGTCGAGTACGTGCACGCCGGCGACGCCTTCCAGGTCGTGCCCTCCCAGCGCTGGTCGGCTCCGACGCCGGTCGAGCCGTTCTCGATCTACCGCGGCCTGCGAGCCGTCAACCCGTCGCCGTACATGTACTTCCTCGACTTCGAGGACTTCCAGATCGTCGGCGCCTCGCCCGAGCCGCTGCTCACCGTGTCGGGCCGCAGCATCTCGACGCGCCCGATCGCCGGCACGCGGCCCCGCGGCGCCACCGTCGACGAGGACAAGGCGATCGCCGAGTCGCTGCTCGCCGACGAGAAGGAGCGCGCCGAGCACGTGATGCTCGTCGACCTCGGGCGCAACGACCTCGGGCGCGTGTCCGAGTACGGCTCCGTGCACGTCGAGTCGTTCATGGGCGTGGAGACCTACTCGCACGTGATGCACATCGTCTCGTCGGTGGCGGGCACGCTGCGGGAGGACGTCGGGGCGGTCGACGCGCTGCGCTCGCTGCTCCCCGCGGGCACGCTCTCGGGCGCCCCCAAGGTGCGGGCGATGGAGATCATCGAGGAGCTCGAGCCCGTCAAGCGCGGCGCGTACGGCGGCGCCGTCGGCTGGCTGTCCTACGACGGCGACCTCGACACCTGCATCTGCATCCGCACCGTCGTGGTCAAGGACGGGGTCGCGCACGTGCAGGCGGGCGGCGGCACGGTCGCCGACGCCAAGCCCGACTACGAGTACGAGGAGTCGCGCGCGAAGGCCCGCGGCGTCGTGCGGGCGATCGAGCTGGCCGCCCGCCAGGAGGCCTGGCCGTGAGGGTCCTGATGGTCGACAACTACGACTCCTTCACCTACAACCTCGTGCAGTACCTGGGCGAGCTGGGGGCGGAGCCGGTCGCCGTGCGCAACGACGCCGCGGAGGTCGACGAGCTGCTCGAGCAGGGCTTCGACCGCGTGGTCGTCTCGCCCGGGCCGTGCACGCCGAACGAGGCCGGGATGTCGGTCGAGGTCATGCGGCGCTTCCCGGAGGCGGGGGTGCCCGCGCTGGGCGTCTGCCTCGGCCACCAGTCGCTCGTGCAGGCGTTCGGCGGCCGCGTCGTCCGGCACGTCCCCGTCCACGGCAAGGCCACGGTGATCGAGCACGACGGGACCGGGCTGTTCGCCGGGCTCCCGCAGCCGCTCACGGTCGGCCGCTACCACTCGCTGATCGCCGACCCTGAGCTGCCGGACGTGCTGACGGTGACCGCCCGCGGCGACGGCGTGGTGATGGCCGTCCGCCACCGCGACCTGCCCGCCGCCGGCGTGCAGTTCCACCCCGAGTCCGTGCTCACCCCCGACGGCAAGCGCCTGCTGGAGAACTTCCTTGGCGATCCTCACTGAGGCGATCGACGCGCTGGCCTCGCGGCGCGACCTCTCCTCCGAGCAGACCGCGGCCGTGCTGGCCGAGATCATGGAGGGCAACGCGTCCGAGGTGCAGACGGCGGCCGTGCTGATCGCGCTGCGCACGAAGGGGGAGACGGTCGACGAGCTGGTCGGCCTCGCCACCACCATGCGCCGGCTCGCCAAGCCCGTCAGGACCGGCCGCGACGACCTGATCGACACGGCGGGGACCGGGGGCGGCCGGCCGACCTTCAACGTCTCCACCACCGCGGCGCTGATCGCGGCGGGCGCGGGCTGCGCGGTCGCCAAGCACGGCAACCGCTCGGCGACCGGCCTGTCCGGCTCGGCCGACCTGCTGGAGGCCCTCGGCGTGCGGATCGACCTCGACCCCGAGGCGGTCGCCCGCTGCATCGAGGAGGCCGGCTTCGGCTTCATGTTCGCGCCCGCGCACCACGGCGCCACGCGCTTCGTGGTGCCGGTGCGCAAGGAGCTGGCCGTGCGCACGATCTTCAACTTCCTCGGCCCGCTGACCAACCCCGCCGGCGCCGCGCGCCAGGTGATCGGGGTGTCCGACGCCGCGTTCCTGGACACGATCGCGGGGGCGCTGGCAAAGCTTGGCGCGCAGAAAGCGCTGGTAGTGTCCAGCGACGACGGTCTGGACGAGATGAGCACCTCGGGCACAACGCGCGTCGTGGAGGTCGACGGGCCGCAGGTTCACACCTACGAGGTCTCACCCGAGTCCGTCGGGCTGCCGCGCGCGCGCCCCGAGGAGCTGGCCGGCGGGACTCCCGAGGCCAACGCCGACACCACGCGCCGCATCTTCGCCGGCGAGGCCGGGCCGCAGCGCGACCTGGCGGTCCTCAACGCCGGCGCGGCGATCTACGTCGCCGGCCGGGTGGACACGCTCGAGGCCGGCGTGCGCGAGGCGGAGGCGGCCGTGGACGACGGGCGCGCCGCCGCGACGCTCGAGCGGCTGGTGTCGATGACCCACGAACTCGCGCCATGATCGGTTCCGGTTCGACACCGCTCGTCGGTCAATTGCGGCCATGCGGAGCGGGGGCGCCGGTATGAGCGTGCTCGAGCGGATCGTGGAGGACACGCGCGACGAGGTCGGGCGGCGCCGCGAGGCGGTCCCGCTGGCCCGGCTCGAGGCCGCCGTGGAGGAGCGTCCCGAAGGCCGGCCCTTCTCGGAGGCGCTGCTGCGCCCGGGCATCTCGCTGATCGCCGAGTACAAGCGGCGCTCACCTTCGGCGGGGAAGATCCGCGAGGGCACGACGGTGGAGGAGATCGTGTCCGCGTACGAGCGCGGCGGGGCAACCGCGCTGTCGATCCTGACCGAGCCGTTCCACTTCGGCGGCTCGCTCGACGACCTGCGCGCCGCCCGCTCGGTGACCGGCCTGCCGGTCCTGCGCAAGGACTTCATCGTCGACCCGTACCAGCTCTACGAGTCGGCGGCTGCGGGGGCGGACGCGATCCTGCTGATCGTCGCCGCCCTGCACCCGGACGACCTGTACGACCTCCTGCGCGAGGCACGCACGCTCGACCTCGACGCGCTCGTCGAGGTCCACGACGAGCGCGAGCTCAACGTGGCGCTCGACGTGGAGGCGGACGTGCTGGGGATCAACAACCGCGACCTCGGCGACTTCTCGGTCGACATCGAGCGCACCTACGAGCTGCTGTCGGACGTCCCGGCCGGCAAGACCGTCGTCTCGGAGTCGGGCTTCTCGACGCGCGAGCAGCTCGACGACCTCGAGCGCGTCGGGGTCGACGCGGTGCTGATCGGCGAGACGCTGATGCGCGCCGACGACGTCGAGGACGCCGCCCGGTACCTGACCGGCGGCACCGACTACGACGTTTAGCCTCTCCTAACGCTTCGGAGCGACCCTGAGTCGCTCATGAAGCGCGCGCAGCTCGCAGTGCCTGTGGTTGCGGCCCTGCTGGGCGGCGCGGTCACCGCTGGGGTGATCTCGGCGGGCGGCGGCGGAACGGGTGCGATCGCCCGCCAGCAGGGCCTGATCGATCTCGGCGAGGGCGAGGCGATGACCTCGACCGAGATCTACGACCTCGCCGCAGGCGGCGTCGTGCACGTGAGCGCGCACACGGTGCAACCCGGCGCCGGCGCCTTCTCGTCCGGGACCGGCGGCGAGCTGGCGCTCTCCACCGGGTCCGGGTTCGTGCTCGACGAGGACGGGCGGGTGCTGACCAACGCCCACGTCGTCAGCGGCGTGACTGACGTGCACGTCACGTTCGAGGACGGCCTGCGGTCGTCGGCCCAGGTGATCGGCAAGGACGAGGGCACGGACCTCGCCGTGCTGCAGGTGCCGACCGACGGGCTCGACCTGCGGCCGCTCGAGCTCGGCGACTCCTCGGCGATCAGGCCGGGCGACCAGGTGGTGGCCATGAGCAACCCGTCCGGGTACCGTGCCGCCGCCGGCACAGGCCGCGTCTCGGCCACCGGCGGCCGCATCGAGGCCCCGGGCGGCTACCTGATCGACGACGTGCTGCAGACCGACGCCGCGATCGAGCCGGCCAGCTCCGGCGGCCCGCTGCTCGGCCCCGACGGTCGCGTGGTCGGCATCGTCTCCCGGCTGGGCTCCGGGCCGCCGTTCGCGATCCCCGCCAACAAGGCTCGGGAAGTGCTCGCCGACCTCGAGGAGGGCCACAAGGTGATCCGCCCGTACCTCGGCCTGCGCGGACGCACCGTGGAGGCCGGCGTCGCGCTCTATCGCATCGACGCCGGCAGCCCCGCCGACGCCGCCGGCCTGCACGAGGGAGACGTGGTCGAGACCGTCGACGGCCGCCGCGTGACCGCTTCGGTCGACCTGCTCGCCGAGGTCGAGAAGCGCGAGCCGGGCGACACGATGGAGCTCAGCGTGCTGCGGGACGGCGCGCAGGGAGACGTCACGGTCCGGCTCGCCGAGCGGCCGGCCACGCTGCCCGCGGGGCGGTGAAGCTCGTCCGCGCGGCAACCGCGCGATGATGCGGGGGCATGCGCACCGTGCTGTGCATCGCAGCGGCCGTGCTCGCCGCGACGGGCTGTGCCGATAGCGACCCGCGGCCGCGCTCGCGCACCCCGGAGCCGACCCCCAAAGCCACGGCCACGGCCACGGTGGCGAGCGCGCCTGCGCGCGAGCCGGACAAGCGCCTGACGATCTCGGTCTCCGGCGATCTGCTCCCACACCTGCCGGTCGTCGCCCGCGCCCGCACCTCGGGCGGCTACGACTTCGCGCCGTTGCTGCGCGACCTGCGTCCGCTGGTCCGGCGGGCGGACCTGGCCTTCTGCCACGTCGAGACGCCGCTGCAGCCCGGCGCTCCCCGGGGCTACCCGCGGTTCCGGACGCCGCCGGCGCTCGCGGACGCCGTCCGGCGGACGGGCTGGGACGCCTGCAGCACCGCGTCCAACCACACGCTCGACCAGGGCGTCGCGGGGGTGCGCAGCACGATCCGGGCGCTGAACCGCGCCGGGGTCGCGCACACGGGGTCGGCGATGACCCGGCGCGGGAGCCGGCGGATCCTGCTCCTGAGGCGGCTCGGCGTCAGCGTGGCGTTCCTCTCGTACACACATCACACCAACGGGCTACGCGTGCCGCACCCGTGGTCGGTCAACCTCGCGTCCCCGCGCCGCATCCTCGACGACGCCCGGCGCGCCCGCCGCAAGGGCGCCGCCGCGGTGATCGTCAACCTGCACTGGGGCACGGAGTACCGCCACAGCCCGGACGCCTACCAGCTGCGCCTGGCCCGCCGCCTCACGCGCGGCCGGGCGATCACCGCGGTCGTCGGCCAGCACGCGCACGTGGTGCAGCCGATCCGCCGCATGCACCGCAACTGGGTCGTGTTCGGCACTGGCAACCTGCTCTCGAACCAGTCGGCCGCCTGCTGCGCCGCCGCCACCCAGGACGGCATGGTCGTCACGCTGCGGCTGCGGGTGCGCGGCGGCCGGGCGCGCGTCGAGGAGGTCCGCTACGCGCCCACCTACGTCCGCCATCCGGACATGCGCGTGCTGCGGGTGCGCCGCGGGACGCCGTCGTGGACGCGCACCACCGGCGTCGTGGGCCGTCGCAAGGGCCTGCGCCCGAGCCGGCGCTGAGTACGCTGCAACGCAATGGCGCGCGTCAAGTTCTGCGGGATCACCCGCCCCGAGGACGCCGAGCTGGCGGCGTCGCTGGACGCCTGGGCGATCGGGTTCATCCTCTGGCCGGGCTCCAAGCGGGTCGCCGACCCCGCGGTCGCCGCGGGCATCGCCCGCGCCGTGCGCCGCCGGCTCGAGGTCGTGGGCGTGTTCGTCAACCCGACGCTCGACGAGGTCGCCCGGATGGTCGAGGGCATCGGCCTCACCCACGTGCAGCTCAGCGGCGACGAGGGGCCCGCGTTCTGCAGCGCGGTCGCCCAGCGGACCGGCGCGCGCGTGATCAAGGCCCTCCGCGTCGCCTCGGGCGCGGACATCCGCGACGCCGGGCGCTACCACACCGATCTCCACCTGCTCGACACCGCCGCCGGCACCGCCCGCGGGGGCACCGGGCACACCTGGGACTGGCGCCTGGCCGCCCAGCGCCGCTCGCCGATCCCGCTCCTGCTCGCGGGCGGGCTGACGCCGGAGAACGTCGCCGACGGGCTCGCCGCCGTGCAGCCGTGGGGCGTCGACGTCTCCTCGGGCGTCGAGACCGCCCCGGGGATCAAGGACGCCGCGAAGATGGAGGCGTTCGCGGCCGCCGTCCACGCGGAATCGGCTAGCGCCGATTCCGTTGCGAGCTCGCTTGCCGAACATCGCGAGGGGGTTTCGCAGTGAGCGGGCCAAGCAAGCTTGGCCTTGCGAGTTCGCTTCGCGAACGTCGGGCGCCCGCCGCCGTCGAGCACCGCTTCGGCCCCTACGGCGGCCAGTACGTGCCCGAGACGCTGATGCCGGCGCTCGCCGAGCTCGAGGCCGCGTGGGTCGCCGCCCGCGCCGACGAGGGCTTCCGCGACGAGCTGGCGACGCTCCTGCGCGACTTCGCCGGCCGGCCCACGCCGCTCTACCACGCGGCCCGGCTGTCCGAGGCCGCCGGCCACACGATCTACCTCAAGCGCGAGGACCTGCTGCACACCGGCGCGCACAAGATCAACAACGCGCTCGGCCAGACCCTGCTCGCCAAGCGCATGGGCAAGACGCGCATCATCGCCGAGACCGGCGCCGGCCAGCACGGCGTCGCCACCGCGACCGCGTGCGCGCTGCTCGGCCTCGAGTGCATCGTCTACATGGGCACCGAGGACATGCGCCGGCAGCAGCCCAACGTGCAGCGGATGGGCCTGCTGGGCGCGACGGTGTCGCCCGTCGACGCCGGCGCCCGCACGCTCAAGGAGGCGGTGTCGGCGGCGATCCGCGACTGGGTGGCGAACGTCGGCGCCACGCACTACGTGATCGGCTCGTGCGTCGGGCCGGCGCCGTTCCCGGCGCTGGTGCGCGACCTGCAGCGCGTGATCGGCGACGAGGCTCGTGCGCAGATGCTCGAGGTCGCGGGCCGGCTGCCCGACCGGGTGATCGCGTGCGTAGGGGGCGGGTCGAACGCGATCGGCACGTTCGTGCCCTTCGTCGACGACGCCGGCGTCGCGCTGATCGGCGTCGAGGCCGCGGGCGACGGGATCGAGACCGGCCGCCATGGCGCGCCGCTCACGATCGGCGGCCGCGGCGGCGTGCTGCACGGCGCCTACTCCGCGATCATGCAGGACGAGGACGGCCAGATCCTCGAGGCGCACTCGATCTCGGCGGGCCTCGACTACCCCGGCACCGGTCCCGAGCACGCCCACCTGCGCGACACCGGCCGCGCCCGCTACGTCGCCGTGACCGACGACGAGGCGCTCGCCACGCTGCAGCGCGTCTGCCGGCTCGAGGGCATCATCCCCGCGCTCGAGTCCTCGCACGCGGTCGCCTGGTCGCTCAAGGACGACCCGGGGCCGGACACGCTCGACCTGATCTGCCTGTCCGGCCGCGGGGACAAGGACCTCGCCGAAGTCCTCCCGAAGCTTGGCCTCGACGACGTACCGCGTGCGTAACGTGGCCGGGTTCGATATTGCCTCGGGCGTAGCCGGGCGCATGCGGAGCAGTACTGGCACCGAGCGGATCGCGGCGGCCTTCGCCGCCGCGCCCGGCCGCGCGGCGCTGATGCCGTACCTGATGGGCGGCTTCCCGGACGTCGACGGCTCGGTGGCCATCGGCGAGGCGTGTGCCGACGCCGGCGCCGACCTCGTCGAGCTCGGCGTCCCGTTCTCCGACCCGCTGGCGGACGGCCCGGTGATCCACGCGGCGGGCACGCGCGCGCTGCAGGCGGGCGTCACGCTGCACGGCGTCCTGCAGGCCGCGGCCCGCATCGCCGAGCGCCTGCCGGTGGTGCTCATGTGCTACGCCAACCCGCTGCTGGCGCGCGGCGTCGAGCGCTTCGCCGGCGAGCTCGCGGCCGCCGGGGCGAGCGGGCTGATCGTCCCCGACCTCCCGCTCGAGGAGGCCGACGGCATGCGCGAGGCGTGCGACGGCGCCGGGCTCGCGCTCGTGCCGCTGATCGCCCCCACGACGCCCGACGACCGGCTGCAGGCGATCGCGCCGCGGGCGCGCGGGTTCATCTACGCCGTGTCGGTGACCGGTACGACCGGCGAGCGCACGGGGGTCGATGCCTCGCTGGCCGGCGTGCTCGCGCGCGCCAAGGCGCACAGCCCCGTGCCGGTGGCGGTCGGCTTCGGCATCTCGACGCCGGAGCACGCCGCCGCCGCGGCAGCCGCGGGCGCCGACGGCGTGATCGTGGGATCGCGGCTCGTGCGCGCGGCCACCGAGGCCGTCGACGCGGGAACCGACCCCGCCCAGGCCGTCCACGACCTCGTCGCGGCGCTCGCCGGCGGCCTCCGGCGATAGGCTCCGCCCGTGGGCGTACTTCTCACCCTGATCGCCGGCCTCGTCGTCTGGATCGTCCTGTGGGCGATCGGCGCAAAGTCGTTCGACGCGTTCATGATCACCGTGCTGATGCTCGTGCTCGCCGCGGGCGCACACCTGCTCGCGCCGTACGTTCCAGGGGGCCGCCGAGGAAGCTGACGCGCGCACCGGCCGGTTCGCCACGGAGGCGCAATCTGCCGTGCGTGCTGCCATTCTGTTGCGCAGGTCGAAAGGGCGTGCGTAGACTGCCGCCCCAAATCAATCCCTTAGAGGAGGGGTTCCTTGAATTCACGCTGGTTGGCAGCGACAGGCTGCCTCGTCGGCGCGCTCGCGATGGGTGTTGGCGCGTGCGGCGGCGACGATGACGAAGGCGGCAGCGAGGGCGGCAGCGAGGGCGGCGCGAAGACCGTCACCGTCTACTCCTCGCTTCCCCTGCAGGGCGCTTCTCGCCCGCAGACGGTGGCGCTGGTGAACGGCGTCAAGCTCGCGCTCGAGCAGGCGGGCGGCAAGGCCGGCGACATCACGGTCAAGTACCAGTCGCTCGACGACTCGACCGCGCAGGCCGGCTCGTGGACGCCTGAGGCCACGCAGGCGAACGCCCGCAAGGCTGCACAGGACGACTCCACCGCCGTGTACATCGGCGAGTTCAACTCGGGCGCCTCGGCGGTCTCGATCCCGATCCTCAATGAGGCGGGCGTGCCGCAGATCAGCCCCGCGAACACCGCAGTGGGCCTGACGTCGGACGAGCCGGGCGCGAACCCCGGTGAGCCGGACAAGTACTACCCCTCGGGTCAGCGGACGTACACGCGCATCGTGCCGAAGGACACCATCCAGGGCGCGGCGCTCGCGACGGTCATGAAGGAGGACGGCTGCACGAACGTCCAGCTGGCCAACGACAAGGAGGTCTACGGCGCGGGCCTGGCCAAGAACATCGAGAGCTCGGCCGAGGCTCAGGGCCTGGCGATCCTCTCGAACGAGGCGATCGACAAGAACCAGCCGAACTACCGCGCGCTGGCCGCCAAGGCCAAGGGTGCCGGTGCCGACTGCTTCGTGTACTCCGGCATCACGGCGAACAACGCCGTCCAGCTCTACAAGGACTTCTCGGCCGCTATCCCGGACGCGAAGCTCTACGGGCCGGATGGTGTGGCGGAGTCCGGCTTCGCCGACCCGAAGGAGGGCGGCATCCCGGCCGACGTGGCCTCCAAGATCAAGCTGACGGTGGCCACGCTCGACCCGGAGTCCTACCCGCCCGAGGGTCAGGAGTTCTTCACCCAGTTCGAGGAGAAGTACGGCGAGCCCAACCCGGACCCGTACTCGATCTACGGGTACGAGGCAATGCGCCTCGCGCTCGACGCCATCGGGCGCTCGGGCACGGGTGAAAAGGCCGACATCGTCGCGGCGCTCTTCGACACGAAGGACCGCGAGAGCGTGCTCGGCACGTACTCGATCGACGAGAACGGCGACACGACGCTGACGGACTACGGCGTCTACACGGTCGACGGTGGCGAGCTGGTGTTCGACACCACGATCAAGGCCGAGGGCGGCTCCTAGAACCATCGCGTCTGCCGGGGGTGGGAAAGACGTCCCGCCCCCGGCGGCGCATTTCTGGAAGAGTCTGCTCTAGCCATGGAAGCCGCAAGCGTTCCTGCCGGGCGCCCAGCCGCCCCGGGTCAAGCAGTGCGCGACGCCGTATCGAAGTACGGCCTGATCGTGATCCTGCTGATCCTGCCGGTCTACTTCGCGTTGAGCGACGTCTTCTCGGAGGACGACAACCTGTCGCGCTTCGGGAACAACCTCGTCGACGGCCTCTCCAACGGCGCCATCTGGGCGCTGGTGGCGATCGGCTACACGCTCGTCTACGGCATCGTCGAGCTGATCAACTTCGCCCACGGCGAGGTGTTCATGATCGGCTCGTTCGCCACGGCCGGGTTCTTCGGCTTCATCGGGCTCACACAGGACACCTCGGTGATCCTGCTGTTCTTCGGCCTGTTCGTGACCCTGTTCGTCGCGATGGCCGCCTCGGGCGTGCTCAACGTGATGATCGAGAAGGTCGCGTACCGGCCGCTGCGCAACGCGCCCAAGCTCGCCCCGCTGATCACCGCGGTCGGCATGTCGTTCATCCTCCAGAACGTCGGCCTGCTGTGGCTCGGCGGCTCGCCGGAGGGCATCCCGGACCTGATCCGGTCACAGCGCGAGCTGATCGACATCGCGGGCGTCAGCATCACGCGCGGCGACCTGCTGGCGATCGCGGTGACGATCCCGCTGCTGCTGGTGATGACCGCGTTCATCGCCCGCAGCCGGCTCGGCAAGGCGATGCGCGCCACGGCACAGGACCCTGAGGCCGCCCGCCTGATGGGCATCAACGTCGACACGACGATCTCGCTGACGTTCCTGCTCGGCGGCATCCTGGCCGGCTCGGCCGGCCTCATCTACGCGCTGTACCAGACGACGATCTGGTACTTCCAGGGCTTCACCGCCGGCCTCGTGGCCTTCACGGCTGCGGTCATGGGCGGCATCGGCAACCTCAAGGGCGCCGTGCTCGGCGGGTTCATCATCGGCTTCATCCAGCAGCTCTCGGACAACCGCATCGCACCCGAGTGGACGAACGCGATCGTGTTCGTGTATCTGATCCTGATCATGGTCTTCAAGCCTTCCGGCCTGCTGGGCGAGCAGACGAGGGACGCGGGATGAGCACTCCGGCAGACACCGCGCCGACCCCGCCTGCCGACCGGCCCAAGCGCCGCGGCCCCTCGCTCGGCGAGATGCCGTGGTGGGTGGAGAAGCTCGCCGTCCCCATCGCGTTCCTGCTGCTTGCGGCGCTGCTCCCGTTCGGGTTCGACAGCGGCAGCAGCTTCATCGGCACGTGCGTGCTGGCACTCGCGTACACCGTGATGGCGCTCGGGCTGAACATCATCGTCGGCTTCGCCGGCCTGCTCGACCTCGGCTACGTGGCGTTCTTCGCGATCGGCGCGTACACGATGGGCTGGCTCGGCTCGGGCTTCTTCTCGCAGGTCGGCAACGAGGAGGGCTGGCACGTCGCCGTCTCCGGCTTCGCCGCCAGCCTGCCGGGCATCCACCTGAACTTCCTGCTCGTGATCGTGGTGGCGATCGTCTTCACGACGATCGCGGGCATGATCATCGGCCTGCCGACGCTGCGCCTGCGCGGCGACTACATCGCGATCGTGACGCTCGCCTTCGGCGAGATCATCGGGCGCTCGGCGGTCAACGCCGACGAGGTCCGGTTCGCAGACTTCCCGCTCATCGGCGGCACGCTCGAGAACACCTTCGGCGCCGAGCAGGCGGTCACGGCCGGCCGCCAGGGCATCACCCCGGTGGACAAGATCGACCTGCCGTTCGTCGAGGCGTTCACCTCCCTCAACCTGCGCCCGTGGTACTGGGTCGGGCTCGCGATGGTGGCGATCGTGCTGTTCGTGAACTTCCGGCTGCGCGACTCCCGGCTCGGCCGCGCGTGGGTGGCGCTGCGCGAGGACGAGGTGGCCGCGGTCTCGATGGGCGTGCCGGCGGTCAAGACGAAGCTGCTGGCCTACGGCACGGGCGCCGCGTTCGGCGGCATGTCGGGCGCGTTCCTGGGCTCGTTCAACAACACGGTCAACGCCGACCAGTTCCAGTTCTTCTTCTCGATCCTGATCCTCGGCATGGTGATCCTCGGCGGCCTCGGGTCGATCTGGGGCACCGTGCTCGGCGGCATCGCCCTCACGTTCATCAACTTCGAGCTGCTCCCACGGCTCAACTCCGTGCCGTCGGACATCGGGCTCGACTTCGACCTGAGCGAGATCAACTTCGGGATCTACGGCTTCCTGCTGGTGATCATGATGATCATGCGGCCACAGGGCCTGCTGCCCGAGCGAAGGCGCAAGATGGAGCTCACGGAAGAGGCAGACACGAAGGACGCCACCCTCTACACGGCACAGGCATGAGCGAGACCGCGACGACGAGACGGCGACGAACGGCGCGTATGTCCTGCGGACGACGAACGTCACCAAGCAGTTCGGCGGCCTGACGGCGGTCAGCGACGTCACGTTCAACGTGCCGGAGCGCTCGATCGTCTCGATCATCGGCCCCAACGGTGCCGGCAAGACGACGTTCTTCAACATGCTCACCGGCTTCTACAAGCCGACGTTCGGCAAGATCGAGTTCGACGGCAAGAACGTCACCGGCGGGCGCCCGGACGTGATCATGAAGGCGGGGATGGCGCGCACGTTCCAGAACATCCGCCTGTTCGCGACCATGACGGCGGTCGAGAACGCGATGGTCGGCCAGAACGCCCGCATGAAGGCCGGCCTGTTCGGCTCGATCATCCGCACGCCGGGTGTCCGCAAGGAGGAGAAGCGAGTCGACGAGAAGGCGCGCGAGGAGCTCTCCTATGTCGGCGTCGGGCGCCGGCATCACGACTGGCTGGCGATCAACCTCTCCTACGGCGAGCAGCGGCGCGTCGAGATCGCGCGCGCGCTGGCCTCCGACCCGAAGGTGCTGCTGCTCGACGAGCCGACGGCGGGCATGAACCCGCAGGAGTCCGAGCAGCTGACGCAGTTCATGCACAAGCTCCGGGACGAGCGCGGCGTCACGATCGTGCTGATCGAGCACGACATGAAGGTGGTCATGGGCGTGTCGGAGCACATCACGGTGCTCGACCACGGCGAGAAGATCGCCGAGGGCGAGCCCACCGCGGTGCGCACCAACCCGCGGGTGATCGAGGCCTATCTCGGAAAGGCCGCGGCCGAAGAGGTCGCCGCTGAGGCCGAGCGGAAGGAGAACGGCTGATGGCCTTCCTCGAGGTCGAGGACATCCACACCTTCTACGGCAACATCCAGGCGCTCAAGGGCGTCACGCTGCATGTCGAGGAGGGCGAGTGCGTGACGCTGATCGGCTCCAACGGCGCCGGCAAGTCGACCACGCTGCGCTCGATCTCCGGTCTCACGCCGCCCCGCACGGGGTCGATCAAGCTCGGCGGCGAGGAGATCTCGCTGCTGCCGCCGCAGGAGATCGTGCGGCTCGGCATCTGCCAGTCGCCCGAGGGCCGCAAGTGCTTCCAGCGCATGACCGTGCGCGAGAACCTCGAGCTGGGCGCGTTCCTGCGCCGGGACAGCGGCGGCATCAAGGAGGACCTCGACCGCGTCTTCGACCTCTTCCCGCGGCTCAAGGAGCGCGAGGTGCAGAAGGCGGGGACGATGTCCGGCGGCGAGCAGCAGATGCTCGCGATCGGGCGCGCGCTGATGGGCCAGCCCAAGCTGCTGCTGCTCGACGAGCCGTCGATGGGCATCGCCCCGATCCTCGTCGAGCGCATCTACGAGACCATCGGCGAGATCAACAAGCAGGGGATGACGATCCTGCTCGTCGAGCAGAGCGCGACGTTCGCGCTCAACGCCTCGCGCCGGGGCTATGTGCTCGAGACCGGCAGCGTCGTCATGAGCGACGAGTCGGAGAAGCTGAAGACCAACCCCGAAGTCCAGAAGGCGTACCTCGGAACATGATCGCTCTCATCGGTGCCAACGCGTTGTGGCTCATGTACATCTGGCTGCTGTCCGCGATCGCGGCCGCCTACCTCGCCGAGCGCAAGGGCTACAACGAGAAGCTCGGGCTGGCGTTCGGCCTGCTGCTCACGATCCTCGGGCCGATCATCTGGCTGGTGTGGCCCGCGAAGCCGGACTCGAAGTGGAAGAAGCTCGGCCCGTTCGGGCGCGGCAAGGAAACCGAAGAACGCCTCGCGGCCATCGAGAAGGCCGCGCACCACACCAAGACCTAGGTGTCTCTCAGCGCCGAGCGCAGGGCCTCGTCGAGGTCCGTGTGCCGGTGCTCATAGCCGAGCTCGAGCGTGCGCCGGGGAACCGCGTTCTGGCCGTCGATCACGAGCTTGGCCATGCCGCCGTAGAGCGCCTTGATGGCGAAGCCCGGAACGGGGGCGAACGCCGGGCGGTTCAGCGCGCGGCCGAGCGCCTTCGAGAACTCCTTGTTGGTCGCCGCCTTCGGCGCGGTCGCGTTGACGGCGCCGGTCCAGCGCTCGTCGTCGATCGCGGCCAGGTAGATGCCGACCACGTCATCGACGTGGATCCACGGCAGCGGCTGGTCGCCGCCGGCGACCGGGCCGCCGACGCCGAGGCGGAACGGCAGCAGCATCTTCTCGAGCGCCCCGCCGTGGCGGTCGAGCACGACGCCGGTGCGCACGCGCACCACGCGCACGCCGAGGTCGGCGGCCTTCTCGGCCTCGCGCTCCCACATGACGCAGATGTCGGCGAGCACGTCGTCCCCGGGGGCGGCGTCCTCGTCGACCGGCTCGGGCCGGTTGCCGTAGTAGCCGACCGCGGATGAGGAGATCAGCGCCGCGGGGCGCGGGTCGGCCACTTTCAGGCCGGCGACGAGGTTGCGCGTGCCGATCTCGCGCGAGTCCTTGATCCGGCGCAGCGTCTCCTCGTCCCAGCGCTGCGCGATGTCCTCGCCCGCGAGGTGCACGACCGCGTCGCGGCCCTGGAGCGCCTCGGCGGGAGCGGGGCCTGCACCGGGGTCCCACTCGACGGCCTGCACGCGGTCCGAGAGCGTCTCTCGCGCGTTGGCGGGATTGCGCGTGAGGACGGTGAGCTGGTCGCCGCGCTCGAGCAGGCGGGCGACGATGAGGGAGCCGATGCGCCCCGTGGCGCCGGTGAGGGTGATCGTCTTCACGGCTTGGGTACGCGGGAGCGCTAGGAGCGGATCGCGCCGAACTCCTGCGTGTCGCCGCGCGCGTAGCCGATGCTGCCGGGGTCGGCGACGGCGGAGCCGTCGCGCTTGGCCTGCTCGGCGACGGCCTGCGCAACGGCGGCGGGAACGTCGCGGTTGAACGGGGACGGGATGATGTGGTCCTCGCGCAGCTCGTTCTCGGGCACCACGGCCGCGATGCCCCGGGCGGCGGCCATCTTCATGTCCTCGGTGATCTCTCGCGCGCGGACGTCGAGCGCGCCGCGGAAGATGCCCGGGAAGCACAGCACGTTGTTGATCTGGTTCGGGTAGTCCGAGCGGCCGGTGGCGATGATGCGCGCGTACGGCTCGGCCTCCTCGGGCGTGACCTCGGGATTGGGGTTGGCCATCGCGAACACCATCGCGTCGTCCGCCATGCGCGCGAGCGCGTCGGGCGGCATCACGCGCGCGCCGGAGAGGCCGACGAACAGGTCGGCGCCGTCGATCACGTCGGCGGGCCCGCCCTGGCGGCGCTCCTCGTTGGTCGCCTCGGCGAACCATCGCTTGATGGCCGGCATCGAGCCGTCCTGGTAGTCGGCGCGGTCGGTCGACAGCGCGCCACGGCTGTCGCAGCCGATGATGTGGCGGGCGCCGGCCGCGAGCAGGATCTTGGCCACCGCGATGCCGGCGGCGCCGAGGCCGACGACGAGCACGTCGAGCTCCTCGATCCGCTTGCCGGTCAGCTTCAGCGCGTTGTAGAGGGCGGCGAGGACGACCACGGCGGTGCCGTGCTGGTCGTCGTGGAAGACCGGGATGTCGAGCTCGGCCTTGAGGCGCTCCTCGATCTCGAAGCACCGCGGCGCGCTGATGTCCTCGAGGTTGATGCCGCCGAACGTGGGGGCGACCGCCTTCACGATCGCGACGATCTCGTCCGGGTCCTGCGTGCTCAGGCACAGCGGGAAGGCGTCGACCCCGCCGAACTCCTTGAACAGCATCGCCTTGCCCTCCATCACCGGCATCGCCGCCTCGGGGCCGATGTCGCCCAGCCCGAGCACCGCGCTGCCGTCGCTGACCACGGCGACGGTGTTGCGCTTGATCGTGTACTGGAAGGCCTTGTCGCGGTCCTCGGCGATCGCCGTGCACACCCGGGCGACCCCCGGCGTGTAGGCCATCGAGAGATCGTCGCGCGTGCGCAGCGGGTGCTTGTTGCGCTGCTCGATCTTGCCGCCGACGTGCATCAGGAACGTGCGGTCGGTGGTGTCGACGACCTCGGCGCCGTCGACCTTGCCCACGGCCGCGGCGATCTCACCCGCATGATCGGTCCCCGCGGCGTCGATCGTCATGTCCCGCAGCGTGTGCTCGTCCTCGATGCCGATCAGGTCGACCGACCCGATCGTCCCACCGGCCTCCCCGATCGCCGTCGCAACCCGGCCGAGCATCCCCGGCCGGTGATGGATCCGCACCCGCATCACGAACGAGAACTGGGCGGAGGTGCTCGGCATCGCCGGGCGGTCAGTAGCCGAGCTTGGCCAGGCGCTCGGCCTCGGCCTGGCGCTTGGCCTCGCGCTCTGCGCGGCGCTCGTCGTCGCGGTCCTTGCGCTGGCCGTCGCTGTCCACGTGGACGATGCGGACGGAGGAGCGGAAGGCGCCGTCGCGGCCGTGCTCCTCGAGCTCCTCGCGGCGGGCGGGCCGGCCTCGGTCGCGGTCGCCGCGATCTCCGCGGTAGCCGCCTCCGCCGCCGCCTGGGCGGTCCGAGCGGCGCCCGCGGCCGCCTCCGCCGCGGCCGCCTCTGCGGTCGTCGCCGGACTGGCGCGGGTTGACGATCGCCTTGACGTCGCGCACCGGGGTCGCCGCGAGCCGGACCCACGCCGTGAAGACTGGATCGCCGGGCTTGTGGCCGGCGGCCTGCTCGGCGCACACCGAAGACCACTTCATCGTCTCGCCGTCGTCCCGGCGCTTGGGCTGCAGCGCCTCGCGGACGGCCTCGCCGCCGCCGACGCGCTCGATCGCCGCGACAAGCCGCGCCTGCGCCCGCGCGGAGCGGCTCGGCGACGTCGCGGGCGGCCCTGAGGGCTGCGGCGCCGCGGGTGCGGGAGCGGCCGGCGCCTCCTCGGCGGGAGCCTCCGCGGCGGGCTGCTCGGCCTCAGGCTCGGCGGCCGGAGCGGGCTCCGGCTCCGGCTCATTGGCCTCGACCGCGGCCTGCTCCTGCTTGCGCAGCTCGGTCAGCTTTGCGAAGAACGTCCGCCGGTGCCGCTCGGCGGCGGTCAGCCGCCGCCGGCGCCGAGGCCGCTCGCCCTGGCCACCGCGGGAAGGCGCCGCGGGGGTCGCTACCGCGCCTTCGGCGACCGGCGCGTCGGCCGCAGGAGCCTCGACCGCGGGCGGCGTCTCCGCGGCGGGCGCCGTGTCGACGGGAGGCGTGTCCGCCACTGGCGGCGTCTCGGCCGCGGGTGCCGTGTCGACGGGAGGCGTGTCCGCCACTGGCGGCGTCTCGGCCGCGGGTGCCGTGTCGACGGGAGGCGCTTCTGCCTCAGCGGGCGGTGTCTCCGCGACGGCCGCAGGCGCCGCCTCGGGCTCGGCCGGTGGCGTCTCCGCTACGGGCGCCGCTTCTGCTGGCGCCGCCTCGGGGGCTTCGGGCGGGGTTGGATCGGTCTTGCCTTCGGCGGCCGTCGGCTCGTCGGACGGTGGGGCCGGTTCCTGGTCCTGAGGGCGTGGCGTGTCCGTCATCGGGGCTGCCGCAGGCGCATGAACTCGCCAGCATAGCGGCGGACAAGTGGGTGCGGCCCCACGGGTAACGCCCCGGCTACTAGCCTTCGGAGGCGCATGCCCAAGACCAACGGAGACGCGCCGCGCGAGCTGTTCCTGATCGACGGCAACTCGCTCGCCTACCGCGCGTTCTTCGCGCTCCCGGAGTCGATCGCGACCTCCGACGGCCGGCCCACGAACGCGATCTTCGGCTTCGCCTCGATGCTGGTGAAGATCCTCACCGACTACGGCGAGGTGCCGACCGTCGTCGTGTGGGACGCCGGGATGTCCGGGCGCAAGGAGCTGTCGGCCGACTACAAGGCGCAGCGCTCGAGCCGCCCCGACCTGCTGAAGCTCCAGTGGCCGCATCTGCGCCCGCTCGTGGAGGCCTTCGGCTACCGCAACATCTCGGTCGAGGGCTTCGAGGCCGACGACGTGATCGCCGCTCTCGTCGAGCAGGCGCGCGGGCGGGAGATCCCCGTGATGGTCGTCACCGGCGACCGCGACGCCTACCAGCTCGTCGGCGACGGGGTGCGGATCATGACCACCTCGCGCGGGATCACCGACACGAAGGTCTACGACCGCCAGGGCGTGATCGACCGCTACGGCATCCCGCCCGAGCTGGTCCCCGACTTCATCGGCCTCAAGGGCGACACGAGCGACAACATCCCCGGCGTCCCCGGCATCGGCGACAAGACCGCCTCCGAGCTGCTGCAGCGCTTCGGGGACCTCGAGACGGTGCTGGCCAGCGTCGACGAGATCTCGGGCGCCAAGCGCAAGCAGAACCTCGTCGAGCACGCCGACGCCGCGCGGCTCTCCAAGCAGCTCGCCACGATGGTCCGCGACGTCCCGATCGACCTCGACCTCGAGGCCGAGCTCACCCAGACCCCGGACCGCGCGAACCTGCGCACGGTCTTCCGCGAGTGGGAGCTGCGCGACCCGCTGCGGCGTCTGGAGGAGGCGCTGGCCGTCGCCGAGATGGAGGCGATCCCGCGCCCCGAGGCGGCCGAGGCCCGCACCGTGCCGGTGCGCAACGATGCCACCGCGGCCGATGTCGCCGCGCTCGCGGGCGACGAGCTGATCCTGATCGCGGAGGCGCCCGAGGTCCCGGAAGGGGAGCTGCTCCCGCGCGAGCCGCGCTGGCGCTTCGGCGCCTACGCCGGCGGCCCGATCGCGCTGGCGGGCGAGGTCGACGACCCCGCCGAGCTCGTGCGCGCCGCCGGTGACCGCCCGGTGCTCGCCCACGACGCCAAGGCGCTCGGCGACGTCCCCGCCAACCTCGTGTTCGACACCCAGATCGGCGCCTACCTGCTCGACCCCGCGCGCCGCGGCTTCCCGCTCGACGAGTTGGCCGAGGAGCGCGGCCTGGCCGTCACCGCCGACGACGAGAACGCCGCCCGCGCCGTGCTCGTCCACGACCTCGCCGCGCTCCAGCGCGAGCAGCTGCGAGAGCGCGGCCTGACCGACCTGCTGACCGACATCGAGCTGCCGCTCGTGCACGTCCTGCGCGAGACCGAGAAGATGGGCATCAAGCTCGACACCCGGCGCCTGGAGGAAGCCGCCAGCCGCATCCGGATCGATGCGCAGCAGCTCGAGCGCGAGATCTGGGAGATCGCGGGCGAGGAGTTCATGATCGGCTCGCCGCAGCAGCTCGCCGAGGTCCTGTTCGTCAAGCTCGGCCTCTCCCGCAAGCGGCGCGGCAAGACCGGCTTCAGCACCGACGCGCGGGTGCTGCAGGCGATCCGCGACGAGCACGAGATCATCCCCAAGATCGAGCGCTGGCGGGAGCTGACCAAGCTCGTGCAGACCTACCTCGATGCGCTGCCGGCCTGGATCGGCGACGACGGGCGACTGCACACGACGTTCCTGCAGACCAACGCCGCCACCGGCCGCCTGGCCTCGATCAACCCCAACCTCCAGAACATCCCGATCCGGACCGAGACCGGGCGCGTGATCCGCGAGTGCTTCGTGGCCGAGCCCGGCAACGTGCTCACGTCGGTCGACTACGAGCAGGTCGAGCTGCGCGTGCTCGCCCACATCGCCGACGAGCAGGTGCTGCGCGACATCTTCCTGCGCGGTGAGGACGTGCACACCGAGACCGCGTCGAAGGTCTTCGAGGTCCCGCCCGAGCAGCTCGACCACGGGATGCGCTCGAAGGCCAAGATGGTCAACTACGGGATCGTCTACGGGCTGAGCGCCTACGGGCTCGCCGACCGCCTGCAGATCGCGCAGGAGGAGGCGCAGGAGTTCATCGACCGCTACCTGGAGCGCTTCCCGGCCGTCGCCCAGTTCATGAAGGACGCGGTCGAGCAGGCCGAGCAGCACGGCTACGTGTCGACGCTGTTCGGGCGCCGCCGGCAGATCCCCGAGATCCGCGCCCGCAACTGGCAGACGCGGAAGCTGGGGGAGCGGCTCGCCGTCAACTCCGTGATCCAGGGCACGGCGGCGGACATCATCAAGGTGGCGATGGTCCGCACGCACGACGCGCTGGCCGTCGAGGGCCTGCAGACGCGCGTGATCCTGCAGATCCACGACGAGCTGCTGGCCGAGGGCCCCGCGGAGGAGGCCGAGCCTGCCGCCGCGATCATCGCGCGCGAGATGGTGGCCGCCGCCAAGCTCGACCCGCCGCTCGAGGTCGACGTCGGCAGCGGCCCCAACTGGCTGGCGGCGAAGTAGCTCAGCCGCGCGTCAGCGCGGGCGCCTCGCCCGGCGGCACCTCGCGGTAGTCGGGCAGCTCCTTGAGCACCTGCTCGGCGCCCGCCGGCGCGTAGATGGCGAGGATGACCATCGGCTCGTAGCCGGTGTTGACCGTGGAGTGGAAGGCGCCCTTGGGGATGAACACCGTCTGGCCGGCGCGGACGGCGAACGGCTCGCCGTCGTCGACCATCTGGTCGCCCTCGCCGGCGAGGATGTAGAGGATCTCGTCGGCGTCGGGATGGTTGTGGCGGTCGTGGCCCTTCCCGGGGAGCAGGATGACGTGCATCATGCTCACGGCCGGGTCCTCGGTGTTGTCCGTGGCCACCAGCGGCTTGATGACGCCCCAGTCGAACGTCATGGTCGGCAGGGAGGACGGGTCAACCAGCTTCGATGCCACGGCTCAGCTCCTTGAATCGCTTCATGTTCTCGGTCATGGCCACCTCGGTCGGCAGCCGCTCCATGCTCGAGGCGCCGTAGAAGCCGGCGATGCCCTCCGTGCGGTCGAGCACGTATTGCGCGTCCTCGGGCTCGGCGAGCGGGCCGCCGTGGCAGAGCACGATCACGTCCGGCCGCACCGCGACCGCCGCGTCGCGCATGGCCTGGATCTCGACCACGCAGTCGTCGAGCGTCTTCGCCGTCTGGGCGCCGATCGAGCCCTTTGTGGTCAGCCCCATGTGTGGCACGAGCACGTCGGCGCCCGCCTCGGTCATCGCCACCGCCTGGTCGGGATCGAAGACGTACGGCGTGGTCAGCAGGCCCATCGCGGCGGCCGCGCGGATCATGTCGGTCTCGAGGGCGTAGCTCATGCCCGTCTCCTCGAGGTTGGCCCGGAACGTGCCGTCGATCAGCCCGACGGTCGGGAAGTTCTGCACGCCCGCGAAGCCGGCGTCCGCCACCTGGCGCAGGAAGACGTCCATCAGCCGGAACGGGTCGGTCCCACAGACGCCGGCGACGACCGGCGTGTCGCGCACCACCGGCAGCACCTCGCCGGCCATCTCCATGACGATCGCGTTGGCGTCGCCGTACGGCATCAGCCCGGCGAGCGAGCCGCGACCGGCCATCCGGTAGCGGCCCGAGTTGTAGATCACGATCAGGTCGACGCCGCCCGCCTCCTCGCACTTGGCCGACAGCCCGGTGCCGGCGCCCGCGCCGATGATCACACCGCCGCCGTCGAGCGTGCGCCGCAGCTTGGCGCGCGCCTCGTCGCCGGTCATCGCGCCGCCATGTACTCGTCGAGCTTGGCCGCCATCGCGTCGGCGAACGCGGGATCGTTGACGTCGCAGTCCATCTCGACCAGCTCGACGCGCTCGTCGAGCCCCTCGCGCAGCGCGGCGAAGAGCGCCTCGTCGGCCTCCGGGTCGTGGAACGGCTGGCCCTCGACGTCGATCATCGACACGCCGGCGAGCGGAAGGAACAATGCTGTGGGGCCGGTCGCGGCGGAGAGCTTGCGGGCGATCCGGCGCCCCAGCTCCGCGGACTCCTCGCGCGTGGTCCGCATCAGCGTGACCGACGGGTTGTGCACGTACAGGTTGCGGTCCTCGAACTGCGGCGGGACCGAGGCGCGGGCGCCGAAGTTGACCATGTCGAGTGCGCCCACGGAGACGACCTGGGGGAGGCCGAGGCGCCCGGCCGCCTCGAGGCGGTCCGGTCCGGCGGAGAGCACCCCGCCGACGAGGTCGTCGCACAGCTCGGTGGTGGTGGCGTCGAGCACGCCGTCGAGGTGGCCCGACTCCATCAGGCCTTCCATCGCCCGGCCGCCGGCGCCGGTGGCGTGGAAGGTGAGCACCTCGTAGCCGCGCTGCTCCAGCGCCTCGCGCGCGTGCGTGACGCACGGCGTGGTCACGCCGAACATCGACGCCGCGATCAGCGGCCGCTGATCGCCGAGCTCGACCGGCGGCGCCTGCATCATCCCGGCCATCGCGGCCGCGGCGTTGGCGAGGATCTGGCCGGAGATCGAGTTGACGCCGGCGACGTCGGTCACCGACGCCATCAGCGTCACGTCGCTCGCGCCGACGTAGTCGGCGGTGTCGCCGGCCGCCATCGTCGAGACCATCAGCTTGGGCGCGCCGACGGGAAGCGCGCGCATGGCCTGCGTCGCGATCGCCGTGCCGCCCGAGCCGCCGGCGGCCAGCACGCCGCCGATCGTGCCCTCGGCGTAGGCGCGCCGGGCGTACGCCTCCGCGGCCGCGGCCATCGCCGTCACCGCGGCGCCGCGGTCGCCCGCCTGGGCCAAGGCGTCGGGATCGGCGCCCGTCTCGGCGGCGACCTGGTGCCGCGAGACGTCGGGCTCCGCCCCCACCGGCTCGTTGACGCCGGCGTCGGCGAGGATGGCGTCGACGCCGTGCAGGCGCAGCCGCTCGCGCAGGTACGCGTACTCCGCGCCCTTCGTGTCGAGCGTGCCGACGAGCAGGACGGTCCTCTCCACTGCGCTCCCCCTTCCGGCTGAACCCCGGCCGACCCTACCAATTAGGATCCCGCCCCCATGAAGCTGGAAAACGAGTTCACCGTCCCCGCACCCGTCGACCGCGCCTGGGAGGTGCTGCTCGACCTCGAGCGGGTCGCGCCGTGCCTGCCCGGCGCCGCGATCGACGGCCGCGAGGGCGACGCGCACACGGGCACGATGACCGTCAAGATCGGCCCGATCACGGCGCGCTACAAGGGCACCGTGAAGATCGAGGAGTCCGACGAGCAGGCCCACCGCGCCGTCATGCGCGCGCAGGCGCGCGACGCGCGCGGTCAGGGCACGGCGGCCGCCACGATCACCTCGAGCATGGAGGCGGTCGCCGACGGCACGCGCGTCCGGGTGGAGACCGACATGCGGATCACCGGCCCGGCGGCGCAGTTCGGCCGCGGGGTGATGCAGGACGTGAGCGCCAAGATGATGGGTCGCTTCGCCGAGTGCCTCGCGGGCCTGATGGGGGACGACGGCGCACCCGCCGCCGGCGCTGCGCCGGCCGAGGAGGCGACCGACGCCTTGCCGGCTGAGGAGAAGCCCGCGCCGGCCGAGGAGAAGCCCGCGCCGGCCGAGGAGAAGCCCGCGCCTGCCGCCGCCGCTCCGCCGCCATCGCCATCGCCACCGCCGCGACCCACCGAGGAGGTCCTCGACCTCGGCGAGGTGAGCCGCGACGCCGTGCTCAAGCGCGTCGCCCCCGTGGCCGCGGGGGCGCTCGGCCTGCTGCTGCTCCTGGTCTTGCGAAGGCGCCGCTGAGGACCGATACTGCGGGCATGCCGCGCCGGTCCTCGAGCATGCTCGCGACGCTGACGGCGACGTTCTGGGTCCTCGTGCTGGCGGTCGTCGTGCTGTTCGCGTTCTTCGTCGCCCTCGGAGCGTTCTCGCCGGGCGAGGTGGTGGGCCTCACGATCGGGGTCGTGGTCCTCGCGCTGCTGTGGGTCGGCCACGCGCTGTGGGACTCGCGGCACCGCGATCCGCACGATCCGGCGATGGTCCGCGCCCGCGAGCGCCGCGGCTTCTGAGCTCCGCCGGATAACGTGCCGGGCATGGCCGTACGCGCAGCCACCACCCGCTTCTGGCACCCGTTCGCCGACATGGGCGCCGTCAGCCGCGACGAGCTGCTGATCGTCCGCGGCGAAGGCGTCCATGTCTTCGACGCCGACGGCAAGCGCTATCTCGACGCCACCGCCAGCCTCTGGTACGCGAACATCGGCCACGGCCGCGAGGAGGTCGCGGACGCCGTCGCCGAGCAGATCCGCACGCTCGAGGCGTACTCCACGTTCGGCGAGTTCGGCAACGAGCCCGCCAACCGCCTGACCCAGCGCCTCGCCGCCGAGGCGCCGATGGCCGACGCGCGGGTGTTCCTGGCCTCGGGCGGCGGCGACGCGATCGACACGGCGGCGAAGATCGCCCGCCGCCACTGGGCGCTGCGCGGGCAGCCGGAGCGCGTCCACCTGATCTCGCGCACGCAGGGCTACCACGGGACGCACGGCTTCGGCACGAGCCTCGGCGGGATCGAGGCCAACGTGACCAACTGGGGCCCGCTCGTGCCGCAGGTCTCCGCCGTCCCGTTCGACTCGCTCGAAGCGCTCGAGGCCGAGATCCTGCGCGTCGGGCCGGAGCGCGTGGCCGCCTTCTTCTGCGAGCCCGTGATCGGCGCCGGCGGCGTGCACCCGCCGCCCGACGGCTACATCGAGGGCGTCGCCGACCTGTGCGCCGAGCACGGCGTGCTCTTCGTCGTCGACAGCGTGATCTGCGGCTTCGGGCGGCTCGGCACGTGGTTCGGGATCGAGCGCTGGGAGGACGTGCAGCCGGATCTGATCACGTTCGCCAAGGGCGTCACGTCCGGCTACCTGCCGCTAGGCGGCGTGATCGCGTCAGGCGAGGTGGCCGCGCCGTTCTTCGACGAGCCGGGCGGCCCGATGCTCCGCCACGGCGCCACCTACGCCGGCCATCCGACGTGCTGCGCGGCGGCGCTCGCCGTGCTCGACATCTACGACCGCGAGGACCTGATCCCGCGCGGGCGCGAGCTCGAGCGCCCGCTGGCCGACGCGCTCGCCCCGCTCGCCGACCATCCGGCCGTGGCCGAGGTCCGCAGCGGGCTCGGCCTGCTGGCGGCGGTGCAGCTCGCCGAGCCCGGCGCGGCGCCCGCGGCCGCGGCGGGGGCACGCGAGGCCGGCGTGATCGTCCGCCCGCTGTTCGGGGCGCTCGCGATGTCGCCGCCGCTGGTGGTCGAGCACGAGCACCTCCAGCAGCTCGCCGACGGGCTGCGGGCGGGGCTGGACCGGGTCGTATGAGCTACGTCCCCGAGCTGCGCGACGGCCCGCCCTGGATCATGGAGGAGATGGTCGCGGCGCAGCCCGCGCTGGCGCGAGAGCTGCTGGACTCGCCGCCGAGCGCGGTCGCCCAAGTCGCCGCGGCGATCCGGGACACGTCCGGGCCCGTGACCGTCGTCGGCTGTGGCACCTCAGAGCACGGGGCGATGGCCGTCGCCGCGCAGCTCCACCGCGCGCTGGGCGGCGGCTGGCCGCCGCGGGCGGTCGCACGCCAGTCGCTCGAGGCCGCCGAGCGCCCGCAGCAGGGCGGCGTCTGCATCGGGATCTCCCACGACGGGGGCACGCGCGCGACCCAGCTCGCCTTGGAGGCGGCTGGGGCGGGCGGAGCGACGACGGCGCTCGTGACGTCGGTCCAGGGCGCTCCCGCCGACCACGTGCTCACGACGCCGGTGCACGACGACTCCTGGTGCCACACCGTCGGCTACGTCTCGCCGATCCTCGTGGGCGCGGCGCTGGCCCGCGAGCTGGGCATGGAGGGAGTGGACGGAGCGGCTGCGGCAGCCGTGCTGGAGGCGCCCGGGCGTCCCGCGGTCCCGGACGCCGCGCGCGTCGTCGCCGCGGGCGCGGGGCTCGATCTGATCACCGCGCGCGAGACCGCCCTGAAGATCGCCGAGGGCGCGCGGATCCCGTCGGTCGCCTTCCAGCTCGAGACGCTCTTGCACGGGCACCTGGCGGGCGAGGACTACTCGACCGCCGCCGTCCTCGTCCAGACCGACGCCGGCGCCGGCCGCGTGTCGCGGCGGGCCGGCCTGGCTGCCGCAGCCGTGTCCGAGATCGGCATGCCGGTGATCGAGATCGGCCCGCCGCCGGGCGACGGGCTCGACGGCGCGCTGGCGCGGCTCCTGTGGGGCGCGATCTCGCTGCAGCGCCTGACGCTGGCACTGGCCGACGCGCGCGGCGTCAACCCCGACCTGATCCGGCGCGAAGACGAGCCGTGGCGCCGCGCCGGCGACACGGCCGAGGGCGCCGGGGACTGGTAGCGCGTCACGCCGCCGCGGAGAGCGCGGCTCGGCGCTCGGGCGGGGCCGGGAGCGCCGCCGACGGCGGTGCGATGTCGAGGTAGTGGCGGAACGCCCACGCGGACAGCCGCCGCTGCCCGAAGGCACGCACGAGGCCGTCCATGACCGGGCCATGGAGGCGCCGCACCGACTGCTGCGCGGCGTACATGCACGCGAACTGCACCGAGTGGCCGGCGGAGAACTCGTCGTACCGGCGCAGCGCGTCGCCGACGCCCTGGCGTCCGTCGAGCACCGCCCGCAGCTCGCGCCCGCAGTACACGCCGAAGTAGAGCGCGGTGCGGATGCCCTCGGCGGTCATCGGCAGGCAGTGGCCGGCGGAGTCGCCGACGAAGAAGACGCCGTTCCCGGTCGCCGGCCGCAGCCGGTGAGGGATCCAGTTGCCCTGGAAGCGGACCGCGTCCGCCGAGACGTCCGAGGCAAGCGCGAGCGTCGGGTCCTTGACTCCGATCGCGGGATCGAACGAGCCGACGCCGATCCGCAGCTCGTCGCGGGCCGGGAACGACCAGCCGTAGCCGGGGCCGACGTAGCGGCGGTCGAGCCACAGCTCGAGATCGTCGCCACGGCCGTCCGGATGCACCTCCAGCCCGCGCGAGAGCGGCGCGTCGGGCGGCTGCACGTTGTCGCCGGCGCCGAGCACCCGCCGCCAGCCGAGCGCGTCGACGAGCAGCGGCGCGCTCACGTCGCCGCGGTCCGTGTGCACCACGCTGCCCGTGCGCCCGTTGACCTTCGCGGTCTCGAAGTCGGCGTCGCCGCATTGCTCCCACAGCCGCGCGCACAGCGTCCGGTAGTCGAAGGTCGAGAACGTCCACGGCAGCGGCCACCGGCGACTCACCTGCGGGGTGTGCACGAGCAGCGACTCGAACGTCTGCCGGATCGAGTCCTCGAGGCCCAGGTTCACCAACCACTCGGTGGGGGCGGCGCACGCCGAGGTCTGCCGCTCGCCGATCTCGTAGCGGTCGAGCACGAGCACCCGCGCGCCGGTGGCGCGAAGCTCGCGCGCCACCGCCAGACCGGCGAAGGAAGCCCCGCAGATCAGGACGTCAGATGAGGCGCCTGACGGGAACGAAGTCCGCTCAGCACCGCGCTTCGTTGCACGTACGGGCATAGGGTCGGGCCGCTACAGTATCTGGCCGCCAATGGAAGCCACACTGACCCCTCCCACCGACACCGACGCAAAGGTCGTCGAGGGCTCCGACGGGATGCTCCTCGAGATCGACGGCCAGATCGTTCCGAACTATGACGCGACGATCGTTCCCTTCGACGAGGGCGACGTCGTCACGGGCAAGGTGGTGCGGATCGACAAGGACGAGGTCCTCGTCGACATCGGGTACAAGAGCGAGGGCGTCATCCCCTCCGGCGAGCTGTCGATCCGCAAGTCGGTCGACACCTCGGAGGAGGTCGAGATCGGCGAGGAGGTCGACGCGCTGGTCCTCACCAAGGAGGACCAGGACGGCCGGCTGATCCTGTCCAAGAAGCGCGCTCGCTTCGAGCGCGCCTGGCGCCGGATCGAGGCCGCCGCCGAGTCCGGCGAGCCGGTGATCGGCGCGGTGATCGAGGTCGTCAAGGGCGGCCTGATCATCGACCTCGGGGTGCGCGGCTTCCTGCCCGCCTCGCTGGTCGACATCCGGCGCGTGCCGAACCTCGACGAGTACCTGGGCCAGAACATCCAGTGCAAGGTGATCGAGCTCAACCGCTCCCGCAACAACGTGGTGCTCTCGCGCCGCGCGGTGCTGGAGGAGGAGCGCAAGGAGCAGCGCCAGGCGATCCTCGAGCGGCTGCAGCCCGGCCTCATCATCGAGGGCCAGATCTCCAACATCGTCGACTTCGGCGCGTTCGTCGACCTCGACGGGATCGACGGCCTGATCCACATCTCCGAGCTCTCGTGGTCGCACGTCAACCACCCGAGCGAGATCCTCTCGATCGGCGACACCGTGCAGGTCAAGGTGCTCGACATCGACCGCGACCGCCAGCGCATCTCCCTGGGCCTCAAGCAGACCCAGGAGGACCCGTGGCAGCGCGTGGTCGACACCTACCACGTGGGCGACGAGCTCGAGGGGACCGTGACCAAGGTCGTCGCGTTCGGCGCCTTCGTCGAGATCCTCGAGGGCGTCGAGGGGCTCGTGCACATCTCCGAGCTCGCCCAGCAGCACGTCGAGAACCCGCGCGAGATCGTGCAGCCCGGCGACGAGGTGAAGGTCAAGATCCTCGAGATCGACTCCGAGCGCCGCCGCCTCTCGCTCTCGATCAAGCGCGTCGAGGGCCAGGTGCTCGAGCGCCGCTCGGTCGCCGACGCCGACATCGAGAACGTGCCCGAGCTCGGCCTGTCCGAGGACGTGTTCGCCGCGCAGGGCACCGAGGACGAGGCCGTCGCCGAGGCGATCGAGTCCGAGCTCGCGCCGGCGGACGAAGCGCCGGTCGAAGCCGAGCCGGCCGCCGAGGCCGAGCCCGTCGAGGACGAGCCGGCCGCCGAGGCCGAAACGGTCGAGGCCGAGCCCGTCGAGGACGAGCCGGCAGCCGAGGCCGAAACGGTCGAGGCCGAGCCGGCCGCCGAGGACGAACCGGTCGTGGAGGCGGAGCCCGAGCCCGCCGCGGAGGCCGAGCCCGAAGCCGCCGCGGAGCCCGAGCCGGCCGCCGAGGCCGAGCCCGAGGCGCCGGCCGAAGACGCCCCGACCGAGGACGAGCAGACCAGCTGAGCGGGCCGCCGTTCGTCGGGTTGACGGGCGGGATCGGGGCCGGGAAGTCTGAGGCCCTCGCGGCCCTCGGCCGCCTCGGTGCGGCGACCCTCTCCGCCGACGCCGTCGTGCACGACCTCTACCGCGACCCCGAGGTGCGCGCCGCCGTGGTCTCCCGCTGGGGCGCCGAGGTGGCGCCCGGCGGCGAGGTGGACCGCGCCGCCGTCGCCCGCCGCGCGTTCGCGAGCTCCGCTGATCGCGAGTGGCTCGAAGGCCTGCTGTGGCCGCGGGTGCGCGAGCGGGTCGCCCGCTGGCGCGCCACGGAGGCCGCCCGCGAGCCGGCGCCGCCCGCGCTCGTGGTCGAGGTGCCGCTGCTGTTCGAGAGCGGGGGGGAGACCGCCTACGATGTGACGATCGCGATCGTCGCCGACGACCACGTGCGTGCCGGGCGGGCGGCTGCGCGCGGGCACGAGGCGGTCGACGAGCGCGCGGCGCGCCAATTCTCTCAGCAGGAGAAGGCGCAACGTGCGACGTATGCCCTGGAGAACTCCGGCACGATCGCCGAGCTGGAAGCCAAACTGTCGTCCGTCCTTGGCAAGCTGACACCGTGAGCGCCACCGCACAAGCCCGCACCTCGCCCCGCCGCCGCCCGCGTACGCGCAGGCGCCTCGGGCGGCGCCGGCTCGCGCTGCTCGCCACCGTGGTGCTGGCCACGGTCGTCGCCACCGCGGTGCTCTCGCCGTGGGCCGACAAGGCGGTCAAGGAGGTCACGCTCCCGCTCCGCCACGACGACGTGATCCGCCAGCAGGCCGCCGACAAGCAGCTCGACCCCGCGCTGATCGCCGGCGTCATCTACGTCGAGTCGCGCTTCCGCGACCAGACGTCGCACGCCGGCGCCAAGGGCCTGATGCAGCTGATGCCTCAGACCGCGGACTACATCGCCACCAAGTCCGGCGGCACGGAGTTCGAGCAGGGCGATCTCGCCGACCCGCAGATCAACATCTCCTACGGCTCGTGGTACCTGCGCTACCTGCAGGAGAAGTACCACGGCAACGTGCTCCTCACCCTCGCCGCCTACAACGCCGGCGAGGGCAAGGTCGACGAGTGGTGGCGCGAGGCGGCCGACCGCGGCGAGCGCTTCCGGGCGGCCGACATCCCGTTCGCCGAGACCCGCGAGTACGTCGCGCGGGTGCAGGAGGCGAAGCGGGCGTACCGCCGCGAGTACGCCCGCGAGCTCGGGCTCTAACGATCCGGGCGGCGCGGCGGGAGCGCCCGGCGGCGCTCGCGGGCGACGCGGTGGTCGTGCCCGCCGTGCTCCGGCGCCCGGTGCGCGGGCCGCTCCGGCTCAGGCGGCGGCGCGGGCTGTGCCGCCTGGCGGTCGCGGTCCTCGGCGCGGCCGACGAGGTAGAACGCGTACGACACGGCCAGCACGGCGAGCAGGCCGATGCCGGCGAGCAGGGCGGCGACGAGCGTCGTGGACATCCTCGGTCGAGAGTAGACCACCGTCAGCCGACGCTGGCCGCCACCGATCCGCCGCACAGCCGGGCGAAGCCGGGCGTGGAGAGCACCCGCTCGCCGATCACCGTCATCGCCTCGTAGCCGTCCAGCCCGGCGGTCCACGCCGGGCCGGCGGCTCCCATGGCGAACGCCGCGGTCGCGTAGGCGTCGGCCGTCCCGAGATCCGGCCCGACGACGGTCACCGAGCGCGCGCCGCGGGCCGGGCGTCGCGTGTGCGGGTCGATCACGTGCGCGCCGCGCTCGTAGGCGCCCGACGTGGCGACGGCGGCGTCGTGCACGCTGAGCGCTGCCGCCAGACGGCGACGCCGGCGCGGGTGCCGGACGCCGACGCGCCACGGCCCCCCGCGCGCCACGAGGTCGCCGCCGGCGTTGATGCAGAACCGCTGCTCGCCCGACGCGTCGAGCAGCGCCGCCGCCCGATCGACCGCCCAGCCCTTGACGAGGCCGGACGGATCGAGCCGCCCGCCCGCGCGCGCGTCGAAGTAGCCGCCGGTCTCCTCGCGCAATCGCTCGCAGCGCTCCAGGACCTCGTGTACGAGGGGGTCGGCGTCCGCGAGCGCGAGCTCGCCGCGGTCGAGCCGGCAGATCTCGCTCTCGCACCGGTAGGTGCTGAAGAGCGCGTCCACCCGTCGCAGCCAGGCGAACGCGGCCGCCGCGGAGCGCGGTGCCACGCCGGCGACCGCGATCGGCATGCCCATGATCCGCGCGTGAGTGGTTCCCGGCCCGCGGTCGGGGCACGGATCGCGGCGGGCGTCAGCCACGGCGGGCCTCCCGGATCGCCGCCCGCAGCGATTCGATCCAGCTCTCGCTCGTCGACGTGGCGCCCGATACGACGTCGATGTCGGCGCTGCCCGCCCGCAGCGCCTCCTCGCGCAGGATCGGCTCCGCGCGGGCGTTGAGCGCCTCGGTGTGCGGGCCGTCGCCGCTGAGCGCGATCGTCTCGACGCCCGTCAGCCGCCCCTTGGTCAGCGTCGCACGCACCTGGATCACCGAGAACGGCGTCGCGACCACCGGCCCCGTGCCGGTCGTGGACCCCGGCGGCGCGGGCGTGGCGATCGGGCGCTCGATCGCCCGCGGTGTGGCGATCGGCCGCAGGGCGGAGTTCGGGTTCAGCGTCACCGGCGGCTCGGTGTCGAACCGCGCGAGCAGCACGACCGCCACCACGGTCACCACGAGGGCGGGCAGGGCGCGGCGCATCAGAGGGCGAACGGCTCCGTGAAGTCGGGCAGGGCGCGGCGCATCAGAGGGCGAACGGCTCCGTGAAGTCGGGCAGGGCGCGGCGCATCAGAGGGCGAACCGCTCCGTGAAGATGTGCCGCCGCGGCACGCCGGAGCGCCCGAGGCTCGCGCGGGTCGCCTCCGTCATGGCCGGCGGCCCGCAGACGTACACGTCCCGCGCGGCGATGTCCGGCACCAGCCGCAGCAGGTGCTCGGAGGACAGGAAGTCGCCGTCGCGGTGGTCGCCGACGACGTAGTGGATTTCGGCGCCGCGCCGGCCGGCGAGCTCGTCCAGCTCCGCACGCAGGATCACGTCGTCCTCCCGCAGCGCGCGGTAGACGACCGCGATGTCGCCCGGGCCGCCGGGCATGTCCTCGAGCAGCGCCCGGATCGGCGTGATGCCGACGCCGCCGGCGATCAGCGCCACGCGCGGGCGTCGCCGCGTGGCCGTGGTGAACGAGCCGAACGGCCCTTCGGCGATCACCGGCGTGCCGGGCGGGATCGCCCGCAGGGCCGCGGTGTAGTCGCCGACGCCCTTGACCGTGATCCGCAATCGCCGGCCGTCGGGCGCCGCCGAGAGCGAGAACGGGTGCGCCTCCCACCAGCGGTCGCGCGTGAGGAACCGCCAGGTGAAGAACTGGCCGGTGCGGGCGCGCAGGCGCTCGAGCCGCACGCCCTCGATCTCGATCGACACGAACCCGGGCGCCTCCTCGACCACGCGCGCGACCCGCAGCCGGTGCCGGAGCGTGCGCGCGAGCGGGACGCCCAGGCGGAAGACGACGATCGCGCCGAGCGTGACCCCGTACAGGCCGTACCAGTACGCGCGGGCGACCGGCTCGCCCACGAAGTCGCTGCCCGTGGCGAGCTGGTGGCTGAACGCGAGCGCCACGCCGAGGTAGGCGTAGAGGTGCACGAAGTACCACGTCTCGTAGCGCAGCCGGCGGCGCACGATCACCGCCGACGTGACCGCGACCGCCACCAGCAGCGTCAGGCCGGCGACGGCGGTGATGACCCCCGGATAGCCGGTGATCAGCCGCGAAATCTCGTCCGCCAGCGAGATCCGATCCCCGATCGTGTAGCCCGCCGTGATCAGCACGACGTGCGCACCGAGCAGCGCAACGCACGCACAGCCGCCGGCGCGGTGCCACACCACCAGCCGGTCGAACCCGACGAGGCGGTCGAGCAGCGGCAGCCGCGCGAGCAGCAGCAGCTGCAGCAGCACGAGGTACGCGGCCAGCAGGCCCGACACGCGCCCGAGCCCGGTGAGCAGGCTCGCGGCGTCGTGGACGTCGCGGATGCCGCCAGGACCCCACAGCCAGACGACGATCCCGGCGTTCGCGACGGCGAGCAGCGCCAGGCCCCAGGCGGCGATCCTCCGGCGGCCCGCGCTCACGGCGCCAAGTTTACGTGCGCTCTGTTGGGATCGGCGTAAGATGGCGGGCATGGAGCACGATCGCTTCGACGACGTAGAGGTCCGCTTCCTCCACGACCCGGAAGCGCCCCAGCTGCCGCCGCGCCGGCGGCGCCGCTGGGTGGTCGCGGCCGCCACGGCCGCGATCGCCGTGGGCGGGTTCGCGGCTGTCGCCTCCGCGGGCGGCGACTCGGCCGACGACGCTGCCGCGCCGGCAGCCAAGAAGGACGGCCCGGCGGGCGTCTACCAGCACATGCGCCAGGGCAAGCCCTGCGACCGCGAAGGCAAGCGCCTCGACCGCGGCGACCGCGACGAGTCGCGGTTCCGCTACTAGATCGCGGGCGAGACCCATCCGCCAAGCGCGCGCTCGAGCTCGAGCGCGACTGCCAGCGCGACGTCGTCGCGCCATGGCTTGGCGATCACCTGCACGTCGAGCGGCAGCCCCTCGGGTGAGGTGCCGCACCGGACCGTGGCCGACGGCCAGCCGGTGAGGCTCGACGGGGTCGTGTAGCTCGTCGGGTCGAGCTCGCCGGGCACCGCGGTCTCGCCGTGCCGCGGGGCCGGGCCGGCGAACACCGGGCAGACGATCACGTCGAAGCGCTCGCCCCAGGCCAGCATGTCGCTGCGGAACGCGTCCCAGCGGCGCAGGATGTCGTACAGCTCGCCGGCGCTCATGCCCTCGCCGTACGAGCGCCAGACGTCGATCGTCAGCTCGTGCCCGCCGCCGGGATGGCGGGCGTCGAACACCGCCGCGCCCGCCGCGCGCAGCACCTCGGCGGCGCTCTCGACCATCGCCACGGTCTCGGTCGTGGGGGAGGCAAGGCCGTTCTCCGCCGACACCGCGACCCGGAGCCCACGGAGCGAGACCGCCGTGGGATCGCCGAGCGGGACCGGCGGCGTGCCGCCGTCGCGCTCGTCCGGCCCCGCCAGCACGCGCAGGAGCAGCGCCACGTCGGCGACCGTGCGCGCCAGCGGCCCGACCTGGGTGCGCGGATCGGCGAGCGCGCCGATCTGCCCGAGGTCGTCGAGCACGCCGGTGACCGGGACGAGGCCGGCCGTCGGCTTGATCGACGCCAGCCCGCAGAAGTGCGCGGGCAGCCGCACGCTGGCGCCGGAGTCGGTGCCGACCCCGCACGGCGACAGGCCGGCGGCGATCGCCGCCGCCTCGCCGCCGCTGCTCCCGCCCGGGGTGCGCTCCAGGTCCCACGGGTTGTTGGTGCGCCCGTAGACCTCGTTGTCGGTCTCGATCCCGCCGCCGTACGGAGGGCAGTTGGTCTTGCCGAGCAGGATGCCGCCGGCGCCGCGCAGCCGCGCCACCGCCGTGGCGTCGACGTCGGGCACGACGCCGACGCGGTCCGGCGTCCCGATCGCCATCTCCAGCCCCGTCGCGGAGAGGTTGTCCTTCACCGTGAACGGCACGCCGTGCAGCGGACCACCACCCGAGGCCGCGTCGGTCGCGCGGGCGCTCGCGAGCGCCCGCTCGCCGTCGACCTGCACGACGGCGTTGACGGCGCCGCCCACCGCCTCGATCCGGTGCAGGTGCGCGGTCACGACCTCGACGGCCGAGACCTCGCGATCCCGGACCAGGGCGGCCAGCTCGAGAGCCGGCCGCCCGGTGAGGTCGCGGGAGCGGCTCAGCCCTTGACGGCTCCCGCCGTCAGGCCGGCCACGATCCGCTTCTGGAAGAACAGCACGAGCGCGATCAGCGGGATCGAGATCACGACCGAGGCCGCGGACTGCGTCCCGAGCGGCACCTCGAACTGCGAGGAGCCGGTGAACTGCGAGATCGCCACCGGCGTCGTCCTGGCCGCCGGCGAGGACGTGAGGGTGACGGCCAGCAGGAACTCGTTCCAGGCGGCGATGAACGCGAGGATCGCCGTCGTCGCGAGCCCGGGGGCCGCGAGCGGGACGATCACCTTGCGGAACGCCTGGAAGTTCGTCGCCCCGTCCACGAGCGCCGCCTCCTCGAGGTCCCTCGGGATCTCGCGGAAGAACGACACCAGGATGTAGATCGAGAGCGGAAGCGCGAACGTGAGGTACGGGATGACCAGACCACGCAACGTGTCGTAGAGGCCGATGTCCGTCCACAGGCGGAACAGCGGCGCGGCGATCGCGATCTGCGGGAACGTCGAGATCGACAGCACGATGCCCAGCAGGATGAACTTGAAGCCCATCTTCAGGCGGGCGAGCGCGTAGGCGCAGAACGCGCCCACGACGACCCCGAGAACGGTGGTCGAGAGCGCCACCACCGCGCTGTTGCGCAGCGAGCGGACGAATTCGTCGTTCTCGAAGATCGACGAGTAGTTGTCCAGCGTCGGATTGGGCGGGAGGATGTCCGCGGACGACAGGTCCGGCCCCGTCTTGAGCGAGATGTTGATCAGCCAGTAGAACGGGAGCAGGCAGAAGATCACCACGCCCGTGGCGGCGACGTAGATCCACCATGGCGGTCCCGGCTCCTTCGGCCCCTTCTTCTTCTTGGCGGCGACGTCGGCCTGTGCGCCGGCGGCTGCGGTTGCGGCTCCCATGGCTATCGGTCCTCCGCCATGCCGCGTAGGTTGCCGCCGACGAAGCGGATGTACGCGAACGACACGGCCATCACGAGGATGAACGTGATGATCGAGAGCGCCGCCCCCTCACCGTACAGGCGGTTCTCCTGGAACGTTCTCTGCGCGATCAGCGACATCGTCGTCGTCCCGTTCGATCCATTGGTGAGCACCTTCGGCAGGTCGTAGGCCCGCAACGCGTCGAGCGTGCGGAAGATCAGCGCCACGAGCAGCGCCGGCATCAGCAGCGGGAGCGTGATCCGCCTGAACCGCTGCCATGTCGAGGCGCCGTCGACCTTCGCCGCCTCGTAGATCTCGGATGGGATGACCTGGAGGCCGGCCAGCAGCAGCAGCGCCATGAACGGCGCCGTCTTCCACGTGTCGGCCAGGATCATCACGATCAGTGCTTGCGGCTCCTCCCCGAGCCAGACGGTGTTGGTTCCGAGGAGCGTGTTCACGAAGCCCAGGTTCGGGTCGACGATCGTGCGCCACATGATCGCGGTGACCACGGTGAGCACTGCCCACGGCACCAGCACCACGGTGCGGAGCAGGCCCTGCCCCTTGAACGCGGTCGCCATGATCAGCGCCATCACGAGGCCGATTATCGTTTCCAGGAAGACCGACGTCACCGAGTAGATGAGCGTGACGTAGACGGACTTCCGGAACTCTGGATCCTCGAACGCGTCGATGTAGTTGCCCAGCCCGGCCGGCGATGCATAGCGGGAGAGTCCCTCCTCGATGAGGCTGTACTCGTGGAGCGAGAGCCAGACCGCGTACACGATCGGGTACACCGCCACGAGCGCGATCAGCAACAGCGAGGGTGCTGTCATCAGCCACGCGAGCCGGCGCTCGGGGATACCCCGCGAGCGCCGGATCTGCGTGCCGGCTTGTACTGAAGCCGCGTCAGCCATGATCGATCAGAACGTCTCCAGCGCTGCCTGCATTTCGGTCTGGGCCGTCTCCAGCGCCTCCTCCGGCGTGGCGCGCCCAGCGAGCGCCTCGTTGACGTTCTTGTAGATCGCCTGCGAGACCTGCGGGTAGACCGGCGAGACGGGCCGCGAGTTGGCCTGCGAGATGGCATCCCGCAGCTGCGTCGCGAACTCGTACTTCTTCTGGATGTCCGGGTCGTCGTAGGTCGCCGTCAGCGTCGAGGACTGCGAGTACTCCAGCAGCTGGCGCTTCTGGCTCTCGGTGCCCGTGACGTAGTCGATCCACTTCAGCGCGCCACCGGGGTTCTCCGAGTACACGGAGATGACCTGGTTGTGGCCGCCGAGGATGCCGGCCGTGCCGCCGCCCTCGAACTCCGGGAACGGAGCCACGTTGAACTTGCCCTTGACCTTCGGGGCCTGCTGGCCGAGCGCGTACGCGTACGGCCAGTTGCGCATGAACGTCGCGCGGCCGTTCTCGAAGTAGCGCCGGGACTCCTCTTCCATGTAGGTCGTCACGCCGTTGGCGGCGACGCCGTCCTCGACGCCGTCGACCATCAGCTGCAGCGCCGCGACGTTCTCCGGCGAGTTGATGACCGACGTCTTGCCGTCCTCGGACAGCACCTGCCCGCCGGCGGCGAAGGCGATCTCGAGGAAGTCGCACGTCAGGCCCTCGTACGGCGCGCCCTGGTAGACGATGCCGTCGTTCTGGCCGGCGACCTCATAGAGCTCCTGCCACGTGGCCGGGAACTCGTCGACCTGGTCGGTGCGGTAGTAGATGAACGCCGCGTCCGTCTGCTGCGGCATGCCCCACATCTTGTCCTCGAACGTCACGGTCTCGAGGGTGGCCTCGATGATCTCGTCCTTGCGGGACTCGACGTACGGCGTCATGTCGTACAGCCAGCCCTGGGACGCGAACTCCGCGGTCCAGATCACGTCGGACGAGAACACGTCGCACTCGCCCTGCTTGGCCTCCTGGCGCTGGACGAACTGCGTGCGCTGCTCGTCGGCCGAGGTCGAGAACTCGAGCAGCTTGACGGTCACGCCGTTGCTCTGGGCGTTGAACTCCTTGACGGCCTCGGTGATGTCACCCGAGGTGTCCTTGCCCATGCAGACGGTGACGTCGCCCTTGGCGGTCTCGATCGACGCCGGGTCGACCACCTTGCCGCTGTCGGCGGTACCGCCGCCGCCACCACCACCTTCGTCGTCATCGCCGCCGCAGGCGGCGACGAACGCAGCGCATGCGAGCGCCGCGCACAACATGTACAGCAATCTCTTGGACAAGAGCTCCCCCTCAGTCCGAATGGGTTAGATCAGGAACGTACCCTCAAGCCATCCTGGCGCGATTGCCTGGGGCGGTCCATGCCCCAAGCCTCTCGATGTCGAGCTGCGCGACCACGGTTCTTACCGCACGCGCCGGTTGTGTGTCGGACGACCAGCCTGACCGGCAGCTGCCGTCCGTGAATGCGCCTGCCCTCCAGGGCGTTCAGCAGCATCTCGGCGCCGCACGCGCCGCTCTCCTCGAGCGGCTGCGCGACAGTGGTAAGACCCGCGTGACGGGCCAGCTCGATGTCGTCGTAGCCGACGACCGAGAGGTCGCCGGGAACTCTTGCGCCGAGCGCCTCGGCGGCCTCCAGGGCACCCACGGCCTGGGTGTCCGAGGCGGCGAAGACGGCGGTCGGCGGGTTGGGGCGGTCGAGCGCTTCGCCGGTGAGCGCCGAGGCCGCCGCCTGCGCGTGGGGGCCCCGGAGGACCAGCGCGGGGTCGGCCTCGATGCCGGCGTCGGCGAGCGCGGCCTCGTAACCCGCTCGCCTTCCGGCGCTCGACGTGAACCCGTGGTAGTTGTGCTCGAAGTCTCCGAGGAACGCGATCCGCCGGTGTCCGTGCTCCAGCAGGTGCTCGGTGGCCAGGCGCCCGCCGGCCTCGTCGTCGGTGTGGACGGCGGGGACCGACGCATGCGGGTGGTCGACGAGCACCACCGGCACGCCGGCCTGCGCGAAGCGCTCGAGATCGCCCTCCGGTGGGCAGAGCGAGATCGAGAGCAGCGCGTCCAGCCCCCCGCCGCCCGAGAGGCGGCGGAAGTACTCCTCTTCCTCGCCGGGCCGCTCCACGTCGAACAGGACGAGCTGGTAGCCGGCGCCGGCGAGCACGCGCGACACGCCGCGCAGGCGCTCCATGACCGAGGGCCGCGTGAAGAACGGGGCGACGACGGCCACGGCCAGGCTGCGGCCGGTCGAAAGCGCGCGGGCGGCGGCGTTCGGGGCGTAGCCGAGCTCCTCGATCGCGTCGAGCACCCGCAGCCTCGTCTTCTCGCGAACGGCAGGGGAGCCGTTCAGGACGCGGGAGACGGTTGCGACTCCCACTCCGGCCTGCTTTGCGACCTCAGCGATGGTCACCAACGCGCCACTCGCCCTCTCCTCCGTGGAACCGCTTCCATCGAACCACGACGGACCGCGTCCGTCAATGACGGCAGCCTACATCCCAGTTCGTATGCTGCGACGCCATGTCGTGGTGGAAGGACGGCGTCCTGTACCAGATCTACCCCCGGTCTTACGCGGATTCCGATGCCGACGGCGTCGGCGACCTACGTGGAGTGATCGAGCGTCTCGACCATCTCGAGTGGCTCGGCGTCGACGGCATCTGGCTCAACCCGACGATGCCGTCGCCGAACGACGACTGGGGCTACGACGTCTCCGACTACTGCGCCGTGCATCCCGAGCTGGGCACGCTCGAGGACCTCGACGCGCTGATCGCGGAGGCCGGCCGGCGCGGGATCCGGGTGCTGCTCGACCTCGTCCCCAACCACACGAGCGACCGCCACCCGTGGTTCCAGGACGCGCTGGGCGGGCGCGACGCTCGCTTTCGCGACTTCTACGTCTGGGCCGACGCTGCCGCCGGCGGCGGGCCGCCGAACAACTGGCTGTCGAACTTCGGCGGCTCGGCGTGGACGCTCGACGAGGCCTCGGGGCAGTACTTCCTCAACAACTTCCTGCCGTCCCAGCCCGACCTCAACTGGTGGAACCCGGAGGTGCGCGAGGCGTTCGACGACGTGCTGCGCTTCTGGTACGAGCGTGGGGTGGCGGGCTTCCGGATCGACGTCTGCCACGCGATCGTCAAGGATCGCGAGCTGCGCGACGACCCCGCGGCCACGCCCGACGACCATCCGAAGGTGCGCGAGCGCGGCACGCGGCAGGTGTTCTCCATGAACCGGCCCGAGGTGCACGATGTGCTGCGGCGCTGGCGCTCGCTGTCGGCGAACGGGCGGATCCTCGTGGGGGAGACCTACGTGCTCGACGTCGACCAGCTGATCCCGTACTACGGCACGGGCGAGGACGAGCTGCACCTGGCGTTCAACTTCCTGTTCGTGCACGCGGCGCTCGACGCCGCCGAGCTGCGCACGATCGTCGAGGCGGTCGAGGCCAAGCTGCCGGCCGGCGCGTGGCCGGTGTGGACGGGCTCCAACCACGACGCCGGGCGGCTCGTGACGCGCTGGGCGGGCGGTGACGAGGCGAAGGCCCGCGCGGCGCTGCTGATGCTCCTCGGCCTGCGGGGCACCGCGTTCCTGTACTACGGCGACGAGATCGGGATGCCCGACGTGCCGCTCGATGCTTCCGTGGCGCTCGACCCGGTGCCGCACCGCACCGGCGACCCCAGCCGCAACCGCGACGAGTGCCGGACGCCGATGCAGTGGAACGCGGGCCCCGGCGCCGGCTTCAGCGCAAACGCGAGCAGCTGGCTGCCGATCGGCGACGCCGCTGCGGTGAACGTGGAGGCCCAGCGCGAGGACCCGGGCTCCACGCTGCATCTGGTCCGCGACCTGATCGCGCTGCGGCGGTCGCGGAGCGACTTGCGGGACGGCGCGTACGCGCCGCTGCCCGCGCCCGAGGGCGCGTGGGCCTGGCGGCGCGGCGAGTCGATCGCGGTCGTGCTCAACCTCTCGGACGCGGCGGTGGAGGTGGAGGGCGTGGCCGGGAGCGTGCTGGTGGCGACCGATCGCTCGCGCGACGGCGAGCGGGTCGACGGGCCGCTCGCGGTGGCACCGTGGACGGGCGCCGTCGTCGCGCTCGACGGATGAATCCGAGCCCGTCCTGGCGCCGGTGCCATCATCGCGCTCGATGGGTGACGTCCCCGAGCTCGACGGGCTGCTTTCGGACGAGGGGTGGCCGTACGCGTCGGCGCCGCCGGTCGAGCCCGGCGACCCCGGGCGCTTCCACGCGCTGTTCGGCCGCGACTCGCTGATCACGTCGCTGCAGGTGCTGCCCGCGCGGCCGGACGTGGCGGCGGCGACGCTGCGCGCGCTGGCGGCGCGGCAGGGGCGGCGCGACGACGCCCGCACGCTCGAGGCGCCGGGCAAGATCGGCCACGAGTTCCGCGAGGACATCCCGGAGCCGCTCGCGGCGGCGGGCTGGCCGGGCGACGGCCCGTTCGACTACTACGGCACGGCCGACGCCACCTCGTGGTTCGTGGTGGTGCTGGCGGCGACCGGCGACGCCGCGCTGGCGGCCGAGCTCGAGCCGGCGTGGCGGGGGGCGGGGGAGTGGCTGGCGGGCGCGCTCGACGCTGGCGGCGGGCTGGTGCGGCACGGCCCGGGCGAATGGCCGGGGCTGACCCAGCAGGGCTGGCGCGACGCGATCGACCCGACCAACCCCGCCGAGGGCGGCGGCGGCTACCTGCGGCCGGACGGCGGCGTCCCCGCGCCGCCGCTCGCCGACGCCGACTCGCAGGCGGTCGCCTACGCCGGGCTGCGGGCGCTGGCAGCGCTCGACGCGGCCGGCGGCTGGGACGAGCGGGCGGACGCGCTGCGCGCACGGCTGTCGCGCGACTTCGTGCCCGACGTGATGGCGCTCGAGGAGGGCGACCGGCCCGTGCGCGGGGCCGGCTCGCAGCTCGGGTGGCTCCTGTGGGCGGACGCGCTCGAGCCGGCCGCGTGCGAGGCCGCCTCCGAGCGGCTGTGCGCGCCCGACATCCTGACCGGCTTCGGGCTGCGGACGCTCTCCAGCGAGTCGCCGGTCTTCGATCCGCACGGCTATCACCGCGGGTCGGTGTGGCCGTTCGACTCCTGGCTCGGCTACGGCGGTCTGCGCGCGGCGGGCCGCCCCGGCGACGCCGAGCGCGTGCGAACCGGCGTGCTCGCGGCGCTCGACCACCTCGGCCGCGCGCCCGAGCTCTACGCGGTCACAAAGGCGGGCGACGTCGAGCCCGTCGCCCTCTCCAACCGCGTGCAGGCGTGGACGATCGGCGCCCGCTGGGCCCTCACGAACGAGTGGAGCGGAGCACCCGTCCCTCCCAGGGCCCCAAACCTAGAGGGTCAGACCCCTTAGGTTTCGCGCCGACGAGCGCGTCGGCGCCCGACCAGTCGCCGGGCACGTCGGGCGTCACCGTCTCGCCTGAGAAGTTGCCGAGCACCAGCAGCTCGACGTCACCCAGCCGTCGCGTGAACGCGTAGACGCGCTCGTCGTCCTCCAGCAGCATGTGGAAGTCGCCGTGCGCGACGACCGGCTCGGTGTGTCGCAGCTCGATCAGGCGCCGGTAGTGGTGGAACACCGAGTCCGGGTCGGCAGCGGCCGCCTCGGCGTTGATCTCGACGTGGTTGGGGTTGACCGCGAGCCAGGGCGTGCCGGTGGTGAACCCGGCGTGCTCGGAGGCGTCCCACTGCATCGGCGTGCGGGCGTTGTCGCGGCCCATCGCCAGCAGCGCCGGCCACGCCTCCGGTCCCGCCTCCGCGTAGTGGTTGAGCGCCTCGATGTCACGCAGCTCGGCGGTCGAGGCGAACTCGTTGTTCGTCATCCCGAGCTCCTCGCCCTGGTACACGTACGGCGTCCCGCGGTGCATGTGCAGGACCGTGCCGAGCATCTTGGCGGCCTGAGGGCTGCCGTCCCCGAAGCGCGACACGACCCGCGGCTGGTCGTGGTTGTTCCAATACAGGCTGTTCCAGCCGGTCTCGGCCAGCCCCTCCTGCCACCGCCCGAGCGAGCGCTTGAGGTCGGTCAGCCGCAGCGGCCGCACGTCCCACTTCGACGCCCCCTGGTCGACCTGGACGTGCTCGAACTGGAACACCATGTCGACCTCGCCGCGCGCCGGGTCGGTGAACAGGCGCGCGTTCTCCAAGGTCACGCCGGGCATCTCTCCCACCGTCAGCAGCTCGGCGCCACGGTCCGCGAACACCTCGCGGTGCATCTCCTGCAGGAACTCGTGGATGCGCGGCCCGCACGTGTAGTAGCCCGAGCCGTTGCCGCCGGGGTCGTCGGGGAGCGCGGGGTCCTTCGAGATCAGGTTGATGACGTCCATGCGGAAGCCGTCGACCCCGCGATCCAGCCACCAGCGCATCATCGCGTAGATCGCCTCGCGGACCTCGGGGTTCTCCCAGTTGAGGTCGGGCTGCTTGCGCGAGAACAGGTGCAGGTAGTACTGGTTCGTCGCGTCGTCGAGCTCCCAGGCGGGGCCGGAGAAGAACGAGCGCCAGTCGGTCGGCACGTCACGCCACCAGTACCAGTCGCGCTTCGGGTTGTCCCGGCTGGCGCGCGACTCCATGAACCACGGGTGCTCGTCGGACGTGTGGTTGACCACCAGGTCCATGATCAGCTTCATGCCGCGCTCGTGGACGGAATCCAGCAGCGCGTCGAAGTCCTCGAGCGTGCCGAACGTGGGGTCGATGTCCTGGTAGTCGCTGATGTCGTAGCCCGCGTCGTCCTGCGGCGAGGGGTACACGGGGGAGAGCCAGACGACGTCGACGCCCAGCCGCGCCAAGTGGTCGAGCCGGCTGGTGATGCCGGGCAGGTCGCCGATCCCGTCACCGTCGGAGTCGGCGAAGCTGCGCGGATAGATCTGGTAGACGACGGCGGTCGTCCACCACGGGACGGCGTTCGGGCCGGGGGACATCGACCCGAACGCTACGTCCCTTGGTGCTCCTGCGCCTAGCGGGCCGCGACCACCAGCCTGTGGTCGTCGTCGGGAGCCCGCACGCTGATCTCGAGCCCGCGGTTGGTGCGGCGCTCCCGCCACTGCACCCGGCGACCATCGAGCTTCACCCAGCGGACCCGCGCGTCGCGCGGCAGCGTGTGGCCGATGCGCAGGCTCCGGAGGTCGAGCCGGTGGCCGTCGACCCTCGTGGCGTAGCGGTTGCGGTAGCGCGCCGCGGCCACGTCCACCGACCCGTCGCCGAGACGGATGTTCTCGGCGGCGATCGGCGCCCGCGAAGGCGGCTGCGGCACGATCTCGAGCCGGTCGCGACCCAGGTCGGGCCGCACGCCGAAGTGCTGGTTGACCACCGGCCACGCGGTGCCCATGTTGCCCCAGGCCTGGATGAACATCGCCCGGCACGTCCAGCAGCGGTCGATGTTCTTGTCGTTCGGACCCGTCGCGTCGAAGCCCGGCGACGGCACGATCTCCGGCATGGCGCCCGGCATCTCGTCCGGTGTGCCGTTCGTGGCCGGCTGCGAGAACATCGTCTCCACGTTGGCGTCGATGTAGCGCTTCTGCTGGTTGCGGCCCAGACGGCCGTAGTTGCCCTCGCCGACCGCTTGGATGGCCGTGTTGAGGCTGAAGATCTGCGCCTCGCCCTTGCCCTCCGGGCCGCCTCCGCAACCCGTGTGGAAGAGACCGCGGTTGTACGGCCGCTCGCCGCTGAAGCACGGCGTCTCGTGCAGCGCCAGCGACCGCGTGCCGTGGTCCAGCGTCGCCAGCCCGGGAACGCTGCGCCCGCCGACCTGCAGGATCGCGTCCATCGGCGTGCCCGTGATCCAGTGCTTCTGCTGGATCTTCTCGCCGGTCAGCTCCAGCGAGTCGGCGTGCAGGCTCTGATCCTCCATCCACCACTCGCCCTCGAAGCGACTGCGGAGGTCGTCGGCGCGGTACTTGGCCCAGTTGTACGTGGCCCAATCGCGCTTCGAGCGGGCCATGTCGGCGAGGTCGTAGAGCCCGCGGATGTAGTAGACGTTGTTGTCCAGCTTCTCCTCGCCCATCCCCGTGCGCTCGACGTTGCCGAGGCCCTCGAGCCAGCCGTCCTTGTCCTCGTCGAGGTGGTTGGCGGCGAACCGCAGGTTCCGCCTCGAGAAGCGGTACATCTCGTTGCGGAAGGCGTTGTCGCCGGTCCACCGCCACAGGAGGGCGACGATGCTGGGGAACTTGACGGTCTCGTCCGTGTTGCCCGCGTCCTCGTTCGCTCCGAACCAGATCGAGCCGTCGGTCACCACCTCGTGCACGACCTTGCCCGAGCGGTTGTTGGCGATCTCCGACACGTCGCGCAGGCCCCGCATGTGGTCCATCGTCGGCTCGAACTGGCCGAGCGCGACGCTGGCGAACGCGGTGTACTGGCCGTCCGTTCCGAACATCCACGGGTAGTCCGGCCAGCCGGCGCCGCGGAAGCGGACCTTCGAGACCTCGCCGGCGGGTGGCGGGTACTGCCGGCCCTCGTCCACGTGGCGAACCTCGAGGTCCTCGGCCGCCTGCGTGGAGTCGATCAGGTTCTGCTTGCCCCAGTCGATCCCGGCCTGCAAGCGCCGGTCGCCGGGCAGCGACAGCCTCGTCCAGCGCGAGGCCCGCTCGCGGTCCTGGACCTTGCGCCTGAGCGCGCCGGCGGGATCCTTCGTCGCCTTGTCGAGCTCCGCGGTCGCGTCGGCGAGGCCCTCGTCGGACCCGGCGACGGCGATCCACAGGGTCGTCGACCGCTTGCCCTTGACGCCGACCTCGTAGCGGAGCTGCCCGCCTTGGCCCCTGCCGAACGGGCCGTCGTCGCAGACGCTCGGCATCGGGTCCGGCGCCGGCGCCTGCGCGGGGCAGATCGTGTCCCCCTGGTCGCCGCGGTGGGTGGCGCCGGTGGTGCCGGACAGCGGCCGCCGGGCGGAGCCGACGAGCGCGGCCCAGTCATGGACCTCGGCGTTCGGGTGCGGCAGCTTGCCCTGCTCGCGGAAGACGAGACGGCGGCCGTCGTACACGGCGGTGTCTGACAGGTTGTCGCGCGCGTGGGGCAGCCCCGCTGGGATGTTGTCGAACCCCCACGGATAGGCGGTCATCAGCTCGGAGTGCGCATCGACCATCACGGTCGCGGTGCGCTTGCGGCGACCGGGGTTCGTGAGCTTGAGGCCGAAGAGCACCGCGCGCCCGCCGTCGGCCGCGTAGTCGGTGCGCTGCACGCGCAGGCCGGCGGTGTCGGGGAAGTCCATCTTCGTGTAGCCCCAGCCGCTGCGGAAGCGGGTGGCGGGTCCGACCCACTGGCCGTCGACGCCGAACCAGACGCCGTCGACGAGCTTCAGCGGCGGCGTCCACACGCCGCCCATCTCGCCGGTGATGTGCCAGCCGTTGGCGTAGAACCGGCCGTCCTGGAAGCCGACCGAGTAGGCACGCTCGCCGGAGACGAGGGCGCGGCGGTCCTGCAGGCGGTCGGCGACGGAGAGCTCGGGCGCAGCGGCGGCGGTCGACGGCGCCGACAAGGCGGCCAGCCCCACTCCCCAAGCAACGGCACGTCTTCTGGTGCGCAAGGTGCTCCTCCTGTCCCTTAAGCGCTTTAGCTGCCGTGTGGCACCATACAGGAAGTCATGCCCAGCGCAAGCGATTCCGACGCCCCCGGCGCGCGAGCCGGGCGCCCACGGAGGCTCACGATCGACGATGTCGCCGCGCGGGCGGGCGTGTCGTCCGCGGCGGTCTCGTTCGCGATGAACAACCGGCCCGGGGTGGCCGTGGAGACGCGGGCGCGGATCCTCGCCGCAGCCGAGGAGCTCGGATGGCGGCCGAGCGCGCACGCGCGCGCGCTCACGGAGGCGCGGGCGCGGGCGATCGGGCTGCTGCTCGCCCGGCCGATCGCGCAGCTCGAGGTCGACCCGTTCTTCGTGCGCTTCCTCGCCGGGGTCGAGCGGGCGCTGGCGCGCACCGACAACGCGCTCGTGCTGCGCGTCATGGACACCGGCGAGCCGGTCGATCTCGGCGCGTACACGCGCCTGGCCGCCTCAGGGCGGGTCGACGGGTTCCTGCTGTGCGACGTCGAGCTCGACGACCCGCGCTTCGACCTGCTGGCGGCGGCCGGCCTTCCGGTCGTCGTCGCCGGGCACCCCGTGTCGCCGTGCCCGTTCCCGTTCGTGGAGACCGAGCACGCGCGTGGCGTGGCCGCGGCGGTCGAGTACCTCGTCGGGCTCGGCCACCGGCACGTCGGCTTCGTCGGCGGCTTCCCCGGCTACGAGTTCGTGCAGGCGCGCCTGAACGTCTTCCGCGCCACGCTCGAGGACGCCGGCCTCGAGCCGGGCCCGGTGGCGTACGCCGACGCCGCCGACCCCAGCGGCGCCGCCGCCACCGCGCGGCTGCTCGAGCAGCGCCCGACGGCGATCGTCTACGGCAGCGACGTGCTCGCCGCGGCCGGCCTCGGCGTCGCGCGCGAGCACGGGCTCGACGTGCCGGGCGACCTCTCGATCACCGGCTTCGACGACTCGCCGCTCGCCGCGCTCGCCGGCCCCCCGGTCACCAGCGTGCGGATCGACTACACGCACTTCGGGGAGGTCGCGGCCGCCACCCTGATCGCGATGATCGCGGGCGAGGAGCCGCCGACCTTCGTGCCCGCCCCGCCGGAGCTCGTCGTGCGCGCCTCGACGGCGCCGGTCCGTCCGTAGCGGCTTCTATCGTTCGTGGGTCCATGCCGCCTTTCAAGCTCGACGCCGTCTACTCGCCTACCGCCGACCAGCCGAAGGCCGTCGACGGCCTCGTGGAGGGGGTCGAGTCCGGCGCCCGGGGCGTGACGCTGCTGGGCGCCACCGGCACCGGCAAGACGATGACGATGGCGGCGACGATCGAGCGCCTGCAGCGGCCCGCGCTCATCCTCGCGCACAACAAGACGCTGGCGGCGCAGCTCTGCAACGAGTTCCGCACGTACTTCCCGCAGAACGCGGTCGAGTACTTCGTCTCGTACTACGACTACTACCAGCCCGAGGCCTACGTCCCGAGCAAGGACCTCTACATCGAGAAGGACTCGGCGATCAACCAGGAGATCGACCGCCTGCGCCACGCCGCCACGGCGGCGCTGTTCGCGCGGCGGGACGTGGTGATCGTGGCCTCGGTGTCGGCGATCTTCGGCCTCGGGTCGCCGGAGACGTACAACGACAACTGCCAGATCCTCTTGAAGGGCGGAGACGTCGACCGGGACGAGCTCCTGCGCAAGCTCGTCTACCTCCAGTACAACCGCAACGACACCGCGCTCGGGCGCGGCACGTTCCGCGTGCGCGGGGACACGCTGGAGGTCTTCCCGGCGTACGCCGAGACCGCGTTCCGGGCGCTCCTGTTCGGCGACGAGATCGAGCGGCTGCAGCACTTCGACCCCCTGACCGGCGAGCTGATCGTCGACGACCTCGAGCACGTCGCGATCTGGCCGGCGACGCACTACAACGTCAAGGAGGGCACGATGGAGCGCGCGGTCGAGGAGATCGGCCGCGAGCTCAACCACCGCACCGCCGAGCTCGAGGCCGAGGGCAAGCTGCTCGAGTCCCACCGCCTGCGCCAGCGCACGCAGTACGACATGGAGATGCTGCGCGAGGTCGGCTTCTGCTCCGGGATCGAGAACTACTCGCGGATCCTCGACGGCCGCCCGCCGGGCGCGCGCCCGTACTGCCTGATCGACTACTTCCCGCAGGACTTCGTGTGCTTCATCGACGAGTCGCACCAGACCGTGCCGCAGCTCGGCGCGATGCACGAGGGCGACCGCTCGCGCAAGACCACGCTTGTCGACTACGGGTTCCGGCTGCCCTCCGCCCTCGACAACCGGCCGCAGACGTTCGCGGAGTTCCTCTCGATCTCACCGCAGCTGGTGTTCGTGTCGGCGACCCCGGGGCCGTACGAGCGCGAGCACTCCGCCACGATCGTCGAGCAGATCGTGCGCCCGACGGGGATCGTCGACCCGGACGTCGAGGTGCGCGAGACGCGCAACCAGATCGACGACCTGATGCGCGAGATCCGCGAGCGGCGCGATCGCAACGAGCGCGTGCTCGTCACCACCTTGACCAAGAAGATGAGCGAGGACCTGACGGACTACCTGCTCGAGATGGGCTTCAAGGTCCGCTACCTGCACTCGGAGGTCGACACGCTGGAGCGGATCCAGATCATCCGCGAGCTGCGGCTGGGGGAGTACGACGTCCTGATCGGCGTCAACCTCCTGCGCGAGGGCCTCGATCTCCCCGAGGTGTCGCTGGTCGCGATCCTCGACGCCGACAAGGAGGGCTTCCTCCGCGGCGAGACCTCGCTGATCCAGACGATCGGCCGCGCCGCCCGCAACGTCGAGGGCAAGGTCCTGATGTACGCGGACAAGCAGACCGAGGCGATGCGCAAGGCGATCGACGAGACCGACCGCCGGCGCGAGATCCAGGTCGCCTACAACCTCGAGCACGGCATCACGCCCGAGACGATCGTCAAGGGGATCTCCGACATCACGGAGTTCCTGATGGGAGAGGGCAAGGTCCCGCGCTCCTCCCGGCGCCGGCGCGAGAAGCGCGTCGACATGGAGCCGCACGAGATCGAGTCCACGATCGTCGAGCTCGAGGAGGAGATGCTCGCGGCGGCCGAGGAGCTGCGGTTCGAGTACGCGGCCAAGCTGCGAGACGAGATCCGCGAGCTGCGCCGCGAGCTGCTCGATCTCACCGCGCCCGCCGAGCCGGCCGCCGAGCCCTCGTAGCGCCGCTTCGCGCGTCGGCAGCCGGCTATCAGCCGCTCCTGCCGTACTCCGCCAGCCCGCCGGCGAGCTGGTCGTACGCCTGGTCGGCGGCCACTCGGAGCCGGGCGGCGAGCTGGACGCGGTCCTCCTCGGCCAGCAGGCCGTTGAGCGCGGCGAGGAAGATCGAGCGGTGCGTGAACCACAGCGTGCGGGCGACGATGGCGGGGAGGAGGTCGTCGTCCGCGCCGGACGTCCCGGCGATCGCGGCGGTGATCGCGGCGGCCCCCGACTCCCACCCGACGGTCAGGCGCTCCTGCAGCGCGCGGCTGCCCCGGATGATCTTGGCCACCGCGAGCAGGTCCTCGTCCCCGCCGGCGACGAAGACGTCGAGCACGGTGTGGGTCATCGCTCGGAAGACGTCGAGGAACGAGCTCCCGGGCGGGCGCTCGGCGATGGCGGCGACGAACTGCGCGATGCCCTCCTCGCGGCCGGCGAACGCGAGGTCCTCCTTCGTCGCGAAGTGGTTGAAGACCGTCTTCTCGGAGACTTCCGCGGCGGCCGCGACCTCGGCGACGGTGACGGTGTCGTAGCCGCGCTCGGCGAACAGCCGGCGGGCGGTGGCGGCGATCGCTTCGCGCGACGCCCGCTTCTTGCGCTCGCGAAGGCCTTCGGACGGTGCCTCTAGCATCGATGATAACACTACAGCAGCAGTAGATTTCTAGTGACTGTAACGTTATGATGCCGCGCCGTGACTCTCTCCATCCCACCCGCCATCGAGGTCGACGACCTCGTCAAGTCCTACGGTGAGATCGACGCGGTCCGCGGCGTGTCGTTCACCGTCCCGCCGGGGGAGGTCTTCGGCTTCCTCGGCCCCAACGGCGCCGGCAAGAGCACGACGATCAACGTGCTCTGCACCATGGCCAAGCCCACGTCCGGGGCGGCACGCGTCTGCGGCTTCGACGTCGTCAGCCAGCGCGACGACGTGCGTCGCCACATCGGCCTCGTCTTCCAGGACCCGACGCTCGACGGCTTCCTCACCGCCGATCAGAACCTGCGGCTGCACGCCGAGCTGTACGGCATCGACCCGGGCGTCATCGGCGCCCGGATGGAGCAGATGCTGGAAATGGTCGACCTGGCCGACTGGCGCCACAAGCCGGTGATGACGTTCTCCGGCGGCATGCGCCGCCGCCTGGAGATCGCGCGCGGGCTGCTGCACTCGCCGCGCGTGCTGTTCCTCGACGAGCCGACGATCGGCCTCGACCCGCAGACGCGCAGCTCGATCTGGCGCTACATCCGGGCGCTGCAGGAGACGGAGGGGACGACGATCTTCATGACCACGCACTACATGGACGAGGCGGAGCTCTGCGACCGCATCGCGATCATGGACCACGGCGAGATCGTCGTCCTCGACACTCCCGAGGCGCTCAAGGCCGGCATCGGGGCCGACCGCGTGGTCCTCGGGACCGCCGACGACGAGGCGGCGATCGCGGCGCTGCGGGACCGCTTCGGCATCGAGGCCGCCGTGGCCGAGGGCGCGGTGACGTTCCACGTCGAGGCCGGCGAGGCGTTCGTCCCGCGGCTGTTCGCGGAATGGGATCCCGCCCACCCCGGCATCACGTCGGTCGCCGTCTCGCGCCCGACGCTGGACGACGTCTTCATGAGCTACGCGGGCACGACGATCCGCGACGCGGAGACGGACGGCGTGGCGACCCAGAACCAGACCCTGATGCGCGCGCTTGCGGGGGCGCGTCGATGAGCGCGGTCATCGCAGACGTCGTCGCCGTCCGGGTGCCGGAGCGCTCGTGGCGCTCGGAATGGCGGGCGGTGAAGACGGTCTGGCGCCGCGAGCTGATCCGCTTCGCCGGCAATCGCGCGCAGGCGGCGATGTGGCTGGTACAGCCGCTGCTGTTCCTGTTCGTGCTGGGCGGCGGCCTGCAGACGCTGTCCGCCGCCTCCACCGGCGGCGTCGACCTCAAGACGTTCATCTTCCCCGGCGTCCTCTGCATGGCGGCGACGTTCACGGGGATCTTCAGCGCCGCTTCGCTGGTCTGGGACCGGGAGCTCGGGTTCCTGCGCGAGCTGCTGGTCGCGCCGGTCAGCCGGGCATCGATCATCGTCGGCAAGTGCCTGGGCGGAGCGACCATCGCGGCGTCGCAGGGCGGGATCCTGCTGGCGCTCGCCGGGCTTGTGGGCGTCCCCTACGACCCGGTGCTGATCCTCGGCGTGTTCGGCCTGCTGCTGCTGACCTCGTTCACGATCACGGCGTTCGGCGTGCTGGTGGCCGTCCGCATCAAGCGGGCACAGACCTTCACCTACGTGTCGCAGATGTTCGTGGTGCCGATGCTGTTCTTGTCCGGCGCGTTCTATCCCGTCTCCGGGCTGCCGACCTGGCTGGGCGTGCTGAACCGGATCGACCCGCTGACCTACGCCGTGGACCCGATGCGCCGCCTGGTGTTCAGCCACCTCGACGTCTCCGAGTCGGCGCGCCGGACACTGGACCCGGGCGTCGCCTGGTGGGGCTGGCAGCTGCCGCCGGTGTTCGAGGCGGGCATCGTGCTGCTGCTCGGCCTGGCGCTGATGGGCGTCGCGATCTGGCAGTTCTCGCGCACGGAATGACGGTGCGCCGCCGCCAAGCGCTGCCGGCCCTGGACGCGTTCCTCGCCGCGCGCGCGGTGCCGGGGATCGAGGAGCTCGCCGGCGGCAGATACCGCCGTACGGTGGGGCTGCCGCACGGGCCAGGCGTGATCGGGGTGGACGGGACGGTGGTCGCCGATCCGCGCGACGAGGCCACCGCGGACGCCGTAGCCAAGCGGCTCGCGGGCGCCGACCCGGCGCCGGCCGACGACCACCTCGCCCGCGACCCGCACCTCGGGCCGCTGATCGCCGCCCGGCCGCGCCTGCGGATGCCCGGCACCGTCGACGGCGGCGAGCTCGCGATCCGTGCCGTGCTCGGGCAGCAGGTCTCGCTCGCCGCGGCCCGCACGCTGGCCGGCCGGCTGGTGGCCCTCGCGGGCGTGCCGCTCCACGAGCCGCTGGGCTCGCTCACGCACGTGTGGCCGGAGCCGGCGGCGATCGCCGAGGCGGCCGCCGGCCTGCCGATGCCGCGCGCCCGGCAACGGGCGATCGCCGCGCTCGCGGACGCGCTCGCCGGCGGGCTCCGCCTCGAGCCCGGCGGAGACGCCCGCGAGCAGCTGCTCGAGCTGCCAGGCATCGGCCCCTGGACCGCCGAGTACATCGCGATGCGAGCCCACGACGACCCCGACGCCTGGCTCCCCACGGACATCGGCGTCCGCCACGGCCTCGCCCGCATCGGCGCGGCGCCCGAGGCCGCGGAAGCCTGGCGCCCGCACCGCACCCACGCCGTCCGCCACCTCTGGGCCGCCCTGTAGCCTCGGCGCGCGTGGACGTCGGTGCGCTGCTGCGCTGGTACGAGAGGGTCAAGCGGCCGCTGCCGTGGCGGGAGACCCGTGACCCGTACGCGCTGCTCGTCAGCGAGGTGATGCTGCAGCAGACGCAGGCGGCGCGGGTCGTGCCGTACTACGAGGCCTTCCTCGCGCGCTTCCCGGATGCCGCCACGCTCGCGGCGGCGCCGCCGCGCGACGTGCTCGAGGCCTGGAGCGGGCTCGGCTACAACCGCCGCGCGCTCTTGCTGCAACGGGCGGCGGGCGAGGTCGCCGAACACGGCTGGCCCGACGACCTCGAGCAGCTACCCGGAGTCGGCCCGTACACCGCCGCGGCCGTCGGCTCGTTCGCCTGGGACCGGCAGACGGCGGCCGTCGACACCAACGTCCGCCGCGTGCTCGAGCGCCACGACGGCACGTTCCGCCCGCCGACGGCGCTCGCCGTCCGCGCGGAGCAGCTCGTCCCTCCCGGCCGTGCCGCGGACTTCAACCAGGCGATGATGGAGCTCGGCGCCACCGTCTGCCGTCCACGCCTGCCGCGCTGCGGCGACTGCCCGGTACAGCTCGGCTGCGCCGCGAACGGGCAGGGTGGTCCGCAGCCGCCGCCACGCCGCCGCGGCGCCGAGCGGTTCGAGGACACGGACCGGTACGCGCGCGGGCGCGTGCTGGCCGCGCTCATCAGCGGCACCCCGTGCGCGATCACGGGCGAGCGCCGCGAGCGGGCGCTCGCCGGGCTCGAGCGCGACGGCCTCGTCGCGCGCACGCCCGGCGGCGGGTACACCGTCTAGTCAGCTGCCGCTCACGCATGGGTATAGTTCAACGGAGTCGATTCCTCCAGGAAATGTCTCCGCGAAAATACGACATGAGCAAGCGGGCCGCAGCCGCCGCGAAGACGCGACGGCGGATCATCGACGCGACCCGCGAGCTGCACACCGAGCAGGGCATCGGCGCGACCAGCTGGGACGACATCGCCGCCCGCGCGGGCGTCGGCGTGGGAACCGTCTACCGCCACTTCCCCTCGGTCGACGAGCTGATCCCCGCCTGCGGCGAGATCTCGATGCAGGTCGTCGCCCTGCCCGACCCCAAGACCGTGTCCTCGCTCTTCGCCGGCGTCGGCACCCTCGCCGAACGCCTCGAGCGCCTGGTGGGAGAGGCGTTCGCGGTCTACGAGCGCGGCGCGCCCGAGCTGCACGCGATCCGCAACGAGCCCGACGTCCACCCCGGCATCGCCGCCGAGGCGGACGCGATCGACGCCTCGCTGAGCGCGCTCGTCGATGCGGCGCTCGCGCCGCTCGAAGCCACCCAACAGGACCGTGCGGTCGTCCGCGCGATGGTCGACCTCAACACCTGGGAAGCGCTCCGCGATCAGGGACTCACGCCGGCCGAATCCGTGGCCGCGCTCAGCGACATGCTCGCCGGGCGGCTGACGGCCCGGCATCAGTGATCGGGCGGTAGATCACCGCGCCGTCGCCTCGAGCGGAAGGCGCACGCGGAATGAGGTCGCGCCCGGCCGTGAGTCCACGCCGAGGCTGCCGCGGTGGCGCTCCTCGACGATCCGGCGCGCGGTGTCGAGCCCGAGCCCCGTCCCGTTGCCGACGCCCTTGGTGGTGAAGAACGGGTCGAAGATGTTCGCGAGCACCTCCGCGGGGATGCCCGGCCCGTCGTCCGCGATCTCGACCACGGCGCAGTCGCCGTCGCGGCGCGTGCTGACCGTGATGGTCCCGCTCTCGCCGAGAGCGTGGATCGCGTTGTCGAGCAGGTTGGTCCACACCTGGTTGAGCTCCGAGCCGCGCACCGTGACCTTCGGCAGCGAGCGGTCGTACTCGCGCCGCACGTCGATCTTCGTCGTCTTGAGCTTGTGGCCGAGGACGACGAGCGTCGTCTCCAGGCCCTCGTGGAGGTCGGTCTCGACGACTCCGCCGCGATCCATGTAGGCGTACGACTTCACGGCGGCGACCAGCTGGCTCATGCGGTCCGTCGACTCGCACAGCTGCGAAGCGAGGCCGCGCGCCGTCAGCGAGGCGGCGATCCAGCCGAGCGCGGCGGCCGTCGCCGGGCCGGCCACGGCCTCGAGCCGCGCGAGCCACTCGCGGTCGACGCCCGCGGCGGCGAGCGGCTCGGCCAGCCGCCAGGCCTCGGCCACGCCGAGGTCCTCGAGCGCCTCCAGCAGCTCGTCCTCGGCGTCCGCGGCGTCGAGGCTCGAGAACGGCGTGGCCGCCGCCGAGCGGGCGAGCGCCTCGCGCTGCATCTCCACCAGCTGCACCGCCTCGGTGCGCTCGAGCCCGGCGTCCACGAACGCGCCGATCACGGACGCGAGCACGTCGAGCGTCTCCGTCAGGTCGCTTGCCGCTCGGCGTGCGGCGGCGGCCGGGTTGTTGAGCTCGTGCGCGAGGCCGGCGGCCATCTTGCCGAGCCCCGCGAGGCGCTCGCGGTTCTGCGCCATCGCCGTGACGCGGCTCATGACCGGCCGCACCTGCCGCAGGATCCGCCGGTGCACGGGCCGGAACTCGAACACGAGCTCGATGAACGGCTTGGCCGGGATCGACGCCGCGCGGACGTCGGTCTCCGCCTGCATGCGCACGCCGACGGTGCTCTCGGTGAGCACCGGGATGGCGCCCATCCAGGTCGGCGCCACGTGCCGGCCGACAGGCTCCAGCCGCCCGTTCTCGAGGATCAGGGCCTGCATCACGCCGTCGAGCAGGAGATGGAAGTGCTTCGCATCGTCGCCCTGCTCGACCACGATCTCGCCCGCCGGCACCTCCCGCACCTCGGCCGCGGCCGCCCAGCGCTCGAGGTCGGCGTCCGAGAGCTCCTCGAAGAGGTCGATCGCGCGCAGCTCCTCCGGCCCGGGAGCGCTCATGCCGCCGCCAGGTACTCGTGGATCAGCGACACCGCCATCGAGCCCTCGCCGACCGCGCTCGCCACCCGCTTGATCGAGCGCGCGCGCACGTCGCCGGCCACGAACACCCCCGGGACCGACGTCTCGAGCAGGTACGGGTCGCGCTTCAACGGCCAGCCGGCGCCCTGCGCGTCCGGCCCGGCGAGGATGAAGCCGCGCTCGTCGCGCCCGACCACGCCCTCGAGCCAGTCCGTCCGCGGCAGCGCGCCGATGAACACGAAGCAGGCGTCGACGTCCTCGACCGTCTCGGCTCCCTCTGGGCCGCGGACCCGCAGGCGCTCCAGGTGCCCGTCGCCCTCGGCGGCCGTCACCGCCGAGCCGGTGCGGACCTCGACGTTGCCCAGCCCGGCGATCTGCTCGATCAGGTAGCGCGACATCGAGGCCTCGAGCCCGGCCGCGCGCACGAGCATCGTCACCCGCCCGGCGTAGCGGCTGAAGTAGACCGCCGCCTGGCCCGCGGAGTTGGCGCCGCCGATCACCACCACGTGCTGGTCCGCGCAGGCGCGCGCCTCGGTCAGCGCGGCGCCGTAGTAGACGCCGGAGCCCGTCAGCTCGGCGAAGCCGGGCGCGCCGTGCTGGCGGTAGGAGACGCCCGAGGCGATCAGGACGCAGTTCGCGCTCAGCGTGCCGCCGCCGGTGAGGCGCACGACGCGGCCGGACCCCGCGACCTCGAGCGCGGCGGCGTCCTGCACGGTGAGCAGCTCGGCGCCGAGGCGCCGCGCCTGGTCGGTCGCGCGCCGCGCGAGGTCTGAGCCGCTGAGGCCGGTGGGGAAGCCGAGGTAGTTCTCGATCCGGCTCGACTGCCCGGCCTGGCCGCCGGGCGCCTCGCGCTCCACCATCACCGTCCGCAGGCCCTCGGAGGCGCCGTAGACCGCGGCCGCGAGCCCCGCGGGGCCGCCGCCGACGATCACGAGGTCGTAGTGGTCCGAGGCCGGCTGCACCGCTACGCCCAGCCGCTCGGCCAGCTCGAGCACGGTCGGGCGCTCGAGCACGCTGCCGTCCTCGAGCAGCGCGACCGGCAGCCGCCCGGCGTCCACGCCCGCCACGGTCAGCAGCTCGCGCGCCTCGCCGTCGCGCTCGACGTCGAGCCAGCGCGCCGGGATCCGGTTGCGGGCGAGGAAGTCGCGCAGGTCGTAGAACTCCTTCGAGAAGCGCTGGCCGATCACCCGCACGCCGCCCGACTCGAGCGCGGCGCCCGACTCCCAGGTCGTCAGGAGGTCCTCGATCACGGGGTAGAGCTGCTCGTCGGGCGGATCCCAGGGCTTGAGCAGGTAGTAGTCGAGCGCGACGTCGTTGATCGCCGAGATCGCCGCCTCCGTGTCCGCGTAGGCGGTCAGGAGGACGCGCTTGGCCTCGGGCGCGAGCTTGCGCGCCTCCACCAGGTAGTCGGTGCCCGACATGCCGGGCATCCGCTGGTCGGCCACCAGGAGCGCGACCTGGTCGCCGCGGGCGCGGACCTCGCGCAGGATGTCGAGCGCCTCGGGGCCCGAGCCCGCCCGCAGGATCCGGTAGCGCTCCCCGAAGCCCCGCCGCAGGTCGCGCGCCACCGCCGCGAGCACCGCCGGCTCGTCGTCGACCGCGAGGATCGCCGGCCTGCGGCGCCGGGCCGCGACGCCCTCCTGCTCCCGTTCGCTGACCGCCGTGCTCATCGCCGCCGAACGCTACCGATCGCGCCTATCCTGCTCGCGTGGACCGGGACGACATCGAGCACACGTCGGATCAGGTGCGGCTGATCCTCGAGGCCGCCGCGGCGAGCGCGGCGCAGATCCGGGGGCAGGCCGAGGACCACGTCGCGCGCGTGGAGCAGGCCGCCGGCGGGATGCTCTCGCGCCTGGACGAGCTCGAGCGCGAGCTCGGCGGGCTGCTCGAGGCGCTGCGGCAGAGCGGCGAGCGGCTGACCGACGGGTTGGCGCGCCTGCACGAGGACGTGGCGGCGGTCGGCGACGACGAGACGCCCGCGGCCGCCGAGCCCGCCGAGGCGGCGCCCGCCCCGCCCGCGACCGAGCCGGCCGCTCCGCTCGACGGCGACGAGGCCGGCGCGCGGCTGACCGCGCTCAACATGGCCCTCGGCGGGACCCCGCGCGAGGAGACCGCCCGCTACCTGGCCGAGCACTACTCGCTGGCGGATCCCGAGGCCCTGCTCGACGACGTGTACGACCGGGCCGGCGGGTGAGCAGGCCACCGGCCGAGCTCGGGGCCCTCCGCCTGCGGATGGCCGAGCTGAGCGACCTCCAGTCCGTCGACCTGATGCTGTTCTGGGACCAGCAGACGGTCATGCCGCCGGCGGGCGCCGAGGCGCGGGCCGAGCGCGCCGCGACGATCGCGCGGGTCATCCACGCGCGCGAGAGCGACCCCGCGCTGGGCGCGCTGCTCGACAGCCTCGCCGCGTGGGCCGAGTCCGAGGACCCCGACGCCGACGACGTGCGCCTCGTGGGCTGGGCGCGGCGCGACTTCGAGCGCTCGGTGCGCGTGCCGGTCGAGCTGGCGGCCGATCTCACGCGGGCCAAGACGCTCGGCCAGCAGGCCTGGCAGGAGGCACGGGCGGCCAACGACTTCGGGCGCTTCCGCGACGCGCTCGCCACCCACATCGAGCTCCGCCACCGCTACGTCGAGTGCTTCGAGGGCTACGAGCACCCCTACGACGCGCTGCTCGACGACTTCGAGCCGGGCCTCACGACCGCCGAGCTGCGCCCGCTGTTCGAGGGGCTGCGCGAGGCGCTCGTCCCGCTGGTGGCCGAGGCCGGCCGGTCCGGCCAGCCGCGCAACGGCGGGCTGCTGCACGGCCACTTCGCGGCCGTCGACCAGCGGGTGGCGCTGGTCGACGTGCTCGAGGCGGTGGGCTTCGATCCCGACGGCTGGCGGCTGGACCCGACCGTGCATCCCTTCGCGGCCGGGATCGCGCCGCGCGACATCCGCCTGACGACGAAGTTCGACGAGAGCGACCTCGCGGTCGCGCTCTTCTCCGGGCTGCACGAGTTCGGCCACGGGCTGTACGAGTCGGCCACCTCGCCGGAGCTCTTCCGCACGTCGCTCGACACTCCCGTCTCGCTGGGCGTGCACGAGTCCCAGAGCCGCATGTGGGAGAACGTCATCGGGCGCTCGCGGCCGTTCTGCGCGTGGCTGCTGCCGCGCCTACAGGCCTCGCTGCCGGGGGCGCTCGCGGGCATCGACGCCGACGGGCTCTACCGCGGGCTGAACACGGTCCAGCCGTCGCTCATCCGCACCGACGCCGACGAGACGACGTACAACCTCCACATCATCCTGCGCTTCGAGCTCGAGCTGGCGCTGACCGACGGGTCGCTGGGCGTGGACGACGTCCCGGACGCCTGGGACGCGGGGATGCAGCGGCTCCTCGGGGTCACCCCGCCCGGCCCGGCCGAGGGCGTCCTCCAGGACGTCCACTGGGGAGCTGGGCTGCTCGGCTACTTCCCGACCTACACGATCGGCAACCTGATGGCCTGCCAGCTGTGGGAGCGCCTGAGCGCCGACGTGCCCGACGTCGACGTGCTGCTCGAGCGCGGCGAGTTCGCGCCGATCCGGGAGTGGCTGCGGGAGCACGTCCACCGCCACGGCCGCAAGTTCCCGCCGCGCGAGCTGCTGCGCCGCGTGGCCGGCTCCGAGCTGTCTGCAGAGCCGTTTCTCCGCTACCTCCGGGAAAAGCTGAAGGACGCCGGCGCACTGGCCTGATCGAACGTCCGTTCGTCCTCCTAAGATGGGGTGCGGTCTTATGTCGCGTGCCGAATCCATCGTCGTCTCGGGGGCCCGGGAGCACAATCTGAAGGACGTCACGGTCGAGCTCCCGCGGGACTCGCTCGTGGTCATCACCGGCCTCTCGGGGTCGGGCAAGTCGTCGCTGGCGTTCGACACGATCTACGCCGAGGGGCAGCGCCGCTACGTCGAGTCGCTGTCGGCGTACGCGCGCCAGTTCCTCGGGCAGATGGACAAGCCGGACGTCGATTCGATCGACGGCCTGTCGCCCGCGATCTCGATCGACCAGAAGACGACGTCGCGCAACCCGCGGTCGACGGTCGGGACGGTGACCGAGATCTACGACTACCTGCGGCTCCTGTGGGCGCGGGTCGGCAAGCCGCACTGCTTCAACTGCGGGCGGCCGATCGCCGCGCAGTCGGCCGAGCAGATCATCGACCAGATCATGGCCACCGAGGAGGGCGAGCGGTTCATGGTCCTGGCGCCGATCGTGCGCGGGCGCAAGGGCGAGTACGGCAAGCAGCTGGCCGAGCTGCGCGGCGAGGGCTTCACGCGCGTGAAGGTCGACGGCGAGCTGCGGCTGCTGGAGGAGGACATCGTCCTCGACAAGAAGTACAAGCACGACATCTCGGTGGTGGTCGACCGCCTGGTGATGCGGCGCGACCTGCGCAAGCGGCTGGCGGACTCGGTGGAGACCGCGGTGGCGCTGGCCGACGGGATGATCGAGATCGAGACCGTCCCGCGGGAGGGCAAGCCGACGGTCACAACGTACTCGGAGAAGTTCGCCTGCCTGCACTGCGGGATCTCGATGCCCGAGCTCGAGCCGCGGTCGTTCTCCTTCAACTCCCCGCACGGCGCGTGCCCGCGCTGCACGGGCCTGGGCTCGCAGATGGAGATCGACCCCGAGCTGGTGGTGCCTGATCCGTCGCTGTCGCTCAACGAGGGCGCGATCCTGCCGTGGGCGAGCGGGGCGACGAGCTACTACGAGCAGATCACGGCCGCGATCGCCGACCGCTACGAGATCGACCTCGACGCTCGCTGGGAGGACCTGCCGGAGGAGCAGCAGGACTTCTTCCTGTACGGCACCAACGGCGACAAGCTGTACGTGTCCTACCGCAACCGGATGGGCCGCAAGCGCTCGTACATGACGACCTTCGAGGGCATCGTCCCGAACCTCGAGCGCCGCTACCGGGAGACCGACTCGGACTGGTCGCGCGAGAAGATCGAGGAGTACATGTCGGTGCGGCCCTGCCCGGAGTGCAAGGGCGCGCGGCTGCGGCCCGAGTCGCGCGCGGTGCGGGTCGGCGGCGAGGCGATCCACGAGTTCAGCGCGATGAGCGCGCGGCGGGCGCTCGAGTGGCTGCAGGCGCTCGAGCTGTCCGACCAGGACCGCGCGATCGCGCGGCTGATCCTGCGCGAGATCGACGAGCGGCTGGCGTTCCTGGACAACGTCGGCGTCGGCTACCTGTCGATGGACCGCGCGTCGGCGACGCTGTCGGGCGGCGAGGCGCAGCGGATCCGGCTGGCGACGCAGATCGGGTCCTCGCTCGTGGGCGTGCTCTACATCCTCGACGAGCCGTCGATCGGCCTCCACCAGCGCGACAACGAGCGGCTGATCGCGACGTTGAAGCGCTTGCGCGACCTCGGCAACACGGTGCTCGTGGTCGAGCACGACGAGGGCACGATGCGCGCCGCCGACCACCTGGTCGACATGGGGCCGGGGCCGGGTGAGCACGGCGGCTACGTGGTGGCGGCGGGCACGGCCGAGGAGGTCATGCGCGTCCCCGAGTCGCTGACCGGCCAGTTCCTGTCCGGCACGCGGCGGATCGAGCCGCCCGCGAAGCGGCGCAAGCCGGCGGGGTACATCGAGGTCCAGGGCGCGACCCAGCACAACCTCAAGGCGATCGACGTCAAGGTCCCGCTCGGCGTCTTCACGGCGGTCACCGGCGTCTCCGGCTCGGGCAAGTCGACGCTCGTCAACGACATCCTCTACAAGGCGCTGTCGAACAAGCTGCACCGCGCGCGCATGCGCCCGGGCGCGCACAAGCGGATCCGCGGGCTCGAGCACCTGGACAAGGTGATCAGCGTCGACCAGTCGCCGATCGGCCGCACGCCGCGCTCGAACCCGGCGACGTACATCGGGCTGTTCGACCAGATCCGCGACCTGTTCTCCAAGACCCAGGAGTCGCGGGCGCGCGGCTACAAGCCGGGCCGGTTCTCGTTCAACGTCAAGGGCGGGCGCTGCGAGGTCTGCCGCGGCGACGGGCAGATCAAGATCGAGATGCACTTCCTCCCCGACGTCTACGTGCCGTGCGAGCAGTGCCACGGCAAGCGCTACAACCGCGAGACGCTCGAGATCCGCTTCAAGGGCAAGAACGTCTCCGACGTGCTCGAGATGCCGATCGAGGAGGCGCTCGAGTTCTTCGCCCACATCCCGAAGATCAAGCGCCGGCTGCAGACGCTGCACGAGGTCGGGCTCGGCTACATGCGGCTCGGCCAGCCGGCGACCACGCTGTCGGGCGGCGAGGCGCAGCGCGTCAAGCTCGCCGCCGAGCTCTCGAAGGTGGCCACGGGGCGGACGCTGTACATCCTCGACGAGCCGACCACCGGGCTGCACTTCGCCGACATCCAGCGGCTGCTGGAGGTGCTCCAGCGCCTCGTCGACGCCGGGAACTCGGTGGTCGTGATCGAGCACAACCTCGACGTCATCAAGGTCGCCGACCAGCTGATCGACATGGGCCCCGAGGGCGGGGAGGAGGGCGGCCGGCTGATGGTCGCCGGCACGCCCGAGCAGGTCGCCGCCGTCGCCGACTCCCACACCGGCGAGTTCCTGCGCGACCTCGTCAAGCCCGCGGCGGCGAAGAAGCCGCGCCGCCGCGCGAAGGTCCCCGCCGCGGCCTAGCGGCCCACCAGCCCGGGCGGGCGGTAGAGGCCGAGCGCGCGCTGGGCGGCACCGCGGCCGAGCGCGCGGTAGGCCTCGAAGCGCTGGTCGGTGTAGAGCTGGTCGCCCGTGGAGTTGTGCGGGAACTTCGGGTCCAGCTCGTGGTAGGCGCGCACGTCGTGGGGTGCGGTCACGGTCATCACCGAGCGGACGTAGACGAGCGTGCCGAGCTCGCCGCCGGGGAAGCGGATCGTGCCGGTGACGCAGTCGGCTGCGGCGATCCCGTCGGCGCCCGGCACGACGGCGCGCGCCGCCTCAGGTGTCAGCTCCACCTCGACCTGGAGCTCGGTGCGGGCGAGCGCGATCGCGTCGCCCAGCTCCTGGATGTCGCTCCCGCCGCTGGCGTCGAAGCAGTACACGTCGCGGCAGCCGCGGCGCAGGAGCTCGACGAGCCCGAGGTTCTCGTAATGGCCGCCGTCGGTCACGTAGAGGAACTTCGCGTCCGCCGAGTTCCGTCCCAGCAGCTCGTTCAGGAGCAGGTGCGGGCGCGGCCGCCACGAGCGGTGCCCGCTGTCGAGGTGGCGCGGGTTGGGGACCCAGACGCCGAGCCGGGCGTTGCCGAGCGTGAGCAGGAAGCGCAGGGGCCAGCGCGTCAGCTTTCCCATCGAGGGGGCGAGGGCGGCACCGGACATCGCCACGGCGGCCATCAGCGTGAAGTCGCGGTGCCGGTCCGCGAGCCGCTCCTCGAACGCCTGCGTCGACGCGTAGCCGATCAGCGGCCCGCCGATCGTCTGCGGGCTGAACGTGAAGCTCGTCACCGGCCGGCCGGGCGGCGTCAGCCCGGCATCGGACACGTTGGCCGCCGCGCAGACCACGAGCTGCGGCCATTCACGCGGCTTCTGCTCGCTCTCGACCGGCTCGACGCCGGACCGCGAGAGCGGCACGAACGTGCCGTAGTCGCGCTCCTCGGCGACCGCGCGGTCGCCGTCGGCGATCCGCCGCAGCGCGAAGGCGGTCGCCAGCCGGCGGCGGTAGAACGGGTGCAGCGACCACGACGTCACGTCGCCGAACAGCGACAGCGTCACGAACAGCGCCACGGCGACGAGCAGCGCCACGACGAACAGCGCGCTCGGCGTGCCGTCGACGACGCCGAGCAGCGCGGAGGCGAAGACGATGCCGCCCAGCAGCAGCGGGCCCGCCACGGCCGTGACCACGAGCACGAGCGTGGCCCGCAGGCGCGGCAGCAGCGTGTTGGTGACATAGCCCGTCACGCCCTCGCGGCCGGACTTGACCGCCCTCGCCAGCAGGCGGCTGTCGTTCATGCGCGCGCGCAGCTGCACGAGGACGCTCAGCAGCAGCGCGCCCGCGCTCGTGCCGCCGACGGCGGCGGCCGTGCTGCGGCCGCCGAGGTCCTGGGCGGTGGTCACCGCCTCGCCGCTGTCGGGCGCCGCCCGCAGCCATTCGAGCAGCGCCGGTACGCCGACGAGCACCAGCGCGACGGCCGCCGCGATGCCGGCGAGCACCAGCGCGGCCGCCTGCAGCGCGAGATGGGGCGCGTCGCGGCCGAAGCGCCAGACGATCGAGATCACGCCGCAGATCACCGCGATCGCCACGAGCCCGACGGCCACCATCCCCGCGGCCGACGTCGCGGCGCTGCCGTCGACCTCCCGCAGGCCGGGGTACAGCAGCTCGCCGTAGACCAGCCACCCGAGCACCCAGCCGAGCACGAACAGCAGCGAGCCGAGGTACAGCAGGTTGACGAGCACGCCGAGGATCACGCGCGCGACGAGCCGCACCTTGCCGCCGAGCCCGGGCGCCATGTACGAGCTGCGGTTGCGCAGGTACCGCTCCTCGGGCGAGCCGGGGTGGAACGGCGGCGCCTCGTCGGTCACGAGCTCGCGATCGGAGTCCTCGTCGCCGTCGACCTTGGCGACCATCGCGAACCCGGCCGCCATGTACGACCCGCCCGAGACCGCGGCCAGGTAGGTGGCGCGCTGGAGGATCCGGTTCTCGGGCGCCTGCAGGACCTGGAGGGCGCCGAGGTTGAAGGCCGCCGAGCGGATGCCGCCGCCGGAGCAGCAGATGCCGTAACGGCCTTCGGCCGGCGCCTCCAGCACGCCGGCCGCGGGGTCAGTCATGAGGCCCGGCGCAGCCTCAACCACCGAAGCGCGATCGCAGCGCCTGCACGTTGTCCACGTATTGCTGCGTGTCGTCGTACATGCCGCGCTCCTGCACCGAAGCGAGACCCTGGTAGTAGCCGGCGATCGCCGCGCTCTCGTCGCCGCCCGCGTCCGTCAGCAGGCGCTTGAGGTACATCACGCCGGCGTGGACGTTGTCGGTCGCCGAGTTCGGGTCGAGCGCGCGCCCGGCGAGGTTCTGCTGCACGTAGTCCCAGGTGCCGGGCATCACCTGCATGACGCCGCGCGCGTTCGCCGACGACACCATGCCGTTGTTGAACCCGCTCTCCTGGTAGGCGATCGCCGCGGCCAGCGACGGCGAGATGCCGTGCGCTGCGGCTACGTTCTGCACGTCGGTGGCCGAGACCATCTGCGTCGTCGGCGCGGGCGCGGCCTCGGGCACCACGGTGGTCGCGGGAGCCGGGGCGGAGGCCTGGGCGGGCGCCGGCGCACCGCCGGGCAGCTTGATCACCGTGCCGGCGAGCAGCAGGCCGGCGGGGTCGAGCCCGTTCATCGCCGCCATGCCATCGACCGACACGCCGGTCTGCGCGGCGAGCGCGGACAGGGTGTCGCCGGCGCGCACCGTGTAGCCGCCGAGCGGCGCCGGCGCGCCGGCGGCGGGTGCAGCGGCTGCGGCGGGCGCCGCGGGCGCTGCCGCCGGAGCAGCCGTCACCAGCCCGGCCTGCTGCAGCGCGGCGTAGCCCTCGGCCGTCGTCGGGACGTCGATCGTCGAGCCCAGGACCACCTGCGCATCCTCGGAGAGGCCGTTGTAGGCGGCGACGGTCCGTGTCGTGAGGTTGTTCGCCGCGGCGATCGACCACAGCGTCTCGCCCGGCTGCACGGTGTGCGGCACGGCGGCGGATGCCGGGGTGGCAGGGATCAACAGGGCGATGCAGAAGATCAGCAGGCGGCTCGGGCGCACGTTCATGAGTCCTCCGTGGCTCGGGATTCGTCCCCATCCTCACCCCGCACCGTCGCTCCGGGAACCAGAGCGCGCGGTGTTACGACGCCCTGCAACGCGGCGTTCATGGCATCCTCGGCTCCCTTGCAGGCCGCCGATCTGAAGCTGTGGGGGCAGAAGTGGCGCTGGTACGAGCGCAACTCGCTGCCCTGGAACCGGGCGCGGATCCACTACGAGCTCGCCCGCCGGCGCGCGTTCGCGCGCTGGCCGCTGCACGGCAACGTGCTCGAGCTGCTGCGCGAGGGGCGGCTCGAGGTCGGCGAGCACGTGCTGTTCGAGCCCGGCGTCTGGCTCACCGCCGAGGCGCCGGGCCGGATCCGCATCGGCGGCGGCACGTTCCTCAACCTCGGCGTCCAGGTCGCCGCCATGGACCTCGTGGAGATCGGCGAGCACTGCATGCTGGCCAACGGCTGCTTCGTGACCGACGCCAACCACCGCTTCGACGACCCGGACCGGCCGGTGCCGTGGCAGGGCTTCACCTCCAAGGGGCCGACGCGGATCGGCGACAACACGTGGCTCGGCGCGAACGTCGTCGTCACCAGCGGCGTGACGATCGGCGAGCGCTGCGTCGTGGGCGCGAACTCGGTGGTCACGGTCGACCTCCCGCCACGCTCGGTCGCCGCCGGCACCCCCGCGCGCGTGCTGCGGACGATCGAGTAGCAGCCGCGGGTTTCGCCCCCCGGGCGAACACCCGCAAGTGAACCCGGCCCTCTGGGCCGGCGTTCACCTAGTCCTTCGACAGCATGATCTGCAGCCCGAGCGCGACGAGCGCGAGGAAGGCGAGCATGCCCACCGCCGCCAGCCCGGCGTAGACGACCGTCGCGCGGGTGTCGCCGGTGCGGCGCGCCTCGGCCGAGCGGGCGGAGCCGAGGACGACGAACGAGAACGCCGCGGTCACGGCGACGCCGGCCACGAGCGAGACCCAGATGACCTCGAGGATGTCGCCCGCCTTGACGACTGCGAGCCACACGCCTCAGCCCTCCGCCGTCAGCGTCCGACCGGTGATCGCGCGACGGCCGAAGACCCAGGCCAGCACGCCCACGAGCGCGGCGGCCACGACCACCGGGCCGGCCGCGCCGTCGCCGAACAGCCGGGTCACGCCGTACGTCACGGCGCCGACGATCGCGGCGGCCGGCAGCGTCAGCACCCAGGCGACGACGATGTTGCCGGCCACGCCCCAGCGCACCGCCGAGATGCGCTTGGCCGCACCCGCGCCCATGATGGCGCCCGAGATCACGTGGGTGGTGGAGAGCGGGAAGCCGACGTGCGACGCCGAGAGGATGACCGCCGAGCCGACGCCCTGGGCCGCGAAGCCCTGGGCGGGGTCCATCTTGATGATCCGGCTGCCCATGGTGCGGATGATCCGCCAGCCGCCGACGTAGGTGCCGAGCGCGATCGCGGTCGCCGCCGAGACGATCACCCAGGTCGGCACGTCGTCGCCGGCCGAGACGTTCCCGTTGGCGATCAGCGCCAGGAAGATGATCCCCATCGTCTTCTGCGCGTCGTTGGTGCCATGGGCGAGCGAGAACAGGCTGCCGGAGACGATCTGGCCGAGCCGGAACCCGCGCGCGACCACGCCGGGGTGCTGGCGGCCGACGATCCGGTAGGCGATCAGGATCGCGATCCCGGCCGCCACGAGCGCCAGCAGCGGCGCCACCAGCGCAGGGATCATGACCTTCTCGACCAGCCCGTCCCCGAACACGGCGTCCGCGCCCTCGGCCGCGAACGCGGCGCCCACGACTCCGCCGATCAGCGCGTGCGAGCTCGAGGACGGCAGGCCGAAGTACCACGTGAGCAGGTTCCAGAAGATCGCGCCGATCAGGCCGGAGAACACGATCGGCAGCGTGATCAGGTCGGGGTCGACGATGCCCGAGGCGATCGTCGCCGCCACGGCGAGCGAGAGGAACGCGCCGACGAAGTTGAGCGCCGCCGCCAGCGTGACCGCCACGCGCGGCGCCATCGCGCGCGTGGAGATCGAGGTCGCGACCGCGTTGGCGGTGTCGTGGAAGCCGTTCGTGAAGTCGAACGCGAGGGCGGTGCCGACGACGATCCAGAGGACGAGATCGTTGTCCATCGCGTCAGACCGGCTACCGGTTCTTGATGACGATGCCCTCGAGGATGTTCGCCGTCGTCTCCGTGGAGTCGATCGCGTCCTCGAGGCGCTCGAAGATGTCCTTCCAGCGGATCACGAGCATCGGGTCGATGCCGCGCTCGAACAGCGAGGCGAGCGCCTGGCGCACGACCCGGTCGCCGTCGTTCTCGAGCCGGTTGACCTCGATCGTGAAGTGATGGATGTCCTCGAACGTGCGCAGCCGCGGGATCGCGCCGGCCAGCGCGCGGGCGGACTGGTGGAGGATCCGGGCGAGCTCGAGCGCCTGGTCCATCGGCGCCTCGATCCGGTACAGCACGAGGAAGTCCGAGACCTCCTCGGCGAGGTCGACGATGTCGTCGAGCGCCGACGCCAGCGCGTAGATGTCCTCGCGGTCGATCGGCGTCACGAACGTCGAGTTCAGCCGCTGGATGATGTCGTGCGTGATGCGGTCACCCTCCTGCTCGCACACGAGGATGTCGCGGCCCAGCTCGCCATGATCGGGCCACTGCTCGAGCATCTTCTCGAGCAGCTCGGTGGCGCGGACGATGTTCGCCCCCGCCTCCTCGAACAGGTCGAAGAACTCGCGCTCCCTTGGCGCGAAGATCTGGGACAGCCGGGCCATCGGCGGGCCAGTGTATGGGAAGCGCCTGGTTAAGCCATCGTGCGGTGCGGCGGGAGCTGCTCCTTGAGGCGCTCGAGCTCCTCGGGAGCGATCCCGTACGTGTGCTCGGCGAGCGGGAAGGCCCGCCGGCGCACGTCGTCCACGTAGGCCGCCACGCCGGTCTTCATGGCGGCCTTGACGTCGGCGTAGCGCTTGACGAACTTGGGGCGGCGGCCGTCGTGCATGCCCAGCAGGTCGTGCAGCACCAGCACCTGGCCGTCGGTGCTCGCCCCGGCGCCGATCCCGATCACCGGGATCTCCATGTGCTGCATGATCGCGTCGGTCACCCCGGCGGGGATGGCCTCGAAGACGATCGCGAAGCAGCCCGCGTCCTGGAGCGCGACGGCGTCGTCGAGCACCTTGCGCGCGCGCTCGGCGGTGCGGCCCTGCGCGCGGTAGCCGCCGAGCGCGGTGGCCGTCTGCGGCGTGAGGCCGACGTGGCCCATCACCGGAACTCCGGCACGCACGATCGCGCGGGCGCGCTCGGCCATCGCTCCCCCGCCCTCGAGCTTGACGGCGTCGCAGCCGGCCTCCTTGACGAACCGGTGCGCGGTGCCGATGGCCTGCGCGTCCGAGGCCTCGTAGGAGCCGAACGGCAGGTCGCCGACCAGCAGCGGCGTGTCGAGCCCGCGCCGCACGGCGGCGGCCAGCATCAGCAGCTCCTCCACCGTCACGGGCACGGTGCTCTCGTAGCCGAGCACGGTGTTGGCCGCGGAGTCGCCGACGAGCACGATGTCGACGCCCGCCTCCTCGACGACCACGGCGCTCGGGTGGTCGTAGGCAGTGATCATCACGATCGGCTCGCCGAGCGCACGCATCTCGTGCAGCTTCGTGAGCGTGACGGGCTTGCGGTCTCCTCGCGGGGCAGACGACATGAGGGGATCCTCCTAGGGGGTCGGCGCCCCCTCCGGGGTCGCCGCCGTGTGGACGAGGGTGTTGTCGATCAGTCGGGTGGCGCCGATCCGGGCCGCCACGGCCACCAGTACCCGGCCGTTGACGCGTTGCACCGGCTCGAAGCTGTCGGGGTCGACGAGCGCGAGGTACTCGGGCTCGACGCCGCCCATGGCGCCGCGGGCGGCGCGCTCGATCGCGGCGGCGTCGCGCTCGCCCGCGCCCACGGCGCCGGTGGCGGCCTGCAGCGCCCGAGAGAGCGCGAGCGCGCGGGCGCGCTCGGCGGCGTCGAGGCGCCGGTTGCGGCTCGACATCGCGAGCCCGTCCGCCTCGCGCACGGTGGGAACGACCTCGAGCTCGACCGGGAGATCGAGGTCGCGCACCATGCGGCGCACGACGGCGACCTGCTGGGCATCCTTCTGGCCGAAGAAGGCGACGTCGGGCGTGACGACGTTGAGGAGCTTGGCCACCACCGTGCAGACGCCGGCAAAGTGGCCGGAGCCGCGGTGGGCGCCCTCGAGCACGTCGGCGAGGCGGTCGACGCGCACGCTGGTGGCGAAGCCGGCCGGGTAGACCTCCTCGACGGTCGGCGCGTAGAGCAGGTCGACGCCCAGCTCGGCCGCCTCGGCAGCGTCGCGCGCCTCGTCGCGCGGATAGGCGGCCAGGTCGGTCGCCTCCTCGAACTGGGCGGGGTTCACGAACAGCGAGACGACGACCGTGTCGCAGCGCTCGCGGGCGGCGCGCATGAGCGCGTGGTGGCCGCCGTGGAACGCGCCCATCGTGGGGACGAGGCCGAGCGTGCGGCCGCCGGCGCGCGTCTCCGCCGCCGCGGCGCGCATGTCGGCGTTGCTGCGGACGATCCTCATGCCGCGGCCACCACCCGCGTCGCGTCCGCGAGCGCGTCGAACAGCTCCAGCAGGTCAGGTGCGCGCTCCTCGACGGCGGCTCGCTGGCGGGCGACGGTCTCCTCGTCGCCGCGCGCGATCGGCCCCGTGAGCGCGCCCGCGGCGCCGCGCGCGGCCCAGTCCTCGACGGACGCGCGCACGAGCGGCGCGAGCAGCTCGCGGTCGACTCCGGCGGTCGCGGCCAGCCGCTCGGCGGCGCCCTCGAGCGTGACGAGGAAGTTGGAGGCGATCGAGGCGGCGGCGTGGTAGGCCACGCGGTCCTCCTCGGCGATCCGGGTGGGGCGCATGCCGAGCACGTCCGCCAGCCGCCCGGCGGCCTCCAGCGCCCGCGGCGTCGTGCCGTCGACCGCGCACCCGGCTCCCGCGAGCACGCCGGGCGCCGCGTTCGCGGGCACGGTCATCAGCGGGTGCAGGGAGAACGCCTCGTGCGGGGCCAGCGGAGCGAGGCCGGTGGCGCCGGAGCAGTGGCCGACGAGCGGCCCCGGCGCGACGGCGACGGCGGCGGCGGCGATCTCACGGTCGGGCACGCACAGCAGCACGAGCGAGGCGCCGTCGGCGGTCGCACCGCGTCCGAGCGGCCCGCGTACGTCGAGCCCGGCCGCGCCGAGGGCGGCGGTGAGCGCGGTGCCGAGGCGGCCTGCGCCGACGATGACGATGGAGTCCAGTTCCCTCACGGAGATACCGGCTTGATACGCCAATCGTCAGCATAGTCCGCCGCGCAGCGGTCTACAGTCGGAGACGATGGGCAGCGCGGACGAGCGGCGCGAGGAGCTCAAGGCCAACTGGCGGCAGGCGCAGGCGTGCGTCAGCTGCCCGCAGCTGGCGTCCACGCGGCAGACCGTCGTGTTCGGCTCGGGCAACGCCGACGCCGACCTGATGTTCGTCGGCGAGGCGCCCGGCGCCAACGAGGACCGCCAGGGCCTGCCGTTCGTCGGCCAGGCCGGCCGCCTGCTCGAGACGCTGCTCGGCGAGATCGGGCTCGAGCGCGCGGACGTCTTCATCACCAACACCCTCCTGTGCCGCCCGCCGGGGAACCGTGACCCGCTGCCGCAGGAGATCGAGAACTGCCAGGGCTTTCTGTTCCGCAAGCTCGAGCTGATCGAGCCGCGCGTGGTGTGCACGCTGGGGAACTTCGCGACCAAGCTGCTGCGCGGCGACACGACCGGCATCACCCGCCTGCACGGGCGCGACGAGGTGCGCCGGATCGGGCCGCGCAACGTGCGGCTGTACCCGATCTTCCACCCTGCGGCGGCGCTCTACACCCCGCGGATGCTGGAGACGCTGCGCGAGGACTTCCACCGCATCCCGGGGCTCCTGGCGCTCGACCCGCCCTCGCAGCCCGTTCCCGAGCCCGACCCCGAGCCCGCGCAGCCCCCGGTCGCCGCGCTCGCCGAGCGCGAGGCCTCTCAGCTCGGGCTCTTCTGAGCCGCCCGTTCGTCGGCGGTGATCGCGTAGCGCTCGTGGTCGCGCCACTGGCCGCCGATCAGCAGGTAGCGCGGGGAGAAGCCCTCCATCCGGAAGCCGGCGCCGCGGGCGAGCGCGATCGACGGCGTGTTGCCGGGCTGGATGTTGGCCTCCAGGCGGTGCAGCGCGAGCGGCCCGAACGCGTGGTCGAGGATCTGCTCGAGTGCCTCACGCATCAGACCCTGGCCCGCGTGCCGGCCGCTCGCGTAGTAGCCGAGGTAGGCCGACTGGAACGCGCCGCGGACGATCTGGGAGATCGTGAAGACGCCGACGATCGACCCGTCGTCCGCGGTGCAGGCGAGCAGGCAGGCGAAGTCGTCCCGGCGCGACCGGGCGTACAGGTCGTCGAACTGGTCGGCGCGCTCCGGCGGGTAGGTCCACGGCCGGTGCAGCTCCCGGCTCTCGCGCGCGAGCGCGAGGAACTCCTCGCGGTCGGTCCGCTCGAGCACGCGCAGGTACACCCGTGCACCGTTCGGAGGGGCCTCGGGTTCGAGGTCGGCCGGGCGCGCACCGACGCCGACGAGCGCACGGCGGCGGAGCATCGGACGTCTCACACCACGAATCAAACCGCACCGGGGGAGCGGCTTGCCACGCCCGGGCGGACAGGTGCAGGGATGATGCGGCGATGAGGATCGCCATCGACGCCCGGGCGGCGGTGCGGCCCGAGCTGGGCGGGGTCGAGCGCTGGGCGCGCGAGCTGACTGCGCGCCTGCCCGCGCTCCGGCCCGGCGGCTACGTGGTGCTGCGGCCGCCCGCCGCGCTCGCCCACCGTGTCGGGCACGCGTGGGAGCAGGCCGTGCTGCCGCTGCGCGCCCGGCGGGCGGGCGCGAGCGGGCTGCTGTGCCCGGCGAACCTGGCGCCGCTGGCGTCGCGCCGGACGGCCGTGGTGGTGCACGACGCCGCCGCCCTGCGCGGCCCCGGCTGGTACTCGGGCGCGTACGCCGCGTGGCAGCGCGTCGCCCTGCCGGCGATCGTGCGCCGCGCCGCCACGGTGATCACCGTCTCGGAGTTCTCGCGCCGCGAGCTCGCCGAGCTCGCGGGGGCCGATCCGGCGCGGGTCGCGGTGATCCCCGGCGGTGTCGGCGAGCGCTTCCATCCGGACGCGGACGCCGAGCGGGCGCGCCGCGAGCTGGGGCTCGGCCGCCCGTACGTGCTCTGCGTCGCCTCCCACACGGCCCGCAAGAACCTCGGCGCGCTGGTCCCGGCCGCGGAAGCGCTCGCCGCCGACGGGATCGACGTGGTCATCGCGGGCGGCCACCGGCCGCAGTTCCGGCGCGAGCCCGTCGTCGATCGCGGGCGTGAAGCCGGCCGACCGCAGCGCGCGGGGGCACCAGGCGCGCTGCGCGTGCTCGGGGCGGTCCCCGACGAGCTGCTGCCGGGCCTGTACGCCGGGGCGCTCGCGTTCGCGCTGCCGTCCCGCCACGAGGGCTTCGGCCTGCCGGTGCTCGAGGCGATGGCGTGCGGGGTGCCGGTGGTGGCCGCCGCGGCCGGCGCGCTGCCGGAGACGTGCGGGGACGCGGCGGTCCTGGCCGAGCCCGAGGGGGAGCCGTTCGCCGCCGCGCTGACCGCGCTCGTGGCCGACGACTCCCGCCGGGCGGAGCTGCGCGCCGCCGGCCTCGAGCGCGCCGCCGGCTTCACGTGGGACGCCACCGCGCGCGCGGTCGACGCGCTGCTGTTCAGCGGTGCCGCAGCGCTCGGCCCGTACGCACGAACGCCTGCAGCGCCGGTGCGCTGACCCGCTGCCCGCCACGCACGCGCCGCAGGCCCGACCAGCCGAAGGCGCTCGGGCCCTGCTCGACCGACAGCCACGTGTACCAGTACACGCGCTCGATCCGCAGGCGGCGGCGCTCGGCGGCCAGCAGCCGCAGCGTCCGCCGCAGGCGCTTGGCCTGGCCGGCGTTGCTCGTCTCGAACCCGGTCGAGCGATGGGTGCCCTTCGTGGCCGGCCACGACAACTCGGTGATCCACACCGGCTTGCGGCCGTCACGGTAGCGCGCCATCTCCCGGCGCGCGAGGCGCACGAGCTTGACGACGTGGCCGGGCTTGCCGGTGTACGGATGCAGCGCCACCGCGTCGAACGCGCCCTTCCCGCCGGCGCGGTAGATCGAGCGCAGCGCCGTCCAGCTGCGGTTGGGGAGCCCGGCGAGCACCACGCGCGCACCGCCGTCAGCCGCTCGCAGGGCACGGCGGGCGCTGCGCAGCAGCTTGACGTACGAGCGCGCGAACGGCTGCTTGGACCAGTAGACGTCGAGGTTCGGCTCGTTCCAGATCTGCCAGCGGCGGATCGGCCGCGGGCGGAGCTCGGGGTGCTCTTCCCACAGCGTGCCCGACGGCCCGTAGCGGCCGACCAGCGCCCGCAGGTAGCCGGCGAACGCCGTGCCGCGCGGCGGCGAGGCCTCGCCGGCCGCGGTCGTGGCCGCCCACCCGGGGGTCCGGTGCACGACCGGCAGCACGCCGAGGCTCTCACGCGCGGCGGCGAGCACGACGGCATCCGACGCCCCGAGGTCGGTCGCGCCTGGGCCTGCCGGCTGCGCCCGAGCCCAGGAGAACTCGGCTCGCACATGGCCCGCGCCGCTGTCGCCGAGCCGCTGCCACTCGCCTGAGGCGTCGAACGCCGGGTCGGTCATCGGGCCGTCCACCATCACCCCGAGCCAGTCGCGCGGGACCTTGGCGGAGGCTGGAGCCGCGCCTACGAGGAGGGCGAGCGCCGCCACCAGGGACGCACGTAGGAGTACGGCGCTCATGCATCCGAGAATGCCAGCGCCTGACTAGAGTTGCGGTCAGATGGCTTCCCGCGTGGCGCTCGTGCACGACTTCCTGCTCGACCTCCGCGGGGCGGAGCGCGTGTTCGCGGCGATCTGCGACGCGTGGCCGGAGGCCGACGTCTTCACCGCGGTCTACGACGAGCGCGGCACCGAGGGGCGGTTCGCGGACCGCTCGCCGCGGACCTCGTTCCTGCAGCGCGTGCACCCCACGGCGCGAACCTTCCGGCCTCTGCTGCCGCTCTACCCGCGGGCGATCGAGTCGCTCGACCTGCGCGGCTACGACCTCGTGATCTCGTCGTCGAGCGCGTGGGCCCACGGCGTCGTCACCGACCCCGGGGCCGTGCACGTCTGTTACTGCTACAACCCGTTCCGCTACGCCTGGGAGGAGCGCGACGCGACCGTCGCGGCCCGGCCGTGGCCGCTGCGGGCGCCGCTGCGGATGGTGCTCGAGCGCTGGCGCGAGTGGGACCGCGGCGCCGCCCAGCGCGTCGATCGCTACGTGGCGTGCTCGCAGCTCACCGCCTCGCGCGTCCGCCGCCACTTCGACCGCGAGGCGCACGTGCTGCATCCCCCGGTGGAGCTGCACCGCTTCTGGCCGGGCGACGTCGGGGAGCACTACCTCGTGGTCGCGGAGCTGATGGCGCACAAACGCATCGACGTCGCGGTCGAAGCGTTCAACCGCCTCGGGCTCCCGCTCGTCGTCGTCGGCGACGGGCCCGAGGGTCGCCGCCTGCGCCGGCTCGCGGGGCCGACCGTGACGCTCACGGGGCGCCTCGGCGACCCCGAGGTCGCCGACCTGATGCGCAGCGCGCGGGCGCTCGTGGTCACGGCCGCGGAGGAGTTCGGGATCGCCGCCGTGGAGTCGCTCGCGTCCGGGCGGCCGGTCATCGCGCTCGGGGCCGGCGGCGTGCTCGAGAGCGTCAGCGCGGGGGAGACGGGCGTGTACTACGACGCCAGCGAGCCGCAGGCGCTCGCCGACGCCGTGGCCGGCTTCGACCCGCTGGCGGTCGATCCCGCGACGTGCGTCGCCGCCTCGCGGCGCTTCACGGTGCCGCGCTTCCAGCACGCCCTGCACGCCCTGGTCGACGAAGCCGTCGCCGCGCGGGAGCCGGTTGACGCCCGCCACGTGGCTGCTGGATGAGGGGCTGCCATACTGTGCGGTGCGTCACACCCGCGACGCAAAGTCACGTCGTTTGCGGTTCAATACCTCATCGGTGCCTAAAACCCGCGCGAAGCGGGCACAAAACCGCGTAACCTGCGGCGGTGCCGAGGGTTGTCTGTAGTGCCTGCGCGTCCTCGTGACCGCAGGGCCTGAACCGAAACACGGGTCCCCAGCGTAGTTCGGGTCAGGAAGAGCCTTGAAGAGCGGTCGTCCGAACCTCCCCCGGGCGGGCCGTTTTGCCGGAAGCCGCAGGAGGCGGCGACCGCACTGGTGTGGCGCCCTCGGGTGATTGCATCAGCAACCGGACTCCTCTATAATTCCTACCGTAGAAGTTGGTATTGAAATGGCTGCAACACAGACTCCGAAGGGACAGAAAACGAGCACGTTCACCGATATCCCGCGCACCCGGAACGAGCCCGAGCACGAGGCCGATCCGACGATGGACTCCCTCCAGCTCCTGCTGCGTGAGGCGGGTCGCTACCCGCTGCTCAAGCCGAGCGAGGAGATCGAGCTGGCCAAGCGCATCGAGAAGGGCGATCTCGCTGCCAAGGACCGCATGATCAACTCGAACCTGCGCCTGGTCGTCGCGAACGCGCGCCGCTACCAGGGCCAGGGCCTCGCGCTGGGCGACCTCATCCAGGAGGGCATGCTCGGCCTGATCCGGGCCGTGGAGAAGTTCGACTGGCGCAAGGGGTTCCGGTTCTCGACCTACGCGACGCTGTGGATCCGTCAGGCGATCCAGCGCGGACTGGAGAACACGAGCCGCACCATCCGGCTCCCGGTCCACGTGGCGCAGCGCTCCCGCAAGGTCGGCCGGATCGAGCGTGAGCTCACGACCAGGCTCGGTCACGAGCCGACGGATGAGGAGATCGCCTCCGCGGCGGACCTCCCGCTCGAGGACGTGATCGAGATCCGCAAGGCGGACCGCGCCGTGGTCAGCCTCGACAAGCCGGTCGGCGACGAGGGCGACACGTCCTTCGGCGACCTGCTGGCGATCGAGACGGCCCCGGTCGACGAGGAGGTCGGCGAGAAGCTGCGCTCCGAGACCCTGCTGAGCGCGATCGCGGAGCTGCCCGAGCAGGAGCGCAACGTGATCGAGATGCGCTTCGGCGCCGGCGACCAGGAGCCGCAGACGCTCAGCCAGGCCGGCCGCAAGCTCGGTGTCTCCACCGAGCGCGCGCGGCAGATCGAGGAGCGGGCGCTCAAGCGCCTCAGCCAGCGCACGGACGTGCTGGCGCTCCGCGAGGCCGCCTAGGCACCGGCTCACGAACCAGTTGGAACCGCGACCCGGCTACGGCCGGGTCGCGGTCGTTAACGCCCGGCACAGCGCTGCGAGCTGTGCCTTGGGTCGCGCCGAGTCGCCGCCGAAAAGGGCGTGACCGGAGGCGCGGGTGGCGAAGGTGAGCGCCTGCGCGAGGTCGTCGAGCGCGAGCGCCCGCGGGCCGAGCGTGATCCCGATCGCCTCGCGGCGGCGGCGCGCGATGGTCTCGAACGGCTCGCCGCCGCGTGTCGTGGCATGGCCGCCGGCGTGCCGGATCCGCAAGCTCGGATGCAGGACGGTCGGGATCCCGTTGGCGCGAGCGCAGAGGCAGAGCACCATGTCCTCCGCGAACAGGTGCACGGCGGGGTCGAACGGGCCGAGCCTGCGCAGGAGGTCCGTCGACGCCGCCAGGCAGGCAGCGATCGCCCACCCGACCGTGCGCGCCGTCTCCGCCCGATGCGGCTCGGCTCGGTCGGCGAGGCTCCGGGGCAGCAGCGGAGGGTGCACGAGGGCTGGAAGCAGCGCCCCGACCGTGCCGGGCCGCGGATGCACCGAACGCTGCACGCTTCCGTCGCTAGTTGAGGAGCCGCGGCGCGTGGAGCGCGCGCGGATGTTCGGCGGCCAGCCTCGCCAGGCGCGCAAGCGAGTCGTCGAGCAGCTCGCAGTCCGGGTTGAGCAGCACGGCGACGTCATGGCGCGCGAGCGCGAGGCCGGCGTTGCACGCCGCTCCGAAGCCAGGATTCCCCGGCAGCACGAGCACGTCGGCGCCGCGCGACTGAGCCAGGGCGGGGCCGCCGTCGCCCGAGCCGCTGTCGACGACGACGAGCTGCGGCCGCGGCGCGAGGTGGGCGTCGAGCGAGTCCAGCAGCACGCGCAGCTCGGGCTCGGAGTCGTGCAGCACGACGACGACCGTGTAGCCGGCGCTCACGACACCTCCGTCGGAGGCGCCGGCACGTGACGGCGGTGCCGGTCGCCGCTCATCCGAGGCCCTTCAGCGCGGCCGCGAAGCGCGCGGCCGAGGCCTCGACGGGGAAGTGCTCGGCGCGCGCTCGGGCGGCCGCTGGTGCGCGGTCGTCGGCGAGCACCTCCCGCAGCGCGGCGGCGGCCGCCGCGGCGTCGCCGGGCGCAAACAGCCGTCCGGCCCCGTCGGCGACGATCTCGCGCGGGCCGGCGGCGCCGGCCGCCACCACCGGTCGGCCGGCGGCCAGCGCCTCGACCAGGGCCAGGCCCCACGGCTCCGCGTCGGCGCAGTGCAGGAGGCAGTGCGCGCGGGCGAGCGCCGAACGCGGGTCGTCGAGCCGGCCGGCGAACGTGACCCGCCCGTCCAGGGCGTCGGCTCGCTCGCGCAGCGCGCGCACGAGCGCCTCGCCGTCCCCGGGCAGCGGCGCGCCGGCCAGCTCGAGCTGCAGGCCGGGCACGAGCGCCGCGACCTCGAGCGCGAGGTCGGGCCGCTTCCACGGCACGAGCGCGCCGAGCACGAGCGCCCGCGGCGGGTCGGGCGGCGGCAACGGCGCCGGCGACCAGGCCGCGAGGTCCACGCCGGGATGCAGGATCACCGCACCGGGAGCGCCGACGTCCGCCGCGATCGCCGCCGACGCCGCCACGACCCCGTCGCTCCGCCGTGTCGCCCAGCGCACCGCGGAGGCGATCCGGCGATCGCCCACCGCGGAGGCGATCCGGCGATCGCCCACCGCGCGGGCTGCGTCACCCGTCGGCGTGCCGCGGCGCCGGCGAGGAAGGAGGTCGTGGTGGACGGCCAGCAGCGGCGGGCGCGTGGGCAGGAGTGCCGTCGCGAGCACTGCGCGCGCGCCCCAGGCGACGATCGCCCGGGAGCGGTGGCGCCGGGCGAGCGCGGCGCTCTCCCAGGCGAGGCCGGCCAGCCCGCGGGCGTGGGCGGCACCGCGGCGCAGCGGCCGCTCCCGCACGGGCGTCCATGCGACTCCGGCGGCGCGCAACGCGACCGCGAGCGGGCCGTCGGGGCAGGCGACGATCGCGTTGCGGTCGAGCCGCGTCACGCAGTCGACGAGCACGCGCTCGGCGCCTCCGAGCACGCCGGAGTAGGAGACGATCAGGGTCGGGCCGCCGCTCATGGCCGGGGTAGCATCGCGCCCCATGCCACGGAGGAGCAGCGCGAGCCGCCCCGGCGGCCTGCGGGCGGCGACCGCGCGCGGCGGTGTCGTCAACGCGGCGTTCCTCTCCGGCGCCGAGGCGCTCGTGCTGGTGCAGGGCCTGCTCGCCACCGCGCTGCTCGGCCCGGACGCGATCGGCCTCTACGGGATCGTTACCACCACCGCGATGACGATCGTCGCGCTGCGGCGGGTGGGGATCGACGAGGCGTTCGTGCAGGAGGCGGCGGCCGACGAGGAGGCCGAGTTCCAGCGCGCGTTCACCGTCGAGCTGGGGCTGGCCCTGGCCGCGGCGGTCGTGATCGCCGCGTGCGCGCCGGTGCTGGCGGCCGTCTACGACGACGACCGGCTGCTCCCGCTGACGCTCGCCGTCGCCTACCTGCCGCTGGCGTTCGCGCTGCAGGCGCCGCAGTGGGTGTTCTTCCGCCGCATGGACTACCTGCGCCTGCGCACGCTGCAGGCGATCGTCCCGCTCGGCACGGTCGCCGTGACCGTGCCGCTGCTGCTCGCCGGGGTCGGGGTGTGGGCGCTGGTGATCGGCCCGGCATGCGGGAACGCGCTCGCCGTGCTCGCGGCGCTGCGCGCGTCGCCGTACCGGCTGCGGCTGCGCCCCGGCCGCGACGCCGCGCGCCGCTACCTCCTGTTCTCGTGGCCGATCTTCGCCAGCGCCGTCGCGGCCCTCCTCGTCGCCCAGGGCCAGGTCGCGGTGTTCGGGCTCGACCAGGGACTGGCGGCCGCGGGGTGGATCACGCTCGCGGCGACGCTCACGCGCTACGTCGATCGCGCGGACCAGATCCTCGCGACCACCGTGTACCCCGCGATCGTGCGCGTGCGCGAGCGGACCGAGGTGCTCGAGGAGGCGTTCGTCAAGTCCAACCGCCTGGCGCTGATGTGGGCGCTCCCGTTCGGCGCCGGCCTGGCGCTGTTCGGCGCCGACCTCGTGCGCTTCGTGCTCGGGGAGGAGTGGGAGCCGGCCGTCGTGCTGATCGGCGGCCTCGCGGTCGTCACCGCGCTCCAGCAGCTCGGGTACAACTGGTTCTCGTTCTACCGGGCGCGCGGGGAGCCGTGGCCGCAGGCGATCGAGTCGGCGGCGTTCGCGGGCGCGTTCGCGGCCTTCGCGGTCCCGGGCGCGCTGCTCGGCGGCAGCTGGTGGTTCGTCGCCGGCCGCCTCGCGTGCACGCTGGCTGCCCTCGCGGTGCGCCGGGTCTACCTGCGCCGGCTGCTCCCCGGCGTGCGGCTTCGCGCGCTCGCGATCCGCGGCGCCGCGCCGGTAGTCGCCGCCAGCGCATCCGTGCTCGCCGTCCGGCTGGTGCTCTGGGGCGGAGAGCGTCCGCCCGGGCAGGCGATCGCCGAGCTCGCCCTCTGGCTCGCGGTGCTCGCGCTGGCCACGCTCCGGCTCGAGCGCGGGCTGCTCGCCGAGCTCGGCGGCTACCTGCGCGCTTCGCGGGGCGACGAGGCGAGGTCGCTGGCATGAGCCGGCGTGGGGCGGCTGAGAACTCGGGGTCGCCGGCGTGATCCTCGAACAAGCGACGCCCGCGCGCCGTCAGCGCTCAGAGCGCGGCGCCCTGCTCCCGGTTGGGCTATGGCTGGCGGCGGCGCTCGTGTCCGGCTTCACCGCATGGCGCTACCTCGAGCCGTTCGACGAAGGCTTGCTGCTGCAGGCCGCGACGCGGGTCGCCGACGGGCAGTGGCCGTACGCCGACTTCGGCTGGAGCTACGGGCCCGGCCAGCCGCTGCTGATCGCGCTCGCGTTCAAGCTGCTCGGGCCGTCCGTGCTCTGGTGGCGGCTCGTGCGGGTCGCCGCCGACGCCACCGCCGCGCTGCTCGCCTGGCGGCTCACCGGGCGCGTGGCCGGGCCGCGCTGGGCGCTGGCGGCGTGGGCGGCGGCGGCACTCGTCGCGGCGCAGCCCACCAGCGCCAACCCGGCCGCGGTCGCGTTCGCCCTCGCGCTGGGCGCGCTCGCGGTGGCCACCGGCGGCGACCGCGCGAGCCCGCGCCGCGCCGCTGCCGCGGGAGCGCTGGCCGCGCTGGCGGGCTTTTGGCGCCCCGACTTCGGCCTCGTGGCCGCCGCCGCGGTCGTCGCCGCCCTGCTCGTGCGCCGCGCCGGATCCGGCGGCACGCGCGCGGCGCCCATCGCTGCCGCCGCGGCGGTCGCAGCGACCGTCCTCCTGTGGCTTCCGTTCGCGGTCGCGGCCGGGCCAGGCGAGCTGTGGGAGGTGTTCGTTGCCGGGCCTGCTCGTGCAGGCGAGGTCTGGTCGCTGCCGTTCCCTCTCGTCTACGACGGTCCGCTGCGCGCGTGGCCGCCCGGGGATCTCGCGACCGACGTCAAGGATCTGCTCGGCTACGAGCTGCCGCTCGCGGGCGTCGTCGCGCTCGCCGCGGCCGTGCTCACGCTCCGGCGCCGCACGCTCAGTGCGCCGCTCGTGGGCCTGCTCGTGCTCGGCGCCGGCATGGCGGTGTACCTGTTCTCACGGCCGGACGAGCAGCACGCGCAGCCGCTGCTGATCGCTGCCTGCGCGTTCGTCCCGATCGCCTTGGCGGCGCGGCCGGCACGCCCGCTAGCGGCGGTGCTCGTGCTCGCCTTCGCGCTGCTGCTCGCCGTCGGTGCGGCCAACCGGCTGTCCGCGCTCGTGCTCCCGCCCGACCTCGAGCCCCTGCGTCTCGACGGCGTGCCCGGCATCCGCGTCCCGCCCGACGAGGCGCGCGCGCTTCCGCCCACGGTTGCGCTCGTGCAGCGGCTCGTCCCGCCGGGGGAGCCGATCTACGTCGCGCCGCGGCGATCCGACCTCGTGACACTCTCCGCACCGCTCGTGCACTTCCTCGTCGCCCGCCCGAACCTGCTCGAAGACGACGTGCTGCTGCAGGCCCGTCCCGCGGAGCAGCAGCGGATCGTCGCCGCGCTGCGCCGCGACCCGCCCCGCGCGGTGGTGCGCTGGACCGATCCGCTCTCGTCCCGCCCCGAGCCGAACGCCCGCGGGCGGCCGAGCGGGTCGCGGGCGCTCGACGAGCACCTCGCGTCGGCCTACCGCCTGCGCGCCCGCTTGGGGGCCTACGACGTGCTGGTGCCGCGATGAACCGGCCGACGCTCGCCCTGATCGCGCTCGCTGTCGCGGGCTGGCTGGCGTCCGCCTGGCCCGGCACCCGCGCCGAGCTGCGCGCCCGCGACATCCAACCCGCGCCCGCCCGGGAGCTGACGCCCGCGCGGGTACAGGAGGCGATCGGGCTGCTCGAGGACGCGCGGCGCGCCCGGCCCGACGGGGAGGTGGTGCCGAGGCTCGCGGGGCTCGAGCTCACCGCCGGGCGGCCCGAGCGCGCGGTCGCGCTGCTGCGGCCGCTCGTCCGCCACGAGCCGGAGAACGTCACGGCGTGGACGGCGCTCGCCCTGGCCCTCGCGGACAGCGACCCGGAGGCCGCGGCGGAGGCCGACGCCCGTCGCCGCACGCTCGCCCCGTCGGTGGAGCCGTGAGATAGCGTCACGGCGGATGGCGCCGCCGCGGCACATCCTGGTCCTGACCGACCGCGACTGGACGCACCCGCAGGGCGGCGGCACCGGCACCCACCTCTACGGCATCGTCAGCCGCTGGATCGCATGGGGCCATCGCGTGACGGTGATCGCCGGTGACTATCCGGGCGCCGCCCGCGTCGAGTGCCCGGCACCCAACCTCGAGCTGCACCACGTGGGCAGCCGGCTGTCGGTGTTCCCGCGCGCGGCCTGGCTTATCAAGCGCGGTGCGGTCAAGGACGTCGACGTCGTGCTCGAGGTGGTCAACGGGATCGCGTTCTTCACGCCGCTGTGGCGGCTGCGGATCCCGCGCGTGGCGCAGGTCTACCACGTGCATCGCGACATGTACGTCGAGGAGCTCGGTCGCCGCGGCGCGCTTGCGGCCTGGCTGCTGGAGACACTCCCGCTCCGTCATCTCTACGCCGGCACGCGGTTCCTGACGATCTCGCACGCGGCGGAGGAGTCGCTCGTCGAGCTCGGCGTCGACCCCGACGCGATCTCGGTCGTCTACAGCGGCGTCGAGGCCGACGCCTTCCACGCCGGGACGCGATCGCCCGAGCCGACGCTGCTCTACCTCGGCCGGCTCAAGCGCTACAAGCGGCTCGAGGTCCTGCTCGACGTGCTCGAGGGCATTCCCGCGGCCCACCTGCACGTGGCGGGCGAGGGCGACCATCGCGAAGTGTTCGAGTCCGAGATCGCGGCGCGCGGGCTCGGCGGCCGGGTCACGCTGCACGGCTTCGTGGACGAGGCCACCAAGCGCGACCTGCTCGCGTCGTCGTGGGTGTCGCTGACCGCGTCGTCGGCGGAGGGCTGGTGCCTGACCGTGATGGAGGCGGGCGCGTGCCGGACGCCGAGCGCGGCGCTGCGCGTCGGCGGCCTGGCGGAGTCGATCGTGGACGGCGAGACCGGCGTCCTCGCCGACGAGCCGCGGGCGCTCGGCGCGCGCGTGCGCGAGCTGGTCGAGGACCCCGCCGAGCGCGAGCGGATGGGCGTCGCGGCCGAGCGCCGGGCGCGGTCGTTCACGTGGGAGCGCACGGCCGCGCAGGCGCTCGACGTCCTCGAGCGGGCGCGGGCGCCGCGGCTGCGATCCGTGCTGCGCTCGCTGGGCCGCCGCCCGGCGGGCGTGGCCGCCGCGACGCTGACCGCCAACGTGCTCTCGCTGGCGCTGACGATGGTGCTCGCGCGGGCGCTCGGCGTCGAGGGCTACGGCGCGCTCGCCGCCCTGGCGTCCGCGTTCCTGATCCTGGCGGTCCCCGGCGCCGCCGTGCAGCTCGCCGCGGCGCGCGAGGCGGCCGCCGGCCGGCTCGGCCGCGTGCCCGCCCGCTGGGAGGCGACGATCCTCGCGCTGGCCGCGGTGGCCGCCGCCGGCGCGGCGCTGCTACGCGAGCCACTGGCGTCGCTCGCCGGCATCGACGAGCCGTGGGCGGCGGCGATCGTCCCGCCGGCCTTGTTCCTGTGGCTGGCGCTGTCGCTGCGGCGCGGCGTGCTCCAGGGCCAGGGCGCGCACCGTGCGGTGGCGGGGAGCCTGCTGCTCGAAGGCGGCACTCGCCTGATCGTCGCTGCGGCGCTGGTGCTCGCGGGCGCCGGGGTGGGCGGCGCGCTGCTCGGGATCGTGGTCGGGATGCTGGCCGCGCTCGGCGCGACGAGTCGCGGCGGTGCCGACGCGGCGGTCGCGCCGCGGCTGCGCGGAAGCCTGTTCGGAGTGGTCGCGCTGACGCTGCTCGCGCTCGTGCAGCACGTCGACGTGATCGTGGCCCAGCACCGGCTCGCGGAGGCCGAGGCGAGCGCCTACGCGGCGGCGGCGGTGGCGTCGAAGGTCGTGGCGTGGGTCGCCGTGGGCCTGGCGCTGGCGCTGCTGCCCGAGCTGTCGCGGCATGCGCGACGCGGCCCCGAGGACGCGCGGCGGCTGGTGCGCACGCTGGCGCTCGTCGCCGCCGTCGGGGTGCCGTTCACGCTGCTGTGCGCGGTCGCCGGCGAGCCGCTCCTGCGCGTGGTGTTCGGGCCGGAGCTCGACGGCGCGGCCGACGCGCTGCCGTGGCTGGCGGCGGCGATGACGCTGTTCGCCTGCGCGTCGGTGGCGGTGCAGCACTCGCTCGCGCTCGGCCGCCGCACGCTGCTCCCGCTCGTCGCGGTCGTGGCGGTCGCCGAGCCGCTGCTGCTGCGCTCGATCGATGGCGCGGCCGACAACCTGGCCGTCGCGCTCGTGCTCGTGCAGCTCGGGCTCGCCGTCGTCGCCGTCCTGCTGGCCGCCCGCGCCGCGCCGCGGCTCGCATGAGCGCGCGGCCGACCGGACCCGCTCGTGTCCGCGAGCTCTGGCGCCTGTTCCGCAACGAGCGCGAGGATCCGGAGCCGTTCTACAGCTGGCTGGCGGACGAGCTGGCGGCCGACCTCGAGCGCCGCCACGGGCCGCTGGCGGGCCGGACGCTCGTCGACCTCGGGTGCGGCCCCGGCTACTACACGGCCGCGCTGCGGGCGCGCGGTGCGACGGTGATCGCGGTCGACAGCGATGCCGCCGAGCTCCCGCCGGGAGCGCTCGTCGCCGACGCGGAGGCGCTGCCGCTCCCCGACTCGGCGGCTGACGGGGTGGTGTGCTCGAACCTGCTCGAGCACACGCGCGACGCCGAGGCGGTGATCCGCGAGGTCGAGCGCGTGCTGCGGCCCGGCGGCTGGGCGTACCTGTCGTGGACGAACTGGTACTCGCCGCACGGCGGGCACGAGATGAGCCCGTACCACCTGCTCGGGCCCGGCCGTGGCCCGCGGCTGTACGAGCGCCTGCACGGGCCGCCGCGCAAGAACCGCTACGGCGAGGGGCTGTTCCCGGTCCACATCGGGCCGACGCTGCGGTACGTCAAGACGCGCCCCGGTCTGCGGGTGACCAGGGCCGAGCCGCGCTACTGGCCGCACCTGCGGTTCCTGATGCGGATCCCCGGCGTGCGCGAGGTGGCGTGCTGGAACGCGGTCATCCATGTCGAGCGGCGCCCCGGGGGGACCGACGGTGTCGAGGGCTGGCTGACCGACGAGCAGGCTGAGCGCCTGCGGACGGTGGCCGCGCGCAGTGCGCGGATCGTCGAGATCGGGTCCTACCGCGGACGCTCGACGATCGTGCTCGCGGCCGCGGCCCCGCCGGGCGCCGAGGTCGTCGCGATCGACCCGCACGCTGGCAACGATCGCGGGCCGCGGCAGTGGGAGGGAACGGCCGGGGAGGGGGAGGCCGACCACGTTGCGTTCCGCGCGAACCTCGACCGTGCCGGCGTGGCCGGGCGGGTGCGCCACGTGCGGCGCCCGTCGCAGGAGGCGCTCGGCTCTGTCTCCGGCGACGTCGACCTGCTGTTCGTCGACGGCGCGCATCGCTTCGCTGCGGCGGCGGCCGATCTCCGCCGCTGGGGCGCGCGGGTGGGCCCCGGCGGGACGCTGCTGGTGCATGACGCCTACTCGTCGGTCGGCGTCACGCTCGCGCTCGGCCGGCACCTGCTCGCGAGCGCGTGCTTCCGGTACGCCGGTCGCAGCGGGTCGCTCGCCGAGTACCGCCGCGAGGACCTCGGCGTGCGTGCACGGGTCGCGAACGCCGCCCGGCAGCTCGCGCCGCTGCCCTGGTTCGCCCGCAACCTCGCGGTGAAGGCCGCGATCGTCGCCCGGATGCCGTGGCTCGCCCGCGCGCTCGGCCACCGCTCCGGCCCCTGGCCGTACTAGATGGCCGATCCCGCGTCCCCGTCGAGCGGCCCCAGCCCGCGGGCGGGGCAGCCGCGGTTTCCGTTGCTGGACTCGGTCCGGGCGATCGCCGCGCTGAGCGTGGTCGTCTTCCACGCCTCGTTCTGGTCGGAGATCACGCTCACGGGCAGCGACCTCGCGCCGTTCCTGAGCCGGCTCGACGTCGGCGTGACGATCTTCTTCGTCCTCTCCGGCTTCCTGCTCTACCGGCCGTTCGTACGGGCGCGGCTGCTCGGCACGCCGCCGCCGCGGGCGATCGCCTACGGCTGGCGGCGGGTGCTGCGGATCGTGCCCGCGTACTGGCTCGCGCTGACCGTGATCGCGCTCGTGATCCCGAAGCCGGACACCTTCGAGCCGGGGCACGCGGTGGTCTACTACGGCTTCCTGCAGATCTACGGCGACCTGGCGCTGGGCGGCATCAGCCAGGCGTGGACGCTGTGCGTGGAGGTGACGTTCTACGCGCTGCTGCCCGTGTGGGCGCTCGCCCTGCGGCGCCTGCCCGCGACGGTCCGCAGCGAGCTGGTCGCGCTGGGAGTCCTGGCGGCGATCGGCACCGCCTGGGTCCTGTTCGCGGTCCTGACCGCCGCCGATCCCGACCAGGCGAACGCCGGCCGGATACTGCTGTGGCTGCCGGCCTACCTCGACCATTTCGCGCTCGGGATGGCGCTCGCGGTGATCAGCGTGGCCGGCGAGCGCGACGGGCGCACGCCGCTGGCCTGGGTCGGACGGTGGCCGTGGGCGCCGTGGCTGGGCGCGCTGGCGGCGTTCGTCGTCGTGGCCGTCGGGATCGGCCTGTCGCCGGAGAACCGGCTCGACGCGCCGATGGACGCCGCCCAGACCGTCGCCCGGCACTGGCTCTACGCGGCCGTCGCCGTGGGCGTGCTGCTCCCGGCCGCGTTCGGGCCGCCGGGCCGCGGCGCGGTCCGGCGGCTGCTGGCGCACCCGGTGCTGCTCTACCTCGGCGTGGTCTCGTACGGCGTCTATCTCTGGCACAACGCCGCGATGGAGGAGGTCGTGGACGAGATCGGGCGCGACGGCTCGTGGGGCGACTTCCTCCTCTATCTGGCGGTGGGCGCGATCGCGGCGGTCGTGCTCGCGACGCTCTCCTGGCGGCTGCTCGAGCGGCCGCTCCTGCGGCTCAAGCGGCTCGTTCCCGACCGCGCGCAGCCGGTGCGGGATCCCGACTCGCACGCGCCGGTCGAGCCGCAGCCGGCTCCCTCGGCCCGCTGAACATGCGGGCCAGCGCGAAGGCAAGCAGGACGAGCGCGGCCGTCGCCAGCCAGTGGGCTCCGACGAGGTCGCTTGCGTAGCGCGGCGCGTAGCCGCCGCGGTCGGTCGGGAGGAAGATCAGGTAGGCGGCCGGGACGGCGATGCCCAGCAGGCCGGCGGCGCCGAGCGCGAGCGGGCGCGCGCCGATGCCGTACCGCGCGACGAGTGCGGCCGCGACGGCGACCGGTGGCCCGGCTCGGAGCGCGATCAGCGCCGCTCCGGCGACGCCCGCGGCAAGGCCGAGCGTGGCCGCCCGGGGCCAGGTGACGCGCGTGGCGCGGTCGGCGGGGACGAAGCCGGGAGTGGGAGAGTGGTCGAGGCGGCCCGGCGGGCCGCGCAGCGCCAGCGCCACGAGCATCAGCAGGCACGCGGCGCCGGAGACCAGCATCGCGAGCTTGACCGGCCGGTCGGGCGCGAACGCGAAGCGCGCCTCGGTGCACGAGCCGCCGACCGCCCAGCCGTTGCCGTACGCCGCATCGGGCCGCGGCGCGCCGAGCGCACGGTCGTCGCACCAGGCGCGCCACCCGCGGTCGTAGCTCTGGGCGAGCACCAGCCGGCTCGGCCCGTCGAGCGCGAGCCTGACGCCGTCCACGCTCGAACGCCCGAAGTCCCCGGGGTCGACCACCCGGCCGCCGCCGGCCGCCGCCGGCGCGCCCGCCGGGGGCGGCGAGTGCAGGCGCAGCCAGTAGGGCTCGAACAGCGCGGAGGCGGTCGTCAGCTCGACCGCTCCGGCCGGGAACTCGGCAGGCGCGCCGCACGGCTGCGCGCGCAGCGGCCTGCCGGCATCGAAGTCCGCGACGGTGCCGATCGGCCGTAGCCGCAGGACCCGCCCGGCGGCGTCGACGCGCAGCGCGCCGCACGCGGCGTTGATCCGGCCACCGGCTGGCGTGCCATCCACCCCGGCGTCCGCGCCGACGATCTCGGCGATACCGACCGCTCGGCGCCGCCGCGCGGCCGGTTCGGCTGCGCCCGCGTCGACGATCTCGAGGCGGAAGGCGCGGCCGCCGAGCGGGCGCGTGAGCTCGATACGTCCCGCGGCATCGACTGCGGCGTCGACGCGGCGGCCCCGGGCGCTGACGACCACGCGCTCCGGGCGGCGGACGCCGGCTGCGGGGCGGAGCACAAGCGTGCGGAGCGTGACGGCTCGCGGCGTCGTCCAGCTCACCCACGCCTCGCGCTCGCGCTGCCAGGGACCGATCCACGCGGTGCCCGGGTCGCCGTCGAACGCCCGCGACGCCCTTCGGCCCGGCGCACTCTCGAACCGTCCGGACGACGCGAACCGCCCGCCGCCGGTGCCCGCCAGCCGGTCGAGCGCGGGGTCGGGCGCGTCGGGGGAGACGGTCACCCAGCCGTCGGCCGCGAACTCGCGCGCCGCCGGCGGGGCGATCCGGCGCGCGATCTGCCGCTCGGCGTCGCCGCGGTCGCGCACGAAGCGCGATTGGCGCGGCGCGCTCAGCGACTCCCGGCGGAACGGGGTCGCGCCGGTCGTGCGCTGTAGGACGTAGGTGAGCGACGAGCGGCCGAGATCCGCGCCGCGGAGCGCGTCCTCGAGCACGCGCGGCGGGCGCAGCCACTCACGCGCCGTGACGCCCGGGATCCGCAGCTCGACGATCCCGCCGCCGGCGTTGGCGACCCCCGGTTCCCGCTCGACGCGCGAGAGCGTCACGCGCAGCACGCGCGCGGCCGCGAGGCCGACCGGCAGGCGATTCCACCCGGGCCGCAGCGGGAAGCGCCGGCCGGCGATCTCGACCTCGGTCGTCCGGGCGCGCGCGTCGTCGAGCGGGAGCAGCTCGACGGCGGGCACGTCGCGAGGCGAGTCCAGCTCGACCTCGAGCCAGTGGCGCGCGAGCTCGCCGTGCGGCGGCGCCACCCAGGCGGTGTCCGTCGATCCGTCGAGCGCGGCGAACGGCCGCGACTCGGGGAACTGCGTGGCACCCGGGAGCGCGTCCTCGCGGACGTCGCGGATGCCCTCGTACTCGGCCACGGTCTGCGCCACAGCGCCCTTCTCGAAGGGATCGAGGAACGCGGCGTCGGACGGCGGCTCGGCGTCTGCGGTCAGCGTCGGGCCCACCTCCTGGCGCGTGCGCGAGGACACGATCACGCGCCGCCGGTTGCCGTCGCCGATCACGAAGTCGGCGCCCGGGCGGGCTGCGGCGCGCAGCTCCGCGGCGGTCCGGTCCGCGGCGTAGGCGAGCGGCCGCCCGGGGTCGAGCGCGTCGAAGGCGGCGAGGCCGGCAAGCGTGTCCGCGGACCCGTCGACGAGCGCCTGCGGCCCGGCCGGCGCGACGCGCACGATCCCCTCGCTCGCCGGCAGGTCGTAGCGGGCGACCTGCGGCACGCGCGCGGGCGGTGCGAGCGTCCCGGCCTCGCCTGCCACCTGCCGCGCCGGCCCGTAGCGGCGATCCGGCTCGCCGAGCCCGCCACGGGCGAGCTCGCGGGCCGCGCCCGAGGGGACGATCGCGCCGCTGCGCGCGCGGTCGTCGTCGGCGCCGGCGATCACGGCACCGGCGCCGAGCAGCGCCAGCAGCGGCGGCAGCTGGCCGTCGACGGCGCGCTCCTGCTGGATCAGGTTGTCGGCCGTCCACAGCAGGTCGACGGACCGGCGGTCGGCGTACGCGAGCACGGTCCGCGCCGCCACCGGGCGGTCGCTGAGCGCGGGCAGGATCGGGTCGACGGTCGACGCCCAGTCATAGGTCGCGAACAGCTGGGCGGGAAGCACGACCGCACGCGTGTTGGCCGGCAGGTCGGCGTCGAGGTCGCGCGCCGCATCCGTCCACGCGGGCGGGATCTCCTCCCAGGCCAGCTGCGAGTCGACCGCCTCGCCGCGGACCAGCGGCCACGCCGACAGCAGGAGCAGGGCGGCGAGCGGGAGCGCCACCCAGCGCGCGCGCACCCAGACGGCGGGCGCGGCGGCGGCGGCGAGCAGCGCGAACGCGACCACGATCAGCGGCGCGGCCTTGTAGGTCGTGCGCAGGAACTGGACGGCGTCGACGCGGAAGTAGACGGCGAGCGCCGCTCGCCGCAGCGGCGTGCCGTCCGGGAAGCCGGCGCCGGCGATCAGCGCGCCGCCGAGCAGCAGCAGCAGGAAGAACGGCGCGTACGCCCAGGGTCGGGCGGTCGCGAGCGCGAGCGCGATGAGCGCCGGCACCAGCAGCGACGCCACGAGCACGGCGGGATGGAAGAGCATCACCCCGGCGTCGGACGTGAACGGCCGCAGGTCGCCGGCGTAGCCCACGCCCACGTACGAGGTCCAGTAGCCCATCAGGCGCAGGACCTCGGAGGCGCTCGTCGTGCTCCAGATCACGCCCGGCGGCTCGGTGAACGGCAGGAAGTCGCGGCCGTAGAGCACGTGGGCGACCACCGGCGCGACCCACCACAGCGACGCGACCGCGAGGCACGCGGCGGTGCGCAGCGCGAATGCCCGGGCGTCGCTCCAGCGCACCGCGCCGATCGCCGGCTCGTAGATCAGCAGCGCGAGCGGGGCGAGCAGCAGCCACGCCAGCACCGCGACGTTCACCCCGCCGCCGGACGCCGCCACGAGCAGCGCCCCGGCCGCCGGCCACCACCAGCTGCGCGGATGCCGCAGCCCGCGGTGGACGGCGAGCAGGAGCCACGGCAGCAGCGCGTAGGCCAGCAGCGTGATCGAGGTGCGGTTGAGGAACACGACGACGTACGGGTTGAGCAGGAAGATCGCGCCGGCAGTGAGCCGCGCCGGGCTCCCGCCGCGAGGGACGAGCGCGTCGGCGAGGCGTGCGGCCCCGACGACGGCGACCGTCAACACCGCGCCGAGCCACAGCCGATGCGTGAGCCAGGGCGCCAGCCCGGCAAGGTCGCCGAGCGCGAAGAACGGGCCCATCGGGAACAGGTAGCCCGCGTACTGGCCGGCGTGCACGTGGCCGAGGTCGCCGGTCGACGACCACACCGACACCACGTCCGCCAGGAACCCGACGGGGTCGACGTGGAGGTCGATCTTGGTGTCCGACGACGCCACCCCGGGCCGCTGCGCGAGCGCCGCGGCGAAGGCGAGCACGGCCAGGACGATCGCGTCGCGCCGGGCTCCGCGTGGCAGACCGGGGACACGAGGCATCGGCCGCCGCAGGCTACCGCCCGCGCCGGTCCCGGTCGCCGGGCGGGGATCGACCTCCACCGCGACCGCGCCGCTCGCCCGAACCCGCCCAGCGCCGAGGGCATCGAGGGCCGCCACCGGGACGGCGCCGCTCGCGCGCGACTCGGCCGGCGCCGACGGCATCGACCGCCACGGCGACTGCGTAGCCTGCCCCAGCCATGCGCCTGTCGCCACCGGCCGTCGCCGCCGCAGCGCTGCTCGCGCTGCCCGTCGCGCTGGCGTTCTTCCACGGCGGCTACGACGCCGACGCCCGCCTCGCAGGCGGGATCGCGGCCTGGCTGATCGTCGCCGTAGCGGCCGTCGCGACGCCGCGGCCCAGCCAGCCGGCGCTCAGAGACGACCGGCTGGCACCCGGCGACGAGCCGTCGCGGCCCAGCGGCGGTTCCGTGCTTCCTGGCGGCCGGCCGGCGCTCGCGGCGATGGTGGGGTTGGCGCTGCTGCTCGCGCTCACGGTCGCGTCGCTCACCTGGACGCCGCTGCATGCCGTCGCGTACGCCGACGCGCAGCGGGTTGCGCTGTATCTCGGCGCGCTCGTGGCGGGGGTGGCGCTGCTGCGCTCGGTCCCCGGTCTGGTGGTGCCGGTGCTCGCGGGTGGCGCGTCCGCGATCGTGCTCGTCGGGCTGTCGGAGCGGCTCGCACCCTGGCTGGTGACGCTCGAGCGTACTGCGGCCGCCGGCGGGCGGCTGTCGGCGCCGCTCGGCTACTGGAACGCGATGGGGGCCGTCGCTGCGATCGGGCTCGCCCTCTGTGCCGGGCTCGCCGGGGACTCGTCACACGCTCCGCGTGTGCGCGCCGCGGCGGCGGCCGCGGCGCCCGTGCTCGGGGCCGGCCTCGTGCTCTCGTTCTCGCGCGGCGGGCTGCTCGCGGCCGCCGCAGGGATGGTGGTCGTGCTGCTCGCCCGTCCCTCGCGCACGCAGCTCCGGGCCGCCGCCGTCGTCGTGGCCGCTGCCGCCGTTGCGGGCGTCGTGGCCGCGCTGCTGCCGGCGGTCAAGGACCTCGAGGGCGCACGGACCGCGCAGGGAACGGCGCTCGCGCTGGTCATCGCTGCCGCCGTCGTCGTGGCAGCAGTCGTCCAGCGCGGGCTCGCGCGGCGGGAGGACGAGCGCGCCCGCCGGCTGGTCGCGCTCAGGCGCCCGCGGCTGCTCGCCGCCGCCGCGGCCGCGGTCGTGCTCGCCGGCGTGCTCGTCGCGGCGGACTCGCGCCGTGGCGCGCCGGAGTTCGGCGCGAGCGCCGAGCGCCTCGCCACGGTGCAGAGCAATCGCTACTCCTACTGGCGCGTCGCGGTCTCGACCTGGGCCGACCACCCGCTCGTCGGCGCCGGCTCGGGAGCATTCAACGTCGAATGGCTGCGGGAGCGGACGATCGCCGAGGGCGCCCGCGACGCCCACTCGCTCCCGCTCGAGACCGCGGCGGAGCTGGGACTGGCGGGCCTGGCCGCGCTCGCGCTGCTGGTCGGCGGCGTCGTCGCCGGCGCGGCACGGGTCCAGCGCGCCGCGCCCGGCGCCGGGGCGGCCGCCTTCGGCGGACTGGCGGCGTGGAGCGTCCACGTGTCGCTCGACTGGGGGTGGGAGATGCCCTCGGTGTCGCTGCTGGCGGTGCTGCTGGCGGCCGCCGTGGTCAGCGCCGCGCCAGCCCGCCGGGCCTGAGTGCCGCGCCGAGCGCGATCGCCGCGGCGACCACCTGCACCCCGAGGACGGCGAACGCGAACGTGCTCAGGCGGTCGGTCGTGAGCAGCACGATCGGCTCCGCCGCGGCGGCCACGGCGAGCCCCCAGACGGGCCCGCGATGGCCCATGCCGAGCAGGAACTGCACCGACAGGTAGGTGAGCGCGAGCAGCGCGTACGCCACGCCGAGCACGAGCAGGATCTCGTCGCCGGACTCGTACTCGCTCCCGAACGCCGTCCCCAGCACGAGCCGCGGAATCAGGGCGTACGCGAGCAGCGCGGGCGCCGCGACGACACCGATCAGGGCGAACGCGCGGGCGAGCACGGGTCGCGGGTCGCCGCCCGCGGCCGCGCGATGGACCGCCTCCGGCAGCAGCCACATCCCGATCCCGACGGCGATCCACACGAGCGCCTTGGCCGCGACGGTGCTCGCCGCGTAGACACCTGCCGGATCGTCGGCCAGCACGTGCCGAGCGAGGAGGACGTCGACGTTCTGGAGCGCCGCGACGACCGCGAGGGCGGCGATCGGGAGCGCCGCGCCGCGGGCGAGGGACCGCAGCCGGTGGGCGGGGGTGCTCGTGGCCGGCGGCCCGAGGCGGCGCCGCAGCAGCGCGTCGAGCACCACCGCGACGACGACGAACGACGCCAGCGTGCCGGCGTAGGCGCCGGCCACGCCGAGCCCGGCGCCGACGAGCACCGCGCCGACCGCCAGCCGGCCCAGCGCCTCGAGCACGATGCTGACGCCGACCGTCCGGTACTCCCGCGCCGCCTGCAGCAGTCCGCGCTGGAGCGAGAGCAGCGACCACAGCACGGCGGTGACCGGAACCGCGGCCGCCGCCCACTCCTGCTCGACGTCGAGCGCGACAGCGAGCGGCGCCCGGGCGAGCGCGGACACGAGCGCGACCAGCGCCAGCACCGCCAGCACGCGGAGCGTCCAGCGGCGCAGCGTGGCCGCCAGCTCACCCGCCGCGCCGAGCTCGCCGAGCGTGCCCGCGCGGGCGACGGCCACCTGCAGCGCGGAGCCGGGCACGAACAAGATCACGCTGAGGTTCAGGAGGGCGGCCAGCGAGCCGTAGTCGGAGGCGCCGAGCAGCCGCGTGAACGTCACGGTGAAGACGACCGCGATCAGGTTGGCGGCCATCGTGGCCGCGGCAAGCCCGGCAGCCGCAGCGGTGGGGGAGGCTGCGAGGCGAGCGCGCAAGCCGGGCGGGGCGGGGGTCGGTGCCGTGCCGTCCGGCGCCGAGAGGGTCAGCACGTCCGGGCCGTCCGGCGGTGCGTCATTGGGCGGCGTCGAGCTGATCGCCGCACGGTAGCGTTCCTCTAGGGTTCCCGGCCGTGCGTTCCGCGACCCTCGCCGCATGCCTCGTCGCCCTCGCCCTGCCGAGCGGCGCGCTCGCCCAGACACCGGGCGACGAGCAGTACACGGACCCGTTCGGCGGTTCGCAGGACGAGGGCTCGGGCGAGCAGCCGGGCGCGGATGAGGAGGCCCCGCCGCCGGCGGCGACACCCGCCCCCGCCGCGCCCGAAACCAGCGCACCTCCCGCGGCCGAGGCCGAGGCAGCGACTTCTCAGGCCAGCGAGGAACTGCCCTACAGCGGTGCCGATGCCGGGTTATTGGCCGTCGGCGGGATCACGTTGGTCGTGGGCGGCGTGGTCCTGAGGCTGCGCCTGCGCGCCACGTAGAGCGCGGCGTCTCCGCGGGAACGTCAACGGCGGCTGGGTGGGGAGGTTGGGGTGCCGGCCGGGGTGGTCGGCCTCCGGCGAGCGTCAACGGCGGCTGGGTGGGGAGGTTGGGGTGCCGGCCGGGGTGGTCGGCCTCCGGCGAGCGTCAACGGCGGCTGGGTGGGGAGGTTGGGGTGCCGGCCGGGGTGGTCGGCCTCCGGCGAGCGTCAACGGCGGCTGGGTGGGGAGGTTGGGGTGCCGGCCGGGGTGGTCGGCCTCGGGCGGGCGGTCAAGCCGGGATTACGTGAATCTCGATGCGCGCCGGTTCGCCCGAATCAACGTAAATGCTCTAGACGAGCACTTACGTGGATTTCGATGATCGCCGGTTCGCCGAAATCCACGCAACACCGGCTTGACGGCACATGGGGTGTATCTCGACGATCCGCTCGGCGCCGAGATACACCCTTTGCTCCTAGGCGGAGCAGGTGTATTTCGATGATCGCGGCCGCGCCCGGATACACCTAACTCCCCTAGACGAGGAGAAAGGTGTATCTCGATGCCGCCGGGCGCGCCCGGATACACCAAACTCCCTTCCTCGCGCCGCGAAAGGCTCCCCAACCTCCCTACCCAGCCGCAGTTGACGTTCGCCCGAGCCCACCGCACCGCCCGGCACCCTCACCCTCACCCTCCTTACCCAGCGCCAGTTGACGTTCGCCCGAGCCCACCGCACCGCCCGGCACCCTCACCCTCCTTACCCAGCCGCAGTTGGCGTTCGCCCGAGGCCGACGACCGCGGCCGGCGCCCCAGCTTCCCTACCCAGCCGCAGTTGACCTTCGCCGGAGGCCGACCGCCGCGGAAGGCGCCGCAGCTTCCTACCCAGCCGCAGTTGACGTTCGCCTAGCCTGACGCGCGTGTTGACCACCACTCCCGAGGACACGGAGCGCGCGGGCGCGGAGCTGGCCGCGACCCTCCGCCCCGGGGATGTCGTGCTCGTCTCCGGTGAGCTCGGGGCGGGCAAGACGACGTTCGTGCGCGGGGCGCTGGGCGCGCTCGGGGTCGCCGGGCCGGTGACGAGCCCGACCTTCGTCGTCGGTCACGCGTATGACGGCACGCAAGGGCCCGTTTCGCACCTCGACCTGTATCGCCTTGCAGGGATGGGGGACGAGGATCCCGGCCTGCTCGAGCCCGTTCTTCGCTCCCGACGCGATCGCGTTCGTCGAGTGGCCCGAGCAGGCGCCCGGGGCGTGGCCGGCGGCGAGGGTGGCGGCTCGCGTCCAGCTCGCGCACGCCGGAGGCGACTCGAGGACGGTCGAGGTCGCATGATCCTCGGCTTCGACACCGCTACCTCGGCGACCGCCGCCGGCGTGTGGACGCCCGGCGGGCCGGCGGTCGAGCGCCGTGACGATCCCGCGCCGGACGGCCGGCCGGCACACGCGAGCCGGCTGCTCGTGCTGATCGAAGAGGCGCTGGCCGCCGCCGGCGCCGGCTGGGACGACGTCGAGCGGATCGCGGTCGGCGTCGGGCCGGGCGGCTTCACCGGGCTCCGTCTCGGCATCGCCACCGCCCGCGCGCTCGCCCAGACACGAAACCTCCCCCTCGTCGGAGTCTCCAGCCTCGAGGCACTCGCCGCGGGAGCCGCCGACGACGCCCGCCGCTTCGTCGCCGACGAGGCGCGCTGGGACGAGGACCGCGCGGTGACGCGCGACGCGGGGGTCAGACCCCTTGAGTCGCCGGGGCTCAAGGGGTCTGACCCCATCGGGGACGCCGACCGCGCGGCGGAAGGTAAAGGGGTCAGGCCCCTTCACGTCGTCGCCGTCATCGACGCGCGGCGCGGCGAGGTGTTCGCCTCCTCGCCGGGCGCCTTCGGCCCACTCGCGATCGCCCCCGCCGAGCTGGCCGCGCGGCTCGAGCCGGGCTCGCTGGCCATCGGGGACGGGGCGGTACGCTTTCGGGAGGAGCTCGAGCGGGCCGGGGCGGTGATCCCGGTGGACGGGTCGGAGCTGCACCGGGTGAGCGCGCTGCACGTGTGCCGCCTCGGAGCGGACGAGCCGCCCGGCGACCGCGACGCTCTGCTTCCCGACTACCGCCGCGAGCCGGACGCCAAGCCACGCAGCACGGAAAGCCTTCCGCCTTGACCGACGCGTTCTCCAATCCCGGCACGGAAGGGTTTTCGCACGGAAAGCCTTCCGCCTTGCCCGCCTCGCGCTCCAATCCCGGCACGGAAGGGTTTTCGCGGTGACCGCACCGCCTGCCGCAGCCGTCGAGATCCGGCGCCTGACCTACGCCGATCTCCCGCAGGTCGTCGCCATCGAGCGGCGCGCCTTCACGAGCCCGTGGTCGCTCGCGATGTTCGTGCTCGAGCTCTCCAAGCCCTCCGGCGTCTGCCTGGCAGCCACGACGACCGAACAGGAGCTGGTCGGCTACCTCGTCTGCTCGCGCTACGACACCGTCTGGCACGTCATGAACGTGGCCGTCGACCCCGACCGGCGCCGGCGCGGGATCGGCACCGCGCTGATCGGGGCGTTGCTCGAGCGGGTCGGGCCGGACGCGCAGGTGACGCTCGAGGTGCGCCGCTCGAACGCCGGCGCGCAGGTCCTCTACGAGCGCTTCGGCTTCCGCCGGGCGGGCGTCAGGCCGCGCTACTACGCCGACAACGGCGAGGACGCGGTGATCATGTGGCGGACGACGCCGCAGGCATGATCCTCGCGCTCGAGACCTCCTGCGACGACACCTGCGCCGCGGTCGTCGACGACCACGGGGCCATTCGCTCCAACGTCGTCTCCTCCCAGGGCGTGCACGACCGCTTCGGCGGCGTGGTACCGGAGATCGCCTCACGCCACCACCTCGAGCTGGTCAACGCCGTCGTCGACGACGCGCTCCAGCAGGCCGACGCCACCCTCGACCACATCGACCGCATCGCGGTCACCCAAGGGCCGGGGCTGGTCGGCGCGCTGCTGGTCGGCGTCGCGACCGCCAAGGCGCTCGCAGCGGCGCGAGGCCTGCCGCTGATCCCGGTCGACCACCTGCAGGGCCACGTGGCCGCGAACTTCGTCGCGCCAGACCCGATCGAGCCGCCGTTCGTGTGCCTGATCGCCTCCGGCGGACACACGCTGCTCACCCGAGTTGACGACCACCGCGGCTACACCCTCCTCGGCCAGACGCTCGACGACGCCGCCGGCGAGGCGTTCGACAAGGGCGCCCGGATGCTCGGCCTCGGCTACCCCGGGGGCCCGGCCCTCTCCAAGCTCGCGGCCGACGGAGACCCGACCGCCTTCGCCTTCCCCACGGCGGCCAAGGTGAAGGGCCTCGACTTCTCGTTCGCCGGCCTCAAGACCGCGCTGCTCTACAAGACCAAGGAGCTCGGCGACCAAGAAACCCACCGGAGGGCCGCCGACCTCGCCGCCAGCTACGAGCACGCCATCGTCGAGGCGCTGATGACTCGCGTGCAGCGGGCCCTCGACAACAACGAGGCGAAGCTCGCCATCGGCGGCGGCGTCGCCGCCAACCGCCTCCTCAGACAGCGCGCCGCGCAGCTCGGCGTCCCCGTCCACATCCCGCCGCCCGAGCTGTGCACCGACAACGCCGCGATGATCGGCTCGGCCGCCCGCTTCGCCGACGCCCACCCCTTCCCGGCCTACCTCGACCTCGACGCCTACGCCACCGCCCACCATCACGCTCTATAGCCGGCCGGGCTGCCACCTGTGCGACGAGGCCCGCGAGGCGCTCCACCGCGTCCGAGCCCGCATGCCGTTCTCACTCGACGAGATCGACATCACGCAGGACGACGACCTCCACCGCCGCTACCTCGAGCGCATCCCGGTCGTCAAGCTCGAAAACGAGGAGCTGTTCGACTTCTTCGTCGACGAAGCGGCACTGGAGGCCAAGCTCTATCGTTGCCCGAGATGAGCTTCGGCGACATCGCGACCCGCGGTGAAGGCGCAGCGCACGGAGACGGAGCCCTCGGACCGCTGTCGGATCGGCTCTCGCTTGGCGTCGCGGCGCGCCTCTCCCGGTACCTCCAGGTGCTCACGCAGGCGCGCAAGATGGGCAAGGAGACCATCTCCTCGCAGGAGCTGAGCGAGTACACGCACGTCAACTCGACGCAGATCCGCCGCGACCTCTCCGGCTTCGGCAAGTTCGGCAAGCGCGGGGTCGGCTACAACGTCGACTCGCTCGTCTCCCAGATCCGCAAGATCCTGCGCACGAGCGGGCAGCACAACATCGCGCTCTTCGGGGCCGGCCACCTCGGGCGCGCCATCGCTTCCTCGGACATCTTCGCCGACCACGGCTTCCGCGTGGTGGCCATGTTCGACACCGACCGCACCAAGGTGGGGGAGGAGATCAACGGCGTCAAGGTGCGCCATACGGACGACGTGCCGGCGGTCGTGGAGGAGGAGGACATCGTCGTCGGGGTGCTCGCGGTGCCGACCGCGGCGGCCCAGGGACTGGCCGATCAGCTCGTCGACGCGGGCGTGAAGATCATCTTCAACTACTCTGAGTCGCTCCTGAACGTGCCGCCCGAGGTGACCGTGCACACCTCCAGCCCGGCGGTCGACCTCCTCTACGCGCTCTACTTCTACCTCACCTAGAACGACTTGATCGACCTCGCCACTGCGCGCGAGACCTTCGAGCGCTCCCAGGACCTCACGGTCGGGATCGAGGAGGAATACGCGCTCGTCCATCCCGACACGCTCGAGCTGATCCCGCGCTTCGAGGTGCTGCGCGACGCCGGCGCGAACGACCCCGTGCTCGCCGACTCGATCGCGGGCGAGCTGATCTCATCCGAGATCGAGATCCGCTCCGGCCGGGGTGAGGACGCCGCGGACGCCCGCGCCAAGCAGCAGGAGGCTCGCCGCCGCCTGTTCCGCCTCGCCGACGCGCACGGCATCAAGCTCGGCTCGACCGGCACGCACCCGCTGTCGGACTACCGCGAGCAGCACATCATCGACACGCCGCACTACCACCGGGTCGAGGACGGCCTGAAGTACGTCGCCTGGCGCAACAACACGTTCGCGCACCAGGTGCACGTCGGCGTCCAGGGCGCCGACCGCGCGGTCAAGGTCTGCGACCGCCTGCGGCCCGTGCTCCCGATCCTGCTCGCGATCTCGGCCAACTCGCCGTACGTCGACGGCCGCGACTCCGGCCTGCACTCCGCTCGCACGCAGATCTTCACCAAGTCGTTCCCCCGCTGCGGGGTCCCGGACTCCTTCGGCGGCTGGGAGGCGTGGGCCGAGTACGTCGACCTGCTCGTGCGCACGGGCTCGATCGTCGAGTTCACCCAGCTCTGGTGGTCCGTGCGCCCGCACCATGACTTCGGCACCGTCGAGGTCCGGGTCTGCGACGCCCAGACCACCGCGCCGGAGGCCGACGCGCTGCAGGAGCTGATCGTCGCCTGCGTCGCGCAGGCGCTGCGGGAGATCGATGCCGGGGATGAGCCGAGCCAGATTCCGGGAAGACTGATCGAGGAGAACATGTGGCGCGCGATCCGCTACGGGCAGGACGGCCGGCTGCTCGACCTCGAGGCCGAGCGCATCGAGGAGTACCCGGCCGCGGAGGCGCTCGACCGCCTGAAGGCGTGGACGGGCGTCGACGTGATCCTGCCCGAGCTCAACGGCGCGCAGCGCCAGCGGCGCATGATCGACGCCGGCGCCGGCCCGTACGAGGTGTACGCGAAGTGCGTCGAGGAGGCGAGAGCGACCTATGAGACAGCCGTCTGAAGAGGAGATCCGGGCCCTCGAGGCCGAGATGGCGAAGCTGACCGTCGACGACGTGCTGCTGCAGACGATCGTCACGCTGCTCAACCTCGGCGCCCGCAAGGCCGGGCTGGCCGACGACTCCGAGCCCGACTGGCCGCAGGTCAAGGACGCGATCGACGGCGCCCGCGCGCTGCTGCCGATCGTCGAGCCGCGCCACGGCGAGGACCTGGCGCCCGTCAAGGACGCCCTTTCGCGGCTCCAGATGGCCTACGTGCAGCTGAGCGGCCAGCAGGCCGCGCAGCCGCCGGCGGACGAGCCGGCGCAGGAGGGTGCCGGCCCCGCACAGTCGTCAGGCAAGCTCTGGGTGCCGGGCCAGTAGATACACTGCCCGCCGTCAGCGGCGGCCCGCCCGGGCTGCCGCTTCGTTTTTCCTTGATTCCAGAGAGGTTCCCTTGACCGATTTCCTGTCCGACTACGGGGTCGTCGTCGCGCTGGTGTGCGCGGCGCTCGCGATCGCGTATGGCCTGCTGACGACCCGGTCGCTGCTCGCGCTCTCGCCGGGCAACGCCACCATGCAGGCCCTGTCGGCGGCCGTCCAGGAGGGCGCCTCCGCGTACCTCCGCCGCCAGTACACGACGATCGGCATCGTCGGCGTCGTGCTCTTCGTCGTGCTCATCCCGCTCCAGAGCGTGACCGTGGCCGTCGGGTTCGCCATCGGCGGCCTCGCCTCCGCCGCCGCCGGCTTCATCGGCATGAACGTCTCGGTGCGCTCCAACGCCCGTGTGGCCGAAGCGGCCCGCGGCGGCATCAGCAAGGCGCTCGACGTGGCCTTCCGCGGCGGCGCCGTCACCGGAATGCTCGTGGTCGGCCTCGCGCTGATCGGCGTGGCCGGCTACTACGGGATCCTCGTCGGGATCGTCGACGAGACGGAGAAGGACGCGGTGGATGCGCTGATCGGCCTCGGCTTCGGCGGCTCGCTGATCTCGGTCTTCGCCCGTCTGGGCGGCGGCATCTTCACCAAGGGCGCCGACGTCGGCGCGGACATCGTCGGCAAGATCGAGGCCGGCATCCCGGAAGACGATCCGCGCAACCCGGCCGTGATCGCCGACAACGTGGGCGACAACGTCGGCGACTGCGCCGGCATGGCGGCCGACCTCTTCGAGACCTACGCGGTCACCGCGGTGGCGGTCATGCTGCTCGGCGTCCTGACCTTCGAGCAGGTCGACGCCGTGGCGCTCTACCCGCTGGTGCTCGGCGGCGTCTCGATCGTCGCGTCGATCATCGGCACGTTCGCGGTCAAGTCGCGCACCGGCAACGTCGAGCGCGCGCTCTACCAGGGCATGATCGTGGCCGGCGTGCTCGCCGCGCTGCTGTTCATCCCCGTGACGCTATGGATGATGGACGACCTCTCGTTCATCAGCGGCGAGGGCACCGCGCCGGGCGTGTGGGACATCTACGTGTGCGCGCTGATCGGGCTGGGCGTCACTGCCGCCCTCTTCGTTATCACCGACTACTACACGTCCACGCGCTTCGGGCCCGTCAAGAGCACGGCGCAGGCGTCGGAGACCGGCCACGCCACCAACATCATCCAGGGCCTGTCGCAGGGCCTGCAGGCCACGGCGCTCCCTGCGCTCGTGATCGTGCTCGGCATCTTCGGGGCGTTCGAGCTGGCCGGCGTCTACGGCATCGGCGTGGCCGTCATGGCCCAGCTCTCGCTGACCGGCCTGATCGTCGCGCTCGACGCCTTCGGCCCGATCACCGACAACGCCGGCGGCATCGCCGAGATGGCCGACATGCCGGAGGAGGTCCGCAACGTCACCGACCCGCTCGACGCGGTCGGCAACACCACCAAGGCGGTCACCAAGGGCTATGCGATCGGCTCGGCCGCGCTCGCCGCGCTGGTGCTCTTTGCCGCCTTCAAGATCGAGCTCGAGGAGGAGGTCGGCTCGGTCGTCACGTTCGGCATCGACAACCCGGACGTGCTGATCGGCCTGATCCTCGGCGGCGCGATGGTCTACCTGTTCGCCGCGCTCTCGATGGAGGCCGTGGGCCGCGCCGGCCAGGCCGTCGTCGAGGAGGTGCGCCGCCAGTTCCGCGAGCACCCCGGGATCATGGACGGCACCGAGAAGCCGGAGTACGGCACGTGCGTGGACATCGTCACGCGCTCCGCGCAGCGCGAGATGATCATCCCGTCGCTGATCCCGATCGTCGTCACGGTGATCGTCGGGCTGCTCTCCTACCAGGCGCTCGGCGGACTGCTGATCGGCATCATCGTCGTCGGCCTCTTCATGGCGATCTTCATGACTGCCGGCGGCGGCGCGTGGGACAACGCGAAGAAGCTGATCGAGGACGGCGCGCACGGCGGCAAGGGCTCGGAGGCGCACGCCGCCTCGGTGACCGGCGACACCGTCGGCGACCCGTTCAAGGACACCGCGGGTCCCGCGATCAACCCGATGATCAAGGTGGCGAACATCGTCGCCCTGCTCATCATCCCGCTGATCGCGTAGCTCGGGAGGGGCGCCCTCGGCGCCTCTCCTTAGAATCGCCACAAGGATGGCCCGACGTCGACTTGAGGGCCTCGAGCGGGTGCTCGGGGCCAACGCGCTCTTCTCGACCGCGTATGGCAACGTCGGCTCGTCGATCTACTACGCGCTCGGCCTCGTGGCGTCGTTCGCGCTGGGCCTGACCCCGCTCGTCTTCGTCATCACGGGGTTCTTCTTCTTCTGCACCGCGGCGACCTACGCCGAGGCGACGACGATGTACCCGGAGGCCGGCGGGTCGTCGAGCTTCGCGCGCCGGGCGTTCAACGAGTTCTGGTCGTTCGTGGCGGCGTGGGCGCAGATGCTCACGTACATCGCGACGATCGCGATCTCGGCGTTCTTCGTGCCGCACTACGTCGGCGGGCTGTTCTGGGAGCCGCTGCGCTCCTCGCCCGGCGACATCGTCGCCGGCTGCGTCGTGATCGTCACGCTCGCCGCGATCAACGTCTTCGGCGCCAAGGAGTCGACCGGCGTCAACATCCTGCTGGCAGTCGTCGACTTCGCCACGCAGCTGCTGCTCGTGCTCGTCGGCGTCTTCCTCGTGCTCTCGCCCGAGACGCTGGTCGACAACGTCGAGCTCGGCGTCGCGCCCTCGTGGCGCGACTTCGTGCTGGCGATCCCGATCGGCATGCTCGCCTACACCGGCATCGAGACGATCTCGAACATGTCCGAGGAGGCGCGCGACGAGACCAGGACGATCCCGAAGGCGATCAACCGCGTCCGCATCGCCGTGTTCGCCATCTACTTCACGCTGCCCGCCGTCGCGCTCTCCGCGCTCCCCGTCGAGCGCGACCCGCAGACCGGCGAGTACTCCACGCTGCTCGGGCTGACCGAGGAGGAGGGCGGCTTCGCCGGCGACCCGATCCTCGGCGTGGTGCAGACGATGAACCTCGGGCCGCTCCAGTCGGTCGGCGAGATCTACGTCGGCCTGCTCGCCGCCACGATCCTCTTCCTCGCCACCAACGCCGGCATCATCGGCGTGTCGCGGCTCGTCTACTCGATGGGCATCCACCGCCAGATGCCTGACGCGCTGCGGCGACTGCACCCGCGCTTCCGCACGCCGTGGATCGGGATCCTGGTGTTCTCGACGTTCGCGATCCTCGTGATCCTGCCCGGCCAGGAGGAGTTCCTGGGCGCGATCTACTCGTTCGGCGCGCTGCTGTCCTTCACCATGGCGCACGCGTCGGTGGTGCGCCTGCGGATCAAGCTGCCGGACTTCCCGCGCGTCTACCGCGGGCCGGGCAACATGCGCTGGCGCGGCTACGACCTGCCGCTGTTCGCGCTCGTGGGCGGGAGCTTCACGGCGATCGCGTTCGTCGTGATCGTCATCCTCAACATCGGCGTGGCGGCCGCCGGCGTCGGCTGGCTCGTCCTCGGCCTCCTGATCTACGTCGCCTTCCGGCGCCGGCACGCGCTCGACCTCACGACCACCGTCAAGGTCGCGATCCCCCAGCCGGTCGTCGACCACGAGGCGGAGTACGACTCCGTGCTCGTGCCGCTCGTCGACGGCCGCTACGACGACCAGGTGATGGCGACCGCGATCAAGCTCGCCGCGGGCAAGCGCCGCGGCATCCACGTGCTCGCGCTCGTCACGGTGCCGAACGCCGAGCCGATCGACGCCTCGATGCCGGACGAGGAGGCGCTCGCCGACTCGGCCATCGAGCAGGCCAAGATCCAGGGCGGACGCCGCGTCTCCGGCCATCAGGAGAAGATCCGCGCCGGCCAGGCCGGCCGCAGGATCATCGAGGAGGCCGGCGACATGCGGGCGACGGCGATCGTGATGCCGCTGCCGCGGCGCGTCGACGGGGCCTCGCTGTTCGGCAAGACGCTCGAGACGGTGCTGGCCGAGCGCCCGTGCCGGGTGATCATCCAGTCGGCCCCCGACGGCACGCGCGCGCAGCGCCGGGCCGGCGTCGAACGGGCGCTGGTGCAATGAGCGTCGCGACGCGGCTGCTGTCGGTGCTGATGGTCCTGATCGGGCTGGCGATGATCGTCCGCACGCTCGCCGGCGGCGGCGGGCCGGTCGCGCTCGGGCTCCTGCTGGGGCTGCTGTTCGTGGGCGCCGGCAGCGGGCGGCTGTGGGCGGACCGGCAGCGATGAAGCCGCTCGCCAAGACGCTCGGCGCGCCCGCCCTGTTCGGCATCGTCCAGGGATTCGTGGCGGCGTCCGTGTACTTCGCGGTCGGCCTCGTCGCCCAGCGCGCGCTCGGCTTCAGCTGGCTCGTGTTCCTGACGGGCGGGCTGCTGTTCGCGTGCGTCGTCGTCTCCTACGTCGAGGGCGCGTCGCTGCACCAGGAGCGCGGCGGCGCGACCGTGATCGCGCGCTTCGCCTTCAACGAGCTGGTGAGCTTCATCGCCGGCTGGGCGATCTGCCTCGAGTACGTGATCCTGATCGCGATCTGCGCGTTCGCGACGACGGACTACGCGGCCGTGTTCTGGGGCGAGCTCGACGCGGGGGTGCCCGAGTTCGCGCTCGCGACCGCGCTCGTGCTCTTCGTCGCCTGGTGGAACGCGCGCGGCTCGGCGGCGCCGCTGTACCGGCGAGCCGTGCTCGTCGTGCTCGGCGACCTCGCGCTGCAGCTGCTGATCGTGGCGTTCGGGATCGCCTACCTGGTCGAGCCCGAGCTGCTGACCGACCCTGCCTCGGTGGCCGGAACGCCGTCGCTCGAGGACCTGCTGTTCGCGTTCCCGCTCGTGCTCGTCGCCTTCAGCGGCCTCGACGCGTCGTCGGGCCTGGCCGGGCAGGTGGCGATCGGGCGGCGCGGGCTGCGGCGGCTGATCTCCGTCCGCCTGCTGGCCGCGCTCGTGCCGTACGTCGGGATCGCCGTCGTCGCCTCCGCGACGCTCCCGCGGGAGTCCGGCCGCTGGCTCGAGGCGCCGATGCTCGGCGTCGTCGACGCGTTCTCGCAGGACTGGCTGCGCGATCCGCTGCGCTACGTCGTCGCGATCTCCGCGGTGGCGATCCTCGCCGGGGCGTGCAGCACCGCGATGCTCGGGGTCTCGCGGCTGGGCTACTCGCTCGCCCTGAACCGGCAGATCCCGTCGCGGATCGGCTACCTGCATCCGCAGCGGGCGACGCCGGTGGTGATCATCGGCATCGGCGCCACGCTCGCCGTGCTGCTGCTGCTGACCGCCGACCTCGAGTTCCTGCTCGGCATCTCGGCCTTCGGGGCGACCGCGGCCTTCACGCTCGTCTGCCTGTCGGTGTGCCGCCTGCGCTGGCGCGAGCCGGACCGCGACCGGCCGTACCGGATGCCGCTCAACGTGCGCGTGCGCGGCGCCGACCTGCCGCTGCCCGCCGCCCTCGGGACGGTCATCTCCGCCGCGGCCTTCGTGAGCGTGCTCGCCTTCCACGGCGGCGCTCGCTGGGTCGGGCTCGGCTGGATGGCGTTCGGCGTGCTCGTGTACGTCTACTACCGCGTGACCGAGGACAAGCCGCTGCTGAAGCGGATCAAGGTGCCGGAGCAGGTGCTCACCCGCAAGCGCGCCGAGGCGGAGTACGGCTCGATCCTCGTGCCGATCCTGGGGACCGCGCTCGACGACGACATCGTGCAGACGGCGGGCCGGCTGGCCGCCGAGGAGGACGACGAGATGGTCGAGGGCGGCGCCGTGATCGAGGCGCTGTGGGTGTTCGAGGTGCCGATGGCCCAGCCGCTCGACAGCCCCGTTCCCGACGAGGAGCTCAAGCGCGCCCGCGCGGCGCTGGCCCGCGCCAAGGCCGTGGGGGAGGAGTACGAGGGCGTGGAGGTCGCCACCGCCGTCGTGCGCGCGCGCCGCGCCGGCGAGGCGATCGTGCGCGAGGCCAAGCGCCGCGGCGTGGAGGCGATCGTGCTCGCCGCCGAGCAGCCCGTGCGCACGCGCGGCGGCGTGCTCTATGGCGGCAAGGAGGGCATGCGCGACACGTACGTGGGGGAGACCACCCGCTACGTGGTCACCAAGGCACCGTGCCGCGTGGTGCTGACAGCGCCGCCCGCCGAGGGCCAGGATCCGACCCGGGTGGCCGAGGAGGGCCTCGAGGTCCCGAGCGGCCACCTGCCGGTGCCGGACGTCTGATCGGGGGTCGGGCGGTGTACTAGAGTCACCGCCCGATGTTCGTCCTCGTGGTCGGAGCGGGTCGGGTGGGTTCCTCGGTCGCCACCAAAGCCCTGCAGACCGGGCACACGGTGTCCGTGCTGGACGAGGACCCGCTCTCCCACGAGCGGCTCGACGTGGAGCTCGGGCAGTCGTGGGAGGAGGCCGGCGGCCGCTTCACGATCGGGACCGCGCTCGAGATGGACGCGCTGGTGGAGGCCGGCATCGACCAGGCCGACGTCTTCATCGCCTCCACCAACGGCGACAACACGAACCTCGTCGTCTCCCAGATCGCCAAGCAGCGCTTCGAGGTCCCGCGCGTGATCGCGCGCGTGCTCGATCCGCGACGCGCCGCGTGGTACGCCGAGCAGGGGCTGCAGACGATCTGCCCGACGCAGATCGCGATCGAGCAACTCGAGCAGGCAGCCTTCGCCACCGCGTAGATGGCCGGGCTGTACGTCATCATCGCCGGGGCGGGCAAGGTCGGCTGGAACCTCGCTCGCGAGCTGATCGAGAAGGGCCACGAGGTCACCGTCCTCGAGCAGGACCGCCGCCGCTACCTGACCGTCGAGCAGGAGCTCGAGCACGCCGTCCAGTACGGCGACGCCACCGAGCTGTGGGTGCTCGAGCGCGCCGGCATCCAGCGCGCGGACCTCGTGGTCGCGGTCACGGGCGACGACGAGGACAACCTGCTGATCTGCCAGGTCGCCAAGGAGAAGTACCTCTGCGAGCGGATCATCGCTCGCGTCAACAACCCGCGGAACCTCGAGCACTTCAAGCTCATGGGCATCCAGCCCGCGGTCTCCGCCACCGACCTGATCCTGCGGCTGATCGAGCACGAGGTCCCGCGCTACGGGCTCGTCCACCTGCTCGACCTGCCCGAGGAGCGGCTCGAGATCATCGAGCTGGTGGTCTCCGACGGCGCGCCCGCGGCCGGCCACAAGGTGGCCGAGCTGTCGCTGCCCGACGGGGCGCTGGTCATCTCCGTGCTGCGCGGGGGCAGCGGCTTCGTGCCCAAGGCCGACACCGTCGTCGAGGCCGGCGACGAGGTCCTGGTCGTGCTCGACCCCGGGCTCGAGGACGACATCACGCGTCAGTTCGTGGGCGAGAACGGCGATGGCTGACGCGGACGTCCTGATCGTGGGCGCCGGCGCGGCCGGGTCGGCGTGCGCGGAGGCGCTGGCCGAGGCCGGCTTCGGCGGCTCGGTCGTGCTCGCGGGGCGCGACGTCGACCCGCCGTACGACCGCCCGATGTGCTCCAAGGACTACCTGCGCGGCGAGGTGTCGCGCGAGGAGACCTACCTCGACCTTCCCGGCGACCTCGACCTGCGCATCCGCACGAGCGTGATGAAGCTCGACCCGGAGGCGCGCACCGCCAAGCTCTCGAGCGGCGGCGAGCTGAGCTTCGAGCGGGCCGTGCTCGCGACCGGCGCGAACGTGCACCGCCTGCGGGTCGAGGGCAACGACCTCGAGCGGATCCACTACCTGCGCACGCTCGGTACCGCCGACGCCATCCGCGAGGATGCCGCGGACGCCGAGCGCGTGGTGCTCGTCGGCGGCTCGTACATCGCGTGCGAGGTGGCCGCCTCGCTCACCAGCCAGGGTCGCAAGTGCACGCTGCTGATGCAGGAGGACGGGCCGCTGTCGCTGGGCTTCGGCGCGACCGCGTCGGGGTTCTTCGGCGGCGTCCTGCGCGACCATGGCGTCGAGTGGGTCGCCGGCGACAGCCTCGCGCGCTTCGAGGGCGACGGCCGCGTCGAGCGCGTGGTCACGGAGTCGGGCCGCGTGCTCGAGGCCGACATGGTGGTGATGGGCACCGGCGTGGCGCCGGACGTGATGCTCGCCCGCTCGGCCGGCCTCGAGCTGGGGGAGTCGGGCGGGCTCGCGTGCTCGGCGACGCTCGAGACGTCCGCCGCGGGCATCTGGGCGGCCGGCGACGCGTGCGAGTACGACTCGGTCGTCCACCGCCGCCGCATCCGGATCGAGCACTGGGAGGTGGCCCGCGCCCAGGGCGCGGCGGTGGCCGGCTACCTCCAGGGCGAGAGCGCGCCGTACGACGAGGTGCCCTACTTCTGGTCCGACCTCGCCGACTGGTGCTCGCTCGAGTACGTCGGGCCGGCCGCGACGTGGGACGAGGAGGTCGTGCGCGGCTCCACCGACGGCGGCGAGTTCACCATCTTCTACCTCGCCGGAGGCCGGATGGCCGCGGCGCTCACCGTGGGCCGCTCGGACGACCTCGAGCGCGCGCGAGAGCTGATGCGCTCGAACGAGCCGGTCTCAGCCGACGACCTGTAGGTCGTCGCGGCGGAGCCCGGCCGGCGGCCGCCCGCAGAGCAGCCAGCCGCCGCTCGCCCGGCGCGCGATCTCGCCGCGCGCCATCAGCTGGCCGAGCGCGGTCGTGACCGACGGGCGTCGGGCGCCGATCATCCCGGCCAGGGTGCGGTGCGGGAGGTTGAGGTCCACGAGCACCCCGCTCGGAACCCTTCGGCCCCAGCGCTCGGCGAGGCACCACAGGAGCGCGAGCAGCCGGTCGTCGACGCGGTTGAGGTGCCCGATCGCCTGCATGACCACGAGCCGCTCGGCGCGGCGCGTGGCGCGCTCGACGAGCACCGCGAAGACCTCCGGCCACTGGGCGGCCCGCACGGCCAGCGGGTGGTCGATGATCGCGAAGCGCGCGTCGGTGAGCGCGGTCCAGCGCACGCTGCGGGGCAGCAGCACGGCGTTCTCGTCGTCCCACGCCCGCAGCAGGTCGCCGGGGCCGAGCAGCTCGGCGGTGGGGTGCTCCCCGACCGAGGCCTCGCGCACCAGCAGGCCCGACAGGATCAGCAGGCCGATCGGCTCGCCGTCGTCAGCCGACAGCGCGTCCGCCGGGCTCCAGGGGCCGCGCCCGGTCTCGACCACCCGCGCATACAGCCGCGGTGAGATCTCGCGGACCCGGCGCGCGTCCACACCCCGAGCGAGCTCGGGATCGGCGATGAGCAGCTGGATCAGGCCCTCGGGCATCGGCGGTTCTGCGGCGCCCTCGTCGGCACCTGCGTATCGGTTACGGGAAGGTAGCGCGCGCGGGTCCGGCAGGCAGTCGATTGATGAGAGAAATCGTCAATACCGGTCAGCGGCGCCTGCGCGGATGCCGCTCCCAGCCGGGCCGCCGTCCTATACTGGCCCCCGCCCATTGCCGGGTGGTGTAATTGGCAGCACGCCAGATTCTGGCTCTGGTAGTTGGGGTTCGAGTCCCTGCCCGGCAGCCTTTCCCATGCTCCGGACCCTGCTCGCCCTCCTGCTCGCGCTCGCGCTCACCGGCGGGCTGGCCGCGTGCGGCGACGACGACGCGTCCGGCGAATCGGAGGCGACTCCGATCCCCGTTCCGCAGGATCCCGCGGCAGACATCCGCCGGATCGTCGAGGGCCTGGACGACGACCTCGAGACGAAGCCCGAGATCGCGGCGCCAGAGGGGTCACCGCCCGCGACCCTCGAGAAGCGCGACATCGCCCGCGGCACGGGCCCGAAGGCGAAGGCGGGCGACAACGTGACCATGGAATACGTGGGCGTCGCGTGGTCGACCGGGGTGGAGTTCGATGCCTCGTGGGGCAAAGAGCCGTTCAACGTCGACAACCTCGGGCAGGCCCAGGTCATCGCCGGCTGGAACGAGGGCCTGATCGGCATGCGCCAGGGCGGCCGGCGGCTGCTCGTGATCCCGGCCGACAAGGGCTACGGGCCGCAGGGCCAGCCGCCCGACATCGGCCCGAACGAGACGCTGATCTTCGTCGTCGACCTGAAGAGGATCGGCTAGCCGCGGACGCGGAACGAGACGCGCTTGACGGCGCGCGGCGCGCCGGCGGCGGTGGCGGTCGCCGTCAGCCGGTAGCTGCCGGCCGGCAGCGACCGCGGCAGCCTGACGACGGTGGTGCCGCGGGCGGGCACGGTGGCGCGCGCGGACGTGACCGTCCGCCACCGCTTGCGGACCAGGCGGTCGACCACGAGGCGCACCGACGCGCCTGCCCGCGCGCCGACGCTGACGTGCGGGCGCCGCAGGCAGGCGCCACGTGCGCGCGCGCACGCGGACAGCTTGACCGCGACGGAGGACAGCACCGGCGCGGGCTTCGGCGTCTCCACGGGCGGCGGCGGCTGCGGCGGCTGGATGATCGGCGGGTCGTCGTCGGCCGGAGCAGCCGGGCCGCCGGGCAGCGCGCGGTCGGCGTTCACCCGCCCACCGGCGACCGAGGGCAGGCCAGCGGCCGCGTCGACCGTGCCCATCAGCGCGCTCTTGACCTGCGCGGCGGTGAGCGTCGGGTCGTCCGCCACCAGCAGGGCGGCCGCGGCGGCGACGTGCGGGCTCGCCATCGACGTGCCGCCCATGTACGCGTATCCGCTGTTCTTGTAGGTCGAGAGCACGTTCACGCCGGGGGCGAAGACGTCGACCGCGGTCGTGCCGTAGTTCGAGAAGCCGGCGATCGCGTCCCGGTTGTCGGTGGCGCCGACGCACAGCACGTTCGCCGCAGGCGCCTCGCACGGGAAGTAGTCGGTCCCGCTCTCCAGGTCGAGCGTGTCGTTGCCCGCCGCCACGACGTACAGCGTGTTGGGGTGCGCGTTGACCGCCTGCGTGATCGCCGGGGAGGTGCCGGCGCCGCCGAGCGAGGCGTTGACCACGCGCACGCCCATGTCGCCCGCGAGGTCGAACGCCTCCGCGGTGTCGGACATGTAGCCGCTGCCGTTGTCGTCGAGCGTGCGCAGGCTCAGCACCCTCGCGTCGGGGGCGGCGCCGGAGATGCCCTGCCAGTTGCCGTTCACGGCGGCGACGGTCCCGGCGACGTGCGTGCCGTGCCCCTGCACGTCGGCGGGGTTGTTGTCGGCCTGCACGAAGTCCCATCCGCGCCAGTCGTCGACGAGCCCGTTGCCGTCGTCGTCGACGGCGTTCGTCTCCCGGCCGGCGCCGGTCTCGCCGGGATTGGCGGCGACCTGGCCCGCGAGGTCCGGGTGGTCGAGCTGGACCCCGGAGTCGACCACGGCGACGGTCACGCCCGCGCCCGTCGACCGCGCCCATGCCTCCGTGACGTCCATGTCGGCGTCGGCGACGCCCGGGTAGCTGGTCCCGCCGACGACGAGCGTCTGGCCGGTGTTGCGCAGCCCCCATAGGTCGTCCCAGTACCAGTCCTGGTCGGTGACGGCCGTGGACTCGACGGGGCGATCGCGCACCACCCAGCGCACGTCCGGGTCGGCCTCGAGCGCTCGCAGCGCGTCCGCGGCCTGGTCGGCGGGGACGGACACGAGCTCGGTGTCGGTCAGCCGCAGCCTCCGCTCGAGCTCGACGCCGGCGTCGGCGCGGATCTCGGCGCGCTGGGCCGCGCTCGACCCGGCGTCGCGGCGCACGATCAGGTCGACGGTGTCGGCGGCCTGAGCGGCCGCCGGGGCAAGGCAGCAGGCCAGGACGAGCAGGAAGGTCAGGGCGAGACGCGACATGGCCGGTATGCATGTCGTCGGCCGCCGCGCCCGGGTCTCAAGCCCGGGTGGACGGGTGTTAGGCCGCCGCCTGCTCGGCCCAGTCGCGGTACAGGCGCCAATACGCGCCCTCCGCGGCCAGCAGCTCGTCGTGCGTGCCCTGCTCGACGATGCGCCCATGGTCGAGCACGACGATCCGGCCGGCCGTGCGGATCGTCGACAGGCGGTGGGCGATGACGATCGCCGTGCGGCCCGCGAGCAGGCGCCGCAGGCCGGCCTCGATCCGTCCCTCGGTGTGGATGTCGACGTTCGCGGTCGCCTCGTCGAGCACGAGGATGCGCGGGTCGGCGATCAGCGCGCGGGCGAACGCCACCAGCTGGCGCTGCCCGGCCGAGAGCTGGATCCCGCGCTCGCCGATCTGCGTGTCGTAGCCGTGCTCGAGCGCGCCGATGAAGTCGTCCGCGTGCACGGCGCGCGCGGCGGCCTCGACGTCCTCGCGGGTCGCGTCCGGGCGCCCGAACGCGATGTTGTCGCCGATCGAGCCGCTGAACAGAAACGCCTCCTGCGGCACGATCCCCATCTGGGAGCGCAGCGAGTGGACGGCGACGTCGCGCAGGTCGTGGCCGTCGACCAGCACGCGGCCCGCGGTCGGGTCGTAGAAGCGCGCCACGAGCTTGGCGAACGTCGACTTGCCGGCGCCGGTCTCGCCCACGAGCGCGACCGTCTGCCCGGGCGGCACGTGGAGGTCGACGTGGCACAGCGCGTCGCCGGAGCCGTACGAGAACGTCACGTCGTCGAAGTCGATCTCGCCGCGCAGCTGCTCGAGCTGCACGGCGCCCGGCCGGTCGCGCAGGTCGGGCTCCTCGTCGAGCAGCTCGAAGATCTTGTCAAGCGCCGCCATCCCCGCCTGGTAGGTGGTGTAGAACTGCGACAGCGACTGGATCGGGTCGAAGAAGTTGCCGAGCGCGGCGATGAAGGCCACCAGCACGCCGATCGTGATCGCGTCGTCGACCACCTGCAGGCCGCCGTACAGCAGGATCCCCGCGGTGGCGACCGCGGAGAGCAGCTCGACCGCCGGGAAGTAGCCGGCGTTGAGGTGGACGGTCTTCATGTTGGCCGCGTAGTTGTCCTCGTTGAGCTCGGCGAAGCGGTCGAGGTGGCGCCGCTCCTGGCCGAAGCTGCGCACCACGCGCACGCCGGAGAGCGTCTCCTGCAGGTACGCGGTGATGGCCGCCACCTTCTCGCGCGTGGCCCGATAGGCGTTGGCGGAGACGATCCGGAACGCCAGCGACCCGAGCGCCAGCAGCGGGAAGACGAGGAACGTCAGCAGCGCGAGCTCGACGTCGAGCACCAGCAGGATGACGGCGGTGCCGACGAGCGTGAGCGTGGAGCCGAACAGCGTGACCACGCCGTCGGAGACGAGCTGGTCGAGCGCTTGCACGTCGTTGGTGAGCCGCGAGATGATCACACCCGCCTGGCGGCGCGAGTAGAAGCCGATCGACAGCGTCTGCAGGTGGGCGAAGAGCTGGATCCGCAGGTCCTGCAGCACGCGCTGGCCGACCCAGCCGACGAGGTAGGTCTGCGCGTACGTCGCCCCCCAGTAGACGAGCGCGCTGACGAGGAAGCCGGCGACGACCCACGTCAGCACGCTGAGGTCGCCGGGGACGATGCCCTCGTCGATCGCCAGCTTGGCCAGCGGCGGCGGGGCGAGCGCCGCGGCGGTGCCGAGCAGCAGCGAGACGAACATCAGCAGCGTGCGGCCGCGGTAGGGGCGCAGGAGCACGACGAGCCCGCGCAGCTTGCGCCCGCGCCCGCCGGTCGCCCGCCAGCGGGCCACGATGTCGTCGCGCCGCGTCGGCGCGCGGCCGTTGTCGTCGCTCATAGGCCCGCCACCGCCTCGCGCGGCTTGCGGTTGAGGAACACCTGGTCGGGCAGGCCCTTCTCGGCGATCTCGGCGTACAGCGGGCTGCGGTCGAGCAGCTCGGCGTGCGTGCCGCGGGCGGACACGAGGCCGTCCTCGAGCACGACGATGTCGTCGGCCAGCGCGATCGTCGACAGCCGGTGCGCGATCACGAACGTCGTGCGCCCGGCCATCACTTCGCGCAGCGCGGCCTTGATCGCCTGCTCGGTCGAGGCGTCGACCGAGCTGGTGGCGTCGTCGAGGATGAGGATGCGCGGGTCGGCCAGCAGCGCGCGGGCGATCGCGAGCCGCTGGCGCTGGCCGCCGGAGAGGGTCAGGCCGCGCTCGCCGACCCGCGTGTCGTAGCCGGCCGGCAGCTCGGCGACGAAGCCGGCCGCCTGGGCGCGCTCGGCCGCGCGCTCGATCTCCTCTCGCGAGGCGTCCGGCCGCCCGTAGGCGATGTTCTCGGCCACGCTCGCCGAGAACAGGAACGGGTCGTCGTCCACGACCGCGATCGAGCGCCGCAGCGACGGCAGGTCGACCTCACGCACGTCGGCGCCGTCGATCAGCACGGCGCCCGCGCTGACGTCGTAGAGCCGGCTCAGCAGCTGCACCAGCGTCGTCTTGCCCGACCCCGTGGCGCCCACGAGCGCGACCGTCGTCCCCGCCTCGACCACGAGGCTGACGTCCTGGAGCGCGGGGGTCGAGGAGCCCTCGTAGTAGAACGACACGTCGCGCAGCTCGACGCGCCCGCTGCCGGCGGGCAGCGAGGGCGCGCCCTCGGGCGCCACGATCTGCGGCTCGCGGTCGAGCAGCTCGAAGATCCGCGCTCCCGAGGCCGTGGCGCGCTGCGCCAGGCCGAGCGCGATGCCGAGCTGGCGCATCGGCGCGATCAGCAGCAGCAGGTACGTGTAGAAGGCCGTGAAGTCGCCGAGCGTGAGCGACCCGTTGACGACCTGGCGCCCGCCGACCAGCAGCACCACGGCGAGCCCGAGGTTCGGCAGGAAGCCGATGAACGGGTTGTAGAACGCGCGCATGCGGGTGGCGACCATCGACTGGTCGAACACGCGCGCCACCGTGCCGCGGAAGCGGCCCAGTTGGCGCTCCTCGGCCGCGAAGGCCTTCACCACGCGCACGCCGGAGACGTTCTCCTCGACGTCCGCCGTCAGCTCGGCGATCCGCTGCTGGACCTCCTGCAGCGCGGGCCGCGAGCGCCGCCCGTAGCGCGCCGCCACGAACACGACGAACGGGACGGGGAGCAGCGCGAGCGCCGCCAGGCCGGGCTGCAGCAGGAACATCGCCACCGACGCGAGCAGGATCGTGAGCGCGCTCTGGAGGATGAACACGAGGCCGTAGCCGAGGAAGAAGCGCACGCTGTTGAGGTCGACGGTCGAGCGCGACATCAGCTGGCCGGTCTGCTGGCGCGCGAAGAAGCCCAGCTCGAGCGCTTGCAGGTGCTCGTACATGCGGTTGCGCAGGTTCAGCTCGACGCCCAGCGAGACCCGCCCGGCCACCAGCCGCCGGGCGACGGACAGCACCACCCGCAGCAGCGCGGCCAGCACCACGAGGCCCGCGTACAGCCGCAGCTCGTCGCGGTCACTGCGGATGATGGCGTCGACGCCGCGGCCGGTCAGCCACGGGATCGCGACCGTCGCGGTCATCGCCAGCGCGGCCAGGACGAGCGACCAGACGGCACCGCTCCGGAACGGGCGCAGGAAGCCGAGCAGGCGGACGAAGGTGCTCACCGCGAACACGATACGGGGGCCGTATGCGACACTCGCGCGCTGCATGGCAGACGATGCGATCTCCCTTCGCAACCGCTTCGCGATGGTCAAGGGCGCCTGGGACGAGCACCTGCGCGGCGTGCCGTTTCCCGCGCTCGGCGACGGCACCGCCGAGGAGAAGATCGAGCGCCTGGAGCTGGCGCTGGTGGACGAGATGCGCTCGCGCGCCACAGTCGAGAGCGCCGAGCAGACGGCCGACGCGATGTGGGGCCTCGTGCACAATCGCGAGGACGGCGACCCGGTCAAGCAGCGCGTGACGCAGCACCACGAGGACCTGGCGCGCATGGGTCATCGCGGCCTGCGGTGAGCCGCGGGCTGTGTGACGGCTGCGTCCACCAGCAGCTCGTGCGCAACACGCGCGGGTCGACGTTCTCGCTCTGCCTGCGCCACCGGACCGAGCCCGAGCGCTACGCCAAGTACCCGCCGCTGCCGGTGACCGCGTGTGCGGGGTACGAGCCGCGTCAGGAGATGCTGTCGGGCTCCTGCAGCAAGAGGTAGCTCTCGTTGTCCTTGAGCGGCTCGAGCGAGGCGAGGAAGAGGTTGCGCAGCGTCAGCGAGTCGATCCGGTCGGCCTCCGCCTTGGTCAGCGCCTTGGGCAGCGGCGGCTGGCCGGGCAGCGTCTGCTCGAGCGGCACCTGGAGCCGGCTGAGGAGGTCGCCGGGCCGGAAGAACACCGCGCGGCGCGGCTCGGGCGTCGCGGAGGTCGCCGCGGTCGACGACGCCGCCGCGGGCGGCAGCAGCACGGCCACCATCGTGACGTCCTCGAGGTAGCGGAACGAGTAGAGCGCCAGCTCGAGCGCCTCGCGCAGGAGCAGCTGGCCGCGCTCGTCGGTCGCCTTTCCGGGCAGCGTTCCGCCCGTGCCGGTGCCCGCGAGGTTGTACAGCAGGCCGTCGCCGTCCAGGTAGCGCAGGTCGCCGCTGCGGGGGCGCACGGCCACGCCGAGCGGGGTTCCGTCCTCGCCCTCCAGCGGTGAGCTGCGAACCTGCACGAGCGGGCGGCCGTCGTCGAGCTTGTAGCGGAGGCCGACGTGGACGGCGATGTCGGAGGCGCCGGCGAGCATGTCCGCGGTCGACGGCTCCCAGGTCGACCAGTTCTCCGCCAGCTTCGGGCCGTCGCTGCCGCCGGTGCCGATCAGCACGGCACCGAGCGCCGCGGCGGACACCGCGATCCCGGCGAGGGCGCCGAAGAGGAAGCCGAAGCGCGCGCGAAACGGCGCCGGCTGGCGCAGGGCGGGATCGGCCTGCGCGGCGAGCCGCGTCGCCTGCTCGAGGTGCTCGGTGGCCTGCGGCTCGCTCGGCTGGTCGGGCGGCGGGCGCCCGGCCGGCGAGGGCGGCGGGATCAGATCGCGGGCCATGCGGCCTCGTCGATCAGGTCGATCTCGGGCTTCTCCAGCCGCGCGTCGTCGAGCAGGCGCGTGACCTCGTCGCCGTACAGCTCCTTGGCGGAGATCAGGTGGCTGGCGACGTAGTCGGTGCCCTGGCGGTTCTGGAGCACGGTCTGGTAGGCGACGACGAAGCACTGGCCGAGCAGGGCCGCCACCAGCGGGCGCTTCTCGCCGTCTGAGAGCGTGGCCGCGAACGGGTTCTGGTCCATCACGCCGCCGCCCGAGCGGTTCATGATCTGGTAGCCGATCCGCTCGAAGCGCTCGCGGATCCGCTCCTCGGCCTTCTCGCGCTCCTCCCGGTCCTCGATCCGGTCGCTGAGGTCCACCGGCGCCGGGCCCATGGCGCGGAACCCGACCATCAGCGCGGCACGCGACGTCACCGAGCCCACGTCGCCGGTCACCCCGGTCGTGTTCTGGCCGTAGAAGACGTGCTCGGCGGCCATCGCGCCGAGGCCCCAGATCAGGTCGCCGACCTCCTCCGAGCGCCAGTGGCCGAAGCGATCCTCGATCTCCATCGCCTGGTGGTGGCCGCCCGACGAGCCGCGCTTGCGGATCGAGAGCCGCGTGGAGAGCCGGTTCTCCATGAACAGGTGGCCGCAGACGGCGTGGCCGGCCTCGTGGATCGCGGTCGCGCGCTCCTCGTGCTTGGGGTACGGCTGCCCGATCGCGACGCCCGACTCGACCGTGGTCATCGCCTCCACGAGGTCGTGGCGGCTGAAGCGCTCGCGGCCCTCGGCATGGGCGTAGGTCAGCGCGAGCGAGCAGGCCTGGTCGATCATCGCCGGCGAGTAGCCGTTGGTGATCCGCGCCAGCTCGTCGCGCTTGGCGTCCGCGTCGAGCTCCGGGTCGTGCGCGACCTTGTTCAGATACAGGTCGAAGATGTCGCGCCGGTCCTCCCAGGTGGGGGTCCGGAAGTAGATGTGGCGGCCCATCCGGCCCGGGCGGGTCAGCGCCGGGTCGAGCTGCTCGAGCGGCACGTTGCACGCCCCGATGAAGTAGATCTGCTCGTCGCGCGGGCGCGGCGGCCGCAGCCGCAGCTTGGCGCGGCCGATCTTCTGAGGCACGACGTAGAGCGCGTCGAGGAACGTGTTGAACTTCCGCGTGAAGAACTTCTTCGTCATCGGCGGCTCGTCGATGCCGTCCATGACCACGAGCAGCTGGTTGAGCGCGAGCCCGCCGCCCATCCCGCCGCCCATCATCGGGATCATGTTCTGGAGCTTCTCGTAGAAGGCGGGGTAGATCCGGCCGGGCGGCTCGGCGCGCATCTGGAACATCCGCTCGCGCCACTCCGCGGTCTCCAGCACGAGGTCGCCGTCGGCGGTGAGCGCGCCGTCGCGGCCGAAGAACAGGTGGTCGTGGATCGTCGGGATCGCGTTCGGCGAGAAGCCCGAGCCGAGCGCTTGCCGGCGCCGCCCGACGGCGTCGATCTCGTCGATGAACACGATGCACTGCCCGCCCCACTTGGCCGCCAGCCGCTTGGCCTTGAACGCGAGGAAGCGCACGAGGACGGCGTCCATGCCGATGAAGGTCTGCGCGAAGCCCGAGCCCGGGATCGTCACGAACGGGCAGTTGAACGACGTGGCGATGCCCTTGGAGAGCATCGTCTTGCCGGTGCCCGGCGCGCCCAGGAAGAGCACGCCGCGCTCGCGCTTGCCGCCGGCCTTCTCGAACTCCTCGCCCGACTGCCAGAGCGAGACCACGCGCGTGATCTCCTCCTTCGCCTCGGCCTGGCCGCGGACGTCGGCCATCTTCACGCCCCAGTCCGCGTCGCCCGGCTCGTAGCCCTTGATCTGGCCCAGCCCCAGGGCCAGCATCGGCCCGAACAGGATCAGGAAGTTGGCGAAGAAGAGGATCGTGATGATCGGGAGGTAGGCGAGCATGATCGGCGCGAACGACGCCGCCACGTCGCCCAGCGTCCGCAGGCCGCCCATGAAGGACGCGTCGCCTCCGTCGATGGCGTTGTAGACCATCGCGATCAGCGTCAGCGTCGTGATCACCAGCACCAGCCAGGTGATCCGCCGGTAGCGGCGCCGCCAGTACCAGAGGCGCCGCCGCGAGACGATGTCCTCGGCGCGCAGCTCGCGCTCGGCGCCGTACAGCGAGGGCGCCGGGATGAGCTTGTGGGCGAGCACGTCGATCAGCCCGCGGAAGGCGGCGACGCCCAGCAGCGTGCCGACGAGCGCCCACGCCAGCGGCCACTCGGCGCGGTCGTAGAGCGCGACGAAGAGCGCCGGCGAGGTGATGACGGCGACGATCGTCGCCACGCGACCGAGCCGTCGCCACTCGCGCGCGAGCGCGACGCTGTGCTCGTTCACGCGGCGGCCCACGTGCGGATTCTAAGCGCTTGTCACGTGCGCCACTTGATCGAGCAGCCCCGCGCGGGCGTCTCGGCGCGCTCGACCTCATCCTGCTCCAGCACGGCATCGAGCGCCGCCCGCAGCCACGCGGCGTTCTGGGAGGGATCCTCGTGGTCGGCGTCCGGCGCGCCGCGGTAGACCAGCCGCTGGTCGCCGTCGAGGACGAACACGTGCGGCGTGCGCTCGGCGCCGAGCGCTCGGGCCACGTCCTGTGACTCGTCGTAGGCGTAGGGGATCGGCCAGTCCTGGTCGCGCACGAACTGCGCCATCCGCTCGGGCGCGTCGGCGGGATAGCGCGTGGCGTCGTTGGAGGAGAGCGACAGGAAGCGCACGCCGCGCGGGCCGTACTCCTCGGCGACCGCGCGCAGGCGCGGGTTCCACGCGATCACGTACGGGCAGTGGTTGCAGGTCTGCAGCAGCACGGTGGCGGGCGGGGCCTCGGCGGCGGGCACGGCGTGCTCGGCGCCCTCGGTGTCGGTCAGCGTGAAGGCCGGGACGGCGTCGCCGATCTGGAAGTCAGCCATCGAGAGATGATTGCGCGGCGAGCACGCGGGCGGCCGAGGTGCGCACGCGATCGCGGAACGTGGCGTCGTGGCGTGCGCGGTCGAGCAGCGCTGCGTGGATCCGGTTGTACGAGCCGCGCCCGGTGGTGAGGATCAGGTCCACGCCGGCCTCGGCCGACGCGATCGCCGCCTCCTCGACGTCGGCGACCGCCTGCACGGCCGCCGCCTCGAGCGAGTCGGTCATCACGACGCCGTCGTAGCCGAGCTCGTCGCGCAGGAGGCCGTCGATGATGGGTCGCGACTGGGAGGCGATGCGGTCCGGGTCGAGCGCCGGGTACGTGGCGTGCGAGGCCATCACGAACTCGGTGCCGGCGCCGACCGCCTGCTCGAAGGGCGCGAGGTCGTCCTCGAGCTGGGCGCGCGTGCGGTCGATCGTCGCCGGGCCGTCGTCGGTGTTGACGGTCGCGCCGCCGAGGCCGGGGAAGTGCTTGACCGTCGTGGCCACGCCCGCTTCGTGCCAGCCCGCGATCGCTTCGGCGACGGCCGGGACCACGAGGTCGAGGGTGTCGCCGAAGGCGCGGCCGGCGAGCGCGGCGCCGTCGACGGTCGGGAGGTCGGCCACCGGCGCCAGCGTGACGTTGACCCCTGCGGCGCGCAGCCCGTCGCCGGCGGCCACGGCGTCCTCGCGCACGAGGCCCGACGCCACCTGCTCCCGCGCGGAGCGCTCCGGCGGCGCGAACGGCAGGATCCGCACCTCGCCACCCTCCTGGTCGACGCACACGAGCGGCTCGAGGTCGCCTGACGCGCGTCGCAGATCGGACGTCAGCGATCGCACCTGCGTCTCGTCGATGACGTTGTCGCGGAACAGGATGACGCCCGCCACCCGGCGCTCGCGCAGCGCCTCTCGCACGTAGCCCGGCGCCTCCGTGCCCGCGAAGCGCAGGATCACCATGCGGCCGACCTGCTGGGCCAGCGACAGCCGGTCGACGGGCTCGGGCGCCGACGTGGCGGTCGCCGTCACCTCCGGCTCTGATGCGCGCTGCGGCGCGGTCTGCGGCTCGTCGCCGCCGCCGCGGGCGCCGAGCACGAGGCCCACGGCGAACGCCGCCAGCGCTCCGGCTGCCAGCAACAAGCGCCGCCGGCGCACTCGCGTTCGTTCTGTCCCCATCGCGCTCGATGATGGCGAAGCGGTACGCCGACGCCCACAAGGGATAAGGTTGGTCAGACAACGAACACAAGGGGAAGCGATGCGAGGCCTGGGGCTGACCATCGAGCCACTCGCAGGCGGTGCGGTGCGCGTTGCGCTCCGCGGTGAGCTCGACCTCGAGCATGCGTACACGTTCGACGAGGAGATGAAGCGGGTGGAGGGTGCACGGCCGCCCTGCCTTGTGCTCGACCTGCGCGGCCTCGCCTTCCTCGACTCCTGCGGCCTCGCGCGGCTGCTCGCCGCCCGGCGGCGGGCGAAGCGGGAGCGGCGCCGGCTGCTGCTCGTCCGCGGCGGCCCGGCGGTCTCGCGACTGCTGGCGATCACCGCGGTCGGCGACCAGTTCGAGCAGGTGTCCGAGCTCCCGGACGAGCTGCGCCCGATAGCCGGCCTCGCCAGCCAGGTCTAGGGGGAACGCTGGCCCAGGGGGCCAGGTTCCCACCCCCTAGGCGAGCGCCGCGCGGCGGCGCGGCCACTGCGCGACCGCGAGCCCGCTCGCCACGAGCAGCGCGCCCGCGACCGCGGCCGCCGTCACGCGCTCGTCGTAGAGCGCGGCGCCGAACGCCAGCGCCCCGAAGGGCAGCAGCAGCGTGATGTAGGAGACCGTCACCGCCGGCAGCTCGCGCAGGAGGATCGTCAGCGTCACGAACGTGAGCGCCGACCCGATCGCGGCCAGGTACGCGATCGAGCCCAGCGCCTGGCCCGTCCACGCCGCGCTCGCCCAGTCCTCGGTCGGGGCCGACGCGACCAGCAGCAGCAGGCCACCGCCGAGCATCGCCCAGCCGTTGAGCACGACCGCGTCGAGCGCCCCGCCCCGGCGCTTGATCGCGACGTTGCCGATCGCGGCGGCCAGCGGCGCGACCGCGCAGGCGATCGCCGCCAGCAGCGCCCACTCGGCATCCCCGAGCGCCAGCGACTCCCCGAACGCCAGCGCCAGACCGCCGATCGCGACCGCGATCCCGGCCACCAGCCGCGCGCGCAGCGGCTCGTCGGCGAGCGCAAGCGACGCGATCGTCGCCGAGTACAGCGGCATCACCCCGAACAGCACCGCCGCCAATCCCGACGGCACGTACTGCTCGCCCCAGTAGATCAGCCCGTAGGCGGCGGCGAACGGCAGCGTCGCGAGCGTGGTGGCGAGGATTGCGTCAGTCCGCAGCGACCGCCCCAGCGCCCGGGCGGCGACCAGAAGCCCGACCCCGGCCACCGCGAAGCGGATCCCGGCGCCCAGCAGCGGAGGCACGTCCTCCAGCCCGATCTTGATCACCACCCACGTGCTCGACCAGATCAGCACGAGGGCGGCGTAGAGGGACCAGACGAGGGCGCGCGGCACGAGGAGGAGGCTACGAGGACTGGACCGGCGGCCGGGGCGCAGGCTCGCTCGTGATGCCACGATGTCCGTGGCATGGACGCCTCCGAAGCCCTGATCGCCGCCGGGTTCGTGGAGAACGTGTTCTCCTGCCCCGCCTGCGGCCTTGCGGGGACTAGCCTGGCCAGGCCCGAGGCGCTCGTGGGGAAGACGTGCCTGGGCTGCGGCGAGGCGGTCGTGGTCAGCGTGCTCGACCGCTTTACGCGGTCGGGATCACGTACATCGGGTTCGGGAGCTTGAACCGCCGGGCGGCGTAGCCCTCGTCGAGGTCGGACCACTGGTCGCCGACGTTGGCGAGGATGCGGAAGCCGCGCCGCTCCACGATCGCGCGGCGCACGCGGGCCTTCCAGCCGTCGCGCCAGCGCCGCGACTGCTCGTCGGGGCGCAGCTTGAGCGTCCAGCCGCCGCGGTAGCCGGCCGCGCGCAGGTTCGCCGCCGTCCGCTCTCGCGCCGCCTCGCGCCGCCCGGTCACGAAGAACACCGCAACGTCCCGCTCCCGCGCCCACCGGAACAGGCTGCGCGTCTGCGGGATCGCGGGGAGCGCCTGGTCGCCGCAGTCGGCTGCCGAGCGGTCGAAGTCGGTGGCCTTCAGGCACGCGTAGTTGGAGAGCGACGTGTCGTCGATGTCGAGCACGATCGCGGCGCGGCTCGGGGAGTCGTCCAGGTGGCGGCGCACGTAGCGCTTCGCGCGCCGGATCACACGCGTCGTATCCGCCGACCACTCGCCGGACTCGCGGTACTCGACGATCGCCTCGGGCGCGGCGGGCGCGGGCGGCTCGTCGGCGAGCGCGACGCCGCCCGCAGGAAGCAGGATGGCCGCCAGGGCGAAGATCGTCTTCACCGGGGCCAAGGTAGCGCGTGGGCGGTTCCCGAAGGAACCGCCCACGTTGGCCGTGCTCACAGGCTCACCGGAACCGTAAGGACCCGGTTCGGCGCATCCGTGCGCAGGATCTCGAGCCGCACCGTGGCCTCCAGGTGGTCTACGTCGGCCAGCGCCCGGCTCGCGGCGCGGGTGAGCCGCAGGTCGACCGGGAGCGACCTCCGGTAGTCGACCGGACCGCGCGCCGTGCCGAGCACGGTGCTCTGCAGGTCGAGTCGCCGAGCCGTCGCGCGGCTGACCTTCAGCTCGATCCCGACGCCGACCCGGCGCTCGGCGGTGACGGTCATCCGGAGCCCGCGGGCGCGCACGCTTTCCACCGTCTGGCCCTCGGTGACCGCGAGCTTGACGCCCTTCCCCTTGATGCTGCCGTCAGACAGGACGACGACGAAGTCGCCCAGGGAGGGGGAGTAGCAGTCGACCGCGAGGTGGTAGACCCGACCGCGACGCGCCATCAGGCGGATCGGCGGGCCGTCGCCGATCTTGCGCAGGCTCGTGAGGCGGCGACCGCTGTAGAGCTTCATGCTGCCGCCGCAGTAGCCGCGGACCATGTCGATGGTCAGCTTGCCCGTGCGACGGGGCTTGATGCGGTACCACAGCGAGTGCGAGTGGGACTCGTCCTCGCCGAGCTCGGCAGTGGCGTCGGCTGCGTTGCCGCGGTACTTGCCCGGGATGCGGATCGTCTTGGCGTCCGCGAACGCGTCGTTGGCCGGCAGCGGCATGTCTCGCAGCCGGAACCGGAAGACGCTCTCGGTCGGTGCGGTGCCCTGCGATGCGATCGCGATGTAGTACGTCTGCCCGGCGGCGGCCTCGAACGGCACGCGGCCCCGGAAGTACCTGGCCTGGCCGACGCGTTGCAGCGCCGACACGCTGTCGCCCGTGTACACGGAGGTGATGGGCGTGATGTTCCGGCCGGCCAGGAACTCGACCACGACCCGCCGGCTCTCCGTGGGCCTGAACGCGTACCAGACCGACTGTTGCCCGTGGTCGGGCTCGCCGGCCTGGAGCGTCGCCCCGTCGATCGTCGACCGCACGCTGTCCGTCGTGCTGACGATCGGCGCCGCGGCCTCGAAGGCGTCGTTGGCAGGCTGGGCGGCGGCAGAGGCCGCGGGGACCGCCGCGAGCGTCCCTGCGGCCACCGCGAGGGCGCACAACGTCTTGCTGTGCATGGCAACTGCTCCTTGTGGTTCTGGTGCCACCGCCGTCGGCGGCACCGGGGCCACGGTTATCTCTCGCAGTGGCCGCGCTCGGTACGCCCCATCGGGGTGAACCGCGTCACCCTCACGAACCGCCCACCCGGGCCTCGCGCCCCAGCAGCAGCTCTGATGACGACGACCGCCAGTCGAACGAGCCCTGCGCGCCGGGAACGCTGGCGAAACGGGGGCGGACGAGGTCGTCCCCCGGCGCGACGAGCAGAAGCTCGCGACGCCGGTCGCCGTCGAGGTCGAGCAGCGCGACCGAGGTGCCGGCGCGGCTCCCCGGCTCGAGCTTGAGTGGGCCGTCGCTCGCCTCCGACAGCCCGGTGTCGCGCGTTTCGTCGGTTCCGTCGTCGGCACCGAAAAGGACGGCGACGCGCCCGGTCCCCGCCCGGTTGCCGGGCGTGCCGACGACGATGTCGGCGAAGCCGTCGCGGTCGATGTTCTCAACAGCGATCGACGCACCGAACTGGTCGTCCGGCTGGTCGTTCCCCTGTATCTCCGGTGACTCCTGGGTGAGCTGGGTCGGCTCGCTCGCCGGGCCGCCGGGCGTGCCGGGCCAGATGCGCACGGCACCGGAGTCCGCTCCGAGCCCGTCGGCGCCCGGCACGCCGTGGACCACGTCCGCGTGGGCGTCGCCCATCACGTTGCCGACGGCGATGGCCTCTGGGCCGGGAAGGCGGTCGCCGATGGCGCGGCACCGCCGCCGGCCGCGCCGCGGGCCGGGACAGTAGGTGGCGTGGCCTGCGGGGCCCGGTGCGCCCTCGAGCAGGTCGCCTCGCTTGTCGCCGTTCACGTCCGCGATGGCCAGGACGCTGCCGAAGCGTCCGGAGACGCCGCGCGGGCGACGGATCTTCTGGGTCCGCGAGCGCGAGAGCCCGTCCTCGCCCCCGAGGTAGACGAGCACCGAGCCGGAGCGTTTGGTGTCGTCCGGGAGCGGGTCGGTGCCCGGCGTTCCCACGGCGAGGTCGGGGTACCTGTCGCCGTTGAGGTCGCCGGCGGCGAGGGCGGCCCCGAAGCGTGCCGAGCTGTACGGCGCGCGGTCCTCCGGCCACGGGTGCTCGGCCGTCGGGCTCTCGCCCAGTCCCTCGCGCGACCCGCTGAAGTAGTACACCGCCCCCTCGCGTCGCGACCGCCCACCCGTGTTCGCGCCCGGGGCGCCGACCGCGAGATCGGCGTCGCCGTCGCGGTCGAAGTCGGCGCTGACCAGCGCGGCGCCGAAGGCCAAGCCCGGCTGCGGGCGGGGCGCGTCGATCGTCTGGTTGCGGTCTGGGAGGAAGATGGCGCCGGCGCCGCCCGGCCCACCGTCGGCCAGGCCGACGACGGCCGTCGCATCGCCGTCGCCGTCGAAGTCGAAGGGCGCGGCGGCCCGCGCCGAGCCCGCGGCCGGCGTCTGCTTCGGCTGCGGCGCTGCCGGGTCCTCGTCGTTCAACGCCGCGAACGCCGCGAACGCCGCGGCGCCGCCGAGCGCGAGCGCCACGGCGCCTGCGAGCGGCACGCGCCACCGGCGTCGCTGCGGCGGCTGCCTAGGGGTGGGAGCCGGCCGCCGTCGGGTCGTCGGGACGCGTGGTTCCGCTGTCGTCGTGGCGGCGTCGGACGCTCCGCCGCCGTCGTCGAGGGCAGCGTCACGGCGCCAGTACGGCCCGCAGATGTCGACGACCACCTCCTCGAGCTCCGCCCACGCCTCCACGGCACCCGCGGGGCGCGCCTCGGGCCGCTTCTCGAGCATCCGGCCGACCCACCCCGCCAGCCGCGGGTCGACGCCGGCGAGGGGCGGAGGAGCCTCGCTGACATGGCGATACATGACCGCCATCGGCGACCCGTCGCCCTCGAACGGCGGCGCGCCGCCGAGCAGCTCGTACGCCATGACGCCGAGCGCGTAGAGGTCGGTGAACGGCCCCACGCCACGCGACAGGGCCTGCTCGGGCGCCATGTAGGCGGGCGTCCCGACCGCGACCCCGGCGGCCGTGAAGTTGCCGGTGGCGCTCGTGTACGCCTTTGCGATCCCGAAGTCGGCGATCTTGACGCCGCCGCCGTTGGTGACCAGGACGTTCTCGGGCTTGAGGTCGCGATGAGCGATCCCACGCCGCTCGGCGTGGCCGAGGCCGGCGAGGACGCCCTCGATCACGCCGAAGGCCTGCGGCTGGCTGAGGCGGCCGACGAACGGCCGCAGCGAGCCGCGCGGCAAGTACTCCATCGCGATGTACGGCACCGCCTCGCACTCGAAGAAGTCGAAGACGGTGACGATGTTCGGATGGTCGAAGGAAGCCGCGATCCGCGACTCGCGGATAAAGCGCTCGGCGAGCGTCGGGTCGTCGGTCCGCAGGTCGAGGCGCTTGAGTGCGACCGCCCGATCGAGCGCCGGCTGGCGGGCCTCGTAGACCGTGGCCATCCCGCCGCGGGCGATCAGCCGGACCACCTCGTACGCGCCGATCCGGTCGCCGGCCTGGGCCATCCGCTACTCCTGCCCGGTCAGGGCTCCGCGCTGGAACGCCCGCCGCACAAGCTCGGATCGCTTGCGGTTCTGTGGCATGTCCTCCACCTCGAAGAGCTCGAACAACGCACGGAGGTGGCTCTTGACCGTCTCCACGCTCACGACCAGCTCGGCGGCGATCTCGCGGTTCGAGGGCGGGCCGGCGAACGGGTCCTCGAACAGCGGGCGGCAGAGCGCGAACAGCACCCGCCGTCGCGCTGCCGATAGCTCGGGCGGCGCGGCGTGACGGGTGGTGCGCGTCGTCGCTCCGGGCTGACCCGCCCCGGCGTAGACGATCAGCGTGCCCCCGATGGCGAGCGCGTCGCCGTCGGCAAGCCGCCGGCGGCCGCGCACGCGCGCACCGTTGACGTAAGAGCCGTTGCGAGACAGCCCGTCGTCGACCACGGTCCACTCGCCGCCGACCGGCTCGAGCACCGCGTGCACGCGCGACACCTCGTCATCGTCCTCGAGCACGATGTCGTTCGACGAGGTGCGGCCGATGGAGAGCGGCTCGACTCGGCCAGCAAGCCGGACGATCTGCTGCCGGCCGCCCGCGTCGAGGTAGAGCAGGAACGCCTCGCCGCTGCGCTCGACCTCCAGCCGCTCGGAGAGCTCGGATGGGGACACCGCGCGCAGCGGGGGTGGCAGCACCCTCACGGCGTCACCCTAGTTGCGCGTCGTCGCCTCGTCCAGCACTCGCCGAATCCGTTTGGTGGAGATGTTGCCGCGGGCGCCGAGGCCTTGTGCGAACTGGCTGACGCGGAGCTCCTCGAGCAGCCATGGGACCTCGCGCAGCGACGGGTCGGCTGGCCGCTCGCGTAGCCGCTCGCGATAGAGGCGCTCGAGCTCGTGGATCGCGTTCATGCGGTCGCGGTCGACGGCCGGGTTGTCGGGAAGCCGCTCCAGCCTGCGGGCGGCGCCCTGGAGGTAGCGCTCGACGTCCTCGAGGCGGCCCCTGGTGGCGAGCCCGGGGTGGACGAGCCGGCGCAGCTGCTCGCGCACGTCGGCGCGGGCGGGTTGGAGTGGGATCGCGGTCAGCGGCTCGAGTCGGCTCTCGACCTCGCGTGCGGCGTCGAGCACCCGCACGACGCGGCCGACGATCTCCGACGTCCGCTCGGCCAGGTGACCGGCCACATGGTCGCGCAGGCGGGCGAACGCCGCCTCGTCCCACGCCGGGCCGCCGGCCTCGTCGATCAGCGCATCGAGCGCGGCGGTGAGCGCGTCGTCGAGCACCGCGTCGAGGCTCCCGTGCGGCGCCGTCGAGAGCGCGAGCACGGCCGCGTTTCCGAGCTGGGGGCGGGGAGCGGGGATCGTGAGCCGCAGCAGCCGCCGCGTGCCGGCCCGCATCGCCGTGCGCTGCGCGACGGCGTTCTCGAGCACCGCGACGCCCGCGGTCTCGCCCTCGTCGACCAGCGCCGGATACGCGCGCACCGCCTGCCCGGTGCCGGTCAGCGTGACCTCCCGCGGCAGCGTGCCGATCTCCCACGAGCGCAGCCCGCTGCGCTCGAGCCGCGCCGCGGCGGCGGTGAGCTCCGCGCGCAGCTGCGGCCGCACGCGGGCGCGCACCTCGGCCAGGTCCTTGCCCTCGGCGAGCACCGGACCGCGGGCGTCCGCGTCGTCGGATCCGCCCGCGCGTCGTTGCGCCGCCGGTCGTCGCGAATTCGGAACGTGACCCGCAGGTGGGCGGGCAGCCGGGCGACGTCCCAGGCCGAGCGCGGCACCTGCACGCCGCGCAGCGCCTCGAGCGCCCGCTCCATGTCCTCGAGCAGCGGCCGCCGGCGGGGCTCGAGCCGCGCCAGCACCTGCGCGGCGGTCTCCGGGATCGGCACGAGCGGCCGGCGCAGCTCCTTCGGCAGCCCGCGGATCAGCGCCGTGACCAGCTCCTCGCGCAGGCCGGGGACCAGCCACTCGAAGCGATCGGTGCGCAGCTGGCCGAGCGCCTGCAGCGGCACCTCGACGGTCACGCCGTCGTCGTCGGCGCCGGGCTCGAAGCGGTAGGAGAGCGGGAGCACCAGGTCGCCCTGCTTCCAGGTCGAGGGCCATGCCGAGTCGTCGACGACCGCGTCGTCGCGCACGAGCACGTCGCGGGTGAGCGTGAGCGCGTCGGGCGACTCGCGCCGCGCGTCGCGCCACCAGCGGTCGAAGTGCCTGGCGGAGACGACGTCATCCGGGATCCGGGCGTCGTAGAACGCGAAGATCGCCTCGTCGCCGGCGAGGATGTCGCGCCGCCGGACGCGGTGCTCGAGCGCCTCGACCTCCTCGACCAGCCGCGCGGTTCTCGGCCAGGAACGCGTGCCGGCCGTCCCAATCGCCTTCGACCAGCGCGCGGCGGATGAACAGCTCGCGCGAGAGGACCGGGTCGATGCGCCCGTACGCCACCGCCCGGTCGGTGACGACCGGCAGCCCGTACAACGTCACCCGCTCCGTGGCCACCACCGAGCCCCGCCGAGCGTCCCAGCGCGGCTCGCTGTAGGTGCGCTTGACGAGGTGCTCGGCCAGCGGCTCGACGTCGGCCGGATCCACCTTGGCCGCCGTCCGGCCCCACAGCCGCGACGTCTCGACCAGCTCGGCGACCATCACCCACGGCGGCGGGCGGCGCGCCAGCCCCGACCCCGGGAAGACCATGAAGCGCGCGCCGCGGGCGCCCTGGTACTCGCGGCCGTGCTCGTCCTTCATCCCCACGTGCGAGAGCAGCCCGGCGAGCAGCGACAACCCGATCTCGCGCGGCTCGCCCGGCTCGCGGTTGAAGCGCACGCCGACGCCCTTCGCCGCCTGCCGCAGCTGCTCGACGAGGTCCTGCCACTCGCGCACGCGCAGGTGGTGCAGGTGCTCGGCCAGGCAGCGCTTGCGGAACTGGTTGCTCGACAGGCTGCGCTGCAGGCCGCGCAGGTAGCGCCACAGGTTGAGATACGCGAGGAAGTCGGAGTCCTCGTCGGCGAAGCGTGCGTGCAGCTGGTCGGCCTGCGCGGTCTTGTCGGCCGGCCGCTCGCGCGGGTCCTGGATCGAGAGCGCGGCGGCGATCACGATCACCTCGTTCACGCACCCCAGCCGGTCGGCCTCGAGCACCATCCGGCCCATCCGCGGGTCGACGGGCAGGTCGGCGAGCCGGCGGCCGAGCTTCGTGAGCCGCCCGCGCGCGTCGAGCGCGCCCAGCTCCTCCAGCAGCCGCATGCCGTCGCGCACCTGGCGGCGGTCGGGCGGGTCCAGGAACGGGAAGTCCTCGATCCGCCCGAGGCCGATCGCCGCCATCTGCAGGATCACCGACGCGAGGTTGGTGCGCAGGATCTCGGGGTCCGTGTAGCGCGGCCGCGCCTCGAAGTCCTCCTCGTCGTAGAGGCGGATCGCGATCCCCGGCGACGTGCGGCCGGAGCGGCCCTTGCGCTGGTCGGCCGACGCCTGCGAGATCGGCTCGATCGGCAGCCGCTGGACCTTCAGCCGGGCGCTGTAGCGGCTGATGCGGGCCGTCCCGGTGTCGACCACGTAGCGCACGCCGGGCACCGTCAGCGAGGTCTCCGCGACGTTCGTCGCGAGCACCACCCGCCGCGGCGCGCGCGACGGCTTGAACACCCGCTGCTGCTCGGCCGCCGACAGCCGCGCATACAGCGGCAGCACCTCGGTCGACGGGCCGAGCCGCCCGCGCAGCACGTCGGCGGCGTCGCGGATCTCGCGCTCGCCGCTGAGGAAGACGAGCACGTCGCCCGGACCCTCGCGCTGCAGCTCCTCGACGGCAAACGCGATCGCGTCCTCCTGGTCGCGGTCGGCGTCCTCGACCGGCCGGTAGCGGACCTCGACCGGATACGTGCGGCCGGACACCTCGACGATCGGCGCGCCGCCGAAGTGGCGGCTGAAGCGCTCCGGGTCGATCGTGGCCGACGTGATGACGACCTTGAGGTCGGGCCGGCGGGGCAGCAGCGACTTGACGTAGCCGAGCAGGAAGTCGACGTTGAGGCTGCGCTCGTGCGCCTCGTCGACGATCAGCGTGTCGTAGCGGCCCATCCGCTTGTCGCGGCGGAGCTCGGCGAGCAGCAGCCCGTCGGTCATCAGCCGCACCTGGGTGTCGGGCCCGGAGCGGTCCTTGAAGCGCACCGCGTAGCCGACCGCGGAGCCCAGCGGCACGCGCAGCTCCTCGGCGATCCGCGCGGCGACCGTGCGGGCCGCGAGCCGCCGCGGCTGCGTATGGGCGATCCGCGTGCGTCCCAGCTCCAGGCACAGCTTGGGGAGCTGGGTCGTCTTGCCCGAGCCGGTCTCGCCGGCCACGACGACGACCTGGTGGGCGCCGATCGCCTCCAGCAGCTGCTCGCGGTGGGCGGTGACCGGGAGCTCAGGCGGGTACGCGATGGGCGCGGCCGCCCAGGCGGTCATGCCGCGGCGGCGGCGGTACCTGCGCGCGCGGCGTTCTGCTCGATCGCGTCGAGCATCCGCGGCCACGTGCCGCGCGGGATGTCATGGCCCATGCCCTCGATCACCAGCAGCCGGGAGCCGGGGATCGCGCGCGCCGTGGCGCGCCCGCCGGAGAGCGGCACCAGGCGGTCGCGCTGGCCGTGGATGACGAGCGTGGGAACCGAGATCGTGCGCAGCAGCGGTGTGCGGTCGCCGGAGGCGATGATCGCCGCCAGCTGGCGCCCGGTGCCCGCCGGGTTCATCCCGCGGTCGAAGCTCTCGGCCGCCAGCGCGCGGAGGCTCTCCTCGTCGGGCGGGAAGCCGGGGGAGCCGATCTTGGAGAACACCCAGACGGCGTGGTCCATGTACGCGTCGCGGTCGCGCGGAGCCGGCTTGAGCAGCACGTGGTAGAGGCGCGGCGACGGCTCGCCGTGCCAGCGCGCGCCGGTGTTGGACATCATCGACACGAGCGAGAGCACCCGGTCGTGATGCCCGGCGGCCATCGTCTGGGCGATCATGCCGCCCATCGAGGCGCCCATGACGTGCGCGCGCTCGATCCCGAGGTGGTCGAGCAGCCCGATGCCGTCGCCCGCCATGTCGGCCAGCGAGTAGGCGGCGGCCCGCTTGTCGCGGCGCAGGAGCTGGAGCAGCGTCGGCGCGCGGCCCGGCACGGACGTCGAGCGCCCGACGTCGCGGTTGTCGTAGCGGACCACGTGGAACCCGCGGTCCGCGAGCGCCCGGCAGAAGTCCTCGTGCCAGCCGACCATCTGCGTGGCCAGCCCCATCGTCAGCAGCAGCGTCGGGCTCGACGGGTCGCCGAAGGTCTCGTAGCAGAGCTCGACGTCGCCGGGGATCGTGCAGAACTGCTCGGCCATCTACTGCGGCGCGTCCTCGTCGGCGATCTGCTCGAGCAGCTCGAGCGCCGCTGCCTGGGCCGGAGTGGCACCGACCTCGCCACCGCCGAGATCCTCGAGCTGCGGGAAGAAGCTGGCGTGGATCGCGATCTCCTCCGGCCCCGAGTCCTCGAGCACGATCACCGCCCGCCCGGGAGCGTCGCCGTTCTCACCCTCCTCGTTGAGCGCGGCGCCGGCGGCCGTGAGCACGGCGACGGCGAGCTGGCGCCAGTGCGAGATCGCGTCCTCGCGCTCGGCGTCGTTCATCTGGGCGAGATGGTGGTGGTTGCGCTCCGCCAGCGCGGCGACCGCGGCCTCGAGCGGAGCTCCGGCGAGCAGATCCTCGGGAGTGGGCACGAAGCCAGTATGGCGCGCGCGCTTTCGGTCGCGGCCCCGTCGGGTGGGTGGGTCGCCGGCGAACGTCAGCTGCGCTGCGTCACGCGGTGACGCAGCGAGCGGCGACCACGCGGGCGAAGCCGCCGAAGAGCGCGGCGGAGAGCGCGGGCTGGCCCGGCAGGTGGCGCGCGTCGGCGGCGCGGGCCTGCTCCTCGGTGACTCCCGCCTCGCCGAGCTCGGCCAGCCCGGACCGGTACCAGCCCTCGAGCCCCGGCGGATCGACCTCGGGGTGGAACTGCACGCCCCACGCGCACTCGCCGTAGCGGAACGCCTCGGTGGTCCCGGCCGGGCGGGCGAGCAGCTCGACGGCGCCGGCCGGCGTCTCGAAGCCGTCCTCGTTCCAGTGCAGCGCGACCGCACCCCGCGGCAGCGCTCCCACCACGGGGTCGCCGTCGGCCGCGGGCAAGGGCTCGATCTCCGTCCACCTGATGATCCGCTGCGGCAGCCGGCTCACGCGCGCCCCGAGCGCATGCGCGAGCAGCTGGGCGCCGAGGCAGACGCCGAGCACGGGGATCCCGCGGTCGACCGCCTCGCGCAGCAGCGCCGCCTCGGCGCCGAGCACCGGATCGTCGTCGATGTCGACCACCGACTGCTCGCCGCCGAGCGAGAGCAGGCCGTCGACCTCGTCGAGCGCGGGCAGCGGCTCGCCGTCACGCAGGCGCCGCTCGTCGATCTCCACACCGGCCGCCCGGATGGCGATTCCGGCGTGGCCCGTGAACGCGTCCTCGAGGTTGTGCAGGCAAGCGATGACGGGCGTCGACATGGCCCGTTCGAGGCTAGCGGCTCGAAGGTACGGTTTGCCACACCGACATTGACGGGCGGACCGTATCGAGGGTCCCCTTCGACCTTGGAAGTATTCGCGTCGTTCCCCCCCAACATAGAGGCGAGGCCCAAGGATGGGCTACACCGCCTCCCAGCTTCGGCCCCGGCCTGCTCCCTCTTCCCCCCGGCGGTCGCCAAGCCGAAAGCAACGTGATCAAAGGGCGTCGCCGCGGTCCCCCAGCCGCGGCGGCGTACCTCGCGTTTCCCTCTTCAGACAGAACCTCAAGCGGCGACGGCCGACATCGGCGCCGCGCGCTTGTACTCCTCGACCGCGTCGCGCAGGGAGTCGAGCATGACCGGCGTCGGCCCCGTGGCATCGGGCTGGAAGACCGCGCCGATGCGCCGGTACGGCGGGCGACCGCGCAGCGGCCGCACGGCCACGTCGTCGCGCGTGCTCGCGAGCGCCAGCCCCGGCACGAGCGCGACGCCCATCCCGCTGGCCACCAGGCCCTGGATCGCGAAGTAGTCGTCGGACGTGTAGGCGATGCGGGGCTCGAAGCCGGCCTTCGAGCATGCACGCAGGACGATGTTGGTGTCTGCGCACGTGCCGCGCAGGCCCACCAGCATCCAGTCCTCGTCGGCGAGGTCCGCGAGCGCGATCGCGCGCCGCGTCGCCAGCGGGTGGTCCACGGGCAGCGCCGCGTACAGCACGTCGTCCATCAGCCGCTCGACGCCGAGGCCGCTGAGCGCGGGATCAGCCTCGAAGCCGCCCTCCTCGATGATCGCGAGGTCGACGTCGCCACGGCGCAGGGCGGGGACGGACTCCGGCGGGTCCATCAGCTGGAGGTCGACCTCGACGCCAGGCCGCTTGTGGCGGAACGCCGAGACCGCCCGCGGCACGATCGTGCCCGCGGCGGTCGCGAACGAGGCCACGCGCAGGCGCCCGCGCGCGCTCGACGCGATCTCCGTGAGCTCGGCCTGGGCATCGGCGAGCTGGGCGAGGATGCGCTCGGTGTGGCGCACGAGCGCCTCGCCGGCCGGGGTGAGCCGCACGCCCTTGGAGAGGCGCTCGATCAGCTTCACGCCCGCCTGGGCCTCCAGCCGCGCGATCTGCTGCGACACGGCGGGCTGCGAGTAGGAGAGGGCGTCGGCGGCGGCCGAGAACGAGCCGCGCAGCGCGACCTCGCGCAGGACCTTGAGCAGGCGAAGATCATCCATAAGGCAAGGTTATCACGGCCTGAAGCAACGATCATTTGAAGTTATGCGCTGGGTCCACCACACTGGTCTCGTAAGCGCACAAAGGAGCTGCAAAATGAACTCCCTCGTCCTCCGCCCCGCCACCCCCGTCGATGCCGCCGCCCTCCACCGGCTGGCCGCGCTCGACAGCGCCCAGCCGCTCGACGGCGAGATCGTGGTCGCATACGCCGCCGGTGACCTCCGTGCCGCCGTGGCCGTCGACTCCGGCCGCGCCGTGGCCGACCCGTTCTACCCCAGCGCCGAGCTCGTCGAGCTGCTCCGCACCGCCGCCGACGGCGACGGCCGGCGCCGCGCCACCGTGCGCCGCGCACCGCGCTTCCGGCGCGTCGCGCTCAGCTAGGAGCGTAGGTCCCTAACCGGCCGCGGGTTTCGCCCTCTGGGCGAAACCCGCAAGGGAACCTGGCCCCCTGGGCCAGTGTTCCCCGGATACCGTTAATCGCGATGAGCATCACGGAGGATGCCCCGGCGGCCCCAGCCGAGGCGCGCCGCTCCGTTCGCCTGCCGGGCGGCGCCCGGATGGACTCCCCGTGGTCGTGGCTGGTCGGCGCCGCGCTCGTGCTGCTCGTGGGGACCGCCGCGGTGCTCGCCATCTGGTGGGGCGCGTCGCGCGAGACGCGGATCGCCAGCTACCCCGTGGTCGGCACCCTCGACGCGATCGATCTCGACCTCGGCGACGCCTCCGTGGAGATCTCGGGCGGCGCGTCGGGCGCGCTCGAGATCCAGCGCACGGACGAGTTCGCGTTCGGGCGCCCGCCACGCGAGAGCGTCTCGGTCCAGCTCGGGGTGCTCCGCATCGCCTCCCGTTGCCCCGACACCGTGCTCGGCACGTGCCGGGCGCGCTATCGCATCTCCGTGCGCGACAACGTGCAGCTGAACATCCAGACCACGAGCGGCCGCGTGCGCGTGATCGGCCTCAACGCCTCCGCGCGGATCACCACCGGCTCGGGCGAGATCTCCGTCAGCGGGTTCTGCGGCTACCAGCTGAGCGCGCTCTCGGCGTCGGGCGACGTGACCGGCTCCGCGGACTGCTCGCCCGACCAGGTGCAGCTGCGCTCCAACAGCGGCGACGTCCGTGCGATCGTCCCGACGGGCCGCTACCGGGTCGACGCGAACAGCGACGGCGGGAGCGCGCGCGTGCGCAACCTCGTGGTCTCCGACGACGCCTCGTTCGCGGTGCAGGCGATCAGCGGCGAGGGCAACGTGCTCGTGGACGGCCGCGGATGACCGCGATCCGCGCCACCCCGGGGTTGGAGCTCCCGCGCCACCTGCGGGACGCAGGCCGGACGCTGGGCTACTCGCTGCTCGGCGCGATCTACGGCGTCGGGTACATCGTGGTCGTGGGCGGCGGCCTCGTGCTGGGCGCGATCCTCAGCCCGGCGTGGATCGGCCTGCCGCTGATGGCGAAGGTGGCGCGACTCGCCTGGAACCTCGCCGAGGGCGAGCGCCGCCAGGCCAACCGGCTGCTCGAGGCGCACCTGCCGCCGGTGCCCCGGCCGCCGCGCAGCGACTGGCGCGGCACGCTCGAGCAGACCGGCTACGGGGCGTTCTGGCGCGCGTTCGCGCTGCTGATGCTGCGGCTGCCGTCCTCGCTCGCCGCGCTGGCGCTGGGGGCGGCACCGATCGCGCTGCTCGTCTTCCTGCTCGTGCTCGCCGGCGAGGGCTTCGCCGGCGAGGGCAACCGGATCGTCGGCCCGTGGACGCTGAACTCGCTGCTCGCGGTCGCGCTGTGCGTGCTGGCCGCGGCAGCGACCGTGGTCGCGGTGGCCGCGCAGGAAGGCATCGGCCGCCTGCTGCGGGCGCTCGCCCAGGCGCTGCTCCGCTCCGAGCGCGGGGGAGAGGAGCCGGTGCGCGAGATGCTCGCCGAGCGCCTCGGCGACCGCTCGCTGAACATCGCCTACTGGCTGCCCGACCGCGGGGTGTTCGTGGACGACCGCGGCCACCGCGTGGACCTTCCCGGCGCCGGCTCCGGGCGCGCCTGGACGGCGGTCGAGCGCGAGGGCACGCGCGTGGCGGCGATCGTGCACGACGCCGAGCTCGACGCCACGCCCGAGCTGGTGCACGCCGCGGCCTCGGCCGCGGCCCTGGCGATCGACAACGAGCGCCTGAAGGCCGACCTGCGGGCCCGCCTCGAGGAGCTGCGCCACTCGCGCCGGCGGATCGTCGAGGCCGCCGACGACGCCCGCCGCGAGATCGAGCGCAACCTGCACGACGGCGCCCAGCAGCAGCTCGTGTCGCTGGCGCTCGACCTGCGCCTCCTGCGCGCCCGGCTCAAGCACGACCCGGAGCTCGCGGGAACCGTCGAGGAGCTGGCCGACAAGCTCGCGGCGGCGCTCGCCGAGCTGCGCGAGCTGGCCCGCGGCATCCATCCGGCGGTGCTCTCCGACCACGGGCTGGCGCCCGCCATCCACGTGCTCGTCGAGCGCGTCCCGATCGCGGTCGAGTGCGAGCTCACGATCGAGGAGCGGCTGCCGGCCCCGGTCGAGGCCGCCGCCTACTTCGTCATCGCCGAGGGGCTGACCAACGTGATCAAGTACGCGAATGCGACGACGGCGAAGGTGAGCGTGCGGCGGCGGCGCGGCGAGGTCGAGGTCGAGGTGTCCGACAACGGCGTCGGAGGAGCGCAGCTCGACGTCGGCACCGGCCTGCGCGGGCTCAGCGACCGGCTCGCCGCCCTCGAGGGAGAGCTCGCCCTCAAGAGCCCCCTCGGCGAGGGCACCCGCCTGTCGGCGTGGATCCCGGCCCGCGCCCCGGAGGACTCGTGAAATCGGCTGGCGCCGATTCCATTGCGAGCTCGCTTCGCGAACATCGCGGCATGCCCGCCCTGCTAGCGGCGCTGCTTGTGCTCGTGCTCGTGGGCTGCGGCGAGACCAGCACCGTGCGCGAGCCGACGCTGTACGCGCAGCGCGGCGAGGACCCGGGCGTGGGACTGCAGACCGAGCCCTCGCCGCGGCAGGGCCGGGGGCTGCGCGTGACCAGCACCCGGATCGCGTTCGTGAGCCACGGCCAGGCGTCCGACGGGTTCTGGGCGATCGTCCGCCGCGGCTTCGAGGACGCCGCCCGCCAGACCGGCGTCGCGGTCTCCTACCGGGCGCCCGACACCTACGACGCGGCCCGCATGGGTCGCCTGATCGACGAGGCGATCAAGGCCCGGCTGGACGGCCTCGTGGTGTCGCTGCCCGACATCAAGGCCCTGCGAGCGCCGATCCGCCGCGCGGAGCAGGAGGGCATCCCCGTCGTGTCGGTCAACTCGGGCAGCGACCGCTTCCGCGACCTCGGCATCCTCGCCCACGTCGGGCAGCCCGAGTGGCGGGCGGGCTTTCAGAGCGGGCGGCGGATGGCGGCCGCGGGCGTGCGCGACGGCCTGTGCGTGAACCAGGAGGAGGGCAACGAGGGCATCTCGCTGCGCTGCCGCGGCTTCCGCGCGGCGCTGCGCAAGGTGGGCGGGCAGGCGAGCGAGATCGCGATCGACCTTCAGGACGCGTCGCGAGCGCAGCAGCAGGTCGCCACGGCCGTCGAGCAGCTCGGCGCCGACGGCGTCATGTCGCTGGGCACCGGGGCCTCCGGCCCGGCGCTCGAGGCGGTACGTGCCGGCGGCTTCGGCCGCAAGGTGCAGCTGGCGACGTTCGACCTCACGCCCGAGGTGCTCGAGGCCGTGCGCAGCAAGCGCATGCTGTTCGCGGTCGACCAGCAGCCGTACCTGCAGGGCTACACGCCCGTGATGCTGCTCGCCGAGCGCTCGCGCCACCGGCTCTTCCCGCCGAGCGGGGAGCTGATCGCGACGGGCCCGCAGTTCATCACCGCCGCCGACGTCGACGACGAGCTGATCGAGCTCAGCCGCCGCGGGCTTCGGTGAGCGCCGGCGCCGGGTCCTCCGGCGCGCTCACCCGGACCGGCTGGTTGAGCTTCGCGAGGGAGACGTCGAACGCGATCGTCCCGCCGGCGAGCTCGCCGAGCTCGGCGCGCAGCGCGGGCGGGGTCTCGACGCGGAACGCGATCCGGAGCCGCAGGCGGCGCAGCAGGCGGTCCTCGCGGCCCGACCACAGGTCGACGGTCGCGCTGTCGACGGCCTCGCGCAGCTGCTCCGCGCCGGCGCCCTCGAGGTCCGGCACCTCGAGGCCGGCCTCGCCCGCGGCGCCGAAGACGTCGCGCAGCGCCGCGACCGCGTCGAGGTCGGCCGAGACGCGGTAGCTCGCGCCGTCCTCGGTCAGCTCGGGATCGCGGACCCAGCGCCCGACGGGAAGCCGGATGCCCTCGCGCACGGTGCCCGCCTGTGATGCCAGCGCGCCGTCGGGAACGAGGTGGGCCTGCCCGCCGACCTCGACGAACGCACGGCCGCCGGTCGAGATGAACGTGCCGCCGCCCTCGCGCTCGCCGGCGATCTGGGTGTAGCGCAGGCGCGCCGTCGGCAGGCCTTTGCCCTCGCCGAGGTCGACCGGTCCGGCGAGCGCGAAGCCGACGCGGCCGGCGCCGTCGTCCGGCGCGAGCACGAGCCGCATGTCGAGGTCGGCGCTGCGGATCCGCTCCATGCGGTCCGCGGTGTCGCGCAGAACCTCGCCGGCCGCCGGGCCGCCGCCGCCGCAGCCCGCGAGCGCGACGAGCACCGCCGGCATGGCGAGCGCGCGCCTCAAGGCGTGGCCGTGGCGGTCGGCTCGGGCGTCGCGCTCGGCGTCGCCGTGGGGGTGGGCGTCGCCGTCGCGGTCGGCTCGCCCGCGCTCGGCGCGGGCGCCGGCGTGGCCTCGGGCCCGTCGCGTGCACGGGAGTCGCGCTCGTCGTCGTCGTCCTCCTCCTCGTCGTCCCCTTCGTCGTCGTCCTCGTCCTCGCGCCGCCGCGGATCGCGGATCACCTCCGTGGCGAGGACGTCGCGGATCTCGTCGGCGGCGGCGTCGAGCTCGGCCTTGAGCTGCTCGATCGTGAGGTCGACGTCCTCGAGCCGCCGCAGGTCGCGGCGCAGGCGGGCCAGCCGGCGCTCGCCGTCGGGCGTGAGCCGCAGCCGGCCCTCGCCGGCCACCACGAACTGGTAGGCGAAGGCGGCCGTGAGGCAGGTCGTGCACTGCTCGTTGAGCGCGACCGCGACGTTCGTCGGCGTGACCGTGTCCGGGTCCCCGCCGGCGAGCACCACCTGGAACGAGATCGCCACGGTCGAGCATTCCTCGCAGTTCGCGTAGGCGACCGCCGCGTTGGTGTGCTCGACGGCGTCCTTCATCGTCTTGCGGACCTCGAACGCGAAGTCGAAGAGGCTCGACCCGTCCTTGGTGTTGATCGCGACGGCCGCCGTCGTGTCGTCCTGCGCGAGCGCGGGGGCGGGAGCCGCCGCGAACAGCGTCGCCAGGAGCAGGGCGAGCAGGAGCCGTCTCATGGCGTGGCCGCCGGCGTCGGCGTGGCGGTCGGCTCGGCCGTCGGCTCAGCCGTCGCCGTGGGCTCCGGCGCCACCGTCGCCTCCGCCTCCGGCGTCGCGGTCGCCTCGGGCGCGGCGGTCGCCTCCGCCTCCGGGGTCGCGGTCGCCTCGGGCGTGGCGGTGGCCCGTGGCTCGCGCTCACGCTCGCGCGGCGTGGTGGCAGCGTCGTCGTCAGGCGAGCCCGCGGCCGCCGGGTTGCGGTCGGCCGCGCCGCGGCGCACGTCGCGCTCGGACGGGGCGCCACCCAGCTCGCGCTCACGCTCGACCGTCAGGCTCGGCCGCCCGGTCGGGATCTCGGCCAGCGACGCGACGGCGCCCTGGATCGTCCCGCGCTCGCCCGGCTGGATCGGGCGGTACTCGCCGTTCGGCCACCACGTGAACGCCAGCAGCGCGAGCCCCGCGGCGGCGAAGGTGGCAAGCCCCGTGCGCCGCACCGGCTCGCCCTCGGACCAGCGCCAGGCGCCGCCGCCGAGCCGCCCGCCGACCCGCGCGGTCGTCAGCGCGATGCCGAGGCAGGGGAGCACGAGCATGGCGAGCTGGATCCCGCCTGCGGCGCCGGCCGCGAGGCCGTCGGCCGCCGAGACCTTGTCCCACTGCACGCCGAGCGAGTCGTAGGCGGTGGCGAACGCGCGCGGCGCGTGCAGCAGCATCAGGCCGAACGAGAAGACGAGGATCGGCACGACCGTGAGGACGTACGCGGTCACCACCCGGCGCACGCGCGGCTTGAGCTCGGTCACGCGGTCGCTCGCCTTGCGGCCGGGAAGCACGCTCTGCAGCACCGGCTTGATGCGCGAGAACATGTCCGGCACGCCGGTGAGGTCGCTGATGATGTAGTAGCCGTCGAGCGCCAGCAGCGGCAGCAGCTGCTGGATCATCGCGAAGTTCTGGATCAGCACGAGCAGCAGCAGCGGCTCGAAGCTCGTGACGGCGTACAGCGCGGCCATCGCGAGCGCGAAGATCGCGTTGAAGTAGATGCCGCCGAGATCCGTCCGCAGGCGCCCGCCCTTGCCCAGCCGGTAGGCATCCGTGACGTCGGTGTAGAAGGCGGGCCAGACGACGTAGATGCCGACGCCCATCACGCCCGGCCGAGCTCCCCCGTACCGGCACGCGGTCGCGTGGCCGATCTCGTGGAAGGCGGTGGCCAGCACGACGCCGCCGAGCAGCACCAGCAGCAGCACGGGGCTGTAGATGACCTCGCGCAGCCCGGGGCTGATGCCGTGGATGAAGAGCAGCCAGACGTCGAGCGCGAGCAGCGCGGGCACGACGAGCGCGACGACCGGCTTGGCGAACAGCGGGCGGAAGACCGTGGTGAACGCGCGCGTGACGCGCTCGGGGATGACGGCCGTCTTGAACTTGAGGCCGAGCAGCGGGTCGACCTTCTCGATCTCCGGGCTCGAGCCGTCGCGGGCAGCGAGCACGCCGAGCTCGCGCAGGTTCTCGGCGAGCATGCCGACGGCGGCGCCGTCGACGCCGCGCTGCACGGCCTCGGACACGCGGGCGCCGATCTCGTCGTGGCTGCGGCTCCCGTCGGCGTGCTCGGCCACGAGGTACAGCAGGCGCGGAAGCTGGACGACCTGGCCGTCGCTGCGCCGGACGATCCACGGCGCCGTCTTGAAGCCCGAGTCCTTGTACTCGCCCGCGAGCTCGATGCCGTCGGCGCGAGCGAGCGGCGGCTCGGCGGCGGGTGCGGTCTCGGGTACGGGGGTCTCGGTGGTCGTCACGGGAGGGGAGGCGTGACGAGGGGCGGCACGTGGCCGCCCCTCGATCAGGGTTCGTGCGAGAGGGCGGGGACCTACCCGTTGCCCTGGTCGATCGTCACGTCCTGGGTGGCGTTGGCGTACGCGACCGAGTTGTCGGAGAGGACGTTCGCGGCCACGGCGGCGTTCACCGGAGCGGCGAGGTTCGCGTTGATGAGCGACATGGCGGCGCGCTCGGGCAGCTCCTCGCCGGCCATCTCGTTGAGCTCCTCGCGGGTGAGGGGCCGGTACTCCTCAGGCGTCTGGTCGGTCATGGTCCTCCTACGGGTTGGACTGGTCGATGTCGGCGGTCTGCTCGGCGTTCGCGATCGCGGCGGAGCCGTCGGACGCGACGTTGAGCGCCACGGCCGCGTTGATGGGCGCGGCGACGTTGGCGTTGATGAGCGACATGGCGGCGCGCTCGGGCAGCTCCTCGCCGGCCATCTCGTTGAGCTCCTCGCGGGTCAGAGGCTTGTAGTCGCTCATGGCGTCGTGCCTCCGCCACCGGTGCTCTGGTCGATCGGCGTCGTCTGCGCGGCGTCGGCGTACGCGACGGCGTTGTCCGAGAGGACGTTGGCCGCGACGGCGGCGTTGATCGGGATCGCGACGTTCGCGTTCACGAGCGACATCGCGGCGCGCTCGGGCAGCTCCTCGCCGGCCATCTCGTTGAGCTCCTCGCGGGTCAGCGGCCTGAAGCCTGGCTGGTCCGTCATGAGTCCTTCCCTTCCTCGTCGTTTTCCTCGGGCGGCGGGGGATCCGGAGGCGGCTCCTCGGCATCGGCTCCGGCGACGTTGACCACGACGTCGGCGTTGAAGTCGATGGCGAGGTTCACGCCATCTTCCGTGTGGCGGATGCGCCTTCGGATCACCCTCCGCATGCCTTGCTCGATCCCCGCACCGTCAACCTGTAAAACGGATCCGTCAACACCGCATGACGGAAGTTCGCGCTGGGTACCGTTAGGGCGTGACCAGCGTGCCCGAACGGCTCCGTGACCTGGCGGAGCACGCCGTGCGCGCGGGCGAGCCCGGCGCCTCGCTGCGGGCCGTGACCGCGCTGCGGGAGGAGCTCGTGGCCTTCGAGCGCCTCCAGGTCGCGCGCATGCTCGACGGCGGCGGGTCGTTCGGCGCGGTCGGCCAGGCGCTCGGGATCTCGCGCCAGGCGGCCCACCGGCGCTACCGCGACCTCGTGGGGGTCGAGCTGCCCGATCCGCGGTCTGCGCGCGGCGCTCCACGCGGGCGGATCCTCGTCACCTCCGAGGCGCGCGCCGCCGTCAACCTCGCGCGCGAGGAGGCCACCGCGCTGGGGGCCGGGACGGTGGGAAGCGAGCACCTCCTGCTCGGCATCATCCGCTGCGACTCGGCGCGCATCGCGACCGTGCTGCGGACCGAGGTGACGCTCGACCGCGCGCGCAGCTGCGCGCAGCCGACGCTGATCGAGGGCCGCCCGCCGCCCGCGCCGCCGGCGCCGGTCGCGGACGGCCCGAAGGGCATCTCGGCCTACGCGCGCGCGGTGTTCGAGCAGTCGCTGCGGGAGGCCGTCCGCCGCGGCGACGGCTACATCGGCGTCGAGCACCTCCTGCTCGCTTCGCTCCAGGACGAGACGGGCGGCGCGTGCCGCACGCTCGACGCGCTCGGCGTTGATCCGCGGGCCGTTCGCGAAGCGCTCGTCACGAGCTGAGCCCAGCGGGCTACGGGGACGGTGCCTCGGCCCGCAGCACGGCGTGGTGGACCGGCGGGCGGGTCGTGTACCAGAGCGTGAAGAAGGACACCACGGCGGCTCCGCCGAGCCCCGCCAGCGCCGCTTCCACGCGCGCCGCCAACGATCGCTCGTCGGTGTCCACGATGCGCATGATCTCCTTCATATGCAGGATGATCGACAGCCACGAGCTCGAGCGATACCGACCACCGGTCGAAGATTCGGCTACCGCGTGTCGTCGAAGAGGAGAAGCGTGTCGAGCCCACGGGTGAGGCCGAGGCGGGTCGGGGCCGCGCGGGCGGCGAGCAGCGTGCCCGCGACGTACGGCGCGGCGGAGCTGCCCGCGTCGTGGCGGATCGAGAGCCGCTCGTCGGGCTGGGCGAACACGACCTCGGTCGAGACGGTGAAGGAGGGCAGGCGGAGGGAGTGCACCTGCGTGCCGCCGATCTCCTCGCCGCGGGCTGGCTGCGCGGCGGGAACATCGACCTCCGGCCGGCGGACCGCGCCCAGCCGCTCCGCCAGCTCGCGCGCGGTCCCGCTGGGAGCGTCGGCCTTGGTCGCGCTCGCGTAGTCGATCACCTCCCAGCGCGGCAGGTGCCGCGCGGCGAGCAGCGCGGCCGCTTGCGCCATCGCGGCGGTGACGGAGAAGTTCCCGGCCGCGATCACGCCGACGCCGCGCTCCCGGGCCGCGGCGTCGATCTCCTCGTAGTCCGCGGCGGTGAGGCCGGACGAGCCGACCACCACGGCGACGCCGCGCCCGATCGCCGCCAGCACGTGGCCCTTGACCACATCGTGCGCCGTGTAGTCGATCAGCACGTCGACGCCGTCGAGCGCGTCCGCGACGGCCGCGAACACCGGCGCGCCGCCGATCTCCCCACCCGCCGCCGAGCGGCTGACCGCCGACCGCAGCTCGAGGTCGTCGGCCGCGGCCACCGCCTCCGCCACGGCGCTGCCCGTCCACCCGGTGGCGCCCGCCACGCAGATGCTCAGGCCGGGCGTCAACGCCCGCGCTGCTGCTCGCGAAGCTGCGCGCTGATGCGCTCGATCTCGGCTGCCACCCGATCGTCGCTCGACGCGGGAACCGCCGGCCGAGCCTCGCGGTCGAGCTCCCGGCGGCGCCGTGCGCCCTTCAGGGTCGACCGCACCCACAGCCCGCCGGCCACCAGCGCGACCAGCGCGGCGATCCACAGCAGCCCGGTGACGAAGCCGACGACGAGCCGGAAGGCGATGATCGCCACGATCACGATCAGTGCGGCGGCCAGAGCACGTTGGAACATGCCTCCATTAGACCAGCCCTGATCGACCGTGGGCTAAAGACGTTCGGCACGGGCGCCGGTACGCCGACGCGCCGCCCGTCACGGGCGTGTTCCGAGGCGCGGGAGGGGCCGACCTGTCCGCGTCCGTGCGGATGACTCGCACGGACGCTTCCGCTCCCGCTCGGCCGTAGCGGCAGCCGCCCGCGCGAACGCGACGTGCGCTCCCGCAGCCGCGGCGAGCGCAGCGGCGGCGCCCAGCAGGAGGCCGGCGCGCGGCCCCGCCACCTCCGCGATCCAGCCGACGAGCGGCGCGCCGATCGGCGTCGAGCCGAGGAAGACGACCGAGTAGAGCGCCATCACGCGGCCGCGCATCGCGGGCTCGACCGCGAGCTGGAGCGCCGAGTTGACGCCCGCCGCGAACGCCACGCTGACCGCGCCGAGCGGGACGAGGGCGAGGATCTGGAGCTCGACCGTGGGGGCGACGGCCACCAGCAGCTCGGCGGCGCCGAACGCGGCGGCGGCGCTCACCAGCAGCCGCGGACCGGTCCGCCCGCGTGCGCCGGTGGCGAGCGCGCCGGCGACCGAGCCGATCCCCATCGCGACCGCCAGCGCCGTGTACAGCGAGGCCGTGCCGTCCCAGGTGAGGCTGGCGAGCAGCGGCAGCAGGACCTGGAAGTTGAACGACAGCGTGCCGATCAGCGCCATCATCCCCAGCGGGATCAGCAGGTTCGGGGTGCGGCGCACGTATCGCAGCGCCAAGCGGACCTGGCCGGCGGCGCGCTTTGCCGGCTCGGGGGTGTTGAGCGCGCGCGGGTCCATGGCGCGCAACGCGACGAGCATGGCGACGAACGAGAACGCGTTGATCAGGAAGCAGGTGGCGACGCCGACGAGCGCGATCACGGCGCCCGCCGCGGCCGGGCCCACGATGCGCGCGGTGTGGATGATCACCGAGTTCAGCGCCACGGCGTTGACCACGCGATCGGCGCCGACCATCTCGATCGCGAAGCTCTGCCGCGCGGGGTTGTCGACCGCGTTGATCGCGCCGCGCGTGAAGACGAGCGCGTAGACCATCCAGATCTCGACCGAGCCGCTGGCCGTCAGGCCCCAGAGCGCGAGCGCCGGGAGCACCATCAAGGACTGCGTGACGAACAGCAGCCGCCGCTTGGCGAGGCGGTCGGCCAGCAGCCCGCCGAACGCGCCGAAGACCATGATCGGCAGGAACTGGAGTGCGGCGGTCAGCCCGACGGCGACCCCGCTGCCGGTGAGCTGGACGACCAGCCACATCTCGGCCACGGTCTGCATCCAGTTGCCGGAGAGGGAGACGACCTGGCCGGCGAAGTAGCGGCGGTAGTTGGGAACCTGCAGCGAGGCGAAGGTACGCCTCACTCCTCGAGCATCCTCTCGAGCAGGGTGGCCGCCCGGTCCAGCGTGGTCCGCTCCTCGGGCGTGAGGTGCTCCAGCCGACGGGCGAGGAAGAGCGTCTTGCGGGTGCGCAGATCGGCCAGCAGCGCCTCGGCCGCCGGCGTCGCGGACACGAGGCTCGAGCGGCGGTCATGCGGGTCGGCCGTGCGCACGACCAGCCCTTCCTCCTCGAGCCGAGCGAGCACCCGCGTCGCCGTCGGCCGCTGGATCCGCTCCCGCGCGGCGAGCTCGGACGGCGTCAGCGGCCCGTGCCGCTCCACGGTCGCGAGCGCCGCGGTCAGCGAGGGAGACAGCTCGATCCCGGCCTCCTGGCGAAGCCGCCGCGCGGTACGCGCGATCGTCAGCCGCAGGTGGCCGGCAAGCTCGGTCTCAGGGGTGATTCGCACAGCTAATTAGTGTAGCGAACCATTCTCGCCGACGAAGACAAGGGTCAGACCCTTCAGGTCGCACGCCCCCGATCGTCGGGTTCGACGTTGCGGCGAGGTTTGACGAGGTCGCTTGTATGCAAGTATCCAAGGCATGGAGGCCCTGCTTCCCCCTGCCACCCGGTCCCGTCGCGGCCCCGCCCGCGCGCGGGTGTATCTCGCGCTTCGCGACGGGATCGTGTCCGCCAGCCTCGCTCCCGGCCGGCAGCTCTCCGAGAACGAGCTGGCGCAGCTGCTGGGAGTCAGCCGCACGCCCGTCCGCGAGGCGCTCCAGCGCCTGAGGGACGAGCGGCTGGTGGAGATCGTGCCGCAGCTCGGCACGTTCGTGACCCGGATCAGCGAATCGGCCGTGAGCGACGCGCAGTTCGTGCGCGAGGCGCTCGAGTGTGCCGCCATCCGCGGCGCCGCGCTGCGCGCCCGCGACGGGGACCTCGCCGGGCTGGAGGCGATCATCCGCCGCCAGGACGCCGCGCGCGAGGCCGCCGACTACGACCGCTTCTATGTCCTCGACGACGACCTGCACCAGGCGCTGTGCGACCTCAGCGGCCACGAGATCGCGTGGTCGCTCAGCCAGCGCGCCAAGGGGCACCTGAACCGCGTCCGGCGGCTCAGCCTGCCCGAGCCCGGCTACCTGATGGAGATGATCGCCGAGCACCGCACGGTGGTCTCGGCGGTCGCCGACCACGACCCGGACGCCGCCGAGGACGCGCTGCGCCACCACCTGCGGATGGTGCTCTCGACGCTCCCGGCGATCCGCGCCCAGCACCCCGACTACTTCGAAGCGGAGGAGATCGCGTGACGACGATGGACCCCACGGCGACCCTCTCGCCGACCGACCTGCGACGGCTGTACGAGCAGATGGTGCTGATCCGCGTGTTCGAGACCGAGTCCGAGCGCCAGTACAAGGCCGCCAAGATCGGCGGCTACTGCCACCTCTCCTCCGGCCAGGAGGCCGCCACCGTCGGCGTCGTCCACACGATGCAGCCCGAAGACCAGCTCGTGACCGGTTATCGCTGCCACGGCTTCGCGCTCGCCCGCGGCGTATCGCCGGAGGCGGTGATGGCGGAGCTGTTCGGCCGCGCCGACGGCTGCGCCCACGGCCGCGGCGGCTCGATGCACCTGCTGGACGTCGACCGCGGCTTCTACGGCGGCTGGGGCATCGTCGCCGGCCAGCTTCCGATCGCCACCGGGCTCGCGCTCGCGATGGTCCGCCGCGGCAAGGAGCAGGCCGTGGTCTGCGAGCTCGGCGACGGCGCGGTGAACATGGGCGCCTGGCACGAGTCGCTCAACCTCGCGGCGCTCTGGAACCTGCCGATCGTCTTCCTCGTCGTCAACAACGGCTACGGCATGGGGACGGCGGTCGACCGCGCGTCCGCCGAGCCGGACATCTACCGCCGCGCCTCCGCGTTCCGCATGCACGGCGAGCGGATCGACGGCGACGACCTCGAGGCCGTCGTCGAGGCCTCGGGCCGCCTGCTGCGCCGCGCCCGCGAGGCGCGCGAGCCGTCCGTGCTCGAAGTCGTCACCTACCGCTACCGCGGCCACTCCGTGGCCGACGCCGGCCTCGCCTATCGCTCGAAGGAGGAGATCGTCGAGCGCAAGGCCAACGACCCGATCGCCCGCCTGCGCGACTCGCTGCGCCGGCAGGGCGTCTCCGACGACGAGCTCGACGCCGTCGACCGCGACGCCGACGCGCGGGTGGCGGAGGCGGTCGCCTTCGCCGACGCGAGTCCCGAGCCCGAGGTGTCAGAGCTCGCCCGCAGCGTCTACGCCCCCGGCAGCGGCGGCCAGTTCTCGCGGATGCGGCCGGGCAGCCCGTTCGGCGAGGAGGAGCTCGTCTTCAACGGGGGACTTGGGTCATGACGACTCGGACTGGTTCGACACTGAGAATGGTCCAATTGCTCGCATGCGGAGCTTCATCATGAGCGCGCTCGCCGACGCGCAGACCGGCACCCAGCGGATGACCTACCGCGAGGCGCTGCGCCTCGCCATGCGCGAGGAGCTCGAGCGCGACGAGCGCGTCTTCGTGATGGGCGAGGAGGTCGGCGTCTTCGAGGGCTCCTACAAGGTCACGGCCGGCCTGATGGGCGAGTTCGGGCCGGAGCGGATCCGCGACACCCCGATCTCCGAGGAGGGCTTCGTCGGCGCCGCCGTCGGCGCCGCGATGGGCGGCGAGCGCCCGATCGTCGAGATCATGACGATCAACTTCCTGCTCGTGGCCATGGACCAGGTCGTCAACCACGCGGCCAAGATCCGGACGATGTTCGGCGGCGAGGTCGGGTGCCCGATGGTCATCCGCACCCCCAACGGCGCGGGCAACCAGCTGACCGCCCAGCACTCGCAGTCGCTCGAGGCGTGGTTCGCCGGCACGCCCGGCCTGAAGGTCGTCGCGCCCGCCACGCCCGCCGACGCCAAGGGCCTCCTGAAGGCGGCGATCCGCGACGACGACCCCGTGCTCGTGGTCGAGAACCTGCCGATCTACAAGGAGAAGGGCGAGGTCCCGCTCGATCCCGAGTTCATCACGCCGATCGGCCGCGCGAACGTCGCGCGCGAAGGCACGGACATCACGCTCGTGGCGCACTCGTTCGCCACCGTGCGCGCGCTCCACGTGGCGGAGAAGCTGGCCGCCGACCACGGCGTCGACGCCGAGGTGGTCGACCTCCGCTCCCTGCGCCCGCTCGACGTCGAGACGGTGGCCGCCTCGGTGGCCAAGACCAACCGCGTCGTGTGCGTGGAGGAGGGCTGGCCCTCCTACGGCGTGACCGCCGAGCTCGCCGCGCGGATCCAGAAGGCCTGCTTCGACGAGCTCGACGCGCCGGTCGAGCGGGTGGGGATGGCGGAGGTGCCGCTCCCCTACGCCAAGAACCTCGAGCTGGCGGCTCTCCCGGGGGAGGACCGCATCGAGGCGGCGGTGCTGGCCACGCTCACTTGAGCTCCGAGCGCTGCAGGCGGACGATCCCGATCGCCAGCAGCGCCCACACCCACAGCGCCACCGACGTGCCGAGCTGCGCCCATTCGCGGCCCGACATCGTCTCCTCGACGAGCGGGGCCATCGTGACGCTCAGGTCGAGCCACTCGGCCGGGCCCTCGAGCGCCGAGATCGAGCCGAGGATCGCCCACGCCGTGGGGAGCACGAAGTAGAGGACGATCGCCAGCGGCGAGCTGAGGAACAGCAGGCCGAACGCGACGCCGACGAGCACGCCGATCAGCTCGTACACCAGCCCGCGGCCGATGTCGCCGAGCCCGAGGCTCCAGCTCCCCCCGGCGAACACGTTGCCCACGACGGCGGCCACGAGGCAGGCCGCGACGGCGATCACCGTCAGCGCCACCGCGGCCACGACCTTGGCCGCGATCACGCGCTCGCGCTCGGGCACCAGCGAGAAGGTCGCCAGGCCGGTGCGCTGCGACCACTCGCTGGTGACCGAGAGGATGCCCAGCACCGGCAGCAGCACCGACGTGATCTCGATCGTGTCGCCGAAGATGCCGGCGAGACTCTGGTCGGCCGTGTCGCCCCAGATGACGACGATCGCCGTGATGGCCGCGATCAGCAGCCCGATCGTCAGCAGCAGCCAGAAGCCGGCCCGGGTGTCGGCCATCTTGCGCAGCTCGACGTTCGCCAGGCGCCCGATGCCGGGGCGGCTCAGCGCGAGCCGCGGTGCGGTCTCTGCATAGGCGGTCATGCGATCAGGGACTCCTCGGCGTCGCTCGCGGTCAGGGACAGGAACAGCTCCTCGAGCCCGGCGCCGTCGGCGGCGCGCAGCTCGGTCAGGACGATGCCCTCGGCGGCGGCGACGCGGCCCACGGCCTCGCCCTCGGCCTCGACCAGCAGCGCGCCCTCACCGCCGGGCGTGGTGGCCACGCCCGCGCTCGTCAGCGCTTCGCGCAGCGCGTCCGCGTCGAGCGTCCGCACGACGACGCCGGTCGCGCCCAGCAGCTCGGCCTTGGTGCCCTGGGCGACGATCTTCCCGGCCCGGATGACCACCATCCGGTCGGCGATCGCCTCGACTTCGCGCAGCAGGTGCGAGGAGAGCAGCACGGTGCCGGCGCGATCGGCGAAGTCGCGCAGCAGGCGCCGCATCCAGGCGATGCCCTCGGGGTCGAGCCCGTTGGCCGGCTCGTCGAGCACCAGCACCTCGGGGTCGCCGAGCAGCGCGTGGGCGATGCCCAGCCGCTGGCGCATCCCGAGCGAGTAGTTGCCGACGCGCTTGCGCGCCGCCGCCTTCGAGAGGCCGACGAGGTCGAGCAGCTCGCCGACCCGCGAGGGCGGGACGCCGAGCACGCGGGCGGACAGCGACAGCACCTCGCGGCCCGTGCGGCCGCTGTGCTGGGCCGAGGCGTCGAGCAGCACGCCGACGCGCATGCCCGGGTTCGGCAGCGCGCGGTACGGCCCGCCGAGCACGACGGCGGAGCCGCCGCTCGGGGGCGTGAGCCCGCAGATCATGCGCATGGTGGTCGACTTGCCGGCCCCGTTCGGGCCGAGGAAGCCGGTCACCGTTCCGGGTTCGCAGCGGAAGGTGATGTCGTCCACGGCCATCTGGCGGCCGTAGCGCTTGCTCAGGTTCTCGACGGCGATCATGGCCCCAGGATCGACAGCGCCGGGCGTTCCGTCTACCCCACCTAGGGTGATGCCGCACCGACCTTGGTCGATCGCGGCGTCGACTTCGGTCGGTGTCCGTCGCCCGCGCGCGTGCGTACGCTTCGCGGGGCATGAAGGACGCGCTCGAGCACCCGCGGCTGCTGCCCGGCATCCTCGTCCCGGACCCGGACGCCGACCACGCGCGCCGCACGACGCGCGACTGGATCGTCGACGTCAGCTGCTTCGCGATCGCGGTGATCGGCGGCCTCCTGGTCTTCGCCGAGGCTGCGGACCGGATGTCGGACGAGTTCCAGTTCTACGACCTCGTGGGCGGCGCGATCGGCACGTTGCTGCTGTGGGGGCGGCGGCGCTGGCCCGTCGGCGTCGCGATCGCCCTCGTCGCACTCAGCGCCTACTCGGCGTCGAGCGCGATCGCGGGCGCGATCGCGCTGTTCACGGTGGCCGTGCACCGGCGCGCGGCCGTAGCGGTCGCCGTCGGCGCGCTCGGCGTGGCGGTCACGCCGATCTACTTCACGGTCCAGCCGGACGTCGACGAGCCCTACTGGCTGGTGTTGACGTTCGGCGTGCTCGCCTCCGGCGCCGTCGTCGCCTGGGGCATGTTCGTGCGCGCCCGTCGCCAGCTCGTGCTCTCCCTGCGCGACCGCGCGGAGCGCGCCGAGGCCGAGCAGTCGCTGCGCGTCGACCAGGCGCGCCGGCAGGAGCGCGCCCGCATCGCGCGCGAGATGCACGACGTCCTCGCCCACCGGATCTCGTTGCTCAGCCTGCACGCCGGGGCGCTCGAGTTCCGGCCCGACGCGCCGGCCGACGAGGTTGCCCGCGCCGCGGGCATCATCCGGCAGAGCGCCCACGACGCGCTGCAGGACCTGCGGGCGGTGATCGGCGTCCTGCGCGAGGGTGATGCCGGGGAGGCGCCCGAGCGCCCGCAGCCCACGCTCGCCGACCTGCCGGCGCTGATCGCCGAGTCGCGCGCGGCGGGGATGGCCGTGAGCTACCAGCTCGAGGACCTCGCGGCGGTGCCCGACGCCACCGGTCGCAACGCGTACCGGATCGTGCAGGAGGCGCTCACCAACGCCCGCAAGCACGCGCGCGGCGCGGCCGTGGACGTCACGGTCGGCGGCGACGCCGCCAACGGGCTGACGCTCGAGGTGCGCAACCGGCTGCCGGTCGGCGCTGCGACCGGGCCGGAGATTCCCGGGGCGGGCACCGGCATCGTCGGCCTCGCCGAGCGCGCGAGCCTGGCCGGCGGCCGGCTCGAGCATGGCCGCACGGCCGAGGGCGACTACCGGCTGTGGGCGTGGCTCCCCTGGGACGCGTGATCCGCGTCCTCGTCGTCGACGACGACGCGCTCGTGCGTGCCGGCCTCTCGATGATGCTCGCGGGCTCCGACGACGTGCGCGTGGTCGCCGAGGCGGCCGACGGCTCCGAGGTCGAGGCGGCCGTCGACGCCTACCGGCCAGACGTCGTGCTGATGGACATCCGCATGCCCGGCGTCGACGGCCTCGCCGCGACCGAGCGGCTGCGCGCCCGTGCCGAGGCCCCGCACGTGATCGTGCTCACCACCTTCGACGCCGACGAGCACGTGCTGCGCGCCCTGCGCGCCGGCGCCGGCGGGTTCCTGCTCAAGGACACGCCGCCGCCGGACATCCTGCGCGCCATCCGGCTCGTCGCCGCGGGCGAGGCGATGCTCTCGCCGGCCGTCACCCGGCGGCTGATCGAGCATGTCGCCGACGGCAGCGACGCCGGGCGACGCGCCCGCGCGCGCGAGCTGCTCGAGCGCCTCACCGACCGCGAGCGCGAGGTCGCCGTCTCGATCGGCCGCGGCAGCTCGAACGCCGAGATCGCGGCCGAGCTGTTCATGAGCGTCGCCACCGTCAAGGCGCACGTCTCGCGGCTGCTGCAGAAGCTCGAGCTCGACAACCGCGTCCAGATCGCGCTGCTCGCGCACGACGCGGGCGTGTCAAGCTGACGCGCGTGACCGACCACCAGGCGATGCTGGCGGTGGCGCTCGAGGAGGCACGCGCGGGGCTCGAGGAGGGCGGCGTGCCGATCGGCGGCGCGCTCTTCGACGCCGAAGGTTGGCTCCTGGGCCGCGGCCACAACCAGCGGGTCCAGCGCGGCGACCCGTCGGCGCACGGCGAGACGGAGGCGTTCCGCAACGCCGGCCGCCGGCGCTCCTACCGCGACACGACGATGGTGACCACGCTCGCCCCGTGCTGGTACTGCAGCGGGCTGATCCGCCAGTTCGGGATCGGGACCGTGGTGGTGGGGGAGTCGCGCACGTTCCAGGGCGGGGTCGACTGGCTGCGCGAGAACGGAGTCGAGGTCGTTGACCTCGACTCGCAGGAGTGCGTCGACCTGCTGGGGAGCTTCATCGCGCGCCACCCCGATGTCTGGGACGAAGACATCGGGGACTAGCGCGCGACGAGGGTTCTGCTAGCGGCCCAGGTCGAGCCGGGTGACCTTTCCGACGCTGCCCTGGGTGACCCAGAGCTCACCGTGGCGGTCGAAGGCGAGGCTGTCGTTGAAGCCGCCGGGGACCTTGTACTTGTCGGTGAAGCGGCCCTTGAGCGTCATCCGCGAGACCTTGCCGGTCGAGTGCTCTGAGATGTAGAGCGCGCCGTCGCGTCCGGCGACCATGGCGATCGGCGTGGCGTTCGCGCGCGGGATCGCGTACTCGTTCGTGAACACGCCCGCGGTCGTGAAGCGGCTGATGACGTTGTCGTTGACCTCGGCGACGTACAGGGCGCCGTCCGCTCCGGCGACGATCGGCCCGGGCAGCGGCTCGACGCCCGGCACGGCGTACTCAATGATCTCGCCGGCGGTCGTGACGCGGCCGACCTTGTGGCCGCTCTGCTCGCTGAACCACATGGCGCCGTCGGGACCGACCATGATGTCGCTCGCGAACGCGCCCTTCGTCGGGATCGGGTACTCGGTCACGCCGCCGTCGAGCGCCAGGCGGCCGATGGTGTCGGAGCGCCCGCCGGTGTACCAGAGCGCGCCGTCCGGGCCGTTGACGAGGCTGATCGGGAACGTGCCGGCGGCCAACGGGTAGCGGACCGACGAGCCGTCGGTCTCCACGCGGTGGATCGCGTCACCGCTCGAGTCGGCGACCCACATCGAGCCGTGGGCGGTGACGACGTCGCCCGGCTGCTGGCCGAGCTCGTAGTGGCGGACGCGGTCGTGCTTGCCGATCCGCCAGATGCGGCCGAGGCTGCTGTCGGTGACCCACATCGCGCCGTCGGGGCCGCTGACTGCGGTGTGCGGGCCGGCGAACTCCGCGGGGAGCTTGAGCGTGTCGGCACGTTGGCTGGCAGCCGCTGGGGAGACGGCCACGAGGGCGGTGAGGAGCACCGCCAGGAGGGGGAGCTTGTTCATGCAACTACCTTGCCGGGAGCGCGCAGGTGCCCGCATCAGGGAATCCCCTAGGGTCGCTGGCATGGAGGCGATCGTCCTCTGCGGCGTCCAGGGCAGCGGCAAGACGACGCTCTACCGCGAGCGGTTCCTCGCCACCCACGTGCGCGTGAGCATGGACCTGCTGCGCACCCGGCACCGCGAGGCGGCGTTCCTGACGCTGTGCCTCGAGACGCGCCAGCCGTTCGTGGTCGACAACACGAACCCGACGCCCGCCGACCGCCGCCGGTACGTGGCGCCCGCGCGCGAGGCCGGCTTTCACGTAGTCGGCTACCTCGTCGAGGTCGACCCCGCCGAGGCTCTGGGCCGCAACGCCGAGCGCAGCGGGCGGGAGCGGATCCCGGTCAGCGGCGTGGCCGGCACCGCCCGGCGGCTCCTGCGCCCTACGCTCGAGGAGGGCTTCGACGAGCTCTGGCACGCCACCGCCGCGCCCGGTGGCGGCTGGCGGATCGAGCCGCTCGTCACCACGCCGCCGCTGTTCTAACGGACGGCGACGGGGTCGAGCGCGTCATCGATGGCGCGCAGCGTGTCGTCGCTCAGCCTCACGCCGGCGGCGGCCGCGTTCTCGTGCACCTGCTCCGGCCGCGAGGCGCCGATGATCGCCGCGGCGACGTTCTCCTGCCGCAGCACCCACGCGAGCGCGAGCTGGGACATCGTGAGCCCGGCCTGCTCGGCTACCGGCCGCAGCCGCTGGACGGCCTCGAGCATCTCGTCGTTCAGCCACTGGCCGATGAAGCGGCTCATCTCTTTCGACGTCGCGCGCGAGTCCTCCGGGGGCGGCTCGCCCGGCCGGTACTTGCCGGTCAGGACGCCCTGGGCGAGCGGCGACCACACGACCTGCGAGATCCCGTTCTCGGCGCTCAGCGGGATGATCTCCGCCTCCGGGCCGCGCCACAGCGCGGAGTACTGCGGCTGGCTGGAGACGAACTTGGCTACGCCGGGCATCTCCAGCGCCTCGCGGATCCGGTCCGGCGGCCACTCGCTGAAGCCGATGCAGCGCGCCTTGCCCGCCTCGACGACCTCGGTCAGCGCCTGCATCGTCTCCTCGAGCGGCGTCTTGTCGTCGTAGCGGTGGCACTGGTAGAGGTCGACGTGGTCCGTGCGCAGCCGGTCCAGCGAGGCGTCGATCTGCTTGAGGATCTGCGCCCGCGAGAGCCCGCGGTCGCGGCCCGACATCGGGAAGTAGACCTTCGTGGCCAGCGTGTAGGAGTCGCGCGGGTAGGCGGAGAGGATCTGACCCCAGGCGCGCTCGGCCGCGCCCCGGCCGTACACGTTCGCGGTGTCGAAGAACGTGATCCCGGCGTCGAACGCCGCCCGCGTGCACGCCTCCGTCTGGTCGCGGCCGACGCCGCCCGAGTACGTCAGCCACGACCCGAGCGCGATGACGGACACCTCGACGTCCGAACTCCCCAGCCGGCGGTGCTCCATGGGTTGCCATGCTCGCAGGCTGTCGCTACGCTCGCCCTCAGGTTTCGCTCAATTTCATGGGGGATCAGGTGAAGGCACGTGTTGCTGCCCGCGCGGTTGCTGCCGCAGCGGGCGTTTTCGTGATCGCGGCCGGAACGGCCGGCGCTCATCCGATGGACACCAACGTCACGGACGACAGCTGGATCAACTCCGGCTTGGCCGTCCACTGGAACTCGCACGGCGCCGCGGGCGCCGAGGCGGGGCGCCAGACCGTGATGCCGCGCGAAGAGGGCCTCGACCTCGTCGGGAGCTTCGACCTCGGCGGCAAGCTCGGCGGCGAGGGCCGCGTGGCCGACGTCTCGGCCAAGGGCAACTACGCCTACCTGACCATGTTCTACGAGCCGGAGTGCGGCCGCGGCGGCGTCCAGGTCGTGGACATCAGCAACCCGGCGAGCCCGAAGGCCGGGGCCTACATCCCCAGCCATGTCGACACGTTCTCGGGCGAGGGCTCGCAGGTCGTGACGCTCAACACGCCGGCCTTCAAGGGCGACGTCCTGGTCTACCAGAACGAGTGGTGCCCGGGGACGACGAACGGCGTCGGCGGCATCTCGCTGGTCGACGTGACCAACCCGAAGGCGCCGAAGAAGCTGGTCGAGGGCGCCGGCGACTTCACCAAGCGTGACGGCTCGCAGAGCGGCGGCGTGCCGCAGACGAAGGCCAACCAGACGCACTCGGCCTTCGCCTGGGAGCAGCGCACCGCCTCGGGCGCCAAGACCGGCAAGGTCTTCGTCGTGCTGGTCGACGACCTCGAGGAGCTCGACGTCGACATCCTCGACATCACGGACCCGAGCAAGCCCAAGCTCGTCTCGGAGACCAACCTCGACCAGTTCGCGCAGACGGGCCCCACGCGCCCGCACGGCGACGCGGTCTTCAGCCACGACATGATCGTCAAGCACGTCAGCGGCAGGGACATCATGCTGATGTCGTACTGGGACGGCGGCTACGTGACGCTCGACGTCACGAACCCGCTCAGCCCGAAGCCGCTGTCGGACACCGACTTCGCCCCCGCCGATCCGGCGCGCGCGGAGCGGGGCCAGACGATCACGCCCGAGGGCAACGCCCACCAGGCGGAGTTCACGAACGACAACAAGTACTTCTTCGCCACCGACGAGGACTTCGACCCGTTCCGGGTGCAGGCCACGTTCACGGGCGGCCCGGCTGCCGGGCGCACGTTCACGGCCATCCAGGGCTCGGACACCAAGATCATCGACAGGGACAGCCCGCTGACGGGGGACACCCGCTTCCTCGGCCTCGGCTGTGACGCGGTCGCCCCGGCGGGCGGGGACGTGATCGCGGTGGTCGAGCGCGGCGTGTGCGACTTCCAGGTGAAGCTCGACAACATCGCCACCGCCGGCTACAAGGGCCTGATCGTGTTCAACCGGACCGGGGAGGACGGCTGCGAGACGCTCGTCTCGATGCTGGCCTCGTCGACCACCACGCCGGCGATCTTCGTCTCGCGCCAGGACGGCTTCCGGCTGCTCGGCGTCGAGCCGCCCGCCGGCTACACGTGCGAGACCGACGCGGACGGGGGCGGCACGGCCACACCGGCAGGGCCCTCGGTGCCCGTCGACGTCTCGGCGGTGTTCGACGGCTGGGGCTACACGCACATGTACCGCACCAACCTCGCCGAGGGCGCGAAGATGCAGGAGGTCGACTTCTACGCGCCGGAGGAGGGGCAGAGCGAGGCGTTCGCCGACGACTACGGCGACATGACCGTCCACGAGGTCGCCGCCGACCCGACCAGGCGGCTGATCTACGTCTCGCACTACGCGCTCGGCATGCGCGTGCTGAGCTACAACGACTGCGGCCTGAAGGAGGTCGGTGCCTTCGTGGAGGCCGGCGGCTCCAACTACTGGGGCGTCGAGGTCCACAGGCTCGGCAACAAGCAGTACATCCTGGGCTCCGACCGCGATCGCGGGCTCCGGATCTTCACGTACGCGCCGTAGGACGAACGCGGGGCCGGCCTCCGGGCCGGCCCCGCATAGTCTCCCGGGGATGAGCCTCGACGCGTTCCCCCGCCACCCGCTGCTCTTCGGCCCGTCGCCCGTCCACCAGCTCGAGCGCCTGACCGCGCACCTCGGCGGCGCCGACGCTCTGGGCCAAGCGCGACGACTGCAACAGCGGCCTCGCCTACGGCGGCAACAAGACGCGCAAGCTCGAGTATCTGGTCGCCGACGCGCTCGCCCAGGGCTGCGACACGCTCGTCTCGATCGGCGGCGTGCAGTCCAACCACACGCGCCAGGTCGCGGCCACCGCCGCGCGCACCGGGATGGGCTGCGTGCTCGTGCAGGAGAGCTGGGTCGACTGGCCGGACGTGACCTACGACCGCGTCGGCAACATCCTGCTCAGCCGGCTCATGGGCGCCGACGTGCGGCTCGTGCGCGCGGGCTTCGGGATCGGCTTCAAGGAGAGCTGGGAGCAGGCGCTGGCCGACGTCGAGGCGGCCGGCGGCAAGCCGTACGCGATCCCGGCCGGCGCGTCCGACCACCGTCTCGGCGGGCTCGGCTTCGCGAGCTGGGCGCGCGAGGTCGAGGCGCAGGAGCGCGAGCTGGGCGTGTTCTTCGACACGATCGTGGTGTGCGCGGTCACCGGGAGCACGCAGGCGGGCATGGTGGCCGGCTTCGCGGCGGGCGAGCGGGAGCGGCGCGTGCTCGGCATCGACGGCTCGGCGCGGCCGGCCGAGACGCGCGAGCAGGTCGCGCGCATCGCCCGTGGCACCGCCGAGCTGATCGGCCTCGGCCGCGAGCTGCGCGACGACGAGATCGAGCTCGACGAGCGCTACCACGCCGGCACGTACGGCATCCCCGACGAGCAGACGCTCGAGGCGATGCGGCTCGCGGCGCGGCTCGAGGGCATGATCACCGACCCGGTGTACGAGGGGAAGTCGATGGCGGGCATGATCGACCTCGTGGCGAACGGCGAGATCGACCGCGGATCGACGGTGCTCTACGCCCACCTCGGCGGCCAGCCGGCGCTCAACGCCTACGCATCGCTCTTCTCGACCTAGCGGTACGGCTAGCCCGCCTTAACCAGCGGCGGGACCCGCGCTACGCTCGTTCGAGCGCGCACCTGCGGGCGGGACGAATGGCCGTGACGATCGACACCTTCGAGCACGAGGCTCTCTTCTACGAGGGAGTCGACGGCTTCGTCGCCGGCACGCTGCCGTTCCTGCGTGAAGGCGTGGACGCCGGCGAGGCGATGCTCGTCGCCGTCGGCCCGGAGAAGATCGCGCGCCTGCAGGCAGCCCTCGGCGGCGACGCGGACGCCGTCCAGTTCGCCGACATGACGGTGCTCGGCCGCAACCCCGGGCGCATCATCTCCGCCTGGTGGGACTTCGTCGACGAGCACCCGCAGCGGACCCTGCGCGGGATCGGCGAGCCCGTCTGGGCCGGTCGCGGCGCCGCCGAGCTCGTCGAGTGCCAGCTGCACGAGTCGCTGCTCAACGTCGCCTTCGCCGACACCGGGCCGTTCCGCCTGCTATGCCCGTACGACGTCGCGGCGCTGGGCGACGGCGCCGTCCACGAGGCGCGCTGCAGCCATCCGATCGTGGACGCGCACGAGAGCTCGCACTATCGCGGCGCCGAGCGGCTCCTGACGCCGTTCGAGACCACGCTGCCGGTTCCCACCGCAGCCGCCACCACCAGGGGCTTCGACGCCGACAGCCTGGAGGAGGTCCGCGCCACCGTCGCCGACTGCGCCGATCGTGCTGGCCTCGGCCGCGCCCGCGCCGCCGACCTCGTGCTGGCCGTCAACGAGGCGGCGGCCAACAGCGTCGTGCACGGCGGGGGCCACGGCGTCCTCCGCGCCTGGCGCGAGAACGGCGCGCTCGTCTGCGAGGTCCGCGACCGCGGCCGGATCGCCGACCCGCTCGTCGGCCGTCGCCGGCCGGCGCTCGATGCGCCGACCGGTCGCGGCGTGTGGATCGCGCACCAGACGTGCGATCTGGTGCAGCTGCGCTCCGGTGCCGACGGCACCGTCGTGCGCATGCACATGTCCGCCTGACCTGGGGGAGGAGCCGAGCCCGGAGGCCGGCCGATCGTCTGCGGTTGCTATTCCTACGTATCTTAGGTAATATCCTAAGTCCACTAGGAAAGAGGAATCGTGAAAGCCCGTCCCGTCACCCCGAATCTCATCCGACTCACCCGCCTGCGCCTCGTCAACGCCTACCTCGTGCGCGAGGACGACGGCTTCACGCTCGTCGACACCACGATCAAGGGCCAGGCCGACGCCCTGATCGCCGCGGCGCGCGACGCCGGCGGCGAGATCCGCCGGATCGCCCTGACCCACGGCCACGGCGATCACGTCGGCTCGCTCGACGAGCTGAAGCGAGCAGCTCGGCGAGGCGGTCGAGGTGCTGATGCCCGAGATCGACGCGCGCATCCACGCGGGCGAGCAGGTGGTCGAGGGCAAGCTCCCCGGCGGCTGGCCGAAGCTGCAGACGGTGCCGGACGTGCGGCTCCGCCCCGGCGACCGCGTCGGCAGTCTCGAGGTCGTCGCCAACCCCGGCCACACGCCGGGTCACGTGGCGTTCCTCGACACCCGCGATCGCAGCGTGATCGCCGGCGACACGTTCACGACGATCGGGCGGCCCGAGGTCGCGAGCCATCGCAACCTGCGCTTCCCGCTGGCCGCGGGAGCCACCTGGGACGGGGCGAAGACGCTGGAGTCGGCACGGGCGCTGCGGGCGCTCGACCCGACCGTGCTCGCCGTCGGCCACGGAGGCCCGCTGCGCGACCCCGGCGCGGCGATGGACGCGGCGATCGCGCGCGCCGACCGCTGATGCCGCGCGCCGGGCTCGACACCGACGCCGTTGTGGCGGCCGCGGCGGAGCTGGCAGACGCCGAGGGCCTCGAGGCGGTCACGCTCGCCCGCCTCGCGGCGCACCTCGGCGTTCGCTCGCCGTCGCTGTACGTGCACGTCGGCGGCCTCGCCGACCTGCGCGCCCGCCTGGCCGCGCGGGGCGCGCTCGAGCTGGCGGACGCGCTCCAGGCCGCGGCCGCCGGCCGCTCGCAGGGGGACGCCCTGGCGGCCGTCGCCGGCGTCTACCGCGCCTACGCCCGCGAGCATCCGGGCGCGTACGCCGCGATGCAGCGGGCGGCGGACGTCCCGGCCGTCGTGGCCGCGCGCGTCGTCGACGTGTTCCGGGCGGTCCTGCGCGGCTACGGCCTGCAGGACGACGACGCGATCCACGCCACGCGGGTCGTGCGGGCGGCCCTGCACGGCTTCGCCGCGCTCGAGGTCGCCGACGGCTTCGGGCTCCCGCTCGACGTCGACGAGAGCTTCGCGCGGCTGGTCGCGACGCTCGACCGCGGGCTGGCTACGGCACCTGGACCGGGAAGGTGACGGGCGCGCTCAGGCGGCCGACGCCGTCCTCGGCCCAGACCGAGACGCAGTGGCTCCCGGGGGCCTGGGCGAAGAGCGTCGTCGTCTGCGTCGCGCCCACGGCGACGGTCCACGCGTCGCTGTAGAGCGAGTCCGTGGGGCACGCTCCGGGCGCGATCGTCGCCGAGTACCGCTCCTGCCGGCGGCGCATGAACGGCAGCCGCGGTGGCTGCACAGGCCGCAGGAAGCTGACGTCGACCTGCCCGAAGCCCGCCGGGGAGGGCGTGGCGACGAGGTTGGCCACCGGCGCCGGCGGCTGCAGGAGCTCGCACACCCGCTCGGGCCGCGGCTTGACCCGACCGCCGTAGAGCCTGACCGCGCCGCGGACGTCGTCGGCCTCGAGCAGGCGGCAGTGCCAGCGCCACTCGGGCTGCGACGGGCAGCCCGCCGGCGCCAGCCCGGTCGTCGCGGGGTTCATGGTCGCGCAGCGACGGCCCTCGTGACCCAGCCCGAGCACGTGCCCGAGCTCGTGCGCGACCACGAGCGCCTGGCCCCAGCGGCTGCAGAACGCGTTGGTCGAGCGCGGGCGCGGGATGACGACCTCGGCGCGCGCCACCCGGCCCGACGCGTCGTAGAGCGGCTGGGCGTACGCGAAGCCCAGGCACTCGCGCGTCGGGAAGTAGCGGATCACGAGCCGCGCCCGGCTGCGGCTGGTCTCGACGAACTTCACCTTCGCGCCGCTCTCGTTCCACGCCTTGACGGCGCGCTCGACCGCCCAGCGGCTCTTGCGCGCGGCGTTGTAGTAGCGGATGCGGCCGCTCGACCAGCGCCAGCCGGCGAACTTGAACGCCGCGTGCGCTTGCGGCGCGGCGGCGGGCCCGTCGAACGGCGTCACCGTGCGCGCGGTCGCCGGCGCCGAGGTCAGCAGCAGCGCCGCGAGGGCAAGCACGAGGATCCGTCCGGCGCGCACGAGGCCGCCACTGTAGTGCGCGCTCAGGTGAGCGGGCGGTCGCCGATCCAGTAGCGCGGGCCGGGGCCCAGGCCGGCCGCCCGGTCACCGGCATTGGACAGCTTGCAGCGGTCGAGCGAGAGGCAGCCGCAGCCGATGCACTCCGTCAGGCCGGCCTTGAGGCGCTCGAGCTCGGCGATCCGGTCGTCGATGCGCTCGCTCCACTGCCGCGAGAGGCGCGACCAGTCGCGCCGCTTGGGCACGCGGTCGGGTGGCAGCTTGGCGAGCTCGACGCCGATCTCGTCGAGCGTCAGGCCGACGCGCTGGGCGAACACGATGAACGCGATCCGCCGCAGGACCGCCCGCGGGTAGCGCCGGTGCCCGGAGCCCGCCCGCTCCGACGCGATCAGGGCCCGCTCCTCGTAGAAGCGCAGCGCGGACGCCGCCACGCCGCTGCGCCGCGCGACCTCGCCGATGGTCATGAGGTCGGTCACGGCGTGCAGCAAACCACGACTCGGGCTTGACTTCAAGTTCGCTTGAACTTGTAGTCTCGGGTCATGACAGCGAGCGAGCAGATCACCGCGGAGGTCACGAGGTGGCCGGGCGTCGAGGCCGGCACCGGCGAGCGCGGCGAGTTCGGGTTCAGGGTCAACGGCGCGGAGATCGGCCACCTGCACGGCGACCGCGCCGCGCACTTCGGCTTCCCGCGCGACGTCGGCGCCGAGCTGCGCGAGCAGGGCCGCGTCGGCCCGCACCCCGTCAACCCGCACTCGACCAAGCTGGCGGCGCGCCGGATCGAGGGCGAGGACGACGTGCGCGACGTGATCGCGCTGATGCGGCTCAACTACGACCGCGTGGCGGGCGGGCGATGAGCGTCGTCGAGTCGGCGATCGCAGGACTGCGCGCGTCCGCGCCGGAGCCGCTGCCGTTCGCGCCGTCGCTGCACATCCGGGCGTTCGTGCTCGAGCGCCCCCGCGGGGACCTGCTGGTGTACAGCACGAGCGGGGTCGAGGCGGACTCGGCTACGCGCCAGTACCTCAACCACGGGCACGAGGCGCTGTTTCTCTCTGCCACGGTGGCGGCGCCGCTGTTCGTCCACGAGGCCGACCGCGCAGGGATCCACCGGCACGTGCGCGCGACCTTCTCCCGCCGCCACACGCTCGACGACGACTTCGAGGCGATCCCGACCCCGGGCCACACCCCCGGCGCCACGGCCTACCTATGGGACAACGGCGACCAGCGGCTGCTGTTCACCGGCGACACGCTCTACCTACGCGACGGCGAGTGGGTCGCGGCGGTGCTCGACTCCAGCGACCGCGAGGCCTACGTCCAGAGCCTGGAGCTGATCCGCGAGCTCGACTTCGACGTCCTCGTCCCGTGGGCGGCGAGCGCCGGCCAGCCCGACCACGCGCTCACCGACCGCGCCGACACCCGGCGCCGCATCGACGCGATCATCGAGCGCGTGCGGGCGGGCGGGAGCCACTGACGCGAGGCAGTTCGGCGGAGTGCCCGTCCTCGGCTGGGGGTATGGCACTCGGGTATGGCCGAGCGCGGCGCGAGACCCAACGTTCCGGCCTGGCGCCTGAAGATGCTGCGGGCAGTGCGGGCGTTCTTCACGCCGCTGATGCCCGACGACTACCTCGAGCTCATCAACCCGCTGTGGTCCACGCAGGAGCTGCGGGGCCGGATCGAGAGGATCGAACGCGAGACGGCGGATGCCGTCACCGTGGTGATCAAGCCGGGCTGGGAGTGGGAGGGCCACCGACCCGGCCAGTACCTGCGCGTCGGCTTCGCGGTCGACGGCAAGCACCACTGGCGCGCCTACTCGATCACCTCGGATCCCGGCCGGCCGGACGGCTTCATCAGCATCACGCCGAAGCTGCTGGAGACCGGCGCGGTCACGCCGTACGTGGTCCGCGAGGCCACGCCGGGAACGATCGTGCGCCTCGGCGGCGTGGAGGGGACGTTCGTGCTGCCGGAGGAGGTTCCCGAGCGGCTGCTGTTCATCAGCGCCGGGAGCGGGATCACGCCGATCATGGCCATGCTGCGCAGCCTCGACCGCGACGGCGACCTGCGCGACGTCGTCCACCTGCACTCGGCCCGGACCGAGGACGACATCATCTTCGGCGGCCAGCTCCGGCGGCTGGACGAGCGCCACCACGGATACCGGCTCGAGAAGCAGCTCACGCGCGAGCATGGCCGCCTCACGCCCTCCGACCTGGATGCGCTGTGCCCCGACTGGCGCGAGCGCGAGGCCTTCGTCTCCGGCCCCGGCGCGATGCTCGACGCGCTGACCGAGCACTGGGAGCAGGCGGGCGGCGACCCTGGCCGGCTGCACATGGAGCGCTTCCAGCCGATCGCCGGCCACGGCGACGGGGAACACGGCGCCGGCGGGGTCATCCGCTTCCTCCGCAGTAACGTGGAGGCCGAGTCGGACGGCGATACGCCGATCCTCGTCGCGGGCGAGGCGGCAGGCGCGTCGCTGCCCTTCGGGTGCCGGATGGGCATCTGCCACACCTGCGTCGGCCGGCTCTGCTCCGGTCGGATCCGTGACCTGCGAAGCGGTCAGGTGCACGGCTCCGACGGCGAGATGGTCCGTACCTGTGTCAACGCGCCCGAGGGCGCAGTGGAGATTGAACTGTGACGAGCACGATCGAGAGCCCGATGGCCCACCTCACACCCGAGCAGCTCGAGGAGCTCGGGAGGGAGCTCGACGCCATCCACGACGAGGTGTTCTCCGAGCTCGGCGACCGCGATCGCCGCTACATCGTGAGCATGATCGAGATGCACCGGCGGCTCGTGGTCCTCGGCCGCCTGATCCTTCTGTTCTCGCGCGCGAAGCCGGCCTGGGCGGCGGGGACCGCGACCCTCTCGCTGGCCAAGGTGCTCGAGAACATGGAGATCGGCCACAACGTCATGCACGGCCAGTGGGACTGGATGAACGACCCGCAGATCAACTCGTCGACGTGGGACTGGGACTCCGCGTCGACGCCCGCGGCGTGGAAGCACTCGCACAACTACGTGCACCACACCTACACCAACATCCGCGGCAAGGACAAGGACCTCGGCTACGAGATCATGCGGATCGACCCCCACCAGAAGTGGAATCCGGTCTATCTGCTGCAGCCGTTCTACAACCTGGTGCTGGCCGCGTTCTTCGAGTGGGGCGTGGCGTTCCACGACCTCGACATGGAGGCGCTCCGCACGCGCTCGAAGCCCATGAAGCAGCTCAAGCGCGAGCTCAAGGGCATGGCCGTCAAGGCGCGCAGCCAGATCGTCAAGGACTACGTCGCGTTCCCGCTGCTCAGCGCCGCCGCGTCGGCGGCTGCGGCGCTGGCGACCACGCGCAGCCCGTCAGAGGCACGGCGAGCGGGCCGGGACGCCTTCCGGGCGACGCTGGCGGCGGACTTCTCGGCCAACGTGCTGCGCAACGTCTGGGCCTACATGATCATCTTCTGCGGCCACTTCCCCGACCAGACGTACACCTTCAGCGAGGAGGAGGTCGCCGGCGAGACGCGCGGCGGCTTCTACGTGCGGCAGCTGCTCGGCGCCGCGAACATCGAGGGGAGCGCGCTCTTCCACGTCATCAGCGGCAACCTCGGCTACCAGGTCGAGCACCACCTCTACCCCGACATGCCGAGCACGCGCTACGGCGAGATCGCGCCGCGCGTCAGGGCGATCTGCGAGAAGTACGAGCTGCCTTACAACACCGGCCCGCTGTTCAAGCAGCTCGGCGCCGTCCAGCGGACGATCCTCCGCCTCGCGCTCCCGGGCGGCAAGCCGCGCCCGAAGCCCGGCCCGTACCGCGGGGAGGGCGCCGGCACAGAGCCGGAGATGGCCGCCGCCGCCTAGCGACCGCGAGCTAACATAATGTAAGCGACATGGGCAGGATCTGGGTCCTCGACACAGCCACGAAGGGCACCGGCGCGGAGATGGTGCCGCTCGACAAGGTGCAGAAGAAGCCGGCACCGAGCTCGGAGCCGCTGTTCGTGCCGCCGAAGCCCAAGCCGCGCGCGCCCAAGCCCGCCGAGCCGCGGGCGCCGCGCCGGTTCAAGGTCGTCGACGTCGCGACGCGCGAGCTGCTCGTCGACGGCGCCGGCGCACGCGAGACCGTGCAGCTCCTCGGCGGCGTGCGCAGCATCGTCGACGTCACCGTGTCCGTCTGGGAGCCGGCGACCGAGCGCTGGAGGCTGCTCACGCTCGACGAGCAGCGCACGCTCTGGGATCGCCGGCCGACCGACTGAGTGCCTCGGCGGGGCAGTCGCCCGCTAGCGTCTGTCCATGGCTCGCATTCGACTCGACGAGGCGGCCGGGCTGACGGTCGCCGACGTGACGCACTCCGACTTCAAGGCGCTGCCGGCGAGCGCGACGGTCGGCGAGGTGCAGGAGTGGTTCGCCTCCAGCGACAGCCGGCGCTTGGCGTTGCTCGCCGACGAGGGGCGCTACGCGGGCAGCCTCCTGCCCGAGGACGTCGCAGGGAGCGCCGATCCCGCGCGGCCTGCGGTCGAGCTCGCGCGCCACGAGCCGACGGCGGCGCCGGGAGACCCGGCCTCACGCGGAGAGGAGCTGGCGCTCAGCACGGGCACGCGCCGCGTCCCGGTCGTCGACCACGACGGACAACTGCTCGGCATCGTCGCGGTGACGACCGACCTGCAGGGGTACTGCGGCACGGGCGGCAGCGACGATTGCTGACGCGGGCGCCCCGTAACCTGGCTCATCACGTCGCGCGCGCCTGCGCCGTGCGCGTCGGGGACAAGAAGTCGTCGATGGCGGTCGTGACGTCCTCGGCGTGGCGAGCTTCGTCGACCGACTTGGGCGTTGCGCTGCGAAGGGTGGCGGCCGGCAGGGCCTGCGCCCATGCCTCGGCGCAGGCGAACGGATGCACGGGATCGCGCTCGGTTCCGATCACGAGGGTCGGCATGGTCAGCTGTGGCCAGGGGCTGGTGTCCGGGAGCGGCCGGTCGGCCGGCAGGCGCTCGAGGACCGCGGCGCGCTCGACTGCGTGCGGGCGAGCGAACTGGGCGAGCAGGGAGTCGGCCGCGACGGTGGATTCGGCGCGGATGCGGCGGTAGGCCTCGCTGGCCTGCAGGCTCGCGCGCCCGCGCGCGACGCCTTCTGTGCGGAGGAGCTGCGCAATGACCGGGAAGGCCGCGAGGTGGGGCGGCGAGGCGGTGGTGAACCAGGCTGGGCGGACGAGGACCAGCGCGCGGATTCGCTCGGGTTGCTCGTACGCGAGCCGAAGCGCGACTCCGGCGCCCATCGACACGCCGCCGAGCGCGATGTCGTCGAGGCCGAGGGCGTCGAGTAGCGAGGCGAGGTCGTGTGCGAACGTCGCGAAGCCCAGATGTTCCGTCAGCCCCAGGGGCGTGGTCAGGCCGTGACCGCGGCACTCCAGGCACACCAAGCGCCCGTTGCCGCTCCAGAGCGAGCGAGGTTGGGAAGAGTCGCCGCCCAACCCGTGTTGAAACACGAAGGGGGTGCCGGTCCCCTCGTCGAGGTAGGCGAACGCGAGGCCGTCGTTGGAGTGCGTGGGGCTCACGTGTGCGCGACGAGCGCGAGCTGCGCGCGGACGAAGCCTGCCGCGGTGGGCACCTGCTGTTCGGACAGTCCGTGCAGCACGAGCGGTCCATCGAACGCGGCGTCGCGCAAGAGCTGCGCGTAGAGCGCGTAATCCAGGCCTCCGCTTCCCGCGGCCACCACGGTGCCGTCCTCGCGCACGTCCTTGGCGTGTGCGAGCACCAGCGCGTCGCCGAGCAGGTCGAAGGCTTCGCGGATGGTGTCGCGCTGCCGGTCGAGCTCGCCGGGCCGGATGAGGTTGGCAGCGTCGAGCACCACGCGGAGGTGCTCGGACCGGAGCTCGTCCAGCAGCCGCCGGCCGGCAGCGGCGTCGCCGACGACGTTGTTGTGCTCAGGCTCGAATGCGAGCACGACGTCGTGCTGTTCGGCGACGGTGAGCGCGGCCGCGATCTGCTCGAGGCTGTCCTTCCACGCCTCGGCGCTCCCGTTGCCGGGATGCGCGCGCCACATGTCGTCGGGGTCGCGCGTTCCGGTGCACAGGGTCACCACGCGCGTACCCAGTGCGGGGGCGGCGGCGATCAGGGCGGCGAGCCGGGCCTGACCGTCGGATCGCACGCCGGGATCGGGGTGCGCCATGTTGTAGGTCCCCGACACGGCGGACATGGTGAGGCCGCGGGCGCCGACGGCGGCGCGGACCTGCTCCGACGCCGCGTGCGGGATCTCGGCCGGCAGCGACGGGCCGCCGGTGACGGCCATGTTGAACTGGATCGCGTCGATGTGCTGCGCAGCGACGGCGTCGAGCGTTTCCCCGAGCGAGCGGCGGCTGAACGTCTTGGCGAAGATGCCGAGGTGGATCATGCGGGCGCGAAGGTCGAGTCGATCGCCACCGTCGCGCCGGTGTCGACGGACTGCTCGATCGCGTCCATCACTCGCATCGCCGCAAGGCCGTCGTCGACGTTGGCTCCGAGCTGGGGAGCGCCGGTGAGGATGCTGTCCGCGAAGCCCTCGACCTGGCGTCGCCAGAAGTGCGCGTCCTCGCCGAGCGGCCGGTGGTACTGGCGGTCCTTGGCGGCGAAGCACTCGACTTCGCTGGCGCGGTAGTGCCAGGGAAGGAAGCTCCTCGCGACGACGCTGCCCCGCTCGCCGTAGATGTGGAACCCCTCGTGCCAGTCCATGTGCACGGACATGGTCAGATCGAGGTGACCGATCGAGCCGTCGGCGAACTCGAGGCTGACGAACCAGCAGTACGCGCCGGCGCGTTCGGCGAGGTCGGCCCGCACGCGCTCGATCTCCTCGCCGGCCAGGAAGCGCGCGGTGTCGATCAGGTGGCTGCCGTGCCCGATCATGTAGTAGCGGCGGCGGTCGCTCTTCGGGTCGCCGGGCGGCTTGCGAGCGGCTCCGCTGAACCGCGGGACGGGTTGCAGCGTGTCGGTCATCTGGTAGCGATAGGCGGAGTCGCAGTACCAGGCCTTCAGGGCGATCAGCCCGCCGATCTCGTCGCGCACGAAGTCACGCGCGAACGCGATGCCTGGATCGAAGCGCCGCATCGTGCCCACCTGCAGAAGCAAGCCGCTCGCGCGGACCTCGTCGCGGAGCGGGAAGCACTCGGCGGTGACGGCTCCCAGCGGCTTCTCCACCAGCACATGCTTGCCCGCCTGGATGGCCTGGCGCGCGGCCGGCACGTGGTACTGGTCAGCCGTCGCGATCAGGACGGCGTCGAGTCCGGGATCCGCGAGCATCGTGGCGTAGTCGGTGAAGGTCCGGGTGGGCCGGTGGATCGCGCTCATCTGGGTGAGCAGGTCCTCGGCGAGGTCGCAGATCGCGTACAGCTCGGCGTTTCGCGCCTTGGTGAGCGCCTCGAAGTGGGCGAACTGGGCGATCGGGCCGGCGCCGAGGACGCCGACGCGCAGCGACTGCTCTTCGTGAGTGGTCATTGGGGTGTCAGTCACTAAGGCGCGAGCACGAGCTCGATGTCGTGGCTCTCGCAACGGTTCCCTAGCGCAAGATCTGGCTCTGCGACTCGATGCCGGAGGAGGGACTCGAACCCCCGACACGCGGATTATGATTCCGCTGCTCTAACCGACTGAGCTACTCCGGCGGGGCGGGTCAACAGTAGCGATCGGGCCGTGATTCGCGGGGCTAGGCGGTGGCGGCCTTTGGCGGATCGCAAGCGGGCTGCAAGCGGGGGTCGGGAGTGTGGCGGTCGACCCGTCCAACTCCCCAGGAGTCATCTGTCATGCGCATCACCCGTACGTTGGCCGCCTCGGTGGTGGCCGCCGCTTTCCTCGCCCCAGTCGCGCAGGCCGCGCCGATCGACGCCTACACCCCCGGCACGGAACAGAAGCAGGACTTCCGTGGCGCCGACGCCCGCGGCACCGAGCCGGGGACCGGCGCCCAGTGGTCCGGCGCCTCGGCGGCCGAGTCCGCTTCGGTGCTGCCCGCGTCGCAGCCGTCCGGCACCGTCGCGGCCTCCGACGGCGGTGAGGGCGTCGACGTCGTGTCGATCGGCCTCGGCGCCGCCGGCGCCCTGCTTGCCGCAAGCGGCGTGGCCGTCGTGAACGGCCGGCGCCGGCAGCGGCTCGGCGCGACCGCCTGACCCGCTGGTCGCGCCCGCGCGCGCGGGTGCCGGCACCCAGCCGGCACCCGCCGCGCCCGCTCGTCACGCGCACGACGGAATAGATCCGCGTCCAAGGCGTCGGGACAGATACGCACTTCTCTCCCCAGGAGCCCGCCATGTTCTCTGCCACCGCCTTCAAGATCCGCGACGCCACCCTCGCCGACGTCCCCGAGCTCGTCCGGCTCGGCTGGGCGACCGAGGAGGACTGGCCGGAGGGCAGGATCCTCGTCGGCGAGATCCGCGGCGTCGTCGCCGCCGGCCTCGCGATCGAGGAGAACCGCACGGTGTACGCCGCCGTGCCGGGCGCTCCCGTACCTGCTCGCGCACATGCGCGCCCGCGCCGCCGGCATCGAGGCGCACGAGCGCACCCCCTCGGTCGCCGAGCGGATCCGCGAGCGCATGCGCCCGCGCGTTCCCGCAGGGGTCTGACCCCTCCGCGGGCCCGATCACCCGGGATCACCCCTCGTTTGGCTTTGCAGCGCGGCGATAGGGGTCTGACCCCGGCCGGGGTCTGACCCCGTTTATGGTCTGACGGCCCGTGCTGCTGGCCGTCCCAAACGTGTCCGAGGGCCGCGACGTCGCGGCCCTCGACGCGATCGCGAGCGCGTTCGGCCCCGGCCTTATCCACACGTCGCACGATCCCGATCACCACCGGGCCGTGTTCACGCTCCGTGGCGTGCCCGGCGAGCTGGCGGAGCAGGTGGTCGCGGGCGCGCGCGAGGCGGTCAAGCGGATCGACCTCGCTCGCCATCACGGCGCTCACCCGCGCGTCGGAGCCATTGACGTCGCCCCGATCGTCTACCTCGGCGAGGAGCTGCGCGGGGCCGCGGTCGCGGAGGCCCTGATCCTGGCCGACCGGCTGGCCCACGAGCTCGACCTGCCCGTCTTCCTCTACGGCACGCTCGCGGACGGTCGCACGCGCGCGGACCTCCGCCGCGGCGGCCCGCGACAGCTGCAGCGGCGGATCGACAGCGGCGAGCTCGTGCCACACGCGGGCCCGAAGCGACTCCACCCGACCGCGGGTGCCGTGCTCGTCGCCGCCCGCCCCCCGCTGGCCGCCTTCAACCTCGAGCTGGACGCCACGCTCGACCACGCCAAGCACGTGGCCGCGACGATCCGCGAGGGCGGCGCCGAGGGCCTGCCGGGCGTCCGCGCCCTCGGCCTGCACCTGCACGAGCAGGACGTCGTCCAGGTCTCGACCAACATCGAGGACCTGACCCGGACCACCCCCGGCGACGTCGTGCGCGCCGTCCAGCGCCACGCGACGGTCACGCGCGCGGAGCTGATCGCACCCGCGCCCGAGGCCGCGTTCGCCGACTTCCCGGCGGACGTCCCGCTGCGTGGAGCACCGCTCCTGTAGGCGATACCCTCAACCGACCATGGCCCAGACGAAGCGCAAGCGCCGGTCCAAGCATCGCGGGAACGCCGCGGGAGTCGTCGAGTCGCGCGGGCGCACCGGTCGCCGGCCGACCGCGGAGGAGCAGCGCAAGGCCACGCGCCAGAGCTCGCTCGAGGCGCGCCGCAACCGCGAGCCGACGTGGAAGGGCGCGTTCATGAAGGCCGGCCTGATGGCCGGGCTGCTGTTCGTCTTCACGCGGATCGGCCTGTTCGGGAGCGAGACCAAGCTCGACACGTCGATCCTGCTCGCGGTGTTCGCGATGCTGCTCTACACGCCGCTCGCCTACGTCACGGACCGCTGGGTCTACCGCCGCGCGCAGCAGCGCGCACAGCGCCCGTCGAAGGGCTGATGCAGGCGCGCGGCTTCACGGTCGGGCCCCTGCAGGAGAACTGCTGGGTCGTCGGCGAGGACGCGCGGGCGATCGTGGTCGATCCCGGCGACGAGGCCGACCGCCTGATCGCGGAGCTCGACGGCGCCGGTGTCGAGGCGATCCTGCTCACGCACACGCACTTCGACCACGTCGGCGCGGTCGCGGCGCTCGCCCGCCACACGAACGCGCCGGTCTACTGCCCGGCGACCGAGGTCTTCATCCTGCAGGACATCAACGCGTACGTCTTCCCCGGCTACGGCCCGTACGAGCCGTACGACCCCGAGGAGACGATCGAGGGAGGAGAGCACCTCACGCTCGCCGGCCTCGAGATCGACGTCGTCTTCACGCCCGGCCACAGCCCCGGCCACGTGTCGTTCTCGATCCCCGACCACCAGCTGCTGCTGTCCGGCGACGTGCTCTTCCAGGGCTCGATCGGCCGCACCGACCTCCCCGGGGGCGACCACGAGACGCTGATGCGCTCGATCGAGACGCTGCTCGACACGCTGCCGGACGACACCCGCGTCCTGCCCGGCCACATGGGCGTCACCACGCTCGGCCGGGAGCGCGCCACCAACCCGTTCCTGCTCGCCCCGCGGTGACCGACCGGATCCGGGCACCTCGCGGCACGTACGACGTGCTGCCGGACGACGCGCTCGCGCGCGAGCGGCTCGAGGCGACCGCCCGCGGCATCCTCGAGCGCGCCGGCTACGCGCGCGTCGAGACCCCGATCTTCGAGGCGACCGAGCTGTTCGCGCGCGGGGTGGGGGAGTCGACCGACGTCGTCCAGAAGGAGATGTACACGTTCCCCGAGGACGGGCTCACGCTGCGCCCGGAGGGCACCGCGCCGGTCTGCCGCGCCTACCTCGAGCACGGCATGCACAAGCTCCCGCAGCCGGTGAAGCTGTGGTACCTGGGCGCGTACTTCCGGCGCGAGCGGCCGCAGCAGGGCCGCTTCCGGCAGTTCTGGCAGATCGGCGCGGAGGCGATCGGGTCCGACGACCCGGCCGTCGACGCCGAGTCGATCCTGCTGCTGTCCGAGATCCTCGAGGCGATCGCGGCGCGCGGCCTGCGGCTGCGGATCTCCAGCCTCGGCGCGCCCGAGACCCGCGCCGAGTACCGCCACGACCTCCAGGCGTACCTGCGCGCGCACGAGGACCAGCTTTCCCGAGAGGTGCGCGAGCGGATCGACCTCAACCCGCTGCGCGCGTTCGACGCCGACCACCCCGGCACGCGCGAGGTCATGCAGGGCGCGCCCCGCCTGCTCGACCGCCTCACGCCCGATGACCGCGACCACTTCGAGACCGTGACCGGGCTGCTGGAGACCACCGGCCTCGCCTACGAGGTCGACCCGACGCTCGTGCGCGGGCTCGACTACTACACGCGCACGGTGTTCGAGTTCAGCTCCGACGCGCTCGGCGCCCAGTCGGGCGTCGGCGGCGGCGGTCGCTACGACGGGCTGATGGAGCAGATCGGCGGCGCGGCCGCGCCCGGCATGGGCTGGGCGGCGGGCGTCGAGCGGATGCTGCTGGCCGGCTCCCCGCCGCCGACCGCGCCACCGCCGCTCGACCTTTACGTCGCCTACGCGAAGCCCGAGCACCGCCAGGAGGCGTTCCGCCTCGCGGCCGACGCCCGCCGCGCCGGGCACGCCGCCCGCGTCGAGCTCGGCGGCCGCAGCCTCAAGGGCCAGCTCAAGCAGGCGGACCGCGCGGGCGCCCGCTACGTTGCCATCCTCGGCGACGAGGGGACGTCGCTGAAGGACATGGAGACCGGGGAGCAGCGAGAGGTGGAGACGAGCACGGTGATGCACCACATGGGCCACGAGCTTTGAGGCCGCCGCGCGCCAACCCGTACCGCGACGCGTGGGCGGGTGAGCTCGACGCCACGCGCGTGGGGGAGACGGTCCGCGTCGCCGGCTGGGTGCACCGCCGCCGCGACCACGGCGGGCTGGTGTTCATCGACCTGCGCGACCGCTCCGGGATCGTGCAGCTCGTCTTCCACCCGGAGACCTCGCCGGAGGCGCACGAGCTCGCGCAAAGACTGCGCGCCGAGCACGTGCTCTCCGCGTCCGGCGAGATCGTGCGCCGCGAGGAGGGCAACGTGAACCCGCGGCTCCGCACCGGCGAGATCGAGCTCAACGTCGCCGACGCCGAGCACCTCGCCGGCTCCGAGACGCCGCCGTTCCCGCTCGACGAGGACGTCCAGGTCGACGAGGCGCTGCGCCTGCGCCACCGCATGCTCGACCTGCGGCGCGCGCCGATGCAGGAGGCGATGGCGATCCGCCACACGGTCACGCGCGCGATCCGCGACTACCTGAACGCGCACGACTTCCTCGAGATCGAGACGCCGATCCTCACCCGCTCCACCCCCGAGGGCGCACGCGACTTCCTCGTGCCCGCGCGCAGCGCGCCGGGCTCGTTCTACGCGCTCCCGCAGTCGCCCCAGCTGTTCAAGCAGCTGCTGATGATGTCCGGCTACGAGCGCTACTACCAGATCGCCCGCTGCTTCCGCGACGAGGCGCTGCGGGCCGACCGCCAGCCCGAGTTCACGCAGCTCGACCTCGAGATGTCCTTCGTCGAGGAGGAGGACGTCCTCGGGGTGATCGAGGGCATGCTCGCGCGCGTGTTCGAGGAGGCCGGCTTCGAGGCTCCGCCGCCGCCGTGGCCGCGCCTGGGCTACGACGAGGCGATGGCGACCTACGGGTCCGACCGGCCGGACACGCGCTTCGGCCTGCACATCCACGACCTGAGCGAGGCCGTCGCGGGCACGGAGTTCAAGGTGTTCGCGTCGGCGGAGGTCGTGCGCGGCCTCAACGCCGGTGCGCGCGAGGTCGCCCGCAGGGAGCTGGACGAGCTCACGGAGCTGGTCAAGCGCTTCGGCGCGGGCGGCCTCGTGTGGGCGTTCGTGCAGGACGACGGGTCGTGGCGGTCCCCGATCGCCAAGTTCCTCTCCGACGACGAGCGGGCCGCGATCGGGCGCGCGCTCAGTGCCCAGCCCGGCGACCTGCTGCTGGTCGTCGCCGACAGTCCGGGGACGGCGGCGCAGGCGCTCGGCGAGCTGCGGCTCGAGCTGTCGAGGCGCTTCGGGCTGGCGGCGGGCGCAGCGCACGCGCTGCTCTGGGTCGTCGACTTCCCGATGTTCGAGTGGAGCGAGGAGGAGGGGCGCTGGGACGCCCTCCACCATCCGTTCACGGCGCCCGTCGGCTCGTTCGAGGACCCGGGCGCCCTGCGCAGCCGCGGCTACGACGTCGTGCTCGACGGCTCGGAGATCGGCGGCGGCTCGATCCGCATCAACCGCCCCGACGTCCAACAGCAGGTGTTCCGCGCGCTCGGCATCTCCGAGGCGGAGGCCGAGGAGCGGTTCGGGTTCCTGCTCGAGGCGCTGCGCTACGGGGCGCCGCCGCACGGCGGCATCGCGCTCGGCATCGACCGCATCGCCGCGCTGCTGGCGGGCCGCGACTCGATCCGCGACGTGATCGCGTTCCCCAAGACGGCCAGCGGCTCCGATCTCCTGACCGGCGCGCCGGCGCCGGTCGACGACGCCCAGCTGCGCGAGCTCGGCCTGCGCGTCACGTCGTAGGTTCCGGACCCCAAGCGGCTCAACCCGGCACGCGGACGTGCCGATATGCGGGACGTGAGCCAGATCTCCCCGCCGATTCGCATCGTCCTCGTCGTCGCCGTGGCCTTCATGGCCCTCTACATGCTCTTCCTCCGCCCCAAGGAGGAGGTCATCCCGCCCGCGACCGCGCCCGCCACCGCGACCCAGCCGGGCGCCGTGAGCGAGCCCGGCAAGGTCAAGGAGGCTGCGGAGGGAGCGGTGAACGCCGCCGACGGCCAGCTCGCCCAGCAGGAGAGCGTCGACGGCGTCGACCCCGGCGAGACCGCCGCGACCGGCACCGGCACCGGCACGAGCACCGCCACGGCGCCGGCCGCCACGGGCGCGGCGGCGGCGATCGCCGGCGACCTCGAGGGCCTCCCGAAGCCCGTCGCCCGCGCGATCCGCAAGGACAAGGTCCTGGTCATCCTCTTCTGGAACGGCAAGTCGGCCGACGACAAGGCCGTCCGCACCGCGGTCAGCGACATCAACCGCTGGGACGGCCGCGTCGCCGTGCACGTCGCGCCGCTCAAGCAGATCTCGAAGTACGGGCGGATCGCCCGCGGCGTCGACGTCGAGCAGTCGCCGACGATCGTGATCGCCGACCGCGACCTGCGCGCCGAGACGCTCGTGGGCTACGTCGACCGGGCGACGATCGACCAGGCCGTCGTCGACGCGCTGCGCAACTCGGATGGGCTGTTCACCAGCACGTACCTCAAGTCGGTCGACCAGGTCTGCCGCCGCTACTCGAACGCGCATGCGATGATCCCGAACCTCTACCCGGGGAGCGTCGGAAAGGCGGACGCGCGCGTCGCCGCCGTCACCAGCTCGTCGGGCGGCCTCGTGGGCGAGTTGAAGGCGGTCAAGGCGCCGCGGAAGTGGCGCGCGTTCCACGCCGCGTCGGTCGCCGACGTCAGCGCCGTCCACACCGCTCTGACCCGGTTCTCCGCCTCCATCACGCCGAAGTCGAGCCCGAGCTCGATCGCCGCGTCGCTGAAGACCTACCGCCAGACGGCCAAGGCGCCGGTGAAGCGCGCGGACAAGCGCTTCGACTCGCGCGGCCTGTACCGCTGCGGCTCGGGCTTCTGAGCCGACCCTAAACTCACGCTCGTGGAGTCCCTCCGCGAGCACCTCGAGCATCCCGCCGGGCTGGGCGTCCGCCCGCCCGGCGCACACGACGGCAGCGCCGGCGGCCTCGCGTGCGGCGATCTGATCCGCATCTCCCTGCGCGTCGAGGGCGAGCGGGTGGCTGCCGCCGGCTTCGACGCTTCCGGCTGCGGCACGATGACCGCCGCCGGCTCGGCCGCGGTCACCCTGCTCGACGGAACGCACGTGCTCGATGCCGCGCGCGTGGGCGCGCACGAGATCGCCGCCGAGCTGGGCGGCCTGTCGCCGGGCAAGTTCCACGCCGCCGACCTCGCCGCCGACGCCCTGCACGCCGCGCTCGGCGCCGCCGTGCGCGACGGCGCCGCGCTCGCGCCCGACCCGCACCGGACGCTCGTGGCGATGAGCGGCGGCGTCGACTCCGCGGTCGCCGCGCAGCTGGCAGGTGAGAACGCCGCCGCGGTGACGCTCGAGCTGTGGGCCGACCCCGCCAACGACGCCGAGGCCTCGTGCTGCTCGGCGCACGCCGTGCGCGTCGCCCGCTCGCTCGCGCACCGCATGGGGCTGCCGCACTTCACGCTCGACCTGCGGTCCGAGTTCCGCGCCGGCGTGGTCGACCCGTTCCTCGCCGGCCACGCGGCAGGGGAGACGCCGAACCCGTGCGTCGGCTGCAACGGCCACGTGCGGCTCGACGCGATGCTCGCCTTCGCCGACCGCCTCGGCGCCGCCCACCTCGCGACCGGCCACTACGCCCGCCACACGCCCGACGGGCTGCTGCGCGCAGCCGCCGACCCGGCCAAGGACCAGTCGTACATGCTCGCGGCCACGTCGCCCGCGACGCTGGCCCGCCTGCGGTTCCCGCTCGGCGAGCTGACCAAGCCGCAGGTGCGCGCGCTCGCCGCCGAGGCCGGCCTCCCGGTGGCGCAGACGCCCGACTCGCAGGACCTGTGCTTCCTCGCCGGCACCGGCAAGGCGGCGTTCCTCGCCCGCCACGGCCGCCTCGCCGACCGCCCCGGCGACCTCGTGGACGCGGCCGGGCGCGTGCTCGGCCGCCACCGCGGCCATCACCACTTCACCGTCGGCCAGCGCCGAGGCCTCGGCGTGGCCGCCACCGAGCCGCTGTACGTGCTCGCCAAGGACGCGCGCACGAATCGCGTCACCGTCGGCGCCCATGCCGAGCTCGCCACCACCACCGTCGCCGTCCGCGGAGCTCGTCTCCACCGGCCCGGGAACCGAGGTCGACGCCGCCCGCCTCCGCTACCGCTCCCGCCCCATCGCCTGCCGCCTCGCCGGCGATCCCGGCCCGGGCGCCCACGCGCGCCTGCAGCTCGAGCTCGAAGGCCCCGTCGACGGCGCCGCCCCCGGCCAGACGGCGTGCCTGCTCAAGGGCGACGTGGTCGTCGGCTGGGGCACGATCGGCGCCTAGACTCCGGGTCGTGACGACCGACGAGATCCGGCAGCGGTTCCAGGAGTTCTTCGAGGCCAACGGTCACCGGCGGCTGCCGTCGGCACCGCTCGTCCCGCCGCCGAGCGACACCTCGACGCTGCTGATCATCGCCGGCATGCAGCCGCTGAAGCCGTACCTGCTCGGCATCGAGCCGCCGCCGCAGAACCGGCTGGTGACCTGCCAGAAGGTGTTCCGCACGCCCGACATCGACAACGTCGGCACCACGCACCGACACCTGACGTTCTTCGAGATGCTCGGCAACTTCTCGATCGGCGACTACTTCAAGCAGGGCGCCGCCGAGTTCGCCTGGCAGCTCTCCACCGAGGGCTTCGGCATCGACCCGGAGAAGATCTGGATCACCGTCTTCGAGGGCGACGACGAGCTCGGCCTCGGGCCTGACCAGGAGGCGATCGACGCCTGGCTCGAGATCGGGATCCCGCGCGAGCGGATCGTCCTCTGCGACCGCGACGAGAACTTCTGGCAGGCGGGCCCGACGGGCCTGTGCGGGCCGTGCTCGGAGCTGTACGTCGACCGCGGGCTCGACTTCGGCGAGCCCGACGACCTGCCGGGCGGCGACAACGAGCGCTTCCTCGAGTTCTGGAACCTCGTGTTCATGCAGTACGACCAGGAGCCGATCGGAACGCTCGCTCCGCTGCCGGCGAAGAACATCGACACCGGGCTCGGCCTCAACCGGCTCGCCGCCTACCTGCAGGGGACGACGTCGGTGTTCGAGACCGACGAGTTCAAGCCGCTGATCGAGCTGGGGGAGGAGCTGAGCGGCAAGCGCTACGGCGAGACGTTCGAGACCGACCGGCCGCTGCGGATCCTGGCCGACCACACGCGCGGGATGAGCTTCCTGATCGCCGACGGCGTCGTGCCCTCGAACGAGGACCGCGGCTACGTGCTCAGACGAGTGATGCGGCGCGCGATCCTGCAGGGCCGCCGGCTCGGCATCGAGCCCGGGTTCCTGCCGCGCTTCGCGGCCGTCGTGCGCGAGCTGATGGGCCGCGCCTACCCCGAGCTGCTCGAGCAGGCGGACGCGATCGACATGTGGGCCCGCAACGAGGAGGAGGCGTTCAACCGCACGCTCGACCAGGGGATGCGGCTGCTGGACGACATGATCTCCCACGCGCGCGAGGCGGGCGACGAGGGCATCGGCTCCGACCAGGCGTTCCTCCTGCACGACACCTATGGCTTCCCGTTCGAGCTGACGCTCGAGCTCGCCGCCGAGCAGAACCTCGGCGTCGACGCGCAGGGCTTCGAGCGCCGGATGGACGAGCAGCGCGAGCGAGCGCGCGGCGGGGGCGCCCGCGGCGCGCGCGACGCCGACCGCGAGCGGATCCAGGCGTTCGCCGACCGGGCCGGCTACGCCACCACGTTCACGGGCTACGAGACGACCGAGCAGGCCACCGAGGTCGCCGCCGTCAGCGCCGACGACGGTCGGACGCTGGCGAAGCTCGTCGAGTCGCCGTTCTACGCGACCGGCGGCGGCCAGATCGCCGACGCCGGCGTGATCGAGTGCGAGGACGGCGGCTGCAGTGCCCGCGTCGTCGACGTGATCCGCCTCGGCGACGACCAGGCGCTGGTGCTCGAGCCGCTGACCGGCGAGCTGCACGAGGGCGAGCGCGTGATCGCGCGCGTGGACCCCGCGCGCCACCTCACCGAGCGCAACCACACCGCCACCCACCTCCTGCACGCCGCGCTGCGCGAGACGCTCGGCAGCCACGTGCGCCAGGCCGGCTCGTACGTCGGCCCGGACAAGCTGCGGTTCGACTTCACGCACGGCGCCCCGCTCACCGACGCCGAGCTGGCCGCCGTCGAGGACGCCGTCAACGAGGCGATCGTGGCCGACTCGCCCGTGCGCGCGCTCACGACCACGCTCGACGAGGCGCGCTCGCTCGGCGCGATGGCGCTGTTCGGCGAGAAGTACGGCGACGTCGTGCGCATGGTCGAGGTCGGCGACGGCGGCTGGTCGCGCGAGCTGTGCGGCGGCACCCACGTGCGCAGCACCGGCGTGATCGGCGCCTTCAGGATCACGACCGAGACCTCGTCGGCGGCCAACGTGCGGCGGATCGAGGCGGTCACGAGCCGGGTGGCGATCGAGGGCCTGCGCCGCAGCGACCGCCTGCTGGCCGAGGCCGCGCGCGTCCTGCGCACCTCGCCGGAGTCCGTGCCCGACGTGGCCGCCGACCGCGAGCGCCAGCGCCGCGAGCTGGAGAAGCGCGGCCCGGCCGCGCCCGTCGACGACCGGCTCGACGCCGACAAGGTGCTCGAGCTCGACGGCGTCAAGGTGCTGCTCGATCTCAAGCAGGTCGACAACCCCAAGGCGCTCCCGGACCTCGCCGACCGGCTCAAGAACCAGCTCGGCGACCCCGCCGTGGTCGTCCTCGGCGCGCGCACCGACGGCCGCGCCAACCTGCTCGTGGCCGCGACGCCCGGGGCCGTCGAGCGCGGCGTGCGCGCCGGCGCGGTGGTCAAGGCCGCCGCGCAGGTCGTCGGCGGCGGTGGCGGCGGGCGCGACACCATGGCCCAGGCGGGCGGCCGCGACCCCGAGAAGCTCCCCGACGCCCTGCAGGCCGCGCGCGCGGAGATCGAGCGCGCGCTGAGCGCTTGAGGGTCCTCGCGCTCGACTACGGGAGCGCCCGTTGCGGCGCGGCCGTGTCGGACCCGAGCGGCACCCTCGCCACGCCGCTCGAGCCGGTCCCGCAGGCGGGCACGCGCAAGGGCCTCAAGCGGGTCGCCGAGCTCGTCGACGAGCTGGGCGCCGAGCGGGTCGTGGTCGGCCTGCCCGTGTCCCTTTCCGGCGGCGACTCCGCGCAGACGCGCGAGACGCGGGCGTTCGCCGAGCGCCTGGGCGCGGTCGTGCGGGTGCCGGTCGAGCTCTACGACGAGCGGTTCACGACCGCGCTGGCGCGCCAGGTGGGCGGCGACGCCGCGCTCGACTCTCGCGCGGCGGCCGTTCTTCTCGACGAATGGCTGAACGCCGGGCCGGGTTCTGCCGATAGAGGGGGCAAGGAGTGACGACCCGCCCCGTGGATTCTCTCGCGACACACAACACGCCCCTGCCCGAGGAGCCTGGCGCCTCGGATCCGCTCGACGACATCCTGCGGCAGATCGTCGGCGGCTACTTCGTGCTCACCGACGGCCAGGGATCGGTCTCCAAGTGGTCCGAGCCCGCTGAGCTGCTCTTCGGCCGGCCCTCGGCCGAGGTCCTCGGCCAGTCGTTCTTCGCCACGCTGATCGCGGCGCCCGTGCCGCCCGCCGCGGAGTCGTGGCGGCGCTTCCTCGAAGCCGGCGACGCGCCCGAGGTCGCAGGCCGCGCGGAGGTCAGCGGCCTGCAGGCGGACGGCCAGACGTTCCCGCTCGAGGCCGTGTTCGTGCCCGTCAAGCTCGACGAGGGCTTCGACTTCTCGCTCTTCCTCGAGGACCTCGGCTTCGAGCTCCCGATGAACCTGATGCTGCAGCGCATGCGCGCACAGCATCCCGTCGTCGTGCGCGCGATGCGCCAGGCGCTCGAGCCCGAGCCCCAGCCGTGGGAGGGCTGGCGCACCGCCGGCACGCTGGTCGTCTTCCGCCCGATCCAGCCGACCCCGTGGGTGGAGGCCGAGCTCGCGCGCCGCGAGGCGGCCCGCGCCGAGGCCGACGCGGTCGTCGAGGACCGGCTGACCAACATCGACCCGGGCGTGCAGGGCAACTCGGTCGCCGAGCTCGACGACGCCGCGGCCGTGGTCGCGCGCCTGCTGTCGGCGATGGAGCGGATCGACGAGCTCGAGCGTGTCGCGCTCGGCCTGCCCGGCCAGCTCGAGGAGGCCCGCCAGAGCGCCGAGCGCCGCGCCGAGGCCGCCGAGCGCGAGACCCAGGCGATGCGCGCCGAGGTCCAGCGTGCGCTGGCCGCCGGCGGCAACGGCGGCAGCAGCCTCGACGAGCGCGAGCTCCTCGCCCGACTCGAGCGCCTCGAGCGCGCTCGCCTCGACGCCGAGCAGGCCGTGCACGACCGCGGCCTGGCGCTCGACACCGCCGAGACCGCCCGCGCCGAGCTGGCCGCCCGCCTGGACCGCCTCGAGCGCCAGCGCGCCGAGTCGTCCGCCGCCGCCGACGCCCGCCTGGCCACCGCGGTCGCCGAGGCCCAGCGCCGCGCCGACGAGGCCGTCTCCGAGGCCGGCCGCCGCGCCGACGAGGCGCGCGCGCTGGTCGAGACCCGCCTGGCCGAGATCGAGCGCGGCCGCACTGGAAGCAGCGACGTCCGCCAGGGCGAGCTGATCGCCCAGCTCGAGCGCGTCCGCGCCGAGCACGAGGAGGCCGCCCAGGCCGCCCGCACGGAGCTCGCCGGCACGCTCGAGCGCCTCGAGCGCGACCGCACCCGCGAGGCCGAGAGCGCCCGCGCCGAGCTGGCCGCTGCGCTGGAGCGCGTCGAGCATGTCCAGCGCGAGGCCGACGCCCTGCGCGAGCAGCTCACCGCCGTCACCCTCGAGCGCCACGAGGCCGGGGACGACCGCCGCCGGCTCGACGAGCTGGCCCGCGAGGCCGAGGCGTCGCGCGGGCGGATCGACAGCCTGCGCGAGGAGCTCGCGCCGCTGCGCGACGGCGCCGCCGAGCTGGACGCACTGCGGGCCGAGATCGCGGCCCTGCACACCGGCTCGGACGACCTCGACGCCGTGCGCGGCGAGGTCGAGATCCTGCGCCAGCGGCTCACGACCGTGCAGCCGGGCACCGCTCCGGCCGAGGTCGACGCCCTGCGCGCCGAGCTGGGGGCGCTGCGCGAGCAGCTGGCCTCGGCACCGGCCGGCGTCGACGACCTGCGCACCGACGTCGCGGCGCTGCTCGACGGCGCCGCGCGCGACGACACACGCGAGGCGCTTGCTGCGCTCCGTTCCGAGCACGCCGACGCGCTGCGCCGGCTCGAGGAGCTCCGGGGCCAGCAGGACCAGGTCCGCGGCTGGCTCGACGAGGCCCGCCGCGAGCGGGACGAGTTCCGCGAGGCCGGCGAGCGCACCGTCGCCCAGGTCGACGAGCTGCGCCGCTCGCTCGAGGAGCGAGTGTCTGATTCGATGGTCCCGGCGGCCAACGCCGTCGACCGCGACGAGGTCGACGCCCTGCGCAATGCCGAGCAGGCGCTGCGGATGCGCCTGGCCGAGCTGTCCGCGGCGGGCGACGCCGCCGGCCGCCGGATCGACGAGCTGTCCGCCCACGCCGACGCGGTCGCGACCCGGGTCGAGCAGATCCGCGAGGACACCGGCGGCCGCATCGACGAGGTCGCCGCAGCGGTCGACGCCGCCGCCCGGCGCGTCGAGGAGGTCGCTGGCGGCCGCGAGGAGATCGAGCAGCGGCTCGAGGCGGTCGGCGAGATCGAGGGTCGCGTGGAGGCCGCCACCGCCGCCGCCGCGCGCGCCGAGGAGCAGAGCGCCGGGTTCGCCGAGCGGATCGACGCCACGACCGCCGGGCTCGAGGCGCGCTTCGCCGAGTCCGCCAAGGACGTGGCGGCGCTCGACGAGCGGGTGAGCGAGGTCGATCGCGGCGCCGGAGCGGTGCTCGCCGACGTGCGCGCGCTGCGCGAGCGGCTCGACGAGCTCGGCGACGTCGCCCGCGAGGCCCAGGAGGCCGCCGCCGGGAGCCGCGCCGACAACGAGGAGCTGCACGCCTCCGTCGCCCGCCTGGGCGGCGAGGTCGAGGTCGCCCGCGGCCAGGCCGAGCACGCCAGCCGGGAGGCGCTGGGCGCGCGCGAGCAGGTCGCCGCCGCCGGCGAGGCCGCGACGGCCGCGCGCGAGGACGCCGGCCGCGCCCGCGAGGACGCCGCCGCCGCGCGGCGCGAGATCGCCGGCAGCGGCGAGCGCGTGACCGCCCTTGCCGAGGACGTCGAGCGCGCCACCGAAGCCGCCGCCGCCGCCGCCCAGGCCGCCACCGCGGCCGGCAAGGGCGTCGAGACCGCGACGGCTGCTGCGGAGCGCGTCGCGGAGCGCCTGACCGACCTTGACGGCAAGACCTCCGGCCTGCGCACCGAGATGACCGCCGGGCGCGAGCGCCTGGACGCGATCGGCGCGCGCGTCGAGCGCCTCGGCACCGACGTCGTGGAGGCCGGCCAGGGCCAGGCCGCCGCGCTCGAGTCCCAGCGCGCCGAGCTGCGCCAGGAGCTGGCCGCCATCCGCCGGGTCGCCGACGAGGCGCGCGAGGGGCTCGAGTCCCTGCGGTCGGACTTCGGCACCGTGCGCGACTCCTCGCAGGCCGTGCGCGACGACGCCGCGGCCGCCCGCTCGGCCGCCGAGGCCGGCGAGCGCCGCGTCGAGGCGATGCAGGCCGAGCTCACCTACGCGCTGAAGACGCTCGAGGACGTCAAGGCGGGCCTCACCTCGGCCGGCCAGGCGGCCGTCATCGCCCGCCGCGAGGCCGAGCAGGCCAAGCGTGCCGCCGCGCAGCACGCCGCCGAGGGCACGTCGGGCGTGAGCGAGGTCCTCCAGCAGCTGCTGGCCGCAGCCCGTGGCGACGGCGGAGGCGCTCCCCAGCTCGGCTCGAGCACCAAGCTCAACCGGCCGCAGACGCCCGGGCAGGACCTGCGGGGCAAGAGCGAGATCAAGCCGCGCGAGCCCCGGCACGGGTTCGACGACGCCCCCCAGCCGCTCGCGATCCTCGGCCTCGACGGCCGCTTCCGCGAGCTCAACCCCCCGTTTGCAAGACTGGTGGGCTATCAGGAGCAGTCGTTCGGCAAGGCCGCCTGGCCCTCGCCGCACGACCGTGCCGCGTATCAGCAGCAGGAAGAGCAGCTGCGGCAGCTCGCCACGGGGGAGATCGAATCGGTGTCGATCCAGAGCACGTACATGCACGGCCAGGGCCTCATGGTCCCGGTCGTGGGCACCCTCAAGGTCGTCCCCGGAGAGGACGGGCGGCCGCTCCACCTGCTGCTGGAGGCTGAGGACCGACACACGTCGTAATGGCGTCCGACCAGCCTGAGCGGACGCCTGAGGAGCGGGCGCGCGCCGCCGCGGAGCGAGCCGCCCGCCGGACCGGCTCCTACGATGACGCGGTGACCGCCGTCGACGATCGCCCGACGCCGCCGCGCCGCGCCGCGCCGCCGCGACGCCCCGCGCGCCGGCCCCCGCCGCCGCGCCGCAGCCGGCCCAGCGGCGGCGGCTACTGGGGCCGCCGGGTGCTCGCGCTCGTCGCCCTGCTGCTGATCCCGGCGGCGCTCTATCTCATCAACGCCACCTTCCAGCCGCTGCACGGCGAGGGCAGCGGGAGCGTCCGCGTCGCGGTGCCCGAGGGAGCGGACGCCGGCGCCATCGGCGACGTGCTGGCCGCCAAGGGCGTGGTCAGCAGCGGCACGTTCTTCGAGCTCAACGCCACGCTCACCGGCCGCCGTGGCGGCCTGCGCCCCGGCGACTACACGCTGCGGCAGGACATGAGCTACGGCGACGCGATCGACGCGCTCACCAAGGGCCCGAAGGTCCGCGTCGTCCCGACCGTGAACGTCACGGTCCCCGAGGGCCCGTCGATCCGCGAGACGGCCCCGATCGTCGACAAGGGCCCGCTGAAGGGCAGCTACGCGAAGGCGGCCGCCGAGCGGCGCGTGCTGCGCCGCGTGCGCCGGCTGGGCGCGCCGCGCGGCACCCGGATCGCCGAGGGCTTCCTCTTCCCGGCCACCTACACGCTCGTCGACGGCAGCCCGGCGCGCGACCTCGTCTCCAAGCAGCTGGCCGCGTTCAAGGACAACTTCGATCAGATCGACATGTCGTACGCGCGCAACAGGCAGCTGACGAAGTACGACGTGCTGATCATCGCTTCGCTGATCGAGCGAGAGGCCCAGCTCGCCCGCGAGCGGCGGCTGATCTCCAGCGTGATCTACAACCGGCTGCGCGACGGCACCCCGCTGGGGATCGACGCCACGATCCGCTACGAGATCCAGAACTGGTCGCGGCCACTGCGGGTGTCTGAGCTCGAAGCCGACACCCCGTACAACTCGCGCCTGCGCAGCGGGCTGCCGCCGACGCCGATCGGCAACCCGGGCCTGGCCTCGCTGAAGGCCGCCGCCAAGCCGGCGCGCACGGACTACTTCTTCTTCGTGCGCAAGCCCGGTGACTCGGGCGAGCACGCGTTCTCCGAGACCAACGCGGAGTTCGAGCGCGACGTCGCGCGCTACCAGGAGTCACGCGGCGGACCTTGATCTACCTGGGCGTCTGCGGCTGGCCGGTCGCGCACTCGCGCTCGCCGCAGATGCACAACGCCGCGCTGGCCGCCGCCGGACTGGAGGGCTGGCGCTACCTGCGACTCCCGCTGCCGCCGGAGCTGTTCGCCGAGACCGTGCGCGCGCTGCCCGCGGCGGGCTTCCGCGGCGTCAACGTCACGATCCCGCACAAGGCGGCCGCGCTGGCCGTCGCCGACCACGCCTCGGCGGCGGCGCGGGCGATCGGGGCGGCGAACACGCTGACGTTCGAGGGCGGCGAGATCCACGCCGACAACACCGACGCTCCGGGGCTGTTGGACGCGCTCGGCGAGGACCCCGGCGGGCGCTCGGCGCTCGTGCTCGGCGCCGGCGGAGCGGGTCGAGCGGCCGCCTGGGCGCTGCAGCAGGCCGGCGCGCAGGTCGCCGTCTGGAACCGCACGCCCGAGCGCGCGCAGGCGCTCGCCGCCGATCTGGGGGTGCGCGCCACGGACGCGTGGGAGCCCACTGACATCCTCGTCCACTGCACGTCGGTTGGACTTAAGGACGGGGAGGCGACGTTCAAGGCGCTTCCGCTGCGGGCCGATGATCTAGATGCCGGAAGCCTCGTCGTCGACATGGTCTACCGGGACGGCGGCACCCGCCTCCTCGAAGCGGCAAGAACCCGGGGAGCGCGCGTGGTCGACGGCCTGGAGATCCTGGTGGCGCAGGGCGCTGCGTCGTTCGAGCGCTGGACCGGCCTGGAGGCTCCCCGCGAGGCGATGAGGGAGGCCGCCAAGACCATCGCCAACACATGAATCCGCCAGCGCAGACGGGGGCACCCCCGACCACGAAGAAGAAGAAGGGGAACGGGGTCACCACGCCGTCACGGCGAGGCGGGTCCGGCCGCGTGCTGAGCGACGTCATCGTCGATCTCGGGTTCGTCGACCAGGGGACGATGGACGTCGCGCTCTCCAAGGCGGAGGACCAGGGCACGCTCGCGGAGCGCATCCTCGTCAAGGACGGCACGCTGGCGGAGGAGCAGCTCGCGCGCGCCGTCGCGGAGCGCTTCGGCCTCGACCACGTCGACCTCGGGCTCTACCGCGTCGACCCCGACGCCGCCAAGCTCGTCACCCCGGCGGCGGCCCAGCGCTACCGGGCGGTCCCGATCGCGTTCGCCGGCGAGCGCACGCTGCTGGTCGCCATGTCGGACCCCGCGAACGTGCTCGCCCAGGACGACATCGCGGTCATGACCGGCTACGAGGTGCGGCCCGCGGTGGCCTCGCCGTCCGACATCGAGCGGCTGCTCGAGCGCCTCGAGGACCCCGACTTCGGCCACGGCGCCACCGCGCCGATCGAGGAGGGCGAGGAGGACCCGGAGGCGCGACAGGCGCCGTCGGCGCCAGCCGGCCCGCTGTACGACTTCCGCGAGCAGGCCCCGATCAACTTCGGCGCGTCGGGCGAGGACGCCTCGGTCATCCAGCTCGTGCACCGCGTGATCAAGGAGGCCGTCGAGCGCGGCTCCTCCGACATCCACTTCGAGCCCGGCGACGAGGACATGCGCGTCCGCTACCGGATCGACGGCGTGCTCCAGGAGGCCGCCCTGATCCCGGCCAGCGCGGTGCCCGCGGTCGTCTCGCGCGTGAAGATCCTCTCCGACCTCGACATCGCCGAGCGCCGCGTGCCGCAGGACGGCCGAATCTCGCTCGAGGTCGAGGGCAAGCCGATCGACCTCCGCGTCGCCACGCTCCCGTGCGCGCACGGCGAGAACGTCGTGATGCGCATCCTCGACCAGAGCAAGGTCATGATCGAGCTCGAGCAGCTCGGCATGCTCCCGCAGGCCCTCGAGCGCTTCACCAAGGCGTTCTCGCAGGCCCACGGCGCGGTGCTCGTCACCGGGCCGACCGGCTCGGGCAAGTCGACCTCGCTGTACGGCGCCCTGAACCAGCTCAACACGATCGAGAAGAACATCATCACGATCGAGGACCCGGTGGAGTACCAGCTCGACGGGATCACCCAGGTGCAGGTCAACCCGAAGGCGGGGCTGACCTTCGCCGGCGGCCTGCGCTCGATGATGCGTGCCGACCCCGACATCATCATGGTCGGCGAGATCCGCGACCGTGAGACGGCCCAGATCGCGATCGAGTCGGCGCTGACCGGCCACCTCGTCCTCTCCACGCTGCACACCAACGACGCTCCAGGCGCGGTGACGCGCCTGATCGAGATGGGGATCGAGCCGTTCCTCGTCGGCTCGGCGGTCGACTGCGTGGTCGCGCAGCGGCTCGCGCGGCTGCTGTGCGAGGAGTGCAAGGCCCGCACGACGATCACGTCCGAGGTCATGCGCGTCAACGGCTTCAACGTCGGCCTCGACCTCGAGGCGTACGAGCCGGTGGGCTGCGCGCGCTGCGGCGGCTCAGGCTACAAGGGCCGGATCGGCCTCTACGAGGTCATGTGGGTGTCCGACACGATCCGCGCGCTGGCCGTGGCCCGCGAGCCGTCCGAGACGATCGCCCACGCCGCCGTCCACGAGGGCATGATGCGCCTGCGCGAGGACGGGCTCGAGAAGGTCCGCCGCGGCCTCACCTCGATCGCCGAGATCGCCCGCGTCGCCGGCACGCGCTAGGGGTCAGACCCCACTTCAGGCGAGCCGGTCGCGTGCCGATGTAAAGCCTCGTGAGCCTGGACTTCTCCGAACTTCTCCTCGCGGTCGTCAAGAACAAGGCGTCCGACCTGCACATCACGGCCGGCTCGCCGCCCATGCTCCGCGTGCGCGGCTCGCTGGTTCCGATCGACGGGATGCCGGCGCTGACGCCGACCGACACCCGCGAGTTCATCTACGCGATCCTCAACTCTTCGCAGCGCCAGCGCCTCGAGACCGACTGGCAGCTCGACTTCGCCTACTCCGTCCCCGGGGTCGGCCGCTACCGCGTCAACGCCTACTTCCAGCGCGGCACCATCGGCGCCGCGTTCCGGCTGATCCCGACCGAGACGGTGCCGATCGAGTCGCTCGGCCTGCCGCCCGTCATCCGCTCGTTCTCCAAGAAGCCGCGCGGGATCGTGCTCGTCACGGGCCCGACGGGCTCGGGCAAGTCGACCACGCTGGCCTCGCTGATCAACGAGATCAACGAGACGCGCGACGAGCACATCATGACGATCGAGGACCCGATCGAGTTCCTGCATTCGCACAAGCGCTGCATCGTCAACCAGCGCGAGCTGGGGGCCGACGCGGCGTCGTTCGCGCTCGCCCTGAAGGCCGCGCTGCGCCAGGACCCCGACGTGATCCTCGTCGGCGAGATGCGCGACATGGAGACGATCGGCACCGCCCTGACCGCGGCGGAGACCGGCCACCTCGTCTTCGCGACGCTCCACACGCAGGACGCGCCGCAGACGGTCGACCGCATCATCGACGTCTTCCCGCCCGCCCAGCAGGGCCAGATCCGGGCACAGCTCGCGATCGGCCTGCAGGGGATCGTCACCCAGACGCTGATCCCGACCGCCGACGGCGCCGGGCGCTGCGTCGCCGCCGAGGTGCTCGTGCCCACGCCGGGCGTGCGCAACCTCATCCGCGAGGGCAAGACGCACCAGATCTACTCGCTGATCCAGACCGGGGGCCAGCACGGCATGCAGACGATGGACGCCTCGCTGGCCGGCCTCGTGCGCGAGAACCGGATCACGATGTCGGTCGCCGAGAGTCGCTCCTCGGAGCCGAGCGAGATGCGCAAGCTCGTGCACTCCGCCGCACCGGGCCAGCCGCAGCCGGAGTTCCAGGCGACGCAGCAGCAGCACGCGCCGGCCCCGCCGCCCGCGTCGTCGATGCCGCCCTCGATGTCGCCCCCGCCGGGCGTGGGCGCCTGATGGCCGCCGCGAGCTTCACCTACAAGGCCGTCGACGCCTCCGGGATCCCGTCGACCGGCGAGATCGTCGGCGCGACCAAGGCCGCGGTCACCGACGAGCTCAAGGCCCGTGGCCTCACGGTCATGGACCTCAAGGAGCGCAAGTCCGGTCTCAAGATGGAGATCACGCTCATCAAGCGCGTGAAGGCGCAGGAGCTGACGATCATGACGCGCCAGCTGGCGACCATGATCTCGTCCGGCATGACGCTGCTGCGCGCGTTCTACGTGCTCGAGGAGCAGATCGAGAACAAGCTGCTGCGGGACACGGTCGGCGCCGTGCGCGAGGACATCGAGGCCGGCATCTCCTTCTCCGAGGCGCTGGCGAAGCACCCCAAGATCTTCTCCCCGCTGTACGTCGCGATGGTGCGCGCCGGCGAGGCCGGCGGCGTGCTCGAGGAGGCGCTCGAGCGGACCTCCGACCAGCTCGAGAAGGACGACTCGCTGCGCCGCCAGGTCAAGTCCGCGATGGCCTACCCGACCGTCGTGATGGGGTTCGCGTTCATGGTCCTGATCGGCCTGATCGCGTTCATCGTCCCCGTGTTCGTGGGCGTGTTCAAGGATTTCGGCGGTGAGCTGCCGCTGATCACGAAGTTCACCGTCAACCTGTCCAAGATGGTCACCGGGCAGTGGTACATCCTGCTCGCGGTAATGATCGGCGGGTTCGTCGGCTTCAAGAAGTGGCGCAAGTCCAGCTGGGGTCGCCCGCAGTGGGACCGCCTCCGCCTGCGGATCCCGTTCAAGATCGGCCAGACCGTGCAGAAGATCGCGCTCGCGCGCTGGTCACGCACCTTCTCCGCGCTCTACTCGGCGGGCGTGCCGATCATGCAGGCGATCGAGGTCACGGGCCAGACGGCCGGCAACGCGGTCGTCGAGGACGCCATGGACGCGGTCATCGAGTCGGTCAAGTCCGGCGGAGCGATCGCCGCTCCGCTCAAGGACAACCCGATCTTCCCGGCGATGGTCGCGCAGATGATCGCCGTCGGCGAGGAGACCGGCAACCTCGACACGATGCTGACCAAGGTCGCGGACTTCTACGAGGACGAGGTGGCCGCGGCCATCAAGGCCCTCACGTCGATCCTCGAGCCGGTCATGATCGTGCTCGTCGGCGGCATCGTCGGCTTCATCGTGGTCGCGATGTACATGCCGATGTTCAAGGTCTACGACGCGATCCAGTAAGAGCGTTCAGCCGGCGGAGTCGAGCGCGGCCATGAGCGCGTCGACGTCGGCCGCGCCGAAGACCACGCGGTTGCGCGTGGCGACATAGACGAGGTCCAGGTCGACGCCGGCGCGCGCGATCTTGCGCGTGAGGTCGGCGAGGACGCCCGGACGATCCTGCACGTCCACCACCACGACCTCGCGCTCGCGGGTGACCGCGAGGTGGGAGATGGCGAGCGAGTGCCTCGCGGCCTCGGCGTGGGGGACGAGGATGTGGAGCTCGGCTCGGTCGCCCGTCCCGATGCACGTGGCCGCCGCGATGTTCACGCCCGCGTCGCTGATCGCGGCCGCGACGCGCGCCAGCGCTCCCGGCGTGTTCTCGACGTCGATGACCAGGTCGACCGCCATCGGGCCGCATGTTCCCATGCCGGGGGCCTGTGATACCGTTCACCAGGTGGTTAACGATCCGTTCAAGGCGCTCTCGCACCCGATCCGTCGGGGCATCGTCGAGCGCCTTGCCGCCGGCCCCGCGACGGTGGGAGACGCCACCGCGGGGTTCGGGGTGACCAAGCCCGCGATCTCGAAGCACCTGAAGGTGCTGGAGGAGACCGGCGTGGTGACGCGCGTGATCGAGGGGCGGACGCACCGGCTCTCGCTCGACACGCAGTCGCTCGCGGGTGCGGCCGACTGGATGGATCGTCAGCGTGCCGTGTGGGGACGGCTGTTCGACGTCGTCGACGAGTATCTCAAGGAGGACAAGCCGTAATGAACGCCCCCCCGATCGTGTCCCCGCAGGAATGGCAGGCCGCCCGCGAGGCGCTGCTGGTGAAGGAGAAGGAGCTGACCCGCGCCCGCGACGCGCTGGCCGCCGAGCGGCGCCGGATGCCGTGGCTGGCCGTGGAGAAGGACTACCGCTTCGAGGGCCCGGACGGAGCGGCGACCCTGCTCGACCTGTTCGACGGGCGCCGGCAGCTGATCGTCTACCGCGCGTTCTACGCGCCGGACGTCACCACCTACCCGGCGTCGGGCGGCGCCTACCCGGAGCGGGCCTGCGGCGGCTGCTCGTTCCTCGCCGACCAGGTCGCGCACCCCGCCCACCTGAACGCGCGCGACACCACGCTCGTCTACGCCTCGCGCGCCCCCCAGGCCGACATCCAGGGCTTGAAGGAGCGCCACGGATGGGAGCGGATCCCCTGGTACACGATCACCGACGACTTCGACAAGGACTTCGGGGTCGACCAGTGGCACGGCCACAACGCCTTCATCCGCGACGGCGACCGGGTCTTCCGCACCTACTTCATCGACGCCCGCGGCGACGAGCACCTGGGCACCACCTGGAGCTTCCTCGACATCACCGCGCTCGGACGCCAGGAGGAGTGGGAGGACTCGCCCGAGGGCTACCCGCAGACCCCGCCCTACCACTGGTGGAACTACCACGACGCCTACGGCGAGAGCCGATGATCGCCCACGTCGCCGGCGTCCCGCTCGAGGAGCTCCTGCCGTCGGTCCCCGCGGCCGGCGCGGGGCTGCTGATGGCGCGCGCCTGGGTGACGGTGCGCCTCAGGCGCCGCATGGACGGCCGGGCGTGAGCGCAAGTACGACGCTCCGGATGGAGCGCACCTACCAGGCGCCCGCCCAGGCGGTCTTCGACGCGTGGACGAGCGAGGAGGTGATCCGGCGCTGGTGGCACGCCGAGCACGACTGGGAGACGACCGTCGCCGAGGTCGACCTGCGCGTGGGCGGCACGGTGCGGGTCGTGATGCGCGACCCGCACGAGGACGTCGAGTACGGCGGCGGCGGGCAGTACACGGAGATCGACCCACCGAACCGCCTCGCGTTCACCTGGCTCTGGGACGGCAACGACACGCGCCAGCTGATCGAGCTCGACTTCGAGGAGGCCGACGGAGCCACCACCGTCCGCTTCACCCACAGCGGCCTGTGGGACGAGGCGGCGGTCCGCTCGCACGAGGGCGGCTGGGGCAAGGCGTTTGACAACCTCGAACGAACGCTCGCCTAGCGCGCAAGGAGCGGGCGCCGGCGCCTGCGACGCGGGACGGCATGCACGGCGATCGCGCCCAGCGCCATGCACGTGACCGCGAGCAGGGAGCCGAGGGAGAGCAGCGGCAGGCCGGTGAGGCCGTGGCCGATGTTGCAGCCGTGGGCGAGGCTCCCGCCGACGCCCATGAGCAAGCCTCCCACCGCCGCGCGCGCCGCCCGGGCGCCGTCGGGCATCCGCAGCCGCGGGCGGCCGGCGACCGCGCCGCCGGCGACGACCCCGAGTGCGAGCCAGAGCTGGAACGGGAGCTGGCCGCCGGTGTCGAGCGCCCGGCGGGTGCCCTCGGCGGCGCCGACGAAGCCGAGGCCGTAGCCGTAGCCGGCGGCGTCGGCGGCGATCCAGGCGCCCGCCGCGACGAGGCCGAGCGCGACGCCCGGGATGAGCCCGTCGCGGCGCCGCCGCAGGAGCAGGACCAGCGCCGCGACGCCGACGGCGACCGCGAGCGGCTCGTAGTCGACGCCGAGGAGCCCGGTGAGCGCGCGCTCGCTCGGGCGGCCGGCGTCGTCGAGGTCGGCGATCACCGACTCGCCCGGGCCGCGGATCAGCAGCTCGCCGGCGGCGAAGCCCGCGATCGCGATCCCGAGCGCCACCGCGCCGCCGCCGGCCTTCCACAGCATCCCGGTGATGCACCCGCCCGCAAGCGCCATCCCGACGCCGAACGTCAGCCCGCCCGCGACCTGCGCGACCGGCAGCAGCGGGAGCCCGCCCGCGTCGGCGCTGCGCTCGAGCGGATCGACCCCGACCGCCACCAGCACGGGCAGCAGCAGGAGCTGGAGCGCCACCGCGAGCCCGAACGCCCGCAGCAGGCGTGGCTTGTGCTCGAGCGCCGCTTGGCGCACCGCGCGGTTGAAGCACAGGCCGCCGCGCGTCATCACCACCCCTGCCGCCAGGCCGGCGGCCAGCCCGACGAGCGCGTCGCTCACCCCGCGAGTATGACCGGCGGCGCGCCGACGCCGGGCCGCTCGCCGCTCGAGCACGGCCGCGCAAGATCGCCTGCGGATTCGCACGAGCGAGGCGACCGCCGGTAGCGTGCGCCCATGATCACTCGCAGCACGCTCGCAGCGCTCACCCTCTTCGGCGCGGTCGCCGCCGTGGCGGTCGCCGCACCGCTCCCCGCCAAGCAGGTCACCAAGGACGGCGTCGGCCAGGTGAAGCGCAACCTGACCCACCAGGAGCTCCGCGAGAAGGGCCTCGTCGGCCGGCTGCGGCCGGGCTGCGAGCTCGGCGGCGGAGCCACCCGCTCGGCGCGCCTGCTGGCGCCGCTCCGCGGTCAGGTGAACTACACGCTCACGAACCCGCGGCTCGCCAAGATCATCATCGTCCGGCGGGGCGCGAAGGCCAAGGGCGTGGGGAGGGGGGACACGATCCCGGAGATCAAGGCCAAGTTCCCGCACGCGCGCGTCAACAAGCAGACCGAGGACGTCTTCGGTCTCTGGCTCGTGACGGTGCCCAAGCGCGACGGAGGCAAGTTCCAGTTCGCCGTCGACGCCGACAGCGAGCGCGTGACGTTGATCGGCGTCCCGATCATCACCTTCTGCGAGTAGCCCACACCGCAGCTCGGGTGCTGGCACGCATGCGCCTCGGGAGCGGGGGAGGGAACGTTAAGGCCTCCGCTCCCCGCTCCCCGAGGTCGACATGCCTGCTCCCCACAGGCCCGCCCCGGCTCCAGTCGCGCTCGAGATCCGCGCGATCACGGCCGACGATTCCGCCCGCGTCGCCGACGCCTTCGCCGGCTTCAGCGACCGCACCCGCTACCTGCGCTTCCTCGGCCCCAAGCCGCGGCTGTCGGCGGCCGAGCTGCGCTACCTGACCGACGTCGACCACCGCACGCACGTCGCGCTCGCCGCCGTCGACCCCCACGACGGCAGCTTCGTCGGGATCGCCCGCTACGCCACCGAGCCGGGCGAGACGGAGACCGCCGACGTCGCGGTCGTGGTCGCCGACGCCTGGCACGGCGCCGGCGTCGGCACGCTGCTGATGCGCGAGCTGGTCGCCCGCGCGGCGGCCAACGGCATCGCCCGCCTCACCGGCACGACGCTGCACGACAACCCGGCCGCACGGGCGCTGCTGCGGCGGGTCGGCTTCCGCACCGCCTCGATCGGCGGCGGGCTGATCGAGCTCGAGCTGCCGCTTCAGGCCGCGTAGCGCTGCGCGCTGCGGGCGCGCGCCTTCGCCGCCTCGGCCTCGCGGTCCTTGGGCGGGGCGGCGCTGACGAGCTCGTCCAGCAGCTGCGCGGTGGCGGCCTCGACCGCCTCGAGCGCGCGGTTGAACGCCGCCTCGTTGGCCTTGGAGGGCTTCGCCGAGCCGCTGATCTTGCGCACGTACTGCAGCGACGAGGCGTGGATCTCCTCAGGCGTGGCGGGCGGGTCGAAGTTGTGGAGGGTTCGGATGTTGCGGCACATGCCCAACAGCCTACGGGCTGCCAAGGTAGGCGTCGTGGGGCACGCGCACGACCACCATCACCACGGCGTCTCCGCCGACGCCGACAGCCGCAAGCTGGCGCTCGCGCTCGCGCTGATCACGGGCTTCATGTGCGTCGAGGTGGTCGTGGGCATCGCCGTCGGGTCGCTGGCGCTGCTCTCCGACGCCGCGCACATGCTCACCGACGCGGGCGCGCTCGTGCTGTCGCTGGTCGCGATCCGGCTCGCCCGCCGGCCCGCCGCCGGCGCCATGACCTTCGGCCTCAAGCGCAGCGAGATCCTCGCGGCCGCGATCAACGGGTCGACGCTGCTGGTGCTCGGCCTGCTGATCGTCTTCGAGGGCGTGCGCCGGCTGCTCGATCCGCCGGCCGTGGAGGGCGCGCCGGTGCTGATCGTGGCCGTCGTCGGCATCGCCGTGAACCTGGCCGCGACCTCGATCCTCGCGCGCGCGAACCGGCAGTCGCTGAACGTCGAGGGCGCGTTCCAGCACATCCTCACCGACCTCGCCGCGTTCGTGGCCACGGCGATCGCGGGCGCGGTCATCCTGCTCACCGACTTCCGCGAGGCCGACGGCATCGCGGCGCTGCTCGTCGCCGCGCTGATGCTGCGCGCGGCGTACGGGCTGCTGCGCGACTCCGGTCGCGTCTTCCTCGAGGCCGCCCCGCGCGGGCTCGACCCGCAGGTCATCGGCATGCGGATGGCGGGGGAGAAGGGCGTCAAGGAGGTCCACGACCTGCACATCTGGGAGGTGACGTCCGGCTTTCCCGCGCTGTCCGCCCACATCCTCGTCGGCCGCGACAGCGACTGCCACGACGCCCGCCGCGCGCTCGAGCGCCTGCTCCACGACGAGTTCGAGATCGAGCACACCACACTGCAGGTCGACCACGACGGCGGCGACCTGCTGGAGATCGAGGTCAGCCGACCGGGATGACCCAGCCGGCCATGGCCACGAAGTGGACCACGGCGGCGGCGATCACAAGCGCGTGGAAGACCTCGTGGAAGCCGAACACGTGCGGCCACGGGTCGGGCCGCTGGGTGGCGTAGATCGCCGCCCCGGCGGAGTAGAGCAGGCCGCCGATCCCCAGCAGCAGAAGCGGCGTCAGCGGCAGCCGAGAGACCATCTGCGGGACCGCGATCAGGGCGAACCAGCCGAGCGCCACGTACGCGATCGCGTGCAGCACGCGCGGCGCCGTGATCCAGGCCACGCTCAGCGCCACGCCGCCGGCTGCGCCCGCCCACACGCCGACGAGCACCACCCAGCGCAGCGAGCCCTCGAGCACGAGCAGGCACACGGGCGTGTAGCTCGCGGCGATGAAGACGAAGATCGTGCTGTGGTCGATCCGCTGCAGGATCGCCCGCAGGCGCGGGTCGCCCTTCCAGCGGTGGTAGACCGCGCTGCCGGCGAGCATCAGGCACAGCCCGCCGCCGTACACGAGCGCCGCGCCGCGCGCGATCCCGGTCTCGGCGAGCACCGCGAGCACGACGGTGGCGGCGAGCGCGAACCAGAAGGCCCACGCGTGCGTGACGCCGCGCAGCAGGGGGACGAGCTCGTCGGTCATCCCCCTTGGTATACCCACCGCATGCCGGAGCTGATCGAATCCCCGTCGAGAGTCGAGGCCGCGGGGACCAAGCCGAAGCTGATCGACGAGTACGTCGGCCGCGTGAACAGCGCCGAGGAGCGCGTCAGCGTCGCCCACATGCGCTCGCCGGCGGGCTGGCTCGAGCCCGGCCAGCGACCCGAGTTCGACGAGTACACGCTCGTGCTCGAAGGGCGCGTGCACGTCGAGCACGAAGGTGGCGCGCTCGACGTCAACCCGGGCCAGGCCGTGCTCGTGCGCGGCGGCGAGTGGGTCCGCTACTCGACCCCCGAGGGAGCCTCCTACGTCGCCGTCTGCCTGCCCGCGTTCTCGCCGGACACGGTGCACCGCGACGAGGACTGAAGACCCGGCGCGTAGAAGCCGATGAGGGAGATATGAGCCTGCCGCCGCCCCCTGAGTCATCCGGGCGCGAACACGTGCTCGAGCTCGAGCGCCCGCGCTCCTGGAGCCGGCGGCGCGCGCTCGACCTGCTGCGGCTGAACGCGATCGGCCTCTCGATCACCTTCGACGGTGCGCTGCGCGAGCCGCTGCGGGTGCCGCTCGGCACGCTGCAGCTCGGCCTCGTCGACCCCGGCGGCGCCAACGCGAGCGGGATCGTCGGGCGCTTCCCGATCCTCAAGCGCCTGAGCGCGACCGCCGTCGTGCCGCGCGAGGAAGGCATCGAGGGCTGGCTGTGGACGTCGCTCGGCGGCTCCGCGCTCACCGTCCTCGGCGACCCCGACGAGGCGCCGAACGCCGCGCTGCTGTTCACCAAGCCGCTCGGGGACCCGGCCGTCGAGTGCTTCGAGCCGGAGATCGCCCAGGTCATCGCCGCGCGCTCGCCGCTGGGCACGCCCGCGATCTACGGCCTGCTCTTCCGCGTGGTCGACACCGGCAAGGCCGAGAGCCTGTTCCGCGCCTTCGGGCTCTTGCGCCCGCTGACCGACCGCGAGGTGCCGCCCACGCTGCGCCGCGCGCTGCCGACGGACCGTCCCGCGGACCCGCTGCTGCGGGGCAGCGAGGACGCCCGCGTGGCGACGTCGGTCGCTCCGCCCGGCCTCGGCTAAGCGCTACCGTGGCCGGCGTGAGCACCGAGCCCGCCGAGCCGCACGACCCCGAGCGCTGCACCGCCTGCCGCGGCAGCGGCAGCGTGATCTCCGGCCTCGGCGGCACGCCGCAGCCCGTGCAGTGCCCGTGGTGCGAGGGCAGCGGCCGCTTCGTCGCGGGGCACGACGCCCAGGCCGCGCGGCGCCAGAGCTAGCGGACGATCAGCGTCCCGATCTCGCGCTGCTCGCCCTCGAGCACGATCGCGTACTCGCCCGGGACGTCGCCGTAGACGGTGAAGATCGCGTCGGCCTCGGGGGTGATCGGCTCGATCTCGTCGCGCAGGCTCACGCTGTCGAGCTCGGTGCCGCCCTCGACGGTCAGCTCGAGCAGGTCGCCCCGCTCGAGGACGACTGGCTTCTGCCTTCCCGTCGTTGTGATGGTCCGCTGCCGAGCGGGCCCGCCGGCCGCGGTCTCCGGCGCCGACGGGGTGGGCGTGGGCTGCGCGGCGCGCTGGTCGCGAGGCACCGGCTGGCGGGGGGCGAGGCTCGCCGCGACGGCCGTCAGGCCCATCAGCACGACCACGACGATGACGAAGCGACGGCCGAGCATCCCACCGAGGGTAGAGGGCACATCGCGGATTCGTCTAACGAGGGCTTAAGGACCCGCGACGGCGAGCCGATAAGGGGAGTGCCAGCCAAGGTGTCAAAGGCAAATCACCCGCGAGGGTGAGGCGCAAAGCCACGGAGCTCCCAGATGGAGCACGCCGGGTTGCCACCGCCAGTGGTGGGACTGGGACCGAGGACCTGGCAAGGAAGTCCACAGGTTCAACGATCCCTCAGGAGGGACCACCCACATGCTCCACAAGCTGCGCCAGCGCGCCCAGAGCGAGAAGGGTTTCACCCTGATCGAGCTTCTGGTCGTCATTCTGATCATCGGCATCCTCGCCGCGATCGCCCTTCCCGCCTTCCTCGGCCAGCGCGCCCGTGCGCAGGACACCGAGGGCAAGACGGCCGTCCGTCAGGCTCAGACCGCCATGGAGACGTGGTACACGGACAACCAGAACTACAACGCGACCGAGGCCGACCTCGAGAACATCGAGCAGTCGCTCGCCTCGGGCGCCGGCGCGAGCCTCGTCGTGACGCCGGGTGCCGACAACTACTCGCTGGTTGTGACGTCCACCGGCACGAACAACACGTTCACGATCGCCAAGGCCGCGTCGGGCGTCGTGACCCGGAGCTGCACGCGGCCGAACACCAAGGGCGGCTGCCCGGCCAGCCTCACCTGGTAGGCATCCCGACCAGCCGTTTCGCGAAGCGGGCCTCCGGGCCCGCTTCGTCGTTTAACCACCACGCGTCCGACGAATGTCGAGGGCCCTCAAGCCACCGGCGCGCGCAGCCGAAGACAGACCTGATGCGGACCACCTCCCTTGATCTCCGCCGCGAGCGGGGCTTCACGCTCATCGAGGTGGTCGCCGCCACCTTCATCCTCCTGGTCGGCGTGATGGCGACCGCCGCGCTGCTCAACGCCTCCTCGCGCGCGAACGCCACCAACCGCCAGCGCGACGCCGCGACGAACGTCGCCCGCGAGCTGGTCGAGGCCGCACGCTCGATCCCGTACGAGCGGGTGTCCGAGCCGGGCGTCAACACCGCCCTGCAGGCGATCCCCGGCCTCGAGGACGCGCCGGAGAGCGGCTACGTGCTCGTCCGCAACGACGTCAGGTACACGATCGACATCGACGTCTGCATCATGGACGACCCCAAGGACGGCGGCGGTCCGCGCACCGCGACCGAGACGTTCTGCGGGACCAGCGCCCCCGCCGGGACGGCGGATCGTAACCCGGAGGACTACAAGCGCGTCACCACGACCGTGAGCTGGCGCCGCGACGGCGTCGACCGGCAGGTCGTGCAGACCGGGATCATCAACAACCCCGGCTCCGCCAGCGGCCCGGCGATCCGGTCGATCATCCCGCGGACCAACGCGCTCCCGGTCACGGATCCGAGCAAGACCACCGTGGAGGTCGACATCACGACCTCGTCGAAGCCGACGGCCATCAACTGGCTGCTCGACGGCACGGTCAAGCAGCCGCCGCCCGTCCAGCTCGGCGCCTCGGGCCTGATCTGGATGTTCACCTGGGACATCGGGCCGGTCGACACCGGCACGCTCGACGGCCCGTACATCCTCTCGGCCGAGGCGTTCAACCAGTACGGCGTGTCAGGCCCTGGTCGCCAGGAGACGGTCATCCTCAACCGCCGCCGGCCGTTCGCGCCGCGCCGCGTCACCGGTGGCCGCACGATCTTCGGAACCGTCGAGATCGAGTGGGACGCGAACTCCGAGCGCGACATCATCGGCTACGAGGTCCGCCGGCTCGACGGGAGCGGCGAGACGGTCGTCTGCTCCCTCGCCGACCAGGGGCTCGACACGAGCTGCGTCGACGCCGCGCCGCCGGCAGCCGACCCGCTGCAGTACGTCGTCTACGCCTACGACCGTGATTCGGCGGGCGCCTCGCGCCAGGGCGACGTGTCCGCGATCCGCACGGTGAGCGCCGGCAACCAGGCGCCGTACGCACCGACCGGGCTGGCGGCCACCCAGGAAGCCGACGGGTCCGTGACGCTGACGTGGTCGCGCCCGGCGCCGGACGATCCGGACGGCGCGCCCGACGGCATTGAGTTCTACCGGATCTACCGCGACGGCCAGGCGCTCTCCAACCGCTACGACCGCTGGTTCGACAACGCGGCGACCGTCACATGGCAGGACACCGAGACCAACGGCCTCGACCACACCTACTCGGTGACGGCGGTCGACACGCAGTACCTGGAATCGACGTTCGCCGGCCCGGTGACCGAATGACGCGGCTGCGGGCCGAGTCCGGCTTCACGCTCGTCGAGGTGCTGGTCGCCTCGATCCTCTCGCTGGTCATCCTCGGGGCCACGCTGACCGCGTTCACAGGCCTCGTGCGCAAGCGGCAGCAGACGGAGCTCCAGAGCGAGGTGGAGACGAGCGCGCGCCAGGGCGTCGACCGCCTCGCCCGCCAGCTACGCAATCTCGCGAGCCCTGCGGACATCATCACGAGCACCACGAGCACCCAGCCCAAGTCGGTCGACCGCAACCTGCCGTACGACCTGATCTTCAAGGACATCGACGAGGTGAGGCCGCTGGGCTCCGCGAACAGCGCGAACGTCAGGCGTGTCCGCTACTGCTTGCAGACCTCTGGTGCCGTCCCCGGCGCCGGGTTCAACGCGTCATCGACCCGGGGCGTGCTCTGGATGCAGACGCAGACCTGGGTGACCGCGCTGCCGCCCGCAACGCCCGTGGCTGCCGACTGCCCGGGCGGCGGCTGGACGACGCAGCGCATCGTCGCCGACCACGTGACCAACGCCGCCGCGTCGCCGGCGCGGCCGGTCCTGCGCTACTCCGGGGATGGCGGCCTGGTGACCGACACCACCGATGCGGCGCGTGAGAAGATCTCGCGCGTCGAGGCGACGCTGGTAGTCGACGCCGATCCCCTGCGGCTGCCCGCGGCAACGCAGCTCACCAGCTCGGTGATGCTGCGCAACCAGAACCGCGCGCCGACCGCGAGCTTCACGTACCTGCTGGTCAACCCGAGCACCTGCACGGTGCAGCTCAACGGCTCCGCCTCGGAGGACCCGGAGAGCAAGCCGCTCGAGTACCACTGGTACGTCGACGACGTGCTCCAGACGCAGAAGGGCGTCGTCGTCCAGCTCGCCCTGGCAACGGGCATCCCCCACACCTACCGCCTCATGGTCTACGACCGCGCCCAGCTGCACGGCACATCCGCAACGGAGACACACACATGCTGATCCGACGCCTGTCCGACGAGCGCGGAAGCACGCTCGTGACCGCGATGCTGGTGATGTTCGTGATGCTCGCGTTCAGCATGAGCGTCGCCACGCTCGTGGACACCGACCAGGCGGATACGCGCCGCGAGCGCGAGCGCGAGTCCTCGTTCAACGTGACCGAGGGCGCGCTGAACGCGCAGATCTACCAGCTCTCCACGCGCTGGCCGTCCGCGACGACAGCGGTCGCCTATCCGACGTCGTGCACGGTGTCCTCGGCCGCCGCCGACTGCCCCAACGGCACCGCGATGCAGAGCAACTTCACCACGGTCGACCACACGGGCACCGAGTGGGTGACGCAGGTGCGCGACAACGGCGGCGCCTCGCCGAACTACTGGAGCGACGACCTGCTGACGTCCCAGCCCACCTACGACGTCAACGACGACAACTTCCTCTGGGTGCGCGCATCGGGCGTCGTCAAGGGCCGCCCGCGGGTCCTGGTCGCCCTCGTCGAGGCCGAGAACGTCGCGCTCAACTTCCCGCGTGCCGCGCTCGTCTCGGGCCATTTCGAGACCTCCAACAACGGCAACAAGGTCATCATCGACACGAACGGCACGGCGAACCAGTTCCCGTCGGGCGACATCATCGTGCGCTGCGTGCTGACCGCGCCGGGCTGCGCGCAGTACGACGCCGGCAAGGGCCAGATCCAGCCCAACACGGTCAAGAGCGTCGTCGACCAGCCGCGCGCGGTCAGCGTCGAGGCGCTCGACCAGCTGCGCGAGCGGGCGCGCAGCGAGGGCAACTACTACGAGGGCTGCGCGCCCTCGCTCGCCGGCGACCAGCCGGGGGAGATGGTGTTCATGGAGAACGCCAACAACTGCCAGTACAACGGCAACAACGTCTACAACACGGTCGCCAAGCCCGGGTATGTGGTGATCGCGCGCGGCACGATCTCCAAGATCAACGGCACCGCGGACTTCCACGGGATCATCTACCACGCGAACCTGGACAACGTGTCCACCAACGTGATCAACCTGACCGGCAACGTCTCGATCCACGGGTCGATCGTGATCGACGGCCCGGCCGGCCTGTCGGCGGGCTCGAGCAAGGTGAACCTGGTCTACGACCCCAACGTGTTCAACGGCTTCAAGGCCTTCGGCACGGCGGGCATCGTGCAGAACACCTTCCGCGAGATCACGCCGACTGGGGCGTGAGCCCTCTCAAGGCGCCTCGCGGGCGCGCCGATAGGACACACGTGTTCAAGAAGCGCTCCTCCTCCCAGGCCGCGGTCGTCGGCCTCGACCTCGATCCCGGGCACATCGCCGCCGCCGAGGTCACCGTCAACGGTTCGCTGTGGCTCAAGCGCGGCGCCGTCGCCCCCCTCCGGCCGGGCATCCTGCGCGACGGCGAGGTCGCGGACGTCCCCGCGCTCGCCGAGGCCCTGAAGACGTTCTTCGCCGAGCATGACCTGCCGACGCGCGTGCGCCTTGGCATCGCCAACCAGCGGATCGTCGTCCGCACGCTCGACCTCCCGCCGATCGAGGACGAGAAGGCACTCGCCGCCGCCGTCAAGCTCCAGGCGCCCGACCACATTCCGATGCCGATGAACGAGGCCATCATCGACTGGCAGTCGCTCGGCACGGTGGCCGGCCCGTCGGGCGCGCCGCAGTCGCGCGTCGTTGTCGTGGCCGTGCGCCGCGAGATGGTCGACCGCCTCGTCGGCGCCACGCGCGAGGCAGGCCTGACACTCGAGGGCATCGACCTGTCGGCGTTCGGCATGGTGCGCGCGCTCGCCGGCGGCGCCCGCCGCGACGGCGCCACGCTCTACATCAGCGTCGGCGGTCTCACCAATGTCGCTGTCGCCAACGCCAGCGGCTGCCTGTTCACGCGCGCCGCCTCGGGTGGGCTGGACGCGATGGTCGACACGCTCGCCGAGCGCCGCGGCCTGACCGCCGAGCACGCCCGCCAGTGGCTCGGGCACGTCGGCCTGCACGCCCCGCTCGAGGGGATCCAGGGCGACGAGGACCTCGTGACCGCCGCCCGCACGGTGCTCGAGGAGGGCGTCCATCAGCTCGCCGACACCGTCCGCAACTCGCTCAACTTCTATCGCATGCAGGAGAGCGCCGAGCAGGTCGAGAGCGGCGTGGTCACCGGCGCCGCCGTGGCGATCCCCGGCTTCGTCGAGGCCCTCGCCGAGCAGCTCCGGCTGCCGCTCGAGGCCGGTGTCGTCGGCACGGTCGACGAGACGGCCGACACCAGTCGCCTGACCGTCGCCGCGGGCCTCGCCGTCGAAGAGATCTCCTAGCGAGCGCCTAGAGGGGGAGTGCCAGCGATGCTTGTCGCGGTCATGGGGGCCGTCTTCGGCTCGTTCCTCAACGTGGTGGCCTACCGGCTGCCGCGCGGCGAGTCGCTGTCGCGCCCCCGCTCGCGCTGCCCCGGCTGCGCGACGCCGATCCGGCCATACGACAACGTGCCGGTGCTCTCGTGGTTGGCGCTGCGCGGGCGCTGCCGCTCGTGCCGGACCCGCATCTCGGCGCGGTACCCGCTCGTCGAGGCCGGGACGGGGCTGCTGTGCGCGCTCGTGGTGCTGGCCAAGGGGCCGGACGAGGACGCGCTGCTCGGCCTCGTCCTGGTGCTGCTGCTGGTGCCGATCACGCTGATCGATCTCGACCACCGGATCATCCCCAACCGGCTCGTGCTGATCGGAGTCGTCACCGCGCCCGCGATCGTGGCGCTCACCCAACCCGACGCGCTGCTCGAGCACGCCGTCGCGGCCGTCGCCGCGGGCGGGTTCTTCCTCGTCGCGGTGCTCGCCTACCCGCGCGGGATGGGGGAGGGCGACGTCAAGCTCGCGTTCGTCCTCGGCCTCTTCCTGGGCCGCGACGTGGGGCCTGCGCTGTTCGTCGCGCTGATCGCGGGGACCCTCGTGGGAGCCGCCGTGATCGCCCGCAAGGGCGTCGCCGAAGGTCGCAAGACCGCGGTCCCGTTCGGCCCGTTCCTCGCCCTCGGCGCCGTCGTGGCGCTGTTCGCGGGCGACGCGATGGTCGAGTGGTACCTCGGCACCTTCGCGTAGGTTCCTGACCCCACCCTCACGCCTCAAGCGGTGCTCCGCGACTGCCGATAAGTCGGGCGAGATGAAGGCCATCAACCTGCTCCCCCCGGACCTGCGCGGCACGCCCAAGGCGTCGTCCAAGCCCACGGTCGCGGCTGAGGCGCCTGCGGGCATCGGCGCCTACGTCGTGCTCGGCGCGCTCGCCGCGTGCGTGTTGGCGCTCGCCGCGTACGTGCTCACGACCAACACGGTCAAGGACCGCCAGGCGAAGCTGGAGGCGACCACCGCCCAGGCCGCCGCCACGACGCAACGCGTCGCCCAGCTCAAGCCGTACGCCGACTTCCAGGCGATGGCCGAGACCCGCATCCAGACGGTGAAGGACCTCGCGTCCTCCCGCTTCGACTGGGAGCAGGCGATGCGCGACGTGTCGCGCGTCATCCCGGCCGACGTGACGCTCTCGTCGCTCACCGGCTCGATCTCGACCGGCACGGGAGGTGGCTCTAGCGTCCGTGCCGCGATCGCGGCGCCGGCGCTCGAGCTCAAGGGCTGCACGCGCGGACAGAAGCAGGTCGCCACGCTGCTGTCGCGGCTGCGCAACGTCGACGGCGTCACGCGCGTCAGCCTCGGCAAGTCGCTCAAGCCCGCCGTCGAGGCGACCGGCATCGCGACGTCGACCACCGAGGGGGCTTCCTGCGGCAAGGGCCGCCCGCCGGCGTTCGAGGTCGTCGCGTTCTTCGAGGGTTCCGAGGTCCCCGCCTCGGTGCAGGACGTGACGGTGCAGGCCGGCGCCACGCCGCCCGCCGCCGCGGGTACCGCGCCGGCCGACGGCGCCTCCGCCACTCCGACGCCGACCCCGACGGCGACGCCGCAGGGAGGCGGCTCCTGATGACCCGCACCAACCAGATCCTGCTCGCCGTCGCGGCGGTGGCCGCGGCCGCCACGGCGTTCTTCTTCTTCGCTCTCGGGCCCCAGCGCGACAAGGTCGCGAAGCTGGACACCGACATCGCCAAGAAGAGCGCCGAGATCGAGGCCGCCAAGGGCCAGCTCGCCAGCTACGAGCAGGCGCGGGCCAGCTACAAGCGCAACTACGCCACGCTCGCCCGGCTCGGCAAGGCCGTGCCCGCCGACGACGACGTTCGGTCGCTGCTCGTGCAGCTCGAGAGCGCCGCCGACCGCTCGGGCGTCGACTTCGAGAAGATCGAGCTCGGCGCCGGGGTCGGAGGGCCGACGGCCGCGCAGCCCGGGGCCGACGCCACGGCAACCAGTGCAACCGGACTCGCCCAGGCGCCCGGCGCCGTCCCGGTCGCGAACGGCGTGCTCTCCGCGATGCCCTTCAGCTTCGGGTTCAGCGGGAGCTACTTCGACCTCTCGTCATTCCTGGCGCGTCTCGAGCGCTTCGTGACCGTCAACAACCGCAACCTCGACGCGACCGGCCGGCTCCTGCGCCTCGAGAGCGTCGCGATCACGCCCGCCACGTCCGGCTTCCCGCGGATGCAGGCCCAGATCAACGCGGCCACCTACCTGGTGCCGCCGGTCGAGGCCGTCGCCGGTGCTCCGGCGCCGACGACGCCGCCCGCCGGCGACGCCACCCAGGCCTCCTCGGACGGCACGACCACGACCGCAAGCGCAACCTCCGGAGCCACGCAATGACCGTCGTCACGAACACCTGGCAGCAGCTGGTGCGCCGCCGGCTCTGGCCGCTCGCCCTGCTGCTGGTCGCCGCGCTCGCGGCGGTGCCCTTCGTCCTCGCATCCGAGCCCGAGCCGCTCCCCGCGCCGGTCGTCTCGGCGCCGGCGGTGAGCGCCGACGACGAGGACGCGTTCGCCGAGCCGGTCGTGGCGAAGGCCGAGGCGACGGACCGCAGCCGCCGCCGGCGCGTGCTCGGGATCCGCAAGGACCCGTTCAAGCCCGCTCCGGTGAAGAAGGCGAAGGCCGCGACCACGACCACCACCACCACGACACCCGACCCGACGCCGACCACGGGCACCGCTCCCGGCTCGACGCCCGGCACCGGCGGCACCGGCTACACGCCGCCCGTCGCGCCCCCGGTGTCCGAGCCGAAGCCGAAGGCGCCTCCGGCCGGCTCGATCACGATCCGCTTCGGCGACGCCACCGGCGAGGATCTGCCGAAGGGCGTGCTCGAGAAGCTCGCGCCGCTGCCCGACGACGAGGAGGCGCTGATCGTCTACCTGGGTCTGAGCAAGGACGGCAAGCGGGCGAAGTTCCTCGTCGACGCGTCGCTCACCCCGACCGGCGACGGCAGCTGCAAGCCGCACACGTACTCGTGCGAGACGATCGAGCTGCGCAAGGGCGAGACCGAGTTCTTCGATGTGGTCGACCCTGAGACGGGCGCGACGAGCGCGCAGTACCAGCTCGACCTGGTCGCGATCAACTAGGGGTGCATGCCCGCTCCGCCGCGGCTCCCGCTCCGGGAGCCGCGGGCGGAGTGCGCTTCGTAGGATCTTCGGCGTGCCGCTGCGCGTCGTCACTGCCGGGGAGTCCCATGGGCCAGGCCTGACGTGCATCGTCGAGGGCCTGCCGGCCGGCCTCGAGCTCGACCTCGCGGCGATCGACCGCGACATGGCGCGCCGCCAGCTCGGCCACGGCCGCGGCGGGCGGATGAAGATCGAGCGCGACAGCGCGGAGATCACGTCCGGCGTCCGCCACGGCCGCACGCTCGGCGGCCCGATCGCCGTCCGCGTCGCCAACCGCGACTACGCGAACTGGGAGGAGCGGATGAGCCCGTGGCCCGTCGAGGGCGACGTGCCGGAGGTCCATCTCCCGCGCCCGGGCCACGCGGACCTCGCCGGCGTCCAGAAGTTCGGCTTCACGGACGTGCGCAACGTGCTCGAGCGCGCGAGCGCGCGCGAGACCGCGGCGCGCGTGGCCGGCGGCGCGCTCGCCAAGGGCTTCCTCGCCGCCCTCGGCGCCCAGGTCCACTCCCACGTCACGCAGATCGGCTCCGTACGCGCGCCGGAGCGCAACGGGCTCGCGGCGGAAGACTTCGCGGAGGTCGACGCCTCGCCGGTCCGCTGCCTCGACGCCGACGCCTCGAAGGCGATGGTCGAGGAGATCAACGTGCTGCGCAAGCGCAACGAGTCGCTCGGCGGGGTGTTCGAGGTGCGCGCCTTCGGGCTCGTGCCCGGCCTCGGGTCGCACGTCAGCTGGGAGGAGCGGCTCGACGGCCGGATCGGCCTCGCGATGCTCTCGATCCAGGCGATCAAGGGCTGCGGGATCGGCGACGGGTTCGACCTCGCGGGGCGCCCCGGCTCGGCCGCCCACGACGAGATCTTCTACTCCGACGAGCGCGGCTACTACCGCGAGACCAACCGCTCGGGCGGCGTCGAGGGCGGCATGACCACGGGCGAGCCGCTCGTGGTGCGCTGCGCGATGAAGCCGCTGCCGACGCTCACGAAGCCGCTGCGGTCGGTCGACATCGCCACCCGCGAGCCCGCGCAGGCGCTGCGCGAGCGCACCGACTCCTGCACCGTGCCTGCGGCCGGCGTGGTCGGCGAGGCGATGCTCGCGATCGTGCTCGCCGACGCGTACCGCTCGAAGTTCGGGGGCGACCACATCGATGACGTCCGCGCCGCCGTGGAGGCCTACGAGCGGCGCATCGGATGGAAGCCCCGGCACTAGTCTTCATCGGCTTCATGGGGGCCGGCAAGACGTCGGCGGCACGCGCCGCCGCCGGCCTGGTCGGCGTGCGCGCGGTCGACGCCGACCACGAGATCGAGCATCGCCTCGGGACGACGATCGAGGAGCACTTCGCGGCGCACGGCGAGGCCGCGTTCCGGGAGCTCGAGGAGCAGGTCGTGTGCGAGCTGCTCGAGCGCCCGCCGACGCCGGTGCTGTCGCTGGGAGGCGGCGCGGTGACGTCGGAGCGGGTGCGGGAGCTGCTGCGCCGGCACACCGTGGCCCTGCTCGACGTCGACATCGAGACCGCCTGGCGCCGCGCGGGCGGGCGGCGGCGGCCGCTCGCGCAGGACCGCGAGCGGTTCGAGGCGCTGCATGCCGAGCGCAGCCCGCTCTACGACACGGTCGCCGACGCGGTGCTCACGGACTCCTCGCGCGAGGAGGTGCGGCGCGCGGTGCCGGCGCTGCGGGCGCTCCCGCGTGCCCCGCAGGGCACGCGGCTGCTGTGGGCGTCGGCGGCCTCGGGCAGCTATCCCGTGCACGTGGGGGAGGGGCTGGTGGGCAGCGGCTTCTGGCCGGTCCCCGGCCGCCGCTTCCTCGTCACCGACGACGCGGTCGGCGAGCTGTACGCCGAGCGCCTGGAGTCCGTCGCCGACCTGCGCTTCCCGCCGGGAGAGGAGCACAAGACGCTCGGCACCGTCGAGCGCCTGCTGCGCGAGCTCGCCGCCGCGGGCATGGACCACGACGACCACCTGGCCGCGCTCGGGGGCGGCGTGGTGGGCGACGTCGGCGGCCTCTGCGCGGCGCTCTACCAGCGCGGGGTGCGGGTGGTCCAGGTGCCGACGACGCTCGTCGCGCAGGTCGACTCCGCGTACGGCGGCAAGACCGGCGTCGACCTCCCGGAGGGCAAGAACTACGCCGGCGCGTACCACCAGCCCACGGCCGTGCTCGTCGACCCGTCGACGATGGCCACCCTGCCGCAGGCCGAGCTCGCGTCCGGCTGGGCGGAGGTGATCAAGACCGCGCTGATCGCCGGCGGCCGGCTGTGGGAGCGGGTGCGCTCGGGCGCACCGCTCGACCGCGACCTCGTGCTCGCCTGCGCGCGTACGAAGCTCGCCGTGGTGGCGAGCGACGAGCGCGACGCCGGCCGCCGCCAGACCCTCAACCTCGGCCACACGGTCGGGCACGCGATCGAGACCGTGACCGGCTACCGGCGCTACCGGCACGGCGAGGCGATCGGGCTCGGGCTGCTGGCCGCCCTCCGGCTGTCGGGCCAGGGGCCGCTGCGCGACGAGGTCGCGGAGCTGCTCGCGGCACGCGGGCTGCCGACGACGCTCGACGGGGCCGTCGACCCCGCCGCCGTCGTGGCCGCCACCGCGCGCGACAAGAAGCGCCGGCACGGTCGCGTGGGGTTCGTGCTCGTCGAGGCGCCGGGCGACGTCCGGCCCGGGCGCCCGGTGCCGGACGGCGAGCTGCGCGCCGCCGTGGCAGAGTTGCAGGGGCCATGAGAAACCGGGTTGCCGTGCTCCACGGCGTCAACCTCGACGCGCTCAACCGCCGGCCCGCCGAGCACTACGGCGGCCTCACCTTCGACCGCCTCGAGCGGCGCATCGACGCGTTCGCCCACGAGCTGGGCCTCGACGCGCGCTTCTTCCAGACCAACCACGAGGGCGAGTACGTGGAGGAGATCCACAAGGCGAGCGACTACGCCGACGGGATGCTGCTCAACCCCGGGGCGTGGACGCACTACGCGTGGTCGCTGCGGGACGCGGTCGAGCTCTCCAGCCTGCCCGCCTACGAGGTGCACCTCTCCGACGTCGACAGCCGCGAGCCGTTCCGCCGCGTGTCGGTGCTCGAGGACGTGCGCGCCGGGCGCGTGAGCGGTCGCGGCGTCGACGGCTACCGGGACGCCCTGGCGGCGTTGAAGGACCTGCTGTGAGCCGTGCCGATCGCCTGGCGGCGGCGCTCGACGTCGACGCGCTGCTGGTCACCAACCTCGTCAACGTCCGCTACCTCACGGGCTTCACGGGGTCGAACGCGATGGCCGTCGTGGGGCGCGACGTGCGCCGCTTCATCACCGACTTCCGCTACGTCGAGCAGGCCGCCGCCCAGGTCGAGGGCTTCGATCGCGAGCTGGCGCCGGCCGACTTCGTGACGGCGCTCGCCGGCGGCTGGCCCGAGGGGGAGCTGCGGCTGGGGTTCGAGGACGACCACGTCTCCGTGCGCCGGCACGCGCGCCTGCGCGAGGTGATCCCCGACCGGATCGAGCTGGTTGCGGCCGGCGGGGTCGTCGAGCGCCTGCGGGCGGTCAAGGAGCCGGAGGAGGTCGAGCGGATCGCGGCCGCCGCGGCCCTGGTGGACGCGGTCTACGCGACGGTTCGCGAGCAGGGCCTCGTGGGGCGCACCGAGCGCGAGGTCGCGCTCGCGCTCGAGGACGAGATGCGCCGGCTGGGCGCCGAGGAGCCGAGCTTCCCGTCGATCGTGGCGTCGTCCGAGCGCGGGGCGCTCCCGCACGCCCGGCCGGCCGATGTGCCGATCGAGCGCGGCACCCTGGTCACGCTCGACGTCGGCGCCCGCCTCGACGGCTACTGCTCGGACTGCACCCGCACCTGGGCGACCGGCGAGCTGCCGGACGACCTCGCCGAGGCCTACGCGCTCGTGCTGCGCGCCCAGCAGGCGGGCCTCGACGCGGTCCGGCCGGGCCCCGAGGGCCGCGAGGTCGACGCCGTGGCGCGCGAGCTCATCGCCGCCGCCGGGCACGGCGAGCACTTCGGGCACGGCCTCGGCCACGGGGTCGGGCTCGAGGTCCACGAGGCCCCCCGGCTGTCCCGGACCGGCGAGCAGCCGCTGGCGGCGGGCAACGTCGTCACCGTCGAGCCGGGCGTCTACCTGCCGGGGCGCGGAGGCGTCCGGATCGAGGATCTCCTGGTCGTCACCGAGGACGGCTGCCGCGTGCTCTCGCAGAGCACCAAGGACCTCGTGACGGTCGACTAGGGTCCAGACCCCGCTCAAGACACCGGCGCGGCGGGCCGATATCGGGTTCGATGGAACTCCGAGCCCGCACCCGCCCATTGCGCCGCGCCGCCCTCGTGGCCGCCGCGCTCCTGGTGCCCGCCGTCGCGGGCACTTCCACCGCCCAGGCCGCCAAGGCCCCCGTCGTCAAGCGCATCACGCCGAAGCACGTCTTCGTCGGCGAGACCATGACGGTCCACGGCCGCTACTTCCGCCGTGGCCTGAACAAGAACACCGTCGCATTCAAGCGCGCGGGCGCGAAGGCCGTGTTCGTGAAGGCCGAGAAGGGCACCGCGAAGCTGCTGAAGGTCAAGCTCCCCAAGCGACTCGAGAGCGTGCTGCTGATCCGCAACGGCACCCCCATCCCCACGAACCTGCAGATCCGCGTGCTCTCCACCAAGTTCGGCAAGCGCTACACGAGCAAGCGCCTTTCCCCGGTCGTCGGCGCCGAGAAGCCGCCCGCCCCGCCGAAGCCGCCGGTGGCGGACCCGGATGCGGACTGCGACGGCGACGGGACCAAGAACGGCGTCGACACCGACGACGACAACGACCTGCTCTCGGACGCGCAGGAGAAGAGCCTCAAGCTCGACGGCTGCCACGTCGACTCCGACCGCGACGGCGTCGAGGACGGCTACGAGTACCGCTCGGCGCTCGACCTCAACGACGACGAGCACGACAGCGGCGGCCAGTCGACGCCCTACCCCGAGAAGCGGCCGTACCCGAACGGGCTCGACAAGACCGACGCGAGCACGGACCACGACGGCGACTCGCTGAGCCTCAAGGACGAGTACGACCTCTGGAAGTACACGATCCGCAAGGGCGCCGCGCGCACGCTGTCCGGCCTGGTGTACTCCGCGGGCGAGCAGTACTCGGTCAAGAACGCCAGCGGTCATCCGAGCCTGGCGGCCGCCGGCTACGACAAGCAGGCCGAGTTCCTGGCCTGGGCGTCGGGCGCCGCCTACCAGCCCGTCGGGCTCGCCAACCCGGGCAACACGATCGCCGACGGCCCGGACAGCGGCGACGACTGGTGGGTCCGCAGCCCGTTCGACATCCGCGACTTCGACCGTGACGGCAACGCGGCCGAGACGGCGACGTACTACGACCACATCGTCAACGGCTTCCTCGACGACGGAGAGCGCGACGAGGACGCCGACGGCCTCCCGAACCAGTGGGAGAGCACCGGCTGCATGGTCCCCGAGTACTGGCCGGCCGTGTACGACAAGGAGACGAAGTACTACGTCAACTACACCGGCGTGCGCCTCGACGACGAGGACACGGACGGAGACGGCGTGCGCGACGGGGCGGACGACCAGGATCACGACGACGTCCCCAACGTCATGGAGTGCAGTCGCTACCGCGCCCACGGCGCCGTGGCAGGCCTCGACGCGCCGGACCTCGACCTGACCGCCGTGCCGAGCCGCCCCTGGCGCGGCTTCGTCAACCCCTTCAACCCGTGCCTCCCGCACCCTGAGGCGCGGACCTGCCGGCGCTACCTGTCGACCGGCGCCACGATCGGCAAGTGGGCCCCGTTCAACCCGGACGAGGACTACTACCTCATCCGGAACTAGGCGCTCCGCAGCACTTCTCCAGACCGGCCGAGGCCCGCCACACGGCGGGCCTCGGTCGTTTCGTGAGAGAGTCCGCGACGACATCCGCGACCTGGAGGGGAGAGATGGCCGACAGCGTCTACCGCGTCACCGAGGTGATCGGGGTCAGTAGCGAGTCGTGGGAGGCCGCCGCGCGCAACGCGGTCGAGACCGCGGCGAAGACGGTGCGCGACCTGCGCGTCGCCGAGGTGGTCCGCGAGGACGTGACGATCGAGAACGGGGCCGTGAGCGGCTTCCGCGTGCGGCTGGCGATCTCGTTCAAGTACGACTCGGGCGACTGACCCATCCCAGGTGCGGGATCGGCGCCGGCGCGTCGATCCCGTCCGATCGCGGCCGGCCGCGCTGCGCGGCCTTCGCGCGTGTGATCCCGTCCGAATTTCGGGGGTTCGGCGCGCTCGGGAGGCACTACGCTGTGAAGCGGTGCCGCCCGAGCCTTCCAAGCCCGCGCTGCGAGCCTCCGACGCCGATCGCGAGGAGACCGTCGAGCGGCTGCGCGTGGCCGCCATGGAGGGCCGGCTCGACGCCGACGAGCTCGACGATCGCCTGACCGCCGCGTACGGCTCGCGCTGGTGCCACGAGCTGGATCTGCTGACCGCCGACGTCACCCCGCCGGCGCCCCCGGCACCCGCGATCCAGCCGGTGTTCGTCCGCCCCGTCAAGCGCACCAACCCGCTCGCCGTCGGCTCCCTGACCGTGGCGGTGCTCTTCTTCTGGCTCTGGGGCGTCGCAGCGGTAGCGGCGGTCGTGATGGGCCACGTCGCGCTCAACCAGATCAGCCGCTCCGGCGGCCGCCAGACGGGCCGCGGCCTCGCGATCGCCGGCACGACGATGGGCTACCTCCAACTGCTCGCGGTCGCGATCTTCGTCTTCGGCTTCTGGGCCTTCTGAGCGTCGCCCTACACTCGGGCCGCGCATGATTTCGACCAACCAGTTCAAGAACGGCAACCACATCGACGTCGAGGGCACGGTCTTCAAGATCCTCGAGTTCCAGCACGTCAAGCCGGGCAAGGGCGGGGCGTTCGTGCGGACAAAGCTGCGGCGAACGAGCGACGGCGCCGTGATCGACCGGACGTTCCGGGCGGGGGAGAAGTTCCGGCCCGTGCGGACCGAGGCGCGCAAGATGCAGTTCCTCTACGCCGACGGCGCCGATGCCCACTTCATGGACGAGAGCTCGTACGAGCAGCTCGCGATCCCCGAGCCGACCGTGGCGGACACGCTGAAGTGGGTCAAGCCGAGCGAGAGCGTCGACCTGCTGTTCATCGACGACGAGCCGTCCGACCTCCAGCTCGCGGCGTCCGTGGAGCTCGAGGTCACGCACACCGAGCCGGGCGTGAAGGGCGACACGGCGTCGGGTGGCGGGAACAAGCCCGCGACGCTCGAGACCGGCGCGACCGTGAACGTGCCGCTGTTCGTGAACATCGGGGACCGGATCAAGGTCGACACGCGCTCCGGCTCCTACATGTCAAGGGCGTAAACGGGCTACCCTCAGCCGGCCATGCGCCGGTCCGAGCAACGCCGCGCGGCGGTCTTCGCGCTCTACCAGCACGACCTCACCGGCCGCCCCCTCGACGACGTCTTCGAACGCGACGCCGCCAGCTTCACGCGCGCGCTCGCGCACGCGACGGCCGACAATGCCGAGGAGCTGGACGAGCACATCGCGCGCAACGCGCGGGGGTGGACGATCGACCGGATCGCGCCGCTCGAGCACGCCATCCTGCGGGTCGCGCTGCTGGAGATGCTCCATCCCGACCTGATCGAGGCCGAGCACCCGATCCCCGCCGAGGGAGCGATCGACGAGGCCATCGAGATCACCAAGGCCTTCTGCGGCGCCGACGCGCCCGGCTTCGTGAACGGCATCCTCGGCGCGGTGCTGCGGGAGGTCCGGCATGCCGCTTGAGCGGCTCGTCGAGCGCCTCGAGCGGATCGCCGCCGAGCTGCGCGCGGGCGACCTCGAGCCCGAGCGGGCCGCCGCGCTGGTCGACGAGTGCGCGCGCCTGGCCGCCGAGGCCGGGGCAGAGCTCGACCGCGAGGTCCGCGCCGCCGAGACCGGCCCGGCAGGACAGCTCGCGCTCGAGCAGCAGTGAGCTACCCCGACGGCCTGCGCGAGCAGGTCGAGCAGTACCTGGAGGGCCTGACCTTCTCCGACGAGCCGGCCACCGCGGGCCTCGAGGAGGCGATGCGCTACTCGCTGCTCGCCGGTGGCAAGCGCATCCGTCCCGTGCTCGCCCTCGCCACCGCCAGCGCGCTCGGCCGCCCGTCTGAGGAAGTGCTCCCGCTCGGCGCCGCGCTCGAGCTCATCCACACCTACTCGCTGATCCACGACGACCTCCCGGCGATGGACGACGACGAGCTGCGGCGCGGCCGCCCGACCTGCCACGTCAAGTACGGCGAGGACGTCGCCATCCTCGCCGGGGACGGGCTCTACGCCGAGGCCTTCCGCCACCTGCTCGGCAGCCAGCCCGGCGAGCCCGACCACGTCCTGGCCGCCGCCGCCGAGCTGGCGGGCGCCACCGGGGTCAACGGCATGGTCGGCGGCCAGTACATCGACGTCCGCAACCTCGTCCCGGAGGGCGAGGTCAGCCTCCAGCAGCTGCACCAGCTCAAGACCGGGCGCCTGATCCGAGCCTCCGTCGAGTGCGTGCTGCTCCTCACGAGCGGCCCGGACGCCTCCACTAGACTGCCTGACTTCCGCGCCTTCGCGTCAGAGCTCGGCCTCCTCTTCCAGATCGTCGACGACATCCTCGACGTCACGGGCACCGAGGATGCGCTGGGAAAGCCGCGAGGAAGCGACGAACGACACGGCAAGCTCACCTACGTGAGCCACTACGGAATCGACGGCGCCCGCCGGATGGCCGCCGACTCACACGGCAATGCCCGCCAGGCCCTCGACAGGGCTGGCGGAGCAGCAGAGCTCCAGCAGATCACCGACTTCATCTACACCCGGACCTCGTGACCCTCCTCGACCGCGTCGACCGCCCGCAGGACCTGCACGGCCTCTCCGAGGACGAGCTGCAGCAGGTCGCCCAGGAGGTGCGCGAGCTGCTGATCGACACCGTGGGGGAGATCGGCGGGCACTTCGGCGCCAACCTCGGCACCTGCGAGATCGCCGTGGCGCTGCACTCGCTGCTCGAGTCCCCGCGCGACAAGATCCTCTGGGACGTCGGCCACCAGGCGTACCCGCACAAGGTGCTGACCGGCCGGCGGGACGCCCTGGCGACGATCCGCAAGTACGGCGGCCTGGCCCCCTTCTGCGCGATCCACGAGTCAGAGCACGACATCATGGGCGCCGGCCACGCCTCGACCTCGATCGGCTACGCCGTCGGGCTGAAGGAGGCCATGCGGCACGGGGCGGGGGAGGACGGCCGCGTCGTGGCGGTCATCGGCGACGGCGCGATGACCGGCGGCGTGGCGTTCGAGGCCGTCCACCAGGCGGGCGGGCTGGGCACGCCGCTCGTCGTGATCTTGAACGACAACGGGATGTCGATCTCGCCGAACGTGGGAGCGCTGTCGCGCTACTTCAACCGCGTCCGGCTCGAGCCGGGCCTGTGGAAGGCGCGCGAGGGCGTGGAGGAGCGGCTCACGCGGCTGCCGGGCGGCATCGGCGCCGCGTTCGAGCGCCTCGGCCCGCAGGTCAAGGAGTCGGTCAAGGCGCTGTGGCAGCCCGGGCTGTGGTGGGAAGAGCTCGACTGGGCCTACATGGGCGTGATCGACGGGCACGACGTGCGCGCGCTGCGGCGGGCGTTGAGTGCCGCCTTCGAGGCCGAGCGGCCGGTCGTCATCCACGTCGCCACCGTGAAGGGCAAGGGCTTCGCTCCCGCCGAGGACGGCGGCCTCGAGGGGATGGAGAAGTGGCACGCCGCGAAGCCGAACTCGATCGCCGGGCGGCGTCCCGCTCCTCCTTCGAAGCCGTCGAAGACCGCGGCGCCGCCCCAGTACACGCAGGTGTTCGGCGAGGCGATCGTGCGCGAGTGCCAGCGGGACCCGCGGGTGGTCGGCATCACCGCGGCGATGAACTCGGGAACGGGGCTGTCGGTGCTGCAGAAGGCGATGCCGGACCGCTACTTCGACGTCGGGATCGCCGAGCAGCAGGCCGTCCTGTTCGCGGCCGGCCTGGCGCTGCAGGGGATGCGCCCGGTGGCCGCGATCTACTCGACCTTCCTGCAGCGGGCGTTCGACCAGATCGTGCACGACGTCTGCCTGCAGTCGCTGAACGTCACGTTCTGCATGGACCGGGCGGGGCTGGTGGGCGACGACGGCCCGACGCACCACGGCGCGTTCGACATCGCCTACCTGCGGCCGCTCCCGAACATCACGCTGATGGCGCCGCGCGACGAGGCGATGCTCGTCCACATGCTCCACACCGCCCTGCAGATCGACGGCCCGGCGGCGATCCGCTACCCGCGCGGGGAGGCTGTGGGTGTGCCGATCCCTGCGGATCCGGCCCTCTTGCAGGTCGGGACGGGAGAGATCCTGCGCGAGGGTGAGCGCGTTGCGGTGGTGGGCTACGGCACCGGGGTCGGGATGGCTTTGGGAGCCGCCGAGCTGCTCGCCGACCGCGGGCTCGACGTCACGGTCGCCGACGCGCGCTTCGCGAAGCCGCTCGATGCGGCGCTGCTGGCGCTGCTGGCGGCCGAGCACGACCTCGTGGTCACGGTCGAGGAGGGCGTGTTGATGGGCGGCTTCGGGACGGCCGTCTGGGAGTCTCTGGCCGAAGGCGGCCTCGCGCCGCGGATGCTCCGGATCGGCCTCCCGGACCGGTACGTGACCCACGGCGCGCCGCGGTTGTTGCACGAGGAGGTCGGCTTCACGCCCGAGCGGATCGCCGAGCGGATCGAGGCTGCCGTGGCGGCCGGCCGCGACGCTCTCGTGTGACGAACGTCAACTGCGCTGGGTTACCGACTGGCGACCGAGCTGAGCGGCCGGGCTAGGCCCGCCGGGTCCAGCGCGTGCCCGCGCTCAACGCGAGCTCGACCGTCGCGGCAGCCGCGAGGAGCGCGGCCGCGGGCGCCTCTCCCGCGGCCGCCAGCACGGCGGCAGCCGAGGCCATCGCGAGCGCCAGCGCCAGGTCCGCGGCCATGTGAGTCGAGATCGAGACCCGATCGGCGAGGCCGAGGCCCGCGAGCAGCGCGCCCGCGACGGCCGCGACCAGGAGACCGCCGGGCTCGAAGCCGAAGACGAGCGGGGCCGCGATCAGCAGCAGGCCGCCGAGCAGCTCGACCGCTCCGTGCTCCGCGAGTGAGAGTCGTCGCACCATGATGCGGTCAATGGTCCCCGGGAATCGGCGGCGCCACTGTGAAGTGGGTCACCGTGCGGCTCCGTTACCGTGTGGCGCCGTGCCTCGGGTCCGCCTCGACAGCCTGCTGGCGGAGCGTGGGCTCTACGCGTCGCGCACGCGCGCGGCGGCGGCCGTGATCGCCGGCCAGGTCCACGTCGGCCCCGGCCGGGCGCGGGCCGCCAAGCCCGGGCAGCTGGTGGCGGCCGACGTGGAGCTCGACGTCGACGCGACGCCGCCGTTCGTCTCCCGCGGCGGGGTCAAGCTGGCCACCGCGCTCGATGCCCTGGGGATCGATGTCACGGCCCGCCGGGCGCTCGACGTCGGCGCTTCGACCGGGGGGTTCACCGACTGCCTGTTGCAGCGCGGCGCGGCCCACGTGGTGGCGCTCGACGTCGCGTACGGCGAGCTCGACTGGCGGCTGCGGAGCGACACGCGGGTGACCGTCGTCGAGCGGGTCAACGCGCGTGCACTGGAGCCGTCGCAGCTGCCGTTCGCGCCCGACCTCGTGGTCGTCGACGTGTCGTTCATCTCGCTCACGAAGGTGCTCCCCGCTGTGCTCGCCTGCGCCGCCGAGCGGTTCGACTGCCTGGCGATGGTCAAGCCGCAGTTCGAGGTCGGGCGAGGGGTCGTCGGCAAGGGCGGCGTGGTGCGGGACGCCGGCCTGCGCCGCGATGCGATCGCGGCCGTCGCGCGAGCGGCGCCCGCCGCCGTCCTGGGCTTCGCGGCGTCCGGCCTTCCCGGCCCCGCGGGCAACCGCGAGACGTTCGTGTGGCTGGGGGAGCCGGGCCGGCGCGGGCGAGGTCGCCGACGTCGATGCCGCGCTCGCGGAGATCGACGTATGAGGGCGGCGACCGTGCTCACCCACCGGCGCGTGTCCGACACGGCGGGCCCGCTCCAGGAGCTGATCGCGGCGGCGCGCCGGGCGGGCGTGCTGCTGCGCTTCGACGCCGACGAGACGAGCAAGCACGGCCTCGTGCCGGCGGAGGGGATCGAGCTCGACTCCGACCGCCGCGACGACGTCGACCTCTGCCTCGTGATGGGCGGGGACGGCACGATCCTGACGGCGCTGCGCGTGTTCACGGGCATGGGCGTGCCGGTCTTCGCGGTCAACTTCGGCGAGGTCGGGTTCCTCGCCACGGTCGATCCCGACAACCTCGCGGCCGACTTCGACCGCGCCTTCGCGGGCGACTTCGAGGTGCTGCAGCTGCCGACGATCGCGGTCGGCCGCCCTGAGGGCACGTGGACCGCGATGAACGACATCTCCGTCCACCGCAAGCCCGGGCACCGGGTGGCCGACCTCGCCTACGGCCTCGCGGGGGAGGAGATCGGCCGCGTGCGCTGCGACGGGCTGGTGGTCGCGACGCCGCAGGGCTCGACGGGCTACAACCTGGCCAACGGCGGGCCGGTGATGGCGTGGGGGGTGGAGGGCTACGTCGTGTCGTTCGTGGCGCCGCACTCCCTGACCGCGCGGGCGCTCGTGATCGCGCCGGGCGACCTGCTGACGATCAACAACGCGTCGCGCGAGGAGCCCGTCGAGGTCCACGTCGACGGGCGGCCGAGCTGCGAGCTGCCGCCCGGAGAGGACCTGCACGTCGACTTCGCGGGCAGCCACGGCACGCTCGCCCAGCTCCCGGGCGCGAGCTTCTACCACCGCCTGCGCGAGCGCTTCGGCCGGCTCGCCCGCTGAGTTTGCGGCGCGGCGAGCGGTTCGGCCGGCTCGCCCGCTGAGTTTGCGGCGCGGCGAGCGGTTCGGCTGGCTCGCCCGCTGAGTTTGCGGCGCGACCCGCGAATCGTCACGGAACTGTTCCAACTTCGTGCCGAAACGCCCGCGGGCGGCCGATTCGGGGCGGCTCCGTCGGGTGGCGCTGATAGACCCTCGGGCGTGCTGCACGAGCTGCGCGTCGAGAACCTCCTGCTGATCGAGCGGGCCGAGCTGGGGCTGATGCCCGGGTTGAACGTCCTCACGGGTGAGACCGGGGCGGGCAAGACCGTCCTCGCCCACGCGCTCGACCTGCTGCTGGGCGGCAAGCCGCGGTCCGGGATCGTCCGCCCGGGCGCGAGCGAGGCCTACGTCGAGGGGGTGTTCGCGTTGCCGGCGGCGCTGCGGGTCGCCTTGGCGGATCGCCTGCCGGAGGACGCCGACGAGCTGGTGCTGGCCCGGCGGGTGAGCGCCGAGGGCCGCACGCGCGCGTATCTCGGCGGTCGCAGCGCGACGGCCGCGGAGCTGGCGGAGATCGGCGGCGCGCTGCTCTCGTTCTATGGCCAGCACGAACACCGGCGGCTGACGCTGGCGTCGGCCCAGCTCGAGATCCTGGACGGCTTCTGCGGCCCCGAGCAGGCGGCGCGGCGCCAGGCGTTCGCGGCCGCCTACGCCCGAGAGCGCGCGCTGCGCGAGGAGCTCGAGGCGCTCCGCGCCCGCGCGGGGGCGCGCGATCGCGAGCTCGACCTCCTGGAGTGGGAGCTCGAGGAGATCGACCGGGCGGACCCCGGTGCCGAGGAGGAGCAGACGCTGCTCGCCGAGCGCGAGCGGCTGCGCCACGTCGCGACGCTGCTGGGTGCGGCCGCCGGCGGCGCCGCGGCCCTCGCCGGCGAGGACGGCGCGCTGGGCTACGACGGGCCGTCGGGCCACGCCGCCGAACCGCTTGCGGCCGCGGCGGCCGCGCTCGAGTCGGCCGCCGGGGTCGACGAGGTGCTCGACGCTCTGGCCGAGCGCTCGCGCGCGCTGGTCGTCGAGGCCGCCGACCTGGCCGGCGAGCTGCGCCGCTACGGCGAGGCGGTCGACGCGCCGCCGGGCCGGCTCGACGAGGTGGAGGAGCGCCTCGCGCTGTTCGACCGCTTGAAGCGCAAGCACGGCGGGACGATCGAGGCGGTCCTCGCGCACGCCGCGGAGTGCCGGCGCCGCCGCGACGAGCTGGCCGGCGCCGAGGAGGCGCTCGAGGCCGGCGAGGCTCGCCTCGCGGAGGCCCGCGCTGCTCTCGCCTCCCAGGCCGAGGGGCTGCGCGACGCGCGGACGGTGGCCGCCGGCGGGCTCGCCGGCGCGGTCCGCGACCGCCTGGCCGCGCTCGCCATGGAGGGCGCGACGTTCGAGGCGCGTCTGACGCCGCGGGACGGGTACGGGCCGGCCGGGGGCGACGAGGTCGAGTTCCTGATCGCACCCAACCCCGGCGTCCCGGCCGGGCCGCTGCGCGAGACGGCCTCCGGCGGCGAGCTCTCGCGCGTGATGCTGGCGCTGATGGGCGTCGCGGCGCAGGCCGGCCCGGCGACGCTGGTGTTCGACGAGGTGGACGCCGGCATCGGCGGTCAGACGGCGCGCGCCGTCGGCGAGCAGCTGCGCGAGCTCGCCGGGGGCCGGCAGATCATCTGCATCACCCACCTGCCGCAGATCGCGTCGCTGGCGGACCGCCACTTCACGATCGTCAAGGACAGCTCGGGCGCGACCGCGAGCACGACCGTCACGCGCCTCGAGAAGGGCGCCGTGGTGGGCGAGCTCGTGCGCATGCTCGGCGCCGAGGACGGCGACGCCGCCGCACGCCGCCACGCCCGCGAGCTGCTGAAAGCCGCATGATGCGCGCTGCTCGAGTCACCCGCCGGTGCGGCATCTAGACTGGGCTGCCAGGAGGTTTGCGCATGCCTGATTCTCGACCCCGCACCCGTTTCATCTTCGTCACCGGCGGGGTCGTCTCCTCGCTCGGCAAGGGCATCGCCGCCGCGTCGATCGGCCGGCTGCTCGTCGCCCGCGGCCTCAAGGTCGCGCTCCAGAAGTTCGACCCGTACATCAACATCGACCCCGGCACGATGTCGCCGTTCCAGCACGGCGAGGTGTTCGTGACCGAGGACGGCGCGGAGACGGATCTCGACCTCGGGCACTACGAGCGGTTCACGGACGCGAACACCTCCCGCGGCTCGAACGTCACCGCGGGCGCCATCTACAACTCGGTGATCCGCAAGGAGCGCCGCGGCGACTACCTGGGCGGCACCGTCCAGGTGATCCCCCACATCACGGACGAGATCAAGCACCGCGTGAAGCTGATCGCCGAGAGCCAGGACGTGGACATCGTGATCACCGAGATCGGCGGCACGGTGGGCGACATCGAGTCGCTCCCGTTCCTGGAGGCGATCCGCCAGTTCCCCGTCGACGTCGGTCGCCGCCGCTGCATGTTCATCCACCTCACGCTCGTGCCCTACATCGGCCACGCCGGCGAGCTCAAGACGAAGCCGACGCAGCACTCGGTGAACGAGTTGCGCCGCATCGGCATCCAGCCGGACATGGTCGTCTGCCGGTCCGAGGGCGGGCTGCCGCACGAGGTGCGCAAGAAGATCGCGCTGTTCGCGTCGCTGCCGCAGGAGGCGATCGTCTCGGCGCGGGACGTCGACAACATCTACAAGGTCCCGCTCTACTTCCACCCCGAGGGCGTCGACGACTTCATCCTCGACCACTTCGACATGGAGTCCCCGCCGCCCGACCTCGGCGACTGGGAGCGGCTGATGCGCCGCGCCAGCGACGCCGCGGACACGGCGCCGGTCCGGATCGCGCTCGTCGGCAAGTACGTCAAGCTCGAGGACGCGTACCTGTCGGTCGCGGAGTCCCTGCGCCACGCCGGCTTCCACCACGGCTGCCGGATCGAGATCGACTGGGTCGACTCCGAGACGCTGGACGACGGTGAGGTGCGCCAGCGCGTCGCGCAGGCGGACGGCATCCTCATCCCGGGCGGCTTCGGGGTGCGCGGCATCGAAGGCAAGATCACGGCCTCGCGCATCGCCCGCGAGCAGGGGATCCCGTTCCTGGGCATCTGCCTCGGCATGCAGATGGCGGTGGCCGACTTCGCGCGCCACGTGGTGGGGATGGACGGCGCGAACTCCACCGAGTTCGACCCCGAGACGCCGTATCCGGTGATCGACCTCCTGCCCGAGCAGAAGGAGGTCGCCGACATGGGCGGGACGATGCGGCTCGGCGCCGATCCGGTGAAGCTGCACCCCGACACCAAGGCGCGCGAGCTGTACGACGAGCCCGTGATCTACGAGCGCCACCGGCACCGCTACGAGGTCAACAACTTCCTGCGCAAGCGGCTCGAGGCCGCCGGGCTCGTGATCTCCGGGACGTCGCCTGACGACCGGCTGGTCGAGATCATCGAGATCCGCGACCACCCGTTCTTCGTGGCCTCCCAGTTCCACCCCGAGTTCAAGTCGCGGCCCGAGCGCCCGGCGCCCCTGTTCCGCGACTTCGTGGCCGCCGCTCTGGCCCGCGCGGGCGACCAGCGCCCGGACGAGGTCCCCGCGCAGCAGCCCGCGCACACGGCGTGAGGCTCGCCGCCGGGAGCGCCGGCGGCCGCGCGGCGGACGTCGAGGTGCCGTGAGGCCGGCGTCCGAGGCCGAGAAGGCCCGGCTCGCCGACCTGTTCGTCGCGCTCTGCCGCATCCCGAGCCCGTTCGGGCATGAGCGCGAGTGTGCGGACCGGGTGCTCGCCGAGCTGCGGGGGATGGGCATCGCCGCCGACGAGGATGCGACGGGCAACCTGCTCGCGCGCATGCCCGGGCGGTCCGAGCGAACCGTGCTCCTGTGCGCGCACCTGGACACGGTCGAGACGGAGGAGCCGATCGACCCGGTGCTGGTCGACGGCGGCTGGGAGAACGCCCACGACGGCATCCTGGGCGCCGACAACAAGGCCGCGCTCGCCGTCATGCTCGAGGTCGCCCGCCGGGCGTCGGTCGAGGGCTCGCCGGTCGGGCTCGAGCTGCTGTTCACGGTCTCCGAGGAGAACGCGCTCGCGGGGGCGAAGGCGTTCGACGCCTCGCGGCTGACGTCGGACTTCGGCTACGTGTTCGACCATGCGACGCCGATCGGGGAGGTCGTCGTGGCGTCGCCCACGTACTTCCGGATCGAGGCGAGCTTCCACGGCAAGGCCGCCCACGCCGGCATCCGGCCCGAGGACGGTCGCAGCGCCGTGCTGGCGGCGGCGCTCGCGATCGCGGCGATGCCGCTCGGCCGGATCGACCCGCAGACGACCGCCAACGTCGGCTCGGTCCAGGGCGGCGTAGGGTCCACCAACGTCGTCCCCGAGCGCTGCCGCGTGCTGGCCGAGGCGCGCTCGCTCGACCCCGCGCGAGTCGAGGAGGTGGTGGCCGGGATCGTCGATTCCCTGCACGACGGGGCCGCGCAGGCGGAGTGCGACGTCGACGTCATCTCCGAGAAGCTGTTCACCGGCTTCCGCGTCCGCCCCGGAGCGCCCGAGCTGGCGGCCGCCGAGGCCGCCCTCCGCACGTGCGCCTACGAGCCCAAGCGCATCCAGACCGGCGGCGGGTCGGACGCCAACGCGCTCCAGGCGGCCGGCTTCCCGTGCCTGAACCTCGCCAACGGGACCGAGCGCAACCACGAGCCGACGGAGCGCGTTTCCGTGCCCGCGCTCGAGGGGATGCTCGACGTCGCGCTGGCGCTGCTCGACGAGGCCGCCGCGGTCTGACATGAGCTCCCGCTTCGAGAGGATCCGGACCGACACCGTCTACGAGGGCGCGTTCTTCGACGTCGTCCGCTCGAGCTTCCGCCACGAGGACGGGGGAGAGGCCGAGCGCGAGATCGCGACGCACCCGGGGGCCGCCGCGGTCGTCGTGCTCGACGGCGACCGCCTGTGGTTCGTGCGCCAGCCGCGCGAGGCCGTCGGCGTCCCCGACCTGCTCGAGCTGCCCGCGGGCAAGCTCGACGAGGAAGGCGAGGAGCCGCTCGAGACGGCCAAGCGCGAGCTCGCCGAGGAGCTCGGCAAGCAGGCCTCGAGCTGGGAGCCGCTGGGCTCGTTCTTCACCTCGCCCGGGTTCACCGACGAGGAGGTCCATCTCTTCCTCGCCACCGGCATCTCGGACCTCGACGAGCGCCCGAAGGTCGAGGAGGACGAGCGCATCGACGCCGAGTCCCGCCCGCTCTCGGAGCTCGACGCGATCCTCGCCGAAACGACCGACTCGAAGACCCTGATCGGCCTCTACCGCTTCCGCGAGCGGCACCTGAGCTCTCAGTAGTCCCCGGGCCGGGTGATCCGCCGAGCGGCCGCCTGCGAAGGGACACCCAGGCAACCCACGGGAGGCAGGGATGAAGCGACTGAACTACTCGAACGTGATGGCGACCGTTGCGGTCTTCGTCGCGCTCGGCGGCACGTCGTACGCAGCGGTGACGATCACCGGGGCGGACGTGCGCAACGGCTCGCTGACCGGCGCCGACGTCCGCGACAACTCGCTCGGCCAGCGGGACGTCGACGACGACGCGGTCGGCAGCGGCGAGGTTCGCGACGGGTCGCTCCGCGCGCGCCACTTCAGGTCCAACGTGCTGCCCCGGTGGCTGCTGGTCGACGAGGCCGGCAACATCACCGAGCAGTCGGGCGGCTTCACCGTGATCTCCAAGCCGGGGATCAACGGCCAGCCGGCGACGAACCCGAACATCTACATCGACGCGGGCAGCAATCTCGCGGGCAAGGGCCTGTCGGCGACGATCGCGCTCCAGAACCGGGTCGACCGCACGGGCGACGGGGTCGCCGACCCGGCCTTCAACGGCCAGGCATCGATCGGCCGCTGCAACAGCAGCAGCGTGAACTGCGTCCCGACGGGCACCAACGAGGACGACACGCTCGTCGTCCGCGCGCTCGTCGACAACACCAACGTCGCGTCCCAGACGCGCCGGGTCTGGGTGACGGTCACGGACTGACCGCTCGGCGCGCGGCCGGTGAGGGCGGTAGAACGCCCTCACCGGCCCGCGCTCAGGCCGGCTGCGCGCCCGGCCTGCCGTCCTCGACCGCGAACGACGCGAACGTGTACGCGGGCGCGTCGCTGCGGCTGACGGTGGTCACCATCCGGAGGTCGGTCCGCCACTGCTTGCGGTCCAGCCGGCAGCGCACATAGCCCCGCCGGTCGCCGTCGAAGAACTTGATGTGCGGGTTGGCGGGGATCATCGGCCCGTAGTAGGGCCCGTAGACGGGGAAGTCGCCGTTCGAGGAGATCGACGTGCCGACGAACTCGGTGGCGACCGTGCGCGAGCCGGGGTCGGAGAAGTCGGTCTTGATGTCGTTGACGAACGTCGAGTGCCAGTCGCCGGTGATGAGCACCGGGTTGCGCACGCGGGCGTCGACGAGGTGGTCGACGATCCGCTGCCGGGCGACCGGGTAGCCGTCCCAGGCGTCGTGCCAGTAGATCCGCGGGTCGCCGCGGTTGTGGTCGAGCTGGCCCATCATCACCTGCTGGGCGATCACGTTCCAGCGCGCGCGGGAGCGCTCCAGCCCGTCGAGCAGCCAGTCCTCCTGCTCGCCGCCGAGCATCGTCACCGCCGGGTCGAGCGACTCCGCGCAGCGCGGGAACTCGCCGTCGCCGCACGGCTGGTCGGTGCGGTACTGGCGGGCGTCGAGGACGCTGAACTGTGCGAGGTCGCCCCACGTCATCCGCCGGTAGATGCGCGACTCGCCGCCCCGCGGGCGGGCCTCCGCGCGCATTGGGAGATGCTCGTAGAACGCCTGGTAGGCGGCCGCCCGCCGGGCGGGGAACGCCGGATCCGGGTCGTACTCCACGGGCGAGAGGCCCGCGTAGTCGTTCTGCACCTCGTGGTCGTCCCACGCGACGAGCCAGGGGAAGTGCTGGTGGGCGCGCTGCAGGTCCGGGTCGCTCTTGTAGAGCCCGTACTGCAGCCGGTAGCGCTCGAGCGTCTCGCACTCGGGCCGGAACTGGTCGGGCACGGGCACGTTGCGATAGCCGCCGTGCTCGTCGATCCCGTACTCGTAGCAGTAGTCGCCGAGGTGCACGACGAACGCGACGTCCTCCTCGGCCAGGCGGCGGTAGGCCGAGTAGTAGCCCTCGTCCCAGCGCTGGCACGACGCGAAGGCGAACGCCAGCGCGTGCACGCGGTCGGAACGCCTTGGCGCGGTGCGGGTGCGCCCGACGGGGCTGAGCTCGTCGCGGTACTTGAAGCGGTAGAAGTACTCCCGGCCCGGATCCAGGCCCGACAGCTCGATGTGCACCGAGTGGGCCAGCTCGGGCACCGCCAGCGCGACCCCGCGGCGCACGACCCGGCGCATGCGGGAGTCGGTCGCCACCTGCCACGCGACCGGCAGCCGCCGGTGCGGCACGCCGCCGTCGGGCTCGAACGGGTCCGGCGCGAGCCGAGTCCACAGCACCGCGCCGCGGGAGGTCGGATCGCCGGACGCGACGCCGAGCGTGAACGGATAGCCGCGCAGCGAGGGCGCCGCGTGCGCGAGGTCGCCGCGGAGCTGGCAGAACGCAGCAGCGCCCGCCAGCGCGCCCGTGAAGTGGAGGAAGCGGCGGCGATCCATCGACCCCGCGATGGCCTGCTCCAGCGACTCGAAGACATCCGGCATGGCTCCCCCATCTGCGTTGGGATGTAGGGCGATTACACACGAACGCGGCGCAGCCCGTGTGACAGGCTCGTTGCACGGCGAGGGCGCCGCACCGCGGCGGCGAAGGACTCACGTCCATGGCAATCGCGGCCCCCACGCAACCCTTCGAGCATCTCGTGCTCGACTTCCTCGCCTACCTGGAGTTCGAGCGCGGCCTGTCCCGCAACACGCTCGAGGCGTACCGCTCCGACCTGCAGCAGCTGGGGGCGCACCTCAAGGTCACACGGACGGACGCGCTGACCGCGCGCCATAGCGACCTCGCCGACTTCGTGGCCGACCTCGCCGCGGGGGGAGAGGAGCGGTCGCCGGCCTCACCCGCGACCCTGCAGCGCAAGGTCGCCTGCCTGCGCTCGTTCTACCGCCACCTGCGCCGCCAGGACCTCGTCGTCGACGACCCCACCGTCCACCTGCGCGCGCCGAAGCAGAGCCGCCGGCTGCCGCAGGTCCTGAGCCGCGACGAGGTCGGCAAGCTGCTCGCGGCGCCGCGCGGCACCGAGCCGCCCGCCCTCCGCGACCGCGCGCTGCTGGAGCTGATGTACGCCTGCGGGCTGCGTGCGTCGGAGGCGATCGGGCTCGAGCTCGGCGACGTCGACCTCGAGGCCGGGATCCTGCGCGCCCGCGGCAAGGGCTCCAAGGAACGGCTCGTGCCGATCGGGGCGGCCGCCTCGCGCGCGCTCGTCGCCTACCTCGGCCGCGGCCGGCCGCGGCTCGTCGGCGACCGGCTCGAGCCCGCGCTGTTCGTCAACCATCGCGGCGCCCGGCTCACCCGCCAGGGGCTGTACAAGATCGTCCAGCGCCATGCCCGCGCGGCCGGGCTCGACGGCAAGATGAGCCCGCACACGCTCCGCCACACGTTCGCCACGCACCTGCTGGCCGGCGGCTGCGACCTCCGCTCGCTGCAAGAGATGCTCGGCCATGCCGACATCGCGACGACGCAGGTCTACACGCACCTCTCCGCCGAGCGCCTCAAGGACGTCTACCACCAGGCGCACCCGCGGGCGCGGCGGGCTTCGTAGGCGAGGGCGCGCACCCGCGCGCGCGGCCTCGTAGGCGACGGGCGTCGACGGCGGTCGCCGCGCGACGGATATCGTGCGCCCCGTGCGCGCCTTCGTGGTGGTCATCGACGCCTGCGGGGCCGGTGAGCTGCCCGACAGCGGCGACTACGGCGATGCCGGCGCCAACACGCTCGGCCACGTCGCCGAGGCGTCGGGCGGGCTCGACCTCCCGGCCATGAAGCGGCTCGGCCTGGGCAACATCATGCCGCTGACCGGCGTGGAGCCGGCCGCCGAGCCCGTCGTGCACGGCCGCCTGCATCCGATGGGCCCGGGCAAGGACACGATCACCGGGCACTGGGAGCTGATGGGCGTGATCACCCCCGTCGCGCTTCGCACCTACCCGGAGGGCTTCCCCGACGAGGTGCTCGACGCCCTGCGAGAGGCCACGGGCCGCGGCATGCTCTGCAACCGGCCGTACTCCGGCACCCAGGTGATCGAGGACTTCGGCGAGCGGCACATGGAGACCGGCGAACTGATCGTGTACACGTCGGCCGACTCGGTGCTCCAGATCGCCGCCCACGAGCGCGTCGTCCCGCTCCCCGAGCTGTACGACGCCTGCGCCGCGGCCCGCAGGATCATGACCGGCGAGCACGCCGTCGGCCGCATCATCGCCCGGCCGTTCGACGGCGAGCCGGGCGCGTTCAGGCGCACGGAGGGCCGGCGCGACATCGCGCTCGACCCGCCCGGCCGCTCGTACCTGCAGGAGCTCGGGGACGCCGGCATGCCCGTCCACACGGTCGGCAAGATCGGCCAGGTGTTCAACGGCGTCGGCGTCGACGCCCAGCACAAGGCCGCCACGAACGCGACCGGGATCGCCGAGACCGCGCGGCTGATCGACGAGCTGGAGACCGGCCTCGTGTTCACGAACCTCGTGGAGACCGACCAGGTCTACGGGCACCGCAACGACGTCGCGGGGTTCCACAGCGCGCTGCGCGAGATCGATACCGCGGTCGCCGGCTGGCTCGAGCGGCTCGACCCGGAGCGCGACCTGCTGATCCTGACCGCCGACCACGGGTGTGACCCGACGCATCCCGGCACCGACCACACGCGCGAGCACGCCCCGCTGCTCGCCCGCTTCGCCGGCCACGGCTCGCGCCGCAACGACGGCCCGTTCGCGGACGTCGGCGCGTCCGTGCTCCGCTGGCTCACCGGCCGCGACGCCCCCGCGCTCCCGGGCGAGCCGTTCGTCCCGTGACGGTCCGGCGATCCGGCGCGCTGCCGGTGCTCCTCGTCTGCCTCGCGGGCTGCGGCGGCGGCGGGGACGACGATCCCGAGCCACGGGCGACCGCCACGCCCGGGTCGCCCGCCGAGCGTCCCGAGCCGAGCCCGGCGGAGCAGATCAGGACGGTGCTCGACGAGCGTGGCGCCGCCCTCGAGGACGGCAAGGCGAAGGCCTACGCCGCCACCGGCGCCGGCGCCCAGCGCCGCGCCGACCGCGTGCACGGGCGCCGCGCGCGGCGCCTCCGGCTGCGCAAGGTCTCCCTCACCGCGCAGAACATCGGCGTCCGCGGGAGGCGCGCGACCGCCCGCGTGACGACGCTGTACTCGGTCGCCGGCGTGCGCGGCCAGTTCCGGGTCAACCGCCGCGTCAGGTTCCGCCGCCGCGGCAGCTGGCGCGTGACCGGCGTCCAGGCCCGGCGCGGGGGGCCGCCCTGGGAGGTCGGCGACTTCGTCACGCGCCGCTCGCGCCATTTCGTGGTGGTCGCGCCCGCGGGCCTCGCCATCGGCGACCTCACGGGGGCGCTGGAGAGCGGCTACGCCACGATGCGCGACCTGCTTCCCCGGCGGCGGCTGCAGCGCCGCTACCTCGTGCTGGTCGCCGCCGAGGCCGGGCAGGCCAAGGAGCTGACCACGGGCATCCGGGGCATCGAGTCGCTCGCCGCGATCGCCGACTCGACGGTGATCCAGACCGAGCCCACATGGGCCGTGGAGCGCGTCGTCGGGCTGCGGCTCGTCGTCGTCTGGAGCCTCTACTCGACCCTGCCGGCGGAGGAGCGCGGGATCACGATCACGCACGAGCTGACCCACGCCGTTCTCGCGGGCTCGACGTCCGGGCGCACGCCCTCGTGGCTGCGGGAGGGCATCGCGCTCTACGTCACCGGCGACCGTCGCCCGGCGCCGGCCAGCGTCGACCTCGCCGCCCTGTCGCGACCGGCGGCGATCGCGCGGCTGGCGGGCGTCTCCCAGGCCGATGCGTACTCCGCCAGCTCGGCCGCCGCGTACGCGATCGCCGAGCGGTTCGGGCGCCCGAAGCTGCTCCGCCTCTACAACGTCTTCAACAAGCCGTCGCTGCGAGGACGTCCCGGCCCGAGGCTCACGAACCGCGCCGTCAAGCGCGTGCTCGGGATCCGCCTCGGCGATGTCCTAGGCTGACTCCTCGTGCCGGAGCTGCCCGAGGTCGAGACGATCCGCCGTCATCTCGCGCCGCACGTGGAGGGCCGCACGCTGCACCGGCTCGAGGTGCTCGACCAGCGCTGGTCGCGCCCGCTGGCGGGCGAGGAGCTCGCCGCCGCCGTCGAGGGCCGCACCGTCACCCGGCTGGCGCGGCGCGGCAAGTACCTGGTGTGGGAGCTCGAGGACGACGTCTTCCTGCTCGTGCACCTGCGCATGACCGGCACGCTGCTGCTCGACCCGCCCGGCGCGCCGCCTCACACGCGCGTGTGGCTGCGGCTCGACGAGCACGACCTCGCGTTCACCGACCCGCGCCGCTTCGGCACCGGCGAGCTGGCGCTCGGCACGCCCGCGAGGGACGCGTTCCTCGCTGCCCGCCTCGGCGCCGAGCCCTACGACGACGCGTTCACGGCCGCGCACCTGCACGCCCTGGCGAAGCGCTCGCGCGCGCCGATCAAGGCGTTCCTGCTCGACCAGAAGCGGATCGCGGGCGTCGGCAACATCTACGCCGACGAGGCGCTGTTCCGCGCCCGCATCCACCCGCTGCGCCTCGCCAACCGCCTCACCAGGCCCCAGGCACAGGCGCTGCGGGACGCGATCGTCGCCTCGCTCGACGCCGGCATCGCCGCCAAGGGAGCGACGATCGACGACTTCCGCGACCCCGACGGCGTCAGTGGCACGTTCCAGGACCGGTTCCTCGTCCACCTCCGCGAGGGCGAGCCGTGCCTGCGCTGCGGCCGGGCCGTGCGCAAGCTGCGCGCCGCCGGCCGCGGCACGTACGTCTGCGAGGGCTGCCAGCCCCGCCCCCGCTACGCGGCACGGCTTAGCGGCCGCGCCGCTCACGGGAGCGCGCTCCGGTAAGTCCGCTATGCCGCGGCTTCGGCGAGGTCGGCCAGGCGGCCGGCCCTGTCCGCCTGAACGAGCTCCTGGTACCCGCCGAGCACGTCGGCACCGATGACGACCTGGGGGAACGTCATCATGCCGGTCATCCGCACCAGCTCGGTGCGACCCAGTGCGTCCTTGGCGAGGTTGACCTCGTCGTAGGGGACGTTGCGCTTGTCGAGGAGCGACTTCGCCACACGGCAGAAACCGCATGGCTCGGTCGTGTAAATCGTGACCCGGTTCATCGCACAACCAAAATAGCGTGGGCTCCAGCCTGAAGACCGAGGGCATCGTCCTCCGCAGCCTGCGCTACGGAGAGGCCGACCGCATCCTCCACCTCTATACCCCGGATCGCGGCAGAGTGAGCGCGATCGCCAAGGGGGTGAGGCGGGCGCGCTCGCGCTTCGGCGGCCGGCTCGAGCCGTTCTTCCGGCTCGACCTCGTGCTCTACGAAGGCCGCAGCGAGATGCTGACGGTCACGAGCGCGGAGACCGTGGCCGCCCACGCGCGGATCAGAGAGAGCGCGGCCGCGCTCGACGGCGCGGGCCGCGCCTGCGAGGCCGTCGCGCGCGTGTTCGACGACGGCGACCCGCACCGCGGCGTCTACCACCTGCTCGCCAACGAGCTCGCGCTGCTCGACCGCCACCCCGAGCGAGCCGGGCGCTCCAACGCGCTCGCCTTCCGCCTCAAGCTGCTGCTGGCGGCGGGCTTCGCCCCGCAGCTCGGCGCCTGCGCGTCGTGCGGCGAGCGCGAGCACCTCGCGGGCTTCTCGGGCGCGGCGGGGGGCGTCGTCTGCGCGGCGTGCGAGGCGAGCGCCTTCCCGCTCGACCAGGAGGCGCACGACTTCCTCGTCGCCGCCGTCGGGCAGCCGCTGGCGGAGGCGCCGGACGCGTCGCCGCGCGCACTCGGGCAGGCCGAGCGGGCGATCCTCGAGACGCTCGAGCATCACGCGCACCTGCGGCTGCGGCCCGTCGGCCGGGGATAGGATCGCGCCCACATGCAGTGGGTCTACGACTTCGCCGAGGGCTCGAAGGAGATGCGCGACCTGCTCGGCGGCAAGGGCGCCAACGTCGCCGAGATGACGCGGGTGCTGGGCGCCGACCGGGTCCCGGCCGGGTTCACGATCACCACCGAGGCCTGCGTCGCGTACATGCGGGAGGGCCAGACGGAGCCCGACGGGATGGCCGACCAGGTCGCCGAAGCGCTGCAAAGGCTCCAGGAGCACGCCGGCAAGCAGCTCGGCGACGACGAGGACCCGCTGCTGGTCTCCGTCCGCTCGGGCGCCCGCGAGTCGATGCCCGGGATGCTCGACACCGTGCTCAACCTCGGGCTCAACGACACGTCGGTCGAGGGCCTCGCGCGCGCGACCGACAACGAGCGCTTCGCCTGGGACTCGTACCGCCGCTTCGTGCAGATGTTCGGCAACGTGTCCCGCGGGGTTCCGGGAGAGAAGTTCGAGAACGCGATCAAGGAGATCAAGGCCGACCGCGGCGTCAAGGAGGACACCGAGCTCGACACGGAGGCGCTGCAGCAGCTCACGCGGACGTTCCAGGAGCTCTACGACTTCCCGCAGGACCCGCAGGAGCAGCTCAGGCAGGCGATCCGGGCGGTCTTCGACTCCTGGACCGGCGACCGTGCGGTCGAGTACCGGCGCATCAACCGGATCCCCGACGAGTGGGGCACGGCGGTCAACGTCCAGCAGATGGTGTTCGGCAACAAGGGCGACACCAGCGGCTCGGGCGTGGCGTTCAGCCGCGACGAGGTGACGGGGGAGGCGAGCCCCAGCGGCGACTTCCTGCCCAACGCCCAGGGCGAGGACGTCGTCTCCGGCGTGCGCAACCCGCGCGACATCGGCGAGATGCAGGAGTGGCTCCCGGACGCGCACGAGCAGCTGCTGGAGATCCTGCGCACGCTCGAAGCCCACTACAAGGACATGCAGGACACCGAGTTCACGGTCGAGGAGGGGCAGCTGTTCATGCTCCAGACCCGCAACGCCAAGCGCCCGGCGCAGGCGGCGGTGCGGTTCGCGTGCGACGCGGTCGACGAAGGGCTGCTGACCAAGGAGGAGGCGATCGCGACGATCGACCCGTCCTCGCTGGACGCGCTCCTGCACCCGACCTTCGACCCCAAGGCGGACTTCGAGGTGCTGGCGTCCGGCGTCAACGCCTCGCCGGGCGCGGCCAAGGGCGAGGTCGTGTTCACGGCGGCGGACGCGGTTGCGGCGGGGGAGGAGGGGCGCGACGTGATCCTCGTCCGCCCGTTCACCGAGGCCGACGACGTGGCCGGCTTCCACGCCGCGCGCGGGATCCTCACGTCGGAGGGCGGCAAGGCGTCGCACGCCGCGCTGGTGGCGCGCGGGATGGGCCGGCCGGCGGTGGTGGGAGCGTCGGCGCTGGCGATCAACCTCGAGCAGCGGCTGATCACGGTCGACGGCACGCAGGTGCGCGAGGGCGACCGGATCGCGATCGACGGCACCCGCGGCTGCGTGACGCTCGAGGACGTCCCGCTGGTGGAGGCCGAGGTCAACCCGAGCTTCGAGCGCGTGCTCGAGTGGGCCGACGAGATCCGGCGGCTCGGAGTACGCGCGAACGCCGACACGCCCGAGGACGCCGTCAAGGCGCGCGAGCTGGGGGCAGAGGGGATCGGCCTCTGCCGCACCGAGCACATGTTCATGGCCGAGGACCGGCAGCCGAAGATGCGGGCGATGATCATGGCCCACGACGAGGAGGGCCGCCGCGAGGCGCTGGCCGAGCTCCTGCCCTACCAGCAGGAGGACTTCGAGGGCCTGTTCGAGGCGATGAAGGGCCTCCCGGTCACGATCCGGCTGCTCGACCCGCCGCTGCACGAGTTCCTGCCCAACCTGCCCGAGCTGCGCGCCCAGGTCGAGCGCGCGCGGATCGAGGACACGCTCGACCAGCACCGGCTCGAGAAGATGCTCGCCCGCGTGGAGGAGATCTCCGAGGAGAACCCGATGCTCGGCACCCGCGGCTGCCGGCTGGGCATCCTCTATCCCGAGATCTACGAGATGCAGGTCCACGCGATCATGCGCGCGGCGGCGGCGATGGACGAGGCGCCGCACCCGGAGATCATGATCCCGCTGATCGACTACGAGCACGAGCTCGAGATCCTGCGCGCGCTGGTGGTGCGGATCGGCGACGAGCACGGCCTGCGCGAGCGCGACGACTACACGGTCGGCACCATGATCGAGCTCCCGCGGGCGTGCTTCGTGGCCAACCGGATCGCCGAGCACGCCGACTTCTTCTCGTTCGGCACCAACGACCTCACGCAGACGGCGCTGGGCTTCTCCCGCGACGACGTCGAGTCCAAGTTCGTGCCGACCTACATGGCGCGCAAGATCATCGACCGCTCGCCGTTCGAGACGATCGACAAGCCGGGGGTGGGCTGGCTGGTGCGGCTCGCCGCGTGGGTCGGGCGCGAGGCGCATCCCGGGCTCAAGCTCGGGATCTGCGGCGAGCACGGCGGCGACCCGGAGTCGATCGACTTCTTCCACATGGCCGGGCTCGACTACGTGTCCTGCTCGCCGTACCGGGTGCCGATCGCCCGCGTGGCCGCCGCGCAGGCGCAAATTGCACATTCTTCGTGACAGTTGCGGGTGCGTGCCGCGACGGCGGTCACAATGGAGGTGTGCTCGTCGCCGATGACTACGCCGCCCGGATCGCCGCCTGGGAGGAGGCGCACCTCTCCCCGCTGGCCGCCCGCTCGTACCCGGCCAAGCGCGTGCGCGAGGAGGCCGACTGCGGGCTGCGGACGCCCTTCCAGCGAGACCGTGACCGGATCGTGCACTCGAAGGCGTTCCGGCGGCTCAAGCACAAGACGCAGGTGTTCGTGTCGCCGGAGGGCGACCACTACCGGACACGGCTCACCCACACGCTCGAGGCGACCCAGATCTCGCGCACGGTGGCGCGAGCGCTGCGGCTGAACGAGGATCTGACGGAGGCGATCGGCCTCGGGCATGACGTCGGCCACCCGCCGTTCGGGCACCTCGGCGAGGGAGTGCTCGACGCATGCGGGCGCGAGCGCTTCGGTCGCGGCTTCCGGCACAACGAGCACTCGCTGCGGGTGGTCGAGCCACTCAACCTCACGGCCGCGGTGCGCGACGGGATCCTGCGCCACTCGAGCGGGGCCGGCGAGCCGGCGACGCTCGAGGGCAAGATCGTGCGCCTGGTCGACCGCATCGCCTACATCAACCACGACATCGACGACGCGCTGCGCGCGGGCGTGCTTTCGGTCGACGAGCTGCCGAGCGAGGAGATCGCGGTGCTGGGTTCGACGGGCTCGGCGCGGATCGACCGGCTGGTCCACGACCTGGTCGAGCACTCCGAGCGGGCGGGCGACATCGTCCAGGGCGCCGAGGTGGGCGGCGCGATGCGCCGGCTGCGCACGTTCATGTTCGAGCACGTGTACCTGGGGCCGGCTGAGCACGCGAAGATCGAGCGGGTTTTGCGAGAGCTCTTCGACTGGTACTGCTCCCACCCGGAGGAGCTCCCGGAGCCGGGGGCGAGCGAGGCCGACCGCGTGATCGACTACCTCGCCGGGATGACCGACCGCTACGCGATCCGCGCCTGGTCCGAGCGCTTCGTGCCGCAGGGCCTCGCGGTCTGATGGCCAGGTACACCCAGGACTCCCGCGAGCGCGTGCGCGACGCGGTCGACTTCGAGGAGCTCGTGGGTGCGCGGACGGAGCTCAAGCGGGCGGGCGCGCGGCGGCTGCAGGGGCTGTGCCCGTTCCACGACGAGCGGACGCCGTCGTTCGGCATCGACCCGGTGGAGAAGCTCTACCACTGCTTCGGGTGCGGCGTGGGGGGCGACGTGTTCTCGTTCGTCATGGAGACCGAGGGGCTCGACTTCGCTGGTGCCCTCGAGTCGCTGGCGGAGCGCTACGGGGTCGAGCTCGAGCGCGAAGCCGAGGATCCGGCTGCGGCGGCCCGTCGGGAGCGGACCGATCGCCTGCTCGCGCTCTTGGAGCGCACCGCCGCGTATTACGTGCGGGTGCTGTGGGAGAGCCCGGAGGCGGCGGCCGCGCGCGAGTACCTGGCTTCGCGGGGGCTCGAGGAGGGCGCGCTGCGCGAGTTCCGGGTGGGCTTCTCTCCGGGCGCGTTCGACCGCGTGGTGGGGGCGTCCGAGCGGGCCGGCTACCGGGCCGAGGAGCTGCTCGCCTGCGGGCTGGCGTCGCGGCGCCGGGACGGCCGCGGGGTGATCGACCGGTTCCGCGGGCGGATCATGTTCCCGCTGTGCGACGAGCGCGGCCGGGTGCTCGGCTTCGGCGCCCGGTCGCTGCGGGCCGACGACCAGCCCAAGTACCTGAACTCGTCCGACAACGACGTCTTCCACAAGGGCGAGCTGCTGTACGGGGCCGACTTGGCGCGCGCGGCGGCGGCGCGGGCGGGGCGAGTGGTGCTCGTAGAGGGCTACACCGACGCGGTCGCGCTGCGGCAGGCGGGCGTGGCCGAGGTCGTCGGGTCGATGGGCACGGCGCTGACGGAGCGCCAGGTGTCCGCGCTCGCCCGACTCGCCCCGACCGCGTTGTTCTGCCAGGACCCGGACGCCGCCGGGCAGGAGGCGGTCTCGCGCAGCGTCGCGGCCCTGCGGGACGTCAACCGCTCACGCGGCGGCCGCGGGGTCGAGTTCAAGATCGTCCGGCTGCCGTCCGGATCCGATCCCGCGGACGTCGTGCAGCGCGACGGCGCCGACGCGCTGCGGGACCTGCTGGCGCGGGCGGTGCCGGTGGCGCGCTTCACGGTCGAGCGGGCGCTCGAGCGGGGAGAGACGCGCACGGCCGAGGGCCGCGACCGCGCCTTGGAAGAGGCCGCCGCCGCGATCCGCCCGCTCCCGCCGAGCGTGCTGCGCGACGAGCTCGTCCAGCTCGTCGCCGGCCGCCTGGAGTTGAGCGAGAGCCTCGTCAACTCCACCCTCACCGCGCGACAGCACCCGGCCGACCCGCGACGCTCGTCGCGCCCCGCTGGGGACGGCTCGTTCCGCGCCGGCGACGACCGCACGGCACGCGGATCGTTCCGCGGGGGAGGCGAGGCTGCGCCCACCAACGGGGCGCGCGCGGCGGGCGCCCGCCGCGAGCAGTCCGAGCGGGCGTTCCTGGCGCTGTGCCTGGCGCTGCCGGAGGAGGGCGAGGCGCGGCTGGCCGCCACCGACCTCGACGAGCTGTTCTCCGCACCCGCCACCCGCCGCGCCGCGGAGTACCTGCGCGGCCGCCTGCGCTCCCCCGCGGGCGAGCTCCCCGCCGGCGACGAGGCGCTGGCCCGCCTCGTCGCGGAGCTCGTCATCCGCGCCGGCCAGCTCGAGGCGACCCCGGGGAAGCTCGAGCTCGAGGCCCTCCAGCTCGACCTCCACAACCTGGACCGCCGCATCGCGGCAGCGCGCAGCGACGGCCACGACACGATCCCACTCGCGACCGAGCGCCAACAGGTCCAAGACAAGATCCGCCACCGCCTGAGCTGAGCCGTTCCGTCCGACACACGAACTAGTGTTCGTATCGTGGATCGGGACCACCTCGCAACCCAGCTCGCAAGCGGGCCGCTCGATCGAGTCGATCGCCCGCGACCTGGGCCGCCCACCGTCCACGGTCGCGTATTGGGTCAGCAAGTACGGCCTCACCTCATCGCACGCCGCCCGCCACGCGCCGCGCGGCGGTCTCACACGCGAGCAGCTCGAGCCGCTTGTCGCCGAGGGCTACTCGACAGGGCAGATCGCAGATCGGCTCGGCGTGTAGCCAGGCCACCGTGCGGCACTGGCTGGCCAAACACGGGCTCGAGACGATCCGCGCGGCTCGCCGGCTGCGACGTAGTCGTGGCGGACGATGGATCGACGACCACGCGGAACGTGTCCGCGCCATGGCGTCACCCAGTTCCGGCGGCGAGCGGAGGGAGGCTGGCGCTGCTTGAAATGCCGTTCCGAGGCGGTGACGGCCAGGCGCCGCGCAGTGAAGATGGCGCTCGTGGCCGAGAGGCGGGCGGAAGCTGCGCGCTGTGCGGCTACGCCCGCGAGCCTGGCGGCGCTGCAGTTCCACCACATCGATCGCGCGACCAAGCAGTTCCACATCGCTCACCGCGGCGTCGCCCGATCGATGGCTGCGGCACGGGCCGAGGCCGCGAAGTGCGTGCTGTTGTGCGCGAACTGCCACGCCGAGGTCGAGGGAGGCGTCGCTACACTCCCGGCGACCGTGGCCGATTAGATTCACGGGTAGCGCGATCCGGGGTAGCTCAATTGGCAGATGCGCTCGACTGTTAATCGAGAGGTTGTGGGTTCGAGTCCCACCCCCGG